>CAWANE010000001.1:0-43950 GCA_963783345.1 uncultured Actinomycetes bacterium
TTTCGGGCCGAGGGTCACCTTGACCGCGTTGGCGACGGCATCGACGCCAGCCTGCAGCGCCCCCCTCGCGTCCTCTGCGTACTTCAGCTCCTTGTGAGCCATCTGTGTTCAGTCCTCCTTGGTTACTTAAGTCCGGTGGGTTAGCCGACCTTGGCCAGGACGTCCGACTCGCGCAGCACGAGCAGGTCGTCGCCTTCGACGGTGACCTCGGTGCCTCCGTATTTGGAGTAGAGGACTTCGTCCCCCTCCGCGAGGTCGAGCGGACGGCGGCTGCCGTCCTCGTTGATCGCGCCGTCGCCGACGGCGATCACCTTGCCCTTCTGCGGCTTCTCTTTAGCCGTGTCGGGAAGGACGATGCCGCTGGCGGTCGTCTCCTCCTCCTCGACCGGCTTCACGATCAGCCGGTCCCCGAGGGGCTTCAAGTTCATCCGTATACCTCCGTCATCGATAAGTGGTTGTGGCTGGAAAAGTCGGGAAACGCCGCTGCAGAGCCCTTTCCTGCGTCTCGTGCGGCTTGGCACTCTATGGGGGAGAGTGCCAACAACAGAGAACGATAGCGAGCCCGCGCCGTCGGTCAAGCCCGATTCGCAATCGCGTGGTTCCTTTTGGACGTAAAGCGACCAAAAGGAACCACGGCTTGGGGGGGTGCGGGTCAGTCGTGGGCGAGGAGGCGGCAGCCGAGCAGGCCGGCGAGGCCCTCGCCGCCGCGCGCCATCACCCAGTCGTGGTTCCACTCGAAGACACCGCGCAGCAGCGGCGCCAGGCGGTTCATCCATGGTTTGGTCGTCGCCACGTTCCACTCGTAGAGGACCGCGGTGACCCCGTCCTGCTCGTAGAAGCGCCAGCGGCCGACGCCCTCGAGGTCGCCGGCGACGCGCCCCTCGAGCAGGTGCTCGGGCTCGACCCGGGTCGTCGTCACCTCGAACTCGACCCGGTAGGGCAGCAGGCTCTTCCAGACCATCCGCGAGACGGTGCCGACGTCGCCTTCGGTCCCCGGCGTGACCTGCTCGGCCCGCTCCACCCCGCGCCACCACTCGGGCCAGCTGGCCTGGTCGTGGACCGCCTCCCAGACCGGCGCGCGCGGGGCCTCCAGCAGCCAAGTCGTGAGAAACGAGTACTCGGCCATCGGGCGCTCGCGCCTACCGGTGGCGACGGGCGCTCGGCTCAGTTGCGGTGCGGCGTCTCGCCATTTCCGAGGTGCGCCCGGGGCGGCTCGACGATCTGCGAGAAGCGGATCACGGTGACGAGGTCGTCGTCGTCGATCGGCCGGCTGTAGATCTGCTCGAGGAAGCGCTTGGTCTCCTCGACCCGCCGGAACTCCGGATTGTCGTGCTCGATGTCGCGGCGGGTGAGCTCGTCGACCCGCTTGACTTCGACCTCGTCGATCACCGCGGTGAAGATCTTCTCGCGCGGGCTGTGGCGGAAGCCGACGGTGACCCAGACGACCTGGCCGCGCTCGTACTTGCCGCTCTTGTCGCCGAGCCGGATCGTCGCCGTCTTACGGCCGCGCTTGAGCTGGTCGATGAAGACGGCGGAATAGAAGTTGAGGACGTAGATGCCGCTCCGCATGGGGCAGCGAGCGTATAGGAGCGGGGGCCTCGGCGGACATCTGGACGTCTGTCCGATCGTGATTTTCGGTGAGGAGCCGAGTCAAGAAGAGAGACTCCGATGCCCTTCGCCCCGACCCGCATCCGACTGCTGCTGACCCTGCTCGCCTGCGTCGCCGGCCTGCTGGCGCTGCCGCTGGCCGGGACGGCCGCCGCGGCGAAGAAGTGCGGCGGCAAGAAGGTGACGATCATGGGCACGCCGGGCGACGACGTGATCGTCGGCAAACGCGCCAACGACGTGATCTACGGCGGCGGCGGCAACGACGTGATCTACGGCGGCGCCAACGGCAACGACACGATCTGCGGCGGGCCGGGGAACGACAAGATCCACGCCGGGCGCGGCTACGACAAGCTCTACGGCGAAGGCGGCAACGACCAGCTGTTCGGAGAAACCGGCTCGGACATGATCTCCGGCGGCGCCGGCGACGACAAGCTCTACGGCTCGCGTGGGAGCGACCACCTGCACGGCGGCTCCGGCAACGACCTGCTGCGCGGCGCCAAGGGCACGGACAAGCTCGAAGGCGGCGCCGGCAACGACAAGATCGAGGGCGAAAAGGGCAGCGACAAGCTGTGGGGCAACGGCGGCGACGACCGCCTGATCGGCGACAAGGGCAACGACAGCCTCTCCGGCGGACCGGGGAACGACCTGGTCGAAGCCGGCCCCGGCGACGACCCGCGCGTCGACGGCAACGCCGGCACCGACATCGTCTACGGCGGCCCCGGCACCGACCACGCCGACGGCGGGCCGGGCGACGGCGACATCGTCCGCGGCGACAGCGGCAACGACACGCTCTCCGGCGGGCCCGGCGCCAACGACATCGTCTCCTACGCAAGCGCCAGCCGCGGCGAAATCACGGTCGACCTCGCCACCGACGAAGGCAAGGGCGATGGCATCGATCACCTCAGCGGCTTCGAGGACGTGGTCGGCTCGCCGCAGCCGGACACCCTGATCGGCGACCGCGCGGCGAACCGGCTCGACGGCGGCGTCGGCAACGACACCCTGGAGAGCGGCGGTGGAGGCGGCGAAGCGTTCGGCGGCCCGGGCAGCGACAAGTGCAGCGGCTTCACGGTCGAAAACTCGTGCGGGCCCGAAGCGCCGCCGCCCGCCGGCCAAACCTCGGTGATCCTCAACCGGGGGCTCGACGGCTCCAGCCTGATCGTCCAGGGCGGGCCGAGCAACGACCGGATCGGAATCGCCCGCGTCGCCGACGCCTGGAGCGTCAGCGACGACAGCCGGACCTACGCCGGCGACGGCTGCGTCAACCCGGCCGGCAACCCCGACGCGGTGAGCTGCGCCGGCGAAGGCTCGCTGTCGCTGATCGTCGTCACCGGCGGCGCCGGCGACGACACGATGACGATCGACCCCAGCGTCCCGGCCGCCGCCCACGTGCGGATGAACGGCGGCGCCGGCAACGACGTCCTGATCGGCGGCAACGGCGACGACATCCTCGAAGCGGGCGAGAACTACCGCCACCCCACCTACGGCAACGACCGGCTCGAAGGCAACGGGGGCAGCGACGTCCTCTACGCCGACCCCGGCGCCGACGTCCTCAAGGGCGGCACGGGGAACGACCTGCTGGTCAACTCGGTCCCCGTCTGCCAGGGGAACACCTACGACGGCGGTCCCGGCCTCGACACCGTCTCCTACGCGCGCTCCGACGCCCACATGCGGGTCGTCCTCGGCGGCACCGGGGCGCCGCCGCACTGCAACACCCCCGACCACGTCCTCGCCTCCAACGACAGCCTCGAGGGATCCAACGGCCCCGACGTCCTGATCGGCGACAACGGGCGCAACGGCTTCCTGGGCCACGGCGGCGCCGACCGCTTCTTCGGCAAGGGCGGCAAGGACTACATCGACGCGATCGACGGCGCTCGCGACAAGTCGATCAACTGCGGCGGGGGCAAGGCCACGGTCCTGCGCGACCGCAACGACCCCAAGCCGGTCAACTGCTGAGCCGGGCCGGGCCGGCTCAGTACCCCTCCTCCCCGATCAGCGGCACGAAGCGGCAGGGACCGAGGTTGGTCGTCTGCAGCTCGCTGCCGTGGCGCTGCAGGAGGGTGAGCAGCTCGACCGAGTCGGCGGCGACCGGGACGACCAGGCGACCGCCGTCGGCGAGCTGGGCGAGCAGCGCCGGCGGCGCGGCCGGGGCGGCGGCGTGGACGGCGATCGCGTCGAACGGGGCGCGGCGCGGAAGGCCGCGGCTGCCGTCGCCGACGATCACCTCGACGTTGCCGACGCCGAGCCGCCGCCAGGGCCTCGCGGGCGGCTTCCGCCAGCTCCTCGTGGCGCTCGACGCTGACCACCTCGGCGGCGAGGCGGGCGAGCACGGCGGCCGAGTAGCCGGAGCCGGTGCCGACCTCGAGCACGCGCTCGTCGCCGCGCAGGGCCAGCGCCTGGCAGATCGCGGCGACGATCCAGGGCTGGGAGATCGTCTGCTCGGAGCCGATCGGCAGCGCCGAGTCGGAGTAGGCCTGGCGACGGCGCGAGGCCGGCACGAACGCCTCGCGCGGCACCTCGGCCATCGCCGCCAGGACCCGCTCGTCGCCGATCCCGCGCGCCCGCAGCTGACGTTCGACCATGCGCGCCCGGCGGCGGGCGAAGTCGGTCATCGGCCAAGGTTAGGCCCGTTCCTATGACTTTTGTCACCCTCTGGGTTACAAAAGTCATAGGCAACGCGTTGAAGGAGACGAGATGAGCGAGACGACGCTGAGCGGGGGCTGCAACTGCGGGGCGGTGCGGTTCGAGCTGACGGAGGCGCCGACCGACGCCGTCTACTGCCACTGCCGGCGCTGCCAGCGGCGGAGCGGCGCCGCCGCCGCTCCGAGCGCGCTGGTGCCGCGGGAGACGCTGCGCATCCTCAGCGGCGAGGAGAGCCTGCGAGCATGGCGGCCGGAGAGCGGCCGCGGCAAGTGGTTCTGCGGCGAGTGCGGGTCGGCGCTCTTCGCCGGCGACCCCCGGCGCGAGGACCCGGTCGGGATCCGGCTCGGCGCCTTCGACGGCGACCCGGGCGTCCGCCCCAACCGGCGCGTCTTCACCGCCTACGCCGCCCCCTGGGAGCCGATCCCCGACGACAGCCTGCCCCGCTTCGCGGAGCGCTCCTAGCCGGAGCGGGCGGCGACCTGCGGCGCGAGCAGGGCGAGTGCGACGACGGCGACGTGGACGCCTAGTAGATGTAGTTGCGCAGCTTCGAGGAATCGAGGACGGTGACGCGGCCGCGGCCGGAGCGGACGACGCCGGCGCGCTCGAGCTCGGCGAGGAAGCGGCTGACCGACTCGCGGCTGGTGCCGGCGAGCTGGGCGAGGTCGGTCTGGTTCATCCGGATCGTCACCTCCTCGCCGTCGCCGTCGTCGCCCTGCGCCTCGCGGCTGAGCTGGGCGAGGATGCCGGCGACCCGGCTCGGCACGGTCTGGAACGACTGCCGCGAGAGCCGCACGTTGGCGGCGCGCAGGCGGCGGACCAGGCCGGCGACCAGCTTCAGCGAGATCTCCGGGTGGCGGGCAAGCAGCGAGCGCACGTCGCCGGCCGGCAGGGCGAGGACTTCGCCGTCGCTCAGCGCCTCGGCGCTGGCCGAGCGCTCGTCGCCGTCGAGCATCGCCAGCTCGCCGAAGATCTCCGCCGCGGCCGAGCGTCGCCAGGGTGATCGCGCGGCCGTCGGAGTGCTCGCGGGTGATCCGGAAGCTGCCGTCGCGGACGATGTAGCAGGCGTCGGAGCTGTCGCCTTCGTGGAAGACGCGGGTGCCGGCCGGGAAGGTGCGGGGCACGGCGACGTGGGAGAAGCGCTCGAGCTCGCCCTGCTCGAGGTCTTCGAAGAGCGGCACGCTCTTCAGCAGCTCGACTGCGCTCTGCTCCCTATCGGACACTACGGCGATTATGGCAACGGGGGCACGAACCGACCCCCCGGCTGGACTTTCAGGCCGATGCGGTCAGTTTTCGCGGGCCGCGGCTGAAGCCGGCGCCGACCAGGGCCTCCTCGTGGCCGGAGCCGATCACCGGCTCGCCGTCGAGCTTCTCGATCGCCAGCTTGGGCAGGCGGCCGGCGGCGACGGCCTCGGCCAGCGCCCGCATCGCCGCCTCGAGGTCGGCACCCTCCAGGGGCGCCAGACGGAGGAGGCCGCGGCCGCCGCGCTCGAGGAAGACCAGTGGCTCGCCGTCGCGCAGCAGCAGGTGGGCGCCCGGGGTGCGGCCGGGCCGGCGGCCGCCCTCCAGCTTGGGCCAGGGCAGCGAGGCGCCGTAGGGATTGGCCGGGTCGGTGGCGGCGAGGACGAGGTAGGAGCCGTCGGCTTCGGGCAGCGAGCGCAGCCGCTCGACCGCGCCGGGCAGGGCGAACTGGGCGCCGCCGAGACCCTCGACGAAGTAGCCGCGGCGGGCGGTGCCGAGCAGCTCGAGGTTGCCCAGCTCCCCGTAGAGGGTGGAGAAGCCGCCGGGGACCCCCTCGGCGAGGACGGTCTCGCGGGTGACGATCCCGTAGCGCTCCATCATCAGCTCCGCCTGGGCGCGCAGGCGAGCGCCGGGGCCGGGGGCGTTGGCGAGAAGCGGCGCGGTCAGCGACCAGCGGCCCTGGACGGCGGCGCCGGTGGTGGAGCGGCGGCGGGCGAAGCGGCGCCCCTGTCGCTCGGTGGGCGGCACGGCGCGCAGGCGCGGCGCCCGCAGCGGCGAGAAGGCGTCGTTGGTGACGGCGCCGCTCCAGGCCAGGTCCCAGAGCGCGTCGTGGATCTCCTCGGCGGGGCGGTCGAGGTCGGCGACCAGGTCGAGCCAGAAGCTCGGCCCGGCGGCGAGGCGCTCGCGGATCGCCTCGTGGGCCTCGCCGCTGGGCGGCTCCAGCCTGGCGTTGGCCGGCGGCGGCCCGGCGAGGCGGACGTCCTCGCGGAAGTAGAGGGCGACGCGGCCGTCGGAGCGGCCGAGGGCGCCGGCGCCGAGCCAGACCACCTCGCCGCTGGTGCAGAGCTCGTCCAGCCAGCTCGACGAGTAGGCGCCGAGGCGGCGCGGCAGCACGTCCTGCTCCCAGACCTTCGGCGTCAGCGCCACCCCCTGCAGCGGCACCAGCGCCTCGCGCAGCCGGTCGGGGCCGGCGCCGGCCGGCCGGTAGGCGTCGACGTTCTGCCAGCTCGGCAGGAAGCGGGCCAGCTCGCGGGTGTCGGCGGCCTCGACCTCCTTGCGCAGGCGGGCGAGGCTGGCGCGGCGGACCCGGCGCAGGACTTCGGCGTCGCACCACTCGCGCTCGGTCCCGCCGGGCGCGAGCTCGCCCCGGACCAGGGCGCCTTCGCCCTCCAGCTCGCGCAGCGCCGGGGAAGGGTCGACGCCGTAGCGCTCGGCGGCACGGGCGGTCGCGAAGGGGCCGTGGGTGCGGGCGAAGCGGCGGACGAGGGCGCGCATCGCGTCGGGGTGGTCCTCGAGGAAGGTCTCCGGCAGGCCGGGCGGCGGCGGCACCCCGAGCGCGTCGCGGTAGAGGCCGGCGTCCTCGGCGGCGACGTAGCGCTCCTCGCCGGCGATCCGCACCTTCGCCACGCGGCGCTCCTTGACCAGCTTCTCCAGCATCGAGGCGGCCGAGTAGCCCGCGGCGACGCGCTCGGCGCACTCATCGGCGGTGAGGTCGCCGAGATTGCGCAGCAGCTGCTGGAGCGCGTCGCGGTCGCCGGCGCGGCCGGCCTCGGTGCGGTGCTGCAGCTGCGCCTCGACCTCCTCCAGCGCCTCGGGGTCGATCAGCTCGCGCAGCTCCTCCTGGCCGAGCAGCTCGCGCAGCAGGTCGCGATCGAGGGCGAGCGCCGCGGCGCGCCGCTCGGCGTTCGGCGTGTCCCCCTCGTACATGTAGGTGGCGACGTAGTCGAACAGCAGCGAGGAGGCGAAGGGCGACGCGGTCGGCGTCTCCACCTCGACCAGGCTGAGCCGGCGCGAGTGCAGGTCGCGCAGCAGCTCCGCCAGGGCGGGCAGGTCGAAGACGTCCTTGAGGCACTCGCGGTAGGTCTCGAGGATGACCGGGAAGCGGGGGAAGTCCCGCGCCACTTCGAGCAGGCTCTGCGACTTCAGCCGCTGCTGCCACAGCGGCGTGCGCTTGCCCGGATAGGCGCGCGGGATCAGCAGCGAGCGCGAGGCGTTCTCGCGGAAGCGGGCGCCGAACAGGGCCGAGCCGGAGAGCTCGCTGACGACCAGGTCCTCGATTTCGTCGGGCTCGACCAGGACGAGGTCGGCCGGCGGCGGCTGGTCGGCGTCGGGGAGGTGGACGACGATGCCGTCGTCGGACCAGATCGCGTCGGCCTCGAGGCCGTGCTCGGCGCGGATCTTGGCAGCGAGGGCAAGGCCCCAGGCGGCGTGGACGCGGCCGCCGAAGGGCGAGAGCACGCAGAGGCGCCAGTCGCCGATCTCGTCGCGGAAGCGCTCGACCACGATCGTCTGGTCGGAGGGGACGACCCGGGTCGCCTGCTGCTGCTCGCGCAGGTAGGAGACGAGGTTGTTGGCGGCGCGCTCGTCGAGGTCGTACTCGGCGGCCAGCTCGTGCGGCTCCCGCGAGACCGCCTCGCGGGCGAAGGCGCCGATCGCGCGCCCCAGCTCGGCCGGGCGGCCGATCCCGTCGCCCTTCCAGAACGGGACCGCGCCGGGGGCGCCCGGGGCCGGGGTGACGATCACCCGGTCGCGGGTGATTTCCTCGATCCGCCAGGTGGTCGCGCCGAGCAGGAAGGTCTGGCCGGGGCGGGCCTCGTAGACCATCTCCTCGTCGAGCTCGCCGACCCGGCGGCCGTCGGGCAGGTGGACGCCGTAGAGGCCGCGGTCGGGGATCGTGCCGGCGTTGGTGACGACCAGCTGACGGGCGCCTTTGCGGCCGTGGATCGTGCCCTGGGTGCGGTCCCAGACGATCCGCGGGCGCAGCTCGGCGAAGCGGTCGGACGGGTAGCGGCCGTCGAGCATGTCGAGCACGTTCTCCAGCTGCTCGCGGGAGAGGTCGTGAAAGGGCTCGGTGGAGGTGACTACGCGCTCCACCTCGTCGACCTTCCACTGGTCCAGGGCGGCCATCGAGACCAGGTGCTGGGCGAGCACGTCGAGCGGGTTCTGGGGGATGATCGTCTCCTCGATCTCCCCTTCGCGCATGCGCCGGGCGACGACCGCGCACTCGAGCAGGTCGCCGCGGTATTTGGGGAAGATCCGGCCCTTGGAGACCTCGCCGATGCCGTGTCCGGCGCGGCCGATCCGCTGCAGGCCGCGGGTCACCGACTTCGGCGACTCGACCTGGATCACCAGGTCGACCGCCCCCATGTCGATCCCCAGCTCCAGCGAGGAGGTCGCGACCAGGCAGGGCAGCTCGCCGGACTTGAGCATCTCCTCCACCAGCGTCCGCTCCTCGTGGGAGAGCGACCCGTGGTGCGCGCGGGCGATCTCGACCGGGCACTCGGGGGAGGACTCGGCGGAGCCTCCCCGCTGTTGCTGCGCCGAGTCCTCCCCCGAGTGCCCCGCGTGCTCGGTGGCGGGCAGCTCCTGCTCCCCTTCGCCGTTGGCGAGCTCGTTGAGCCTCTTCGCCAGGCGCTCGGCGGCGCGGCGGTTGTTGACGAAGACGATCGTCGAGGTGTGTTCCTGGACCAGCTCCACGAGCTTGGGGTAGATCGCCGGCCAGATCGAGCGGACGTGGGCGCTCGGCTCGACTTCCGGGGGCGGGGCGCCGTCCTCGGACGGGTAGGCGGGCGCGCCGGGGTCGGCCATGTCCTCGACCGGCACCACGATCTCCAGGTCGAGCGCCTTCTTCCGCCCCGCATCGACGATCTCGCATTTCCTCTTCGGCCCGACCAGGAACCGAGCGATCCGCTCCAGCGGCCGCTGCGTCGCCGACAGCCCGATCCGCTGCACGTCGCTCGCGGCGAGATGGTCGAGCCGCTCGAGCGTCAGCGCCAGGTGGCTGCCCCGCTTGGTCTGGGCGACGGCGTGGATCTCGTCGACGATCACCGCCTCGGTCGTGGCGAGGATCTCGCGCACGTTCGAGGAGAGCATCAGGTAGAGCGACTCCGGCGTGGTGATGAGGATGTCGGGGGGCGTTTTCGCCATCGCCCGCCGCTCCTTCTGGGACGTGTCCCCGGTCCGCAGCCCGACCGAGATATCGGCCCCGATCCCCCGCAGCGGCGCCCGCAGATTCCGCTCGATGTCGTAGGAGAGCGCCTTCAACGGCGACACGTAAACGAGCCGCACCCCCGGCCGACGGGACGATTCCGGGCCCAGATCTCCCGGACTCGGCCCGTCGGCGGTGGCGCGCGCCAGCTTGTCGATGCCCCAGAGGAAGCTGGCGAGGGTCTTGCCGGAGCCGGTGGGGGCGCAGATCAGTGCGTTGGCGCCGCCGGAGATCGCCTCCCAGCCGCCCGCCTGCGCCGGCGTCGGCCCCTCGAAGGACGCTTCGAACCAGCGCCGCACGGGCGCACTGAAGGGCGCCAACGGGTCAGATCTGGTGGTCGCGCTCGCCTCGGAAGTCAACCCACCGATCTTACGCACCCGCAACGGCCGGCCGACGGGACGATTCCGGGCCCATACCTCCCGGACTCGGCCCGTCCGCCTGGCGGTTTAGGGGCGGCCGCCGGCGAACCTGGCGTATTCGTACCAGGCCTTCTTCGGCTTGAACCCTTCGCCGAAGAGGCCCGAGCCGCCGCAGAAGTTGCAGGCGCCGGCCGCGTCGTCAACCGAGAACCAGTAGACCTGCCGGAGCTTCCACTTGCGCTGCCTGTTGCGGAGGATCCTGAAGGCGCCGCGCAGCTGCTGCGCCTGGCCGGAGACCCCTTTGGCGAACTGATCGCCCTGGCTGGGACGTTCGGAGCTCCAGCCGAGCTCGGTGATCCACAGGCCCTTGCCCGAGTCCTTCTCGAGCTTGAGGAGGTCGCGGACTTCTTCGATCTGCTCCGGCAGTTCCTGGTACCTGGGGGCATAGGGATGAAGCGCAACGCCGTCGAACTTCGCCTTGATCCCCGGGTTGCGCTTGTACATCACTTCGAGGAAGTCCTTGGCGTACCAGTTGATGCTCTTGTGCTTGCCGGTCCTGCGGTTCCTGGCGCCCTTCGGCCGGCCGAACAGGCCCGCGAGAATCACCTTGGCCCCCGGGTCGGCGGACCCGATCGCCGCGTCGGACGCCTTGACCAGCTTGCCGTATTCGGCTGGGTTCGGCCTGGCGACGAAGTACTTGAAGTTCGGCTCGTTCCAGATCTGCCAGGTGCGGAGCGACAGCCTCGGCAGGTTCGGGTGTTCGGACCAGAAACTGCCTTCGGGGCCGTAGCGGAGCACCGCTTCGCGCAGGAACCGGCGCCAGCCCGAAGCGGCCGCCCCGGACACCGGCAGGTGGGCGGGCGCCTTGGCACCGTGGCCTCCTTGCACGTTCCTGGAATGCACGGCCCAGGAGGGGGCACCGGTCAGGAAGGGGAGAACGGAGATTCCGTTTTCGACCGCATTTTCGATCAGGCGGTCTACGCCGCTCCATTCGAATTCCCCGCCCCGTCTGGGCTGGACGTAGCCCCAGTCGATGCCCACGCGCACGGCGCGCACGCCGCCACGGTGCAGCCGCTGGAACTGTTCGGAGCTCGGGGTGGCCTGGGGGACCACGCCCCAGAAGCGGGAGGGGAACGCCATCGCGCTTGCCGCAGTTGCCGCCA
This sequence comes from uncultured Actinomycetes bacterium, assembly GCA_963783345.1. Lineage (GTDB taxonomy): Bacteria > Actinomycetota > Thermoleophilia > Solirubrobacterales > 70-9 > VAYN01. The sequence goes on from CAWANE010000001.1 coordinate 11,217, forward strand.
GCACCAGCACGGCGATAGCCAGGACGGCCGCGCAGGCGCGCACCTTTCCACCGGTTCGCTTCGTCGCTCTCGCCATCGGTCAGCTTGCCTTCGGCGAAACCTGGCCGCCGGCGGCGCGGCGCTGACGGCGCTGCTTCGCGACGACAGCGCCGATCGAGATCGCCGCCAGGGCGGCGATTGCGATCAGGATCGGCACCAGAGGCGAGGAAGAGCTTCCGCTCGACGTCGCCGCCGACGAAGGCTGTCCGGTCGCGGTCTGCTGGGACTGCGCGTTCGAGCCGTTGCCTTGGCTACCCTGGCCGGTACCGCCGCTGCCCGTGGCCGCGTTGCCCTTGCCGTTCGACGACCCACCACCGCCTGCAGATGACCCAGATCCAGACCCGGTACCGCCCGAGCCCCCCGACGAACCCGGCCCCTGCCCACCGCCGGTCGTGGAACTTTCGGCTCCCTGGCTGTTGTTGCTGTGATGACCCGACGGCTGCGTATGCCCTTCGACCGTAGGAATTTCCGTTTCGTACTCGGGAACGCTCGCGGGTTCAGCGCGCGCGAGAACGGGGAAGCAGGCCAATGCCAGCAGAGCCAGCACTGACAGAAGCGCAAAGGGGGCCGAAGACACGCTTCGGGGGCGGTGGCGGATCCCAAGCATGGCGCGCAAGGTTAGAGGAATCGTCGGCGCTGATCGTTCCGATCGCGCTGATCCTCGGTTTGGCGCTTGCCGGAGGGGGCTTCGACCTGGCGCCTCGCCATGTCGCCGGGCTCGTCGTCTGGCTGGCGGTGGTGGGCATGGTCGTCCTCGGCGCGGCGGGCCGAGCGGCGCTCGGACGGCCCTTCTACTGGACGATTGGGCTGATCGGGGCTGTCGCGCTTTGGTCTGCAATCTCTTCCCTCTGGTCTGGGTCGGTCGAGTTGAGCGTGATCGAGGCCGACCGGGTCCTGGTCTACCTCGGGGTGTTCCTTGCCGCCTTCCTAGTCGCGCAAACCGACCAAGGCCGCCAACGTTTCGCTGAAGGCATCGCGATTTCCCTCGTCGCGGTCGCTCTGCTGGCGCTGACGAGCCGCCTCCTCCCCCACGTGCTCTCGGTCAGCGAAGGCCTCGGGACCGGGCCGCGCCTGCGCTACCCGCTCGGATATTGGAACGCCGACGGCATCGTCTTCGGCATCGGCGCCGCCCTGATCCTCTGGATGAGCCGGCGGTCGCTGACCGCCTGGCTGCGCTGGGCCGCCGTCGCCTGCCTGCCGGCGGTGCTGCTGGCGCTCTACCTGACCTACTCGCGAGGCGGGCTGCTCGCGCTGCTGGTCGCCTGCGGCTGCCTGCTGGTCCTCTCCCACGACCGCTTCTGGATGCTGGCGACGCTGGTGATCGGCGCCCTCGGGGCGCTGCCGGCCGTCCTCTCGGCGCAGGCGCACCGCAGCATCGCCGACAACCTCGACAACTCGGCGATCGCCGGCCAGGGGGTGACGGTGCTGCTCCTGCTGGTCGCCGGGACGGCGCTGGCGCTGGCGCTGTTCGCCGCGCTGCGCCGTTCGGAGACGCGGGACGGCGGCCTCACCGGGCGCGTCGCGGAGCTCTCGCGCAGCCCGGCCGTGCTGAAGCGCGTGGCGCTGGCCGTCACCCTGCTCGCGGTGCTGGTCGGGATCGGCGCTGCGATCGCGGTGGGCGGCCGCGCCTGGCACCAGTTCACCAGCCCCGACCTGCAGTTCCCGAGCCAGCCCGAAGCGCACTTCGGCCAGCTCTCGAGCGCCGGGCGCAGCGAATTCTGGCGCGTCGCGATCGACGCCTTCGGCGAAGATCCGGTGCTCGGCCGCGGCGCCGGCACCTACCAGCTCTCCTGGGACGAACTGCGCCACATCTCGATCCCGGTCCGCGACGCCCACTCGCTCTACCTGCAGGCGTTCGCGGAGCTCGGCGTCATCGGCGGCCTGCTTGTGCTGGCGATGGTCGCCGCCCTGCTCTGGGTCGGATTCGCCGCCTGGCGGTCCGCGCAGGGCCGCCAGAGAGAGCTCTACGCGGCGCTGCTGGCCGTTTGCCTCGCCTTCGCGGTGGGCGCCGCGATCGACTGGTTCTGGGAGATCGCGCTGATGGGGGCGATCTTCTTCCTCGCCGCCGGCGCCCTCGTCGCGGGTCGCTGCGCACAGCTGACGCGGGCGCGGGCCGCCTCCAACGGCCACGCGGCGAATCGCCGCTATGGCCTCGCGATCGCCGGCCTGGCGGTCGCCTGGATCGCCGCCCTGGCGCTGATCGGCCCGCTGCTGGTCGACCGCGAGATCAAGGCCAGCAAAGCCGCCGCGCGAGAAGAAGACATCGCCAGCGCCGTCAGCCACGCCAACACCGCGCGCTCGATCGAGCCCTTCGCCGCGTCGCCCTACGTGCAGCTCGGGCTGCTGGCCCAGTACCAGGGCGACACGGCGACCGCGATCGAACGGCTGGGCGAAGCGATCGAGCGCGAAGACCGCAACTGGATCCTCTACTACCTGCGGGCGAAGATCGAGCACGAAGCGGGCGAGGAAGGCGCCGCCAGGGCGGACATGCGCGAAGCGCAGCGGCTCAACCCGCGCGAAGAATGCCTGCGAGCAGGGTTCGAGGGCTGCGGATGAGCCGCGCCTCCGACACCGAGAGTGCGAAGGCGCGGGCAAAGGCGCCGGCGCCGCAGCCGCACTCCGAGATGGCGGCCGAGCGCCCTGGCGCCCCCCAACCCGGCCTCAGCGGCGCCGACGCCTCGCGCCGCCGCGGCGCCCTGCTGCGGCGCCTGCTCGCCTTCGGCGACTGGCTGGCGCTGCTGGCGTCGCTGCTCGTCGTCACCGCGGCGACCTCGAGCACCGACATCGGCACGCTGTTCTGGGCGGTGCTGTTCAGCCCCGCCTGGATCCTCGTCGTCAAGCTGCACGGGCTCTACGACAACGACCACCGCCGGATCCGCCACAGCACCCTGGACGAGCTGCCCTCGCTGGTCTCCGCCAGCGTCCTCGGCACCCTCGTGCTCGACGGCCTGCTGGCGCTGAGCCCGGTCGGGCCGCTCTCGCTGGTGAGCGCGATCGGGGTAGGGATCGGAACGCTCTCCGGCAGCTTCGTCCTGCGCGGCGTGCTGCGCTTCCTCTGGCACCGGCTGACCGCGCAGGCGCTGGGGATCGTGGTCGGGCCCGCGGCCGCCGTCGACATCGTCGCCAGGCGCGTCTCCACCCATCCCGAGACCCGGCTCGCCCTCGTCGGCTACCTCTCCGCCAGGGACGACGAAGCGGCCACCGAGCTGCCGCGCCTGGGCTCGATCGCCGATATCTCCAGGGTCGCCCGCGAGCAGGTGATCGAGCGCGTGGTGGTGACCGAACAGGAGATGGGCGAGATGGCGGCGGAGCGGCTGATCGAGGAGTGCAAGGCCGAGGGGCTGGCGCTGACCTTCCTGCCCCGGCACTACGGCCTGCTGGGGCCGGGGATCGAGCTGAACCGGCTGGCCGAGCTGCCGGTGCTCGACTTCCGCTTCAGCGACCCGCCGCGCTCGACCCAGGCGATGAAGCGGACGATGGACATCGTCGTCTCGGCGATCCTGCTGACCCTGCTCTCGCCGTTGCTGCTGGGGATCGCGATCGCGATCCTGCTCGACACCGGCCGCCCCGTCCTCTTTCGCCAGCTCCGCGCCGGCCGCGACGGCGAGCCGTTCACGATGGTCAAGTTCCGGACCATGGTCGCGGATGCCGAGGAGCAGCTGGCCGACCTGGTCGACCTCGCGCAGCTGGAGCAGCCCGCCTTCAAGATCCCCGACGACCCGCGGGTCACCCGCACGGGCCGCTTCCTGCGACGCACCAGCCTCGACGAGCTGCCGCAGCTGACCAACGTCCTGCGCGGCCAGATGTCGCTGGTCGGGCCGCGACCGGAGGAGGAGAGCGTGGTCGCCCTCTACGACGAGCGCCAGCGCGGCCGGCTCGCGGTGAAGCCGGGGATGACCGGGCCGATGCAGGTCTACGGTCGCAGCGACCTCACCTTCGAGGAGCGGCTGGCCATGGAGCGCGACTACCTCGACAACCTCTCGCTGCTGACCGACCTGGCGATCCTCCTGCGCACCCCGCGGGCGATGGTCCGCGGCGACGGCGCCTACTAGCAGCCGATGCTGGAGGTCGCGATCGTCAGCCACGGCGCCGAAGCGCTGCTGCGGCGCTGCCTGGCCTCGCTGGCGGCGCACCCGCCCGCGACCGGCCCGATGCGGGTGACGGTGGTCGACAGTGGCAGCCCCGACGGCACGCCGGACATGGTCGAGCGCGAGTTCCCGGACGTGCGGCTGCTGCGGCGCGGCAACGTCGGCTTCTCGGCGGCGAACAACCTCGCCCTGAGGGAGAGCGAGGCGCCCGCCGTGCTGCTGCTCAACCCCGACACCGAGGTCTACGCCGGGACGCTCGACGCGGCGCTGGCGCGACTGGAGACCGACCCCCGGATAGGGATGGTCGGGGTGAAGCTGGTGACCGAGAGCGGCGAGCTCGACCACGCCTGCAAGCGCTCCTTCCCGACCCCGCTGGCCGCCCTCGCCCACTTCACGGGTGTCGGGCGCGGCGAGGGCGCCGCCGGTGCCCTCAGCCAGTACCGGGCGACGCACCTGGGCGACGACGAGGCGGGCGAGGTCGACGCCGTCAACGGCGCCTTCATGCTCTGCCGGGCCGAGGCGGTCCGCGAGGTCGGCCTGCTCGACGAGGGCTACTGGCTCTACATGGAGGACCTCGATTGGTGCCACCGCTTCTGGGACGCCGGTTGGAAGGTCTTCTACGAGCCGGCGGGGACGGCGCTGCACGTCAAGGGCGCCTCCAGCGGCGCCCGCCGCCGCCCGCGTCAGGAGATCGCCTTCCACCGCGGCATGGGCCGCTTCTACCGCCGCTTCGAGGCGCCCGGGCACAACCCCCTGCTGAACGTCGCCGTCTACGCCGGGATCGGCGCCAAGCTCGGCGTCAGCCTGGGACGGACGGCGCTGGCACGCGCTCGGCGACGACGATGTCCTGCAGGGTGAGCCCGCCCGGAGCGTTGGCCCAGAGCCCGCGGTGGATCGGCTCGCGGATGCGCAGCCCGGCCTCTGCCATCAGCTTCCGGACCCACTCGGCCGGGTAGGCGACCGCCTCCTCGGGCTGGGCGGGAGCAGTCGTTGCGCCGCCGCCCGCGATCGGGTGGCGCAGGTCCAGCATCGCCCGCCCGACGGCGACCTCGGCCTCCGCCTCCGGGGTGAGCAGGAAGAAGGTGAGCAGGCAGGAGCCGCCGGGCTCCAGCACCCGCGCCGTCTCCACCAGGTAGTGACGCATCTCGTCGTGGAGGAGGTGGGTGAACAGCGAGGTGGCGAAGGCGAAGTCGAAGCTCGCATCCGGATAGGGGAAGCGGAACTCCGTCCCCGAGACGGTGCCGAAGGGGTTGTACTTCCCGTTGTAGACGGGCGCCCAGGCGAACTCGAAATCGGGCCATCTGGTGGTGATGTTGCGCTGGCACCAGCGGACCATCGGCCGGCCGACGTCGAAGCCGGCGTAGGAGCCGCCGTCGAGGAAACCGGTCAGCGGCAGCGCCATGCGGCCGATCCCGCAGCCCACGTCGAGGACCCTGGCGCCGGGCCGCAGGCCGCCGAGGTCGCGGAAGTAGCCGAGAAACTGGGCGCCGGTCTGCTCGAAGTCGCCGTCGCCGACGAAGGCGAGCCGCCGCGGCGGCGTCAGCGGGCCGTAGCGGCCCCGCCGCAGGAGGTCCGACGGCGCCCACAGCAACCACCTCGCCCACGCCTTCGCCAGATACACCGCCCGCGCCCGCATCGGCCCAGAGGACTAGAAGGGCAGCGAGTCGGCGGCCACGGCCAGCCGTGGCGCGCGTTTGTCGCGCTCGGAGAGGAGCGGCTCGGCGACCTGCCACTCGACGCCGATGTCGGGATCGTCCCAGGCGATCCCGGACTCGGTCGCGGGGTCGTAGTAGCTGGAGACCTGGTAGCAGACGTCGGCCACGCCGCTGAGCACCGCGAAGCCGTGGCCGAACCCGACCGGGAGGAAGAGCTGACGGTGGCTGACGTCGTCGAGAACGTGCGCCTCCCACTGGCCGTAGGTGGGCGAGCCGCGGCGCAGGTCGACGGCGACGTCGAGGACCTCGCCGCGGGCGCAGCGGACCAGCTTCGCCTGGCCCGGCTCGGTCTGGAAGTGGATCCCGCGCAGCGTGCCCCTGGAGGAGCGCGAGTGGTTGTGCTGGACGAACTCGGCGTTGACGCCGAGCTCGGCCCATTCCTCCCGCGAGTAGCTCTCGACCATGAAGCCGCGCTCGTCGCCGTGGACGACGGGCTCGACCAGGACGAGCCCGTCGAGCTTGGTCGGCAGCCGCTCCGCCATCAGCTCAGCGTCTTCCCGTACTGCTTTTCGTAGTACTCGCGGTACTCGCCGGAGCGGATCGGGCCCCACCACTCCTCGTTGTCGCGGTACCAGGCGACCGTCTTCTCCAGGCCCTCGTCGAAATGGACCTGCGCCTCCCAGCCCAGCTCCTCCTTCAGCTTCGCGGAGGAGAGCGAGTAGCGGCGGTCGTGGCCGGGCCGGTCGGTGACGTACTCGATCAGCGACTCGTCGCCGCCGGTCAGCTCGATCACCCGCTTCACCACCTCGATGTTCTCGCACTCCTCGGGGCCGCCGACGTTGTAAGCCTGACCGGCGCGGCCCTTCGTCAGCACGGTGTGGATGCCGCGGCAGAAGTCCTCGACGAAGAGCCAGTTGCGGATCTGGCGGCCGTCGCCGTAGATCGGCAGCGAGTCGCCGTGCAGGGCGTTGAGGACCATCAGCGGGATCAGCTTCTCCGGGTACTGGCGCGGCCCGTAGTTGTTGGAGCCGCGGACGATCGAGGCCTCGATCCCGTAGGTGTGGACGTGGGCGGAGACCAGCAGGTCGCCGGCCGCCTTGGTCGCCGAGTAGGGCGAGGAGGGGTCCAGCGGCGAGGTCTCGGTGAAGGAGCCCGACTCGATCGAGCCGTAGACCTCGTCGGTCGAAACCTGCAGGTAGCGGGTGACGCCGAGCTCGCGGGCGGCGTCGAGCAGGGTGCCGGTGCCGATCACGTGGGTGCGGGCGAAGGCGTCCTGGTCGTCGATCGAGCGGTCGACGTGGGACTCGGCGGCGAAGTTGACCACCGCGTCGGCACCCTCCATCGCTTCGCGGACGGCGGCCGGGTCCTCGATCGCCCCCTCGACCAGCTCGGTGCCCTCGGGCAGGTTCTCGCGCCGGCCGGCGTAGGTGAGCTTGTCGAGCACGACGACCTCGTGCTCCTCGCCCACCAGCCGCACGTAGGTCGATCCGATGAACCCGGCGGCGCCGGTAACCAGCAGCTTCATTACGCCTCCCTCTCCGCTTGTCGTTGCGCCAGGTAGCCGGCCAGCCCGTCCTGCCAGGAGGGCAGCCGGATCGCGTGCTCGCGCTGGCTGGTCAGGGCCGAGAAGGGCGGGCGCGGCGCCGGCCGGCCGAGCATCTCCGTCGTCCCCGAGAGCACTTTGCACTCCACCTTCGCCTGCTCGAAGATCTCCCGCGCGAACTCATACCACGAGCACTGGCCGGCGGCCGCCATGTGATGGATGCCGTACTCCATCCCCTCGATCAGGCGGACGATGCCGTAGGCCAGGTGCCAGGTGTAGGTCGGCGAGCCGACCTGGTCGCGGACGACCAGGACCTCCTTCTGGGTCTCCGCCAGACGCAGCATGGTCTCGACGAAGTTGCCGCCGCCGATCCCGAACAGCCAGGCCGAGCGGACGATGAAGTGGCGCCTGTTGGCCCCGGCGGTCGCCTCCTCCCCGGCCAGCTTGGTGCGACCGTAGGCGGAGAGCGGCGAGGGCTGGTCGGACTCGACGTAGGGCGAGCCCTTGGCGCCGTCGAAGACGTAGTCGCTGGAGACGTAGACGACGACGGCGCCGACCTTCGCCGCCGCGGCGGCGACGTTGCCGGCTCCGGTGCCGTTGACCCCGAAAGCCGCCTCCTCGGACTCCTCGGCGCCGTCGACGTCGGTCCAGGCGGCGCAGTTGATCACCACGTCGGGCCGCTCCAGGTCGAGCTTGCGCTCCAGCGCCGCCGGGTCGGTGACGTCCATCTCGGCCCGGCCGAAGCCGACCAGGTCGTGGCCCGCGTTGCCGGCCGCGAGCATCACGTCGCGACCGAGCATCCCGGCCGCCCCGGCGATCAGCAGCTTCATCGGGGGGTGCCCACTAGACGATTTCGATCTCGCACTTGTCGCCGACCAGCAGGCGCAGCGTTTTCGGCATCCCGTCGCTGCGGGTCAGCTTCACTTCACGGCCGAGCAGGCTGGCCTCCATCCGCGTGCCGAGGTCCTCGACCACGGAGTCGTTGAGGATGATCGAGTGCTCGACCTCGGAGCGGCGCACGTGGACGCCGTCGCCGATCGAGGTGTAGGGGCCGACGTAGGCGTCCTCGATGCATGCGCCGGCGCCGATCACGGCCGGGCCGCGGACGACCGAGCGGGTGAGCGAGGCGCCCTCCTCGAGCACGACCCTGCCCTCGACCCGGGACTCGTCGTCGATCTCGCCCCTGAGGTCGGTGTCGATCTCCTCCAACACCAGGCGGTTGGCCTCGAGCATGTCGGCGAGCTGGCCGGTGTCCTTCCACCAGCCGCGCACGACCTCGGACTGGACCCGGTGGCCGTCGTCGATCAGGCCCTGGATCGCCTCGGTGATCTCCAGCTCGCCGCGCCAGGAGGGCTCCAGCGCGCGGGCGGCGTCGAAGATCGCCGGCTGGAACAGGTAGACGCCGACCAGGGCCAGGTTCGAGGGCGGGTCCTTCGGCTTCTCGACCAGGCGGACGATGCGCTCGCCGTCGAGCTCGGCGACCCCGTAGTGCTCGGGCTCCTCGACCGGGGTGAGCAGGATCAGCGCGTCGGGCTCGTCGGCGCGGAAGGTGGCGACCAGGCCGCGCAGGCCGTCGCGCAGAAGGTTGTCGCCGAGGTACATGACAAAGGGCGAGCCGCCGATGAACTCCTCCGCGGTCAGCACCGCGTGGGCGAGGCCGGCCGGTTCGTCCTGGACGATGTAGGTGATCTTGGCGCCGAACTGCGAGCCGTCGCCGACCGACGCGCGGATCTCGTCCCCGGTCTCCGGCGCGATGATGATCCCGATCTCCTCGACGCCGGCCTCGACCAGCGCCTCGATCCCGTAGAAGAGGACGGGCTTGTTGGCGACGGGGACGAGCTGCTTCGCCGAGGTGTGGGTGATGGGGCGAAGCCGCGTTCCCGCGCCGCCGGAGAGAATCAGTCCCTTCAGAGGCTCCATGCGAGGCTGCAACCCTACCCACTGAGAGGAAGAGCGGTGCGACCAGCCGTTTACATCCCGAACTTCAACGGCGCCGCCCACCTGAGGAGAACCCTGCGCAGCCTGCGGGAGCAAAGCGTGGCGGTCGACGTCGTGGTCGCCGACAACGGCTCCGTCGACGGCTCGGTGGAGATGCTGCGGGAGGAGTTCACGGAGGTGACGGCGCTGGCGCTGGGCGCGAACCTGGGCTTCGGCGCCGCGATCAACCACGCCGTCCGCGAGCGCCCCGCCGACCAGCTGGTCCTCCTCAACAACGACGCCGTCGCCGAGCCGCGCTTCGTCGAGGCGCTGCTGGAGCGCGCAGCGGACGGCGTGGAGATGGTCGCCGGCGTCCTCGTCCAGGAAAGGGACCCCGCGCTGATCGACTCCGCCGGGGTCCTCGCCGACCGCACGCTGATGGGCTTCGACTACCTGCACGGAGAGCCGGCCGAGGCAGCGCTGAGCGCGCCCGACCCGCTCGGCCCGACCGGCGGCGCCGCGCTCTACCGCCGCGACGCCTTCGAGGCGGTCGGCGGCTTCGACGAGCGGATCTTCCTCTATTACGAGGACCTCGACCTGGCGCTGCGGCTGGCCGCCGCGGGCGGTCGCTGCCGCCTCGCCGGCGAGGCCCGCGCGCTGCACGCCTACTCGGCCAGCCTCGGCGCCGCCAGCGGCGCCAAGTACGCCCACACCGGCTGGAGCCGCGGCTACATGCTGCGCCGCTACGGGGTCATGTCCCACCCCGGCCTGGCCGCCCGCGCGCTCGCCTGCGAGGGCGCGATCTGCGCCGGCCAGCTGCTGAGGGACCGCACCGCCGCGGGGCTGCGGGGCCGGCTGCGGGGATGGCGCGCCGGGGGCGGCCTGGAGCGGCGCGACCTCGACGGGGCGCCGCTGCTGGAGGTCTCCACCCGGCGGGCGCTGCGGATGCGGTTGAGCCGGCGCGGTTGAGCCGGCTGGAGTAGCTAGCCGACAGGCCCCGGAGGGGAGCCAACGACCCGGGCTTGGTAAAGCGTCGCGCGCCCCTCCCAGTAGCTGGCGGCCATCTCCACCTCGAAGCCGGCGACTCGCAGCAGCCCTGCGACGTAGTCACGCGTGAAGAACCACCACCAGGGGTCGTAGTCATCCAGGGCCCATTCGGTCCGCGGCGGGTGGGTGACGCCGACCGCCTGGATGTGGATGTCTCCAAGTTCTCGCAGCCACTGTCCGAGGACCGCCCGCTGGCTCTGGTTGGTGGCGGGGACGAAAAGCGCCGCCCCCGGCTCGACCGAAACCGTGCCAGCCGCGCTGGAAATGGTCTCCGGCATCGAGACCGTGCCAAGGATCAGGGTCTCACGCGTGATCGCGCGCAATTGGCGGAGCGTGTGCAACGGGTCCGAGCAGTGGTAGAGGACGCCGTTGCAGCAGACCACGTCGAAGCTGCCGACGCGCCGCGGCGTCTCGGGATCGTCGATACTGGCCCGGACGCAGTCGACCTCGCTCACGCCGAGCGCCTCGGCACGCTCGCGAAAGAGATCCCACAGGTCCCCCTCGCCGTCGCTCGGGGCGATGTCGATCATCGTGGTCGCGGTCGCACCCGCCTGCGCGGCAGTGGTGACCTGCTCGTTCACCGTTCCCCAGAGGCCACCAACCTCCGCGAAGCTCTTGGCAGGGGCCGCTTCCGTGACCCACTGTTCGCAGATCGGCTCTCCCATCCGCGCGGATCATAGTCGCGCGGGACGCAGCGATCCCAGCGATCTGGTCGCCCAGCCTAGGAGCGCACGCCGAGCCAGCGCCGCGCCGAGGCCGGGGAGCCGGTAGCGCGCAGGCGGCAGCGTTCCCGCAACAGCGCAGGCAGCCAACTGAGGACGCTGAGCTTTCCCGCCAGCGTCGCCCGCAGCCGTCGCTGCGAGACCGCTCGCAGGAGTGAGCCACACTCGACCGCGGCGATCCGAGGTACCGCGGACAGGGGCATGAACTTGAGCTGGGTGGCGAGCCGGTTGCGAGCGACTAGGCGAGCGTTCCAGGCACCCGGGCGGCTGACGCCGCTCGTCCAGGACGCGTTGCCGACGTGCCAGACGACCGCCTCGGGGACGTAGCGAAAGCACCAGCCGGCGATCCGCGCCCGCACGTTGAGATCGACGTCCTCGTAGAACGCGAAGTAGCGCTCGTCGTAGCCGCCGAGCTCCGAGAAGAGCTCGCGCCGCAGCAGGCAGGCAGCGCCGCAGACGCCGAAGACCTCGCGCGAGGCCAGGTAGGCCGGGCGCTGCAGCTCGCCGGCGCCGATCTCCAGAGCGCGCCCGTCAGCGGTCAGCGCCTGGCCGGCGCTGTAGATCCGGGCAGTCGCGACGTCCATCTCCCGGCTCTTCTCGAGCTGGAGGATGCGCGGCTGCACGCCACCGAGAGAGTCGTCGGCCTCGAGGGCCGACAGCAGCGAGGTGAGCGCCCCTGTCTCGAGCACGGTGTCGGCATTGAGAACGAGGACTGCGGGGGCGACCGTACGCGTCGCCCCGAGGTTCACCGCGCGCGCAAACCCGACGTTCCGAGGCAGCGAAAGGTGCGGAACCCCTTCTCTCCGCAGATAGGCGACCGACCCGTCGGCGGAGCCGTTGTCGACGACCATCGTTTCGATCTCGACCCCCCCGGCCTCCAGGGAGGAGAGGCAGCGCGGCAGCAGGTCGAGCGAGTTCCAGCTGGGGATGACGATCGCGACGGGGGCGCCCATCCGGCTCACCGGAAACCCGAGGGGCTTTCGATCCTCTGCATCGACGGCGCGGGATTGTATTGGCTCCCACCAACCGTTTCATGTCGGTAGCGTTCTGCCAGGCGACCACCGGGGAGAGCCCGGGCACGCCGACTTCGCTACCGATGCCCGGCGACAACGCAATCGCAACCCCCCGCCCCGCGGTCTCATCCGGCCCAAAGCCCCTGCCCGCAATCCAGGTCGAAGAGCTCTACAAGTCCTTCCGCATCCCGACCCAGCGGGTCGACTCGCTCAAAGAGCGGGTGGTGCACCCGTTCGCCTCGCGCGACTACCGCGAGTTGCGCGCGCTCGACGGGATCTCGTTCGAGATCAACCAAGGAGAGTTCTTCGGGATCGTCGGCCGCAACGGCTCCGGCAAGAGCACGCTGCTGAAGCTTCTGGCGAGCATCTACCGGGCCGACCGTGGAACGATCCGCATCGCCGGACGGATGGCGCCCTTCATCGAGCTGGGAGTCGGCTTCAACCACGATCTCACGGCCCGCGAGAACGTCGTGCTGAACGGAGTGATGATGGGTCTGACGCCGCGCGAGGTGCGGAACCGCCTCGACGCGGTGATCGAGTTCGCCGAGCTGACCGAGTTCATCGACCTGAAGCTGAAGAATTACTCGTCGGGGATGCTTGTCCGCCTCGCCTTCTCGCTGATGCTGCAGGTCGACGCCGACGTGCTGCTGATCGACGAGGTGCTGGCGGTCGGCGACGCCTCCTTCCAGCAGAAGTGCGCCGACGTCTTCCATGAGATGAAATCCGAAGGCAGGACGATCGTCCTCGTCACCCACGAAATGGCCACGGTTGAGACCTTCTGCCACCGGGCGATGCTCGTCGCCGACGGCAGGATCCGGCAGATCGGCGACCCGGCGGCGGTCGGGCGCGAATACCTGCGCCTGAACTTCGAACAGGAGGGCCAGCAGCCGCAGGCCGGGGTCGAGCCGGTCGAAAGCGAGGACGTGCAGATGATCGAGGCGCAAGTCGAGCAGCGGGACGGAACCGCCGTCAACAGCCTCGAGCACGGCGAGACGATCCGGCTGCGCGTCGTGCTGGAGGCGAAGCGCGACCTGCCTGGGCTCGACGTCGGCTTCCTGGTCGCCAACGCCGACGGAATTGGAGTCTTCAACTTCGGCATCCCGGTCGGAGAGGGTGAAGGTCCGCGCGATCTCGCCGCCGGCCAGCGCGTCACCGTCACCGCGAGCTTGGAGAACCAACTCGCAGCCGGACGCTACTCGGTCCACTGCGGGGTCAACCGCGCCTTCGACGGCGGCATCGCCCTCTACGTTCCCGACGCGATCGACTTCCTCGTCTTCGGCGGTCCGCAGACGCGAGGGGTCGTTTACCCGGCCGTCGAGTTCGACGCCGTCATCGAGGACGGATCGACGCGGTGAGCGTTCCTGCCGCTCAGCCGCTCCGAGAGGTGGGCGGGCCCTCGGCCCTGGGAGGTGGCATGCGCCGCTTCTTCGACCTCCTCTGGTTGATGTCGGTGACCGAGTTCAAGCGCACCTACTTCGGCACCGTGTTCGGCTACCTGTGGTCGCTGGTGCGGCCGTTCATGCTGTTCGCGGTCCTCCTCTTCGTCTTCACGAAGGTGTTCAAAATCGGCAGCGAACTGGACAACTACCCGGTCCTGCTGCTGCTTGGGATCGTCCTCTTCACCTTCTTCCAGGAAGCCTCGACCACCGCCGTCACCTCGGTGGTCGCTCAGGAGGGCGTGGTTCGCAAGACCCAATTCCCGCGCCTGGTGATCCCGCTCTCCACGGTCCTCACCGCCGCCTTCAACCTCTGCCTCAACCTGATCGTGATCGCGGTCTTCATCCTCGCCTGGGGCGTCTCGCCGGCCTGGACGTGGCTGCTCTTCCCGGTCGCCGTCGCCGCCCTGTTCGTGCTGACGGCGGCGGTCAGCACGATCCTCTCGGTGCTGTTCGTGCGGTTCCGAGACATGGCGATCATCTGGACGGTCGTAGCCCAGATGCTGTTCTACGCAACGCCCATCCTCTACCCGCTGGGCAAGCCGGGGCTCAACGACCCCTCGATCGAAAAGCTGCTGATGGTCAACCCGCTCGCGGTGATCTTCGAGCAGGTCCGCGTCTGGGTCCTGGAACCGAGCGCACCGACCGCGGTCCAGGCCGCGGGCGGTGCCTCTCACCTGCTGCCGGCCGCGGCGATCTTCGTCGCGGTCTGCCTCTTCTCGGTCTGGATCTTCAACCGCGACGCGCCGCGGATAGCCGAGGCCCTCTAGCCGGTCAGCCCTGCTCCAGCTCGGCGTAGCCGAAGCCGGTGCGGCCACGGCCGTTGCCGTTGTAGAAGAGGAAGGTCCGCTCGCCGACCGAGACGACGCTGCCGTAGGCGATCATCTCCGAGTCCCAGCCGCTGTCGGAGACGTCGATCCCGACCTCGTCGTCGTGGCGCACCCAGCTGCGACCGCCGTCCGTGGAGCGGGCGAAGCCGAGGCGGTAGTCCTTGGAGCGGGTGCGGACGGAATACATCATCGCCAGCCCGTCGCCGTCCTCCCAGACCCACGGCCGCCCGAACGCGTGCTCGTCGTCGAGGTCGAAGTCCATGCAGACCCGGCCCTCGCTTCCCCAGGCGATCCCGTCCTCGGACTCGAGGTAGCGCATGTTGTAGACGGGCAGCGGCTTGCCGTCGACGACGGTCCACTCGTCGCCGCCGACGTACCACATCTGGAACCGACTGTCGGCGCCGCGGACGAAGGCCGAGGTGCGATTCAGCGGCTCGGCGTCGCTGCGGTCGATGACCGGCACCCGCTGCGCCCGTTCGAAGCTTTCGCCACCGTCGTCCGAGACGGCCAGGCCCTGGAACTGGTAGTAGGTGACCTTGTGGCCCAGCTGGTAGCCGACGTAGTACATGTACAACTTGTCGCCGACCGGTACCACGCAGGTGGGCAGCACCCCGTTCTCGTCAAACATGCCGGGAGCGCCAACGTCGAGGACGGGACGCTCGGAGACCTCGACGATCTCGCCGGGAGCGTCGGCACGAACGTCCACGTACCCGATCCTCCCCACCGTGTCGGCGTCGCAGAAGGCCATATAGAGACGGAGGACGCCGCCCCCACGGAAAAGTGGGGTCGGGGGAAAGGCGTACTGCTGGGCCCACTCGCGGTCTCCTGGCGGAACGTAGACGCGCCCGTGCTTACGCCAGCGCATCTGCGCCTCCCAGCTCAAGCCGGTAGGTGTCATAGACGACCGTCCGGGCGCCAAAGCTCTCCTTGTTGCGAATCAGTCCGGTGTTCAAGTTGCGTCCCTCTTCCGTCGTTGAGATCCCGAAGTCGAACCACCTCTTTCCCGCGTACTCCTCCCCGATCAGCAGGTCGACCACCACGTCGAGCGCGTGATCGGCGTAGCCCTCCTCGCTGCCGGCTATGTACTGAGCGTGGGCCACAACCGGGGTCTCATACACGATCACCCCGCCGAGCAGCCGTCCGCGCCGCCTTGCGGTGAAGAGCTTGATGTTGTCGGGAAAGGCCGCGGCCAGCCGCTCCATCTCCTCCGGCGCGTGCACGGGGACGACGCCATGCCGGCGCTGCAGCGCCTCGGCCTCCAGCCCCATGAACTCGGCGAAGGCCCAGTCGCGGCCGACCTCGATGCTCGCTCCGCGGCCCTGGCGGACCGCCGTGCGCCGACCCTTCGTGTAGGGCGGGCGGCTGTCGGGGCGCAGAACCGCGGAGCAATCGCGCCGGATCAGCGTTGCTCCCGCCAGGAACAGCGCGTAGAGGTCCTCCTCCGCGGGAACGGCGTGGTAGATGGCCGGGACCGCTTTGTAGACGAGGGTGCCCGCGCCTTCGCGCGCAATCTGGGCCAGCACCTGCGAGAGGGCCTCGATCGTGCGCCGGGCGGTCAGCTTCGGGGTCGAGATCAGGCCGCCGAAGGTGAGGCCGCCGTGGCTGACCACGGTGTCCTCCCGCCGGCTGGCCGGCAGCAGCGCCACCGGCACCCCGTCGCTCTCGACGATCAGCGAGGCGTCGTCGAAGCGGTCGCGGTGGTACTCCATGTAATCGCGGCGAAAGAAGAAATGGCAGCTGCGGGAGGAGTCGACCAGCTGGTCCCAGACGGCGCGATCGGTAGGCTCGAAGCGCCGGGCCGTGAAGCCGCCGTCGTCGTGCGCGGCCGTCGCCATTGTCGGCTCAGCCACCTTCCGCCGGGACACCGAAGGCGCGAAAACTGTTGTGGTCCAGCCGCCGCGCCGGATTGCCGACGTAGACGCCGCGCGGCTCGGTGTCCTTGACGACGACGGCGCCAGCACCGACGACGCAGTCCGGCGCGACCGTGAGGTTGTCGGCGAAGCAGCTATTGACGCCGAGGAAGCAGGAGTTGCCGATCTTGCAGAAACCGGAGATGACGACGTGCGAGGAGATGAAGCAGTCTTCGGCGATCGAGGTCTGATGGCCCACGTGGTTGCCGCTCCAGAGGATCACGTTGTCGCCGACGGTCACGCCGTACTGGAGCACGTTGTTCTCGAAGACGAACGAGTTCTCGCCGATCTCGACGTCGCGCCAGACGAACGCATGGGAGCTGACGTATGTCTCGCAGCGATAGCCGAGCTCCTTCACCGCGTGGAAGAGCCTGGCCCGAACCCGATTCAGCTGAGTCGAGGAGATCGCCACGAAGGCTCGGAAGTCGGCCGGCGGGAAGCGCTCGGTGATCTCCTCGAAGTCGATCACCGGGAGCCCGAACAGCTCGTCGCGGTCGCGGTACTGAGCCTCGACCGCGAACCCGACCACCTCGTGGGGCGAGTCGTGGGTGAAGTATTCGCAGGCAATCTCCGCCTGCTCGCCGGCACCAACCACCACGATCTTGCTTCCAACGCTCATCGACGATCCTCCTTGACGGTCTTTTCTACCCAGGCGACGATCCTGCGGTTGAAGTCAAGCCGCTGGCTGGGACGTCCAGTCGCGTAGAAGAGGTGATCGGCACCGGGATAGCGAACGAGCTCGACGCCCGAGCCCCCGCTGGCGGCGACGCGGTCGCGGAGCTCGAGGCTCTGACCGATCGGGCAGCGCCGGTCGGCCTCCCCGTGCAGGATCAGAATCGGCGTCGCGATGCGGTCGGCGTAGTTGACCGGCGAGAGGCGCCGATAACGCTCGGCATTCTCCGGCAGACCTCCCCCCATCTCCCAGGGCGTGTACCAGGGCCCGATGTCGGAGGTGCGCTCGAAGCTCTCGAGGTTGGTGATCGGGGCCCCGACGATCGCCGCCCTGAAGCGACGCTCCATACCCACCGCCCAGGCGGCAAGGTAGCCGCCGTAGGAGTAGCCGGCGACGACGAGGCGTTCGGGGTCCGCCAGCCCCTCGGCGACCAGCTCGTCAATCGCGGCGAGGTGCTCCGGAAGGTCGTACTCGCCCCAGCGACCCCGGATCGCGTCGGCAAAGCCCTCGCCGTAGGAGCCCGAGCCGGTGGCGTTGAGGGTGAGGATCAGCCACCCCCGCGAGGCCAGCACGTAGCGGTAGAAGTGGCCGAGGTTGAACCCCGAGCCGACGAAGCCGTGCGGCCCCCCATGAACGCCGAGCAAGAGGGGTTGCGGAGAGCGGCCGCGATCGACTCCCTGCAGCCAGCCGTCGAGGCGTGGGCCGTGAGGGCTGCGGAAGGCCCGCCGCCTCGGCTCTGGGGCCGGGGTTCCGCGGCTGTCCATCCAGGCGCCGCGAGCGGGCAGCAGCGGCCGCACGCCGCAGTCGTCGTGCAGGAAGGCGGCCGCCGGGACGGACCCGGTGGAGGCGGTGAAGGCGAGCCGGGCCGCGTCGCCCGAGGCGCTGAAGTCGATCACCTGCACCCTTCGGGTCAGCCGGTGGACGTCACCCGGCGAAACCAGGGGCACGCGGGCGAGGTTGACGTCCCCCGAGCGCGCCTCGAGAAAGAGGATGGCGCTCTCGTCGGCTACCCAGAGCGGGCCTTCGGGGTTCGGAGGCACAACGACCCCGTTGACGCCGCGGGCGGCGAGGCGGGCGGACCCGTCGGCGACCTGGACGATCCAGGGCTGAAGGCAGGGATCCGTGGGGCCCAGCCTCTGCTCGGCGGTCCCGACGCAAGCCAGCATCTCGCCCCCTGGCGACCACGACGGACAGGTCGCGAACGCGAGCCCGGAGGCGAGGACCGTCGGCTCGCCGGCGGCGCCGATCCGGGTGATGCAGATCGAACTGAGTGGGCCAGCGCCGTTCGAGCCCGTGCGGGAGCGCGCGAACGCGAGGCGGGTGCCGTCGGGGGACCAGCTCGGGACACCGTCGGCCGCTCCGGCCTCGCCCTCGAGCAGCTCGACGTCGCCGCTGCCGGCGTCGATGATCGCGATCCGGCCGTCGCCGCCGGGTCGGTCCAGGGTCTCGAGCGCCAGCCGCTTCGCGTCGGGTGACCAGACTGCGGCTCGCGGGCTGCCGGGCACGGTGGCGAGGGCGCGGCTCGTGCGCTCCACAACCGAGTGCAGGCGCACCTCACAGCCCTCACCGGTCCCGGCCTCCTCCGCCAGGTAGGCGACCCAACGGCCGTCGGGCGACCATCGCGGCGACCGGCCACGCGCAACCGGGCGGTCCGTCGACGACGCCGCTCCGGCATCCAGCTCGGCCATGTGAAGCTCGCTGTACTCGCGGTCCCGCTCGCGCTCAAGACCGGCGACGCAGTAGGCGACCCTCCGGCCCTCGGGGTCGATCCGGGTCTCCCGCACGAACCTGATCGCCCAGAGATCGCCGACGTCGAGCACCGGCAGTGGATCCTATAAGGGCCGTTGGTAGGGTGCGCCGCAGTGAGCGTGCACGATTGCAGGGTCATCGAGCTTCCGGTGATCCACGCCCCCGAGGGCAACCTCACCTTCGTCGAGGGCAGCAGCCAGGTTCCCTTCGACATCGCCCGGATCTATTACCTCTACGATGTCCCGGGGGGCGCGACCCGAGGAGGGCACGCCCACCGCACCCTGCAGCAGCTCCTGATCCCAGTCTCGGGCAGCTTCGAAGTCCGGCTGGACGACGGGGAGGAGAAGTTGGCAGTGAAGCTCAACCGCTCCTACACGGGGCTCCTGTTGACGCCGATGATCTGGCGCGAGCTGGTCGACTTCTCCTCCGGGTCCGTTTGCATGGTCCTGGCCTCCGACGTCTACGACGAGACCGACTACTTCCGCGACTACGGCGAGTTCCTCATCTCGGTCGCCGAGAGAAGAACGGGCTAGAGGCCGGTCGCCGCGCGCAGGGCCTCGGCGACGCGCCCGACAACGGCCGGATCCATCTGCGGTTGGAGGGGGAGGCTGAACGCACTGGCGGCAAGTCGCTCGGCGACCGGTAGCGAGCCCGCCGCAATCCCGGCGTCGCGGTAGGCCCCGGACATGTGCGGCAGGACCGGATAATGGATCAGGGTCTCGATGCCCTCCGCCCCCAGCGCCTCCCGACAAGCTTCCCTCTCCGGGTGGCTTACGACAAAGAGGTGCCAGACCGGCTCCGTGCCTGCTCGCGTTACGGGCAGAACCAGCCTCTCGAGGCCCGCGAGCGCTTCCACGTAGCTACCGGCCAGACTGCGGCGCGTCCGGTTCCAGGCGTCGAGGCGGCCGAGCTTGACCCGCAGCACCGCCGCCTGCAGCTCGGCGAGGCGGGAGTTGACCCCGGCCGCCTCGATCTCGTACCGGGTCCTCATTCCGTAGTTGCGCAACAGGCGGACCTCGGCCGCGAGGTCGGCATCGTCGGTCGTCACCGCCCCTCCGTCACCGAACGCACCGAGATTCTTCGCCGGGTAGAACGAGAAGGCGGCGGCCCGGCCGAGTCCGCCAACCCGGCGGCCCTGGTGCCTGGCTCCGTGCGCTTGCGCGGCGTCCTCGATCACTGCCAGGCCGTGAGTGCGCGCAAGCTCGTCGACTGCATCCATGTCGGCCGGCTCTCCCCGCAGGTGCACGGGAACGATTGCGACGGTGCGCTCCGTGACCGCGGCGCTCGCAGCCTCGACGTCGATGTTGTAGGTCGATTCCTCGACGTCAACCGGCACCGGCCGGGCCCCAACCGCGGAAACCGCCAGCCAGGTCGCCACCCAGGTGTAGGCCGGAACCAGGACCTCATCCCCCCGGCCGACGCCGATCGCGCGCAGGGTAAGTTCGATCGCGCTCATCCCGCTCCCCACTCCAACGCAGTGCGCAACGCCGCAGTAGGCCGCAAACTCCTGCTCGAACGCGTCCAGCTCGGGACCGAGCAGATACCAGCCGGAACGCGAGACCCGGCGGACCGCCGCGTCCAGCTCGGCCCCGATCTCGGCGTGGACCGCTCCGAGGTCCACATATGGGACCTTGACGCCGGCCTGCGGCCGCCCCTCGCCCATCTTGGCGTCTACTCCACCTTGGGAATGCCGTGGACCGCCCAGTCCGAATGGGACGTGTAGCGGCTCTCGTACTTGTCGCAGACGACAGCATCGATCATCCCGAAGCGCACCCCCGCTTCCATCATCCTCCGGCAAAGGGACCAGTCGTTGGGTTCCTCGAACAGGGGGTCCGCGAGGCTCATCTGGAAGCTGCGCAGGCCGGAGTGGTAGATCGCCGCCTGGGTCACGAACTCACCACGTTTAGGCGGGAAGGTGCCGAGCTCCAGCACCTCTCCGCTGCGGTAGTTGACGCGATGGTGCCCGTAGCAGTTCTCGTAGCGATGCTCCTGCGCCGCCGCCAGCAGGGTCTCGGCGAACTCGGGCAGGACGGCGTCATCGTCGGCCATCGCGGCGATCCAGCGCCCGCGCACCATCGAGAGGGCGTCGTTGTACGGGGGCGAGCCGAGCATGTACCAGCGAACGCTCTCATCCTCCGGATAGGGGCCTCTGACGGTGCGGTTGTAGTAGCGCACCCGGGTGTCGCCGATCGCGGCAATGACCTCAGCGGTCTCGGGCGGGGCGCAATCGCCGACGACGACCACCTCGACGTTGCTATGGGTCTGGGAGAGCATCGAGGGGAGGGCGACGTCGCGCAGCGCTTCGAAGCGCGTGTAGGTGGGCAGCACGAACGAGACCAGAGGGTCCGGTTCGGTGAAGGCCAGCTCGTACTCCTGGCTAGCCCGCAGTTCGTAGAGCCGGCGGCGGCTGGCAGTTGCTTCGGCGTCGAGGTGGCGCAGCACCAGCTGTATGCGCCGAAGCTCAGTGATCTCTGCCTCGGATCGCTCGACGAGTGCACCGCGGAGGTCGTCATTCATCGGCCCGAGCGAAGCCTGGAGCTGCCCGAGCGAGGTCTGGATTGACTCGATGCTGTGGCTCAGCTCGGCGACCCGGTCGGTCAGCTCCCGCACGTATGGTGCCGCAACCCGATTCGCCGCGCGGCGGACAAGCCTTCGCATCAATGTCAGTTTACGAGCATCGATACGTCGCAGGCTCCTCGCTATTCTCGCCTCGTGCAAAGTGCGTCCGCCCGGCAAAGCCGCGCGACCGGCAAGGGGCACGTAGCCAAGACTCTGGTCGTCGGTTGCGGATTCATCGGCTCGCGCATCGTTGAGGAGCTGGTGATGGCCGGACGGGCTCCGGTCGTGCTGACGCGATCGCGACCGGAGGACTCGGTCGCCTCGCTGCTGCCCGACGACGACCTTCACATAGGCGACGCGAGCGACCCGGAGGGGCTCGCCGCGGTGCTACAGGGCGTCGGTCAGGTCGTCTTCACGGCGGGTGGCCTGCTGCCGGCCGCATCCCAGCAGAACCCGGAGCTGGACCGACAGCTGACGCTCGCGCCACTCAGGAGCGTCCTCGAGGCGCTGGGCGAGCGCCCGGGCGTCTCCCTGGTCTACCTCTCCTCCGGCGGCACCGTCTACGGAGAGCCGGACGAGATCCCGGTCAGCGAGCAGGCCGCGACCCGGCCCCTGGGCGTCTACGGACGGCTCCATCTCGAATGCGAGGCCGAGGTGATGCGGAGTCGGCACGAGAACGGGCTTTCGGCCCGGATCCTCCGTTGCTCGACCGTGTACGGCGAGCGGCAGCAGCCAGACCGCGGTCAGGGTGCCGTGGTGACCTTCATGAGCCGAATCGAACAGGGCCTCCCGATCGACCTCTACGGAGGCGGAGCGACGATCCGAGACTACATCTACGTCGGCGACGTAGCGCGCGTCGTCCTCGGCCTTCTCGACCGCACCGACGGCGAGCCGATCGTCAACGTCGGCAGCGGCCAAGGCACGTCGCTGGCCGAGCTCGTGCGCCTAGTCGAGCAGGAGGTCGGGCGCCCCGCCGAGGTGGTCAGCCACCCGGGCCGCGACTTCGAAGTGCAGGTGGTGGTCCTCGACGTCAGTCGCCTGCGCGGACTCATCGATTTCACGCCGACTCCCCTCGCAATCGGGATCAGGCAGACCCGCTCCTGGCTCATCCACCTCGAATCACAGCGCGCATGAGCGTCCTCGCGGAACGAATGAACGGGCTGCGCTGGCGCCTCCGGGCGATGCGGCACCTGTGGAAACGGGGTGCACAACCCACCCAGACGTTCCTGCCGATCGAGCAGCTCCCCCAGCCGGTTCATCGCAAAGAGGAGCCCGAGCCCGAGCCTGCAGGCTGTATCGACCAACCGCACACGACGGTCCGACGGGAAGTCGTCGACATCGCCGGGTGGATCCTCTTTCCGGAGCAGCCCACCGCTCGGGTCGAGGTGCGCCTGGGTGAGCGTTCGCTTGGCCTCGCCCGGCTCGGCGTCGCCCGCCCCGACGTCGCCGATGCGATGGACTTCGACCACGCTTGGAACTCCGGCTTTCAGCTGACCGTCGATCTTCAGGAGTGGGACGTACCCGATGGGCCGACCTCGCTGTCGGCCGTCGCGACGAGCGCCCGCGGCGAGCGTTACGAGCTCGAGTCGGAGCCTCTCATCGTGAAGCCGGCGAAGCCGCCCAAACCGCGGAAGCTCCCATTGCCGAGCCCACTGACCGGCCGGCCGCCGGACGATGGCCGGCCGCGTGCCTTGGTCTTCACCCATCAGCTCAACCTCGGCGGCGCCCAGCTCTACCTGCTCGACCTGCTGC
The DNA here is from genome assembly GCA_963783345.1 of uncultured Actinomycetes bacterium. Classification (GTDB taxonomy): domain Bacteria; phylum Actinomycetota; class Thermoleophilia; order Solirubrobacterales; family 70-9; genus VAYN01. The sequence continues at coordinate 34,150 of CAWANE010000001.1, forward strand.
GCGCGCTGACGAGATCGGGCCGAAACAGCTTCACGTTGGTGAGCGCAGTGGACGGCAGGCTGCGCCCAGAGATAGAGGGGCTCGGGATACCGGTCCACATCTCGGGCATCGCCCCGTTCGACGACCTCTCCTCATACATCGGCCGAGTCGAGGAGCTGGCGGCTTGGGCGGTGGACCGCGACTTCGAGGTTACGCTGATCAACACCGCGACGGCGCTCACGCTTCCTGGGGCGGAGGCTGCCGAGCTGCTCGGAATCCCGGTCGTCTGGGCAATCCACGAGAGCTTCACCCCGCCGCTGCTGTGGCGGGGCTTCGACCCCGAGATGATGGCGCGGGCTGAAGCGGCGCTGGCCAAGGCATCCTCCCTCGTCTTCGAGGCTGACGCGACGCGGGCGATATTCGAGCCGATCGCCGCCCCCGCCCGCTGCCTGACCCTGCCCTATGGACTCGACCTCGAGCCGATCGATGCCAGGCGCCGCGACTTCGACGGCACGGCCGCCCGCGAGGACGCGGGTATCCCCCCGGACGCCGAGCTGATCGTCTGCGTCGGCACGATCGAGCCCCGCAAGGCGCAGCTGATGCTGGCGCAGGCCTTCGACATCGTCGCCACCAGACACCCACAGCACGCACCTGGCGTTCGTCGGCGGTCGCGACGACAACGATTCTGCGGCGCTGAACGACTACATCGAGTCCTCCGTGAATTCATCGCCGGATTCACCTGATCTCCGTCACGCCGGAAGTGGACAAGTGGTACGGCATGGCGGACATCCTCGTGTGCGCATCCGACGTGGAGTCCCTGCCTCGCACCGTGCTGGAGGGGATGGCCTGGGAAACGCCTGTGCTGGCGACGAACGTGTTCGGCCTTCCCGAGCTGATCACCGACACGGAGACCGGCTGGCTGTTCGAGCCCCGAGATGTGTCGAAGCTGGCGGACGGGATCGAGCGAGCGCTGAGTTCGGATCGTGACGAACGAGCGCGGATCGGCCGCGTCGCTCGTTCGCTCGTCGCGGAACGCCACTCGCTTCCGCGGTACGGCCAACAGATATGGAAACTCCTCGAGGAAGCCGCACGAGGCGCTCCTGAGGAGCCAGGAAGGAAAGTCGCCACCTGATGCAGACCCACACGGAGACCGACCCGCAGCCGAAGGCCGATGCGTCCGTTGTCGTTGTCATGCCCGCGTACAACGCGGCCCGCACCCTGGCAGACACCCAGGCGCTGGTCCCCCGCGACCTCGTCTCCAAGATCATCTTGGTTGACGACCACTCCAAAGACGACACCGTGCCGGTGGCAAAGGAACTTGGCGTAGAGGTGATCGCCCACCCGCACAATGTCGGCTACGGCGGCAACCAGAAGACGTGCTATCTCGCGGCGCTCCGAGAGGGAGCCGACGTCGTCGTCATGCTCCATCCGGACGGTCAGTACGATCCCGAGATCCTCCCGGCGATGGTCCAGCCGATTCTCGCCGGCGAAGCGGAGATGACGCTGGGCTCGCGTTTCCTGCAACCCGGCGGACCCAAGGCCGGCGGCATGCCGCAGTACAAGATCGCCGCCAACCGCTTCCTGACCACCGTCGAGAACTACGTCCTTGGCACCCATTTCTCGGAGCTGCACACCGGCTACCGGGCTTACAGCCGCAAGTTCCTCGAAACCGTTCCCTTCCTGCGGAACTCCAACGACTTCGTTTTCGACACCCAGATCATCGCTCAGGCCGTTGCATTCGGCATGCCGGTGAAGGAGGTGCCAGTCTCGACCAAGTACTTCCCCGAGGCCTCCTCGACGACCCTGAAACAGAGCATCGTCTACGGCTGCAAGACCTTGGCCGTAATGCTCCGGTACCGCCTCCACGCCCACGCCAAGCTCAAGGCCGCAATCTTCCTGCCGTGACGCAGCGCTCGCGCTGGCTCGACCCCACGAGCGTGCAGGCGGCCTTCGCCCTGGCGATCGCCGTAGCCGCCGCGAACGGAGTTTGGATCTTCCTCGACCGTACGGTCCCGTCCTGGGACCAGTCGCACTACCTCTCGATCGCGCTGCAGTACCAGCGCAGCTTCGAAGCGGGCGGTCTGGCCGAACTGCTGCACGCCGTCTACAACACCGACCCGTCCCACGGACCCCTTCTCACGATCCTGCTTGCACCGTTCCTGCACGTATTCGGGGCGTCAGCACGCAGCGGCCTGCTACTCAACCTGGCAATCGCGCCCGTGCTCTACTTCTCGGCTGGGCAGATTGCCTGGATCGTCTTCAGGAACTGGGGAGCCCGCCTGCTGACGATCGCCCTCATGGCCGCGATGCCGCTGATGGTCGGGCTCTTCCACAACGTTCTCCAAGACTTCCTCCTGATCACGCTGGTCACCCTCTCCCTGCTGCTGCTGCTCGAATCGCACGACTTCCAGCGGCGCTGGACCACCTGGGCGATGGCACTGACGATGGGCCTCGGCACCCTGACGAAGGTCACCTTCCCGCTCTTCGTCCTCGCTCCAATCCTGCTCGTGCTGGCCCACGCTCTGAACTCATGGCTGAGCACACGTGAGAAGGGAGCCGAGCAATTCGACAGTCGCCGGGCGCTCGTCAACCTCGGCGGCGCCGCGGCGGTCTACCTCGTCGTGGCCCTTGTCTGGTACGGGCCAAATTTTGACGCCACCCTCGAATACGTACGCTCGACCACTGGCGGCGAACTGGCCGTCGGGGCCGGGCCCGGTAATCCGTACACCTTCCACGCGGTCGCCTCGTTCACCACCTTGGTGCTGAGCTACAACGTCTCCTGGATCATCGCCATGCTCGGCCTCGCCGCGGTCGCACTCAATCTGCCGCGGCTCCTCGCCCTCTTCCGTCAGCCCTGGCAGCGGGGAGTGCTGTGGAACCTCGCCTTCCTAGTCGCCTGGGCGGGGGTTCCCTACCTCTCAGTTGCCCTCGCGCACAACCAAGACGTACGGCTGATGGCGCCGGCGATGCCCGCCGTGGCCATCCTCGTCGCCGGCGCCGTTGCCGCCGTGAGGCAGCCGGTCGTCCGGGCGGCGCTGATCGTCTTGGCCGTGGTCGTCCTCGGATATCAGAGCCTCAACCATGTCACCGACGTCACCCCGGGGTTCATGCCCGACCGCCTGACCGTCCAGATCGGCTCATACCAGCAGGCGATCCCACTGAGCAGCGAACCGGTCGGCTACCAGCAGCTACCGGAAGACGACCGCACCACGCCCGTGCTCGAATACATCGAAAAGGTTGCGAGGAGGGAGCCCGATGGGGCCTCTGCCCCCAGAACCGTCTGCCTGCTCGAGACGGAAGCACTGATGAACAGCAACACGCTCACGTTCCTCTCCAGCGCGCGTGGATACCCCTTCGGGTTCGCGGACGTGGTCATCGGGTCCGGCGGACATAAGGAACTCGAAGAGACGCTGTCGGGCTGCAACTTCGCGATCTACGTCAAGCAACCGGAGCCATCGGGCGGTGAACAGAACCGGCCCGAACTCGTCAACGAAGTGTTTGCCGCCAACTACATGACGCCGCGCCTCTTCCGCTTGTTCAGGGGTCCGAGCCGCACATTCCCACCAGCCGACGAGAACCCGGTCCAAGTGCTCGTCCGCATGCCCGAAAAGGGCTAGACCTACCGGCAGACCCGGGCTTCCTGTTCGGCTTCCACCTGCAGGTACCAGGGCTGCGACGCGAAGTCGCGGGGGACGTGCAGGACCGTCACCGAGTCGCCCGGAGCGCCTTCGGTCGAGACCGGGTATTCGCCGACGGCGAAGCGGCGCAGCGAGAACGACACGTGCGGGCCGGGCGACACCTCGATCCGGGTCAGGCCGGGTCTGATCGGGACCTCCGACTTGGCTTCCCCGGCCGCCACCACGGTGCAGTTCTCGGCGCTCGCGGGATAGGTGCCCGTCCGGGTCACGGTCGACAGCGGCAACGCCTGGGCGAGGACGACGTCGGCCTGGCGGCGGCCTTCCTCGGGCGCCGCTTCGAGTTCTGACGGGGTGTAGGCGGGGGAGCCGTATTCGTCGACGGCTTCCAGGTACTTGCCGGCGAAGACGTCGACCAAGGTGGTGGTGCCGGCAACGGCCGGGCCCAGTTGAAATTCCGGGGCGACGGTGCGCCGGGCGATCTCGATCGCCGCCGTGTCCGCCTTGGTCAGGACCGACTGCTGGCGCAGGGTGTTCCTCCCCTCCTTGAGGAGGACGAGGTTCGGGCCTAGCGCCAGCAGAGTCACCGCTCCGGCGGCGAGCAGCCCGCGCCTGCCGAGGCGCACCCCCTGCAGGAGGTTCGCGAGCAGCATCAGGACGAGGATGCAGCCGAAGTACAGGTAGCGGCTCGAGGTCGGGTCGCGGCCGGGAATCTGGTTGAAGGCGGTGAGGAACCAGTTGACCGCGGCCGCCGCGGCGACGGGCCATAGCCCGGGAGCGACGCCGGGACGCCGCACCTGACGGTATCCGAAGACGACGATCAGGGCGATCAGGATCGACCTGCCCCAGACCGGATCGACCGAGCCGTCGTAGGGGCTGGGCCCGAGTCCGACCAGGGACCCGGCGGCGGAGGCCACGGTTTCGAAGACGAAGCGGGGCGAGGCGAGCACGTTGTGGAGGGAGACGTGCGTTTCGGCGTTGTGGCCCCAGCCCAGGTACCAGGCCCCGTAGAGGACCAGGGGGACGACGACGAGGTAGGCACGGCGCCACCCCCTCCCGCTCCGCTTGACGAAGACGTCGGCGGCGGCCGCGGCCGCAAACGGGATGCCGAGGCTGGAGAAGCCGAAGCAAAGGACCAGGAAGGCGCAGGCGGCGGCGTCGCCCTTGGGGTCGTCGCGGTCGAGGGCGAGCAGCATCGCGATCCCGAACAGCACCGAGCCGACGAAGCTGATCTCGAAGGGCCAGAGCAAGACCTCCCAGGCGGGGCCGAGGAAGAGCAGGGTGACGGCGGCGAAGAGGGCCGGCCAGGGACCGAGACGGCGCTTGACGTAGAGGAAGAGCAGGTAGGCCGTGGCCAAGAGGCCGACGATCAGCAGGACGAATTCCGGCCTCGCCGTGCTCATCCCGAACAGCCTCAGCAGCACCTGCTCGATCGCCACCGGGATGACGACGATGTGCTCGTTGTGCGGCATCAGCAGCGAGTCCACCGAGGGATCGCGCCGGTTCATCAGGAACTCCCAGGTGTCCTGGAGGAAGGTGAAGTGCCAGGTGAGGGCGAGCAGCAGCGCGGCGGAGCCGGCGAGGGCCGCTGCGAGCAGCACCTCGGGTGCTTTTCGGGTCGCCCTGTCCATCGAGGTGCCGCAGTGTATTGGCGGGCCCGGGGGTCCCGGACCGGTTCGGCGGCGACTCAGACGGGCGCGGGCCGCAAGGAGACGAACGCGAATCCAGCCAGGCCGAGAGCCGCCGCGAGCCCGGCGAGGACCGAGTAGGAGGTCCCCGGGAGCGGGGTGAGGGAGGGCACGTAGAGCGCCAGCACGAGCAGCGCGTTGGCGCCGACGAGCCCGATCGCCAGTCGGCGGTCGACGGCGTACGCGCCGGCGATGCAGGCGCTGATCGCGACCAGCGGCAGGACCAGGGTGCCCTGGTGGATCAAGGTCGAGGATTCCGGGGTGCCGAACATCAACAGAGCCCAGAAGGCGGCGACGAGCAGGCAGAGCCAGAGGCAGGCGACCGCGAACCGCCACTCGGGCCCGTCGCGCTTTCGCCGCACCCGGGCGACGAGCATCGCGATCGGGCCGATCAGCAGGATCCCCAGACAGGGAAGCAGCGAGAAGAAGCGCGCCAACCGCAGCGCCATCGCCGCTTCGCCCGGATGTCCCGCTTCGACGTCTTCGACCGCGGCGCGCACCGCCGCTTCGGTCGCCCCCTGACCGACCATCGTGGTGACGTTGGCCCACTTGTCCCGCAGCGCTCCCCCGAGCCCGACTTCGCGGTAGCCGTCGACGATCGTTTCCAGCGCCCCGCGTTCGTCGATCCCCTCGAAGCCCCCGATCTGCCACTTGACCAGGCGGTTGCCGGGCGGGTCGAAGTAGCGCTGGTAGGCGGACCACGGCCCGAGCACCGCGACGCCGACCAGGGCGGCGACGCCGAGCCAGCGCCAATCGGGCATCCCCCGCACGGCCCCCACCACCAGCAGCCCGAGAATGCCGAAAGCGCTGCCGCCGTGGGCGAGCATGGCGAGGCCGCAGAGCGCGGCGAACAGGGCCGCGACCCAGCGGTCGTGCCGCCAGCTGGACCACTCGGGCGAGAGCACCAGGGCCAGGGCGGCGAGCAGGAAGGCGGCAGCGAGCAGCTTCGGCCAGACGAAGAAGCCGTGGACGATGGCGATGTCGCTGACCAGCGCCGCGAGCATCACCAACCCCCTGGCCAGGGGGCGCAGCCGCACCGCGCAGAGCAGGGCCCACATCCCGACGATCCACAGCTGCTGGAGGACGACGCCGAGGACCTGGTACTGCAGGCCCGCCGTGTCCCAGCCGAAGGGGCGCTGGGCCAGCACGTAGCCGGTCTGCAGCGGCGGCCGATCGCTGGATAGCCAGTCGGCGAACGGCGGCGGCGCCCCGTGGTGGCCGTGCTGGTAGTACCAGCTGGCGAAGTAGCGGGGGATTTCGTTGTCGGTTGGCAGCTGGTGGGAGAACCGCGTCGTCGCCACCGCGAGCGGCTGTCCGGTCCCACCGTGCAGAAAGCCCAGGTAAAGGACGAAGGCACTGCCCAGAGCCCAGAGCGCCAGCGGAACCGCCAGTCGGCGCAGCAGGTCGCGGTCGAGGCCCTGGCGGCAGAGGAAGATGCCCTGCAGCGAGCCAAGGACGAGGACGAAGGCGGTGACCTGGCCGACCAGCGGGTCCAGGAAGTAGGCCCAGAAGGCGACCATCGCCGTCGCACCCGAGGCCGCGAGCGCGACGGCGAGCAGGACCTCGACCCGGCGGACGCCGCGCCTCGTCGCCAGCAGCGCCGCCAGCACTGCCGGCAACCCGGTCAGCGCCAGGTGCAGGACCAGCATCCCGAGCAGCTCGGCGTTCGCGCTCACCGGATCACCGAAGTTGGGCGATGCGAGCTCTGTTCCTGCCTGCGGGCCGCGACATCGCGGGACAGCTTCGCATCGCTGTCAAGCGACGATCGAGACGAGAGCTGGGGGTACACTGCGCCCGAATGTCCGAGCAGGCAACCTCGAGCAGCCCCGGCCGACAGGAGGACAAGGGCATCGAGTACGGCCGGTATTTCTACCGCCACGACTGCGGCGTCCCCTACGAACGCAACGACCACTGGCTCGGCTTCTTCGGCGGCGTCGCGGACGGGGTCGTCCGCGACCTGAGGCCGGCTTCGGTACTCGACGCCGGCTGCGGAATGGGCTTCCTGGTCGAGACGTTGCGCGAGCGCGGGGTCGAAGCCTGGGGCGTCGACGTCTCCGAGTACGCGATCTCCCAGGTCGCCGAGCCGGTCAGGGAGCACTGCAGCGTCGCCTCGCTGACCGAGCCGCTGCCGCGCCGCTACGACCTGATCGTCTGCATCGAGGTGCTCGAGCACATCCCGCCGACCGAGACGGCGGCCGCGATCGCCAACCTCTGCGCCGCCACCGACCGCCTGCTGCTCTCGACCACCCCCGACGACTACGCCGACGCGACCCACTTCAACGTGCGCTCGCCGGAGGACTGGTCGGCGGCGCTGGCCCGGGAGGGCTTCTACCGCGACGTCGACCGCGACGTCACCTACGTCACCCCCTGGGCCGCGCTCTACACCCGCACCGGCGAGGAGGTCGAGGAGGTGGTGCGCCGCTACGACCGCTCCTGGACGCGACTGCGGCGCGAGGCCGACCAGGTGCGCGACTCGCTGGTCGCCGCCCACGACCGGCTCGCCGAGCTCGAGGACCAGCCGGGCGAGAACCGCCCCGAGCTGCTGGCCGAGCTCGACCGCCGCCAGGCCGAGATTCTCCGTCTGCGCGACCTGCTGATCGGCAAGGACGCCGAACTCGGCCGGGCCAAGGGCCGCGTGGCGGAGCTGAAGGACCGCACCGTGCGGCTCACCGGCTTCAAACAGAAACTCGACGCCCGGGTCCCCGGCTTCCGCATGGTCGTCGGCGGCCTCATGCGCCTCTTCCGCCGAGGCTAGGCACCGCCGTCGTGGCCGCCCCCCGGTTCTCGCTCCTGACGCCGGTCTACGAGACCCCGGCCGGCGTCCTGCAGAAGACGCTCGCCTCGGTGCGCCGCCAGAGCTGCGGCGACTGGGAGCTCTGCCTGGTCGACGACCGCTCCAGCCAGCCGCACGTGCGTGAGCTGCTCGAGGCCGCCCGGGCGGGGGACCCGCGGATCCGGGTCGCCTACCGGGAGGAGAACGCGGGGATCGTCGCCGCCTCCAACGACGCACTGGCGATGGCCCGCGGCGAGTTCGTCGCCCTGCTCGACCACGACGACACGCTCCATCCCGACGCTCTCGCCCACGTCTCCGAGGCGATCGACGCGACTCCGGAGGCCGACTACGTCTACACCGACGAGGACAAGATCGACGCCGGCGGCCGCCACGCCCACCCCTTCTTCAAGCCCGACTGGTCGCCGGAGCGGTTTCGCACGCAGATGTACACCTGCCACCTCAGCGTCCTGCGCCGGGAGCTGGTCGAGGAGGTGGGCGGTTTCGACCCCGCCTTCGAGGGCTCCCAGGACTGGGACCTGGTGCTGCGCGTGACCGAGCGTGCCCGCGCCATCGTCCACGTGCCGCGGGTCCTCTACCACTGGCGGATGCTGGAGACCTCGGCGGCGGCCGAGGCGGAGGCGAAGCCGTGGGCCTTCGAAGCGGGCTGCCGGGCGGTGCAGGCGCACTGCGACCGGACCGGCTTCGACGCCGAGGTCGAGCTGGACGGCGCGGACCCCGGGATCCTGCACCTGAAGCCGCGCCTGCGGCACCAGCCGCCTGTCAGCGTCGTCATCCCCACCAACGGCCAGCAGCGCGAAGTCCGCTTCGCGGAGACGGTCCTCGTCGTCAACTGCGTCCGCAGCATCGTCGAGCGCTCGACCTACGAGAACTACGAGATCGTCGTCGTCTTCGACGAGTCGACGCCGGCGGCGGTCCTGCGGGAGCTGCGCGAGATCGCCGGCGACCGGCTGCAGCCGGTCCCCTTCACCGGCTCCTTCGACTTCTCCGCCAAGGTCAACCTCGGCGCCGTCCGAGCCGGAGGCGAGCACCTGGTGCTGCTCAACGACGACATCGAGATCACCACCGCCAACTGGATCGAGAGAATGGTGATGTACACCGCACAGGAGGGGATCGGCGCCGTCGGCGCCAAGCTGCTGTGGGGGGACGGCCGCATCCAGCACGTCGGCGTCGACTTCGAAGGCGGCCTCCCCCACCACACCTACCGCGGCTTCGCGGGCGAGTTCCGCGGCTACGCCAACTCGACCCTGATCGCCCGCGACTGCACGGCGGTGACCGCCGCCTGCCTGATGAGCAGGCGCGATGTGTTCGAGCGGGTCGGCGGCCTGACCGGCACCCTGCCGGTCAACTTCAACGACGTCGACTACTGCCTGAAGCTGCGCGCGGACGGCCTGCGCATCGTCTACGACCCCGACCTCGTCCTCTACCACTTCGAGTCCTCGAGTCGCGACCCGGTGGTCGAGGAGTGGGAGATCGACCGGATGGTCGACCGTTGGGCGCCGCTGATGGCGGTCGACCCCTACGTCAACCCGAACGTGGTCCGCGGCGTGCCGCGGATCCGCTCCGTCCTCAACTGGGCGCGGCGGCGGCCACCGCGCCTGCGACGCCTGCTGGCGCGGACGTAGGCCGGCCGGCGCTCAGAGCCGGCGGACCTGGTAGTCGCCCCGGCTGAGGACGCTCTCCAGCCAGACGTAGAGGACGATGAAGA
>CAWANE010000002.1:0-152267 GCA_963783345.1 uncultured Actinomycetes bacterium
GGTCAGCTTGCGCATCCCCTCCGCGTAGGGCCGCAGGGCGTCGATCCGCTGCTCGGCGCGGCGCAGGCGGGCCGCCGCGACCATCTCCATCGCCCGCGTGATCTTGTTGATGTTCTTGATCGACGCGATGCGATTCTTGACTTCCTTCTGAGTCGCCATGGGTCAGCTCCGATGCCGCGTCAGGCGGCGGCGGTCTCCTTGGCGTCCTCGATCGCCTCGCCGTTCTCGTCGAAGTCGGGGCCGAAGTCCTCGACGAAGGCGCCGATCGCCTCGCCCAGCTCCTTCTCGTCGGCGTCCTCGAGCTTGCCGGTGTCTTCGATCCGCTTCAGCAGCTCCGCCTTCTGGGCGTGCAGGTTCGTCCGCAGGTCGGCGATGAACTCGCCGACGCGCTCGGTCTTGATCCGGTCGAGGTAGCCGCCGGTGCCGGAGTAGATCGCCGCCACCTGGTCGCCGACGCTCATCGGGTCGCGCTCTTTCTGTTTGAGCAGCTCGACCAGCCGTTCGCCGCGGGCCAGCGCCTTCTGCGTCTCGGGGTCGAGCTCGGAGCCGAACTGGGCGAAGGCCTCGAGGTCGCGGTACTGGGAGAGGTCGAGGCGCAGTTTTCCGGCGACCTTCTTCATCGCCTTGGTCTGCGCGTTGCCGCCCACCCGGGAGACGGAGATCCCGACGTTGATCGCCGGCCGCACGCCCGAGTAGAAGAGGTCCGACTCGAGGAAGATCTGGCCGTCGGTGATCGAGATCACGTTGGTCGGGATGTAGGCGGAGACGTCGGAGGCCTGGGTCTCGATGATCGGCAGCGCCGTCAGCGAGCCGCCGCCGAGCTCGTCGTTCAGTTTCACCGCCCGCTCCAGCAGCCGCGAGTGCAGGTAGAAGACGTCGCCCGGGTATGCCTCGCGACCCGGCGGGCGCCGCAGCAGCAGCGACATCTGCCGGTAGGCGTAGGCGTGCTTGGTGAGGTCGTCGTAGACGCAGAGGGCGGCTTTGCCGTTGTAGAGGAAGTGCTCGCCCATCGCGCAGCCGGCGTAGGGCGCGATGTACTTGATCGGAGCCGCCTCGTCGGCCGGGGCGGCGACGATGATCGTGTTCTCCATCGCCCCGTTCTCCTCCAGCACCTCTTTGAGCTGGACGACGGTGGACATCCGCTGCCCGATCGCGACGTAGATGCAGACCATGTCCTTGTCGCGGGCGTTGATGATCGTGTCGATCGCGATCGCCGTCTTGCCGGTCTGGCGGTCGCCGATGATCAGCTCTCGCTGGCCGCGGCCGACCGGGATCATCCCGTCGATCGCCATCAGCCCGGTCTGGACCGGCTCGGTGACCGGCTGGCGCTGGACGACGCCGGGCGCTTTGAACTCGGCCGGGCGGGTCTCGGTGGTGGCCACTTCGCCGCGGTCGTCGAGCGGGCGGCCGAGCGGGTCGACCATGCGGCCGAGCAGCTCCTCGCCGACGGGGATCCGCAGCAGGTGGCCGGTGCGCTTGACCGTGTCGCCCTCGACGACCTTCTCCCACTCGCCGAACAGCACGGCGCCGACGTTGTCGGCCTCGAGGTTCAGCGCCAGGCCCGTGACCCCGTGCGGCAGGTCGAGCATCTCCAGCGCCATACAGCTGTCGAGGCCGTGGATACGGGCGATGCCGTCGGCCACGGAAAGGACCGTGCCCACCTCGGAGAGGTCGGCGCTCTCGGCCTCCAACCCCTCGATCCGCTCGCGCAGGATGCTTGCGATCTCGTCCGGCTTGATCTCCATCGGGTGCTCTGCTCCTCCTTACGCCGCCTGGGCGACGCTCTTTCGAAGTTTCTCCAAGCGATTGCGGATGCTCGCGTCGAGCACCATGTTTCCTACTTGCAGCACGACGCCCCCGAGGATCTCGGCGTCGACCCGGCTCGACAGTTCGACCGCCTCGCCGGTCTGACGTTCGACCTCCTGGCCGATCCTGCTAACCACCGCTTCGTCGAGCTCGACGGCGCTGACGACGGTGACGTCGAGCCGGCGGTTCTCCTTCTTCCAGAGCTCGTCGAGCTCGCGCCGGATGCGGAAGATCTCGGGCATCCGGTGCTTCTCGATCAGCAGCTCGAGGAAGTTGATCAGCTCCGGCTCGGCACCGGAGATCGCCCGTTCGAGCCCCTCCCGCTTGTCGGCGGAGGAGAGGTACGGGCTGAACAGGAACACCTGCAGGTCGCGGTCGCCTTCGACCACATCGACGAGCTGACCCAGCTGCGAGTGCAGCGAGTCGAGCTTGCCACGGTCCTTGCCGGCCTCGAAGAGGGCCTCGGCGTAAACGCGAGCTGCCTCGGCCATCGCCTAGTTCTCCGACCCCGAGAGGGCCGAGAAGTCGACCTCGCTGAGGGCCTCCTCGACCAGGCGCTTCTGGTCCTCGGCGGTGAGGCTCTTGCGCGTCACCTTCTCGGTGGCGAGCACGGTCAGGTCGGCGACCTCCTTGCGGATCTGCTCCAGCGAGCGCCGGGTCTCGGCCTCGATGTCGCGCTTGGCGGCCGCCACCAGCTCCTCGCGTTTCTCGCGGCCGGCGGTGGTCGCCTCGGCCTCGGCGGTCTCGGCCGCCTTACGGGCCCGGGCCATGATCTCGTCCGCCTGCTCGCGCGCCTCGGCGAGCCGGCCGCGGTACTCCGTCAGCAGCTCGTCCGATTCGCGCCGCTGCCGCTCGGCCGTGTCGAGCGACTCGGCGATCGACTTCGCCCGCTTATCCAGGGCCTCTTGGATTTTCGGGAAGGCGAGCTTCTTCAGGACCCACATCGTGAACAGGAACAGGACCAGGGTCCAGATCATCAGCCCCAGTCCCGGGGAGACCAGGAAGCTGCCGCCTTCTTCGCCGCCGGACTCGGCCGCGAGCGGAATCGCCGCTATGTACCCGAGCAACTCCATGCTCCTAGAGGAAGAAGGCGATCAGGCCGAAGATGAACGTGTAGAAGGCGACGGCCTCGGTCAGAGCGAAGCCGAGCCAGCGGATGCTCTGGAGCTCGTCTTTCATCTCCGGCTGACGGGCGACCGACTCGATCTCCTTACCGAAGATGAAGCCGATGCCGATACCGGCGCCGATCGAGCCGAGCCCGGCGCCGACGCCGAGCGCGATCGCCTTACCGGCGTCTTTCACGCCTTCGTCGGTGACGGCGGCGACGACAGGGGACAGGTCCATGGAAAAAGCGCTCCTTTTCTAGTGACTGGCGGAGGTGGCTCCGCCGAGGTAGATAGCGGTGAGGGTTGCGAAGATGAACGCCTGCAGGGTCGCGATCAGGCCGACCTCGAGGACGAAGAAGAAGAAGGCGAGCGGGAAGGTCAGCGCGCCGAGGGCCGCGACGCCCAGCAGCACGGCCAGGCCGCCGCCCATGAACAGCAGCAGCAGGTGGCCGGCGAGCATGTTGGCGAAAAGTCGGACGGAGAGCGAGATCAGCCGGGCGAAGTGGGAGACCGCCTCGATGATGAAGATGAACGCCTTGGCGGCCGGGTTCATGTCCTCGAGGCCCGGCGGCAGCCAGCTCGCCATGTACTTGAAGAGGCCCTTGGCCCGGACCCCTTCGACGTGGTAGGAGACCCAGACGACCAGGGTCAGGACCAGCGGGATCGAGAGGTTGGCGGTCGCGGCGTAGATCGCGAACGAGGGAATTTCGAGGCCGAAGACGGTGAACGTGTGCTCGGTGTTGACCGGCAGCGGCAGGAAGCCGATCAGGTTCGAGAAGAGGATCCAGAAGAAGAGGGCGGCGACGAAGGGGAACCAGCGGATCGCCACGTCGCTGCCCATGTTGCCGCCGGTGATGTTGTTCTTGGCGACGTCGTATGCGACCTCGACCGCGGTCTGCACGCGGTTCGGCTTCTGCTGCATCCGGCGCGCGATCCAGACCATCGCGACGATCGTCAGGGCGCTGGCCAGGAACAGGTAGAGGACGGCCTTGTTGATGCTGAGGTCGATGCCGGCGATGTGGATCGGGACCCATTCTTCGAGCTTGAACTCGTTCTGCGGCTTGAAGGCTTCGTTCTTGCCCGAGCTGCCGAAGACCAGCAGCATCAGGATCGCGATCCCGAAGTAGACGCCGAGGCCGATGAAGACCTTCGCCTTGGTGCTGAGGCCGCCCGACTTCGGGGCGCTCGCAGGCGCCTCGACCACTGCCTGGTCTGCGCTCATGCGACTCCCTGTCCTTCGGGCTCACCGAAGAGATGGGCGAGGCCCTGGGCGACGAAGGAGACGGTGAAGAGGACGGCGACCAGGACCGCGGCGGCGAGGCCGGCCTGCCGTTCGGCGAGGCCGACGAGCAGCACCGCGGTCGCCATCAGCCAGACCCGGCCAAGCGTCGTCGCGGCGACGATTCCCATCGCCCGCTGGCGGTTGCCGGAGGCCAGCTCGGCGCCGGCGCGGCGCCCGGCGACCATCTGGATCCCGCGCTGGGCCAGCCAGGCGGCGGCCCCGGCGGCGTAGCCGAGAAGCGGCAAATCCGCCAACAGGAAGACCGCCAGCGCGGCAGCCAGCAGGAGGAGGTCGACGTACTTGGGAGGAGACATAAATATGCCCGGCTCGGGGTTGAGCGGGCGGAGACGCGACTATATCCGAACGGTCCCGCGATTGGCTTTGTGATGCGGGTTAGTGAGGGTTGCCACTACCCCTGCGGACCCCGGTCGCCTGCTCGGCCTCCTCGAGTCTTATCGCTTCGAACTCCCCGGTCTCGGGATTGAGCCGTCCGCGACGCAGCTTGAGGATCTCGAGGACGTAGACGAGGTAGACGCTGGAGGCCAGCGCGACCAGCAGGAAGAACAGCATCACCGCGGTCCAGAGGGCGTCGAAGTGGCCGTGGTTGTCGCTGTAGGGGACGAAGCGCAGGGCCAGGGCCAGGCCCGCCATCACCAGCGTCCAGGCGTACAGGTAGGCGACCGTGCGGCGCTGCGAGAAGCCGATGTTGGCCATCCGGTGGTGGAAGTGCCAGCTGTCGGCCTGGTAGATCGGCTGGCCGTATTTGAGCCGCTTGGCGACGACGAAGCCGGTGTCGAGGATCGGCACCGCCAGCACGACCAGGGGGAAGGCGAGGGCGATCACCGCGTTGGTCTTCAACGCTCCCTGCACCGAGGCGGTCGCCAGCAGGTAGCCGAGCAGGTTGGAGCCGGTGTCCCCCATGAAGCTGGACGCGGGCGGGAAGCCGTGGCGCAGGAAGCCGAGCGCGGCGCCCGCGGTCAGCGCCGCCAGCACGCCGGCGGAGTTGCGTTCGAGCGAGAGCGCGATCGCGGCCAGGGTGACGGCGGCGATCGTGCAGACCCCGGCGGCGAGGCCGTCGACGCCGTCGATGAAGTTGATCACGTTGACGACCGCGACGATCCCCAGCACCGTCAGCGGGTAGGCGGTCCAGCCGAGCTGGAAGCCGCCGACGAACGGCAGCGTCAGGTTGTCGACGCGGACGCCGGCGAGGACCGGGATCGTCGCCGCCGCGATCTGCCCCAGCAGCTTCGGCAGCGCCGGCAGGCCGCGGACGTCGTCGACGACACCGACCGCGGCGATCGCAATCGCGCCGAGCAGGATCGAGCGGCTCTCGCCGTCACCCGGCAGCCAGATCCAGCCCGCCACCTCGACCCCGGCGAGGATCGCCAGCCCGGAGAGGCGCGGCATCGGCTTGTTGTGCAGACCGCGAGGCTTCGGCAGGTCGATCGCCCCGACCCTGAAGGCGAGCCGCTCCGCATAGGGGACCAGCAGCCAGGCGATCGCCGCGGCTACGACGAAGGCGAGGACGGCGTCGGCGGTCGATGGCACTTAGTCGCTATCCCATCACCCGGGGGCTGTCCCGGCCGGCCTCGCCCGGGCGCGGCACGGCTTCGAGGGCGGCGTCGACCAGCAGCTGCGGGTCCCGAGGGCGGAGGACGCCGACCGGCGCCTCGCGCTTGCGCAGCTCCAGCGCCGCCGGGTCGCCGAGGACCTGCAGCCGGCCCTCCGCGATCAGGGCCTCGTCGACCCCTCCCATGCGGCCGGCGAAGGTGGTGAAGACGGGCGTGCCGAGCGCCACCGCCTCGCGGTTCATCGTGCCGCCGGCGCTGACCACGAGGTCGGCGTGGGCGATCAGGCTCTGGGCGTCGATCGCCTGCTCGGGCACGATCAGGTTCGGCGCCGCCAGCGCCCGCACCGCCTCGCCCTGCTTGACGGTGCGCGGGATCACCACCGCCTGGGCCTCGGCGGCGGCGGCGAGCCGCTGGATCGTCAACCCGTAGACGTCGTTGGGCGCGTGGTACTCGGAGGTCTCGGGCGGCGGCCTGACGACGACCAGGACCTTCTCGCGGTCCAGCCCCAACTCGTCGAGCACGCCGGGGTCGGGCTCGAAGTCGGCCAGGTAGTACTCCTCCTTGAGGCCGGGGTAGCGGAACAGCTTGTCCCCCTTGGCGCCGAGCTTCGCCAGCCGCTCGGCCGGGATCGTCTCCGGCACCAGCACCCGGCGCGCGAGCCGGAAGGCGACGTTGCGCTGCAGGCGGGCGAACTCGTAGTCCTGCATCTGCACCGAGGGGATCCGCAGCGTCGCCGAGACGACCGCGAGGTCGACCGACCCGTGCGCGATCGCCAGTTCCGGCTGCCGGCCCCAGATCAGCTTCGTCAGCCGCCGCGAGCGCTTGCCGACCGCCAGCGCCTTGCGCAGCCGCGAGGCGCCGCCGTGCTCGCCGACGGCGGTGTAGGGCATGTCGAGTCGGTCGAGGATCCCCAGCGTCTGCCCGTACTCGCGGGCGGTGACGAAGACCTCGTGCCCCTGCGCCTCCAGCCGCTCGGCGATCGGCCGCAGTACCAGCGGGTGGGCAGCCGCGGTGCAGTCCATCCAGACTCGCATCCCGCGGACCCTAACCAGGCGACGGGCGCTGCGCCCCCGTCGCCTACTGCTTTTCCGGCTCCGCTTCCGGTTTCTTCCCCGCCATCCGCAGGTTGGAGAGTTTTTTCAGGGCGTCGAACCAGAACGGTGCCCCGAGCGATATCGCCGCGATCGTGATCAGCCAGCCCAAGGCCGAGAGGCCGGCCTGCTTCCAGCTCGCCCAGGGCACGTTTTCCTGGCTCCAAAAGAGCGGCAGCTTCAGTTCGTGCAGTTCGGTGTAGGCGGTTTCGACCTGGTCGCCGGCTTCCTTCGGCGTCGCTTCGTCGCTGGCCTGCGGCCCCGAGCCTTCCGCCGTCTTTTCCGCGGTTGCGACGACAGCCGCACGAACCGCGGGTTGCGAGTAAAGCCGTTCCACGACCCGGATTGCGCTCACGTTGAGGCCGATGGCGGCGAGGATCGCGATCGCGATCATCCATTTCTGGGACCAGCGTTTGTACCAACCGGAAACGCGGTCCATGGCGTCGTCGAACCAGGTTTCGAGCGAGGCCTGGAACCCCGCCAGGTCCTGTTCGCCCCCTGCCAGCAGCGCCTTCAGCTGTTCGCCGGCGGGGCCCTGCATTGTCTCGATCGCGTTCTTCACGCGGTTGAAGTCCTTCTTCGCCGTGCCGCCCGACTCGCGCAGCTGCTGAACCAGGGCCAGTGCGAAGTTGCGAGCCGAAACGTAGGAGGGCTGATGCTTGGGGCTCCCTCGCACGTCGCTCTTCACCAGCGGGTGATCGAGGACCCTGTCGGCCAGGCCCCTTTCCTCTCCCGGTGCCTCGTGATCGCCCAGCAGCGCCTTGACCCCCTCCTTCAGGTTCTTGGCGCGCTTCTTCGAAGCCCAGGCCAACACCTCGGTCCCGGCCGAGACGATCAGGCTGAGCAGGAAGAAGACGAACGAGAGCGCGATTGCGACTTCGAGCACGGGCGTGCCGAGACTCAACGACATGGCCACCTCCCCCAGTGGAGACGTTGGACTGGTGGAGAGAACCTAAGCGGCGACCCGGGGCGACCGCAAGAACACCGCGGTTCGCCGAAGCCGCGCCGGCGGCGCTCAGACCGTCGTCGGCGAGAGCTGCGGGTACAGCGGGAAACGGTCCATCAGGGCGCCGGTGCGGGCCGCGAGGGCGTCCTTCTGCGACGCGAAGTCGGAACCGAGGGCGGCGACGATGACGGCGGCGATCTCGGTCATCTCCTCCTCGCCGAGGCCACGGGTGGTCAGCGCCGGGGTGCCGATCCGCAATCCGGACGGGTTCATCGGCGGCCGCGGGTCGAAGGGGATCGCGTTGCGGTTGACGGTGATCCCGACCTCCTCTAGCCGGTCCTCGGCGGTCTGGCCGTCGAGCCCGGTCGGGGTCAGGTCGACGAGCACTAGGTGGACGTCGGTGCCGCCGGTGAGGACCGGGATCCCTCCCTCTTCCAGGCCCGCGGCGAGCGCCTTCGCGTTGGCGATCGTCTGCCGCTGGCGCTCGCGGAACGGCTCGGTGCCGGCGATGTGCAGCGCCACCGCCTTGGCGGCGATCGTGTGCATCAGCGGCCCGCCCTGCTGGCCCGGGAAGATCGCTTTGTCGACCGCTTTCGCGTGTTCCTCGCGGGCGAGGATCATGCCGCTGCGGGGCCCGCAGAGGGTCTTGTGGATCGTCGTCGTGACGACGTCGGCGTAGGGCACCGGGTTGGGGTGCTCGCCGGCGGCGACGAGGCCGGCGAAGTGGGCCATGTCGACCATCAGCTTGGCGCCGACCGAGTCGGCGATCTCGCGGAAGGCGGCGAAGTCGAGCTGCCGCGGGTAGGCGGACCAGCCGGCGACGATCACCGCCGGACGGTGCTCGGCGGCGAGCCGCGCCACCTCGTCCATGTCGACCAGCAGGTCCTCGCGGCGGACGTGGTAGGGGACCGGCTCGTAGAGCTTGCCGGAGACGTTCAGCTTCATCCCGTGGCTGAGGTGGCCGCCGTGGTCGAGCGCCATCCCGAGGATCGTGTCGCCCGGTTCGATCAGCGCCATGTAGGCGGCGTTGTTGGCCTGGGCGCCGGCGTGGGCCTGGACGTTGGCGTGGTCGGCGCCGAACAGCTCCTTGGCGCGGTCGATCGCCAGCTGCTCGGCGACGTCGACCTCCTCGCAGCCGCCGTAGTAGCGGCGGCCGGGGTAGCCCTCGGCGTACTTGTTGGTGAGGACCGAGCCGACCGCTTCCAGCACGGCCTGCGGCACGAAGTTCTCCGAGGCGATCATCTCCAGGGTCCGCTGCTGGCGCCGCAGCTCGCCGTCGAGGACGGCGGCGATCGCCGGGTCGACCTCGGCCAGCGGCGCGGTCTGGAAGTTCTCGGGAAGCTCGCTCATCGGGCCAGCGACGATACCAACGGAGCGGGACCCGTTCCGCCGTTCGTCAGCGGCGTATGGCGCGGAAAGGGAACAGCGGAACGAAGATGCCGCTCAGCCGAGCCCGACGGAGGCGAGGGCGCTCGCCAGATCGCCTTCGGAGAGGGCGCCGTGGCGGAGGACGGTCCAGCCGCCGTCCTCCTCGATCGAGGCGACGTCGACCACGGTCGAGGGCAGGCCGGTCAGCTCGCCGCCGTCGATCGCCAGGTCGGTGCCGGTGACGATCCCCCGCGGGACGTCCTCGAAACGGGAGGGCGCCGGCTCGCCGCTGAAATTGGCGGAGGTCTGGAAGATCGGGCACATCGCGCCAGCCAGGGGGCCGCCGATCAGGCGGATGCCGAGCCGCTCGACGTCCTCGCGGCAGGCGAGCGGGTAGCGGCACTGCGGGTTTGCGACGACCAGCGTCACCGGTCCCGGCAGCAGGGCGCTGGCGGCCGCCGCGGTGCGCGGTCCGAGCCCCTCGACCAGCTCGCGCAGCGCCAGCGGCGAGAAGTACATGACCGCCGAGGGCTTGCCGTCGTCGCGGCCCTTGAGCCGGTGGATACGGGCGATCACGGCCGCGTCGAGCGGGTCGCAGGCGAGGCCGTAGAGACCGTCGGCGGGGAAGACGACGACGCTGCCGGCGGCAATGTGGCGCTCCAGCGCCGTCCGGGCAGCGGCGGCGCCATCGCGCTCGACCGAGACGATCTCGGTCACGCCGGGCCGCTCCCGGCTGCCGACGAGGCTGCGACCCGCTCGCCGATGACCACCCGCTCGATCCCCGCCAGGTCGCGCCGCACCTCCACCGACCCGAACCCCGCCTCGCGCACCAGCGCCGCCACCGCGGGCGCCTGCCCCTCCCCCACCTCCAGCGCCACCGCCGCCGCGGTCGTATTTCCATCCGCTATGCGGCGCGAGCTACGACCGCCGAGGGAGATGAGCAGTGCCCGGATCGCGTCGAGGCCGTCGGGGCCGGCGAGCAGGGCCTCGCGCGGCTCCCACTCGCGGACCTCGGGCTGCAATGTGGGCCAGTCCGACTCTGGGACGTAGGGAAGGTTGGCGAGGATCAGGTCGGAGGCGGGCTCGGCGCCCCGATCGCCGGGGTCGGTGGCGGCAGCCTCTTCGGGAAGGGAGCCCGCCAGGAACCGGACGCGGTCGGCGAGACCGAGGCGCGCGGCGTTGGCGCGCGCGACCTCGAGCGCCGCGGCAGAGGTGTCGGTCGCGGTCACCGCGCAGGCCGGCAGCTCGTCGGCGACCGCCAGCGCGATCGCGCCCGAGCCGGTGCCGACGTCGAGCACCCGCGCCGGCTGCCGCTCCAGCGCGACTTCGACCAGCAGCTCGGTCTCCGGACGCGGCACCAGCACCCGCGGGTCGACCGCCAGCTCGATGTTGCGGAATCCCCTGCGACCGACGATGTAGGCGACCGGCTCGCGCCGCAGCCGCCGCCGCACCAGCTCCCCGAACCGCCGCGCCGCCGCCGGCTCCAGCTCCGCCGCCGGCCCCGCCACCAGCGCCGCCCGGCTCCGCCCGCTCGCCTCGGCCAGCAGCACTTCCGCGTCCAGGCGCGGATCGTCGACTCCGACGGCGGCGAACGCGTCGACCGCCGCCCCGAGCGCCTCGCGCACGCTTGCCGCGGCCACGGTCACCGCCTCAGACGTCGGACGCGGCCGCCTCCAGCCGCTGGCGCTTCTCCTCGGCCGCCAACGCCTCGGTGAACTCGGAGAGGTCGCCGGCGAGGACGCCGTCGAGGTTGTGCGAGGTCAGCTTGATCCGGTGGTCGGTGACCCTGCCCTGGGGGAAGTTGTAGGTGCGGACCTTCTCGGAGCGCTCGCCGCTGCCGACCTGGGCCTTGCGCTCGGAGGCGATCTTCGCCTGCTGCTCAGCGATCTCCCGCTCCAGCAGCCGCGCCCGCAGCACGCGCATCGCCCGCTCCTTGTTCTGCAGCTGGGACTTCTCGTCCTGCATCGAGACGACGATCCCGCTCGGCTTGTGGGTGATCCGCACCGCCGAGTCGGTGGTGTTGACCGACTGCCCGCCCGGGCCGGAGGACCGGTAGACGTCGATCTGAAGGTCGTTGGCGTCGACCTCGACCTCGACGTCCTCCGCCTCGGGCAGCACCGCGATCGTCGCCGTCGAGGTGTGGATCCGACCCTGGGACTCGGTCTCCGGGACCCGCTGCACGCGGTGGGTGCCCCCCTCGAACTTGAACACCGAGTAGGCGCCCTCGCCCTTGACCGCGAAGGTGACCTCCTTGAACCCGCCCGCCTCCGAGGCCGACTGGGAGAGCACCTCGGTGACGAAGCCGCATTCCTCCACGTAGCGGGTCAGCATCTTGTAGAGGTCGCCGGCGAACAGCGCCGCCTCGTCGCCGCCGGTGCCGGCGCGGATCTCGACGATCACGTTCTTGGCGTCGTTGGGGTCGCGCTCGACCATCGCCAGCCGGATCTCCTCTTCCAGCTGCTCCAGCCGCCCCGGCGCCTCTTCGGCGACCTTGCGCAGCTCCGCGTCCTCGCCCTCCTCGAGCAGCTCGCGGGCGCCCTCGAGGTCGTCGCGCAGGGTCCGCCACTCGGCTGCCAGAGCCTGCGCCGGCTGCAGCTCGCGGTATTCGCGGCCGACCTCGGCGTAGCGCTCGCGGTCCCCGATCACCTCGGGGTCGGACATCAGCGCCTCCAGCTCGCCGAAGCGCGCCCCGATCTGCCCGACCAGCTGCTCGATCATGCTCATGCGACAAACATAGAGGGGAGCCGCGGCGCGACGGCGCTCCCCGCCCGGGGCTCGGGCCACGGAACTCCGAGCCCGGGGCTCGGGCCGCTGGCCGGAGGGTCGGGTGTCCCTCTCCGTTGCTGGGTTTTTCGCTGTGGAGCGCTCCTCCCGTCCGAGTTACGCGCTCAAGCGCGAAAAAGAGGACGCCGCGCCTGCGAGGGACACCCGACCCTCCGGCCCCCAGCTCCGGGAGCGTGGCCGAGGTTTTGCCCCCTATAGAGGGCAAAACCTCGGCCACGAGGAAGCTTCCGTCCCTTTGGAGCATCTCCCGATTCTCGGGAGATGCCTCACCTCGGGAAGCGGGGACGCGATTCGTGGGGAGGGGTGGGGGTGTCCCTCTCGCGCAGCGGCGTCCTCTTTTTCGCTCGGGCGCTCCTGCTCGGACGGGCTGAGCGCTCCCCAGCGAAAAACCCAGCAAGCGAGAGGGACACCCCCGCCCCTCCGCGCCAAACCCCGTCCCGCGCGAGCCCCTCCACGCCAACCTCGTCCCGAGCGAGCCCTTAGGCGACGATCTCGATGTGCTGCTGCTTGGCGGCGTCCTCGGGGGTCTCGCGGCTCAGCACCGCGTTGAGCGAGGCGATCGCCACCGCGAGCTGCTCTTCGTCGGGCTCGCGCGTGGTCAGGTTCTGCAGCATCAGGCCCGGCCACATGACCGCCCGCACCCAGGCCTTGCGCCGATGTTTGCCGGCCCACTTGATCACCTCGTAGGAGAGGCCGGCGATCAGCGGGATGCCGAGGATCCGCGAGGCCAGCAGCCAGTACCAGGCGGGCAGGCCGATCGGGGCGAAGACGAAGATCGCCAGCACCATCACGATCAGCAGGAAGCTGGTGCCGCAGCGAGGGTGCAGGCGCGAGTAGAGCTTGGCGCGCGAGGGCACAAGCTCGTCTTCGGCCTCGTAGCAGGAGATCGTCTTGTGCTCAGCGCCGTGATACTCGAAGACGCGCCGCAGGTCGGGCATCCTGCTGATCGCGGCGAGGTAGCCGATGAAGATGCCGGTCCGCAGCAGGCCCTCGATCAGCCAGAAGAGGAGCGGCGAGCCGAGCTTGTCCTTGATCAGGCTGGTCAGCCCGACCGGGACGACGAAGAAGAGGCCGACCGCGAGCAGCATCGAGACGAAAATCGTCAGGCCCCAGACCCAGCCGCCGATCTCCTCTTTCTCGCCCTCCTCGTCCTCCTCGAGCTGCGCGTTGGCGGAGATCGCCAGCGCCCGGAAGCCGATCTTCATCGACTCGGCGAGGGCGACGACGCCGCGGATCACGGGAAGCCGCCAGACGCGGTGGCGCTGGGCCCAGGGGACGAGGCGGTCGGACTCGACTTCGATCTGGCCCTCCGGTGTACGGACCGCGACCGCCCAGACCGAGACGCCGCGCATCATCACGCCCTCGAGAACCGCCTGGCCCCCAACCGGCGCGTCGCGCTTGGCGACCAGGGCGCCGTCGGGCATGCGAAGCGCGTCCCCTCCGTTGGCGGAGGGAGGGTTGACTGCCTGCGCGGAGCCCGCCTGCGGGCTCACGACGACCCTACTTCCCGGCCGCCCGGTGCTTGGCCTGGCGCCGCTGGAAGCGCTCGACCCTGCCGCCGGTGTCAACTAGCTTCTGCTTGCCGGTGTAAAACGGGTGGCACTCGGAGCACAACTCGACGTGCAGGTCGTCCTTGGTCGACCGCGTGAAGAACTGGTTTCCGCACGAACAGTGCACGTTTGCGAGGGTGTACTCGGGATGGATTCCGGCTTTCATCTGGCCTAAGTCTAAACAAGTGCGCAAGCGATGCCGAAACAGCCGCTGACCACCGGCCGCTCAAGCGCCGATCCGGGCCGCGCGCGCGGCCTGCGAGCGGCGGTCGCGGCGGTGCTGTTCGGCGGCACCTTCCTCGTCGCCCTCCACGACTGGCTCGGGGTCGGCGGCACCGGGCTCGACTCCCTGGTCAACGGCCACCTCTACGACCTGGTCGTGCTCAGCGCCGGGACCGCCTGCCTCTTGAAGGCCCTCGACGACGAGGAGCGCGGTGCCTGGCTGGCCCTCGCGGCGGCGATCTTCTCCTGGGCCGCCGCCGAGTGGTACTGGACCGAAGCCATCGCCGAAAACCCCTCGGCCCCCTTCCCCTCCCCCGCCGACGTCGGCTACCTCGCCTTCTACCCGCTGGCCACCGCCGGGGTCTGTCTGCTGATCCGTGCCCGCGCCCACGAGCTCGACTGGCGGCTGTGGATGGACGGGCTGATCGCCGCGCTCGGGACCGCGGCGCTGGGGTCGGCGCTGGTCGTCGAGTTCGTCGCCGACCACGCCGACGGCAGCACGGTCGAAGTCGCGACGCTGCTTGCCTACCCGATCGGCGACGTCCTCCTGCTGGGGCTGGTGGTCGGGGTCGTCGCGCTGACCCGGTGGCGCCCCGGCCGCACCTGGCTGCTGCTGCTGGCGGGGCTCGCGGTGATGGCGGTGGCCGACGTGGCCTACACGCTGCAGAGCACCGACTCCACCCTGCCCGCCGGCGACTGGATCGAACCGATCTACCTGCTCGCCGCTGCCTGCCTCGGTGCCGCCGCCTGGCAGCCCGAGGTCGCGACGATCCAACCATCCGCCCGCTTCGACGGCTTCCGCGAGCTGGCGGTCTCGGCGATCTTCGCGCTGATCATGGTCGTGCTCTTCGTCATGCAGGCGGTCGGCGGCGCGACGGCGCTGACGACCGGGCTCTGGGCGGCGACCCTGGTCGCCGTCCTCGCCCGCCTCGCGCTCAGCGTCCGCGAGAACAAGCGCCTGCTCGAGCAGGTGCGCACGGACTCGCTCACCGGGCTCGGCAACCAGGGCCGGATGCAGATGGACCTCGAGCAGCGCTGCGCCCTGGCCGAGACCGACCCGTTGACGCTGGTCCTCTTCGACCTCAACGGCTTCAAGCGCTACAACGACACCTTCGGCCACATGGCCGGCAACGAGATGCTGGCGCAGTTGGGCGCCAGGCTCGGCGCGGCGGTGGCGGACGAGGGCGCCGCCTACCGGATCGGCGGCGACGAGTTCGCGGTCCTGCTCGACAGCGCGCCGGACCGCCTGGAGGCGACGACGAAGCGGACCGCCGAAGCGCTGAGCGCGCGCGGGCCGAGATTCGAGGTCGGAGCCTCCTGGGGCTCGGCCGCGATACCGGCCGAGGCCGACTCTCCGGCGGCGGCGATGGAGTTGGCGGACGTGCGCATGTACGCGCAGAAGGAGTCGCGGCGGATCGCCCGCGACGACGCGATCGACATCCGCGGGGCCGACGTCAAGGTCGAAGGCGGCGGCGAGTCCGAAGGGCCGCTAGGGCCGCTGAGCGGCGGCGAGGCCTTCCAGCAGGGCGACTAGAGCCACGGTGACCTCGGACCTGGCGCCGGCGTCCGCCGAGCGGGCGATCAGCATTGCCGCCTCGTCGAGGGCGCCGAGCAGCACGTGCGCCGTCGGCCGGACCGGCAACTCGCGGATCTCACCCGCCTCGACCGCGGCGGTCAGGCTCGCCTCGATCAGCCCCAGGCCGTTGGCGGCGCCGATCTCGCGCCAGCGGTCCCAGCCGAGCACCGCCGGCGCGTCGCGGAGGCCGATCTGCTGCAGCTCCGGCTCGGCGCACTCGTCGAGGAAGGCCTCGATCCCCGCCCGCATCGCCTCCAACGGGCTCTCCAGGTCGGAGTCGAGGACGATCCGCGCGACCCGCTCGGTCGACTCGGCCTCGAGCCGCTCGTAGACCGCTTCCAGCAGCTCCGCCTTGCCGCCGAAGTGGTGGTAGAGGGCGCCCCTGGTGACCCCGGCGGCGCGGACGATCTCCTCGGTAGCGACGCCGTCGTAGCCGCGTTCGGCGAAGAGGCCGCGGGCGGCGGCGATCAGGGCGTCGCGGGTGGCCTGCGCCCGCTCGCGTTGGCTTCGGCGCTTTACATTCATACTGTATGTATGTTACAAACCGAGGAGGACGGACAGACCCACACCAGCGAGGAGGGGGCGATGAGCAGCAAGGCGGGAGAGCGCAAGGAGATCCGGCTGCCGGCGGGGACGATCCGCTATCGCGAGGCGGGCAGCGGCCCGCCCGTCGTCTTCGTCCACGGCTACCTCGTAGACGGCCGCCTCTGGGATGGCGTCGTCGACCGGCTCGCCGACCGCTGCCGCTGCATCGCGCCGGACTGGCCCCTGGGCGCCCACCAGATCGCGCTGGACCCCGGCGCCGACCTCTCCCCTCCGGGATTCGCCGACATCGCCGCCGACCTGCTCGCGGCGCTGGAGCTGGAGGAGGTGACGATCGTCGGCAACGACTCCGGCGGCGCGATCTCGCAGGTTCTGGTCACCCGCCACCCCGAGCGGATCGCCCGCCTCGTCCTCACCAACTGCGACACCCACGACAATTTCCCGCCGGGAATCTTCAAGGCGCTGCCGCAACTCGCGAAGCTGCCGGGCGGGATGACCCTGCTCTCCCTCCCCTTCCGCTCGGCCGCGATCGCCCGCCGCGCCTTCAGGCCGTTCGCGCGGACGCCGATCCCGGACGAGCTGGTCGCCTCCTGGATGGCGCCGTCCCAGAGCGACGCCGGGGTGCGCCACGACCTGAAGAAGTTCACCGTCGGGATGAACAAGCGCCACACGCTGGATGCAGCCGCGAGGCTGCGCGGCTCCGACCTCCCGATCCTGCTCGCGTGGGCTCCCGACGACCCCTACTTCCCGATCTCCTACGCCGAGCGGCTGGCGGCCGAAGCCGGCAACGCGCGCCTGGTTCGGATCGAGGGCGCAAAGGCCTTCGTACCGTTGGACCAGCCGCAGCGAGTTGCCGAGGAGATCGCCGAGTTTGCGCACACGCCATAGGCGCCCGGCGAACATTCGTTCCCAAAATCCGCAAACTGCAACTTTTTCGTCCGACGGGGGCGGGACTCTTGTCCCGCCCCCTACCAGGACGGAGAGCCATGGCCAAGCAGATCTTCGACCAGGATCGGCCGCGAAGCACGATGGCACAGCGACTCGACGAAGCGTTCGCCGGCTGCGATCAGTGGACCGTCGTCGCGGCCCCCCCGCGGCGCAGCAGTCTCGACCCCAGCCCCAGCCGCTCGAGCTCCTCGAGAATCGAAGGCAGGGCCGCGGCGGTGCGCACCCAGGAGCCCGGCGCGCTGTAGTAGTCGGCATCGTGCAGCAGCAGGACGTCCCCGGCCCGGGCGCCGGCGGTCGCCTTGCGGGCGATCGAGTCGGCCGTGGCGCTGCGCTTCCAGTCCCGCCCCCATAGCGACCAGAGGACCGGTCGCCAGCCGCGGCCGCGGATCGCCCGCAGGCCGGCGGCGCTGAAGATCCCGTAGGGCGGTCGGTAGTCGGCGACCGCCTGGCCGGCGGCGTCCTCGATCGCCGCCCGGCCGCGCTCGGCGTCCTCGACCAGCATCCGCGGCGTCAGCCGCAGCTGGTTGCGGTGACGGTGGCAGTGCAGCTCGACCCGGTGCCCGGCGGCGACGATCTCGGCCGCCAGCGAGGGGCGGCGGAGGACCTGCTCGCCGGCGAGGAAGAAGGTCGCCGGCGCGCCCGCCTCGCGCAGCGTCTCGAGGATCGCCGGCGTGCCCTGCGGGTGCGGCCCGTCGTCGAAGGTCAGCGCGACGCCCTCGGCGCCCTCTTCGCGCAGGACGACCCCGAGCGCATCGCCGATCGGCGGCACCACCGGCGCCAGCGCCGGGCCGGCGTGGACGACCGCGCCGGCGGCGAGGGCGGCCCCGGCGACCGCGGCGATCAAGGCTTGCCGGTGCCGGCTTCTTCAGTCTTTGCCTGGGCGCTGCCGCCGGTCAGCGGCCGCGCTCTGTGGACGACCGGCGTCGTCGAGGTGTCGCTGTCCTTGCCGAGGTGGATCCGGCTCTCGACCGGCTTGGCGATCACCCGGTAGGGGGTTTCCCAGTCGAGCCAGAAGGAGACGGCGATGACCGCGATCACGGCGAACACGGTGAGGCCGAGGGCGGTCGCCGTGCGCTCCGCCCGCAATTTCCAGACCGGCTGCTGGCGGACCCGCGGGCGCGCCGCGAGGACGCGCGAAGAGATCGCCGGCAACGAGGCGAAGGAGGAGTCCGGCGGGCGGCGCTCGCGGGTGACGTGGCGCAGGACCGACTCCAGCTCGTGGTCGGAGCGGGCGACCTCGGCCAGGCCGAAGCGCTCGAAGGCGGCGTTGTTGGCGCGGAGGTGGCCGGCCGAGAAGCCGTAGGAGACGACCGGGCAGCCGCGGATGTGGGCCTCCAGGACGGTGAGGCCGGCAGTCGAGTGGATCATCGCGTCGGCGGCGGCCATCCAGTCGCTCATCTGCTCGGTGAAGCCCAGGATCCGCACCTGCTCGTTGTCGCCGAAGCGCTGCTCGAGCTTCTCGCGCGCGGCCTCGTTGCGGCCGGTGATGCAGACGACCAGCGTGTCTTCGTCGGCCAGCGCCGAGCGGATCGCGCCCTCCAGGTCGCCGATGCCCCAGCCGCCGCCGGAGACGAGGACGACGCGGGCGTGGGCCGGGACGTCGAGCGCGGCGCGGGCGTCGCTGCGGGTGCGCGGCATCAGGAAGTCGCGCGAGATCGGCGGCCGCATCCACTCGACGCTGCCGGGGCCGGCCAGCCTCTCGACTTCCTCGATCGACTCCGGGTGGGTGACGAAGTGCATGTCGACGCCGGGGTGGACCCAGTAGCGCAGCCCGGCCAGGTCGGTGATCGCCGAGTGCACCGGGATCGGCAGGCGCCGGTGCTGCCGCAGCATTCCCAGCACCGCGGTGACGCCGGGGTAGGTGGAGACGACCACGTCCGGTTCCTCGGCGGCGATCAGCCGCATCAGGCCGCGCGCTCCGAGCCAGTAGGAGAGGTGGTGGGCGAGCCAGCGGGTCGGCCCGAACTTGGTGATCAGCCAGTACTGGACGTCGAACATCCACGGCATCCAGCGGAAGCTGACCCGAGAGCCTCCGCGCACGACCGCGGAGTAGATCCGGCCCATCGCCTCGAGCCCGTTGGCGATCTCGACCTCGGCCTCCGGGGACGCCTCTTCGAGGTCCTCCTTGATCATCCGCGCCGGCAGGTCGTGCCCCTCGCCGATGTCGGCGGTGAGGACCAGCACCTTGGGCGGGTGCTCCTCGAAGCGAGAGGCCCCGGCCAGCAGCGCCCCGGCGGCGTGTTCGTTGCCGTTCATCGAGGGGCGTTTGCCGGGCACCGGGTCGGGCGGGCGGGTGCTGGAGCGGACCCATTCGACGTACTTGCGGACGCCCTCTTTGAAGTTGGTGTCGGCCTTCCAGCCCAGCTCGTCCAGCGCCCGCTTGTTGGAGATCACCTTGCCGGGGAAGTCGCCGGGGCGCGGCGGGGTGTGGACGATCTCGCAGTTGTCGGTGTTTTCCTGGACCCGCTCGGCGATTTCGAGGATCGTCACGACCTCGTCGCCGGAGAGGTTGTAGGTGCGGCCGGCCGCCTCGGGCGCCAACGCGGCGACGATCCCCGCGGCGAGGTCCTCGACGTAGATGAAGCTGCGGGTCGTGCTGCCGTCGCCGGCGATCGTCAGCGCCTTGCCTTCGAAGGCGAGGTCGGTGAACTTGGCGACGACGCCGGCGGCGCGAGCGCGCGGGCCGTAGGGGATGCCGAAGCGCAGCACCGTGCTCTCGAGGTCGTAGAGCTCGGCGTAGCCGGCGCAGTAGGTCTCGCCGGCGAGCTTGGTCGCCGTGTAGAGGTGGCGGGGCGCCGGGATCGGCGTTTCCTCGTCGACCTCCTGCTCTGCGCAGTCGCTGTAGGCCCAGGTGGTCGAGCCGTAGACGACGCGGCCGACCTTGGCCCGGCAGGCGGCCTCGAGCACGTTGAGGGTGCCGCGGGTGTTGACCTCCTCGGCGAGGACCGGGTCGGCGAGCACGTGGCCGACGTCGGCGACGGCGGCGAGGTGGATGACCGCGTCGCAGTCGCGCATCGCCAGGTCGAGGTTGGCGGAGTCGGTGATCGAGCCGGTGAAGGTCTCCACCTCGAGCGGCGAGTGGTAGGGCGAGGCGCTGAGGTCGAAGATGCGCGGCGTCATCCCGCCCTCGAGCAGGCGGTCGACCACGTGCGAGCCGATGAAGCCACCGCCTCCGGTCACAAGGACCCTCATTCTTGCTCTCCCTCCTTGCCCAGAGCCGCATCGCGGCTCTCGGGGCGGTAGTACAGCGGCACGCACCAGTGGTTCTCGGCCACCCATTCGGTGTTCGGCAGCTCCTCGGAGCGGCCCATGATCCGGTGGCAGGGTTGGTCGTAGACCTTGCCCGTGCTCTTCTCCAGCTCTTCGAAGACGATGTACTTGTAGAAGCCCGACGTCATCCCCTCCGGCAGCTCCAGCCGAGCCGGATGGACCGGGTCGAGGTGCTGGCGAGCGTACTCGTTCTTCCAGGCGACGATCTCCTCCATCCGTTCCGCCTGGACCAGGCCGAGGGCGGCGGTGAACTCGCTCATCCTGAAGTTCAGCCCGTCGACCTCGTGCTCGAACTTGCCGTAGTTGCGGAACTTCCTGGCGAACTCGACCAGCTCCTCGTCGCCGCTGACCAGGACGCCGCCCTCGCCGGTGGAAACGGTCTTGGTCGCGTACAGCGAGTAGACGCCGGCGTCGCCGTAGCCGCCCGGCTTGCCGCCGTCCCACTCGGCGCCGTGGGCGTGGGCGCAGTCCTCGAGCAGGAAGATCCCGTTGTCGCGGCAGTAGGCGGCGATCTTCTCGGAGTCGAAGGCGATGTGGCCGCCGATGTGGACGAGGATCGCGGCGCGCGGCTTGTGGCGCTCGGCCTTGCGCTCGAAGTCCTCGAAGGACATGCAGAGGTCGGTGCGGTTGCAGTCGACGAACTCGACCTCGGCGCCGGCGCCGATCGCCGCCAGCGGCGTCGCCATGAAGGTGTTGGAGGGACAGAGCACGGTCTCGCCCTCGACGCCGGCGAACTCGAGCGCCGCCAGGGCGCCGCCGGCCCAGCTGGAGAGGCCGAGGCTGGGCAGCCCGTTCCACTCCGACCAGCGCTGCTCGAAGGCGGCCAGCTTCGACCCCTCCGACCACTGCTCGGAGTCGAGCACCTCGGTCCAGAGCTCGAACAGCCTGGCGCGGTCGCGATGGTCGAACCCGATCGCGAACTTGGTCGCGTCGGGCCGAATATTCTCTACGGGCCCCACGATGGCTCCTTGGTGGCTGTAACTGGTCTTCCTTCGCAGGGACGATGTACTTACTGCGGAAGGCGAGCGGAAGGGTACCAACGACCTCGGCGTCAGTGCTGCCTCAAGCCTGCTCCCGGTGGGCGGACTCGAGGACCGCGCCGACCGCCTTCGAGCCGGCAAGGAGGGTCGTGCCCGCCAGCGCCACCGCCATGAAGGCGACGAGGAGGACGCCACCGAGCGGCGTTTCCGCCCAGGACTCGCCGAAGATCAGTGGCGCCAGCAGGACCGGGACGAGGACCTGGACGGCGAACATGACCGGCGCCACGTGGGTGGCGGCGCGCCGCTGCAGGGCGCTCATCTCGCTCATCAGGGCCAACCCCTCCGAACCGGCCGCGGTGGCCAGCCAGACGGCCGCGCCGACGACAGCGCCGCTCGAGAGTTCGTCGGTGAGGAGCTTGCTGGCGATCGCCGTCCAGGCGTAGCCGAAGCCGGCGCTGAGAACGACCAGCAGGCCGACCGCCCCACGGCGCCGCAGCAGATAGGGGGCGAGAGCCGGCAGCGCCACCAGGCAGAGCGCCAGGGCGATCGCCCAGTCGCTGGCGTGCTCGGTGGTCCGCTGCGGCGCCGCCAGGGCGACGCCGCCGACCCCGGCGAAAATCGCCGCCACGGCGACGAACTCACGCCGGCCGGGTGCCTCCCCCAGCTTCCTCGCGCCCAGCCAGAGCAGCAGCACCAGGCCGCTGGCCAGGCAGGGCTGGACCACGGTCAGCGGCGCCAGCAGCAGCGCCGCGATCTCCAGCGGCCAGCCGGCCAGGCCAAGCGCCGTCGCCACCAGCCAGCGCCGGTTGCGCAGCAGCCTCAGGATCAGCGAGGGCCGCAGCGAGTGGTCGTCGGACTCCCGCCGTGCCTCCAGCGCCTGCAGCGCGATCGAGGTGTTGTAGAGGCACGAGGCCGCTACGGCGCAGACGATCCCGAGCGCGAGCACGCCGCGACGATACCCCCCGCGCCCGGCGAATCAGCGCCGGCGGCGCTGCGGGGGACTGGCACCGCGATTGCCGAGCAGGCGAGCAGCGACCCGCCAGACCGCCCGCCGGGAGCGCAGCTCAGGTTTCCTGGTACAGCGGGCCGTCGCCGCCCTCGGGCAGCGTCAGGCGGCCGCCCTTGGCGGTGATCGCGCCGCACTGGACGCAGTTGGAGGCGGTGACGTGGACGTCGACCGTCGAGGCGCCGTTCTCGAGCTGCTCGTCGGGGATCTCGTAGACCTGGGCCGGGCACATCGAGACCCAGGTCTGGGCGACCTCGCGCGGCACCCTGGTCTGGACGCGGACGTGGTTGGGCGCGTCGTCGCGGGTGGCGTTGCCGGAGAGGAAGACCGAGTCGAGCTTGTTGAAGGTCAGCTCGTTGTCGGGCTTGACGTAGGCGTCGCCGGCCCGGCCGATCTCCATCTCGTTCTCGGCGTCGTCCTCCTGCTTCCAGTGGCCGCCGGGGAAGTTGCCTTTGGTGACCGTCATCGCCGAGGCGAAGGCGCCGCCGAGGAAGAAGCCCTTGGAGAAGGGCTGGCGCATGTTGCGCGATTCGTGGAGGTCCTTCTCGATCGGCGAGTTGTGGACCTTCTCGTCGTAGGCCTCGAAGTTGACCGAGCTGACGTCCCGCTTCAGCGACTCGACGATCGTCTCCGCCGCGTACATGCCGGCGTGCATCGCGTAGTGGACGCCCTTCAGGGTCGGTACGTTGACCATGCTGGCGGCGTCGCCGGCGATCAGCATGCCCGGCACCGCGAGACGCCTGGGCATCGAGAAGTAGCCGCCGGAGGGGATCGTCTTCGCCCCCCAGGCGACCCGCTTGCCGCCGTCCAGCAGCTTCTTGATGAAGGGGTGGGTCTTGAGCAGCTGCAGCGCGTCGTGGACGCTGAAGGTCGCGTCGGTGTAGTCGAGCCCGGCGACCAGGCCGATGCAGATCTTGTCCTCGCCCATCGGGTAGATGAAGCTGCCGCCGAACTCGTTGTACTTCGGCCCCTTGCGCAGCGGCCAGCCCATCGTGTGGATCACCCGGTCGAGCGGCTGCTTGACCTCCCAGACCTCTTTCACCCCGAGCTCCCACCGCATCGGGTCGGCCCCGTGCAGGTCGAAGTAGTCGTAGGCGGCGTAGGTGAGGTGGCCAACGGTCCCCTCGGCCAGCACCGTCGCCTTGGCCACGACGTCGGAGCCGGGCTCGAAGTTGGCGAGCTCTTCGCCCTCCTTGCCGCGGCCGCGGTCGCCGGAGCGCACGCCCTTGACCACCCGGTCTTCGACCAGCAGCTTGGTCGCCGCCGTCTCGGAGAGGATGTAGACGCCCGCTTCTTCGGCTTTGTCGGCGAGGAAGCGGCCGAGCTTGGAGACCGAGGTGACGTAGTTGCCGTGGTTGCGGAAGTTCGGCGGCATCGGCTTCAGCGGCAGCGCCGCCTTCGAGGTCAGCAGGTAGACCGCGTCCTTGGTCACCTCCTGGTAGACCGGCCACTCCGACTTGTCGAGGTCGGGGAACAGCTCTTCCATCGCCGAGGGCTTCATGTTCGCCCCCGAGAGCAGGTGCGCCCCGGCGACTTTGCCCTTCTCGATCACCGCGACCGGGACTTCGCCGAGCTTCTCGGTCAGCTCCGGCTCGTCCTCCAGCAGCTGCATCAGCTTGTTCGCGCAGGCGAGGCCGGCGGGGCCGCCGCCGACGATCGCGATCCCGACCTCGATCCGGTCCTCCGGAGCGTCGGTCGGCGGGCCGACCACGTCGGCGGAATCGAACGGCGGCGGGAACTCGCTGGGTGCAACTGCTGGCATCTCGAACTCCTTTCGGGTCGAAGGGGACCGAGCCGAAGCTCAGCCGCCCTTCTTCGCCTTGATCGCCTCGGTCAGCTTGGGGACGATCTTGTGCAGGTCGCCCACCACGCCGAGGTCGGAGAACTCGAAGATCGGCGCGTTCGGGTCCTTGTTGATCGCGAGGATGTTCTCCGAGTTCTGCATCCCGACCTTGTGCTGGATCGCTCCGGAGACCCCGGCCGCCAGGTACAGCTTCGGCGCGACCGTCTTGCCGGTCTGGCCGATCTGGGCCGCGTAGGGGTACCAGCCGGCGTCGACCACGGCGCGGGTCGCGGCGACCGCCCCGCCCATCGACTCGGCCAGCTCCTCGCAGAGCTTGAAGCCGTCGGCGGCACCGAGGCCGCGACCGCCGCCGACGAGGACGTCGGCGTCCTCGATGTTGACGTCGGCGCCGCGCTGCTCGCCGCGCTGGACCATCTTCGCCTTGGTCGACCAGGGCGAGAGCTCGACCTCGACGTCGACGACCTCGGCGCTGCCGCCGGTCTCGTTGACGTCGAAGGCGTTGAGCCGGCTGATGATGATGCCGGGCTCGCCGACGTAGCCGACGTCGGCGATCTGGGAGTCCTGCAGGATCGGGCGCTCGGCGACGAGCCTGCCGTCCTGGACCTTGACCGCGGTGACCTCCATCGTCACCCCGGCGCCGAGGCGGGCGGTGAGACCGGCCCCGATCTCGAAGCCGAGCAGGCCGCCGCCGAAGAGGGCGTAGGAGAAGCCCTGGTCGGAGATGACCTTGGCCATCGCGTCGACGATCGGCTGGGCGAGCCCCTCGGGGACGCCCTTGGCGCGGTAGACCTTGGCGGCGCCGTAGTTGCCCAGCGCGGCGCAGGCGTCGTCGGCGATCTCGCCGACCACCAGGGCGGCAGCCTCGCCGCCGACCTCGCCGGCCAGCTTGGCCGCCTCGGAGATCGCCCCGAGTGAGTTCTTGTTGAAGTTGCCCTCGTCGTCGTGGAGGGCGTAAACCAGGATGCCTGCCATCTAGATCAGCTTCCTCTCGTCGAGCCAGGCGACGATCTTCTCGACCGTCTCGTTGGTGTCCTCGTCCTCGATGATCTCGCCGGCCTCCTTGGCGGGAGGCGGGTTGAGGGCAAGCACGGCGGTCTTGGAGCCAGCCTCGCCGACCGAGCCGGCGTCGATGCCGACGTCGCCGGTGGCCTTCGCGTCGAGCGGTTTCTTTTTCGCGCCCATGATCGCTTTCAGGCTCGGGTAGCGCGGCTCGTTGATCGCGTCGCCGACGCTGATCACGGCCGGCAGCTCGACCTCGACCGTGTCGTAGCCGTACTCGGCCTGGCGCTCGCAGCGCAGCTTGCCGTCGGTGACGTCGATCTTGATCACCTGGGTCAGCGAGGGCATCTTCAGGTGGTCGGCGACCACGGCGCCGATCGTGTAGCACTCGCCGTCGTCGGACTGCTGGCCCAGCAGGACCAGGTCGGGGCTCTCGGACTCGAGCACCTTGGCCAGCGAGTAGCCGGTGGCGCAGACGTCGGAGCCGGCGAGGGCGTCGTCGGAGAGGTGGACCGAGCGGTCGGCGCCGAGCGCGACCGCCTTGTGCAGGGCGCGGACCGCGGAGTCGGGGCCCATCGTGACGGCGACGACCTCCTCGACCGGGATCGCGCCCCCCTCCTTGATCTGCATGGCCGCCTCGAGGGCATGCGTGTCGAACGGGTTGAGGTTTTTCTCGCCGCTGCGGTCCAGTCGCATCGTGTTCGGGTCGATGCGCTTCTGGACGGCAGCGTCCGGTACCTCCTTGACCAGGACGCAGATCTTCAAGTTCAAGCCTCCTTGGGGGACTATTCTCAGGTCTTCGCGGGCTGCGGCTCGAGCCTCGCGGGTCCGTCGCGGCCGGGCATGTTATCGCTTGTCCGCCGGTCGTTGATTGACCAGTCAATCAGGACTATACCCAAGAAGTCGGAACCTATGCACCGATCGGTGCAGAGGGTCCTACTGGCCTACTGCTCTTGCGAGTGGCGCTCGGCCGCGCCGGCGCGGATGAACTCGACGATCTCGTCGGTGCCGGCGCCGGGGGTGAAGACCTCGGCGACGCCGAGCTGCTTCAGCTCCGGGATGTCGTCGGAGGGGATCGTGCCGCCGACGGTGACGAGGACGTCGTCGACGCCCTGGGCCTTGAGAATCTCCACGACCCTGGGGACCAGGGTCATGTGGGCGCCGGAGAGGATCGAGAGGCCGACCGCGTCGGCGTCCTCCTGGATCACCGTCTCGGCGATCTGCTCCGGGGTCTGGTGCAGGCCGGTGTAGATCACCTCCATGCCGGCGTCGCGCAGGGCGCGGGCGATGATCTTGGCGCCGCGGTCGTGCCCGTCGAGGCCTGGCTTGGCGACGACGACTCGGATCTTGCGCGCGGTTGCGGCCTCCATCGGGCGGCAAGCCTAGAGGTTCGGGCGAATTTCCGCGTCAGGCCGGGCGGCAGCCGCCCGTCGGTCGAGATCCAGGAGCCGGCGAGGATCAGCAGCAGGCCCGCAACCGCGCCCGCCCCCGGGGTCTCGCCGAGGAAGACGACGCCCAGGCCGACCGCGATCGCCGGGTTGACGTAGGTGACGACGAGCGCCCTGCCGGGGCCCACCTCCCTGACGAGGACCGCGGCCAGCACCATCGCGGCGCCGGTGCAGAGCAGGCCGAGCACCACCGTCGACGCGATCGCGCCGTCGCTCGGCGAGGCTGCCGGGAGGTCGAGTGCCGCCAGCGGCGCCAGGGCCAGCGCGGCGACCCCCATCGCGGCCCCCATCGCGGCAATCGGGTCGAGGCCGGTGAGGTGGCGGTTGAGGACCATCGGCCCGATCGCGTAGCCGATCGCGGCGACGAAGACCGCGGCGGTGCCGAGCAGCAGCCCGGAGCCGGAGGCGAGGTCGAGCCCGACCAGCGCCACCACCCCGGCGAGGCCGATCAGCAGCCCGGCCAGCCGGCGCCCGTCGACCCGCTCGGAGGGTTCGAACCGGATCGCCAGCAGGGCGATGATCAGCGGCGTGGTCGCGATCACGATCGCCGCCGTCGAGGAGGCGACCCGCTGCTCGCCGGCGGCGATCAGCGGCAGCGGCACGATCAGCTCGGCCAGCGCGTAGGCGCCGAGCCAGCGCCAGTGTCCGCGCAGGGTCGGCAGCGTGCCCGCGCGCCAGGCGATCGCCAGCAGCACCAGAGCGGCGAGCAGCACCCGTGCCCAGGCGAGGCCGACCGGCGGCATTCCCCCCTCCACCGCGATCTTGATGAACAGGTACGGAGTCCCCCAGACGACCGAGACGGCCGCGAAGAGGGTCCAGGCACGGGCGCTCACCGGCGCCCCGCTCCGGCGATCGGGAAGCGGCGGGACGGCGGCCGGCGACGGGCGGCGACGCGCGAGGCGCCGAAGCCCGCGACCGCCGCCAGCAGGGTCACGGCGACGGCGACGAGGCGGCGGCCGAGCCGCTCGAAGCGCATCGTCCGCCAGCCCTCGTCCGCGGCGATCGCGGCCAGCGGCGGGTCGGGGTTGACCGCGACCGGGTTGCCGACCGCGCGCAGCATCGGCAGGTCCGAGAGCGAGTCCGAGTAGGCATAGGAGGCGTCGAGGTCGATCTCGTGGCGCTCGGCGAAGGCGCGCATCGCCTCGACCTTGCCCGGGCCGTATACGAAGGGGCCGTCGAGGCGGCCGCTGAAGGTCCCCTCGGCGTCGACCTCGTAGCGGGTGCCGATGCCGCCGTCCATCCCCAGCACCCCGGCCAGCGACTCGACCACGTCGTTGCCGGCGGCGCTGACGATGAAGGTCGGGCGGCCGGCGTCCTGGTGGGCGTAGACCTCCTCCAGCATCTGCGGGTAGACCCGCGGCAGGATCGCCGCCATCACCTCCGGCCCCATCCGCTCGATCGTCCTCGCCGGCACGCCGCGGATCAGCTCCCGCGCGACCTTCAGCACCTCGGCGGTGCGCTCGTCGGTGGTCCCGCGCAGGCGGTAGCGCAGGTGCTCCACCCCCCAACGCGCCAGCTGGCGCCGCCCGACGATGCCCTGGCGGGTGGCGACGCGGGCGAACTGCATCCCGCTCGACCCCGCCATCAGGGTCTTGTCTAGGTCGAAGAACGCAGCTGCACGGCCCAAGCTAGGACTCGTCGACCTCGATCACGATCGCGTCGCCCTGACCGCCACCGGAGCAGATCGCGGCGACCCCGAGGCCACCACCGCGGCGGCGCAGCTCGTGGACCAGGGAACCGACGATGCGCGAGCCGGAGGCGCCGATCGGGTGACCGAAGGCGATCGCGCCGCCGTTGACGTTGATCTTCTCCTCGGTGATGCCGAGGATCCGCATCGAGCCGATCACGACCGAGGCAAAGGCCTCGTTGATCTCCCAGAGGTCGACGTCCTGGGGCGTCTTGCCGATCTTCGCCAGCGCCTTCAGCGCCGCGTTGCCGGGGGTCCGCGGCAGGTAGGCGAAGTCGTCGGCGACGGTGCCGTAGGAGAGGATCTTGGCCAGCGGCTCGCGGCCTTCCTTCTCGGCCCACTCCGCGGAGGCGACGACGATCGCGCCGGCGCCGTCGTTGACCCCGGGCGCGTTGCCGGCGGTGTGGGTCGCCCCCTCGCCGCCGATCGCCCTCAGCGCGGCCAGCGTCTCGAGCGTGGTCCCCGGGCGGGGCGCCTCGTCCACCTCGACCGTGGTCTCGCCCTTGCGCGACTTGACGGTGACCGGGACGATCTCCTCCGCGAGCCGGCCGGCGTCGGCCGCCTCCCCCGCCAGGCGCTGGGAGCGCTCGGCGAAGCGGTCCATGTCGACGCGGGTGATCTCGAGCTCGTTGGAGACCTCGCTGGCCTCGTTGATCATCTGCTTGCCGGTGAAGGGGTTGGTGAGCCCGTCGTGGGTCATCGCGTCGAGCGCCTGGACGTCGCCCATCCGGAAGCCGAAACGGGCGTTCGGCAGCAGATAGGGAGCCTGGCTCATCGACTCCATGCCGCCGGTGACGGCGACCTCGAGGTCGCCCGCGCGGATCCCCTGGTCGGCGAGGCCGAGGGTGCGCATGCCCGAGGCGCAGACCTTGTTGATCGTCTCCGAGGGCACCTCCTTCGGAATCCCGCCCTCGATCTGCGCCTGGCGCGAGGGGATCTGCCCCTGGCCGGCCTGCAGCACCTGGCCGAAGACGACCTGCTGGACCTGCTCGGCGCCGACGCCGGAGCGCTCCAGCGCCGCCTCGATCGCGGTGCCGCCGAGTTCCGTCGCGTCGAGTGAGGAGAGGGCGCCGCCCATCTTGCCGATCGGCGTGCGCGCGGTTCCGAGAATCACTGAGGTGGGCATCTACTGCCTTTCCTTTCCAAAGTTCGGGTGGCCTGGGCCCCTGGTCGCCAGGCTCGGGGGTTGACGATACCGACAGGCCGTAGACTCGCGCCCCGATGAAGGTCGAGGTGACCCAAGCCGATCTGACCGCCACCGAGGCGGACCTCGCGGTCGTCGGCCTGCTCGAGGGCGAGGCGCTGCCGCAGGCGCTGGCGTCGGCCCGCGGGGGCGCGGACGCCAAGGCGGACTTCAAGTCGCTCTCCACGCTCCACCCCGACGCTCCGGCGCGGGTGCTCGTGGTCGGGCTCGGCCGGCGCGAGGACCTCGACGCCGAGCGGCTGCGCGTGGCGGGCGCCGTCGCCGCCAAGGAGGCGGCGCGACTGCGGGCCTCCTCGCTCGCCTGGGCCCTGCCCGCGACCGACGACGACGCCGGCGCGGCGGCGGCGCTGGTGACCGGCACGATCCTCGGCTCCTACCGCTTCGACCGCTTCCGCAGCGCCGATCCCGCCGATCCCCCCGCCCCGCGGCTCGGGTCGCTGGCCCTGGTCGGGCCGGCCGCGGTCGCCGCCGCCGCAGAGGCGGCCCGGGTCTGCGCCGAGGCCCAGAACCGCGCCCGCGACCTGCAAAGCACCCCGGCCAACCTGGCGACGCCGGACTACCTGGCCGATCGCGCCGTCGAGATCGCCGCCGGCTCGGAGGCGGTCGACGTCGAGGTCCTCGGCCCGGCCGAGATCGCCGCCAAGAAGATGGGCGGGCTCGTCGCGGTCAGCCAGGGCGGGCCGCAGGAGCCGCGGCTGATCGTCCTG
Organism: uncultured Actinomycetes bacterium; assembly: GCA_963783345.1. Lineage (GTDB taxonomy): Bacteria > Actinomycetota > Thermoleophilia > Solirubrobacterales > 70-9 > VAYN01. The sequence continues at coordinate 29,899 of CAWANE010000002.1, forward strand.
CGCTACTCCGGCGGCGGCTCGGGACCGACCCTCGGCCTGGTCGGCAAGGGCGTCACCTTCGACACCGGCGGGATCTCGCTGAAGCCCGGCGCCTCGATGCACGAGATGAAGATGGACATGTCGGGCGGCGCCGCCGTGCTGGAGGCGGTCGCGGCGATCGCCGAGCTGGGCCTGCCGGTCGACCTCCTCGCCGTCGTCCCGGCCACCGAGAACATGCCCTCGGGGACGGCGATCAAGCCGGGCGACGTGATCACCCAGTACAACGGCAAGACGGTCGAGGTCAACAACACCGACGCCGAGGGGCGGCTGATCCTCGCCGACGCACTCGCCTACGCGGTCGAGCTGGGGGCCGAGCGGATCGTCGACCTCGCCACCCTGACCGGCGCCGTCGTGATCGCGCTCGGCTCGACCTACGCCGCCGTGGTCGCCAACGACGACGCGCTCGCCGCCGAGGTGGTGCGGGCGGGCGAGGAGACCGGCGAGCTGACCTGGCGCCTGCCCCTGCACCCGGAGTTCAAGGCGCTGATGAAGGGCACCGTCGCCGACCTCTCCAACCTCGCCTCGAAGCGCAAGGCGGGGACCATCACCGCCGCCTCCTTCCTCGAGGAGTTCGTCGACGGGACGCCGTGGGCGCACGTCGACATCGCCGGCACCGCCTGGGACGTCGGCCGCGAGTACACCGGCAGCGACGCCAGCGGCTTCGGCGTCCGCCTGCTGGTCGAGATCGCCCGCGAGCACGCCGCCTCCGCTCGGCCCTGACCGACGAGCACGCAGGTCGCGAGGCCGTGGGCGGCTGCGCTCGCTCAACGGCCCTCCTGCCTGCTCGCAAGGGCGAGCCGGCGCTGCGGGCGCGGCGCCGCCGGGTAGTGCAGGTCGGCGCTGATCTCCGCCTCGCTGATCGCGATCCGCGGGGGCTTGGGCCGGTGGTGCCTGTGTCTCGGTATCAGCCTCATCGAGGGCCTCCGAATCGACTTGGTTGCATGAAGCAACTATGGACCTGCGCGAGCCTACCGCAGTCAGTTGCTTGATGCAACCTTGTGTGCGAGAATTCACGGATGCTCCGCCACGACTATCCCGGCCTCGACAGCTCGGTCGCCAAGGCGCTCGAGGTGATCGGCGAGCGCTGGTCGCTGCTGATCGTCCGCGCCGCGATGCACGGCAACCGGCGCTTCGGCGAGATGCAGGAGTCGCTCGGGATCGCCCGCAACGTGCTCTCCGCGCGCCTGCAGCGCCTGGTCGACGAGGAAATCCTCGAACGCCGCGCCTACCAGGAAAATCCGCCCCGCTACGAATACTTCCTCACCGAGAAGGGCCTCGACCTCTGGCCGGCGCTGATCGCGCTCCTGCACTGGGGCGACCGCTACACCGAGCGGCCCGACGGCCCACCGCGCGTCATCGTGCACAAGGAGTGCGGCGGCGAGGTCTCCGAGCGCGGCATCTGCGAGCGCTGCGGCGAGGTCCTCGGCGCCCGCGACGCCCGCCAGATCCCGGGCCCGGGCTGGGAGACGCCGACGCGCTAGCGTTGGCCGCAGAGCCAGACGAGAGCGCGATTCGAGGAGGAAGGGCAATGGCGACGGCGGCGGAGCTGCAGGTGCGGGAGAGGGTGCTGATCGGCGGCGAGTGGGTGGAGCCGAGCGGAGCGGAGCCGATCGAGGTGATCGCCGCGGCCACCGAGGAGGTGATCGGGACGGTTCCGGCCTGCTCGCCGGCGGACGCCGACCGCGCCGTGGAAGCGGCGCGCGGGGCCTTCGACTCCTGGGCCGCCACCCCGCTCGAGGAGCGCGCCGGCTACCTGACGGCGATCGCCGAGGGCCTCGGCGCCCGCGCCGAGGAGATCGCGACGACGATCTCCCAGGAGCTGGGGATGCCGCTGAAGTTGAGCCGGATGATCCAGGTCGGGCTGCCGATCGGCCAGTTCGCGGCGATGCCGAGGCTGGTCGAGGAGATCGTCTGGGAGGAGCAGATCGGCAGCTCGCGGGTGCTGCGCGAGCCGGCCGGCGTGGTCGGCGCGATCACCCCCTGGAACTACCCGCTGAACCAGATCGCCGCCAAGGTCGCCCCCGCCCTCGCCGCCGGCTGCACGGTCGTGCTCAAGCCGAGCGAGGTGACGCCGCTGAACGCCTTCCTGCTGGCCGAGGTGATCGAGGCCGTCGGCCTCCCCGCCGGCGTCTTCAACCTCGTCACCGGCACCGGGCCGGTGGCCGGCGAGGCGATCGCCGCCCACCCCGGCGTCGACATGGTCTCCTTCACCGGCTCGACCCGGGCCGGCCGCCGCGTCAGCGAGCTGGCCGCGGCGACGGTGAAGCCGGTGGCGATGGAGCTCGGCGGCAAGTCCCCGAACGTGATCCTCGACGACGCCGACCTGACCCGGGCGGTGCCCGACGGCGTCGCCAAGTGCTTCCTCAACTCCGGCCAGACCTGCAGCGCCCTGACCCGGATGCTGGTCCCGCGCGCGAAGCTCGCCGAGGCCGAGGCGCTGGCAGCCGCGGCAGCCGAGAGGTTCGCCCCGGGCGACCCCTTCGACGAGTCGACCCGGCTCGGCCCGCTGGTCTCCGACGTCCAGCGCCAGCGCGTGCGCGGCTACATCGAGAAGGGCGAGGCCGAGGGGGCGAAGCTGCTGACCGGAGGCGCCGCGGCGCCGGAGGGTCTCGAGCGCGGCTACTTCGTCCGCCCCACCGTCTTCTCCGAGGTGACGCCACAGATGACGATCGCCCAGGAGGAGATCTTCGGCCCGGTGCTGGCGATCCAGCCCTACGAGGACGAAGAGGACGCGATCCGGATCGCCAACGACAGCGCCTACGGCCTCGCCGGCGGCGTCTGGTCGGCCGACCAGGAGCGGGCGATCGCGGTCGCCAGACGGATCCGCACCGGCCAGGTCGAGATCAACGGCGCCGCCTTCAACCCGCTTGCCCCCTTCGGCGGCTACGGCCAGTCCGGCCACGGTCGCGAGAACGGGCGGCACGGCATCGAAGAGCTGCTGCAGGTGAAGAGCCTGCAGCTTTAGGGATTGCGTTGGAGGGGCCCCCGCTTGTGAGCTTCCTGACCTCGGAAGCCGAGGGGAGGCCCGGTTGCCCCTCCCCAGAAGCTCAGGTGGGGCTCGATTGAGCCCAGGCGGCTCGCCCCAGCTGCGCGACGGCTTCTGAGGAGGGGCAACCGGGCCTCCTCACCGCCTCAGGGCTTCAGGCAGCCCGCAAGGTGAAGTGGACGCGGGTGCCGGGGGCGCCCGGCTCGAACCAGATCCTGCCCCCGTGCGCCTCGACGATCGCTTTGGAGATCGCCAGGCCGAGGCCGGCGCCGTCGTCGCCGCCGCGGGCGGCGTCGCCCCGGTAGAAGGCCTCGAAGACGCGCTCGCCGTCGCCGGCGGCGATCCCCTCGCCGTCGTCGGCGACCTCGACCTCGATGCCGCCGCGGCCGGCCCGCGCCCGCACGGTGACGCTGCCGTCGGCCGGGGTGTGGCGGATCGCGTTCTGGATCAGGTTGAAGAGGACGCGCTGCACCTTCTCGGCGTTGGCCTCGGCGAGCACCGCCCCGCCGGGCAGCTCGGCGGCCAGCCTCACCCCGCGCTCGGCGGCCGGCGCCCGCATCGCCGCCACGGTGTCGCCGATCAGGTCCCTCAGCTCGACCTGGCGCATCGTCCAGGAGATGTCGCCGGCCTCGATCCGCGAGAGCTCGAAGAGGTCGTCGATCAGCCCGCTCAGCACCGCCACGTGGGTGCGGATCTCGCCCAGGTAGCGGTCGCGGGTCTCGCCGGTGACGACGCCGTCGTCGATCGACTCGACCAGCAGCCGCAGTGAGGCCAGCGGCGTGCGCAGGTCGTGCGAGGCTGCGGCGACCAGCTGGCGCCGGGCGTCCTCGACCTGCCGGCGGGAGCGCTCCTCCATCGCGAGGCGGACGGCGAGGGCGACGGCGAGGGCGATGCCGGCGGCGGTGAGGACGACGAGGAGGATCTGCTCGGCCCCCATCCCGTGCGGCACCGCGACCGCGGCGGCGCCGGCGAGGAAGGCGGCGAGGGCGATGACGGCCGCCCGCTTCACGGCTTGAACCGGTAGCCGACGCCCCACACCGTCTCGATGAAGCGCGGCTCGGCGGGGTCGTCGCCGAGCTTGGCGCGGAGGCGGCGGACGTGGACGGTGACGGTGCTGGTGTCGGTGAAGAACGGGTATTCCCAGACCGCTTCCATCAGCTGGTCGCGGGAGAAGACGCGACCGGGACGGGCGGCCAGGTAGGCGAGCAGGTCGAACTCGCGCTGGGTCAGGGCGATCTCCTCGCCGTCGAGGCTGACCCGCCGCGTCGCCGGCTCGACCCGCAACGGCCCGTGCTCGATCGGCGGCGCCTCCTCCGCCGGCGGCGAGACCCGCCGCAGGACGGCGTCGACGCGGGCGACCAGCTCGGCCGGGGAAAACGGCTTGACCACGTAGTCGTCGGCACCGTGGCGGAGGCCGACCAGGCGGTCGGACTCCTCGCCGCGGGCGGTCAGCAGGATCACCGCCGTGCGCGGGCCGGGGCGCTCGTGCAGGCGGCGCATCACCTCGATCCCGTCGAAGCCGGGCAGCATGACGTCGAGCACGACGAGGTCGGGGCGGTGCAGCTCGGCCTGCTGGACCGCCTGCGGGCCGTCGACCGCCTCGAAGGCCTCGTAGCCGGCGCGCTCCATGTAGCGGCCGACGATCTCGACGATCGTCGGCTCGTCGTCGACGACCAGCACCTTTGCCCGCGATCCCTCGCCCATCGCCGCGATTGTGGCGAGTGGCGCGGGCGCTCGCTCAGCCGAAGGTGAACGCATAGCCCCTCACCCCCGCTTCCGGTTCCAGTTCGAGCACGTGATCCTCGACCCGTGGCAGGTCGACGAGGTCGTAGAGGCGCTGCGAGCCGACCGTGACGACGCCGCCGCGGACGTCGCTGCCGGCGTCGGCGGCGGCGATCGGGTTGCCGTCGAGCCTGACCCGGACCCTGCGGTCGTGGCCGGGCGACCCCATCACCAGGTACACGCGGCGCGCGCCGAAATTGAAGTCGAGCCGCGAATCCCCGGCGGCGGTCGCCGATTTGAGCGCGATACGCCAGCGGCCGCGGAAGGCGAATTCGTTGGCCGGGACCCGCGCCGGTGCGCTGAAGTCGTGCAGGCCGGGCGAGAGCTCGGCGTTGGTGAAGCGTTCCGCGCGGAAGGGGCCGAGGTAGGTCTCCGGCGTCGTCACCCCGGCCGAGGGAGCGATGCCGTGGGCGCCGGCGCGGTGCCGGCCGACCGGGTCCCCGGCTTCGGCCAGCAGCTGACGGATGACCGCTTCTTTCTTGCCGTACTCGCCCTCGCCGAAGTGGGCGAAGCGGACATTCCCCTTCGCGTCGACGAAGTACTCGGCCGGCCAGTACTGGTTGCCATAGGCGCTCCAGGTCCCGTATTCGTTGTCCTGGACGACCGGGTAGCGGATCCCTTCGCGGGCGATCGCCGCTTCGACGTTGCCGGCTTCGCGCTCGAACGGGAACTCGGGGGTGTGGACGCCGACGATCGTCAGGCCGTCGCGGTGGTAGCGCCGGTACCAGGCGCTCAGGTAGGGCAGGGTGCGGATGCAGTTGATGCAGGTGTAGGTCCAGAAGTCGACGAGGACAACCCGGCCGCGCAGCCCCTTCATCGTCAGCGGCCGTCCGCCCGGGGTGTTGAACCAGCGCTCGGTGTCGGCGAATTCCGGCGCTTCGCCGTAGGTCGGCAGGTCGAGCTTGCCCTGGGACGGGGCCGAGGCCGAGGCCGGCCTCGCGCCGCGCTCCACTTCGGCGCCGATCCCGTGCGCCGAGATGCCGCGGATGCCGGCGAGCGCCGCCTGGGCGGAGGGGGCGTTCTCGATCCCTTCCGCCGGGTTGACGAGGAACGAGGGCAGCTCGGCGGTGACGTCGCGCTGGAAGCGGAGGTCGTATTCCGCCGCCATCGCCAGGCCGACGACGACCATGATCGCCCCGGTCGCCACCTGCAGGGCGACGCCGCGCCGCGCCAGCGGCCGCGCCAGGCGGCGACCGCCGAGCATCAGCAGGTAGAGGACGAGGGCCGAGCCGAGGCCGTAGGCAAGCGCGACCGCGAGCCGGCCGGCGTTGAAGCTCTGCGAGGCGGTGACGGTGACGACGCCGGCCAGGATCGGGCCGGCGCAGGGCACGTAGAGGATCCCGAGGCTGGCCCCCAGCCCCACCCCCGGCCAGAAGCCGTCACCGGCGGCCCGGGGGACGCCGGCGCGGCCGGCGGCGGCGCTGAGCCAGGCCTCCAGGCGCGCCGCCAGGGGCGGGGCCATGAGGACGACGCCGAACGCGACCAATACCCCGATCGCCACGTCGCGCAGCAGCTCGTTCGGCAGCCCGAGGGCGTCGATCACGTAGACGAGGGCGACGATCGCGAAGGTGAACGAGGCGGTGAGGCCGACGACGATCCCGAGCGGCCGGCGGCGACCGCCGGTGGCGCCGGCCGAGAGCGCGATCGGCAGCACCGGCAGGACGCAGGGCGAGACCGCGGTCGCCGCGCCGGCAACGAAGCCGAAGAGGATCAGCAGCGCCATCTCATCGAAAAGGTAGGAGGGAAATGTGACGAGCGCAGAAACTCAGGCGCCCAGGCGCCCCGGGCGCGCTCAGGCGCGGGCCGGATCGGCGGTGATCTCGCCCTCGCCGCGACCGGCGACCTCGGCCGCCCTGCCGACCGCCTCGCCGACGCCGAAGTGGGAGCAGATCGCCAGCTCGTGCTCGCGCCGCAGCGGGCGGCGCGGGTCAACGGCCGGAGCGTGGCGCACGATCTCGGCGTCGAAGGCGGTCCAGACGCCGAACGGCGCTCCGGCGCAGGTGGCGAAGGGGAGCGCGACGACGCGGGCGCCGCGACGCTTGCCGAGCTTGGCCACCAGCCAGACCGGCTGCCCGCCGGCGGCGTCGACGTAGAAGCCCTGGACCTCCCCGATGCCGCCGCCCTCGCACTCGGCAACCTCGGTGCCGACCCAGCTCAGCGCCTCCGAGAGCGGCACGGTCGGCGCGGCCTCAGCCATCCCCGTGCCTCTCCAGCAGCTCCGCCGCCGCCGAGGCGGGGTCGAGCTCGCGCCGCACCACCCGCTCCATCAGCTCGGCGGTGTCAGGGTCCTCGGCGACGACCTGCTCGAGCCGCCGCCGCATCCGCGCGGTGGCGATCCCGAGCACCTCGCTGCGCAGGTTGCGGGCGCGGCGCTCGGCCAGCGTCCCCGCGGCCTCGATGTGCTCGCGATGCTCGCCGATCTTCGCCGCCAGCTCCTCGACCCCCTCCCCCCGCGCCGCCTCGGTGCGCAGGATCGGCACCTTCCAGCCGCCCGGCTCCTGGGAGAGAGCCAGCACGCCGCGGACCTCGCGCACCATCGTGTCGGTCATCGGGTGGTCGGCCTTGTTGACCACGATCACGTCGGGGATCTCCATCACCCCCGCCTTCAGAGCCTGGATCGAGTCGCCCGAGCCGGGCATCAGCGCCAGCACGATCGTGTCGGCGTGGTCGACGATGTCGATCTCGGCCTGGCCGACGCCGACGGTCTCGATCAGGACGTCGTCTTTGCCGGCCGCGTCCATCACCAAGGCGACCTGCAGGGCCGCCTCCGAGAGGCCGCCGAGGGCGCCGCGGGAGGCCATCGAGCGGATGAAGACGCCGGGGTCGAGGAAGTGGTCGGAGAGGCGGATCCGGTCGCCGAGCAGGGCGCCCCGGGTGAACGGGCTGGACGGGTCGATCGAGAGCACCGCGACCTCGCGCCGCTGCTTGCGCAGCTCGCCGGTGAGGGCGCCGATCAGGGTGCTCTTGCCGACCCCGGGCGGCCCGGTGAAGCCGACGATCCGCGCCGTCCCGGTACGGGGGTAGACCTCGCGCACCAGCTCCCAGCCGGCCGGGTCGTCGGACTCGATCAGGGTGATCGCCCGTGCCAGCGCCCGCTTGTCGCCGCTGACGAGGCGCTCCGCCAGGGGCGCGGTCTTCGCTGCGTCGGTCAAGGTTCCGAGTCTAGAGTTGCCCCGCGATGGTTCGCTTCCTCGCCCGCAACAAGATGCTGAACTGGCGCTACGGGCGCCTGCTCTGGCGCTACTGCTGGCGGCGCCTGCTGACCCGCGCCGGCCGCCGCTGGCGCACCGACGGGTTCGTCTTCTTCGGCCGCGGCCTGGAACTGGAGGTCGGCCGCAAGGGCCAGGTCCGCTTCGGCCGCTTCGTCTGGCTCGGCGACGGGACCAAGGTCCGCTGCCACGAGGGGGAGGTCGAGATCGGCGCCAAGACGGTGATCGGCCAGGAGTGCACGATCTCCGCCTACCAGCGCGTGCGGATCGGCGAGCAGTGCGTGATCGCCGACCGGGCGATGTTCATCGACTTCGACCATGGCGTGGTCGAAGTCGAGCGCCCGATCCGCCTGCAGGGCATCTACAAGCGCGACGTCGAGGTCGGCTCCAACGTCTGGATCGGCTACGGCGCCTGCATCCTGCGCGGCGTCCGCGTCGGCGACAACTCGATCGTCGGCACCAACGCCGTGGTCACCAGGGACGTCCCCGCCAACGCCGTCGTCGCCGGGGTGCCGGCGCGGGTGGTCCGGATGCGCGAGGCGCCGGCGGAGCTGCGCTGGCCGCACCCGGTCGAGCCCGACCCCGGGGCCGAGACGACCCTGCGGCCGCCGCAGCAGACCGCCTGAGCCGTCTCAGGGGCGTGGCGTGTTTGTTCGGCCATCTCGAACAAACGCGCCACGCTCAGGCGACGTCGATGTCGGTCCTGGCGAAGTCCTCGCCGGTGAACAGCAGCGGGGCGCCTGCGACCTTGGCGGCGGCATAGCTCAGGCAGTCGCCGAAGTTGAGCGCCGCGGGGTGCCGGCCCTTGCCGTAGCGGATGAAGGCATCCGTGGCCGCCCGCCGATGGCGGTCCTCGAACGGCGTGACGACTATCTGCCAGCGCTCCAGGAACCGGGACACCAGAGCGGGGCCATGCAGGTCGAAGGCCCCCGCCGCGACCATCTCGGTCTCGAGCAGGGTCGGGGCTCCGATGCCGAGAGCGTCGGCACCTTCCATGGCCTCCTCGAGCCGCTCATGCCCTTCCTCGCGAAGGAGAACGGCCAGGACCGCTGAGCTGTCGAGGATCAATACCCCTCCGGTCCGATGCCGAGGATCTCCTCGACTTCCTCTTTGGTCATCGGAGGACGGTCCTTGAGCTCGTCGGGGACCTGGGGCCAGATCTCGGTTTCCAGCCAGCGCCGGATCCCCTTGTACGGCTTGGCCTCTCCGCGGCCCGATTCCAGGCGCAGGCGGTCTCTCCGCTCGCGAAGCGCCTCCCGCACCGCGCCGGTCTTGCTCTCGCCGGTCATCTCGGCGACCTCGGCTGCCAACTCCACCGTCTCCGTGTCCTTGATGTTGAGCGCCATGGTGGAATCTTAGGTTGATTCCACCATCGGCCACTTCCTGCAATGATGCTACCAGAAATGCAGACAACTGTCCGACCGACTAAAGGTTGCGTAGAGAAGGCTGCGCCGGTGAACGCGGCGAAGCGATCGGAAGACGTGGCGGAGCGCTTCGGGCAGAACCTGCTGCGCTGCCGGCGCCGGGCCGGCCTCTCGCAGGAGGAGCTCGGCCAACGGGCCGCGCTGCACCGCACCGAGATCGGCATGCTCGAGCACGGCATGCGGGTGGCCCGGATCGACACCGCGATCCGGCTCGCCGGCGCGATGGCGATCCCGCCCGCCGACCTGTTGGAGGGCATCCACTGGACGGTCGGCGAGACCCGGGCCGGCCGCTTCAGCTTCACCGAGCCGGCGGCGCGGCGCCGGCGCCCCTCCTAGGCCGGGCCCAGCTTGGCGCCGACCAGGTCGGCGTACACGGCGGCGGTCTGCTCGGCGACGTCGGCCCAGTCGAAGCGGCGCACGTGCTCGTAGGCTTCGGCGACCAGGCGGCGGCCCAGCTCGTCGTCGGAGAGGACGCGGACGGCGACCTCGGCGAGGGCGTCGGGGTCGTGGGCGCGGAAGCGCAGGCCGGCCTCCTCGTGCGGGACCACCTCGCGCAGGCCGCCGGTGTCGGCGACGATGCAGGGGCAGCCCGAGGCCATCGCCTCCAGCGCCACCAGGCCGAACGGCTCGTAGATCGAGGGGACCACGGTGAGGTCGGCGATCCGGTAGAGCGAGTGCAGGACGTCGTCGCCGATCCAGCCGAGGAAGGTGCCGTGCTCCATCAGTCCCAGCTCCTCCGCCTGGCGATGCAGCTCGGCCTCGTGGGTTCCGGAGCCGGCGACCAGGAAGCGGGTGCCGGGCACCTCCTCGATCAGCCGCGGCATCGCCTCCAGCGCCAGCTGGAAGCCCTTCTCGTAGACCAGGCGGCCGATCAGCAGCACCAGCTTCTGGTCGGGCTGGGCGAACTCGGAGCGCAACCGCGCCAGGTCGTCGGGGTCCTGTGCCGGCAGGTCGCCGGGATCGATCCCGTTGGGGATGACGCTGATCCGCGCCTCCTCGACCCCGAAGACGTCGGCAACCTGCTCGCGCATGTAGTGGGAGCAGGCGATCACCCGCTGGGAGCGGTTGGTGATCCAGCGCTCGACCCCGTCGATGTAGGTCTGCGGGTGCTTGTCGACCCAGCCCTGGTGGCGGCCGTACTCGGTGGCGTGGATCGTCGTCACCAGCGGCGCTTCGAAGCGCCGGGCGAGGTGGTCGCAGGCGTTGGCGACGAGCCAGTCGTGGCCGTGGACGAGGTCGAAGCTGTAGCGGTCGCCGAGCTCGACCCCGGCCGCCAGCATGTCGGAGTTCATCCGCTCGACCCAGGCGACGAACTCGCCCAGGTCGGTGGGCCGTTTCGGCTCGCGGATGCGGTGAATCGCGACGCCCCCCTCGCGTTCCTCGGCAGGCGACTCCTCGCCGCCGCGGGTGAGGACGTGGACCTCGACGTCGTGCTCGACCAGCGCCTCGGAGAGCTTGCGGACGTGGCGCGCCAGCCCCCCCTCGATCAGAGGCGGGTACTCCCAGGAGAGGATCAGGACGCGGGTCATGGGCGGCGAATCAGGGCTCCAGCAGAGGAGCGAGGCTGAGGTCCGGGGCGAGAGAACGCATACGCGGATCGGTGACGCGTTCGCAGTCTATGGCCTCCAACAGCGACCACGCGTGGTCGCTGGACCGCTGGAAAGGGTAGTCGCCCGCCTGGCCGCGCTGGTCGAGGAAGGCCCAGTCGCTGGCCTGGAGGGCGAGGAGCTCGCGCGCCGCACGCTCCGCGACGTCGCCGCGCAGGCCCGCCGAAAGCGCCCGCAGCAGGCGCAGCTCCAGCCGCCGCGCGGCCCAGGCGAGGTCGGCGACCGGGGGCGAGTCCCACGTCCGCAGGTCCTTGCCCTCGCCCCAGGTCGAGGCGGCGAGCGGCCGCGCGACCGGCTCGTGCTCGGCCAGTGCACGCGAGGCGCTCAGCATCCGCACGCCCGCCGCCCCGGCCCCCTCGACCACGGCCCGCAGCCAGAGCGGCCCCTCCGACCACCAGTGGCCGAGCAGCTCGGTGTCGATCGCGAAGACGAGCAGGCCGCGGCGGCCGCTCTCGGCCGCGTAGGCGCGCAGGCGGGCCGCGACGGCGTCGAGGAACTCGCCGGCCTGGCGACGGGCCGCGGCCGCGGCGGCGGCGGGGTCGTAGGCGCCGCCGCCGACCCGCCAGAGCCGGATCCCGCGCAGCGATTTGCCGTCGAACTGGGCGTAGGCGGGGTCCGATGGGTAGCCGTCGAGCGACCAGAGCCAGCCGACCGCCTCCCAGTCGATCGGCAGCGCCACCGCGCCGGCCTCGGTGCGGACCGGCGCCAGCGCCTCCAGCGGCGCCTGGTGGGCGCTCTGGTCGACGCAGAACCACTGCACGCCGTGCTCCGCCAGCCGCCACTCCAGGCCCGGCGCGTAGGCGCACTCCGGCAGCCAGAAGCCGCCCTCCCAGCCGAAGCGGCGACGGTGCGAGCGGATCCCGGCGTCGAGCTGCAGCCGCAGGCCGGCGCGCGTCGCCAGCAGCGGCAGCACCGCGTGGCTGGCGGCGGAGGCGGCGACCTCCACCCTCCCCTCCGCGGCGGCGCGCCGGAACGGCCGCAGCGGGTCGCCGTCCTCGGCGTCGAGCAGCTCCAGCGCCCGCCGGTAGCGGGCCAGCTCTCCCTCGCAGGCGAGCCGGCACTCCGCCGACACCTCGCCGAGGTCGGCCTCCGCGGCGCCGATCCGCCACTCGACGAGGAACCGCCGCAGCCGCTCGCGAGCGCCCTCGTCCTCGAGCTGGTCGGCGAGAACCGGCGTCACCGTCAGGGTCAGGTCGCGGGCGACCTCCAGCACGGGCAGGTAGGAGCGGATCACCGCGTCGAACAACCACTCCTCGCCGAACGGGTAGGTGCCGAAGCCCTCCACGTAGGGCATGTGGCTGTGCAGGACGATCGCCAGGTCGCCGGCGGTCCCGCCGCTCATGCCGCCGTGTGGCAGACCGCGAGGAAGTCGAGGGCGCGGTCGAGGTCGCCGTCGCGCAGGGCGAAGTCGGAGGCGGCGATCGCCGGGGTGAAACGGTCGTAGAAGGGCTTGGTCAGGCCGAGGCGCTTGTGGACGGCGTCCCAGCCGAGCCGGATCGCGACTTCGTGAGCGCGCAGCTTGCGGGCGTGAAACAGGCCGAGCAGCTCGACCCGCGGGAAGTGGTCCTCGCAGAGCCGCCGGAACTCGGCGGCGCGGTACTCGCGCACATGCCAGGGGTTCTCGGACTTCTCCGCCCCCGCGGGCGCCAGGGTGAGCAGGTTCGGAGTCGAGACGTAGGCGACGCCGCCCGGCTCGAGCATCCCGCTGAAGTGCTCGAGGACCGCCCCGGCGTCCTCGACGTGCTCGATCGTCTGCAGGAAGACGACCGCGTCGCAGGGCTCCGCGAAGCTTTCGACCAGGTCGCGCTCGAAGCGCAGCCCGGGGCGGCGGTAGCGCAGCCGCGCGTGCTCGTGCGCCTCCGGGTTGGCGTCGACGCCGACGACGCTCGCGGCGGCGCCGGCGAGGACAGCCGAGCCGTAGCCCTCGCCGCAGGCCATGTCGACCACGCGCAGGCCGGCGACGCGGGCGGCGATCCACTCGTAGACGGCCAGGTGGCGCCGGTACCAGTAGTTCTCCTCGGGCACGTCGGGCAGCGTCCGCTCGCCGGTCAGAGGCAGCGGCGGCACCCCGGGCGGCTGGTTGAGCTGGAAGTAGCGGCCCTCCACTGCCGCGGGACCGTATTAGAGTTCCGCCGCGATGCCCGCCTCGCCCTCCGCCACGCCGGAGCACATAAAGGACGTCAACACCCGCTACCACGACGCCGCCGCCGAGGAGTACGACGCCAAGTGGGGCATCGACTTCGGCGCGATCGGCCAGGAGCAGGTGCGACTGAAGCTGGTCAAGGCACTGGGCGGGCTCGACGGCGGCCACTTCGGCGACGCGCTGGAGATCGGCTCGGGAACCGGCTACTTCTCGCTCAACCTGGTCCAGCTCGGAGTGATCGAGCGGCTGACCGCGACTGACATCTCGCCCGGGATGCTGAAACGACTTGCCACGACCGCCGAGGCGCTCGGCGTCGAGGAGGTGAAGACGGTGGCGACGGAGGCCGAGGAGCTGCCGTTCGAGGACCAGAGCTTCGACCTCGTCTTCGGCCACGCCGTCCTCCACCACATCCCCGACCTCGACCGCGCCTTCGTCGAGTTCAACCGTGTGCTGCGGCCCGGCGGGATGATCGCGTTCGCCGGCGAGCCGTCGCGCTACGGCGACCGCCTGGCGGCGCTGCCGAAGCGGACCGGGACGCTCGTCGCGCCGGCCTGGCGGCGGCTGACCGGGGCGCGGCGCCGCGCCCTCGCCGAAGCCGACCAGTCCCAGGGACACGCCCTCGAGGGCGAGGTCGACGTCCACGCCTTCGCCCCCGCCGACCTGCGCCGGCTGCTGCGCGACGCCGGCTTCGAGGAGCGCCGGGTCGGCGGCGAGGAGCTGCTCTCCAACGCCTGGGGCTGGGGCCTGCGCACGGTCGAGTCGAGCGCCGAGCCCGAATCGGTCCCCTACCGCTGGCGCCGCTTCGCCTTCAACAGCTACATCGCCCTGCAGAAGGTCGACACCCGCCTGCTCGAGCCCCACCTCCCGGCCGAGCTCTTCTACAACCTCCTCGTCTCCGGCCGCAAGCCGGCCTGACCCGCCGCGAAGCCGCCACACCCGGAGTGGGACTTACTACCGATCCGGAAGCCTCGGGCGGAGGGAAAGATGTCGGCGTCTCCGATGGAACGGGCACCTCTCACAACGACGAGATCCGCGCGGCTCGCGGCCATAGGCCTGGCGCTGATCGGCGCCGCGCTCATCCTGCCGGGCACCGCCGCGGCCGCCCTGGTCTTCGCCCCCGCCACGACTTTCGCGGCTCACTCGACCCCGACGGCGGTCGCCGTCGGCGACTTCAACGGCGACGGCAAGCAGGACCTGGCGGTGGCGAACATCAGCTCCCACGACGTCTCGGTGCTGCTCGGCACGGGCAACGGCTCCTTCGGCGCAGCCCGCAACTTCGCCGCCGGCACCCGTCCGCGCGCGATCGCGGTCGGCGACTTCAACCGCGACGGCCATCTGGACCTGGCGGTGGCCAACGAAACGACGACGCACATCTCGGTGCTGTTCGGCACCGGCACCGGCACCTTCGGGGCGTCGATCTCGGTGGCCGTGCACGAATCCCCGAGCTCGATCGCTGTCGGCGACTTCAACGCGGACGGCATCCCGGACCTGGCGGTGGCGAACTACTACTCGGCGGACGTCTCGGTGCTGCTCGGGCTGGGCAACGGCTCCTTCAAGCCGGCGGTCAACTTCGCGGTCGCCGGGGAAGAAGTGACCTCGGTCGCCGTCGGCGACTTCAACGGAGACGGCAAGCAGGACCTGGCGGTGGCGACCGAAGCCCCGGCCGAAGCCTCGAAGAACGTCTCGGTGCTGCTCGGCAACGGCGAAGGCTCGTTCGGGGCGGCGACCGCCTTCGCGGCCCAGACCTATCCGAAGTCCGTCGCGGTCGGCGACTTCAACGGCGACGGCAGGCAGGACCTCGCCGTGGCCAACAGCATCGGCGGCGTCTCGGTGCTGCTCGGCACCGGCAGCGGCTCGTTCGAAGCGGCGACCGACTTCGCTGCCGGCAGCTCCTACGAAGCGGTCGCGGTCGCAGACTTCAACGGCGACGGAGCGCAGGACCTGGCGGTGGTCAGCAACCCCATCGGCGGCGTCTCGGTGCTGCTCGGCACCGGCAGTGGCTCCTTCGCGGCGCCGAGCAGCTTCGCGGTGGGCTCCGAACCGCGCTCGCTCGCCCTCGGCGACTTCGACCGCGACGGGGTGCCGGACCTGGTGACGGGCAACTCGGGACCCAACGACGACGTCTCCGTGCTGCTGAACGCACCGACCACGAGCCTCAGCACCTCTGCGCTCAGTTTCGGGACGGCCTCCCCGGTGCCGCAGGGAACGCTGAGCGCCCCGCAGAGCGTGACGATCGCCAACGAAGGCTCGGCGCCGCTCGCGGTGAGCGGCTTCTCCTTCGGCGGCACCAATCCGGGCGACTTCCTCGCCGGCGGCGACAGCTGCCACGCCCCAGTTCCGCCGGGCGCCAGCTGCGCGGTCGCGGTGCGCTTCGCGCCGCAGGCCGAAGGGACGCGCCAGGCGACGCTGAGCGTGCTGGCCAACACCGGCACGACGGCCAGCACCGTGTCGCTGAGCGGCAGCGCCGGACCGCTGCCGCAGGGGCCAGCGGGACCGCCGGGCGCGACCGGCGCGACCGGCGCGACCGGGCCGACCGGCGCGACTGGGCCGACCGGCGCGACCGGCGCCAGGGGGCCTCGCGGCCGCGAAGCCAAGGTCAAGTGCCTGGTCAAGAAGAAGAAGAACGCCCGCAAGGTCGAGGTCACCTGCTGGGTGATCCGGGTGGACACCAACAAGCGCGTCTCCCGCAACCACCGGAGGCGGGGGTAACTCACCTCAGGCCGCTGGGGAGGGTGGGGTGCCCTCTACCTCAAGCCGCTCGCGCCCGGAAGAGCCTGACCCGGGAGTCGATCCCCTTCAACCGCCGCTCGCCGATGAAGGTGTAGCGGTATCCCTCCCCCACCGCCTCCTCGATCGCCTCGGAGACGACGACGCTGCCGGGGCGGGCGACGCCGGTGATCCGGCTGGCGAGGTTGACCGGGCGGCCGTAGTAGTCGCCGGAGCGGGGCAGGACCAGGCCGCGGGCGAGGCCGGCGCGCAGCCACGGGAACTGCTCCCCTTCGGCCTCGGCGGCGGCGACCAGCGCGAGCGCGGCGGCCAGCATCGGCTCGGGCTCGGTGGAGACGAACATCGCCGCGTCGCCGATCGTCTTGACCAGCCGCACCGGGGGCTGCGCGACGGCGCTCGCCATCGCCTCGAGCCGGCCGGCGATCCGACCCAGTTCCTCGGCTGCGATCTCCTCTCCGAGCCGGGTGAACTCGACCAGGTCGGCGAAGCAGACGGTCAGCTCGGCGGTGCCGCCGATCTCCCCCGAGGCGAGGTCGGCGGCGCCGATCACGTCGCGCCGGACCTGCTCGAGCATCTGCAGCTCGAAGGCGTGGACCAGGGTCGGGCCGGCCAGCGGCAGCATGTGCTCGGCGGCGGCGGCGAGGCTCGCCGCGAGATCGCGTTCGCTCTGGCCCGGCCGCATCACGGTGCGGACCACCAGCTCGCGGTTGGCCTCGGCGATGCGGGCGGTGCCCATACCGATCGTCCTCGCCACCTGCAGCATCCCGTCCTCGGGCAGGCCGGCCTCGAGGAAGGCCCGGATCCGCCGCGCGGCTTCGAGGTCGGCCTCGGTCGCCGAGCGCTCGTCGGGGTCCGGGTATGGGACGCCGAAGGCGGCGGTGAAGCGCTGCAGCCGCTCCAGCTCCACGCCCGAGATCTCCGCCACCTCGCGCGGCGTGTAGCGGGGGCCGTCGCCGGCGATCTTGCGCTCGACCGGCAGCAGCATCAGGCGACCGGCGGCGACCGCCTCGTGCAGCTCCCCGAGCGGGACGCCTTCGGCGCTCAGCCGCTTCAGCAGGGCCAGCCGCGCCGCGCGCCCCTCCCCCTCGAGCTCGTCGAGCAGGCCCTCGGCCTCGAAATCGATGTCGGCAGGCTCCGCGATCAGCGCATTCTCGCCTAATCGGCGTAGGCGACAGCGCCGCCGCGGCGCGGGTCGCCACCGCCGCTGAGCGCCCCGGTGCGGCGGTCGCGCGCGACCGCCTGCACGCCACCGAAGAAGAGGTTGATCGCGGGGCGGCGGGCGACGGCGCGGCCGCCGGCCTCCAGCCGCGCCAGCGCCCCCTCGTCGATCCCGGGCTCGGCCTGGACCAAACCGTGCTCGAAATGCAGCCGGGGCGCCTCGACCGCCGCCGCCACCGGCATCCCCTGCTCGACCACCCTCACCACGGTCTGCAGGATCGCCGAGCGGATCCGGTTGGAGCCGGCGCTGCCGAGGGCGAGGGCGATCTCGCCGTCGCGCAGGACCACGGTCGGCGCCATCATCGACGGCACCCTCCGGCCCGGCGCGATCAGGTGGAAGCCCTGCGGGTTGAGGTCCTCCTCGCCGAGCATGTTGTTGAGGATCACCCCCGTCCCCGGCACCAGCACCCCCGAGCCCGACCCGTTCGAGCAGGTGACGCTGGCGCAGCCCCCGTCGCCGTCGAGGACGGCGATGTGGGTCGTCGACCCGAGCAGGTCGGCCGCGGCCAGGTCGAGCCCGGCCGGCTCGAGGAAGCCGGCCTCCATCCCCTCCTCGTAGAGCGCCTCGGCGAACTCGAGGTCGCGCCGCTGGTTGGCGACCTCCATCGCCGCCACCAGCTGCTCGGGCCCGCTGCGCGGGCCGAGCCGCTCGAGCAGGCCGAGGCAGTAGGCGATCAGGATCCCGCCGGAGGAGGGCGGCGGGTTGGTCAGCACCTCGGCGCCGCGAAACGGCGCCCGGATCGGCGCCCGCTCGATCGCCTCGTAGGCGGCGAGGTCCCCGCGGCCGAGCGTGCCGCCGCGCTCGACCACGAACTCGCTCAGCGCCGCCGCCACCTCGCCGCTTCGAAACGGCTCCGCCCCTTCGGCGCCGTACCTTTCCAGCGCCTCGGCCAGCTCGGGGAAGCGGAAGGCGTCGCCCTCGCCGAGCGGGCGGCCGTCGGGCGCGTAGAGCGAGCGGGTCTCCGGCAGCCGCTCGTGGATCGGCCAGAGGATCTCGAGGATGTAGGCCTGCTGGGCGTTGACCGGCGCGCCCTCGCGGGCCAGGCGCACGCCGGGCCCGACCAGCTCCGACAGGGGCATCGAGCCGAACCGCCGCAGCGCCCGCTCCAGACCGACCGCCGTCCCCGGCACCCCGCAGGAGGCCGGGCCGACGAAGAACGTCTGCACGGTCTCGGCGTCGAAGTGGACCGGCACCGGCGCCAGCTCGATGCCGCGGGCGACGCCGTCGGCGCCGGGGGCGGCGACGAAGAAGTCGACCAGGACCGTCTCCCCGCCGCGGTGGACCATCATGAAGCCGCCCGCCCCGAAGCCGGTCAGCGGGCTCTCGACGGCGAAGGAGGCCAAGACCGCGCCGACGGCGGCGTCGACCGCGTTGCCGCCCGCGCGCAGCACGGCGGCGCCGGCCTCGGCGGTGAGCGGATGGCCGGCTGCGACGACCCCCTTCATCGGGCGGAGGGCGGGCTCAGCCGGGGAGGAACTCAGGGACGTCGATGCCGAGCTCGCCCTGGCGCTCGGAGCCGCGGCCGGAACGGCCGGAGCGACCGGAGCCGGCTTCCTTGGTGCGGCGGATCGTCGGCTCCTCGGAGCGCCGCGGCGAGGCCGGGCGGCCGTCGAAGCGGGTGGCGACGACGGTGACCCAGATCTGGTCGGTGAGCTCCTCGTCGACGTTGGCGCCGAAGATGATGTTGGCGTCCGGGTGGGCGGCCTCGCCGACCACCTTCGCGGCCTCGGAGACCTCGACCAGCGAGAGGTCGGAGCCGCCCGTGATCGAGAGCAGGATCGCGCGGGCGCCCTCCATCGAGGTCTCCAGCAGCGGCGAGGAGATCGCTTTCTCGGCGGCGAGGATGGCGCGGTCGTCGCCACCGTGGGCCATGCCGATCCCGAGCAGCGCCCGGCCGGCGTCGGACATGATCGTCCGCACGTCGGCGAAGTCGAGGTTGATCACGGAGGGAAGCGTCACCAGGTCGGAGATCCCCTGCACGCCCTGGCGCAGGACGTCGTCGGCGACCTGGAAGGCCTCGATCATCGAGGTCTGCTGGTCGAGCACCTGCAGCAGGCGGTCGTTGGGGACGACGATCAGCGTGTCGACCTCGGCCGCCAGGTCCTCGATGCCCTTGTCGGCCTGGTTGCCGCGGCGGCTGCCCTCGAAGCTGAACGGCTTGGTGACGATGCCGACGGTCAGCGCGCCGACCTCGCGGGCGAGGCGGGCGACCACCGGGGCGGCGCCGCTGCCGGTGCCGCCGCCGGCGCCGGCGGCGACGAAGACCATGTCGGAGCCCTTCAGCAGGCGCTTGATCTTGTCCTGCTCTTCGAAGGCGGAGCGGTGCCCGACCTCGGGGTCGGCGCCGGCGCCGAGGCCACGGGTCTGCTCGTCGCCGATGTGGACGGTGATGTCGGCGACGCAGAGCTGCAGCGACTGCAGGTCGGTGTTGACGGCCATGAACTCGACCCCGGGGATGCGGGCATCGACCATCCGGTTGACCGCGTTGACGCCGCCGCCGCCGACGCCGACGACGCGGATCACCGGCTGGTGCGGCTCGCCGCTGCCCGGCGGCTCGTAGGCCGGCTCCTCGCGCCCGTAGCGCGGGTTGCTGGTGCTGAAGTCCTCGTTCCGCGCGCGCGGCCGCGGCTCCTCGGCGAACACCCGCGCCAGCCGCTCCGGCGGGGACTCCGCGGAACTCGCGGGCTCCTCGGCCACCGGCTCCTCGCGAGCCTCTTCGGCTTCATGGTCGAACGGCGCCGAGGCGTCAGCCGCGGCGCTCTCTGCCGCGGGCGAATCACCCGCGGGCGGTGCCGCAGAGGGGGCCTCCCCCGAGGAAGCATCAGCTACCGGAGGGGCAGGTGGGTCCCCTGCGGCGACAGGGCCCGCGGAATCGTCACCCGCGGCCCGGAGCTCCTCCTGTTCGGCCTTCTTCGCCTCGGCCGGGTCCTCGCGGCCGTACCTTGGAGCCTCGGGCGGATCCTCGGGGGCGTGGTCCGAAGTCGAGCGGAAGAGATCGGCGAGGGGGCCCTCGCGCATGCTTGCGCGTTTACTCCGAGCCATTCGCCAGAACCTCCTTCGCCAGCTCCCGGTAGTAGTTCGCGGCGCTGCTGCCGGAATCGTACTTGAGCACGCTCGATCCCTTCACGGGCGCCTCGGCGAATTTGATCGCCTTTTTGATCCGGGAGCGGAAGACGAGGTCGCCGAAGTTCTCCTCGAGGATCTCCACCGCCTCCTTGGCGTGGACGGTCCGGGTGTCGAGCATCGTCGGCAGGATGCCCTCGATCCGCACGTCGGGGTTGAGGTTCTCTTGGATCATCCGCAGCGTGTTCTGGAGCTGGACCAGCCCGCGCATCGACAAATACTCGCACTGCACGGGGACGATCACCTTGTTCGCCGCCGTCAGGGCGTTGATCGTGAGCAGGCCGAGGCTGGGCGGAGTGTCGATGCAGATGAAGTCGTATTCGCCGCTGACCTCCCTCAGCGCCTTCTCCAGCGAGCGCTCGCGGCCGATCTTCGTGCTCATCGCGATCTCGGCCCCGGCCAGGTCGATCGAGGCGACGGCGATGTCGATCTCGCGCTCCTGGATGATCTCCGAGATCGGCATGTCGTTGACCAGCACGTCGTAGAGGCTCTTCTCGACCTTGTCGGGGTCGATCCCCTGGCTCATCGTCAGGTTCCCCTGCGGGTCGAGGTCGATGCAGAGCACGCGGTGGCCCGACTCGGCGAAGGCGACGGCGAGGTTGAGCGTGGTGGTCGTCTTGGCGACCCCGCCCTTCTGATTGGCGAAGGCGATCACCTCGGCGGTCTTCGCCGGCGCCTCCGGCTCCGCCGCCTGCTGCACCGGCTCGAACCGGCTCGGCGCGATCAGGTCCACAGCCTTCATCCGCGCCGGGCCCTCGTCCTCGGGCTCCGCCACGGCGACCGGCTGCGGCTGGGCGCTGCGCGCCGGCTCCGGCGCCTCCTCGACGGCGGGCGCGGGCTCAGACGCGGCCTCGGGCGCGGGCGCGGGCGCGGGCTCGGACACGGGCACGGGCGTGGGCTCGAGCACGGGCGTGGGCTCGTCGGGCGCCTTCGGGTGCTGCTCCTCGGCGGCGGCCGGCCTCTCCGGCACGGCTTCTTCCATCCTCTGCAGCTCCTCTACGATTGGGTGCTGCTCCTCGACGGCAACGGGTGCGGGCTTTGGCTTGCGGCTTAGAAATCCCATTGCGCGGATATTCGTATGGGGACCGGCTTTTCCTGCCGGCCTGCGAAATTGCTAGGAATTGCCCGATCCCCGAGCTTCTCGACAAGCGGCTGGTCATCGTCACCGGCAAGGGTGGCGTCGGCAAGACCACGGTCGCGGTGGCGCTGGGGATGCGCGCCGCGGCGGCGGGCAAGCGGACGATCGTCTGCGAGGTCGCATCCCAGGAGAACGCCTCGCGCATGTTCGACCACACCGAGGTCGGCTTCCACGAGGTCGAGATGGAGGAGAACCTGTGGTCGATCTCGATCGACCCCGACGAGTCGATGCGCGAGTACGTGCTGCTGCAGCTGAAGGTGCGGGCGATGCGCGACATGCTGTTCCGCAGCCGCATCTTCAACTACCTCGCCGCGGCCACCCCCGGCCTCAAGGAGCTGGTGACGATCGGCAAGATCTGGGAGCTGGCCCAGCTCGACCGCAAGGTCAAGAAGGGCCGCAAGTACGACCTGGTGATCGTCGACGCCCCAGCCACCGGGCACGGGGTCGGCTTCCTGCAGACGCCGCGCACCTTCGCCAACATCGCCCGCGTCGGCCCGATCCACTCGCAGGCGCGCACCCTCGACCGCTTCATCACCGACCACGACCACACCGGCACCGCGATCGTCGCCCTGCCGGAGGAGATGCCGGTCAACGAGTCGGCGGCGCTGGAGCGGGAGCTGCGCGACGAGGTCGGCGTCGCCGTCGACCGCGTCTACCTCAACGGGCTCTACCCGGAGCGCTTCTCCAAGCCCGAGACCGAGCGGCTCGCGGCCCTGGCCGAGGCGGAGAGCGGCGCCGTCCGCGCCGCCGCCCGGGCGGCGGTCTCCGAGCACGAACGGGCGCGCTCGCAGCGGGCCCAGCTGGCACGCCTGCGACGCCGGGTCGAGGCCCCGGTGAAGACCCTCCCCTTCCTCTTCGAGCCCGACCTCGGGCCGGAGGCGGCGCGGCGGCTCTCGCGGAGGCTGGGCTGATGCCGACCCTGGGCGAGATCCTCGCCGACAAGCGGATCTGCATCTGCGCCGGCTCCGGCGGCGTCGGCAAGACCACCACCTCGGCGGCGATCGCCACCGGGATGGCCTCCCGCGGCCTCAAGGTCTGCGTGCTGACGATCGACCCGGCCAAGCGGCTGGCCGACTCGCTCGGGATGAAGGAGCTCGGCAACGAGGCGCGCCGCGTCGACCCCGCCCTGTTCGAGCGGCACGAGGTCGAGATGAAGGGCGAGCTGTGGGCGATGATGCTCGACCCGAAGCAGACCTTCGACGAGCTGATCGCCCGCCAGGCGCCCGACGAGGAGTCGCGCGACCGAGTCCTCGAAAACCGCATCTACCAGCAGATCTCCAGCGCCCTCGCCGGCTCGCAGGAGTACATGGCGATGGAGAAGCTGTTCGAGCTGCACACCGAAGGCGAGTTCGACCTGCTGGTGCTGGACACGCCGCCGACCCGCAACGCGCTCGACTTCCTCGACGCGCCGCGGCGCCTGACCCAGTTCATCGAAGGGCGCTCGCTGCGCGTCTTCATGAAGCCGACCGGCCTCGCCGCCAAGGTCGCCGGCCGCGGCGCCTCGGTGGCACTGAGCGTCTTCAAGCGGATCGTGGGCTTCGACCTGCTGGCCGACCTCGCCGAGTTCTTCAACGCCTTCAGCGGCATGGTCGACGGCTTCCAGGCGCGGGCCAAGCGGGTCAACAGGCTGCTCGCCGAGCCGACCACCTGCTTCCTCGTCGTCTGCGGCCCCCAGGGCGAGCCGATCGACGAGGCCGTCTACTTCCACCGCAAGCTGGTCGAGGCGAAGCTGCCCTTCGGCGGCGTCATCGTCAACAAGGTCCACTACCCGGCCGAGAAGCTGCGCGGCGAGGCCGACGACCTGCCGGGGGCGCTGGCCGAGAAGCTCGGCGACGCCGACCTCGCCCAGCGGGTGGCGGCGAACTTCTCCGACTACCAGGCACTCGCCGAGCGCGACGCGCGCAACATCGAGCACCTCGCCACCGAGCTGCGCGCCAGCGGCGTGATCCGCGTCCCCCACCTCGACGAGGACGTCCACGACCTCGCCGGCCTGGCCGAGATCGACCGCTACCTGTTCGCCACCGGCGAGGAACGCGTGGCGATGGCCGCCGGGCGGGCCTGAGCGTCAGGCCTTGCTGCCGCGGCTGTACTCGAACTCCAACCTGGAGACCTCCCAGTCGGAGTCCGGGACCGGGAAGAGGTGGCGGACCCGAGGGGTGTCGATCCGCTCGCGGTGCTGGATGTCGCGGTCCTGGCCGGCAGGCCATTCGAGCGAGTCGCCGGGGCGCGGGTCGGAGACCTCGTCGAGCCACGGCGTGTGCGTGATCTTGATCTCGTCCTCGGCCGGGATCGGCTCCATGATCCGGGTCTCCTGCTCCATCTGATCCTCCTCCTGTAGTTCGAGCTCCTCCCGGAGGCTCGGCGCGGGGGTCTGGGATTCAGGCTCAGGCTCAAATTCGGGCTCGGGCTCAAACTCGGGCTCGCGCGCGGGCTCGGGCGCGGGCGCGGGCGTGTCGCCGACGGAGATCGCGATCTCGGCGTCCCCGCCTTCCAGGCCGGTGGCGATCAGTGTCTCGTCGGCGGTCGCGCTGAGGTCGTCGCCGAGCTCGCCGAGGGCGGCCTGGCGCAGCAGGCGGCGGACGCCCTCCTCGGCCCAGCCGGCCATCTCGACGGCCCCTTCGACGGGGCGTCCGTTCATCAGCGAGCGCTCCAGCTCGAGCGCGTCCTCCACCCGCTGGCGGGCGTCGATCCGGTCCATCGAGTCGCCGGCGATCAGCGCCGCGGCGCGCATCGGCAGCGAAGCGCCGACCGGGCCGTGCCCCTCGAGCACGGCGCGCAGCGCCAGCAGGTGGTCGCTGAGGCCGTCCATCGCGCTCTCGCGCTCGCAGCCCATCTCGAAGCGGCCGACTGCCCAGGTGAGAGCGGAGTCGGGGTCGGGGCGGGCCTCCAGCGCGACCGCGAACGCGGTCAGCTCGGCGGCCTCGTCCTCGCCCAGGCGGTAGCCGCCCGGGCGCGTGGCGGGCGAGCCGGTGGCGATCCGCCGCCAGCAGTCCTCCCCGGTCGGGGCGAAGGCGAAGGGACCGAGGCCGATGCCGCCGGCCTTGAACATCCTCATCACGCTGATCAGCTCCTGCAGCTGCCGCAGGGCCGTCTCGGCGCCCTCGTCGGGCGCCTGCTCGGCAACCGCGAGGAACTGCGGCTCCCAGGCCGCCCGTCCCATTCCCTCGCTGCGCATCGCCTCGATCGGGGCCTCGATCGAGTCGGCACGCACGATCCGCACTCCGTGCGGCAGCTGCAGCCGGGGCATCGACATGCGCAGGCCGACGATCGGCACGATCAGGACGTCGGCGTCGTCGGCGTCGCGCGATTCGGCGTCGAGGGTGGAGAGCGCTTCGTCGAGGCGGCCGCGGTCGAGCGAGAACCCGGCGCCGCCCTCCCAGAGCTCGGAGAAGAAGACGACCAGCATCCGCTCGGCCCGCTCGCCGGGGTCGGCGTGGACCGACTCGCCCCGCGCCTCCAGGTAGGAGCCGGCGACGCCGGCCTCGATCGCGGCCTGGCGGGCCGGGCCGAAGCCCGGCAGCGAGCGCAGCTCGTCGGCGTGCTCGGAGACGTAGCGGCCGGTCAGCGGCACGTAGCTGTAGAAGGGGGAGTCCTCGCCGGCGTCGGTGGCGACGTCGAAGGGGATCTCGTCGCCGGTGGCGACCAGGGTCGCGAGCCGGGTCGCGGCCTCGGTGGCGAGGCGCTTCAACGCCTCGGTGAGCAGGAAGTCACGCATGCCCCAGGCTTCCGCCCCCGGGTCGGCGCTCCTGCGCCTGCACGACCGCTTGCACGACGGCCCGCCAGCGGGATGCCGGGGGGTTCAGCCGTGCCCGGGGGGAGAATCGGCGGTGCCGGGCGCCTTGGTCCCACAATGAGGGACTTTCGCGCCCCACGAGATGAGCAGATCGCGAAGGTCGCGGCGCAGCAGCACGGAGTCGTGTCGGTGGCGCAGCTCCGACGGGCGGGGCTCGACAAGCGCGCCGTCCACTCGCGTGGCCGCCGCGGCCTTCTGCACCGCCTTCACCGCGGCGTCTACGCCGTCGGCCACGCCGGCCTGAGCCGCGAGGGGCGGTGGATGGCGGCCGTGCTCGCCTGCGGAGACGGAGCGGTCCTGAGCCACGACGGCGCGGCGGCGTTGTGGGGGCTCCTGCGCCCGCTCGAGGGGCCGATCGACGTCTCGGTTCCGGTGCACAGCGGGCGCGGGCGACGACGTGGGATCGAGCTGCACCGGTGCGTCTCCCTCGCCGGCGCCTCGCTCGCCCTCCGCCAGGCGGGCCCGCCGGCGCCCGCGGTCACCGTCCGCGACCGTATCCCGGTGACCGCTCCCTGGCGAACGGTGGACGACCTGCGTGGCCACGTCCCGCCGAGGCTCCACCGGCGGGCGGTGCGGGAGGCGGAGCTGCGGCGCTTCGCACTCTCGCCGACGACCCCCCGCGACGGCACGCGCAGCGACGTCGAGAGAGACTTCCTGCGGCTGTGCCGCCGGCACCGGTTGCCGGCGCCCGATGTGAACGCGCGGATCGGGCGCTGGACGGTCGACTTCGTGTGGCCGGCGGAGCGGCTGGTGGTCGAGGCCGACACCTGGGGCACGCACGGGGGCAGCGTCGCCTTCGAGGATGACCATGTCCGCGACCTCGACCTCCGCCGCCGCGGCTTCTCGATCTGCCGCTACACCGATCGGCAGATCCATGGCGAACCGGCTCTCGTCGCCGCCGACCTCGGCGAACGGCTCGCCCGGCTGGACGTTTGATCTAGACCGCGACGGTGGACTCAGGCGCCTCGGCGGCCTCGCCGAGAAGCCAGCGGGTGCCGTAGGTGCGCATGTCTTCGATCAGCGGCACCAGCGCCTCACCCTTGCCGGTGAGCGCGTACTCGACCCGCGGCGGCACCTCGGGATAGGTGTGGCGCTCGACGACGCCCTCGTCCTCGAGCGCCCGCAGGCGCAGCGAGAGCGTGCGCGGGCTGATCCCCTCCAGAGAGCGCTCGAGCTCGCAGAAACGGCTGCTGCCGGCGGCGAGATCGCGGATCACCAGCAGCGTCCACTTGCCGCAGACGACTTCGGCGGTGCGACAGACGGGGCAGGTGGAGTTGCTGGCTGCGCTCATTTCGGCGATCGGAGCCTCGGGTGCAGAATCCGGAATTGCTCGCTTCAACAAGTGTAGCCATATGGCTTCACTTACTGAAGCGTTGGCCGAGGTCAGGTGCCATCCGGGTTTGCGGGTCCACCACCGCTAAAGGAGCGCCAGCCGCACTCCGATGGGGTACAGGTGAGGACCGTCCCTGCGCACAGCCCTGCCGCGCCCGAAGCAGGCTTCGTCCTGATCGAGGTCCTGGTCAGCGCCCTGGTGATCACGGTCGTCGCCGGGGCGGTGCTGGCGCTGGTCAGCGCCACCACCCGCTCGGCCGCCGACCAGCGGACCAAGGCCGACGCCTACGCGCTCGCCCAGGAAGACCAGGCGCGCCTGCGCAACATGCGCATCTCGAGCCTCAACGGGCTCGTCGAAGTCCAGAAGGAAGTCCCGGTGGGCGAAAGCCGGTTCGAAGTCGAATCGACCGGGGTCTTCGTCAACAACACGACCGGCACCAACGCATCCTGCAGCGGAAACGGCTCCTCGGCCGACTACGTGAAGATCACCTCGACGGTGCGCTGGCCGAGCATGCCGAACCCCGGGAACCCGGTGCGGATCCAGAGCGTCGTCTCCCCCTCCAACGGCTCGCTCGACCCCAGCCACGGCACGCTGGCGATCCAGACGAACAACGGGGCCGGCGGCGCGCTCTCGGGAGTCGAAGTCTCGGGCACCGGGACGAGCAACTTCCACGGCGTCACCGACGAAACCGGCTGCGCGAACTTCGCCGACCTGCCGGCCGGCAACTACACGATGACGACCTCGGCCACGGGCTTCGTCGACACCGACGGCATCCCCTCGCCCTGGACCACCGCCGTCGGCGTCAAGTCGAGCAGCACGGTGACCGTGGGGCTGCGCTACGACCTGCCCGGGGCCGTCCCGGTCAGCTTCGTCTACCGGGAAGGCAGCAGCGAAGAACTCAAACCCGCCTACGCCGACTCGCTGGTCGCCTACAACGCCGAAATGTCGAAAGGGGCGGAGACCTTCGGCACGCCGGGCGGGGAACGGCTCCCAAACATCGAAGCGAAGCCGCTCTTCCCGTTCAAAGCGGCCGACACGATCTACGCCGGGTCGTGCGAATCCAACAACCCGAATCCCACGAACGAATCCAACCCGCCCGGAGCCGCGGCGATGGCCAGCGTGGTCGTGCCCGCCGGGGAAGCCGTCAAATCCCCGGTCGTGCTCCAGCTGCCCGCCCTCGCCCTGACGGTATTCCGGGGGGGCAGCGCGGCACAGGGAGCGACGGTCGTCATCACCGACGAAAACTGCATGGACGCGCGCGGGAACCCCGTGAGGCGGGAATACCGGACGAACGCGAACGGCAACCAGGTCTCGCCCACGAGCGAATCGCGCCTCGAACCGGGACTGCCGTGGGGTACCTACGAAATCTGCGCTTCCGCGGGCGACCACCACGTCACCGACGCCAGGGTGGCGGTCCAGCGACTGACCGAAGCCACCGTTCGCGAACTGACGATTCCCACCAGAGGCAGATGGAGCAGGGGCGAATGCCCATGACCCGGTCCGCCATGATCGCCGACGAGCGCGGGACCACCCTGGTGGAGCTGATCGTCGGCCTCGCGATCGGCATGGTGATCCTCTCGGCGCTGACCCTGGTGATCGTCGTCACCCTCCACGGCAGCGCCCGGGTGAGCGCCCGGGTCGAAGCCACCCAGAACGGCCGCATCGTGCTCACCAACGTGATGGAAGAGCTCCACTCCGCCTGCGTGGCGCCGAAGGTGGCGCCGATCAAAGCCGGCAGCACCGGGACGACGCTGCGGTTCATCCGCGCCTCGGGCGCCGAAGGGAACGCGGTCGCGCCCAACCCCACACTGACCGAGATCCGCCTTGCCGAAGGCACCCTCACCCAGTACGACTACGCCTACGCCAGCGGCAGCACCTCGGCCGACTGGACCTGGGCGGAAACGCCGACCGCGCGTCAGCTGATGACCGACGTCGCGCCGATCCCGCCCAGCAGCTCGATCTTCCTTTACTACACCTACACCAACGGGGCGCTGGCACGGATCGCGCCCGGCACCGAACTCAGCGCCACGCAGGCCGAAGCGGTCGTCCAGGTGCAGGTCGCCCTCAACACCGCGCCCGGGACCACGCCGGTCGCCGACAGCGGCGCCGCCGCGAGCATCAAGGACAGCGCCGTGCTGCGCCTGACCCCTCCCTCCTTCAGCGAAGAAGCGGTGAGCTTCCCATGCCAGTGACGCGCGACAGAGGCGAGCAGGGCTTCACGATGATCATGACCATCCTCGGCATGGCCCTGATCGCCTCGCTGGTCGCGGTAGCCGTGGCCGCGGTCAACGGCACCGTCCACACCAACGCCCGCGACCTCAGCCGCAAACAGGCCTACGAGGCGGCCAAGGCGGGGATCGACGAATACGCCTTCCACCTCCACAACGACAGCGCCTACTGGACGAAGTGCACCGCAGTCACCGGCCCCACCGCCCTCAACCAGCAGGGCTCGACCGCGAACCGCCGCCCGGTGCCGGGCGAAACCGGCGCCGAGTACGCGCTCGAACTGATCCCGGCCACGGGCCACTCCGCATGCGACCCGAGCACGGTGGCGAAGGCGACCGAAACCATGCTGGAGACGAGCGGGGCGATGAAGGGGACCTTCCGGGTCCGCGCCACCGGCTACTCCGGGAAGTCCTCCGCCTCGGTCACGGCGACCTTCAAGCCGGCCAGCTTCCTCGACTACGTCTACTTCACCCAGCTCGAGACCTCCGACCCGGTCACCTACGGCAGCGAAGCCGCGATCAAAGGCGCCTACGAACAGTGCACGAAGACGATCGAAGGCGGGCGCTACACCGAGCGAATCCCGGGCACCTACCAGTACTGCGACACGATTTCGTTCGTCAGCGGCGACAACATCAAGGGCCCGATGCACACCAACGACGCGTTCGTGATCTGCGGCAGGCCCACCCTCGGCCGCAGCGCCAACGACCCAATCGAGGTCAGCTCGTCGGCGCCGGGCTGGTACTCGACCAAGGAAATCGAAAGCGCGCACTACTACTGCACCGGCGAACCGGACTTCGCCGGCACCTTCAGGACGAACTCGCCGGTGCTGCTGCCGCCGTCCA
This sequence comes from uncultured Actinomycetes bacterium, assembly GCA_963783345.1. Taxonomy (GTDB): domain Bacteria; phylum Actinomycetota; class Thermoleophilia; order Solirubrobacterales; family 70-9; genus VAYN01. The sequence continues at coordinate 59,490 of CAWANE010000002.1, forward strand.
CGAACGCCGAACTCGGCGAAATCGCCGAACCCGAATTCAGGTACCAGGGTCAGGTGCGCATCTGCCTCACCGGCGCGACGATGACGGTGCGCCGCGGCCCGTGGACCTGCGCCGGCGAACAACTGACCGAAGAATCGAGGCTCGAAGCGGAAGAAAAGGGCGAAAGAGAAGAAGTCCTCTACTCGGGGCCGCTCCCCGGCAACGGGGTCGTCTACGTCGAAAACCTCTCCTGCTCGGGCGCCTACTCGCCGTACGACACCGCGTACCCGAACAGCTCCGAATGCGGCAACGTCTACGTCAAGGGGGACTACACCGGACAGCTGACGATCGCCGCCGGCAACGACATCATCGTCAACGGCAACCTCACCAACGCCGGCGAAGAAAGCGTCCTCGGGCTGATCGCCAACAACTTCATCCGCGTCTTCCACCCCGTCCGCCTGGCCCATCAGCAGAGCTGCCACTGGGAGTATCGGTGGGGCCACTACACCTGGGTCTGCGAAGAAGACACCAGCACGTCCGAATGCCGGGGCAACGCGACCGGCGCGCTCACGAACGTGCAGATCGACGCCGCCCTGCTCGCGATCAACCACTCCTTCATCGTCGACAACTACGACTGCGGCTCCTCGCTCGGAACGCTGAACGTCAGGGGGGCGATCGCGCAGAAATACCGCGGCGCGGTCGGCACCAGCGGCGGCACCGGCTACCTGAAGAACTACGAATACGACGAACGCCTGCACACGATCGAGCCGCCGAGCTTCATCACGCCGGTGCAGTCGGACTGGGTGATCGGCCGGGAGACGGTCGGGTGAGCGGCCTGCATCTTCGAATTCTTGGTAGCCCCGGGGCGAAAGTTTCCTCGCCATGTTGTCGATGCAGGAACCGAGGCGCCGCCGCCTGAGGCGGTCGCGAACCAGCCATGACCTCCTTTCTCAACAAGCTCAATCAGCCCGTCTCGGTAAAGCGCGGCGGCAACGGCCCTGTGGTCGGCCTCGAGATCGAGGCCGGCAGCATCGGCGCGACCGAAATCGTCGCCAACGGGAGCGTGCGGGTCAGCGCCGCGGCGGTGCAGGCGCTGCCGCCGGAGGCGTTCAGCGACGGCGAGGTCAGGGATCCCGATGCCGTCGCCGCGGCCCTCAGCGCCCTGTTCGGCGCCCACAAGCTGTCCCGCCGCGTCCGGCTCGGCATCGCCAACCAGCGGGTGGTGGTGCGAACCGTGCGCCTGCCGGCGATCGACGATCCGGACGAGCTCGGCTCCGCGGTCCGCTTCTCGGCCCAGGAGCAGATCGCGATGCCGCTGGACCAGGCGGTCATCGACCACCGGGTGGTCGGTGGCGTGCCCGCGATCGAGGGCGCGCCGCCGCAGATCGACGTGCTGGTCGTCGCCGCTCGCCGCGACATGATCTCCGCCACCCTGAAGCCACTGCGGGACGCCGGCCTGGAACCGGTCGGGGTCGACCTCTCGGCCTTCGGGATGATCCGCGCGCTGGGCCACCTCGGGGCCACCGCGCCGGCCCCCGAGGGCGAGATCCCCGAGCCCCGCGCGACCCTCTACTGCGGGATCGGCGACGTCACCAACCTGGCGATCGCCAAGGGACGATCCTGCCTGTTCGCCCGCGTCTCGCCGGCCGGCCTCGACGACATCGCCGGCAGCCTCGCCTCGGCCGCCCAGCTCAGCCCCGAGCACGCGCTGCTCTGGCTCAACCACGTCGGCCTGGCGGCGCCGGTCGAGCAGGTCGAGGGCGACCCGGCGGTGGTCGCGCGCGCCCGCCAGGCGCTGGAGATCGGCGCCGACGCGCTGCTCGACGAGCTGCGCCTCTCGATCGACTTCTACGGCGCCCAGGAGGCGGCGGTGCCGATCGAGCGGGTCGTCGTCTGCGGCCCCGGCGGCGCGATCCCCGGCCTCGCCGAGCGGATGGAGCCGTCGCTCGGGATGCCGATCCTCGTCGGCACCCCCGAGCCGCTCGCCGGCTACGACGCCGCCTCGGCGGCGCGCCTCACCCTCCCCTACGGCCTCGCCCTGGAGCAGTAGCGATGCGCCCCGTCAACCTGATACCCGCCGAGGAGAGGCCGGGACGGCGCCGGCCGATGCGGGGCGGCCCGGTCGCCTACGTGATCGTCGCCGCCCTCGCCGCGGCCCTGGTCGGGGTCACCGTCCTGGTGATCACCGACAACCAGATCTCCGAACGCAAGAGCGAAGTCGCCGCGCTGGAAAGCGAAGCCGCCGCGGCGAAGGCCAAGGCGAGCTCGCTCTCCCCCTACAGCCAGTTCCACAGCGTCCGCGAACAGCGGGTCGCGACCGTGACCAGCCTCGCCGACAGCCGCTTCGACTGGGTGCGGGTGATGCACGAACTGGCGCTGGTGCTGCCGAGCGACGTCTGGCTGACCAGCCTGAGCGGCACCGCCAACTCGTCGGTCAACGCGAGCGGGGGCTCCAGCGTCTCGCTGCGCTCGACGATTCCGGGGCCGGCGCTGGAACTGGTCGGCTGCGCCAGCAGCCAGGACGCCGTCGCCGGGTTCGTGCAGGCGCTGAAGGAGATCGACGGCGTCACCCGCGTCGGGGTGCCGTCCTCGGCCCTCGGCTCTGGGTCGAACAGCGGCTCGAGCTCCTCGACGACCTCGACCTGCCAGACGCGGAAGTCGATCGCCCAGTTCCAGATGGTGGTCGCCTTCGACGCAGCGCCGGTCTCGGAAACCGGGTCCGGGGGCGAATCGTCGAGCCCGCCCCCGACCTCCGCCGCCGGCGCCGGCGAAAGCGCCACCGCCGCAGCTTCGTCGACCGAAGGCGAAGGGGGCGAAGGCAAGTGAGCTCCTCCAACCGCCTGATCGTCTCGATCCTGGCGATCGCCGCGCTCGCGGTCGCCTTCTGGATGCTCGCCCTCAGCCCGAAGCGCGAACAGGCCGACGAACTCGGCACCCAGGTGGAAGACCTGCAGGTCTCGCTGACCGAAGCGCAGAGCCAGGTGACCCAGGCGAAAGCGGCCCGCCGCGAGTTCCCCGCCGACTACCACCAGCTGGTCGTGCTCGGCCAGGCCGTCCCGGCCGGTGACGAAACCTCCTCGCTGCTGGTCGAACTCCAGCACCTGGCGACCGACTCGAAGGTGAGGTTCAACAGCATCGAGCTCGAAGGGTCCGGCGAACAGTCGGAAGCGGTGTCCAGCGCCGGCACCTCCTCGACCGCCACTCCCGAAAGCTCGACGAGCGGCTCGACCAACGCGGTGCCCGCCTCCGAGACGGTGCCGCCGACCGAGGCCGCCGCCGCGGTGCTGCCGCTCGGCGCGTCGATCGGCCCCGCCGGCCTCGCCGTGATGCCCTACAGCCTCACCTTCAGCGGCAGCTTCTTCCACATCGCCGACTTCATGCAGGGGATCGACTCGCTGGTCCACCCCGGGAACAGCGCCGTCGCGGTCGACGGTCGCCTGGTCACCCTGGACGGCTTCGCGCTCACCGCCAACGCCGAACACGGCTTCCCCTACCTCGACGCGACCTTCACCGTGACCACCTACCTGACGCCGCCCAGCCTGGGCATCACCGCGGGCGCCTCCCCGACCGCGCCCGCCCCGTCCACCGCGACGCCGGCCGCCAACGGGACGGCCGCAGCGGGCGCCGGCTCCGAAACGGTGGCGGCACGATGAACTTCCTCAAGAAAGGCCCCGAGATCAAGCTGTCGGAGATCAGGGTCCCCGGCTTCGTCCTCGACGTCTACTACGACCTCAAGGAACGCCACCTGCTGCCGGTGGCGGCGGTGCTGCTGGTGGCGATCGTCGCCGTCCCGATCGCCCTCGGCCAGTCCTCGGGCTCGGAAGAAGGCGAGGGCGCCGGCACCGCGCCGGCCGCCGCAACCGGCGCGGCATCCGGCAACGGCGGCTCGGGCCAACTGGTCGCGCGGTCGGCACCCGGCCTGCGGGACTACCGCCGCCGCCTCCAGGGCCACAGCGCCAAGAACCCGTTCAAGCAGCAGTACGTGAAGAGCGAATCCGAATCCAGCGGTGGAGGCTCCACCTCCGGGAGCGGATCGGGCGGCGGCGCGACCGAAACGTCGACCTCGACCGGAACCTCCGCCGGCGGCACCTCGACCGAAACCGGCGGCGAAACCGAAACCACCTCCCACTCCAAGCTGACCTACTACTCCTACGCGATCGACGTCCGCGTCACCACGGGCGGCTCCTCGGGCGAAGCGGAAGGAAGCGGCGCCGGCGCCGGCGGCACGAGCGAAGGCTCCTCGACCGGCGCCAAGGGCAAGACGACCGTGCGCCGCAACCTGCCCGAGCTGACCATGCTGCCCAGCCGCAAGGCCCCGGCGGTCGTCTACATGGGCTCGACCAAGGACGGCAAGAAGGCCCTGATGGTCGTCTCCTCCAACGTCACCTCGATCTTCGGCGACGCCAAGTGCGTCCTCGGCTCGCAGACCTGCGAGATGATCGCGATGGAACCCGGCCTGCCCGAGACCCTCGTCTACGGCGGCAACGGCCGCACCTTCAAGATCGAACTGCTGAAGATCCGCCTGGTCGAAACCGACAAGATCAACCGCGCCCCGCTCGGCAAGTCGAAGCAGGGCAAGAAGAACAGCAAGAGCGGCTGACGCTCAAACCGGGATCAGCGTCAAGCGCTCCCGGGGACCCACCAGGCTGCGGATGTCGACGGGGCCCGAGGTGGCAACCGCGGCCCCGTTCTCCAAGGCGCAGCAGACCACGTGCGCATCGGCGAAGACGCGCAGGCCCAGGGCGAGCGCGCCCTGGAGGAGAGACGCGACGTGCCGGTCCCCGCGCTCGAGGGCGATCAGCGCGCCCGCGTCGAAGACGAGGTCTCCCGAAACGCGCGCTCCAGTTCCGGTCCAATTCCACGACGACTCTACGTCGAAAGAGCGCACGTGTTGCGCCCAGGACGTGGAAATTCCGGGACGCTATCCGCGCGCGATCGCGGCGCCGATGTCTCAGCCCAGGTACAGGTCCAGCAGCTGGTTGCCGACCAGCATCCCCACCACCCCGCCGAGGGCGAGGAAGGGGCCGAAGGGGATCGCCATCTTGCGGGCGCGGGCGCCGTGGCGGGCGATCAGGGCGAGGCCGACGACGCTGGCGGCGAGGAGGGCGAGGAGGACGGCCGGAGCCAGGGCGCGACCCAGGAAGAGGCCCATCGTCGCGGTCAGCTTGACGTCGCCGAGGCCCATCCCCCTCGGGTAGGCGAGGACGACGAGGAAGAGGACGCCGCCCCCGGCAGCGGCGGCGATCGCCCGCTCGGGAAGGCTGCCGGGGTCGGTGGGGGCGGCGATCGCCAGGCAGAGGATCGCGCCGGCGAAGAGGACCTTGTTGGGGATGATCCGCCGCTCGAGGTCGGTGAGGGTGACCGCCGCCAGCATCGTCAGGAAGACGAGGTCGATCGCCACTTCGGCGAGGGAGTCGTGGCGGTGGACGACCGCGGTGAGGGCGAAGAGGAGGCCGAGGCCGAGCTCGGTCAGCGGGTAGCGCGGCGAGATCGGCGCCCCGCAGCAGCGGGCGCGGCCGCGAAGCAGCACCCAGGAGACGACAGGGACGTTGTCGCGGGGGGCGATCCGGGTGCCGCAGGCGGGGCACTCGGAGCGGGCGAGGAGGAGCGAGGTGCCGCGGGGGACGCGGTGGGCGACGGCGGTGGCGAAGCTGCCGGCGACCAGGCCGAGGACGAACGCGAACAGGACGATGCCGGCCATTGGAGCGGGATTTCTACTGGAGGCGTCGGCCGCCGCTCCACGGCGGCCCGGCGGGCGCCGGGATCAGATCACCTTGAAGCGCCGCCTGGCGGGCTTGCGGGAGGAATTGCCAGCGGGGTCCCTGGCCTTCACCTTGACCACGTAGCGGCGGTGGCGCTTGAGGTGCTTGAGGCGCAGCGGCGAGTGGCACTTCCGCCACTTCTGGCGGTTGACCTTGCAGCGGAAGACCGTGCCGGGGGTGTTGCCGGTGGTGTCGATGAAGCGGAGGGCCACCTTGCGGTGGCGCGTCTTCGACGCCGGCCCCATCGTGATCCGCACGTGCGGGCGGCGCGAGTCCTCGCCGAAGTAGGCGGGGTCCGAGCATCTCGACTGCAGGCCGGTGGGGCCGACCGAGAGGCCGTAAAAGGAGACGACGACGTTGTTGACGATCTGGACCGGGATGCCGGCGGCGAACTGGGCGGCCGAGCCGACCGCGACGGGCGCGCCGGCGCAGCCCGCGGCGGTGAAGACCTTCACCGCCGCGGCGCCCGGCGCCGAGCCGGTCACCACCGGGGTGTTGTCGTTGGCCCACCCGCCGGGGATCGTGCGCAGGTGGGGCGGGCTGGGCGGGCCAGCCGGCACGGCCGGCGAGACACCTGCGGAGGGCGCCCCTGCGGAGGGCGTCGACCCGGACGGGGGAGGCGATGCCGATTCTTCTCCGACCGGTGCTTCCGGCGGCGCTTCTTCTTCCACCGGAGGCGTCCCCTCCCAGTAGGTCAGCGTGTTGGAGCAGGCGGATTCGGGTTCCGGGTCTTCGGAGTTGACCTCCAGGGCGGAGAAGGTGGTGGCGACGCCTTCCGGCACCGTCACTTCGATCCCGGGTTCTTCAAGCTCGGCGACCGTCCCGGTGGCCACCGCTTCGCCGCCGCAGCCGGCCCCTTCGAAGATCCGGATTTCGTATTCGGAGGGCCCGAGGGCACTGGTGCCCACCGCGCTCGCGCGCAGGAAGGGGACGATGACGACGGTGGTGGTGCCGCCTTCTTCGCCCTTGCCGACGATATTCGGGGTGGTCGAGGTGGCCGGCACGGCCGCACTCGAAGTCGGATTCGTGCCGGTCAGCACCGGTTTCGGCGGCTGGGCCTGAGCGGCCGCGGCCATCAGGAGGGATGCCAAGACCGCCGCCAACCCAACCCCGGAAAGCAGCGAGAGGCGGGCCGTCGTGGCCCGCCTCTCGACAGAACTCCTGTTTGGCTGCGGCATGCGCCTAAGCGGCGTAGTGGCGACTATTCGCCCCAGTTGCCGGTGGACGGGCAACCGCCCTTGCCTTTGACTTCGCACGTGAAGCTCATCGCGCCCGCGGTGTTCTTCAGGGTGAAGATCTGCGTGGCGCTGGACCCTTCCGCGACCAGCGTGTAACCGGTTTTTTCGGGAGTGATCGCTTTGAAACCGCCTTCTTTTTCGGCGAGCGTCGGCTCGATTTTGTGGAGGGCTGCCTGCGTGCAGTTCGCTTCGGAGTACACCCCGTTGTTTTCGGTGGCACAGGTCTCCATCGCAACCTGCGCGCTGTGGGCGTACTCCTTGGCCTTGGCGTCGCCGGCCTTTTCCTTCTGGTTGAAGAAGGCGGGCAGCGCGATCGCGGCCAGGATTCCGAGGATGAGCATGACGACCAGGAGCTCGATCAGCGTGAAGCCGGCCTCCGAGTCGCCGTTGAGCCGGGCCCCGATTCGTGCCCGGATGTTCTGGAGCAACATAGGTACCTCCTAGTGGACCTATCGTTTGCGCCAGAGCCCGGGAATTGCCATATGGCACCGAGGCACTGGCTTGCTTTGCACAGTCCTCATCGGCGCTCTGAGCGGCACCTTTAGCGACTGCAAGCGGGAATGTGGGAAAGCCGAAAATCCGCTCCCCAATGCCGAAAAGTGGGGTTCCGCATAGTTAAAAGTGTCGATGCGAGAGGACTCCGCTCCGCAATAGTCGCGGGCGCCCCCGTACGAACGTCCAGCCCTCTCCGCTCAGCGGATGTGTTCGTAGATCGAGAACATCGGCAGGTACATCGAGATCACGATGAAGCCGACGATGCCGCCGACGAAGACGATCATGATCGGCTCGATCAGCGCCGTCAGGGCCTTCACCTTGGCGTCGACCTCGGCCTCGTAGAAGTCGGCGACCTTGGTCAGCATCGGCTGCAGCTGGCCGGTCTCCTCCCCCACCGCGACCATGTGGCCGACCAGCGGCGGGAAGATCGGGTTGGCTTCGATCGGCCCGGAGATCGTGCCGCCGCGCTTGACCGAGGCGTAGACGTCCTCCATCGACCGCTCGACCACCGTGTTGCCGGCCGTTTCCCCGGTCAGCTTGATCGCCTGCAGCATCGGCACCCCGGCCTCGACCGAGCCGGCGAAGGTGCGCGACCAGCGGGCCAGGGCGACCTTCTGGATCACGTCGCCGATCTTGAACGGCAGCCTGAGTTTGAAGCGGTCCCAGAGTTCGTGTCCGCTGTCGGTCTTCTTCCACCTGAAGAAGACGACGAAGGCGATCACGATCGCCGGGATCAGGATGAACCAGTAGCCGGTGATGACGTCGGAGGCGCCGACGCAGATCTTGGTCGGGATCGGCAGTTCGGCCTTTTCCTCCGGATGTTCTTCGGAGAGTTCTTCGAAGATCTTGGCGAAGACGGGGATCACGAAGGCGACGATCGCGACCAGGACCACGGTGGCGAAGCCGAAGACCAGCGACGGGTACATCAGCGCCGATTTGACCTGGCGCCGCAGCGAGTCGGCCTTCTCGACCTGGAAGGCGATCCGGTCGAGGACCTCGTCGAGGCGGCCGGACTGCTCGCCGGAGCGGACCATCGCCCGGAAGAGGCGGTCGAAGACCTTCGGGTAGCGCTCCATCGCCTTCTCCAGCGAGCTGCCGGCCTCGACGTCGGAGCGCACCCCGGCGACGGCCTCGCGGATCTGCTCGTCCTGGGTCTGCTCTTCGAGGGTCTGCAGGGTCCGCAGCATCGGCATCCCGGAGGCGACCAGGGTCGCGAACTGGCGTGAGAAGACCGCCAGTTCGCGCATGTCGACCGACTGCCAGCGCTTGAACACGTCCTCGATCGCGAACGGCGAGGACTTCTTGGTGACGTCGAGGACGATCAGGCCGCGCTGGCGCAGCTGCTCGCCGACGGCGGCCTTGGACTCGGCCTCGACCTCGCCGGCGGAGGTCGACCCCGAGAGGTCCATCGCCCGGAACTCGAAGGTGGTCGCGCTCGCCATCGCCTACCCCCCTTGCGTGTAGACGGGCGGCGGCGCGCCGTCGGTCGCGGTCGCGGCGGCGGCCTGCGCAGGCGGCGCGCCGCCGAGCAGGCGCTTCAGCTCCTCCGGCACCGAGGCCCGCTGTTCGGCCAGCGCCCGGCTGACCTTGCCGGTCCGCACCAGCCGCGCCAGGTCGGCGTCCATCGTCTGCATCCCGACCGCGCCGGCGGTCTGCAGGGCGCCGTAGATCTGGTGCGTTTTGCCCTCGCGGATCAGGTTGCGGACCGCCGGGGTCGGGATCAGCACCTCGCAGGCGACGACCCTCCCCTTGCCGTCGAGCGTCGGCAGCAGCTGCTGGGTGACGATCCCCTGCAGGGCGATCGAGAGCTGGGTCCGCACCTGGGCCTGCTGGGAGGGCGGGAAGACGTCGATGATCCGGTCGACCGTCTGCGCGGTCGACTGGGTGTGCAGGGTGGCGAAGACGAGGTGGCCGGTCTCGGCCGCGGTCAGCGCGGTGGAGATCGTCTCCAGGTCCCTCATCTCGCCGACGAGGATCACGTCGGGGTCCTCTCGCAGGGCGGCGCGCAGCGCGACTGAGAAATCGCGCGCGTCGGAGCCGATCTCGCGCTGGTTGACGATCGAGCGCTTGTGGCGGTGCAGGAACTCGATCGGGTCCTCGATCGTGAGGATGTGGTCCTGGCGCTCGCTGTTGATCACGTCGATCATCGCCGCCAGCGTCGTGCTCTTGCCGGAGCCGGTCGGGCCGGTGACGAGGACGAAGCCGCGCGGTTTCTGGGTCAGGTCGCGCAGCACCTGCGGCACGCCGAGCGAGTCCAGCGGGGGGATCTGCTGCGGCACCAGGCGAAAGGCGGCGCTGACCGAGCCGCGCTGGAAGAAGCAGTTGACGCGGAAGCGGGCAACGCCGGGGATCGCGTAGGCGAAGTCCAGCTGCTGGTTGTTCTCGAAGCGTTTGCGCTGGTCGTCGTTGAGGATCCCGTAGACGACCTCGCGGGTCTGCTGGCCGTTGAGGACCGGGAAGCCCTCCATCGGGCGGATCTTGCCCTTGTCGCGGATCGCCGGCGGGAACCCGGGCGTGATGTGGACGTCGGAGGACCTTGTGTCCACCATCTCCTGCAGGACCGCGGAGAAGTCGAAGTCAGGCCGTGACACGGAGCACCTCCTCGAGGCTGGTCTGCCCGCCGCGAACCTTGGAGATGCCGTCCTCGCGCAGGGTCAGCATGCCCTCCTCGCGGGCGACGGCGGCGATTTCGGTCTCGGCGGCGCGGGCGATGGTCATTTCCTTCAGCGGCTCGGTCAGCGCCATCACCGAGTAGATCCCGACCCGGCCGCTGTAGCCGCTCTGGTTGCAGCGGGTGCAGCCGACCGCCTCGTAGGCCTCGACCTCGGCCCCGACCCGGATCCCGGCTTCGGCCAGCGCTCCCGGCGGGATGTTGGTCCGCCGCTTGCAGGCCGGGCAGAGCTTGCGGGCGAGGCGCTGGGCGACGACGCAGTCGACGGCGGAGGCGGTGAGGAAGGTCTCGATCCCCATCTCGCCGAGGCGGGCGATCGCGCCGGGGGCGTCGTTGGTGTGCAGCGTGGTCAGCATCATGTGGCCGGTCAGCGCCGCCTCGATCGCGATCCGCGCCGTCTCGGCGTCGCGGATCTCGCCGACCATGACGATGTCCGGGTCGGCGCGGAGGATCGAGCGCAGCCCGGTGGCGAAGTCGAGGCCGGCTTTGCGGTTGACGTTCATCTGGTTGATGCCGTCGATCCGGTACTCGACCGGGTCCTCGATCGTGATGATCTTCTTCTCGATCTCGTTCAGATCGCTGAGCGCCGCGTAGAGGGTCGTCGACTTGCCCGAGCCGGTCGGCCCGGTCACCAGCACGGCGCCGTAGGCCTGGTGGAAGGCGTCCTCGAAGCGGGCGCGGGCCGAGCCGTCCATGCCGAGCTCGTCGAGCGAGCGCTGCGCGTTGGATTCGTCGAGGATCCGGATCGTCGCCCCCTCGCCGCGCTGGGTCGGCAGCGTGGTCACCCGGAGGTCGATCCGGCGCTCGTCGACCGAGACGCTGACGCGGCCGTCCTGGGGCACGCGCTTCTCGGCGATGTCGAGCTCGCTCATGATCTTCAGCCGCGAGATCACGGCCCCGATCATCCGCTTCGGCACATGCGCCGCTTCCTTCAGCACGCCGTCGACGCGAAAGCGGATCCGCAGCTCCCCCTCTTCGGGCTCGAGGTGGACGTCGGAGGCCCCCTCCCCCACCGCCTGGGCGAGGATGCTGTAGACGAGCTTGATCACCGGCGCGTCCTCGGCGCTGGCCTGCATGTCGGACACTGCGGCGAGGCCGGCTTCTTCGTCGGCGTCCTCCTCGTGCTCGGTGATCACCGCCTCGGCGGCGGCGCTCTGCAGGGTCCCGAGCCGCGAGAGCAGCGCCTCGACGTCGGCCTTCGCGGCGACCGCGATGTGGCAGTCGAGGCCGGTGGCGATCTGGATGTCGTCGACGGCGAGCACGTTGGCGGGGTCGGCGGCCGCGACCAGCAGCGTGTGCTGGTCGACGAAGCCGACCGGCACGGCCCGGTAGCGCCGCGCCATCGTCACCGGGAACAGCGCCGCGGCGGCGACGTCGACGTGGTACGTGCCGAGGTCGACGTGGTCGAGCCCGTAGCGCTCCGCCGTCGCCCGCGAAAGCTGGTCCTCGGTGATCGCGCCCTGTTCCAGCAGCAGCGCCTCGGGCGTGCGCCCGGCGGTGCGGGAGCTCTCGATCGCCGCCCGCACCTGCTCCTCGGAGGCGAAGCCGAGCTCGGCCAGGACGTCGGTGATGAAGCCGCGCGAGTGGCCGCGGTGCAGGGGCGGGGTGAGCCCGGGGACGCCGGCCCCCTCCGGCGGCGCGATCGCCGGCGCGGTCGAGTCGCCGGAGTCGGGGACCGGTTGCAGGTGAGTCGGATACTGGGTGTGGTCGTTGAAGCTCATCGCCGGCTCAGTTCGGGTGGTAGGTCGCGGCCGGGCCCGTGTAGGAGGCGTCGCGCACGGCCTGAGCGACGCTGGCCGGGGTCTGGAAGCCGTAGGAGACGGTCGCCTGCGGGACGCCGCCGCTGAGTTCGCGGGGCTTCATCACGACCAGGGCCGGCACCCGGTTGACGCTGAGGCCGACGGTGACCGAGGCGTAGCGGGCCACCCGCTTGGCCGGGACGACGAACAGCTCGGTGTTCGGCACCGTGTCGGCGGCCGTCGAGGCGGCGGCGGTGAGCCGGTCGTCGATGCCGCCGGCGTGGACGAACAACAGGACCACCGTCTTCCCCGCTTCGTAGGCGGCGACGACCGGCGCCGGGGGCGGCGGGGCCGGCACCGAGCCGGGCAGGGCGGCGGAGGACGAGGTGGCGGTGGCGCCGCCCGCTTCGAGGCTTTCGACCGCGCCTTCGACCGCTTCGCCCGGGGTCGACCCGGTCGCGGTCGCGCCGTTCACGGTCGCCGCCACTTCGCCCCCGGAGGAAGGTTCTTCGCCTTCTTCGCCGCCGCCGCCCATTTTGGTCATGAAAAGGACCAGGGCGACGACGACGAGGACGCCGATCAGGACGACCTGCGCGATCGGGTTCTCGTTCAGCTTCTCCCTCACCGCGGCACCGCCTCGGCCGGGCGCTCCATCTGCTCGATGCCGCTCGCCCGGCGGCCCCCGGCCGCCAGCATCAGCTTGAAGTCGTGCGGGCTGGACGCGTACTCCATCGCCGTGTCCTCGGTGATCCGGCCTTCCATCGCGTAGGCCAGCAGCGACTGGTCGAAGGTCCGCATCCCGTAGTACTCGCCTTCGCCGATGACCTCGGTGATCTTGCCCGTTTCTTCGGGGTTGAGGATCAGGTCCTGGACGCGACCGGTGACGACCATCACCTCGGCGGCGGGCAGGCGCCCCTCGCCGGTGATGTCGGGGACCAGGCGCTGGGCGATCGCCCCCTTCATCGTCCCCGCCAGCATCACCCGCGCCTGCTGCTGCAGGTGCGGCGGAAAGAAGTCGATGATCCGGCTGACCGTCTCGGTCGCGTCGAGGGTGTGGACCGTGGAGAGCACGAGGTGGCCGGTCTCGGCCGCGGAGAGCGCCGTGCGCACGGTCTCCTCGTCGCGCATCTCGCCGATCAGGATCACGTCGGGGTCCTGGCGCAGGACCCGCCGCATCGCGCGGCCGAAGCTCTTCGTGTCGGAGCCGACTTCGCGCTGGTTGACGATCGAGCTTTTGTCGGCGTGCAGGTACTCGATCGGGTCCTCGAGGGTGACGATGTGCCGCGACCGGGTCTGGTTGATGTGGTCGATCATCGCCGCCAGCGTCGTGCTCTTGCCCGAGCCGGTGGTGCCGGTGACGAGGACGATCCCGCGCGGCTCCTCGGCCAGCGAGCGGACCACCGACGGCAGGCCGAGCTGCTCGATCGAGCGGATCTCGAAGGGGATCGCGCGGCAGACGATCGAGATCGCCCCGCGCTGTTTGAAGCAGTTGACGCGAAACCGGGAGACCTCCGGCAGCGCGTAGGAGAAATCAGCCTCGCCGTCCTCCTCGAACTCGGTGAGCGAGCGGACCTCGGCGATGTCGTGGAAGGCCTTCTCGGTGTCCTGTTCGGACAGCTCTCCGAACCCCTCCAGGGGGATCAGCTCGCCGTGCATGCGGGCGATCGGCGGCGAGTCGACCTTGACGTGGAGGTCGGACCCTTCCCGCTCGACGAGGGTACGTAGGGCTGCGTCGATGTCGAACATCCCGACCTGTATCGGCCGGGAGCGTCCAGCCCTTAAACCCAGCCGCAATGCGGCATGCGGCTATTCGCGTCCAACGTCTCCAGCCACGTTCCGGACGAGCGCGGGAGCGCGCCTGGCCGCCAGGCGCGCCCCCGCGCCGTCAGGCGACCTCGCGGAGTTTCTGGGCCTCGCCCAGGGACTGCAGCTTTTTCAGGCTCTGGTTCTCGATCTGGCGGATCCGCTCGCGGGTCACGTTGAACGTGCGGCCGACCTCGTCGAGGGTCCGCGGGTGCTCGCCGCCGAGCCCGTAACGGAGCTCGAGCACGCGGCGCTCGCGGTAGGAGAGGTTCTCCAGCGCCTCCTTGAGGGCCTCTTTGGTCAGCAGGTCGGCGGCCCGGTCGAACGGAGACTCGGCCTTCTCGTCGGCGATGAACTGGCCGAACTCCGACTCCTCCTCGTCGCCGACCGGCTTCTCCAGCGAGACCGGGGCCTGGGCAGAGCGCTTGATCGAGTCGACCTCCTCGGGGTCGATGCCGGTGACCTCGGCGATCTCCTCCGGGGTCGGCTCGCGGCCCAGCTCGGTGACCAGCTTGCGCTCGGCACGGCCGATCTTGTTCAGCTTCTCGACCACGTGGACCGGGATCCGGATCGTTCGCGCCTTGTCGGCGAGCGCGCGGGCGATCGCCTGGCGGATCCACCAGGTCGCGTAGGTCGAGAACTTGAAGCCCTTGCGGTAGTCGAACTTCTCCGCCGCGCGGACCAGGCCGAGGGTGCCCTCCTGGATCAGGTCGAGGAAGGGAAGTCCCTGGTTTCGGTAGTTTTTCGCGATCGAGACGACCAGTCGCAGGTTCGACTCGACCATTTTCTGCTTCGCGTCGAGGTCGCCTCGCTCGATCCGCTTCGCGAGTTCGACCTCCTCCGCGGCGGTCAGCAGGCGAACTTTGCCGATGTCCTTGAGGAACAGCTGCAAGGAATCGGTCGTCATGTCCGGTTTCAGGTCGAGCGCCTGTTTCTGGCGCCGCCGCCCTTTTTTCCCGGTGTCGACGGGCATCGCTTCGGCCGCCGCTTTCTGGGCCGGGTCCATGTCCTCGACGAGCTCGATCCCCGACTTCTCGAGGTGCCCGTAGAGGTCCTCGACGTCAGACTCGTCGAGATCGACCTCGGAGACCGCCGAGGCGATGTCGCCGAAGGTCAGCACGCCGAGCTGCTGCCCGCGATTGATGAGGTTTTTGACCTCCTCCAACTCCTGAAGCTCTGCTACCAGCATCCGTGTCTACTCGTTTCCCTAGCGCTTGGTGTTTAGTCCTGGACGTTGAAATGCCGTCGCGACCGGAAAGTCGCGCCGGACGATGAAAAAGCGGACCCACGACCTGGTCCGCGAAGTATGCCCAACGAACGTCATATTGCCTAAAGAGGCCAGCGTTCAAACTCTCGTCAAACGCTTGTTCGTATGGTAGTCGCTTCACTTTGTGAAGTCAATGCCCACTCCCACCCGCCATCTCCGCTCGTGGCTCCAGGCCTTCTGGCAGCGCGCCTACACGGAGAACATCACCGGACTTTCGGCGATGGTCGCCTACAACCTGATGCTGGCGGTCTTCCCCTTCGCCCTGCTCGTCCTCTTCGTCTTCGGCCAGGTGCTGAAGATCGGCGGCGTCGAGACCAGCGTGCTCAACGACCTGCAGCGGCTCTTCCCCAACGTCGAGCAGCAGACGCTGACCGACGTGCTCGGGCGCATCCGGGACAACTCGACGACGATCGGGATCGCCGCCTTCCTCGGCTCGCTCTGGATCGGGGCCTCGTTCTGGGGCGCGATGGACACCGCCTTCTGCCGCGTCTACCACGTCGAGTGCCGCGGCTGGGTCGAGCAAAAGCGCTTTTCCTTCGCCATGCTCGGGGTCGTCCTGCTCTTCATCGCCGCCAGCATCTTCGTCCCCACCTTCGAGGCCGCGCTCGTCTCCAGCACCGACAGGCTGCCGTTCGGTCT
This sequence comes from uncultured Actinomycetes bacterium, assembly GCA_963783345.1. Lineage (GTDB taxonomy): Bacteria > Actinomycetota > Thermoleophilia > Solirubrobacterales > 70-9 > VAYN01. The sequence goes on from CAWANE010000002.1 coordinate 75,083, forward strand.
CTCCAACATCCACGCGATCGACACCGCCCTGCTGCTCGGTGCCGCCCTCCTCATCACCTTCCTGATCTGCACGGTGATCTTCTGGGTGGTGCCAAAGGGGCGGATGCCCTGGCGGGCGGTCTGGCCGGGTGCCGGCTTCGTCACGATCGCCGCCGGCCTCGCCAACTGGCTCTTCCCGGTCTACCTCTCGAACGTCTCGAGCCTGTCGCGCTTCGGCTCCACCCTGGGGTTCATCCTGATCGCCCTGCTCTGGTTCTACGTGCTCAGCCTCGCCATCCTCGTCGGCGCAGTGATCAACTCGCTGCGCTACGAGGTCCACGACACCGGCGAGCTCCCCTACCGCACCCACAACCCCTGCGCGGGCCCGCCCGAGCCGGCGCCCGCCCGGCCCGGCCCGACCTCCTCCTCGACCTCGAGTTAGGCGGTGAGTGAGACGACGCGACCCGCCTCTTCGGCGAGGTCGGCGGCGAGGGCGTCCACCGCCACGGGGTCGAACTGGGTGCCGGCGAGGCGGCGCATCTCGGCCAGGGCCTCCTCGGCGCTGCGGGGAGCGCGGTAGGGACGCGCCGAGGTCATCGCGGCGAAGGCGACGCAGACGGCGATCACGCGGGAGCCGGCCGGGATCCGGTCCCCGGCCAGGCCGTCGGGGTGGCCCTGGCCGTCGAAGCGCTCGGAGATCGAGCGGATGATCGCGGCCACCGAGCTGAGGCCGGGAGCGGCGCCGACGATGCGCGAGCCGGCGACCGGGTGGTTGCGGATCAGGTCCGACTCGTCCTGGGCCAGGGCCGATTCCTTCTCCAGGGTCCGCTCCGGGACCGTGAGCAGGCCGATGTCCTGAAGCTCGGCGGCGAGGAAGACGTCGTCGATCTCCTCCCGGGGCAGGCCGAGCCGCCGCGAGACCGAGATCGAGCGGAAGGCGACGTCCCTCAGGTGTTCCCGCAGCTCCGGGCGACGTGCGTCGAGAACCGCCATCAGGACCGCGTGTGCCTGCCGCCGCGCCGAGCGCTGCTGACGCTGCTTGTAGGCCGTGACTCGCTGCCCGGCAAGCTGCAGGGCCAGTTCCGGCTGGTCCGCCTGGTCGGGGATCACGACCTCGCCGTAGGAGCGCCCGATGAGGACGTCGGCGCCCTCCTCGCCGACGAACGCCATCGAGGAGCTGAGGAGGACCTCCCCCGAAATGCCCCCGTCGGCCGGCGCGAGCACGGCGAAGCGGGACATTTCGACCCGAAAGACGCTGCCGCCCACCGGCGCCACGGCCTCGACGATCCGCCCCGCCACCCGGGAGACCAGGGAATTCCCGGCGACGTCGCCGAAGCCGTCGTAGTAGGCCGGCAGCCCGTCCATCTCGCAGAGGACGAGGATCCGCCGCTCGTCGGCCCCCAGGAACGCCGACATCGTCGCCAGCAGCGCCGCGCGGTTGGGCAGGCCGGTCGCGTCGTCGAGGCTCGCCCGCCGGTGCTCGAGGGCGAGCTCCATCGACTTGCGGCGCGTCGTCTCGACCATCCAGGCGAAGACGCTGCCGATCAGGGCGACGCAGAGCCAGAAGATCAGCTGGTTGATCCGCTGCTGAAGGTGGTCGTAGACGAGGAGCACCAGCGCCGCCGTCGCGAAGGCGGCGGGCCAGACGACCGAGCGCCATCCTTCCGGTCCGGCAAAGGCGACCCAGGCCTCCTCGACTAGCTCACGGTGGGATCTCACCCGATACCTATCGGCGGCCACCGGGTGCCGCAAGAGGGGGTGGACGGTTGATCGACGCGGCGCCCGGATCGCCGGCCCGTCCCGCCGCCACCCTGCGTGCGGCCATCTCAACACAAGAAACTGTCATATTCCGGCTCGCGACCAGTCCGCTTCGGGAATGCGGCTGTCGGCGATCAATCGACTTACGTGCATGACGGTGGGGCGTCCTGAAAGAATCGGAATGATGCAAAAACAGTCGAGTTCTGAGATCGCGCCCAACGTTCTGGCGCCGACCACGCCGATCGACATCGGCGCCCGCTCGCAGCGCCAGAGAATCGTCGAGGCGATGATCGCCAGCTGCGCCGAGAAGACCTACGCGGCGACGACGATCACCGACATCGTCTCCCGCGCCCGGATCTCTCGCACCACCTTCTACAAGCGCTTCACCGACAAGCGCGAGTGCTTCGACGCGGCGGTCGACGCATGCGTGGAGGAACTGCGCGCCGTCGTCGTCACCTCCCACGCCCCCGGCGATCCGCCGGCGGACATAGCCCGCAGGGGCACCGCCGCGATCCTCGCGAGGATGGCGGCGGTGCCGGCGCTGGCGCAGCTGCTCACCGGCGACGCGATCTCGGTCGAACCGGCGGTGGTCGATCGCTACCGGCGGCTCCTCGTCCCCGCCCTGGCCGACCTCTGGAGCCGCGGCAACGGCTCGGGGCGGCGGCACCTCGACCCGGACCTGGCCTTCGGCCGCGCCCAGATCCTGATCTTCAGCCAGGTCGCGGGCGGGCGCGCCGACCGGCTTCCGGAACTGCTGCCCGCTCTCGTCTACCTGGCCGTGGCCCCGTTCGCCGGCCACGAAGAGGGAATCCGGCAATCGCGACTCGCCACCGTGGAAGGCATCCCCGGCGGCTCCCCCAACGGTGACAGACGGCCCTGAAGACCTGCGCAAGTGGCGACTGCCGCGCGGCCGGCACGGGCTGCCGCGCGAGCTGGTCACCCGCTCCCAGCGCGAGCGCCTGCTGGCGGCCGTGGTCCGGGTCACCGCGGCCCGCGGACACGAGGCGACCACCGTCGCCGACATCCTCGAGGAGGCCGGGGTCGGGAGGGAGAGCTTCTACGAACTGTTCGACGACAAGCTCGACTGCATGATGACAGCGCAGAAGGTCTTGGTGGACGACCTCGAGAGCCGCGTGCGCGCCGCCTACACAGGCCCCGGGGAGTGGCCCGACCGAGCCCAGCGCGCGCTCGCGGCCGCGCTCGAGTGGTTCGCGGCCGACCCCGCGATCGCCCGCTTCACGCTGGTCGAGATGACCTCGGTCGGGGTCCCCTCCAGGATCCGCTTCCAGGCTGACTTCCGCCGCTTCACCTCCCTCCTCGACGAGGGGCTCGACGGCGACGGGCCGCAGCCCGAGCTGGCCGCGGCGACCAGCCTCGCGGTCGGGGGTGCGCTGGCCTGCGTCTACGAGGAGGTCGTGCGCGAGCGCACGACCCGGCTGCCGTCGCTGCTCCCGGAGCTGACCTACGAGCTACTGGTCCCCTTCCTCGGCGAAGAGGCCGCCCGCGCCGAGCAGCTCCGGGCGACCGCGTAGCGAGGCGGAGTGACCTCGGTCAGCCGTAGCGCTCGCCGATGATGGCGCGCAGCTTGGCGCGATCGTGGCGGGCCTGGACGCGGCGCACGGTGCCCGAGCGCGAGCGCATCACCAGCGATTCCGTGGTCGCGCCGGGCCCGCGGTAGCGGACGCCCTGGAGGACGTCGCCGTCGGTCACCCCGGTGGCGGAGAAGAAGACGTCCTCACCCGAGCAGAGGTCATCGGCTGTGAGGATGCGGTCGAGTTCATAGCCGGCGTCGATCGCGGCCTGGCGCTCGCCGTCGTCGCGCGGCCAGAGGCGGCCGACCAGCTCGCCGCCCATCGACTTCAGGGCGGCGGCCGAGAGCACGCCCTCGGGCGTGCCGCCGATCCCCCACAGCAGGTCGACCGGCGAGCGCTCGCTGACCGCCAGCAGCGCCGCGGAGACGTCGCCGTCGGTGATCAGGCGGATCCGGGCGCCGGCCTCGCGCACTTCGCGCATCGCCTCCTCGTGGCGGGGGCGGTCGAGCATGACCACGATCACGTCGCCGATCGTGCCCCCCTTGCGCTCGGCGATCAGCTCCAGGGTCTTCGGCAGCGGCCGGTCGAGGTCGAGCAGGTCGGCGATCTCCTCGCTGCCGGCCATCTTCTCCATGTAGACGCAGGGGCCCGGGTCGAACATCGTGCCGCGCTCGGCCAGGGCGATCACGGCCAGGGCGCTCGGCATCCCGAGCGCGCAGAGGCGGGTGCCCTCGAGCGGGTCGACGGCGATATCGACGTGCGGCGGCGTGCCGTCGCCGATGTGCTCGCCGTTGTAGAGCATCGGGGCCTCGTCCTTCTCGCCCTCGCCGATCACCACGACGCCTTCCATCGCGACCGAGTCGAGGACGTGGCGCATCCCGTCGACGGCGGCCTGGTCGGCGGCGATCTTGTCGCCGCGGCCGACCCAGCGGGCGGCCGCGAGGGCCGCCGCCTCGGTCACCCGCACCAGCTCCAACGCCAGGTTGCGGTCCGGCTTTGCCTGGGAAGCATCCGCCATGCGCGTCGCAGGCTATAGGGTCGCGGCGTGGACAGGCGTTGGGGACTGACCTTGCCGCTGCCGGCGACCTCGCTGGCCGACCATGCCGAGCACGTCAGGCGGGCCGAGGCGCTCGGCTACACCGACCTCTGGACCGGCGAGACGGCCGGGCCCGACGGCTTCACGCCGCTCTCGCTGAGCGCCGCCTGGACCGAGCGGATGCGGCTGGGCACCGGCATCGTCGGCGTCTTCCAGCGCGGCCCGGCGCTGCTGGCGCAGGAGGCGGCGGCGCTGGCCGACGCCTCGCGCGGGCGCTTCGTCCTCGGCATCGGCTCCTCCTCGGACCGGATCGTCGAAGGCTGGAACGGGATCCCCTTCGAGCGGCCGCTGGGCCGGGTCCGCGAGACGCTCGACTTCCTCGACGTCGCCCTCAAAGGCGAGCGCACTCCCTCGGGCTTCAAGCTGGAAACGGCGCCGGCGCACCGGATCCCGATCGTGCTGGCGGCGCTGCGCGGCAAGATGCTCGAGCTGGCGGTCGAGCGCGCCGACGGCGCCTTCACCAACTTCCTGCCGCTGGCCGGGCTGCCGCAGGTGACCGCGCAGCTGGAGGACGCGCCGGAGGGATTCGAGCTGCTCTGCCGCTTCTTCTGCATCCCGGGCGAGCGCGAGGCGGTCGAGCCGCTGGCCCGCTTCATGTTCTCCTCCTACATCACCGTCCCCGTGTACACCGCCTTCTACCGCTGGCTCGGGTACGGCGAGCAGATCGACTCGATGGTCGCCGCCTGGGAGGCCGGCGACCGCAAGGCCGCCGCGGCGGCGGCGCCCTGGGAGGCGATCGAGGACATGTTCGTCTTCGGCACCCCCGAGCAGATGAAGGAACGCCTCGCCGCCTTCGTCGAGGGCGGCATCACCCTCCCGATCCTCACCCCGATCGTCCCGCCCGACAAGCTGGCCGAGACGATCGAGGCGCTGGCGCCGGCGTAAGTTCGCGGGGAGCTCCCACAGACGCCGGGACCCCGGCTTCGCTTTCGTGAGCTGGAGTCTCTCGGGAAGTCTGGCGGCGTGGGCGGGCCGCTCTACCCGCCCGACCCCTCAGGGTTCGGCACCTCGGCCTGCTGCTCGGCCAGCATCGCGTAGGCGTCGGGGCGCCGCGTGGTCAGGAACGGGAACAGCTCGAGCCAGTCGTGGCGCTGGTCGAGGTCGAGGTCGGCGACCAGGACCGCGGGCTCCTCGCGCGGGGCCTGGACGAGGATGCGGCCGTAGGGGTCGGAGACGAAGGACGAGCCGTAGAAGTCGAGTGGCGGCTCGGAGCCGATCCGGTTGACGGCGACCATGAAGACGCCGTTGGCGATGCCGTTGCCGACGATCACCCGCTCCCACAGCGGCTGGGTGTCGAAGTCGGGGTGGTCGGGCTCGGAGCCGATCGCGGTCGGGTAGACGAGCACGTCGGCCCCCTCGAGGCTGTAGGCGCGGGCGACCTCGGGGAACCACTGGTCCCAGCAGGTCGGCAGGCCCAGGCGGGCCTCGCCGAGGGCCAGCACGGGGAACGCCCCCGAGCCGCCGGGCCCCGGGCGGAAGTAGCGGTCCTCGTGGTAGCCGGCGGTGACCGGGATGTGGAGCTTGCGGGTCCGCGCCACCAGGTCGCCGCCCGGGGAGACGACGATCGCGGTGTTGAAGCCGAGCCCCTCCCCCGCCTCGGGCCGCTCGTAGAGCGAGGCGTGGACGTGGACGCCGTGCTCGGCGGCGAGGCGGGCGGCGAAGCGGTGGGTGGGGCCGCCCGGCAGCTCCTCCGGCTCGGCGCCGGCCGCCTCCGGCCCGGCCGGGTCGACGGCGAAGTAGCGGCTCAGGGTCAGCTCCTGCAGGCAGACGAGCCGGGCGCCCTCGGCCGCGGCGAGGCCGACCGCGCGGGCCAGCTCCGCCTCGTGCTGCTCGGCGTCCGGGTGCCAGCGGTGCTGGACCGCGCCGATCCGCAACGGCGCCCGGCGCGGCGCGCGGGTGCGGGCGAGCGAGGGCTGCGGCTCCGCGGCGACGATGAGGCGGATCTCCTCCATCCCGTCCGACTGTATGGGGTTCCGCCCGGGCCGGCAAACGCCGCAGAGGCGCGCTCCGGAAGCGCTGTTCGGCCGATCCGTAGGACGAGCGCGGCGCGGCGCTGGGGGACAATGGGCGCGTGAGCGCGACGATCGACTCGACGCCGGCGGCCGACGGCTTCCGGATGCCGGCGGAGTTCGAGCCCCACGACGGCTGCTGGATGGCCTGGCCCGAGCGCTCCGACAACTGGCGCTGGGGGGCGAAGCCGGCGCAGCTCGCCTACGCCGCGGTGGCCGGGGCGATCGCCGTCTCCGAGCCGGTGACGGTCGCCGTCTCCGACGCCCAGTTCGAGCACGCCCGCTCGCTGCTGCCGCCATCGGTGCGGGTGGTCGAGCTCTCCACGGACGACGCCTGGATGCGCGACACGGGGCCGACCTTCGTCCTCGACGGGGAGGGCCGGCGGCGCGGCGTCGACTGGCGCTTCAACGCCTGGGGCGGGCTCGAGGGCGGCCTCTACTTCCCCTGGGATCGCGACGAGCGCGTCGCCGCCAAGGTGGCGGAGGTCGAAGGAGCCGACCGCTACCGGGCGCCGCTGGTGCTGGAGGGAGGCTCGATCCACGTCGACGGCGAGGGCACGGTGCTCACGACCGAGGAGTGCCTGCTCAACCCGAACCGCAACCCGGAGCTCTCACGCGAGCAGATCGAGGCGGCGCTGTTCGACTACCTCGGGGCCGAGAAGGCGATCTGGCTCGACAGGGGGGTCTTCGGCGACGAGACCGACGGCCACGTCGACAACATCGCCTGCTTTGCCCGGCCCGGCGCCGTCCTGCTGACCTGGACCGACGACGAGGCCGACCCCCAGCACGCGATCTCCCGCGACGCCCGTGAGCGGCTGGAAGCCGCGACCGACGCCCGCGGGCGGTCCCTGGAGGTCGTCCTCCTCCCCGCCCCCGGCCCGGTGACGATCGCCGCCGACGAGGCGGCCGGCGTCGACGCGGTCGAGGGCACCCTGCCGCGCCGGCCCGGGGACCGGCTCGCCGCCTCCTACGTCAACTTCTACGTCGCCAACTCACGGGTCGTGATGCCGCTGCTCGACGAGCGCCACGACGAGGAGGCGGCGGAGATCCTGCGCGCCCAGTTCCCCGGCCGCGAGGTGGTCGGCGTCCCCGCCCGCGAGATCCTGCTCGGCGGCGGCAACGTCCACTGCATCACCCAGCAGGTGCCGGCCGCGCGAGGCTGAGCGCGTAGTCCCCCGCGGCGTCGGTGAACCAGCCGCACATCTCCAGCCCGGCGCCAGCGTAGACCGTCTCGAGGCGGTCGCGGGTGAACTTGGTCGAGATCTCGGTGCGCATCTCCTCGTCGGCGGCGAAGGCGACGTCGAGGTCGAGGTCGGCGACCCGCACCTCCTGGTCGGCGAGCGAGCGCAGGCGGATGTCCATCCGCTCCGCCTCGGCGTCGTAGCGGGCGACGTGCTCGAAGCCGTCGAGGTCGAAGTCGGCACCGAGCTCGCGGTTCAACACTTCGAGCACGTTCTTGTTGAACTCGGCGGTGACGCCGGCGGAGTCGTCGTAGGCGGCCTCGAGGCGGGCGTCGTCCTTGATCAGGTCCGTCCCCAACAGCAGGTGGTCGCCGGGGCCGAGCAGGGCGGCGATCCGCTCCAGGAAGGCGTGGCGCTGGCGCGGGTAGAAGTTGCCGACGGTGCCGCCGAGAAAGGCGATCATCCGGGTGCCGTCGCCGTCGGGGACCCGCTCCAGGTGCTGTTCGAAGTCGCAGACCAGGCCGCGGACCGTCAGGCCCGGGTACTCGTCGACCAGGCTGGCCGCGGTCCGGTGGGTGATCTCCTCGGAGATGTCGACCGGCACGTAGGTCCGCAGGCAGCCGGCGTCGCGCATCGCGTCGAGCAGGTGGCGGGTCTTCGCCGCCGAGCCGGAGCCGAGCTCGACCAGGGTCGCCGGAGAGCCCGCCGCGTGGAGGATCTCGCCGGAGCGCTCGCGGAGGATCTCGCGCTCGGCCCGGGTCGGGTAGTACTCGGGCAGCTCGGTGATCCGCTCGAACAGCAGCGAGCCGCGCTCGTCGTAGAAGTACTTCGGCGCCAGCTCCTTCGGGTAGGCGCAGAGGCCGGCGCGGACGTCGCGCGCCATGGTCGCGGCGGCATCGGCGTCGAGGTGGACGTCGATCGCGATCATGCGTCCCTCGCGCAGCGCAGGCCGGCGAAGATCTGGCTCCGCTGCGGCAGGTCCCAGTTGCGGAAGCTCGGCCGGGCGACGCGCGGGTGGGTCGCCCAGGAGCTGCCCCGCAGCACCTTGTAGGTGTCGCCGAAGAAGACCTCGGAGTACTCGCGGTAGGGGAACGCCTCGAAGCCGGGGTAGGCGAGGAAGTCGGAGCCGGTCCATTCCCAGGCCCGGCCGAGCCCGTCCAGGTGCGGGCGCGCCGCCTCCCACTCCTGCTCGCTCGGCAGTCGCTTGCCGGCCCAGCGGGCGAAGGCGTCGGCCTGGTGCCAGGAGACGTGGACCACCGGCCGTCGCCGGTCGACCGGGTCGCGGCGGCCGCGCGCCGTGTTCACCCAGCCGCCCTCGCCGTCGCCCTCCCAGTACGTCGGCGGCTCGGCGCCGGTCTCCTCCATGAAGGCGATGTAGGCGGCGTTGGCGACAGGGTTGCGGTCGATCTCGAAGGCGGCCAGCTCGACCCGGTGGCGGGGGCGCTCGTTGTCGTAGGCGAAACCGTGCGCCGGGGCGCCGATCGCGTACTCGCCGGCCGCCACCGTCACCGTCTCGCCACCCTCGCCGACCGGCTCGGGAGCGGTGCGGTACTCGGGCCGCAGCGGCTCGTAGCCATCGACCATCTGCAGCAGCTGCAACATCGTCTCGTTGTGCTGGTGCTCGTGGGCGAGCAGCAGCTCGTAGACGAACCCTTCGCGCAGCAGCGGGTCCTCGGCGTCGGCGGAGACGTCGACCGTGTCCAGCACCTCGAGGGTGCGCTCGCGGACGTCGGCCATGTAGGCGCGCAGCTCGGCGTCGCGCAGGATCGGCAGCTCGCCGCGGGTGCGGCGCGGGTTCTCGATCGCGTCGTAGAAGCGGCCGAGGTCGCCGTGCATCGGCTCGCGGTTGCCGATCGTCTGCACCAGCCACAGCTCCTCGAAGTTGGCGATGTGGCCGAGGTCCCAGGCCAGCGGGCTGAGGATCGGCGAGTAGACCCGGTTGAGCTGCTCGTCGTCGAGCGGCTCGATCAATTCCAGGGTTCGCTCCCGGGCCCCTGCGAGAAGGTCCGCGATCGCTGCCCTGGTACCGGTCGTCACCTCGGTGGCGATCCGAACACATTATCGAGGCCTCGTTGCCGAGCGGTGAACACCGGAGTCTTGATCGTTTTCCCACACCCTGGGGTGGTCAATCGATCGGGACTCCGCCGACGGCCGATAGGGTGCGCGGCGTATGGAGGTCGACGGAGCCGGAGCGTTGGTGGCGGGCGGTGCCTCGGGGCTGGGCGAGGCGACTTCGCGGGCGCTGGCGCGGAGCGGTGCCCGGGTGGTGATCGCCGACCTCAATGCCGAGCGCGGCGAGGCCCTGGCGGCGGAGATCGGGGCCGGGTTCGTCGCCGCCGACGTCACCGATGCCGCCGCGATCGAAGCCGCGGTGGAGCGCGCCGCCGACGGCGGCGGCCTGAGGGTCTCGGTCTGCTGTGCCGGCATCGGCTGGGCGGAGCGGCTGGCCCGGGCGCGCGGGCCCCACGACCTCGAATACTTCTCCAACGTGGTCAAGGTCAACCTGATCGGCAGCTTCAACGTCCTGCGCCTCGCGGCGGCCTCGATGATCGGCAACGAGCCCGACGAGGACGGCGAGCGCGGCGTCTGCGTCAACACCGCCTCGATCGCCGCCTTCGACGGCCAGATCGGCCAGGTCGCCTACGCCGCCTCGAAGGGCGGCGTCGTCGGGATGACCCTGCCGGCGGCTCGCGACATGGCTTCCAAGGGGGTGCGGGTGATGACGATCGCCCCCGGCCTCTTCGACACGCCGCTGCTGGCGGCCCTGCCCGAGGCGGCGCGGGAGTCGCTCGGCGCCGGCATCCCCTTCCCCTCCCGCCTCGGACGGCCGCAGGAGTACGCGCGGCTGGTGGAGCAGATCGTCGCCAACCCGATGCTGAACGGCGAGACGATCCGCCTCGACGGCGCCCTGCGGATGCCGCCCAAGTAGGTCAGCTCGTCCCGGTGGCCTCGGGGTCGCGCCAGACGTCCTTTTCCCAGGGTGGGACGATCGTGAAGCGGGACCGGTCGACGGCGGCGATCGGCTCCAGCGGGACCAGGTGGACCCGGGAGCCGGGCGTGAAGTGGCCGAAGCGGGGGATGCCGTCGGCGTTGCCGGCGTGGCTGCCGCCGGAGACGAGGAGGAAGTGGGTCTCCGGGCCCCAGCCGTTCCGTGCGCGGGCGCCGACCGCTTCCGCCGCTTCGCGCAGCGGTGCCATGCCGGCGTCCGACCCCCAGTTGGCGACGCCCTGGCGGTAGTTGTAGCCGTCGTGCGAGGAGGCCCGCTCGTCGACATTGCCACCCGGCCCGATCCTGATGTCGACGCTTTCCCAGTCGTCGCGGTGGTAGCCGAGGTCGCCGATCAGGTCCCTCAACGTGGCCGAGTCGGCGTAGTAGAGCCAGTACTGGAGGTAGAGGTTGCCGGCACGCGGTCCCCTGCACTCGGCGCCCGCCGCGGCGGCGACCTCGTCCCTCCCCTCACGGCAGTCGACGACGTGGACGAAGGCGGTCACCGGCAGGCCGCGGTCGGTGCGGTGGACGAGGGCGCCCCCGGAGGCGTCGCCGCATCTGGTGGCGCGGCAGCGGCGGAAGTCGATCGGGACCGCCTTCGACCCCCGCTCGAAGAAGAGCATCGGCATGTGCTCGCGGGCCAGCTTTCCGACTTCGCTCCCGTAGGCGGCGATCAGCGCCGGCTCGTCCCCGCAGCCGTCCGCCAATGAGGCCGCGCAGAGGATCCGCGAGGCGACGGCGCGCGCCAGCTCCGCCCCCGGCACCCGGACGCCGACCGCGACCAGCGCCGCCAGCAGCAGCGAGACCGCGCACAGCGTCCCGACCCACTCGACCGTCCCCTGCCCCCGCTCCGAGCGCATGGGCCGACGCTAGGGCGGCAGGTCGCACCCGTGTGTGCCTCAGGTGCCGATTCGCGCGCCGAACCGTGCCGACTTTCCGCACTCCCCTTCCACTGTTCCTTTGCAGCGGTATCCCCGGCAAAGGAACAGCGGAACGAGCTAGCCGCGCACTCGCTCGGCGCCCGTGTAGACGTTGACGCGGCCGCCGCGGGCGAAGCCGGCGAGAGTGATGCCGCGATCGGCGGCCAACTCGATCGCGAGCGAGCTGGGGGCGCCGACCCCGACCAGGATCGGCGCGCCGGCGACGGCGGCCTTCTGGACCAGCTCGAAGGAGAGGCGGCCGCTGACGCAGAGGACGCGCCCGGCCAGCGGCACCAGGCCCTCGAGCAGGGCGCGGCCGACGACCTTGTCCATCGCGTTGTGGCGGCCGACGTCCTCGCGGACCGCGAGCAGCTCGCCGGCGGCGTCGAAGAGGCCGGTCGCGTGCAGGCCGCCGGTGCGCTCGAAGCCGGGCTGGACCAGCCGGCGCGGCAGGTCGGCGAGCAGGCTCCGCTCGATCCGCGGCCCCGGGCCGAGCGGCGCGCTCGCCACCGCCACCTCCTCCAGCGCCCCCTTGCCGCAGACGCCGCAGGAGGAGGTCGTGTAGAAGCGGCGGGCGCCGGGATCCCGCAGCAGCGGCCCCTCGACCTCGACCACGTTGGCGGCGAGGTCCTCGCTGGGGCCGGCGCGGCGGGGGCCGTCGATCAGGCCCTCGCCGAGGAGGAAGCCGAGCGCGAGCTCCTCGTCGTGCCCGGGCGTCCGCATCGTCACGCTCAGCGGCTCGCCGTCGACGCGGATCTCCAGGGGCTCCTCGACCGCGACCTCGTCGCGCTCGCCGTCGCGCACCACCTCGGCGTAGGCGCGGGGGTCCTCCACGGCTCAGCCCACGGCGTCGACGGCCGGCGCGAAGGCCGGCCGCTCGGCGACCGGGCGCACGTCGACGGCGACGACCTTGTACTCCGGGCAAGAGGTGTTGACGTCGGCGGACTGGCCGACCAGCAGGTTGGTGCGGGTCTCGGGGAAGTGGAAGGAGGTGAAGACGTGGCCGGGCTCGATCCGTCCGGTGACCCGCGCGGCCAGCTCGATGCGGCCGACCCGGCTGCGGACCGAGACCGTGTCCCCGTCGCCGATCCAGAGGCGCGCCGCGTCGTCGGGGTGGACCTCGAGCACGTCGCGGTCGACGAGGTCGACGTTGGGCGTGCGCCGGGTCATCGTGCCGGCGTTGTAGTGCTGCAGGACGCGGCCGGTGACAAGAATCAGCGGGAACTCCTCGTCGGCGGCGTCGCCGGGCTGCTTGTAGGGCAGCGCGGCGAAGCGGCCGCGGCCGCCGGGCAGGTCGAAGGTCGTGTCGTAGAGGGTCGGCGAGTCGGTGCCGTCGGCGCGGACCGGCCACTGCAGGCCGCGGCGGCCGAGCCGCTCGCGACTGACTCCGGCGTACTCCGGGGTGAGGCGGGCGATCTCCTCGAGCGCCTCCCAGGGCGTCCCCCACCCCACCTCGTGGCCCAGCGCCCGCGAGACCTCGGCGATGATCTCGAAGTCGGTCCGCGCTTCGCCCGGCGGGTCGAGCGCCGCTTCGACCGTCTGGAAGCGCCGCTCGGCGTTGACGAAGGTCCCTTCCTTTTCGAGGAAGGCGGAGGCCGGCAGCACCACGTCGGCGAACTTGGTGGTCTCGTTCTCGAAGATCTCCTGGCAGACGAGGAACTCGAGGCTCTCCAGCGCCTCCGCGACGTGGGCCGTGTCGGGGTCGGTCTGGGCGACGTCCTCGCCGAAGACGTACATCGCCTTCAACTCGCCGGCGACCGCGGCGTCGAACATCTGCGGGATGGTCAGGCCCTTGCGGCGCGAGAGCGGCACCCCCCACTCCGCTTCGAAGGACCCGGCGACCTCCTCGTCTTCGACCGAGCGGTAGGCCGTGTAGGTGTCGGGCAGGGCACCCATGTCGGAGGAGCCCTGGACGTTGTTCTGGCCGCGCAGCGGCAGCAGCGCCGAGCCCGGCCTGCCGACCTTGCCGGTCATCATCGCCAGGTTGCAGAGCAGCTGGACGACCTCGGAGCCGTACTTGTGCTCGGTGACGCCGAGGCCCCAGAGCAGGCAGCCGCTGGCCGCCTCGCCATAGAGGCGCCCGGCCGCTTCCAGATCGGCGGCGGGGATCCCGGCGATCTCCTCGACCGCGGCGGGGTCGTAGGCCTCCAGCAGCTCCTCCACCGCCCCGTAGCCCTCGGTCCGAGAGGCGATGAACTCCTCGTCGAGGAGGCCGTCGCGGCGGACCACATGGCAGAGGCCGAGCACCACCGCGGCGTTGGTGCCCGGCCGCGGCGCGAGGTGGATCGCACCGTAGTCGGCCAGCTCGATCCGGCGCGGGTCGATCGTGATCAGCTTGCAGCCGGCAAGCGCCGCCTGCTTGATCCGGGCGCCGACCACCGGGTGCCCTTGGGTCGGGTTGACGCCGAGCAGCAGCGCCACCTCGGCATGGTCGACATCGGCGAAGGAGCCGGTGGCGCCGGAGAGGCCGAAGGCCTTGCGCAGCGCGTAGGAGGTCGGCGAGTGGCAGACGCGCGAGCAGTTGTCGATGTTGTTGGTGCCGATCGCGGCCCGCATCAGCCGCGCCATCGCGTAGCAGTCCTCGTTGGTGGCGCGCGAGGAGGCGAGGCCGGCGATCGCGTCCGGGCCGTGGGCGGACTTGATCCGGCCCAGCTCGGCGGCGATCCGATCCAGCGCCTCCTCCCAGCTGGCCGGGCGCAGCTCGCCCTCCTCGCGGATGAGCGGCGTGCGCAGGCGGTCCGGCGAGCGGGTGAAGCGGTGCGCGAAGCGGCCCTTGAGGCAAGTGTGGCCCTCGTTGGCCGGGCCGTCGAGCGCCGGGGCGATCGTGGCGATCCGGTCGTCGCGGGCGTGAGCCTCCAGCCGGCAGCCGACCCCGCAGTAGCCGCAGGTGGTGGTGACGCTGCGATCGAATCGCGGCCCGGCGTCCTTCGCTGCGCTGCTCATGGCGGTCGCCATCGTCAACCCTCCTTCGCCTCGACCGATTGTGCCAGCAGGCCGACCTCGATTATCGCCTCGGTCGGGCAGGTGTCGGCGCAGGCGCCACAGGAGACGCAGGTCGACTCGAGGAAGCCGGCGTCGAGCCCGGCGGCGACGTTGGCCTCGAAGCCGCGCCCGGTCGCGGTCAGCGCGAAGGCCCCCTGGACCTCGTCGCAGGCGCGCACGCAGCGCCCGCAGGAGATGCAGAGCTCGTGGCGGAAGGCGAGGTAGGGATGACGCAGGTCCTCGTCGCGCTCGTGCACGGCGCCGGTCCAGCGCGGCTCGCCGACCCCGAGCCGCGCGGCGACACCGGCCAGCTCGGTGTGGGAGGCGGGTGGCTCGGACAGCTCCGAGAGCACCAGCTCGACGACCGCGCCGGCAACGCGCCGGGCGGTGGGGTCCTCGGTCTCGATCGCCATCCCCTCGCGGCACGGGGTGGTGCAGGCCGGCACCGGCCTGGCGGCGCCCTCGACCCCGACCAGGCAGGCGCGGCAGGCGCCGAACGGGGCCTGCCGCTCGTCGAAGCAGAGCGTCGGAACCCAGCGCCCGGCGGCGCGGGCGGCGTCGAGGACGGTGGCGCCGTCGGCGACCTCTACTCCGACCCCGTCGACGGTGACGCGGCTCATGCCAGCCCCAACTCCTCGGGGAAGTGCTCCAGCAGGGAGCGCAGCGGCGCCGGCATGCCGCCGCCGTGGGCGCAGAGACTGCCCAGCTCGAGCGCCTCGAGCAGCTCCTCCAGCCGCTGCCGCGAGACCGGCCTGCCGGGCTCGAACATCTCCTCGGCCCGGCGCAGCCCGATCCGGCAGGGGAAGCACTTGCCGCAGCTCTCCTCGGCGCCGAACTGGAGCAGGTGGCGGGCGACCGCGCGCATCCCGGTCGCCTCGTCGAAGGCCAGGACGCTGCCGTGCCCGACCATGCAGCCCTCCGCCGCCAGGGCGTCAAAGTCGAACGGGGTGTCGAGCCGCGAGGCCGGAAGGATCCCGCCCAGCGGGCCGCCGACCTGGACCGCCTTGATCGCGCGGCCGTCGCGCAGGCCGCCGGCGACCTCCTCGCAGAGCCGGCGGACCGTGATCCCGAAGGGGACCTCGTAGACGCTCGGGCGGGCGAAGCGCTCGTTGAAGCAGACGAGCTTGGACCCCGAGGTCTCGCTGTCGGGGCTGAGCGCCCGGTAGGCGGCGGCGGCGCGCTCGGCGACGAAGGGCACGTTCGCCAACGTCTCGATGTTGTTGACCACGGTCGGCCGGCCGAAGAGGCCGCGCTCGGCCGGGAACGGCGGCCGCGCCGAGACGGTGCCGCGCAGGCCCTCGATGCAGGCCAGCAGCGCGGTCTCCTCGCCGACCACGTAGGAGCCGGCGCCTTCGACCACGGTGACGTCGAACTCGAAGCCGCTGCCGAGGACGTCCTCGCCGAGCAGGCCCTCGGCGCGCGCCCGCTCCGCCTCGGCCTCCAGCGCCGGCTTGGCGAGCGGGTACTCGGAGCGGACGAGGGCGAAGCCGTGGCGGGCGCCGACCGCGAGGCCGGCCAGCGCCATCCCCTCCAGGACCAGCGCCGGATTGCGCTCCATCAGGTACTTGTCGATGTAGGAGCCGGGGTCGCCCTCGTCGCCGTTGGCGACGACGTACTTCTCCTCGCCGGGCGCTTCGCGGGCGAAGCGCCACTTCGTCCCGGCCGGGAAGGCGGCGCCGCCGCGGCCGCGGACCTCGGCCGCCTCGACCTCGGCCAGCAGCGCCTCGGGGCCGAGCTCGGCAAGCGCCCGCCGCAGGCCCGACCACTCGCCGGGACGGGTCAGCACCGGCTCCGCCAGCAGGCTGTCCCACTCCGGCTCGGCGGCCGGGCGGGACTCGCCGGCGACGGCGCGCGCGAGCGCCCCGGGGCCGGCGTCGACGACGTCGCCGTCGCGGAAGGCGGGCGAAGAGTGGCAGAAGCCGAGGCAGACGGTCTGCGCCAGCGAGACCTCGCCGCCCTCGCGGCGCTCGCCGAGGCCCAGCCCCAGCCCCTCGCGCAGCGCCTCGACATGGTCGCCGCCGGTGGCGGCGAAGCAGGCGGTCCCCGTGCAGACGCGGACGTGGCGCGCCCCGCGCGGCGCCAGCAGGTCGTCGTAGAAGGTCGAGACCCCGTGCACGGCGGCCTCCGGCAGCCCGGAGACCTCGGCGGCGCGGCGGCGGTCCTCGTCGGTCAGCTCGCCGTGGTCGGCCACCGCCTCCTTCAGCACCTCCAGGGCCGTCGGCCCCAGCACACCGTGGCGGCGGCGGATCAGCTCGACGAGATTCTCGGACATGCGCGCAGATTCGCAGACGGTGGCTGGTTGCGGCGAGACGGAGGCTCGCTCGGGACGGGGGTTGGCGTGGAGGGGTGGGGGTGTCCCTCTCGCTTGCTGGGTTTTTCGCTGGGGAGCACGCGGCCGTCCGAGATTGAGCTCTTGAGCCGAAAAAGAGGACGCCGCTGCGCGAGAGGGACACCCCCACCCCTCCCCACGAATCGCGTCCCCGCCTCCCGAGGTGAGGCAGCTCCCGAGAATCGGGAGATGCTCCAAGGGACGGAAGCTTCCTCGTGGCCGAGGTTTTGCCCTCTATAGGGGGCAAAAGCTCGGCCACGCTCCCGGAGCTGGGGGCCGGAGGGTCGGGTGTCCCTCGCAGGCGCGGCGTCCTCTTTTTCGCGCTTGAGCGCGTAGCTCGGACGGGAGGAGCGCTCCACAGCGAAAAACCCAGCAACGGAGAGGGACACCCGACCCTCCGGCCGGGGCCCGAGCCCCGGCGAGAGGCGCCGCGGTTTGAGCCCCGAGCGAGGAGCGCCGCGGCCTAGGCCCCGGGCTCGGAACTCCGCGGGCGACCGCTACAGGTTCTGGATCTCCGCCGCGATTTCCCCCGCCGCCTGTTTGGCGTCGGAGAAGAGCATCGAGGTGTTCGGTTCGTAGAAGAGGTCGTTGTCGATGCCGGCGAAGCCCGGGGAAAGGGAGCGCTTGATCACGATCACCTCGTTGGCCTCGGAGACTTCGATGATCGGCATCCCGGCGATCGGCGAGTCGGGGTCGTTCTTCGCCGCCGGGTTGGTGACGTCGTTGGCGCCGATCACCACCGCCACGTCGGTGCGCGGCAGCTCCGGGTTGATCTCGTCCATCTCCTTCAGCTGCTCGTAGGGCACGTCGGCCTCGGCCAGCAGCACGTTCATGTGGCCGGGCATGCGGCCGGCGACCGGGTGGATCGCGTAGTTGACGGTGACGCCGCGCTTCTCCAGCTCGTTGGCCATCTCCTTGACCGCGTGCTGGGCCTGGGCGACGGCGAGGCCGTAGCCGGGGACGATCACGACGGAGTCGGCGTAGGCGAGCTTGATCGCCGCGTCCTGGGCACCGATCGAGGTGTGCGGGCGCTCCTCGCCGCTGCCGCCGGCACCGGCCGCCGGGGCGCCGCCGAAGCCGGCGAAGAGGACGTTGGCGACCGAGCGGTTCATCGCCGTCGCCATCTCCAGGGTGAGGATCGTTCCCGAGGAGCCGACCAGGGTGCCGGCGACGATCAGGGCGACGTTGTGCAGGGCGAAGCCGGCGGCCGCCGCCGAGAGGCCGGTGAAGGCGTTGAGCAGCGAGATCACGACCGGCATGTCGGCGCCGCCGATCGGCAGCACCACCATGTTGCCGAGCAGCGCGGCGGCGATCAGGATGCCGATGAAGAGCGGTTCGGAGGGCGAGCCGTTGTTGACCGCGATGTCGACGCAGGCGGCGACGATCCCGACCAGCAAGACGACGTTGATCACCTGCTGGCCCGGCACTGCGAGCGGCCGCGTCGGGATCACTTCCTGGAGCTTGCCGAAGGCGACGTTGGAGCCCCAGAAGGAGATCGAGCCGACCGCCGCGGCGAACAGGGTCGGGATCAGCTCTTCCAGCGGGATGTCGCCGCCGAGCGAGATCCCGTGGCGGAGCTCCGACCAAGCGATCAGCGCCACGGCGCCGCCGCCGACGCCGTTGTAGAGGGCGACCATCTGCGGCATCGCCGTCATCTGCACCCGGATCGAGGCGACGACGCCGATCGCCGAGCCGGCGGCGAGGCCGATCACGATCAGGCCCCAGTTGCCCATCCCGTCGAGCAGCAGCGTGGTGACGACGGCGACCGCCATGCCGCCGGCGGCGATCAGGTTGCCGCGCTTGGCCGTGGTCGGGTGGGTGCCCTGCTTGATCCCGATGATGAAAAGCGAGAAGGCAACGATGTAGAGCGCCGTGGCGGCGTCGCCGCCCGGCTTGAGGACTGCCTCGGCGATCATTTGCCTTTCCCGTCCTCTTTCGGTTTCGGCTTTCTGGCGAACATGCCGAGCATCCGGTCGGTGACCATGAAGCCGCCGACGATGTTGATCGCGCCAAAGGCGACGGCGATCGTGCCGATCACGTACTCGAGCGGGTCGTTGGCGTAGCCGAGGACGATCAGCCCGCCGAGCATGACGATGCCGTGGATCGCGTTGGTCTGCGACATCAGCGGCGTGTGCAGCGTCGTCGGCACCTTCGAGATCACCTCGAAGCCGACGAACACGGCGAGGACGAAGATCGTGATCTCGGTCATGACGCTCATGCCGAATCCCTCCCGGCGGCTCGCTCGTTGCGGATCGCCCCGCCCTCGGTGATGCAGGCGGCGGCGAGGATGTCGTCCTCGAAGTCGACCCCGACCTTGCCCTCCTCGTCGACCAGCAGGCCGAGCAGGTTCTCGAGGTTCTTGGCGTAGAGCTGGGAGGCCGGCACCGGCATCTCGGAGGCGAGGTTGCGGGGGCCGATCACCTTGACGCCGTTCTCGACCACCGTCTGCCCCGCCTCGGTCAGCTCGCAGTTGCCGCCGGTCTCGGCGGCGAGGTCGACGATCACCGAGCCGGGGGCCATGTTGCGGACCGCCTCGGCGGTGATCAGCAGCGGCGCCGGGCGCCCGGGGATCGCGGCGGTGGTGACGATGATGTCCTGCTTGCCGGCGTTCTCGGTGAGGGCGTCGCGCACCTGCGCGTTCTCCTCGTCGGTCAGCGGCCGGGCGTAACCGCCCTCGCCCTCGGCGTCGGGGATGAAGTCCAGTTCCAGCGGCCGGCCGCCGAGCGAGGCGATCTGCTCCCAGGCGGCACGGCGGATGTCGAAGCCGGTGACGATCGCGCCCAGCCGCTTTGCGGTGGCGACGGCCTGCAGGCCGGCGACGCCGGCGCCGAGCACGAGGACCTTGGCCGGCGGCACGGTGCCGGCGGCGGTGGTCATCATCCCGAAGAAGCGGCCCGACTCCCGCGCGGCGATCAGCATCGCCGCGTAGCCCGCGGCGGCGGCCTGCGAAGAGAGCGCGTCCATCGCCTGGGCGCGGGTGGTGCGCGGGATCGCCTCCATCGCGAAGGCGGTGACGCCGGCGGCTGCGAGCGCCTTGTTGGTCTCGGCCGCGGTCCAGGGGGCGAGGTGGGAGACCAGCAACTGGCCGGACTTCAGCTTCGCGATCTGCTCGGCGGAGAGGACGGCGACGTGGAGGACGACGTCGGCGCCCCACGCCTCGTCGGCTCCGACGAGGCTGGCTCCGGCCTGCTCGTAGGCGGGGTCGTGATGGCCGGCGGCCTCACCGGCGCCGCGCTCGACGAGCACGTCGACGTGCTCGTTCTTCTTCAGCGATTTGACCACGTCGGGGACCAGCGCGACCCGGCGCTCCCCATTCGCTGACTCTTTCGGCACACCGATCCTCATACGCTGCGGCGCGGAAGGTTATGCGAAACGGTCAGCCGCGCGCCGCGACCCCGGCCAGGGCGGCCAGGCGCTCCAGGGTGTGCAGCTGCTCGGAGCTCTCGAGATGGACCGGCGAGACGATCATCCGGTCGATTCCGGCGCCGCGGAAGCGCTCGACCCGCTCCGCCACCTCGGCCTCGGTGCCGACCAGCGAGGTCGCCTCGACGATCTCGTCCGGCACCGCCGCGAAGGCGCCGGCCCTGTCGCCGTCCTGGAAACGGCGCTGGACCTCGTCGGCGACCTCGCCGAAGCCGAAGCGGTGGGCGAGGTCGACGTAGAAGTTGGTCTTGCGGCTGCCCATGCCGCCGAAGTAGAGGACGAGGCCGGCCTTGACGACGCTCTTGGCCGCCTCGAGGTCGCCGTCGATCGCCACCTGCAGCGAGGGGCTGACCTCGAGGTCGGAGCGCTGGCGACCGCCCTTGGCGAAGCCGGCCTCGAGGTGCTCGCCCCAGGTCGCCTCGAAGGCGTCGACGCTGAAGAAGATCGGGATCCAGCCGTCGCAGACCTCTGCCGCCATCTCCACCGACTTGCGGCCGATCGCGCCGACGAAGACCGGGATCCGGTTGCGCAGCGGGTGGAAGTTCAGCTTCAGCGCCTTGCCCTCGCCGCCCGGCAGCGGCAGCGTGTAGTGCTCCCCCTGGTGGTCGACCGGGCCCTCGCGGGCGATGATCTCGCGCACCACTTCGATGTACTCGCGGGTGCGGCCCCAGGGCTTCGCGTAGGGGACGCCATACCAGCCTTCGGAAACCTGCGGGCCGGAGGGACCGAAGCCGAAGAGGAAGCGGCCGCCGGAGAGTTTGTCGATCGTCGCCCCGGCCATCGCCGCAGCCGCGGGCGGGCGGGCGGGCACCTGCAGGATCGCGGCGCCGAGGTTGATCTCCTTGGTCTGCGCCGCCAGCCAGGCGAGCACGCTGACCACGTCGGAGCCGTAGGACTCGGCCGCCCAGACCGACTCGAAGCCGAGCCGCTCGGCCTCCTGGACGAGCTCGAGGGCGTCCTCGCCGGCGGGGCCGATCCCCCAGTAGCCAAGGTTCAGTCCAAGCTTCAGGCTCATCCGCCGCTCACCCTATTGAATACCGCTGTGGGAAACAGCCGCTCAGCCCCGGAGGGATTGTCGAGTGCACAGGCGGAGGCGCGGCTGCACAAGCTCGGGCCGCCACCGGAGAACTCGTCGCGCTCGACCTCGAGCATCGTCGCCGGCAACGTCTTCACGCTGTTCAACGCGATCATCGGCACCTTCTTCGTCCTCGACCTGGCGCTCGGCCTCTACGCCGACTCGATCTTCGGCCTGATCGCCGTCGTCAACTCCTACATCGGCATCCGCCAGGAGCTGAAGGCGAAGGCGACCCTGGACGAGCTGGCGGTGCTGGTGGCCCCGCACGCGCGGGTGCTGCGCGACGGCGAGGTGGTCGAGCTGTTGGCAACCGAGGTGGTGCCCGGCGACGTTGTCGAGATCGGCCCCGGCGACCAGCTGGTCGCCGACGGCGAGGCGATCGCCAGCCGCGGCATGACTTTGGACGAGTCGATGCTCACCGGCGAGGCCGACGGGATCCGCAAGAAGGCCGGCCAGCGGGTGCTCTCCGGCTCCTTCTGCGTCTCCGGCTCCGGCAGCTACGTGGTCGACGCCGTGCGCGAGCACAGCTACGCCGGCCGCCTCGCCGGCGAGGCCCGCACCTTCCGCCACCCGCCCTCGCCGCTGCAGGTCGAGGTCAACAGCGTGATCCTCGCCTGCACCTACGTGATGATCCCGCTGGCGGTGGTCCTGCTGCTGACCCTGAAGGTCCGCAGCGTCGGCCTGCAGAGCGCCGCCCAGACCGCCACCGCCGGCCTGGTGACGCTGATCCCCGAGGGGATGGTGCTACTGATGAGCGTCACCTTCGCCGTCGCCGCGGTGCGGCTGGCCCGCCGTCACACCCTGGTCCAGCAGATGAGCGCCACCGAGAGCCTCGCCGCGGTCGACACGATCTGCGTCGACAAGACCGGGACCCTGACCGCGGGTGAGCTGCGGCTGGCCGCGGTCGAGTTCGCCGAGGGGGTCGACCCGGCCGCCGGCGCTGCCGCCCTGGGCCGCTTCGCCGCCAGCGCCGGCGAGCGCAACCGCACCCTGGAGACGATCGCCGAGCGCTTCCCCGCCAGGGCCGAGCCGGTCAGCGCCGAGGTCCCGTTCTCCTCGGAGTGGAAGTGGAGCGGGCTGGCGCTGGGCAACGGCGCCGGCGCCTCCACGTATGTGCTCGGGGCGCCCGACGTGCTGGCCGAGGCGGGGGCGCTGACGCTGCCGCCGGGCCTCGCCCGCAAGCTCGAGCAGGAGACCGCCGCCGGGCGCCGCGTCGTCGCCTTCGGCGAGTCGGCGGCAGCGCTGCCGGCCGACCCGGCTGCAGCCGCGGCGCCGCGGCTGGCGCCGCTGGCGCTGGTCGTGCTGGAGGAGACGCTGCGCCCCGACGCCGCCGAGACGATCGCGTTCATGCGCGAGCAGGAAATGGACCTGAAGCTGATCTCCGGCGACGCCCGCGCCACCGTCACCGCGGTCGCCTACGGGGTCGGGGTGCCGCGCGAGGCCGGCGTTATCGAGGGGCACGAGCTGCCCGAGGACCGCGGCGAACTGACCGAGGTGGCGCTGGCCAACACGATCTTCTGCCGGATCAAGCCGGAGCAGAAGAAGGCGCTGGTCGACGCCCTGGTCGGAGCCGGGCGTTACGTGGCGATGATCGGCGACGGAGTCAACGACGTGCCGGCGCTGAAGCGGGCGCGGATGGCGGTGGCGATGGGCTCCGGCACCCAGGTGACCAAGGGCGTCGCCGACGTGGTCCTGCTCGAGGACGAATTCGCAAAGCTGCCGGAGGCGGTCGGCGAGGGGCGTCGGATCGCCCGCAACATCCACCGCCTCGGCCGCCTCTACCTGACCAAGACGGTCTACGCGGCGGCGCTGATCCTGCTCGTCGCGGTGCCCGGCTTCGCCTTCCCGTTCCTCCCCCGCCACCTCACCCTGGCGGCGCTGCTGACGATCGGGATCCCGTCCTTCGTCCTCGCCCTGGCCCCGTCGGACGGGCCGCTGTACCGCGGCCGCCTGCTGCGGGCGCTGGCCGCCTTCGCGGTGCCGGCCGGGCTGGCCACGGCGATCGGCTCGATCCTCTCCTTCTTCCTCGTCGACACCGTCGCCGGCGCCAGCCTCGAAGCCGGGCGCACGGCGGCGACCACGACCCTGATCGTCCTCGGCCTGGCCTTCGTGCTGCTGCTGGAGCGCGGCCCCGGCCGCGAGCACATCGCGATCCAGAGCTACATGCTGGCGATGGTCGCCGGCCTCGGCGCCCTCTACGCCCTGATCCTCGCCGCCGCCCCGGTCCGCGACTTCTTCCAGATGGACCTGCTCAACTCGACCCAGTGGTTCCTCGCCCTCCTCTCCGCCGCGATCGGCCTGACCATCGCCAGCGTCCTCTGGCGCCTCCCCCAGATCGAACGCCTGGAAGCGCCGGCGGAGGACCCGCACGCCCAACCCACCGGCCGGCTCTGGACCTGGGGCTTCGGCCGGCGGCGGAACTGACCCGGCACAGGACGCAGCGAGGGCGCGCGCCGCAGCGTTCCGCTGTTCCTTGGCCGGGGATGGCGGGGCAAAGGAACAGCGGAACGGATGGGAGGCGGCCGCTCCGCACTTCGCCCCATGTCCAGCCACCGCGCCGACTTTTTCGACCTGGGGCCATGTCCGCGGCGCCCGCGCCCGCCTAGCGTCAGGGCATGGCGACGACTCTGGACCCGGCCCGCCCCTTTCCCGGAGCCGGGGAGTACCCGCTGGACGCGGGGCACTTCGACGAGGCGTTCGCCGCGACCGGCACCCCGCGCCGTCCTTACGCGGAGGCAATCGGCGCGCTCGCGCGGCTAGACCTGGTGGGGCTGCGCGAGCGCGTCCGGTCGAATGCGGCCCAATGAGAGCCGGGAGCGCCTTCCGCGGCACGCTCCGGCCGCACCAGCTCCAGGCGCCGCGACGGAAACGGGCAGCGAGCAATGGTGCGCTCGAACTCCGCGAGGGAGTCCGCGCCAAGCGACGCAAATGCCTGCCGCACACCCTGCAGGTATCCCTCGCTGACGACCACGGCGCGCTCTGCCGGCGGCACCTCGCACCGTTCACGACGCAGGCCGCTCTTTCCCGAATGTCGAGAAAGGCGACGCGAACGCGCGGCGGCAGCCGAGTCATCGGATCGATGAAGTGCTTTGCCGAGCCCGCAGCCTCCCAGCTGTTCATGGCGACGCCCCAGAAGCGCCAATGGTCGCGCAGACTCCCCGGGACCGACTCGAGCACTCGGTCGCCCACGCGCAGCGGCTCGCGCACGGCCACCAGTGACCCCCCTGAAGGTGGCGGGGCTCGGCAGCAACGCGATCTTCCCTCTGAAGACCAAGGCCCTCGGGTGAACGAAGAGGCGGAAGACGACCGCGCCGACATAGAGAGCCGGCAAGATCAGGCCCAGCAGCGCCATGAACTCCTCCTTCCAGAGCACCGGGAATCCGGCGCCCGAACGAGACGAGTCGAGCGCCAGGGTCAGCGCGAGCAGAGCACCAGGATGGCGACGAAGATCGCGACCGGGGCCCTTTCCCCTGCCTCCCTCGACACTCGCGTCAGCCTTGCGGCGGGATCACGAACTGGGTGACGATCAGGTTCGCGGCGAGCATCGTCTCGCCGCCGCGCGTGCGCTCCATCTTCACCTCGATCACGACCGTGCTGCGGCCGGCGTGGAGCGGGACCCCGGTGGCGACGATCTCGTCGCCGTCGAGGCCTGCCCCGAACACGTTCAGCTTCAGCTCGATCGTGGTGAAGCCATGGTGCGGCGGGACGTTGCGGAAGGTGGCCCAGGCGGCGACGGTGTCGCCGAGCGCGGTCCAGGCGCCGCCGTGGACGTAGCCGCCCGGGTGCAGGTGGCGGCGGTCGACGACGATGCGTCCGCGGGCGCGCTCCTCGCCGATCTCCAGCGGCTCGATCCCGAGATCGCCGGGGAAGCTGTCGCCGAGGAACTGGCGGATGTGCTCGGGCGTCACCTGTGACATGTCGTGCACGGCGGCGACCCTACCTCTCCCACTCCGGGTCGAGTCCGAAGCCCTCGAGGCCGCGGTCGCCGAACGGCTCGTCGCGCTCCCGCACCGCCTCGCGGAAGCCGGACTCGGCGGCGCGGCGGACGAAGGCGTGGCCCTCCTCCGTGTGGCGGGCGATGCCGTCGAAGAAGGTGCCGAGCGCCTGGCTCTGGGCCAGCCCCTGGGCGTGGACGGTCTGGTTGACCAGCAGCTTCATCATCACCAGCTGGTTGACCGGCATCCGCGCCACCCGCCCCAGCAGCCGCTCGAAGCGCTCGTCGAGATGCTCCGGCGGGGCCGCTTCGGTCGCCAGCCCCCACTCCGCCGCCTCGGCCCCGGTCAGGGAGTCGCCGGTGAGCAGCAGGCGCTTGGCGCGCATCGGGCCGAGCCGGCTCGCCCACATCGCCGTCGTCGGCGAGCCCCAGACGCGGGCCGGCGGATAGCCGATCTTGGCGTCGGCGGCGATCACCAGGAGGTCCGAGCAGAGCGCCATGTCGGTGCCACCGGCGACGCAGTAGCCGTGGACCTTGCAGAGCACCGGCTTCTCGGAGTCGAAGAGGCTCATGAAGCCGCGCACGTTGCGCGACATGAACTGGTAGTCGACGACCGGGTCCCAGTTGGTCTCCGGGGCGTGGTTGGCGGCGATCGTCGCCGGGTCGAGCGGCGAGCCGGCCGGCGCCTCGCCGCCCAGCTCGCTCATCTCCCCCTCCGCCGAGGCCACCAGGTCATACCCGCCGCAGAACCCGCTCCCGTTCCCGGCCAGCGCGATCGCGTGCACCGCCGGATCGAGGTTCGCCCGCTCCACGCACTCCGCCAGCTCGACCGGCATCCGCGTCGTGATCCCGTTCCCCCGCTCGGGCCGGTTCAGCGTGATCCGCGCAACCCGGCCGTCGGTCTCGTAGCTGAGCGTCTCAAGATCCATGGCGGTTGCTGAATCTTCCCCCATAGGCAGGGGAAAATTCAGCACTCGTCGATCAGTTCATCCGCTCGACGATCATCGCCTTGCCCTGACCCCCCGCCACGCACATCGTCTCGAGCCCGATCTGGTGGTCGTCGGTCTCCATCGCGTTGAGCAGGGTGCCCATGATCCGGGCGCCGGTCATCCCGAACGGGTGGCCGAGGGCGATCGCGCCGCCGTGGGTGTTGAGCTTCTCTTCGGCGATGCCGCATTCGGCCATGATCGGGATCACCTGGGCGGCGAAGGCCTCGTTGAGCTCAACCGCGTCGACGTCGCCGATCGTCATCCCGGCCCGCTCCAGCACCTTCTTGATCGCACCGATCGGGGCCACGCCCATGTACTCGGGCTCGTTGCCGTGGGTGGCCGCGGTGACGATCCGGGCGCGCGGGGTGAGGCCCAGCTCCTTGGCCTTGGTGTCGCTCATCAGCAGCACCGCGGCGGCGCCGTCGTTGAGCGGGCAGGAGTTGCCGGCGGTGACGCCGCCGCCGCCGAACGCCTCGGGCAGTTCGGAGAGCTTCTCCAGGGTCGACGAAGCGCGCGGGCCGTCGTCCTTGGCGACCACGGTGCCGTCGGGCAGCGTCACCGGGACGATCTCGCGGTCGAAGAAGCCGTCTTCCTGCGAGCGCACCGCGAGTTCCTGCGAGCGCTGGGCGAACTTGTCCATGTCGGCCCGGCTGACCTCGTATCTCTTGGCGACGTTGACCGCCGTCTCGCCCATCTGGATGTAGGCGTCGGGCTGGCCGTCGTTGCCTTTCAGGTTGTCGTTCTGGTCGTCGGCGCCGGCCGCCTCGGTGCGCTCGTTGTAGCGGCTCACCCACTCGATCCCGACCGCGAGGTAGGCGTCGCCCTCGCCAGCCTTGATCGCGTTGCCGGCGTGGCGGATCGCGTCGAGGCTGGAGGAGCAGTAGCGGGAGACGGTGACGCCATTGGTGGTCTCGGGCAGCTTCTCGGAGAGCAGCGAGACGATCCGGCCGAGGTTGAACGCCTGCAGGCCCTGCGGCATGCCGACGCCGCAGAAGAGGTCTTCGATCGAGGCCGGGTCGACCTCGGGGTTGCGCTCGAGCAGGCGGTCGACGACGTAGGCGCCCATCTCGTCGGGGCGCAGCTGGGCGAGCGACCCCTTGAAGGCACGGCCGATCGGCGTGCGGACGGTGTCGACGATCACTGCTTCGGGCATTGGCTTCTCCTTGGAAGGCTGGGTACGTACCTGGTGCGGGCAGCAGGGTAGTGGACCCGCCGCTTGGGGGGATCGTGCGATATCGCACTAAATCTCCACGTCGTGTCCCCCGGCTGCGTTACATTCGCCTCAATCCACCTCGCGCATCAGCGTGAGCCTTGCCGCGAAACCGGCAGCGAAAGGAGACCCTTCATGCCTGAGGGCTACTGCGTCAAAGAGCGCAAGAAGGTCGAGATCAAAGACGCGAAGCAGGTGACCATGAAAAATGGTCGACCGGCGATTCAGGGCGTCTGCCCCGACTGCGGGACGAAAATCTTCAAGATCGGAAAACTCTAGGCGGGGCCGGGGGAACGCGCTGCTCGTAGAGGTGGGGGGGGGCGAGAGCGCGAGTGGCGAGCCTACGCGGCGCACGCCGGTGAGCTGTACGGGTTCGCGGTCGCGCTCGCTCGGCGCCCGGTCTCGCCGAGGAGGCCGGCAGGAGACCTCCTGCGGGCCGGGCGGGCCGGCGACCGTTTCGATCCGCTGCTCGGCCGATGCGGACCTGGCTGTTCGCGATCCTGCGCAACGTCGTGATGACCTCGAGCCGGGCCCGGGCGACGAGACCGCAGAGAGCGGACGGCGGGGTGAGCCGGACGCTCGACGCGCTGGAGCGAGGCGCTGCTGGCCTGGCAGGTCGAGGAGGCGTGCGCGGTCGGCGAGGACCACGGCGCGTCCTGTCGAGACCCATACCGCGGCCGCCCCTACGCCGAGGTCGCCGCGGAGCTGGGGATACGGAGGGCACGGTGAAGAGCCGCGTCTACGACGGCGCTGCGGGCGCTGCGGGTCGCGCTGGAGGAGATCGGCTATGAGAGACGAGAGCTGCCGCGAGTGGCGCGAGTCGCAGGCGCCTACGCGCTCGGGCACCTGCGCCGAGGACGAGCGCGCCGCGCTCGAGGCCACCCGAAGGCTGCCCCGAGGCCGCGCCGAGGCGGACGCGCTGGACGGGGTCGCCGCCTCCTCCCCCTGCCGACCCGGCAACGGCTGGGCCCGGGCCGCGGCCGCCGCGCGAGCTCGGCGAAGCGGGTGGTGGCGGCGGTGGCGACGAGGGGGGGCCACGCGACGCGGCCCTCCCCCGGTTTCCCGAAGGCAGCCCGGACCCCGCGCGGGCAGGTTCGTCTCGGCGGCGGCGAGTAGAGCAGCCCCACGCAGAGAGGTCGAGTTCACTCGCTGCCGGAAGGGGTCGTAGATCGCGGCGATGCTGGAACCGCACGCCTTCGGCACCGAGATCACGTGTACGTGAGGGGTCCGGCGGGACCGTTTGTCGTCCCTGCGCGGGCGATGCCCCTCTGCCTGTCGTGGTATCCAGTACCGCTGCGACGAGACGACAGAGAGCGGACGCTGAGCCGGCTCTCGACGCGCTGGCGCTGCCGGCGATCGTCGTCCTCGCCGGCAAGACCTTCATCGCGCCGGTCGGTAACCGGTGGCGAGCAGCGCAATCGACTCAGAGGAGACGACGACGAGAGAGCGAGGAGACGGCGGGGTGAGCCGGACTCTCCACGCGCTGGCGCTGGCGGCCTCGCTGCGGGGATCGGCCTCCTCGGGCGGCTGGGGGCAACTCGGGCGGCCCGGCGGCGGCACCGGCTCCACCGCCGACCGGACGACCGTCGAGCCTGGACCCCGGAGAGGGCGCCTTCGTCTCGCTCGGCAGCGTCCCCAAGCTCGGCCTCGTCCTGGTCGACTCCCGGGGCTTCACCCTCTACGCCTTCGACAACGACCACGGCGGCAAGTCCTCCTGCTACGGCGCCTGCACGAAAAACTGGCTGCCGCTGCTGACCGAAGGCGCGCCGCAGCCCAGCAACGGGGCCTCGGCCGCGAGGCTCAGCACGACCCGGCGCCGCGACGGGAAGGCGCAGGTGACCTACGCGGGCCACCCGCTCTACGCCTTCTCGGCCGACCGCCACCCCGGCGAGGCGAGCGGCAACGGCTTCTCCTCCTACGGCGGCACCTGGCACGCCCTCAAGGTCAGCGGCGAAGACGCCGGCGGCTGGGGGGGGGGGGGGGGGGGAGGGCCGAGAGGGAGCCGGAGCGGGGGGGGGGGGGGGGGAGAGGGGGTGTGGGGGGGGGGGGGGTGAGGGGGGTGTGTGGGGGGGGGAGATGTTGAAGGAAGGGGGGTTGGGGTTGGGGATGGGTGATGAGTGAGGTGGAGGGGGGGGAGAAGAAGGGATGGAGGGCGTGCTAGAGGAGGAGGAAGTGTGATGGGGGAGTGTGCAAGAGAAGGGAGGAATGTGAGGAGGGATGGTGGGGGGAGCGAGGGGAGGTGAGAGAGAGGCGTGCGAAGCTGCGACACGCGCTGGACGCTGCGGGCTATGCAAGGGCAGGCGAGGGCGCGCGGCTGAGCGGTCCTCGCGACTGGCGCACCACGGACGGAGCGGTCCCGGACGTCGCAGCGACTCGAGGCGATGGTCCGCCTCGCCTCGTCGCGATGGGACTGCCACGCCCGGTCTGCAACAAGACGCGCGAGTCGGCACCGAGCGCCTCATGGTCGACTTCCTCGGAGGACGGGAGTAGTGGTCGAAACAGATGGCGCGCCACCCAAGACGCCGGCGCCAGCGGACAGGCGACGAGACCAGCACGACGCCGCCGACACAGAGTCCGCGTCACGACCAGAAAAGAGAATGGAAGAAAGAAGAGAAAGAAAGAAAAAAAGAAAAGGAAAAAGAGAAAAAAAAACAAGAGAGGAAAAAAGGAAAAGAAAAAGAGAAAAAGGAAAGGAACTTGGCGCGCTTGCGGTAGGACAGCGCCGGTGGGACCAGGGCGCGGATCTCGGCGAGGAGGCGGGCGGAGAGGTCGGCGGGGTCCTCGTCGGGACGGGCCTGGCCGCCGGCCGGCTCGAAGAAGCGGACGCGGACGCGGGGGCGGCGGGGGAATCCGGTGAGGTCGGCGGTGCCCTCGATCGCGACGCAGACGAGGCGCGTCTCCGGCACCTCGAGGGCGAGCCGGCCGACGCCGCTGCGCGCCCGCAGCACCTTGCCGCGCGAGCGGGTCCCTTCCGGGAAGACGCCGATGCAGGCGCCCGCCCGCAGCTCCTCGATCGCCCGGGCCAGCGCCTTGGCGTCGCCGGTCCCGCGCTCGATCGGGATCTGCCCCATCCCGTGCAGGATCCGGCCGAGGCCGCGGACGTCCCAGAGTTCGGCTTTGGCCAGGGCCCGGATCTGGCGCCGCTTCAGCGCCGCGATCCCGACCATCACCGGGTCCCAGTGGCTGTCGTGGTTGCCGACGACGAGGACGGGGCCGCTCTCGGGCAGGACGTCGAGGCCCTCGACCCGCAGCCGACCCCACCGGGCGACCGGCCGGTTGACGGCCATCGCGGTGCGGTACATGGGGCTCGGCTCGCGCATCGGGGCCGTGAGTTCTACCCGACGGCGCGCCGGAGGACGGCGCCCCCTTGCCCCATCCCCCGGTCGGCCCTAAGATGCGAACGTGGTCGTCACGGGGAGATTTCGTCCGGCTCTCGTCGCCGTCGCGCTCTGCTCGCTCCTCGGTCTCCTCTCCGCCTCGGCCGCCACGGCGGCGCCGAAGGGGTTCAGGTTCGGCGTCTCCTCCGGCGACGTCAGCGCCAACTCGGCGATCCTCTGGGCCCGCGCCAACGCGTCGGGCATGGCGCTGCTGCAGATCCAGAAGAGGGGCAAGTGGGGGCCGTGCGACCTCTCCACGGCGCCGAAGGGCTACAAGGCCAAGGCGGCCAAGAGCAACGACCTCACCGTGCAGACCCGGATCGGCGGGCTGAAGCCGGGACGCACCTACCGCTACCGCTGGTGCATGTCGCACGGCCGCCACAGCGCCGCCGGCCGCTTCGACACGGCACCCGCGCCCGGCAAGGCGAAGACGATCCGGTTCGCGATCTCCGGCGACCAGGACGCCGCGGCGCTGCCCGGCGCGAGCACGCCCTACTGGAACGACTTCGGGGTCTGGCGCCGGGTCAGGGAAGAAGGAACAACTTCAACGTCCTGATGGGCGACACGATCTACTCCGACTCCGAGGTGCCGGGCGTGGGCGGGGTCAACGGCACGGCGCTGACGGTCGCCCAGAAGTGGGCCAAGTACGGCCAACCTGCGGCAGAAGCCGTGGGCCAACGCCCGCGGCGCGACCTCCTACTACGCCCACTGGGACGACCACGAGTTCATCAACGACTTCGCCCGCTCCCAGAACTTCTTCCCCGAGGAAGGAGGCAACATCGAATACAGCGGCGAAGGCTCTACAAGAACGGCGTCAAGGCCTTCCGCGACTACAACCCGATCACCTACTCGAACAGGAACGGGATCTACCGGACCTTCCGCTGGGGCAAGAACCTGCAGGTCTTCTTTCTCGACGAGCGCTCCTTCCGCAGCGCCAAAGCCGACTACGGCGGCCAGTGCGACAACCCGCCCGGCAGCGGCAACCCCGACCTCGCCCCGACCGCGCCCGCAGCAAACCGGAAACTGTTCTCGGCGATCGCCCCGCAGCTGCTGCTGCCGGCGCCGGCCGCGTGTGTCGCGGCGATCGAAGACCCCAACCGGACGATGCTCGGACAGCACCAGCGCGAAGTCTTCGAGCAGGCGATCAAGAGCTCCACCGCGACCTTCAAGGTGGTGATGAACGAGGTCCCGATCCAGCAGTACTACGCCCTCCCCTACGACCGCTGGGAGGGCTACGCGGCGGAACGGGCCCAGATCCTCACCTTCCTCGAGGAAAACGTCAAGAACGCCGTCTTCCTGACCACCGACGTCCACGCCAACATGGTCAACGACGCCCGCCTGAAGACGCTGGAAGCGGGCGGCCCGATCGACTCCGGCATCACCGAGGTGACGACCGGCCCGATCGCCACCAAGACCTACGCCGGCGAGATCAACGGCACCGTCGGCAGCGAAACCGCCGCCACCCTGATCCGCGCCTTCTTCTTCAACGCGATGCCGCCGACCGGCGTCGGCATGCAGTGCGCCGGCCTCGACGAATTCAGCTACGCCGAGGTATCGGTCGCGAAGGCGGCGCTGACCATCCAGCTGAAGAACATCGAAGGCAAGCCGGTCCTCAACACGGCCGACCGCAACAAGCCGGCCGAACCCTGCTCAAGCATCGTCGTTCCGGCGCAATAGCGCCGGCGGGACCGCCCCCGGGAGGGCTAGAACGGCTGCAGGTGGGTGACGAGGCGGCCGTCGATCAGCGTGTGGACGGCGAAGGCTGGCGGATCGCCGGAGAGCTCGATCTCGGGCAGCTCGAAGTCGAGCAGCGCCTGCTCGTAGGTGCTGGGGACCGCGATCGCCGGCCGGCCGCCAGCTGGCCGACGACGGCGCGGTGGACGTGCCCGGAGATCAGGCCGAGCACCTGCGGATGCGCGGCGACGACCCGTTCGAGACCGACGCGGCCGGCGGCAGCGAGGCCGATCTCGTCCCAGACCGCGATCCCCAGCGCCAGCGGCGGGTGGTGCAGGGCGATCAGAGTCGGGCGCTCGGGCGCTCGGGCCAGCTCCGCGTCGAGCCAGGCGAGCCTCCCCTCGTCGAGCTCGCCGGCGTCGCTGCCGGGGCGGGTGCTGTCGAGGGCGAGCAGGCGCAGCGAGCCGAGCTCGGCCGCGTACTGGATCGGCTCCGAGCCCGAGCCGGGCAGCTCGAACGCCCGCCGCAGCTCGGTGCGGTCGTCGTGGTTGCCGGGGATGACGAAGACGGGCGCCTCGAGCTC
This sequence comes from uncultured Actinomycetes bacterium, assembly GCA_963783345.1. Lineage (GTDB taxonomy): Bacteria > Actinomycetota > Thermoleophilia > Solirubrobacterales > 70-9 > VAYN01. The sequence goes on from CAWANE010000002.1 coordinate 108,122, forward strand.
GCAAAGGAGGGCGCGGGCGAGCTCGTAGGTGGCGGCGTTGCCGTCCTCGCTGACGTCGCCGCTGACGATCACCGCCTCGGCCGGCGCCGGGAAGCGGTTGACGGTGGAGAGCGCCCCACCGCGCACCGGGTCGCCCGCCGACCACGCGGCGCCGACGTGGAGATCGCTGATCTGGATCACGAGCGGCGGCTGGACGGGCATATCTAAGTGACGAAAGTCACGCTTCCGGGTGATCGCAACAGGAGGCTGGCGCATCTCGACGCTGGTAATGGCGGCCGCGGCTGGTGTCCTGCGAACCCGACGATTAGAGTGCCAAATGTGACGCAGAGGCCACTGGAGCTGATACTCGCCCGCAACCTGATGTCGGCGCTCTCGACGCCGGCATTCCTGGTCGACGAGGGCGGGCTGCTGGTCTTCTACAACGAGGCGGCGGGGGTCCTGCTCGGCAAGCGGTTCGAGGAGCTGGGGACCGTCGGCCCGGAGGAGTGGGGCTCGATGTTCGGGCCCTTCGACGACGACGGCGAGCCGATCCCCTACGACGAGCTGCCGCTGGTGACGGCGGTGCGCAACGGGCGCCCCGCCCACGCCGAGTTCACGATCCGCTCGACCGACGGCGCCACCCACGCGGTCGAGGTCTCGGCCTTCCCGATCCTCACCGCGCACGGCTCGCAGGGCGCGATCGCCGTCTTCTGGCCGGCGCCGGCCGAGAACGGGGCGGGGCCGGCGTGAAGGTCAAGCTCTGGGGCACGCGCGGCTCGATCCCCTCCCCGGCCCGGAGACGATCCGCTACGGCGGCAACACCTCCTGCGTCGGCGTCACCCTCTCCGACGGCTCGCTGCTCGCGCTCGACGCCGGCACCGGCATCCGCAGCCTCGGCCTCGCGCTCCGCGACGAGCCGACCCGGCTGCACATCCTCCTCACCCACCTCCACCTCGACCACATCCAGGGCCTCGTCTTCTTCGCCCCCGCCTTCCGGCCGCAGACCGAGATCGTGATCTGGGGCCCGGCCTCGCCCGAGGCCTCGCTGCGCGACCGGATCGCCCGCTACATCTCCGCGCCGCTCTCGCCGGTCGAGGTCCGCGAGCTGCCCTGCGACGTCTCCTTCCGCCACTGCCCGGAGGCCGAGTGGGAGATCGGCCCGGCCCGGATCCGCGCCGCCTCCGTCGCCCACCGCGGGCCGACGCTCGGCTACCGGATCGACGACGGCGACTCCTCGCTCGCCTACATCCCCGACCACGAGCCGGCGCTGGGCGCCGACCTCGACGAGCTGGACGAGGACTGGATCTCCGGCTTCGCCCTCGCTCGCGACGCCTCGCTGCTGATCCACGACGGCCAGTACACCGACGCCGAGTACCCCGAACACGTCGGCTGGGGCCACTCCGCGCTCGCGCACTCGCTCTCCTTCGCCCGCCGCAGCGATGCCGAGCGCACGGTGCTCTTCCACCACGACCCGATGCACTCCGACGACTTCCTCGACGGCCTGGGCGCCGAGGCGCGCGGACGTGGGCGGCTCTGGGCGGCGCGGCGCGGCGATCGAGCTGGGCGCCGAGGGCGCCGAGTACGAGCTGCCGGCGCGGGCGCCGAGCCCGGCGGCGACCGCGTAAGAACGCTCAGCTTCCCTCCCTCCATCAGGCGCCCTCCCGAGGAGCGCCGCCCGCTACCCTGCGGGCAGTGTCCTGGGTCGCTACTCTCTCGGCTGGATGACCGGGTCGACTCGCCCGCCATCGAAGCCGCCACCGACCGCTCGCCGCTGGTCGCCGAGGCGCTGCGAGGCGCGCGAGGCCCACGCCGGGCAGATCCGCAACGGCAGCGGCGGCATGCCCTACATCGAGCACCCGGTGGCCGTCGCGGAGATGCTCGCCGAGCCGGGTTCGGCGAGGAGGTGCTCGCCGCGGCGCTCCTGCACGACGTCGTCGAGGACAGCGAGATGACGGTCGCGGAGCTGCGCGAGCGGTTCGGCGAACCGGTCGCCGGCCTGGTCGCGGCGCTCAGCGACGACGAATCGATCGCCTCCTACCGCGCGCGCAAGGACGAGCACCGCGCGCGCGTCCCCGCCGCCGGCACGGACGCGCTGGCGATCTACGCCGCCGACAAGCTGACCAACGTCAGCGCCCTGCGCGGCGCCTACGCCGAGCAGGGCGAGGAGGTCGCCGAGGAACTCAAGGTGCCGCTCGACCTGAAGATCGGGATCTGGGAGGCCGACCTCGAGATGCTGGTCGGGCGACGGCCGCCGCCGCCCTTCCTCGACCGACTCGAGGCCGAGCTCGAGCTCCTGCGCGAAGAGCGCGCGGAGGCGAGCGCCGGCCGCGCCGCCTGAGTCGCCGCCCGTGGCGACCGCGCGTGAGACGGCGGTCGTGCTGTTCAACCGCGACCTGCGCGTGCGCGACAACCCGGCGCTCGCCGCCGCCGCGGCCGCGGCGCACGGTGCCGCTCTTCGTCCTCGACGAGCGCCTGCTCGGCTCGCGCTTCGCGGCGCCCAACCGGGTCGCCTTCATGCGCGAGGCGCTCGCCGACCTCGACGCCTCGCTGCGGCGGCGCCGGCGGCCGGCTCTTCGTCCGCCGCGGCGACCCGGTCGCGGAGGCGCTCGCCGTGGCGCGCGAGTGCGGCGCCGCGCGAGCTCCACGTGAGCGCGGACTGGAGCGCCTACGCGCGGCGCCGCGAGCGAGCGGCTGGCGCGGGCCTGCGCGGAGGCGGCGGATCGCCTTCGCGGCCCATCCCGGGGCGACGATCGTCGCGCCCGGGCGCCGTCGCCCCGCCGGCGGCGATCACTTCAAGGTCTTCACGCCCTACCAGCGCGCCTGGAGCGGGGTGCCGGAGCGCGGCCGCGGCGCGCCCCGCGCAGGCTGCGGTCGCCCGCCGGCTGCGAGCCGGGCGGCTGCCGGCGCTCGACCGCTGCCCGGCGGCGCAGCCCTCGCCGCGCCGGGCCCGCGGCGGCGAGGGCGCGGCCGCGCGCGTCGACGCGGTCCTTCCTCCGCGACGGCCTCGCCGCCTACGGGCGCGCCACGACGACCTCGCCGGCGACGTCACTTCGCGGCTCGCACCCCACCTGCGGTTCGGCTGCGTCTCGCCGCTGGAGCTGCTGCGCGAGGCGCGCGAGCGGCGCGGTGGCGAGGCCTTCGCCCGCCAGCTCTGCTGGCGCGACTTCCACCACCAGGTGCTCGCCGCCAACCCGAGCCTGCCCCGCCGCGACTACCGCCCGCGCGGCGACCGCTGGTCGCGCTCGCGGCGCGCGCTCGCGGCCTGGCGCGAGGGCCGCACCGGCTACCCGCTCGTCGATGCCGGGATGCGCCAGCTCGCCGCCGAGGGCTTCATCCACAACCGGGCGCGGATGGCCGTCGCCTCCTTCCTCACCAAGGACCTCTACCTCGACTGGCGCGCCGGCGCCCGCCACTTCTGGGACCTGCTCAGCGACGGCGAGATCGCCAACAACGCCGGCAACTGGCAGTGGGTCGCCGGCACCGGCAACGACACCCGCCCCAACCGCGTCCTCAACCCGGTCCGCCAGGCCGAACGGTTCGACCCCGACGGGCCGCTACGTGCGCCGCTACGTGCCCGAGCTGGGCCGGTCGAGGGCGGCGCAGATCATCCGCCCCTGGCTCGATCGAGGGCTTCAGCGGCTCGGCTACCCGCGGCCGATCGTCGACCACGACGAGGCCGTCGCCGCCTTCCGCGCCCACCGCGGAGCTGAACCACCGCGGTCGCAGTTCGTTTCGCGTAGCGGAAACAACTGCGACCGCACTGGGGCGTGGGGCATAGGATCGCGCGATGGGACGACTGGCGGTGATCCTCGGCAGCAGCGCCCTCGGGCCGGGCGGGCGAGCGGATCGCGGAGGCGGCGGCCGAGCACGGGGCGGCGATCGTGCAGCGCCACGGCGGCGAGCCGGCTACGTCCTCCCGCACCAGATCGACCACGCCGCCAACCTGCGGGCGCTGGTCGAGCAGGGCTGCGACCGGGTGCTGGCGATCTCCTCGGTCGGCTCGCTGAAGCCGAGCTGCCGGTCGGCACCGCTGGTCTGCCCCGACGACTTCATCGCCCTCGGCGTCGGGCCGACGATCTTCGACGGACGCGCGCGCCCACAGCGCGCCGGGCTTCGACCCGCCTGGCGGGCGGAGGTGGTCGAGGCCTGGGCGGCGGGCGGGCGGGCGGCGCGCGACGGCGGCGTCTACTGGCAGACGATGCGGGCCGCGCTTCGAGACCCCGGCCGAGATCCGGCTGATCGCCCCCCACGCCGACGTGGTCGGGATGACGATCGCCTGCGAGTGCGTCGATCGCCGCGCGAGCTCGAGCTCCCGTACGCGGCGCTCTGCGTGGTCGACAACGTCGCCAACGGGCTCGGCGAGGCCGAGCTCGAGCTCGTCGAGCTGGAAGCGACCGCCTCGGCAACGCCGAGGTCCTGCACGACGGGCTGGCGGCGGTGCTGCCGCGGCTGGGGGCGGTCGGCCGGTGATCGCGCGGTTCCTTTTGCACGAAATGCCTCCGAAAGGAACCACGCGATGGCGGTCGACGGTGACGAACGCCTCGCTCGACGGCGAGAAGGTGGGCGTGCGCTGCGAGGAGGGCTGATCGCGGCGATCGGGCCCGAGGTCGCGGCCCGGCCCGGCGAGGAGACGATCGACGCCGGCGGCGCGCTGCTGGTGCCGCCGCTGCTCAACGGCCACACGCACGCGGCGATGACGCTGTTCCGCGGCACCGGCGGCGACCTGCCGCTGATGCCCTGGCTCGAGGAGCGGATCTGGCCGGTCGAGGCCAAGCTCGAGGACGAGGACGTCTACTGGGGCGCCCGGCTCGCCTGCGCCGAGATGATCCGCACCGGCACGGCCCGCTTCTGGGACATGTACTGGCAGGCCGGGGCGACGGCGCGGGCGGTCGCCGACGCGGGCCTGCGGGCGACTGTCGGCGGCGCCGCTGTTCGACTTCGCGGGCGACGGCATCGAGCTGGGCCACGCAGCGCGACGGTGCTGAGAGCCTCGACGGCTGGCCGGTTCGAACCGGCGACGGCGTCGACGCCGCGCTCGCCCCGCACGCGATCTACACCGTCGGCGAGCGATCGCTGCGCTGGATCGCCGAGCTCGCCGCCGAGCGCGGCGTCGCCGATCCAGATCCACCTCTCCGAGACGAGCGAGGAGGTCGAGGACTGCATCGCCGCGCCACGGCGGTGCGACCGGCCGCCTACCTCGACCGCCTCGGGCTGCTCGGCGAGCGCACGGCGCTCGCCCACGGCGTCTGGCTCGACCGGGCCGAGCTGGAGCTGATCGCCGCGCGCGGCTGCTACCGTCGTCGCCAACCCGGTCGCCAACATGAAGCTCGCCGTCGGCGGCGTCTTTCCCTACCCGGCGGCGCGCGCGGGCCGGGGTCGCGGGTCGGCATCGGCACCGACGGCGCCGGATCCAACGACTCGCTCGACCTGCTCGCCGACGCTGAAGTTCTTCGCCCTCACCCAGAAGCCACGCCGCCGCGCGACGCCACGGCATTCCCGCCCGCCGAGGCCTGGGCGATCGCCACGGCGCCGCCGCTCCCCTGCGCCGCGGCGAACTGCATCAGGTTGTCCACCCGGCAGATGGACTCGATGCGGTCCGCGGCGAGCCGGCGGACTTTCTCTCCTGCGCGGCGGCGCGCCACGAGCTGGGCATCGGCGACCTGCACCGAGGATCTCGTCTACGCCGCGACCGGCGGTCGGTCGTCGACACGACGGTGGTCGGCGGGCGCGTGCTGATGCGCGGCGGCGAGATTCCCGAGCCTGGAGGAGATCGTCGCGCGCGCGGCGGAGCGGGCCGGCGCCTCGGGCTCGGGTGACGGGAGAAACCGCCCGCAGCCGTCGCGTGACCCGCTCCGATGCTCCCCGGTTACGGTGCCCGCATGAGTGACGTCCTCGAGCAAGATCCTGCAAGGGATTCGAACAGTCGCTGCTGATGGCCTACGAGGTCTGGTGGGCGCTGGTCCTCGGCTTCGCGATCTCGGCGATCGTCCAGGCCTGGGTGCCGCGCGAGCGGATCGAAGGCGCCCTCTCGGGCCGCGGCGCCGCCCCGGTGGCGAAGGCGACCGGGCTCGGCGCCGCCTCCTCCTCCTGCTCCTACGCGGCGATCTCGATCGCCAAGTCGCTGTTCCAGAAGGGCGCCTCGGCGGCCACGGCGCTCGCCTTCCAGTTCGCCTCGACCAACCTCGTCTGGGAGCTCGGCCTCGTCCTCTGGGTCCTGATCGGCTGGCAGTTCGCGCTCGCCGAGTACGTCGGCGGGATCGTGCTGATCGTGCTGATGGCGGCGGCCTGCTGCGCTTCTTCGTCTCGCCGCGGCTCGAGGAGCAGGCGCGCGAGCACGCCCAGCGAGGCCGACAGGCGGCCACCAGCACCACATGGCCGCGGGCGAGGCGAGCCCGAGCTGGCGCGAGCGGCTGACCTCGGCCGCGGCCTGGACGGACGGTCGCCGGCAACTTCCGCGGCGACTGGCAGATGCTCTGGAAGGAGATCACGATCGGCTTCCTGCTCGCCGGCTTCATCGGCCTGCTCGGCAACGACTTCTTCAACTTCCTCTTCGTCACCGACGCGCCCGCCGGTCGCTGCAGACGATCGAGAACGTGCTCGTCGGCCCGCTGATCGCCGATCCTCAGCTTCGTCTGCTCGGTCGGCAACGTGCCGCTGGCGGCGGTGCTCTGGTCGGGCGGGATCAGCTTCGCCGGGGTGATCGCCTTCATCTTCGCCGACCTGATCGTGCTGCCGATCGTCGCCGCCTACCGCAAGTTCTACGGCTGGCCGTTCACGCGTGCGGATCACCGCCCTGATGTTCGTGACGATGGTCATCGCGGCGCTGATCGTCGACGGCGCTCTTCGGCCTCGCCGGCCTGATCCCGACGGGCCCGCGGCCGACCCGCGCCGACATCTTCGGCTCGGTCGAGGTCAACTACAAGCTCGTCCTCAACATCCTCGGCTTCGCGATCTTCGCCGCCTTCTTCTGGCTGACCCGGCGGCGCGGGGCCGCCGAGCACGCCTGCGGAATGGAGATGGGCGAGGCGGAGGCGGCCGACCAGGGCTAGGCGAGGGCGTGTTCGCCGGTGACGGGGGGCGCCGCGGGCGCCTCCTCGGCGGCCCGCCGCTCGCGCAGGCGGGCGAAGCAGACGTGCGCCCCCCAGGCGGCCGAGAGGCCGGCGACGCCGGCCATGGCGAGGGCGACCCGCGGGTCGTAGGTTTCCGCCAGCCAGCCGCTGAGCGGCCCGCCCAGCGGGGTCGAGCCGAGGAAGACGACCGAGTAGAGGGCCATCACCCGGCCGCGCATCTCGTGCGCGACCGCGAGCTGCAGGCTCGAGTTGATCGAGGCGGCGAAGGTGACCGCGGCGGCGCCGAGGGCGACCAGGGCGGGGATCTCCAGCGGCCAGCGCCGGCATCGCCGCGGCCAGCAGGCCGCGCGACGCCGAAGGCGAGCGCGGCGCCGGCGATCAGCCGCGGGCCGGTGCGGCCGCGCGAGCCGTTGACCAGGGCGCCGATCGATCGAGCCGACCCCCATCGACGAGACCAGCGCGGCGTAGGCGCCGGCGCCGCCGCCGAAGCTGAACTTGGCGAGCAGCGGCAGGATCACCTGGAAGTTGAAGCCGAGCGTGCCGACCAGCGCCATCAGCGCCAGCGGCACCGCCAGCTCCGGGGTGCGCGGCGACGTAGCGCAGGCCGGCGCGGATCGCGCCGCTTGCCGCGCGGCGGCGGCGGGCGCGCGGTGCAGCTGCGCGCGGGTCCATCCCCCACAGGGCGACGATCATCGCCGCGAAGGTGAGCGCGTTGATGGCGAAGCAGGGGACGACGCCGAAGGCGGCGATCAGTGATCCCGGCCAGCGCCGGGCCGATGATCCGCGCCGCCTGGACGATGACGCTGTTGAGGCTGACCGCGTTGACGACGCGGTCGGGGCCGACCATCTCGAAGACGAAGCTCTGCCGGGTCGGGTTGTCGACCGCGTTGGCGGTGCCCATCGCGAAGACCGCGAGGAAGACCATCCAGGGGGCGACGGCGCCGGTCGCGGTGACGGCGAAGAGGCAGAGCGCCGGGCATCGCCATCAGCAGCTGGGTGGTGATCAGCAGCTGCCGCTTCGGGAAGCGGTCGGCGAGCAGGCCGCCCCAGGCGCCGATCAGCAGCATCGGCAGGAACTGCAGCGCGGTGGTCGAGGCCGACGGCGACGCCGCTGCCGGTCAGGGTGAGGACCAGCCAGAGCGCGGCGACGGTCTGCATCCAGGTGCCCGAGAGGGAGATCACCTGGCCGATGAAGTAGCGGCGGTAGTTGGGGACCTCGAGCGAGTTGAAGGAGCGGCGCAGGTGGTGCCTCACCTGCGGTCGCCCTCCCGCGGTTCGCCTTCCCGCATCCGGTCGAGGATCTCAGCGGCGCGCTCCAGCGTCGCGACCTCGTCCGCGGGGAGGTCGCGCATGCGGCGCGCCAGGTAGGCGTTCTTGCGGCCGCGCAGGCGGCGCAGCCGCTCGCGGCCGGCGGCGTTGACGGAGACCAGGGAGCTGCGGCCGTCGGTCGGGTCGGGAGTGCGCTCGATCAGCCCCTCCCGTCCAGGCGGCCCAGCGTCCGCGTCATCGTCGGCCGCTTGACCCGCTCGATCTCGGCCAGCCTCGCTCGGGGTCAGCGGCCCGTGGCGCTCGATCGTCGCCAGCGTCGCGGTCGCGGTCGGCGTCAGCCCGGCGCTCTCGGTCGCGGCCTCCTGCCGCAACCGGCGCCCGGTGCGCACGATCGCCATCCGCAGCTTGGCGGCGACGTCGGTGAGTGGAGTGTCGGCTTGCGCGTGCATTGATTAGCTTCGGTAATTAGTCTAGCAAACTAGTTGGGCGAGGCGCATTGCGGACGGCAGCTGGCCTAAATGACCCCTAGGCTCGTCGCATGGAATCCAATCCCGACGCCCAAGCCGCCCGCGACAAGCGCTGGCTCGCGCTCGCGCTGCTCTGCGTCGCCCAGTTCATCGTCGTCCTCGACGCCTCGATCGTCAACGTCGCGCTGCCGACGATCGGCGACGCGCTCGACTTCTCCGAGGAGCAACCTCCCCTGGGTCGTCAACGCCTACGTGCTGACCTTCGGCGGCTTCCTGCTGCTCGGCGGCCGCCTCGCCGACCTGCTCGGGCGCCGCCGCGTGTTCATGGTCGGGCTCGTCCTCTTCGCGCTCGCCTCGCTGGCCGGCGGGCTCGCGCGAGCGACTCCGGTCAGCTGATCGCCGCCCGCGCGGTGCAGGGCCTCGGCGCGGCGATCGCTCTCGCCCGCCGCGCTCTCGATCGTCACCACCACCTTCCGCGAGGGCGCCGAGCGCAACAAGGCGCTCGGGGTCTGGGGCGCGGTCGCCGGCTCGGGCGGCGCCGCCGGCGTCCTGCTCGGCGGCGTCCTCACCGAAGGCCTCGGCTGGGAGTGGGTGCTCTGGGTCAACGTCCCGATCGGGATCGCGGCGGCCGCTGATCGCGCCCAGCCTGATCGCCGAGACCCGCGCCGACGACGAGGTCCGCCACTTCGACGTCGCCGGCGCGGTGACGATCACGCTCGGCCTCTCGGCGCTCGTCTTCGCGCCTGCTCGACGCCGAGAAGCGCCGGCTGGGGGTCGGCGCAGACGATCGTCACTGCTCGTCGTCTCGGCGGCGCTGCTCGCCGCCTTCGTCGCCGTCGAGCGCCGCTCGCGGGCGCCGCTGGTGCCGTTCTCGGATCTTCCGCGTGCGCACGGTGACCGGCGCCAACGTGGTCGGCATGCTCGTCGGCGCCTCGCTCTTCTCGATGTTCTTCTTCATCTCGCTCTACATGCAGCAGGTGCTCGGCTACAGCCCGATCAAGGCGGGCCTCTCCTACCTGCCGCTGGCGGTGACGATCATCCTCTCGGCGGGCATCGCCTCGCAGCTGGTGACCAGGGTCGGCTTCAAGCCGATCCTCGCCTCGGGCATGGTCCTGATCGCCGCAGGGCTGCTCTGGTTCTCGCGGATCTCGGCCGACGGCAGCTTCCTCGCCGACATCCTCGGCCCCTCGCTGCTGGCCGCGGTCGGCCTCGGCTTCTCCTTCGTGCCGGTCACGATCGCCGCGGTCTCCGGCATCGAGGACCGCGAGCAGGGCCTGGCCAGCGGCCTGATCAACACCTCCCAGCAGGTCGGCGGCGCGCTCGGCCTGGCGATCCTCGCCGCGATCGCCAACTCGATCATCGGCGCCGCCCGCGACCCGGCGGCGCTGGTCGATGGGTTCCGGACGGCCTTCCTCGTCGGCGCCTGCTTCGCCGCCCTCGGCCTGATCGCCACCCTGACCCTGATCCGCCGCTCCGACAGCCGCGCCCACGTCGCGCTGAGCGGCGAGCTCGCGGTCGAAGCCGAGTAACCGCAGGTAGGCAACCGCGCCCCGGCGTCGAAGTGGTCGCGGGTGAGCTCCGCCCACGCCGAGACCGCGCCCAAGAAGCCCGCCCACTACCGGCCGGGGATGGACGCCCGCAGCACGCGCGTGGCGGAAATCCTCGAAACGCCGATGCTGATCGCGGCGGCGCTGACGGTGCCGATGGTGGCGATCTCCGAGTCGCACCCGGGCGGCACGCTGGAGACGATCGCCGTGGTCCTCAACTGGATCACCTGGGGCGCCTTCCTGACCGAGATGGTGGTGATGCTGGCGATCGTTCCCGACCGCTGGGCCTGGCTCAAGCGCCACCCGCTCGACGTCGTGATCGTCTTCCTCACCCCGCCGGTCCTCCCCGCCGGCCTACAGGGGCTGCGGTCCCTGCGCCTGCTCCGTCTGCTCCGCCTGCTGCGGCTCGCCGAGCTCTCGCGCCAGGTCTTCTCGCTAACCGGCCTGCGCTACGCGATGCTGCTCTCGCTGCTCACCGTGGTCGGCGGCGCCACTCTCTTCATCGCCTTCGAGAAGCACAACCAGCACCTCAGCTTCGGCGACGGCGTCTACTGGGCGCTGACGACGATGACGACGCTCGGCTCCAACATCTACCCGACGACGACCGGCGGCCAGATCGTCTCGGCCGGGATCCTGGTCGTCGGCATCGCCTTCGTCGCCCTGCTCACCGGCGCCTTCGCCCAGCGTTTCCTCGCCCCCGAACTCGCCACCGTCGAAGAGCAGCTGGAGGGGGAAGAGCTCGAAGCCGAGGAGCTCGCCCTGCGCGAACTGCGCAGCCTCCAGGAGCAGCTGCAGGCGCTCGAGATCACGGTCGAACGGCTGGCGCGCAACCGCGGCTGAGCGCTACTCCTCGCCGCTGCCCTCCGAGGCGATCTTCGCCTCCAGTTCGGCCATCACGTCGGGGTCGCGCAGGGTCGTCACGTCGCCCAGCGCCCGGCCCTCGGCGATGTCGCGCAGCAGGCGGCGCATGATCTTGCCCGAGCGGGTCTTCGGCAGGTCATCGGCCCAGATGATCCGCTTGGGGCGGGCGAACTTGCCGATCCGCGCGGCGACTTCGCTCGCGGATCTCCTCGAGCAGCTCCTCGGAGGGCTCGGTGTCGCCCTGCAGGGTGACGAAGGCGCAGATCGCCTGGCCGGTGTCCTCGTCGTGCTGGCCGATCACCGCCGCCTCGGCGACGTGGTCGTGGGCGACGATCGCCGACTCGACCTCGGCGGTGGAGAGGCGGTGGCCGGAGACGTTGACGACGTCGTCGATGCGGCCGATCACCCAGAGGTAGCCGTCGGCGTCCCGGCGGGCGGCGTCGCCGACCAGGTAGCGGCGCGGCCCGAAGCGCTCGAAGTAGGTCTCGACGAAGCGCTCGTCGTCGTGGTAGAGGCCGCGCAGCATCGAGGGCCAGGGGCGCTCAAGCACGAGCAGGCCCTGGCCCTCGGCGACCGGCTCGCCGCGCGACTCGCCGACGACCTCGGCCTCGACCCCGGGAACGGCGTCGTCGCCGAGCCCGGCTTGGTCTCGGTGATGCCCGGCAGCGGCGTGATCATGATCGCGCCGGTCTCCGTCTGCCACCAGGTGTCGACGATCGGGCAGCGCTCGCCGCCGATCACCTTGTGGTACCAGAGCCAGGCCTTGGGGTTGATCGGCTCGCCGACCGAGCCCAGCAGGCGCAGCGAGGAGAGGTCGAAGCGGGCCGGGATCTCCGCGCCCCACTTGATGAAGGTGCGGATCGCGGTCGGCGCCGCGTAGAGGATCGTGCGCCTTGTACTCCTCGATCAGCTCCCACCAGATCCCCTGGTGCGGGGTAGTCGGGCGCTCCCTCCCACATCACCGAGGTGGCGCCGTTGGCGAGCGGGCCGTAGACGATGTAGGAGTGGCCGGTGATCCAGCCGACGTCGGCCGCGCACCAGTAGACGTCTGACTCGGGCTTGAGGTCGAAGACGTAGCGGTGGGTCGCCGTGACCCCGGTCATGTAGCCGCCGGTGGTGTGCAGGATCCCCTTCGGCTTCGCGGTCGAGCCCGAGGTGTAGAGGATGAAGAGCGGGTGCTCGGCCTCCATCGGCTCGGCCGGGCAGACGGGTCGGCGGCAGCGAGCACCTCGTCGTAGAAGACGTCGCGGCCCTCGCTCATCGGGCACTCGATGCCGGTGTGGCGGACGACGACGATCGTCTCCAGCGTCTCGATCCCGCCGAGGTGCTCGTCGACCGCCGGCTTGATCGGCGCCGTCCTGCCCTTGCGGCGGGCGCCGTCGACGGTGACCAGCGCCTTGGCGTGGGAGAACTCCATCCGCTCGGCGACCGACTCGGCGGAGAAGCCGCCGAAGACGACGTTGTGGGGCGCGCCGATCCGCGCGCAGGCCAGCATCGCGACGACGACCTCGGGGATCATCGGCAGGTAGATCCCGACCACGTCGCCCTTTCGACCCCGAGGTCCTTGAGCGCGTTGGCGAAGCGCTGGACGTCGCGCGTGCAGCTCCGCGTAGGTGACGTCGCGCGCCTCGCCCTCCTCGCCGCGCCAGTGGTAGGCGACGCGCTCGCCCAGCCCGTTGGCGACGTGGCGGTCCAGGCAGTTGGCCGAGGCGTTGAGGCGTGCCGTCGGCGAACCACTTGTAGAAGGGCGGGTTGGAGTCGTCGAGGCCTCGGTCGGCTCGCTCTCCCAGTCGAGCATCTCCCTGGCCCGCTCCAGCCACCAGCCGCTCGGGGTCGGCCGCCGCCTGCTCGTAGACCTCCGGGTCTGACCAAAGCGCCTGCTCGCGGAACGCCGGCGGGGGCGCGAAGCGCTCGATGTCGAGCATCGCGTCGAGCTCGGCCTCCAGTCCGCGCGCGGTCTCCTCAGTTGCCATCCAGCCCTCTCCTCTCGGTCTGCTCGCGTCGGCGGGATCGTACTCAGATGCGCTTCGCCCAGCGCTCGCTACCCTTCGCCACACCTGGCCGGGGCCCCAGGAAGCCCAACCGCTCGACAAGCACTGGAGGGACAACCGTGGGTGAGTACATTCGCTTCTTCGAAGAGTTCGGCATCGACGACGTGCCGCTGGTCGGCGGCAAGAACGCCTCCTCGGCGAGATGTACCGGGAGCTCTCCGGCCGAGGGCGTGCGCGTGCCCAACGGCTTCGCCATCACCGCCGACGCCTATCGGTACATGCTCGAGGCGGCCGGCGCCGTCGACGACGCTGCACGCCGCGCTCGACGGCCTCGACCCCGACGACGTCGGCGACCTGGCCGCGACGCGGCAAGCGCGCGCCGGGAGATCGTCTACGGCGCCGGCCTGCCCGAGGACCTGGCGCAGCGAGATCCGCGACGGCTACCGGCGCGCTGCAGCGAGGAGTACGGCGAGGACGTCGAGCCTCGCGGTGCGCAGCTCGGCGACCGCCGAGGACCTGCCGACGCGAGCTTCGCCGGCCAGCAGGAGACGCTACCTCAACATCCACGGCGAGGCAGAGCCTGCTGGACGCCTGCCGGCGCTGCTTCGCGTCAGCCTGTTCACCGACCGGGCGATCTCCTACCGCGATCGACAAGGGCTTCGACCACTTCAAGGTCGGCGCTGTCGATCGGCGTGCAGAAGATGGTGCGCTCCGACCTCGCCGCCTCGGGCGTGATGTTCTCGATCGACACCGAGACCGGCTTTCGCGACGTCGTGTTCATCACCGGCGCCTACGGCCTCGGCGAGAACGTCGTGCAGGGCGCGGTCGATCCCGGACGAGTTCTACGTCTTCAAGCCGACGCTCGCAGCCGGGCACCGCGCCGATCCTGCGACGACTGCTCGGCGAGCAAGGAGATGCAAGATGGTCTACGTCGACGGCGGCCGAGCACGACCACGCGCAACGTCCCGACGCCGCCGAGGCGACCGCGAGCGCTTCTGCATCGACCGACGACGAGGTGCTCGAGCTGGCCGACTGGGCATGCATGATCGAGGACCACTACGGCCGCAGCGCCGATGGACATGGAGTGGGCCAAGGACGGCATCGACGGCGAGCTGTACATCGTCCAGGCGCGGCCCGAGACGGTCGCCTCGCAGCGCAGGCCGACCGTCGCTCGAGAGCTATCGCCTCGACGGCCAGCGGCGAGGTCGCTGGTCGACGGGCCGCGCGGTCGGCGAGAAGATCGCCACGGGCACGGCGCGCGTGATCAGAACGTCGCCGCACCTGCTCGGACGTTCCAGCCCGGCGAGGTGCTGGTCGCCGACACCACCGACGCCCGACTGGGAGCCGGTGATGAAGACGCGCGGCGGCGATCGTCACCAACCGCGGCGGCCGCACCTGCCACGCGGCGATCGTCGCCGCGAGCTCGGCATGCCGGCCGTCGTCGGCACCGGCGACGCGCACCGACGCGCTGCGCCGACGGCCAGACGGTCACGGTCTCCTGCGCCGAGGGCGACACCGGCCGCGTCTACGACGGCGAGCGTCGCCGTTCGACGTCGAGCGCACCGACGTCGGCGACATCGCGCGGCCGCAGCACCAAGATCATGATGAACCTCGGCAACCCGGACCTCGCCTTCAAGACTTCGTTCCTCCCCAACGACGGCGTCGGCCTGGCGCGCGATGGAGTTCATCATCAGCGAGTACATCAAGGCCCACCCGCTGGCCCTGCTCCACCCCGAGCGGATCGACGACGCCGCGAGCGCGCGCGAGATCGACGACGCTGACCCGCGGCTACGCCGACGGCGCGAGCTTCTTCGTCGAGCGGCTCGTCCGAGGGCGTCGGCACGATCGCCGCGGCGTTCTAGCCGAAGCCGGTGATCGTGCGGCTGTCGCGACTTCAAGACCAACGAGTACGCCAGCCTGATCGGCGGCGCCGACTTCGAGCCGCACGAGGAGAACCCGATGCTCGGCTTCCGCGGCGCCTCGCGCTACGCCCACCCGCGCTACGCGCGAGGGCTTCGCGCTCGAGTGCGCGGCGATGAAGCGGGTGCGCGACGAGATGGGGCTGACCAACGTCAAGCTCATGATCCCGTTCTGCCGCACGCGTCGAGGAGGCCGACCGGGTGCTCGCAGAGATGGCGCGAGCACGGCCTGCGAGCGCGGCGAGAACGGGCTCGAGATCTACGTGATGTGCGAGATCCCGAACAACGTCGATCCTGATCGACGCAGTTCGCCGAGAGCTTCGACGGCTTCTCGATCGGCTCCAACGACCTCACCCAGCTCACGCTGGGCGTCGACCGCGACTCGCGAGATCGTCGCCTTCGACTTCGACGAGCGCGACCGGGCGTGCATGGAGATGATCCGCCAGGCCGTCGAGGGCTGCCGCGCGCAACGGACGCCAATCGGCATCTGCGGCCAGGCGCCGTCCGACTACCCGGAGATGGCCGAGTTCCTGGTCGAGCTCGGCATCGACTCGATCAGCCTCAACCCGGACACGGTGCTCGAAGACCACGCTGCAGGTGCTCGAGCTCGAGCGGCGCCTGGGACGGGAAGCGAGAACCGAGCCGGCGGCAAGCGCCTGAGGCTCAGGCTCGCGCCCGCAGCTCCGCCTGCGCCGCCGCCACCCGCGCCACCGGCACCCGGTAGGGCGAGCAGGAGACGTAGTCGAGCCCGGCGTCGTGGAAGAACTCGATCGAGTCGGGGTCGCCGCCGTGCTCGCCGCAGATGCCCAGCTTGATGTCCGGGCTTGGCCGCGCGGCCGCGCTCGACGGCCGATCCGCACCAGCTGGCCGACGCCCGGCGTGGTCGAGCGTCTCGAACGGGATGCGGTCGAAGATCCCGTCTCGATGTAGCGGCGAGGAAGCGGCCCTCGACGTCGTCGCGGGAGAGGCCGAGCGTGGTCTGGGTCAGGTCGTTGGTCCCGAAGCAGAAGAAGTCGGCCGCCACGGCGATCTCGTCGGCCGCGACGCAGGCCGCGCGCGGCAGCTCGATCATCGTCCCGACCGCGTAGTCGACGCCTCGCGCCGAGCCTCGGCGACCTCCGCCGCGACCCGCTCGACCTGCTCCTCCAGCACGCTCGAGCTCGCGGCGCGTAGTCGACCAGCGGCACCATGATCTCGGCGTGGACGTCGACGCCGCGAGCGCGCGCGTCGGCGCGGCCACGGCAGATCGCCTCGACCTGCATCTCGTAGATCGCCGGGAAGAGGATCGCCGAGGCGGACGCCGCGGGTGCCCAGCATCGGGTTCACCTCCTGCAGGCGCGCGGACGCCGGCAGCAGCTCGTGCTCGATCGCCGCCACCTCGTCCGAGCCGTCCCGCCGGGCCACCTCGAGCTCGGTCTCGACGTCGCGCATCGGCGGCAGGAACTCGTGCAGCGGCGGGTCGAGCAGCCGGATCGTCACCGGCAGCCCGTCCATCGCCTCGAAGATGCCCTCGAAGTCGCCCTGCTGCAGCGGCAGCAGCTCGGCAGGCGCCGCGCGGCGCTCCGTCGTCGGTCGTCGGCCAGGATCATCGCCGCATCGTCGGGATGGCGGTCGCTCGCCGAAGAACATGTGCTCGGTGCGGCAGAGGCCGATGCCCTCGGCGCCGAAGCTCGCGGGCGCGGCGCGGCGTCCTCGGGGGTGTCGGCGTTGGTCCGCACGCCGAGCCGGCGCACCTCGTCGGCCCAGCCGAGGACCGTCTCGAAGGCCGTGCTCATCTCCGGCGCGACCAGCGGCACCGTCGTCGGCGGTGATCTCTCCGGCCGAGCCGTCGATCGCGACTGGTCGCCCGCGCGCAGCACGACCTCGCCGCCGATCCGCACCTCGCCTCGCCTCGTCGTCGACGTTGAGCGTGCCGGCGCCGGCGACGCAGGGCCGGCCCATGCCGCGGGCGACGAGCGCCGCGTGCGAGGCCTTGCCGCCCTCGGCGGTGAGGATGCCCCTGGCGGCGTGGAAGCCGCCGATGTCGTCGGCCTCGGTGAAGGAGCGGACCAGGATCACGTCGCTCGCCCTCGGCGGCGCGCCGCGATCGCCGTCGCCGCGTCGAAGACGACCTCGCCCTGGGCGGCTCCGGGCGAGGCGGCGACGCCTCGGCGAGCACGCTCGTACTCGGAGGCCGGGATCGAAGGTCGGGTGCAGCAGCGTCTCCAGCGTCCCCGGCGTCGATCGTCAGCAGCGCCTCGCTCGGGCTCGAGCAGACCTTCGACGACGGCGTCGACGGCGAAGCGGACGGCGGCCTGCGGCGGGGCGCTTCGCCGTTGCGCGTCTGCAGCATGTAGAGGCGGCCTTCCTCGACCGTGAACTCGATGTCCTGCATGTCGCGGTAGTGGCGCTCGAGCGTCCGCAGGATCGCGATCAGCTGCTCGCTGACCTCGGGGTTCCACTCGCCCAGCTCGGCGAGCGTCGCGCGGCGTCCGCAGCCCGCGACGACGTCCTCGCCCTGGGCGTTGGGCAGGAAGTCGCCGGAGGGCTGGGGCGCCCCGGTCACCTCGTCGCGGCTGAAGGCGACGCCGGAGCCGGAGTCTCGCCCTTGTTGCCGAACACCATCTGCTGCACGTTGACCGCGGTCCCCCAGCTGTCGGGAATGTGATTGAGGCGGCGGTAGGTGACGGCGCGCTCCCCCTTCCACGAGCCGAAGACGGCGCGCGACGGCGGCGTGCAGCTGCGCGGCGGGTCCGCCGGGAACTCGCTCGCCGGTCTCGCGAGCGACTTGAACGCTTCGGTCAGCCGCCGCAGCGCGGCCGCGTCGAGCTCGACGTCGAGGCTGACGCCGCGCTCCCGCTTCTCGGCCTGGATCAGGTCCTCGAAGCGCCGGCCCTCGATGCCGAGCGACGACGTTGCCGTACATCTGCACGAAGCGGCGGTAGGAGTCCCAGGCGAAGCGCTCGTTGCCGGTGCGCGCCGCGAGGCCCGTCGACCGAGTCGTCGTTGAGGCCGAGGTTGAGGACGGTGTCCATCATCCCCGGCATCGACTCGCGGGCGCCGGAGCGGACCGAGACCAGCAGCGGGTCGTCGGGGTCGCCGAGCCGCTTGCCGGCCTGCGCTTCCAGGCGCGCCAGCGCCGCCGCGATCTCCTCGTCGAGGCCGGCGGGGAAGGTGCCGCCGCCCTCCATGTAGGCGACGCAGGCCTCGGTCGTGATCGTGAACCCCGGCGGGGACCCGATCGGGGCCGAGCAGGCGCGTCATCTCGGCGATGTTCGCGCCCTTGCCGCCGAGCAGCTCGCGCATCTCGCGCGCGCCTTCGGCGAAGTCGTAGACCCGTTGACCGCTCATCCCGAGACCCTTGTATACAAGATCGCCGCCCCCCTTGCCCGAATGCGCTTGGACCTCATGCCCGAGTACGCAACCACACGGGGGCGACGTCTCCCTCCGCAAAGGACCGCACTTCGGCGACGGGCGACCGTTACAGCGCGAAGATCAGCGAGTAGGTGATGCCGCCGACGATGCAGTAGATCCCGAACGGGGTGAGGCGGTTGGTCTCGAAGAAGCGGAGCAGGAACTTGACCGCGAGCCAGGTCGTCGCCGCGGCGACGAGGGCGGCGACCAGCGCCTGGCCGCGAACGCCGTCGCCGGCGGAGCCGAGCAGGTCGGGCAGCTTGAGGAAGCCGGCGGCCGCGATGATCGGCGTCGCCAGCAGGAAGGAGTAGCGGGCCGCGTCCTCGTTGGAGAGGCCGGTCAGCAGGCCGCCGCCCATCGTGATCCCCGAGCGCGAGATGCCCGGGATCAGCGCCAGCGCCTGGGCGCTGCCGATCGCCGAGCGCCTGGCGGAAGCTCATCCGCGCGATCGCGGGTCGCAGTCGCCTCCCAGTCGCCGGGCCGCGGCGCGCGACGGCGGAAACGCTCGAAGACCAGCAGCAGGATGCCGTTGATCGTCGAGGAAGATCGCCGCCGAGGTCGGCGAGGCGAAGAGGTGCGCAGCGGGTGCTCGAGCGCGAGGCCGAGGATCCCGGCCGGGATCGTGCCGACGACGAGCACCCAGCCGAGACGCGCGTCGGTGTCGTCGGGGTCGATCCGGCCGCGTCGCGCAGCGAGCGGGCGAGCCCGGCGAGGATCCGCTTCCAGTCGTCGAGGAAGAAGAAGAAGAGGACGAGGGCCGTCGCGCAGTGCGTGGCGACGAGGAAGGCGAGGAAGAATTCGTCGTTCTGGTGGATGTTCCAGCCGAACAGCGCGGCGCGATAACCGCGTGGCCGAGGCTGGAGATCGGGAACGGCTCGGCGATCCCCTGCAGCGGCCCGAGGATTATGGCCTGGAGGTAGGAGATCGGTTCCACGCGCGAGCGGGCGAACCTATGGGTCGCCTAAAGCGCGTCTTAGGACGCGATGAGGCCGCTCTTAGGTGGGTGCGGCCGGGCTCGGGCCGCGCCGGCTCAGTACCCGGCCGGGTGGCGGACGATGAAGCCTTCGGGCGAGTCGACCCAGGGGTCGTGCCAGCGCGGGCCGGGCCCGCCGACCGTGTCGAAGGCGATGCCGGCGATCACCATCCAGGCATGGCCGGCGTTGGCGTAGACGGTGATCCACTTGCCGGCGCCCGGCACGCCCCAGGTCTCCAGCCCGGTCGAGTCGAGCGGGCTTTCGAGGAAGCCGCCGCCGTGCAGCGCGTAGCTGACCGCGCCGGAGCAGTCGTACCCGGACGATTCGAAGGAGCCGTGACCGCCGCCCCAAACGTAGGGCGTCGTCGCGATCGCGTTGGCGGCGGCGATCGCGTCCTTGACCGCCTGCGGGGCCGCCGCCGGCGCGCTCGCCTGGCTTTCGTTGATCACCTGGGCGCGTTCGCCGGGATTGAGCGGCGCCGGCACCTGCACGGTCGGTCCGCCGCTGACGGTGCTGCCTTCGGAGGCGATCTGTTCGGAGATCGAGGCGAGGTTGTTGCTGAGCGCTTCTTCGCGCGACTCGAGCGCGTTCAGGGTCTGCCGCCGTTTTGCCTGCGCGCTCTTCAGTTCGGCGAAGCGGGCCTCGGCCTGGGCGCGGGCGTCGGCGGCTTCCTGCTCCATCGCGGCGACCGCGTCGCGCGCTTCTTCGACTTCGTCGCGGTGCGTGCTGAGGCGCTTGACCGCAGCGGTGACTTCGTCGCGCAGCGTCTTCACCCGCTCGACGACCGAGTCGTCGTAGGCCTGGATCCGGTTCAGGTATTCGGTCTGCGCCGACATCGTCGAGAAGTCCTCGGATTCGAGGATCGCGTTGACGATGTCCGGGGAGCCGGCCTCGTAGATCGCGACCAGGCGTTCGCGGAGGACGCCGAGCGCGCGCTGCAGCCGTTCGCGGACTTCTTCGAGGTGTCCTCGTTCTTCCCCCAGCGCCTTCGTCGCCCGGTCGAGCCGCGCTTCTTCTTCGCCCAGATCCGCTTCCAGCGCCGCCTGTTTCTGGCGCAGCGCGGATACTTCGCCGATCATCGAGTCGATCGCCCGGTTCTGTTCGGCGATCGTTTCCGCCAGTGCGCTCTGGTTGGCGCGGACGCCTTCGAGCTTGTTCTGCGTCGCTTCGAGCTTTTCCTGCGGCGTCTCGGCGGGCGCGCTCGCCTGCCAGGCGACCGCGGAGACGGTTAGGGCCGTCAGGACCAGTGCCGCGAAGAGCAGCAGACGGCGCTTGAACGCGCCCGGATGAGTGTCGTTGAGCTGAGCCCGCATCGATCTCCGGCCGGCCCGCAAGCGGGTTCGGCAGTGGATCGAGCAGGCTAGCGAAGACGCCTGAAGATTGTTAGGAGTTGCTAATAACCTGCAACTTCCCTTGCAAATAGGCGGTTTCGGACATCCGTTGAAGGAGTCCGAAACCGCCTGTCGACGGGCTTGACCCGAGTTCTAGGCGAGAAGTTTCGCCTTTGCCTTCTCGAACTCCTCATCGGACAGGGCGCCCTTTTCCTTGAGCTCGTTCAGCTTGTGCAGCTCATCCGCAGCGGAGCCGGTGTGGGCCTGCTGGCGGACGTATTCGTCGAAATGCTGTTTCGCGTCGGCCTGGGCCTTGATCGTCCGGTCCCGCATCCCGCTGCCGCGCGCGATCAGGTAGATCAACGCCGTCAAGAACGGGATGAAGACAAGGAAGAGGACCCAGACCGCCTTCCACCACCCGGACAGCTCGTGGTCGCGGAAGAGGTCGGTGAGGATCACGATCAGGATCCAGATCCAGATCACGAAGAAGAAGATCTCGAGCGCGATGAGGAGCAGTTCCCCAAAGCTGATGTCTGCGAGCGGCAAAGTGTTCCTTTCCATTGGTGCAGGGGGATTGACGACGCATGGAGCGTCGGCCTCCTCGAAAGCTATCCCCCGCGCAGGCGCATCGCAAACAGCGTCACCGCGACCGAGGTGGCGAGGTTGAGGCTGGAGACGCCCTCGCGCATCGGGATCGAGACGCGGGCGTCGGCGCGCTCGAGCAGCCCGCCGGTGAGGCCATGGCGCTCGGTGCCGAAGGCGAGCAGCGCCCGCGGCGGCAGCCGGTCGGGGTGCATCTCCTCTCCCTCGGGGTCGATCGCCAGCAGCGGCCGGTCGCTCTCGGGCAGTGCCTCGATCGAGCTCACCGGCAGCGCGAAGTGCAGCCCGGCGCCGCCGCGGACCGCGTCCGGGTACCAGGGGTCGTGCTCGCCGGTGGTCAGCAGCGCCGCCGCGTCGGCGGCGGCGGCGACGCGGACGCAGGCGCCGATGTTGCCCATGTTGCGGGGGTCCTCGAGCAGGACCACGGGCGCCGGCCGCGACTCGGCCAGGGTCGCGGCGAGGTCGAAGGCGGGGCGGCGCGCGATCGCCACCACGCCGGTCCGCGGCACCAGCGGCACGGTCCGGCGCCAGCGTCTCGGCGTCGATCGTCTTGACCCGGCCGGCAAGCTGCCCGGCGAGGTCGGGCGCCAGCTCGGCCGCCAGCTCCTCCAGCGCCGCCGGGTCGACGGCGATCGCCTCCTCCAGCTCGGCGCCGAAGCGCAGCGCGTGCTTGAGCGCGTGGAAGCCCTCGACGACGACCAGCGAGCGGTCGCGCCGGGCCCGGCGGTAGCGGTGGATCAGCTCGTCACCCACGCCGCCATCATGCCTCAGGCGGCGCGGTAGCCTTCATGCCGGTGGCCAGCTTCCTGCACACCTGCTATCGGATCGGCGAGATCGACCGCTCGGTCGCCTTCTACGAGAAGCTCGGGTTCGAGGAGGTGCGGCGGATGCCGATCGGCGAGGAGGCGATCAACGTCTTCATGGGCCTGCCCGGCGAGGAACCGCGGCTCGAGCTGACCTACAACCACGGCGTCAGCGAATACGACCTCGGTACCGGCTACAACCACATCGCGATCGCCGTCGACGACCTCGACGGCACCCTCGAGCGGCTCGCCGCCGAAGGGATCGAGCCGGAGAAGCCCCCCTATCGCCCCGGCGGCCGCACCACCGGCAGCCGCATCTGCTTCGTCCGCGACCCCGACGGGTACCGAATTGAGCTGATCGAGAGAAAAGGCGGCGGCTACTGAGCGCCGACCCTCGGCGATCGGTGGATCGCCTCGGCCAATCGCGTGGTTCCCTTGTTGCGCGCTTCGCAACTAAGGAACCACGCGATGGTGGGCGCTAGCGACGGCCGCTGCCGTCGCGCTTGCCGGACTGCTTGCTGTCGCGCTTGCCCGACGACTGCTTGCTGTCGCGCTGGCCGTGGCGTTTCTCGTGGCGCTTCTGGTGGCGTTTCTCGTGGCGCTTGCCGTGCTGCTCCTTCGTCTGGGCGCCGCGGTCGGGGCTCTTCTGGCTGCCGTGGTCGGTGCTCGCCTGGGCGATTCCGGCGCCGCCGATCGCGAGGGCGGCGCTAACGCCGGTCAGGGCGAGGAGCTTCGAGAATCGGTGTGACATCGTGACCTCCTGGGGATGTGGGATCTGGGGGCGCTGACCGAATTGCCAGCGCCTAGGAGGTTGCCGAGGGACCGTCAAGGGGCCGCCCAACGGAGGGGAAAACCTCGGTAAAGACTTCAGGCGGCGATGCCGGCGATCTCGACCAGCTCGGGGAGGGCGTCGATCACGTGGTCGGGGGCGGCGGCGCGGGCCTCCGCGGGGTGGAAGCCGAAGCTGACCGCGATCGTGACCGCGCCGGCGCCACGTCCGGCGAGGACATCGTTGGGCCCGTCGCCGACGTAGAGGGTGCGGGCCGGGTCGGCGCCGAGGGCGGCGATCGCCGCGAGCACCTCCTCGGGGTCGGGCTTGGCGACCCTCACCTCGTCGCCGCTGACGCTGGCGTCGATCAGGGCGCCGATCCCGGTCCGCTCGGCTTCGAGGTCGAGGCGCCTGCGCGCCTTCGAGGTGGCGACCCCGAGCCGGTGGCCGGCGCCGCGCAGACGCGCCAACGTCTCCAGCGCGCCCGGGAAGGGCTCGATCGTCGTCTGCCGCTCGACGTAGACCCGGTGGAAGACCTCCTCGATCCGCTCGTAGAGCTCGGCATCGCCGCCGGCGATCTCCGCGAAGGCCTCGCTGCCGCGGACCTGGACCATCCGCTCGATGTCCTCGTGCTCGGTCGGGAACGGCTCGCCGAGAACCTCCGCGGTCATCTCCTGGAAGCTCGCGACCAGAGCCTGCTTGGAGTCGACCAGGGTCCCGTCCCAGTCGAAGACGACCGCCTCGAACGACTGAGGGTGAGGCATCCCGGTGCTAGCCGGCGGCGACGCCGCCGCCTTCGATGCCGGGCGGCGGGCCGGAATTAGAGGGAGGCGGATTAGCCGGAGCGGGGGTGGATTCTTCTTCTTCCTTTTCCGCTTCTTCTTCCTGTTCCGCTTCTTCTTCTTCTTCTTCCTTTTCCTTTTCTTCTTCTTCCTGTTCGGTTTCTTCGCCTTCTTTGCGGACTTCGTCCCCCGAGCGGGTGTGTTCGCTCTTGAAGGGCGAGAGCGCCGGCAGGTCGGTCGGCACTTCGAATTCGGGGCAGTCGCCTTCCTGCGCGTGCGACATGAAGTTCTGCCAGATCGGGCCGGCGGTGCCGCCGCCGTAGCCCGTGTATTCGCGCGTCTTCGGGTGGCCGACCCAGACCGCGGTCGAGTACTTCGGCGTGTAGCCGACGAACCAGGCGTCGGACTCTTCCTCGGAGGTGCCGGTCTTGCCCGCCTCCGAGGGGCAGCCCATGTAGGTCGTGCCGGCGCCGGTGCCTTCGGTGATCACCGTTTTGAGGATTTTCGTCACTTCCCAGGCCTGGCCCGGGGTGAGCACTCGTTCGCCGTCGCCGCTGGTCAGGTCGTCGACCTTGCCGTTGGGGAACTCGACTTTGCTGACCGCGGTCGGGTCGTGGTGGATGCCGCCGTTGGCCAGCGTCGCGTAGGCATCGGCCATTTCCAGCGGACTGACGCCGTGGGCGAGACCGCCAATCGCCTCCGCCGGCACCGACTGCAGTTCCGCTTCGATCCCCATTTCTTCCGCGGTTTCGGTCACCGCTTCGGGGGTGACGTCGAGATCGAGCTGGGCGAAGACGACGTTGACCGAGTGGGTCGTCGCGTCGGCGAGGGACATCACGCCGAGACCGGGCTCGGCGTTGTGCACGTTCCAGTAGCCGCCACCGGGGATCGCGAGGGTGATCGGCGAGGTGCCGTCGTAATAGGTCGAGTAGGGGTCGATCCCCTGCTTGATCGCGGTCGCCAGGACGAAGGTCTTGAACGAGGACCCCGGCTGGCGTTCGGCCAGCCAGGCGTAGTTGAATTCTTCTTCGCCTTCGCCGGGGGGGCTCTGGGCGAGGGCGACGATCGCGCCGTTGCTGGGGTCGACCGAGGCGAGGCCGGCAACCGGCCCGCCTTCGTAGCAGGCGTAACAGGATTCGGCGATCGCCGCCTCGGCCTTTTCCTGCAGGACGGGGTCAATCGTCGTAAAGGCCTTGAGGCCGCCCTTGCGCACCGTGTTGACGCCGTAACGTTCGATCAGTTCGCTTTCGACCAGGTCGTAGATGAACTGGTCCTTGACGTGGGTGTACTTGTAGCCGCGCTTGACGCCGAGCCCGCGCGTCTTCGCCTTGCTGTATTCGCTCTGGCTGATGTACCCCTGTTCGACCATCGTCCCCAGCACCTCGTTGCGGCGCTTCAGCGCCGCCTTCGGGTTGTAGAAGGGGTTGTATTCGGAGGGCGCCTGCGGCAGCCCGGCCAGCAGCGCCGCCTGAGTCAGGTTCAGGTCCTTGGCCGGCTTGTTGAAGAACGTCTGCGACGCCGCTTCGACCCCGACCGCCGTATTGCCTTCGACCGTCCCGTAGGGGGCGGTGTTGAGGTACTGGGTGAGGATCCATTCGCGGTCGTGCGCTTCGAACAGGTCTTCCGCCAGGTGCGCTTCGATCAGCTTTCGGTGGATCGTGTCTTCGGGGTTCTGGATGTAGAGGTTGCGAACCAGCTGCTGGGTGATCGTCGAAGCGCCCTGGACCGGCTTGCCGCCGGCCAGCAGGTCCTTCCAGGCGGCGCGGGCGATGCCCTGCGGGTCGAGCGCGCCGTGCTGCCAGAAGCCCTTGTCCTCGATCGCGACCGTCGCGTTCTTCAGGTCTTCCGGCATGCGGCTGAACGCGATCGGCTGGCGGATCACGTCGGTCTGCGTGTACCCGATCAGCGAACCGTCGGCAGCGTAGATCGCCGAGGTCCGGCCCTTCTGGACCGGCTTCAGGGTGCGAGAGCGGCGGTGCCGAGTTGTAGATGTTGAGCGCCCAGGCAGCGGCGATCCCCCCGGCGACCAGGGCCACGGCGATCAGCACAGCGATCGGAATCGCAATCTTGGGCCAGACGCGGTGCTTGGGTTTGCGGCGCCGCCGGCGAACACGGGTAGCCATTCGCAGGAAATTGTAGAGAGCGGCCTTCGTCGCCTCGTCGCCTCGTCGAGCGGTGACCGAGCGCGTGCAGGCGTGGTTGGGCCCGCCAAGCGGGCGTCTACGCGCGCAGCTTGTAGCCGGCGCTGAAGAGGCGCAGGTTGACGGCGAAGAGCACCGCGGTCGCCGCGGTCAGCGCCAGCAGCGAGAGCGGGATGCTGACTTCGGTGTAGCCGACGAACCCGTAGCGGACCAGGGAGATCATGTAGAAGAGCGGGTTGAAGCGGGTCAGCGTCTCGAACGGCTGTGGCAGCAGCGCGGCCGAGTAGAAGACGCCGCCGAGGAAGATCAGCGGCTGCAGGACGAAGGTCTGGGCGAAGGCGACGTCGTCGAACTGCTCGGCGCGGACGCCGATCAGTACCCCCAGCTGCGAGAAGAAGAACCCGACCAGGAAGAGGGCCGGGATCAGGACCAGCACGTGGTCGACCGGCAGCCCGACGAGGATCACCGAGACGACGAACGTGATCACCGCCACCATCCCGCCGCGGACGAAGCCGCCCAGCGAGAGCGCCACCAGCAGCTCCCCCGGCGAGGCCGGCGAGGAGAGCTGGTCCTGGATCGCGCCCTGGAACTTCTGCTGCAGGATCGATGAGGAGTTGTTGGTGAAGGCGTTGGTCGCCCAGGCCATCATGATCAGGCCGGGGATGACGAAGAGGATGTATTCGATCCCGTGCAGTTCCTTGATCCGCGTGCCGAGCGCGGCGCCGAAGACGGTGATGTAGAGGAAGGTTTCGAGCAGCGGCCCGCCCAGCGTCTGCTTCTTGATCTTCATGAAGCGATTGACCTCGCGGCGCCAGAGCGTCGCGAAGCGGATCTGGGCCGGGCTCATCTGGATGCCGCCCCTCACACTTCCACCTCCTCGACCCCGATGTGCGAGCGCGAGAGCTCCTTGCGCCCGACCAGCGCCAGGTAGGCGTCCTCGAGGCTGGTGACGCCGAAGCTCTCGGCGACGCCACGACTGCTGCCCTCGGCGACGATTTCGCCGCCCGTGATGAAGGCGATGCGGCTGCAGAGCTGCTCGGCCTCCTCCAGGTAGTGGGTGGTGAGCAGGATCGTCGTCCCTTCCTCGTTGATCCGCTGCACGTAGTGCCAGAGCTCGAGCCGCAGCTCGACGTCGACGCCGGCGGTCGGCTCGTCGAGGATCAGCAGGCGCGGCCGATGCATCACCGCCCGCGCCAGGATCAGCCGCCGTTTCATCCCGCCCGAGAGGGTGCGGGTGCGGTCGTCGCGCTTCTCGGTCAGCGAGAAGGTCTCGAGCAGCTCCATGGCGCGCTCGCGGCGCTCGCGCTTGGGCATGCCGAAGAAGCCGGCGTGGTAGTCGAGCGACTCCTCGACGGTGAGGAACCAGTCGAGGTTCGGCTCCTGCGGCGCCAGGCCGACCGCCTGCCGCGCCTCGGCGTAGTCGTGGACAGCGTCGCGGCCGAAGACCTCGATCGAGCCGGCGGTCGGCTGGGCGAGGCCGGTGGTGCAGTGGATCAGCGTCGACTTCCCCGCCCCGTTGGGCCCGAGCAGGCCGAACAGCTCGCCGGGCGGGATCTCCAGCGAGACGCCGCGCAGCGCCTCCACCCCGGTGGGGTAGCGCTTCTGCAGGTCGACGATGCGCAGGGCGGGGTCGTTCACGGCGGTCCAATCTAGTGAGCCGCGCCGCCCGGCCCCGCGGCCGGGCCTATTCGCGGCCGCCGAGCGTCGGCCGCGTCAGCTGCGCCGCGACCGCGGCGAGCCGGGGGGACCTGGCGTCCTCGGCGGCGAGCGCCTGCCGCAGCGTCGCCGTGTTGGCCCGCCAGCAGGGCATCACCGAGCGGCTCAGGACGACCAGGGCCTCGGGTGAGTTGGCGGCCAGGTCGCGGACCAGTCCCGCGGTCCTCGGGCCCCAGTAGTAGTCGCCGACCCTCGGAGCCCCGGGCAACGAGATCAGGGCGGTGCCGGCGCCGACGTCGGCCTGGGCCCCGTCGCCGTGCAGGTCGACGCGGAGCTCGAAGAGGAACACCGACCCCCGCCTCCCGGTGGGGGCCTCGACGCTGAGGGGGATCGAGAACCGCTGCGCCGCGCCGGCGCCGAGCTGCCGGTGCAGCGGCTCCGCCACCGTCTGCCCGGGCGCCGAGTCGGTCGCCAGCGAGGCGCCGCGGGTCCCGTGGGCCGGTGGGGCGCCCACCGGGGCGCAGCGGCGCAGCTCGTAGACGTGGAGGACTTCGATCTCGGCCTCGTCGATCACGGCGCGATCGGCGCCGGCGTTGCGCACGGCGATATCGAGATGGGCCGGGGACCGCGTCCCCCACCCCTCGTCGTGGGCCACCAGGCTCACCACCGACAGCTTCGCCCCGGCATCGGGGCCGGACGAAAAGCCACCGGAGGTGGCGAGCAGGACGATCGGCCCGGCGACCGCGGCGATCACGACGATCGCGGCGATCACGCGCGCCGCGGACGGTCTTCCACGACTCATGCGTTCGCGCTCACAGTACCTGGAGGGGGACGCGGGGAGGAGGACGCGGCCAAGGCCTGCGCCGCGCACCGGGACGACCCGCCCTAGGCTGGGAGCGTGACCGCGCCGCTGCTCGCCGTCGACACCCCCTCGATGCTGTTCCGCGCCTTCTACGCGCTGCCGAAGACGATCGTCGGCCCCGACGGCAAGCCGGTCAACGCCCTGCTCGGCGCCGCCAACCTCGTCCTGCGCGAGGTCGAAGCCCACCGGCCGCGCGCGGTCGTCCTCTGCTTCGGACCGGACGCCGCCCACTACCGGAGCGAGCTGTACCCCGCCTACCACGAGACCCGCGAGGAGGAAATGCCGGCCGAGCTGGAGCCCCAGTTCGGCGCCAGCCGCGATTTCTTCGCCGCCTTCGGTTGGACGATCGCGAGCAGCGCGGACCTCGAGGCCGACGACGTGCTCGGCACGCTGGCGCGGCGCGAGGCCGAGGCCGGCGGCCGGGCGCTGCTGCTCACCGGCGACCGCGACATGTACCAGTGCGCGAGCGAGGCGGTCACCGTGCTCTACGTCCGCACCGGCAACAAAGGCGCCGAAGAGGTCGGTCCGGAGCAGGTGCGCGAGCGTTACGGGATCGGGCCGGAGCTGGTCCCCGACTTCATCGCCCTGCGCGGCGACCCCGCCGACGGCCTCCCCGGCGCCAAGGGGGTCGGGCCGAAGACCGCCGCCGAGCTGCTGCGCGAGCACGGCTCGCTCGAGGCGGTGCTCGACGGCGCGATCCGCGAGCGGCGGCCGAAGCTGCGTGCGGCGCTGATCGAGGCGCGCGAGGAGCTCCTCGTCTTCAAGCAGATCGCGACGCTGCGCGACGCCGGCGTCGAGCCGCCGCCCGACGCGCCGACCGACTGGTCCGGCGCCGCCGCTGCCGCTCGCGAGCGCGGCATGAACCGCCTGGCGCAGCGACTCGAAGCCGCCGCCGACTGACGGTACCGTGGGGGCATGACCGCGGTCTCGATCCCGTGGCGAGGGCCCGCTGGGGACCGGCCCGACCTGCCGCTGCCGCCGGCGCCGATGCCGCTGCGCGCGGAGGGCCAGAACCGCAAGCGCTGGCGCTACGTCGGCTTCTTCGGCGAGGAGGTGATGCTGTGCGCGGCGCGGGCCGAGGTCGGACCGCTCGGCCAGTGCTTCTGGGTCTTCTGGGACCGGCAGCTGCGACGGCCCGCCGCTCACGTCTCGCTGCGGCCGGGGAGCCGCGAGGTCGTGCTCGACGGCCCGCGGCTGGAGATCGACGCACACGGCCTGCGCGCCAGCCTCCGCCTCGGCGAGTGCGCCCCGGTCGAATCGATCTGCCCCAGCCCCGGCGGCCGCGGCTGGGGCTGGACCCGAAAGCGGGCCGGCGTGCCGATCGAGGGCACGGTCGAGGTCCCCGGCCGCAGCTGGCAGGTCTCCGGCTTCGGAGTCGACGACGAATCGGCCGGCTACCACCAGCGCCGCACGAGCTGGCGCTGGTCGGCGGGGGTCGGCGAGGCCGCCGACGGCCGC
Source organism: uncultured Actinomycetes bacterium (assembly GCA_963783345.1). GTDB lineage: Bacteria > Actinomycetota > Thermoleophilia > Solirubrobacterales > 70-9 > VAYN01. The sequence goes on from CAWANE010000002.1 coordinate 137,994, forward strand.
CGCCTCGCCTGGAACCTGGTCGAGGGCGTCAACGATCCGCGGGCCGCCAGCGAGCGCGCGATCTGGATCGACGGCGAGCCGATCGAGCCGCCGCCCGTCCGCTTCCGCGATCGCACCGCGGTCGAGTTCCCCGACGGCGCCCGGCTCGAGTTCCTCTGCGAGTCAGACCACTCTCGCGACGAGAACCTCCTGCTGGTCCGCTCCCGCTACCGCCACTGCTTCGGCACCTTCACCGGCCAGCTCGGCGCCGAGCTCGAGCTCGCCCACGGCCTCGGCGTGATGGAGGAGCACGACGCCGTCTGGTGAGGTCCACCGGTTGTCGCTTGTCGCCCTGTGGGCGACAAGCGACAACCGGTCAGCAGCAAAGCGGCGCGGCGTTCAGCGGTACTCGGGGTTGGGGAAGTCGAAGCGGCAGCCGGCGTCCCACTCGGTGCGCTGGTTGCCGTGGGCGGGGATGCCGCCGGCGTCCTTGAGCATCCGCGCCAGGTGCATCAGGTTCCAGGTCATGAAGGTCGTGTTGCGGTTGGTGAAGTCGTTCTCCGGGCCCGCCCGAGCCGGGGTCGAGGTAGGAGGGCCCGGGCCCGGCCTCGCCGATCCAGCCGGCGTCGGCCTGCGGCGGGATCGACGTAGCCGAGGTGCTGCAGCGAGTAGAGGATGTTCATCGCGCAGTGCTTGACCCCGTCCTCGTTGCCGGTGACCAGGCAGCCGCCGACGCGGCCGTAGTAGGCGTACTGGCCCGCGTCGTTGAGCAGGTCGCCGAGTTGCCGTAGAGGCGCTCGATGACCCGGGTCGCAGACCGAGGACTTCTCGCCGAGCCAGATCGGCGTGCCGAGCACGAGGATGTCGGCGGCCATCACCTGCTCGAAGATCTCCGGCCAGTCGTCGGCGTCCCAGCCGTGCTCGGTCATGTCGGGCTAGACGCCGGTGGCGATCTCGTGGTCGACGGCGCGGATGCCCTCGACGCGACGCCGTTGCGCCGCATGATCTCCATCGAGATGTCCATCAGCCCCTGGGTGTTGGAGACCTCGGGGCTGCGCTTCAGGGTGCAGTTGATGAAGAAGGCGGTGAGGTCCGAGTAGTCGGTCTCGTTCGTCTCGCACAGCTCGGCCTGCATCTCGGTCAGCTCGGTCATTGCTCTCCTCCCGTGGTTCTCAGCTTGACTCCGGCTTCAGCGCGTCGCGCCTGGTCTGGAAGAACTCGATCGCCGCCGCGGCGGCGTCCGGCGCGGCGAGCAGCTCGGCGTAGCCCAGCTCGGCGCCGCCGAAGCCGGTCGCCCCCAGAGCTCGCCCGCGACCTCGCGCCACGGTGCGACGTAGGCGTAGGGCTCGGCGTGGTTCTCGTCGCCGGGCGAGAACCCGTAGGTCGCCCTCTCACCCGCCGCTTCGGCGCCGAGCTCGATCGCGACGTCGAAGTGCTCGGGCCAGAGGATCGCCGGGGTCGCCTCGTCCGCGGGCGCGGCCGTCGCCGCCAGCCGGCCGAGCGCCTCGGTGCCGAACGCGTACCAGGCGGCGAGCGTCGCGGCGGCGTCCGGGTCGACGTCGAGCGGCTCGGCGTCGAGCTCGGCGTCGGCTGGCAGCAGCTCGGCGACCGCCGCCGCGGCCTCGGCGAGCGTCGTCAGCGGCGCCCGCCGGCGCTCGCCGTCGACTTCCTGGACCAGCTCGACTCCGTCGACCCGGACCCGCCGGCGCGCGCCCTCGTACTCGAACTCGGGCGTGCCGAATCCACCCGGCGTCGCCTCCAGGGCGATCTCATTGTCCGGCTTGCGCGCCGGCGCGACCAGCTGCTCGGCCACCCGGTGCAGCGAAGTCACCGTGGCGGCGAATCGCTCGGGCAGCGGCGAGAGGGACGGACTCACGCGCCGAGTCTCCCACGGCCCGCTTACGCATGTGTGAACTTCGGCCGCACGTCGAGCCGGCCGGGGGGCGCCGGCCGCAGCTACCAGGCGTCGACGAAGCGGTGCGAGCGCGGCCGCGGCGGCGCCGCCGCGGCGGCCAGGGTCGAGGCGATCAGGCCGCGCGTCTGCGCCGGGTCGATCACGTCGTCGAGCTCGAACAGCGTCGCCGCGTTGAGCGCCTTGGCGTTGCTCTTCGGCGGCGGCGGTCAGCTCGCGCACGCGCGCGCTCGCGCTCGGCCTCGTCGGCGATCGCCTCGAGCTCCTTGCGCAGCGCCGAGCCGCACCGCGCCCTCCAGCCCCATCGGGCCGAGGTGGGCGCTCGGCCAGGCGACGGTGAGCAGCGGCTCGTGCAGGCTGCCGCCGGCCATCGCCTGGGCGCCGAGGCCGTAGCCGCGGCGCAGGATCACCGCGACCAGCGGCACCCGCAGGTGCGGCGCCGGCGACGAGCAGCCGCGAGCGCGTGGCGGACGAGCGCCGGTCGCCTCGGCGTCCGGCCCGACCATGAAGCCCGGGCGTGTCGACGAGCGAGAGCACGGGCATGCCGAAGGCGTCGCAGAGCTGCAGGAAGCGCGCCGCCTTGTCGGCGCCGTCGCTGGTGATCGCGCCGGCCATGTGCAGCGGGTTGTTGGCGATCACGCCGACCGGCCGGCCCTCGATCCGCGCCAGCGCGGTCACCATCTCCGGCGCGAAGCGCTCGCGCAGGTAGGTGCACCGAGCCGTCGTCGGCGAGCGTCGTCGATCGACCGGCGCGACGTCGTAGGCGCGGCGGCGGCTCTCGGGGACGACGTCGCGCAGCGGCGCCTGGTCGGGCGCCGTGCCAGTCGGCGGCGGCCCTGGAAGTAGCCGAGCAGGCGCTTCGCCGCGGCGACCGCCTCGGCCTCGTCGGCGACCACGACGTCGACGACGCCGTTCGGCGCCTGGACGTCGATCGGCCCGACCTCGCTCGGGGGCGAACTCGCCGAGCCCGCCGCCCTCGATCATCGCCGGCCCGCCCATCCCGAGCGAGGCGCCCTCGGTGGCGACGATCAGGTCCGCAGCAGCCGGCGAGCACCGCGTTGCCGGCGAAGCAGCGGCCGGCGACGATCGCGATCCGCGGCACGAGCCCGGAGAGCCGCGCCCAGAGCGCGAAGGCGCGGGTGTCCAGCGCCGAGACGACCGGGTAGTCGGTGTCGCCGGGGCGGCCGCCGCCGCCCTCGGCGAAGAGCACGGTCGGCAGCCGCATGCGCTCGATCAGCTCGAAGAGCCGGTCCTTCTTGCGGTGCCCGAGCGCGCCCTGGGTGCCGGCGAGGACCGTGTAGTCGTAGGAGAGGACCGCGCAGGCCGCGCGCTCGGCGCCGAACAGCTCGCCGTTGATCCGGGCGGTGCCGGCGATCAGCCCGTCGGCCGGGGTGCGCTCGATCAGCTCCTCGACCTCGCGGCGGCCGCGCTGGGCGGCGATCGCGAAGCGCGCCGTACTCGACGAAGGTGCCCGGGTCGACGAGGTCGGCGAGGTTCTCGCGCGCGGTCCGCGCCGCCGGCGGCGTGGCGGCGCTGCGACCGCCTCGGGCCGCGCCGCGTCCTCGGTCAGCGCCCGGCGGGCGAGCAGCTCCTCCAGGTCCTCGCGCACGGCGTCACCCGAGTCCTCGGCGCCGGCGCCGCCCATCTATCCGCCGAGGCCACCGAAGATCGCGAACGGGTTCGGCGGCCGCTCGTCGTAGACGGCGCGCTCGTTGCCCTCGACCGTCAGCTCGCTGCCCGCCGGCGCCTCGGCTTCGAGCCGTGCCGCCAGGGCGCGCGCCGTGTCCTCGTCGGCGGCGCCGACCACGAGGTACTTCCAGCGCCGCACCGAGGGGATCCCCTCGGCCGCCAGCGACTCGTGGAAGCGGTGAGCGTCGCCGTGCGAGGGCATGTCGACCCGGACCTCCCACTGTGGCGTCGCCCCGGCGGCGACTTCCGCGCGCTCGGCCTGGACCAGCACCTCGTGCTCGGCGGCGCGCTCGGCCGCGCTCGCCGGCAGCGGCTTGTCCGGCTCCTCCCACTCCTCGGCTTCGGGATGCCAGCGCCTCAGCTCCGTCTTCGCCGCCCAGTTGTTCTCCCGCGCGAGGCGTTCGACGACCGCGGCCGCCTTCTCGGCCTGCTCGCGGGTGCCGGCGTAGAGATAGACGGTGTCACCTTCGCGCGAGACGATCACGGTGCCGCCGAAGGCGCCGTCGAGGTCGTGCTCGAGACCGACCGCGTCGAGGTGCTCGACCATCTTGTTGCCGGCCTCGGTGACGTCGACCTGCACGCGCCAGTCGTCGTTCATGCGCCCAACTGTATTCCGTCGCGACGGGAGGGTGTTCAGCCCTTCTCGAGCTGCTTGGCGAGGCGCCTCAAGCTCCTGCCCATGACCCGGCGCTGGAAGACGCGCGTCAGCGGCGGCGCCAGCCTCTCGGACCGCGGCGTCTGCAGCCACTCCATCTCGAAGCCGACCTCGGTACCGCCCTCCGACAGCTCCGTCAGCCGGTAGGTGGTGCGGGTGCGGCGCTTGCCGTGGGCGCTGACCGTCTCCTCGACCCGGCGAGAGGGCCGCTCGGACTCGACCACCTCGAACTCGGCGAACTCGCGCGACCCGGGGGCGGCGACCCGCGCCCTCGCCTTCGCGCCGACGCCGCGCGTCGGGCCGGAGAAGCTCCATTTGTCGTACATGTGGCCCAGGTAGGTCTCGTGGTTGGCGAGGACGTCGAGGTAGGAGAAGACCGCCTCGCGGGGGCGGGCGATCGTCGTCGTGACCGTCACGGACTGCATCGGGGCTCGATCCTAGTCGCGCCGGCCGCAACGGGCCGGCGCCGGGCTTCAGTCCCGGGGCCCGCCGCCGCTGCCGTTGTCGTTCTCGGCGGGGGAGTGGGCGCCTCGAAGGCGGCGAGCCCGACGATCATCGATGTCGGCTCCTCGCCGGTCATCTCCAGCCGTCGGCGGCTCTGCTCGTGCACGGCCTGCAGCCGCGTGATCGCTTCCTCCAGCACCTCGGCCGCCTGCACCCAGCCGATCTCGTCGACCGCCATCGACATCCAGCTCAGCGTCGTGTCCTCGCGATCGTCGATCGTCCCCGCCTGCAGCGCCTCGACCAGCCGCGCGATGAAGCTGTCGAGCGAGGCGCCGGATACCTCCGAGCGCACCGAGCGCGGCACCTTGCGCCACTCCTGGTGGCCGATGTAGGAGCGCGGCACGGCGCGGAAGAAGTGCTCCACCGCCCCCCGCCGCTGCGCCGTCCGCACCTCTTCGATGCAGCCGCATTTCTCGAGCACCCGCGTGTGGTACGCGACGTTCCCGAGCGGCTTGCCGAGCAGGTTCATCAGCTCGTTCGGGCTCGCGTCCCGTTCGTTCAGCACCTGCAGGATCTCGACCCGCAGCGGATGCCCAAGCGCCCGCACGAGCTGAGTGTCGATCCGGTCTGGTCTGCGCGGTGGCATGTATTCCGCGAGCTTTGCGCATTGCGGCCGCGCTGTGGGAGCAAGACGTTGAATGAAAAGTCGAACTTGAGCAATCTGAGCACAGCCCTCGGACCAGTTGTGGCGCCAGTCGCCGCTCCACGGTCCGAGGGCCTGCACAAGACACATCTCAGGACAGCTTTTTGATCCTGACCACGGGTAGGACGTGCTCAGCTCGGAGCATGTTCATTTCGGTCACCTCCCTTCGTTGGTCCATCCGCCAGAAAGAGCGGTGTGCATGAACTGCCGCGTAGCTTTTACTAAAATCTGCTCTCTCAATCGAAGGGTTTGAGGCAGAAACGCGGAACACGCGTCGAGAAATTCGATTAGAGTTGTGGTTTCCTCTAACTCAGATCTTTTCGATGAACGGCATGTCCACCCGCCTCCCGCCAACCTTGGTCGATCCGCGACTGGCGAGCGCAATGACGCACCCGACGCGTCTCAGCGCCCTCAGGATCCTCTGCCGAGAAGACAGGCTTCGCCAAAAGAAATTGCGGACCAAATAGGCGAACCTCTGAATAACGTCGCGTACCACATCAAGGTGCTGCGCGAACTCGGCTGCATCGAGACTCGTAGATGTGAAGCAAGCGAGGGGTGGCCGCGTAGCTGAGCACCTCTACCGAGGTACTCAGCGCCCCTACTTCGATTCGGAGTCCTGGAACCTCCTGGACGACGCGGAAAACTGTTCAACGTCGTATCGGCGATCTTGCACCACGATTTCCGAGGACATGGCAAGTGCCATGGTCCATGGCACGTTCTATGAAGATGACGACAGCCATCTGAGCAGAACCCCCCTACAGCTCGACGACGAGGGCTGGACCGAAGTTGTGGACCTCCTGCAGAACACCCTGGATGGGCTCCTCGGGATCAAGGAGGAGGTCGCCGAGCGTAGGATCGAAGGCCAGCGAGAGATCTGACGTGCGGGTGGCGATCCTGCAGTTCCGCATGCCCCCGAACGCACCTTGACGGACCGGCCCGTGCGCCAAGATCTCCGGGCAGGGCCTAAGCTCGCCCTTCCCACTCCTCGCGGATCTTCTGGGGGGTTTTGACGCGGCCCTGCCAGCCCGCGCCCTCGCCGGCCCAGTAGCGCATGCGGGCGGGATTGCCGGGGTCGACGTACCAGCCACGGGGGCAGTCGGCGTCGTCTTGGCTGGATGGCTCCCAGGTGGCCTGCGTCTGCCCTGGATCGGAGGCGGGTCGCGCGGACTGCACGGGCAGCCGGTTCTTGAGCTTGCGCGGGGTCTTCCCGCTGCCCAACCATTCGCCGGTCTCGCTGCGCCAGTAGCGCATCCGGCGCGGGTTGTCGCCGTCGACGTACCAGCTGTCGGGCCGGTCGGACTCGGGCCGGGCGTCGACGCCCCAGCTGGTCCCCGCCAACACCACGCCGGCCTCGTTCGGGACGGTGCGCCACACGAAGCGCCACGAGGGCGGCAGGAGGAGAAGGGCCGTCTCCACCACCCCGAGCAAGACGACCCACCAGGTTCCCCAGCCGGTCCACGGCGAGAGAAGCAACCCGATCACCTCGCTGCCGACGAGGAAGACCCAGACGACCCGCGAGCCGCGGAGCACGAGGGCGACAACGACGACGGAGAACACGACAAGGAACGCGACAAGCCACGCATGGTCCCGGCTGACGGCAACACCCCGGGGAATCTCGACCAACGAAAGAACGGCGAAGACCCGCAACGGCAGCGGGATCTCCCGCCATGGCCGCCCCAAGATCCCCCGCACGCTCACACGGGATTTTTTCGATCAGGTCCCGCGGACCGCCTTGCCGACGATCGCCTTCATCCGCGTGCGGTCGCGGTCGCCGAGGTTGCCGGGCCGGCCCTTCGACTTCTTGATCAGCGACCAGAACTCGCTCTGCTCCTCGGCGCTGAGGTTCTCGCGCACCCGCTCGCGCCCTCGCTCGGCGAGCCAGACGGAGATCGCCCAGACGGTGCGCCAGGGAATGCGCTTCCAGGCGGCGGCGGTGGCCCTCCCGGCGACCGACGGCATCGGACGAGCCGCCCCTCAGTACCCCGGCGTCATCGTCACCTGGCGGCGCTCGTCCGCGTGGCTGGGGCCCTTCTGCTCCAGCGTCGCGATCGCCGCTTCGACGTCCTCGGCGAGGTGGTCGACCAGCGAGCGGCTGAGCGTCTCCTTGACCAGCGCCCGCAGCACCTTCACCTCCTGGGCGTCGGGGGGCATCGTGTAGGCGGGCAGCATCCAGCCGCGCTCGGCCGAGAGCTGCCAGGAGACGTCGAACTCGTCATAGGGCTTGCCCTCGGCGAGCTTGAAGGCGACCAGGGGCAATTGCTCCTCGCCCGCGCCGATCAGCTCGAAGTGGCCCATCTGCTCGAGCTTGGCGGCGAGGTCGCGGGCGTTGTTTTGCATCGCTTTCATCACGTAGGCGTAGCCCTCGCGGCCGAGGCGGACGAAGTTGTAGTACTGGGCCAGCACCATCGCCGAGCCGGTGGAGAAGTTGAGGGTGAAGGTGGCGTCGGTCTTGCCCAGGTAGTTCTCATAGAAGACGAGATCCTCGGCGAGGTCCGATTTCTCGCGGAAGACGAGCCAGCCGATGCCGGGGTAGACGAGGCCGAACTTGTGGCCCGAGACGTTGATCGAGCGCACCTGGGAGAGGCGGAAGTCCCACTCCGAGTCGGGGTAGAGGAAGGGCCAGACGAAGCCGCCGGAGGCGGCGTCGACGTGCATCGGCACGTCGAGGCCGCGCTCGTCTTTGATCTGGGCCAGCAGCGCGTTGATGCCGACGATGTCGTCGGCGTGGCCGGTGAAGGTGGTGCCGAGGACGGCGGCGACGCCGATCGTGTTCTCGTCGACGTGGGGCTCGACGTCCTCGGGGCCGATCGTGTACTTGCCCTTCTGCAGGGGGACGATGCGCGGCGCCACGTCGAAGTAGCGGCAGAACTTCTCCCAGACGACGTGCACGTCGCCGCCGAAGACGAGGTTTGGCTTGTCGGTCGGCTTGCCCTGCGCTTCGCGGCGCTGCTTCCATTTCCACTTCAGCGAGAGGGCGCCGAGCATGATCGCCTCCGAGGAGCCCTGGGTGCGGGCGCCGGTCGTCTCCCCGGGGGCGTGGAAGAGGTCGGCGAGCATGCGGATGCAGCGCTGCTCGATTTCGGCGGAGATCGGGTACTCGGCGTGGTCGATGAAGTTGCGGTAGAGGTTCTCGGCGATGATCCGCTGGGCCTCGGGCTCCATCCAGGTGGTGACGAAGGTGGCGAGGTTGCGGTTGGGGTCGCCCTCCAGCTCCAGTTCGAGGCCGACCAGGCGCATCGCGTCAAGCGCCGCCATCCCCAGCTCGGGGAAGGGGCCGTCGGGGGCGTCTTCGACGAGGAAGCGGTTGCCGTAGATCATCCCCGCCTCGCGGTGGCTGCGGCGGAGGTTCTCGCGGGCGCTGGTGGTGTCTGGGTCGTTCATGGGGTCAGCCTAGTCGGCGGGGGTGACGCCGATAGAGTTGCCGGGAGTTCGGCCGATCCACAAACTTGACCCGAGGAGGACCGCAGTGAACGGTGATGTGCTGGACGAGATGGGTCCGATCGACTACGTCCTCGTCGAGTGGCCGGGGCGCCAGCCCAACGGCGAGGCCATGCCCCACCTGATCGACCTCGTCGACCGCGGCCTGATCCGGGTCATCGACCTCGCCTTCGTCGTCAAGGACGAGGACGGCAACGTCGCCGCCGTGGAGCTGTCCGAGCTCGGCGACGTCGCCGAGCTGGCGATCTTCGAGGGCGCCTCCGCGGGCCTGCTGCAAGACGAGGACATCGCCACCGCCGGCGAGGTGCTGGAGCCCGGCACCTCGGCGGCGCTGCTCGTCTACGAGAACGCCTGGGCGGCCCCCTTCGCCGCCGCCGTGCGCCGCTCCGGCGGCCAGCTCGTCGCCAGCGGCCGGATCCCCGTCGAAGACCTGATCGCCGCCCTGGACGCGGCCGAGGCCAACGCCTAGAGAGGAGCAGCCCGATGCCCGGACTGATTGAGAGGGATGGCCCGCACCGCGGTCGTCGCCGGCACCGCGACCGCCGTCAGCGGTCGGGTCCGCAAGCGCCAGTACGACAAATGGTCCAAACAGGAAGAGGAGCAGTACGAGGAGCAGCAGGCGGAGCAGGCGCCGCCGCCCCAGCCGGCGGCCCCCGCCGCCGCGCCCGCCGAGGGCTCGGTGATCGATCAGCTCAAGGAGCTGGGCGAACTGAAAGCGCAGGGGATCCTCACCGAGGAGGAGTTCGCCGCGCAGAAGGCCAAGCTGCTCGGCTGAGGCAGGGCGCCGCCGTGGGGAGAAGCGTCTAGGCCGACGCGGTAGGTGAGGTGGAGGGCTTCCGGGCCCCGCACCACATCGGTCAGCTCGAGCTCGGCGGCGCCCGCCGCGAGGTTGTCGAAGAGGCGCTCGCCGGCGCCGAGCAGGAGCGGCACCTGGTGGACGACGATCTCGTCGAGCAGGCCGGCGGCGATCGCCTGCTGCAGGGTGCTGGCGCCGCCGCCGATCGAGACGTCGGCCTCGCCGGCGACCTCGCGGGCGCGGGCGACCGCGGCCTCGATGCCGTCGGTGACGAAGTGGAAGCTGGTGCCGCCCTCCATCTCGAGCGGCTCGCGCGGGTGGTGGGTGAGGACGAAGACCGGAACGTGGAAGGGCGGGTCCTCGCCCCACCAGCCGCGCCAGTCCTCCTCGCCCAGGGCCGCGGACGGGGCCGAACATGTTGCGCCCCATCACCACCGCGCCGACGTTCGCCTGCGCCGCGTGGATCACGGCGTTGCTCGGGTTCTCGTCCTCCTCCCCGCCCTCGCGCCCGTGCGGGTCGCGCCAGGCGGCGAGCTTGAAGACCCACTCGTGCAGCGCCAGACCGCCGGCGCCGATCGGGTCGTCCGCGCTCTGGTTCGGCCCCGCCATGTAGCCGTCGACCGAAACCGCGATCTGCGCCTTGACCTTGCCCACGCGCCTGCTCGGATTCGGTGAGCCGCCCGGGGGGCCGGCTAGGCCGCCGCGCTCGGCCTCTTCGACCGTCAGCTCGGCGGTCGGGTTAGCCTCCAGGCGAGCATCGGGGATCGGCTCGCCGCTGCGAACCGAGAGCCCGTAGGTGCCGGCGGCGAGCCGCTCTTCGGCGCGCTCCACCGCCTCGAGGCGGCGCTTGAGGTCTTCGACCAGGCCGGCGTCGAGCTCGTCCTGGTAGAGGCCCTCGGAGTCGTAGTCGCCGGGCTCGCGGCGTTCGTCGCTCTCTTCCGGGCCGCCCCGGTTGGCGGCTGCGATGTCGGCTTCGACCTGGGCTCGCTCGGCGGCAAGCAGCTCTTTGGCGCGCTCTGGATCCATGCGCGGAACCGTATCGAGTCGGCGTCCCGGCCGCCGGGCATGCCCGGGATGCCCGTCGGCCCCGCGTCGGCGCTGGGGCGCGGGGGTTGAGGCGGGATGGCGGTCGCGCTATCCTCTAGGACTAGCTACAGAAAGTGGACTTGGTTATGAATTATCGGCTGATTCCCCTGGACGACGCGATCGTCTTCCCCACCGTGACCGCGACCCTGCCGATCGACGTCGGCGAGGAGGAGCGCGTCTTCCTGATCCCGCGCCGCGACGGCGAGTACGGGCGCGTCGGCGTCGTCGCCGAGGTGATCGAGCACGGCGTCTCGCGCCGCGGCCAGCCGGTCGCGACCGTGGTCGGCCTGCACCGCGGGCTCGCCGGCGCCGCGCAGGCGGGCGAGTCCGACGCCGAGGTCCTCCACGTCGAGGTGCAGGAGATCCGCGACGGGCACCCCGACGACGAGCAGGCGGTCGAGCTGAGCCGCGAGTACCGCGCCGTGGTCGAGGAGATCCTCGAGCTGCGCGGCGACGACGGCCGCATCGCCGCCTTCCTGCGCTCGATCGACGAGCCCGGCGCGCTGGCGGACACCTCCGGCCTCTCCCCCGACATCCCCAACGAGGGCAAGCTGCGCCTGCTGGAGACGATCGACGTCACCGCCCGCCTGGAGCTGGCGGTCGAGCTGCAGCGCGAGCGCCTGGCCGAGCTGCAGGTGCGCTAGAAGATCCGCGAGGACGTCGAGTCCGGCGCCCAGCAGCAGCAGCGCGAGTACTTCCTGCGCAAACAGATGGAGTCGATCCGCAAGGAGCTCGGCGAGGACGAGGAGGACCTGATCGCCGAGTACGAGGCGAAGATCGAGGAGGCCGGGATGCCCGAGGCGGTCGCCGAGCAGGCCGAGAAGGAGCTGCGGCGGCTCGAGCGCCAGGGCGAGTCCTCGCCGGAGTCCTCGATGATCCGCAGCTACCTCGACTGGCTGATCGCGGTGCCGTGGAGCAAGCGCTCCGAGGAGCGGCTGGACCCGGTCCACACCCGCGAGGTGCTCGACTCCGACCACGCCGGCCTCGATGACGTCAAGCGGCGGATCACCGAGTTCGTCGCCGTGCGCAAGCTGCGCGAGGAGCGCGGGGTCGACGACGACGACGGCCGCGCCAACGGCACGATCCTCACCCTGGTCGGCCCGCCGGGAACCGGCAAGACCTCGATCGGCGAGTCGATCGCCCGCAGCCTCGGGCGCGAGTTCGTCCGCATCAGCCTCGGCGGCCTGCACGACGAGGCCGAGATCCGCGGCCACCGCCGCACCTACATCGGCGCCCTGCCGGGCCGGATCGTCCGCGCCCTGCGCGACGCCGAGACGATGAACCCGGTGATCCTCCTCGACGAGGTCGACAAGGTCGGCGCCGACTGGCGCGGCGACCCCTCGGCGGCGCTGCTGGAGGTGCTCGACCCGGCCCAGAACAACACCTTCCGCGACCACTACCTCGACGTCGAGATCGACCTCTCCGAGGTGGTCTTCATCGCCACCGCGAACCTGGTCGACACGATCCCGGCGCCGCTGCTGGACCGGATGGAGGTGATCGCCTTCGACGGCTACACGACCGAGGAGAAGCTGGCGATCGCCAAGGGCTACCTGCTGCCGCGGCAGCTGCAGCGCAACGGCCTGCAGGCAGAGGAGGTCTAGGTCGGCGACGAGGTCGTGCGGTCGGTGATCTCCGAGTACACGCGCGAGGCCGGCGTGCGCCAGCTCGAGCGCGAACTGGGCAAGCTGCTGCGCGGGGCGGCGACGCGGATCGCCTCCGGCGAGACGACGAGGCCGATCGTGCTCGACGACGAGGCGCTGCGCGAGGCGCTCGGGCGCCAGAAGTTCTTCCAGGAGTCGGTCGAGCGCACCGCGATCCCCGGCGTCTCCACCGGCCTGGCGGTGACCGGCACCGGCGGCGACGTCCTCTTCATCGAGGCGACGGCGATGGACGGCGACAAGGGCCTGGTCCTGACCGGCCAGCTCGGCGACGTGATGAAGGAGTCGGCGCGGATCGCGCTCTCCTACGTCCGCTCGCACGCCGAGGAGCTGGGGATCGAGCCGGGCCGCTTCGACCGCGAGTTCCACGTCCACGTGCCCGCCGGAGCGATCCCCAAGGACGGTCCCAGCGCCGGCACGGCGATGACGACGGCACTCGTCTCGCTGCTCTCCGGCCGGCCGGTGAAGCACACTGTCGGGATGACCGGCGAGGTGACCCTGCAGGGCCGGGTGCTGCCGATCGGCGGCCTCAAGCAGAAGGTGCTCGCCGCCCACGCGGCGGGCCTGACCGAGGTGATCCTGCCCGAGCGCAACCGCGGCGACCTCGACGAGGTGCCGGAGGAGGTGCGCGAGCAGATCGCCTTCCACCCGGTGATGAGCATCGGCGAGGTGCTCGACCTGGCGCTGGAGCCGGTGGAGAACGGGGCGGCGGCGGTCGCCTAGATGACGCCGCGCTGCCGCAGCTGCCAACCGGTGCCGCCCGAGCTTCGCGCGGCGGCCGGGCTGCTCGAGCGGCGCTGGACGATGGCGACGATCTACGCCGCCTCGAGCGGCGCCAGCCGCTTCAACGAGTTCCGCCAGTCGCTGCCCGGCGTCTCCCCCACCACCCTCTCCGAGCGCCTCGACCAGCTCGAGGAGGCGGGGATCGTCGAGCGGCGCCTGGTCGCCGGCCGTCCCCCCCACACCGAGTACGCGCTGACCGAGCGCGGCGAAGCCGTGGCGCGAGCCGTCGCCACTCTCCTACGGCCGGCCTGAGCGCGAGTCTGCGCAGAACCGCGCTATGCGCGGCTCGACGCAGACTCGGCGACGATCTAGGTGCGCCCCGTGGAGGTGCGGATCACGCACGTGGGGGGACCGACCGTGCTGCTCGAGATCGCGGGCTGGCGGCTGCTGACCGACCCGACCTTCGACCCGGCCGGCGGCCGCTACCGGTTCGGCTGGGGGACCGGCTCGCGGAAACTGGCCGAGCCGGCGATCGCCGCCGATCGGATCGGCGCGGTCGACGCCGTCCTCCTCTCCCACGACCACCATGAGGACAACCTCGACGCCGCCGGCCGGGCGCTGTTGCCGCGGGCGACGCGGGTCGTGACCACGGTCCCGGGTGCCAAGCGCCTGGGGGCCGGCGCCGAGGCCGGCGGCCCCGACCTGCGCGGGCTCGCCGCCTGGGAGCGGACAAGCCTGGAGGCGCCCGGCCGACCTTCGCTCGAGATCGTCGCCACCCCCTGCCGCCACGGCCCGCCGCTCAGCCACCCCCTGGTCGGCGAGGTGATCGGCTTCGCGCTGCGCTGGGAGGGCCAGCGGCACGGCGCGCTCTGGATCTCCGGCGACACCGTCCTCTACGACGGCGTCCGCGAAGTCCCTGACCGGATCGACGTCGGCACCGCGCTGCTGCACCTCGGCGGCGTCCGCTTCCCGGTCTCCGGCCCGCTGCGCTACACGATGACCGGCGCCGAGGCGGTCGAGCTCTGCGGCTCGCTCCGCCCCCACACCGCGATCCCGATCCACTACGAGGGCTGGAAGCACTTCCGCGAGGGCCGCGAGACGGTCGAGCGGGAACTCGCGCAGGCGCCGCAGGAGGTCCGTGGCGCCTGGCGCTGGCTCGAGATCGGCGTTCCGACCGAGATCGAGGTCTGA
>CAWANE010000003.1:0-86437 GCA_963783345.1 uncultured Actinomycetes bacterium
AGGACTTCGGCCCCGACTTCGACGAGAACGGCGAGGCGATCGAGGACGCCAAGGAGACCGCCGCCGCCTGACGCGGCATCGGAGCTGACCCATGGCGACTCAGAAGGAAGTCAAGAATCGCATCGCGTCGATCAAGAACATCAACAAGATCACGCGGGCGATGGAGATGGTCGCGGCGGCCCGCCTGCGCCGCGCCGAGCAGCGGATCGACGCCCTGCGGCCCTACGCGGAGGGGATGCGCAAGCTGACCCGCCGCGCCGCCGAGCAGGCGGGCGGTCTGCCCCGCGTCCCGGTCCTCGCCCAGCACGAGAGCGTCGACCGGGTCGGGATCGTCCTCGTCACCGGTGACCGCGGCCTCGCCGGCGCCTTCAACGCGAACGTGATCCGCGAGGGCCTGCGGACCCGCGACCGGGTCAGCGGCGAGGGCGCCAAGCCGTCCTTCTCGGTGGTCGGGCGCAAGGGCGTCTCGACCCTGACCTTCCGCAAGCTGGAGGTCCGCACCTCCTACGTCGGCTTCACCGACCGGCCCGCCTTCGCCAATGCCCGCGAGATCTCCGAGGAGCTGACCGCGCGCTACGTCGAAGAGGAACTCGACCGGGTCGAACTGATCTACAACCGCTACGTCTCGCCGCTGACCCAGCACGTCTGGCGCCAGACCCTGCTTCCGCTGCAGCAGGCCGAGGTGGTCGGCGAGGGTGCGCTGGAGGAGCAGGAAGGGGTGGAGATGACCCCGGCGGAGCAGGCCCAGGCCCGCTCCCAGTGGTTCTACGAGCCCGATCCCGAGGAACTGCTGGCAACGCTTATCCCCGAGTACGTGACGATCTCCGTCTACCGGGCGCTGCTGGAGTCGGCGGCCTCGGAGCTGGGCGCGCGGATGACCGCGATGCGCAACGCCGCCGAGAACGCGGAATCGATGATGGACGACCTCACCCTGGAGATGAACCGGGTCCGCCAGGCGGAGATCACCCAGGAGATCCTCGAGGTCGTCGGCGGCGCCGAGGCGCTGGGCTAACGCTTACAACGACAGCAAAAGGAAGACATGGCTGAGAGCAACAACGGAACCAACGTGGGGCGCGTCGAGCAGGTCACGGGAGTGGTCGTCGACGCGGTCTTCCCCGACCAGCTGCCGGGGATCTACTCCGCGGTGAAGATCGAGATGGGCGGCGACGGCGACGGCGAAACGACCGAGCTGATCTGCGAGGTGCAGCAGCACCTCGGCGACGACCGCGTCCGCACCGTCGCGATGGACGCCACCGACGGCCTGCGCCGCGGCGACCGCGTGGTCGACACCGGCGGCCCGATCTCGGTCCCGGTCGGTGACGCCACCCTCGGCCGCATCTTCAACCTGCTCGGCGACCCGATCGACGACGGCCCGCCGGTCGAAGCGCAGGAGCGCTGGCCGATCCACCGCGCCGCCCCGAAGGCCTCCGACCTCAGCCCCACCCAGGAGATGCTGGAGACCGGCATCAAGGTGATCGACCTGCTCGCCCCGTACGCCAAAGGCGGCAAGGTCGGGCTGTTCGGCGGTGCCGGCGTCGGCAAGACCGTGCTGATCCAGGAGCTGATCCGCAACATCGCCGAGGAGCACGAGGGCCTCTCCGCCTTCTGCGGCGTCGGCGAGCGCTCGCGCGAGGGCAACGACCTCTGGCTCGAGATGAAAGAGTCGGGCGTGATCGACAAAACCATGCTCGTCTTCGGCCAGATGAACGAGCCGCCCGGCGCCCGCCTGCGGATCGCCCTCTCCGGCCTGACGATGGCCGAGTACTACCGCGAGCAGGGCGGCCAGGACGTGCTCCTGTTCATCGACAACATCTTCCGCTTCGTCCAGGCGGGCTCCGAGGTCTCGGCGCTGCTCGGCCGGATGCCTTCCGCGGTCGGCTACCAGCCGACGCTGGAGACCGAGATGGGCGAACTGCAGGAGCGGATCACCTCGACCGAGCGTGGCTCCGTCACCTCGATCCAGGCCGTCTACGTCCCCGCCGACGACCTCACCGACCCGGCCCCGGCCTCGGTATTCGCCCACCTCAACGCGACCACGACGCTCTCGCGGTCGATCTCCGAGAAAGGCATCTACCCGGCGGTCGACCCGCTCGACTCCACCTCGACCATCCTCAAGCCCGACGTCGTCGGCGACGTGCACTACCGGACCGCCACCGAGGTGCAGGAGGTGCTGCAGCGCTACCGGGAGCTGCAGGACATCATCGCCATCCTCGGCATCGACGAGCTCTCCGACGAGGACAAGCAGACGGTCTCCCGCGCCCGCAAGATCGAGCGCTTCCTCTCGCAGCCGTTCTTCGTCGCCGAGCAGTTCACCGGCCGCACCGGCGAGTACGTGCCGGTTGCCGAGACGGTCCGCGGCTTCCGCGAGATCCTCGACGGCAAGCACGACGACCTCTCCGAGGGAGCCTTCTACATGCAGGGCTCGATCGACCAGGTAACCGAGAACGCCGGCGCGGCCGCCGCCGCCTAGGAGCACGCGCGTGGCCGCCGAGCACATGCTGGACGTCGAAGTCCTCACCCCCGAGGGGGAGGTCTGGGGCGGCGAAGTGCGCCAGGTCTCGACCCGGACCCAGTCCGGCGCGATCGGCGTCCTCGCCAACCACGCGCCGCTGCTGGCGGCGCTGCGGCCGGCCGAGCTGCGCCTGCACGTCTCCGACTCCGAGGTCAAGCGCTACGCGCAGGCCCACGGCTGGTTGCAGATCTTCGGCAACCGCGCCCGCCTCCTGCTCGAGGAGGCGGCGGCGCCGGAGGACCTCGACGCCGGCGCGCTGAAGGAACAGCTCGCCGACGCCGAGCGGCGGCTCTCCGAGAGCGAGAAGGGGAGTGCCGACTTCGCCCGGGCGCAGAAGGACCGCGAAAGGTCGGAGGCGTTCCTCGCGCTAGCGGGATGAGCTCGGAGCTCGTAGCCCTCGCCGAACGGCTGATCGGCTACGAGACCTCCGAGCCCGAGGCGGTCTCCGAGGCCGCCGGATTCGTCAAGGGATGGTTGGAGGCGCGCGGGATCGAGGCCGAGCGCGACGAGGTGCGGGGGCTGCCGGTGATCAGGGCCGAGGTCGGTCCCGGCTCGGCGCCGACGGTCGTCCTCCACGGCCACCTCGACGTCGTTCCCGGCCTGCCCGGCCAGTTCGACCCGCGGGTCGAGGGCGACCGCCTCTACGGCCGTGGCTCCTACGACATGAAGGGCGCGATCGCGGCGATGCTGCTGGTCGCGGCGGCGATGCGCGACCAGGACCGGGTCCGGGTGCGGCTCGGCATCGTCGGCGACGAGGAGTCCGAGGAGGAGGCCGAGCGCGGCTCCGACCACCTCGTCGACAGCGGCTTCACCGGCGACTTCGCGATCACCGGCGAGCCGACCGACCTGCACATCGGCGTCGAGGCCAAGGGGGTCCTGGCGCTGCGCCTGGAGGTGGCGGGCCGGTCCGCCCACGGAGCCACCCCGTGGCTGGGCGACAACGCCGTTCTCAACGCGATCGACGTTTTCCGCAGTATCGAGTCGCTACCGTTTGCCCGGCACAGTTCCGAGCTGTTCGACCGTCCCTCGATCAACCTGGGCAGGATCTGGGGTGGCGACGCGCTCAACAAGGTGCCCGACCGATGTGTGATCGACGTAGACATCCGCTATCTGCCCGACCAGGACCCGGTCGCGATCCTGGCGCAGGTGCGCGGCATCGCCGGGATCCGCGCCACGCCGCTGCTGACCCGCCCGCCAGCGACCGTCGATCGCGACTCGGCCTTCGTCCAGGGGCTGCGGCGGGCGGCCGCCGAGCACCATCACGGCGAGCCGATGAGCGTCGGTCGCGACGGCGCCTCCGATGCGGTCTCCTTCCTGCGAGTGGGGGTGCCGGCGGTCGAGTTCGGCCCGGTCGGAGACGGGCACCACGGCCCCGAGGAGTGGGTCTCCATCTCCTCGCTGGACACCTACAGGCAGGCCCTCGAGTCCTTCCTGCGAGCGGTCCCGGAGCGGCTCGATGACTGACCTGACGGGCCCGGGCTGGGCGCCGAAGCGGCCACCCGCGGGCGGCGACTCCGAGCCGGCGCCGAAGCGCAAGCGCTTCTGGTGGCGCTTCCTGCTCGGCTCGGTGCTGATCGTCGCCGTCTCCGCCGCCGCGACGGCGAGCGGCGTGCTGCTCTACGTCGACAGCATCGCCCAGGCGCTCGGCCACAACAACCGCCTCCACAACAAACTCGGCAAGGCGCTGGCGCACATCGACCCGGGCGAACCGCAGACCATCCTCATCCTCGGTTCCGACAAACGCGCCGGGGTCGAATTCGAAGAAGACCCGGGGCGCTCGGACACGACCATCTTGCTCCGCATCGACCCCGCCGAAGAACGGATCGCGGTGATGTCGATCCCGCGCGACCTCAAGGTCGAAATCCCCGGCTTCGGCACGGAAAAGTTCAACGCCGCCTACAGCTACGGCGGCCCGAAGCTGACCCTGCAGGTGGTCAAGGAACTGACCGGCCTGAAGGTCAACCACGTGGTCAACGTCGACTTCCTAGGCTTCGTCCAGGCCGTCGACGCGATCGGCTGCGTCTACACCGATGTCGACCGCCGCTACTACCACTCCAACGAAGGCGTGCCGCCCTCCGAACAGTATTCGGAAATCGACATCCAGCCCGGCTACCAGCTGCTCTGCGGCAAAAAAGCGCTCGAGTACGTGCGCTACCGCCACACCGACACCGACATCGTCCGCTCGGCCCGCCAGCAGGCCTTCATCAGCGACGCCCGCCGCCAGGTCTCGCTCAAGGACCTGCTCTTCGACCAGTCCCACCTGACCCAGATCTTCACCGAATACACCAGCTCCGACATCAGCGGCAGCTCCGAACTGCTGGAAGTGCTGAAACTGGTCGTCGCCGCCCGCAACGCCTCGATCGACCAGGTCCACTTCCCGGCCGAACTCGGGCCCAGCTTCGTCTACTCGAACGAGACGGAAATCCACAAGGCCGTCAAGGAATTCCTCGGCGAATCCGCGTCCTCCTCGCGCAGCTTCCCGGAACGCAAGCAGGGCGCGAAGAAGAACGGCTCCAAGTCCAAGCCCCAGAAGCCGAAGAAGAAGGCGAAGAAGAAGAAGCCGGTGGTGCAGCCCAGCGCGCCCGGCAGCGACGAACTCGTCCCCGCCCGCGAAGCGGGCGAAGCCGAGGCGAAGATCGTCGCCGGCAAGGTCGGCGGCGGCTTCCCGGTCTTCTACCCGACCCGCCTGCCCTCCGGCGCGGCCTACGTCGAAAGCAACCCCTACGAACGCATCGAAGACCCCCGCGTCTACCACTTCAAAGACACCGAAGGCAAACGCCACGCCGCCTACCGGATGGTCGGCGAATATCAGCCCGAATACGAAACCAACTACTTCGGGATCCAGGGAATCCAGGGCTGGGCGAACCCGCCGATCCTCGACAACCCGAGCGAAACGCGAACGATCCACGGCCGCGAATACGAGATCTTCGTCGACGGCGAAAAGGTCAAGCTCGTCGCCTGGCACCGGGGGGACAACACCTACTGGGTCTCCAACAGCCTGCAGCAGTCGCTGACCAACGACCAGATGATCGGCATCGCGCGCTCCGCGCACGTGATCCTGCCCAAGCGAAAGAAGAAGAGAGGGACGAGGGAATGAGCGAGCAACTCGAGCCGGTCGGGGTGATCGGCGTCGGCTGGGTGGGCCTGGTGACGGCGGTCTGCTTCGCCGAGCTCGGGCACAGGGTGGTCGCGCGCGACATCGACGCCGCCAAGATCGAGGCCCTGGCCAAGGGGGAGACGACGATCCACGAGCCCGGCCTGGGGGAGATGCTGCGCCGCAACGCGGCCAGGATCGCCTTCACGACCGAGATGGGGGAGTTGCTGGACGGCGCCCGCCTGCTCTTCGTCTGCGT
The DNA here is from genome assembly GCA_963783345.1 of uncultured Actinomycetes bacterium. Taxonomy (GTDB): domain Bacteria; phylum Actinomycetota; class Thermoleophilia; order Solirubrobacterales; family 70-9; genus VAYN01. The sequence continues at coordinate 5,866 of CAWANE010000003.1, forward strand.
CGACACCCCGCCGACCTACTCCGGCGACGCCGACCTCTCGCGGGTCCGTGCCGTGGTCGCCGAGCTGCCCGCGGACAGCGACCACGCCCTGGTGATGAAGAGCACGGTCCCCGCCGGGACCGGCGAGGCGATCCGGCGCGACATGCCCGGGCTCGCCTACGTCTCCTGCCCGGAGTTCCTCAAGGAGGGGTCGGCGGTCGAGGACTTCCTCCATCCCGACCGGGTCGTGATCGGCGCCGACGCCGGCGACGAGGAGGCCGCGGCCGCGGTGGCGGCACTGTACGGGCCGCTGGGCGGCGAGATCCTCCGCACCGACGTCGCCAGCGCCGAGATGATCAAGCTCGCCTCCAACGCCTTCCTCGCGACCAAGATCTCCTTCATCAACGAGATCGCCAACGTCTGCGAGGAGGTCGGCGCCGACGTCGCCGAGGTCGCCCGCGGCATGGGCCTCGACCAGCGCATCGGCTCCGCCTTCCTGCGCGCCGGGATCGGCTACGGGGGTTCCTGTTTTCCGAAGGACGTCTCGGCGCTGAAGATGCTGGCCGGGAACACCGGCTACCACTTCCAGCTGCTGACCGCGGTGATCGAGGTCAACGAGCTGCAGAAGCGGCGGGTGGTCGGCAAGCTCGAGAAGCACCTCGGGTCGCTGCTCGGCAGGCGGATCGCGCTGCTGGGGCTGGCCTTCAAGCCCGACACCGACGACATGCGCGAGGCCTCGAGCCTGGTGCTGGCGGCGCGGCTGCAGGGCGAGGGGGCCGAGGTGGTGGCCTACGACCCGGTCGCCGAGAGGCGGGCGGGCGAGCTGCTGTCCTCGGTCGAGATGGCCGACTCGGCGCTGGCCGCCCTCGACGGTGCCGACGCCGCGGTCCTGGTCACCGAGTGGCGCGAGTTCGCCGAGCTGGACTGGGCCGCGGCGGCGTCGCGGATGGCGCGGCCCCTGCTGGTCGACGGCCGCAACTTCCTCGACCCCGAGGCGCTGCGGGGGGCCGGCTTCGAGTACGAGGGCATCGGCCGCCAGAGCGCGGATGACCGGCGCATCTCGGCGTCCCCGGTCGCTCGCGTGCAGGGCACGCCACACTCCCTGCGTCCTTGAACTGCCTGGTCATCCACACTCTGGCGACATCATGCAAGCGATTGTCTTAGTCGGGGGCGAGGGGACGCGGCTGCGGCCGCTCACCTCGGAGATCCCCAAGCCGGCGATCTCCCTGGTCGACAGGCCCTTCCTCGCCTACATGATCGAGTGGCTGGCCGGCCACGGCGTGACCGAGGCGGTGCTGGCCTGCGGCTTCCTCCCAGACGTGCTGCGCGAGGCGCTGGGGGACGGCGAGCACGGGGGCGTTCGGCTCACCTACGTGGTCGAGCCCGAGCGCCGCGGGACCGCCGGGGCGATCAGATTTGCCGCCGACGCCCTCGGGGAGCGGCTCGAGGACCGCTTCCTGGCGCTGAACGGCGACGTCCTCACCGACCTCGACCTCGACCTGCTCGTCGCCGCCCACCGCGAGCGCGGCGCCCGCGCCAGCATCGCCCTCTGCCCGGTTGAGGACTCGGCCGCCTACGGGCTCGTCCACACCGGGCCCGGTGGCGCGGTCGAGGCGTTCGTCGAGAAGACGGGCGAGCCGGTGCCGGGGGAGATCAACGCCGGCGCCTACCTCCTGGAGCGCTCGGTCCTCGACCTGATCCCGCCGGAACGGGAGGTCTCGATCGAGCGCGAGGTCTTCCCGCGGCTGGTCGGCGAGGGCCTGCACGCGAAGCTCCTCGACGGCTACTGGATGGACATCGGCACGCCCGAGCGCTACCTGCAGGCGAGCTGGGACATCCTCGAGGGGCGGGTCGAGACCGCGGTGCGGCCGACCGCGCCGGGCATGCTGGTCGCCGCCGGGGCCGAGGTGGCGGAGGGCGCCACGGTCGGCCCTCGGGCGGTGATCGCTCCCGGCTGCACGGTCGCCGCCGGGGCCGAGGTCCGCAGCTCGGTCCTGCTCGACGGCTGCGAGGTCGGTGCCGGCGCCCGGATCGAGGGCTCGATCCTCGCCCCCGCTGCTACCGTGGCGCCCGGCGCGGTGCTCGCCGACGCGGTCATCGGCCGAGGCGAGAGAGTGACCGCGCGGAACCGATGATCGACGACGTCCTCGGCATACCCGACCAGCTCCGCGACGCGATGTGGCGGGTCGAATCCGCTCGCCTCGAGCCGTTCGAGGCGGCCGGGGTGATGGTCTGCGGGATGGGCGGCTCGGCGATCGGGGGCGACCTCGCCGCCGCAGCCCTGGGCGACCGGCTGACCCGGCCGCTGGTCACGATCCGCGGCTACGAGCTGCCGAGCTGGACGACCCCGGAGTGGACCGTGCTCTGCTCCAGCTACTCGGGGGCCACCGAGGAGACGCTGGCCTGCTTCGAGGCGGCCGAAGTGCTCGGCGCCCGCCGCGTCGTCGCCAGCACCGGCGGGCCGCTGGCCGAGCAGGCCCGCGAGGCCGGGGTGCCGGTGGTGGGCCTGCCGGGGATCTTCCAGCCCCGCGCCGCCGTCGCCTACGGGTTCACCGTCGCCGCCGAGGTGGCGGCGCTGGCCGGCGCCGCTCCCCGCATCCACACCGAGATCGACGCCGCCGCCGCCTTCCTCGAGGCAGAGCGCGACGCGCTGCGCTTCCAGGCCGGCGAGATCGCCGGCCTGCTCGCCGGCACCGTTCCGGTCGTCTACGGGGCGGACCTGACCACGGCGGTGGCGCGCCGCTGGAAGACCCAGGTCAACGAGAACGCGAAGCTGCCTGCCTTCTTCTCCGAGTTGCCCGAGGCCGACCACAACGAGATCTGCGGCTGGACCGCGGGCGAGGAGGCCGCGGGCGTCTCCGCCGTCTTCCTCGAGGACCGCGACCAGCACCCGCGCGAGGCACGCCGCTTCGAGCTCACCGCCGAGGCGGTGAGCGAGGCGGGGTCCGTCGCCGTCCGCGTCGAGAGCGCCGGCGAGAGCCGCACCGCGCGCCTGCTGTGGACGACGATGCTCGGCGACCTGGTCTCGCTGGAGCTGGCCGAGCGGCGCGGGGTGGACCCGCTGGCGGTGGAGTCGCTCGACCGCCTCAAGGCGGCGATGGGCCCGCTCGAGTAGGCGCCTCGGCGCTGCCTCCCGCGCCCAGCCGCAGCGCCGCCGCCGGGCCGCGCCCCAGCCGGGCCGAGACGACGAAGACCGCGACCAGCGCGGCCGCGCCGAGCAGGCCCGTCGCGACGATCGCCCCGAGGGCGTCGTGCGGCAGGGCGAGGGCGTAGAAGCCGCGCACCCGCCCGAGCGGGAAGAGGGCGCCGAAGCCGACGATCATCGCCGCCACCAGCACCCCCCGGCGCCAGGTCAGCGGCAGCGCCAGGATCGTCAGCACGCAGAGGCTGTCGATCAGGATCACCAGGGTGGTGGCGGTGCGCTGCTGGTCGAGCGGCAGGCCGTGGCCGCGGGCGACCAGGAACCCGCACAGCGCCGCCACGGCGACGATCAGGCCGGCCGGGACCGTGAAGCGCAGGACGCGGTCGACGAAGCCGGGGACGAAGCGACGCCGGTTCGGCGCCAGGGCGAGGAAGAAGGCGGGGATGCCGATCGTCAGCGAGTCGATCACGGTCAGCTGGCGGGGCAGGAACGGGAACGGCCAGGCGGCGATCCCGACGGCGACCGAGAGCAGCGTCGCCCAGACCGTCTTGGTGACGAAGAGGTTGGCGACGCGCTCGATGTTGGCGGTCACCCGCCTGCCCTCGGCGACCACTCCCGGCAGGGTCGCGAAGCGCCCGTCGAGGAGCACCAGCTGGGCCACCGCCCGCGTCGCCGCCGCGCCGGACCCCATCGCCACGCCGATGTCCGCCTTCTTCAGCGCCAGCGCGTCGTTGACGCCGTCGCCGGTCACCGCCACCGTGTGGCCGCGGGCCTGCAGCGCTTCGACCATCGCCCGCTTCTGGTGCGGCGCGACGCGGCCGAAGACAGAGCGCTCCTCGAGCACCGCCCCCAGCGCCTCCTGCTCCTCCGGCAGCCCTCGCGCGTCGGCGGGCGCCTCCGCGCCCGGCATGCCGACCCGCGCGGCGACCGCCCCGACGGTGGCCGGGCTGTCGCCCGAGATCACCTTCAGCGCCACCCCCTGCTCGGCGAAGTAGGAGAGGGTCTCGGCGGCGTCCGGGCGAACGCGCTCCTCCAGCAGCACCAGCGCGGTGCCGCGCAGGCCCCCCGGCAGCGCGGTGGACTCCGGGTCCAGCGGCGCGTCGGTGCGGGAGAGGAGCAGCACCCGGCGGCCCGAGGCGGCCAGCTCGGCCGCTCGCCCGACCTCGGCGCTGCCGGCCTCGCCGACCATTTCCGGCGCGCCCAGCACCCAGCTCCCGCGCCCGTCGAAGGCCGCCGCGCTCCACTTGCGGGCAGAGGAGAAGGGGATCGATGCGGTGCGCGTCCAGCCCTCCGGGGCCGGGAAGGCGGCGCCGACCGCGGCCAGCGTCGCGTTCGGGCCCTCTTCGTTGGCCAGCGCCCCCAGCGCCCGCCCGACCTCGTCCTCCTCGCCGTCGAGCGCCTCGACCCGGTCGAAGACGATCGTGCCGTCGGTGAGCGTCCCGGTCTTGTCGAAGCAGACGACGTCGACCCGGGCCAGGCCCTCCACGGCGGGCAGCTCCTGGACCAGCAGCCGCCGCCGGGCGAGGGTCACCGCGGCGACCCCGAAGGCGATGCTGGTCAGCAGCACCAGTCCCTGTGGGACCATTCCGACCAGTCCGGCGACGGTGCCGCTGACCGCTTCGACGGTGCCGTCGTCGGCGCGCAGCTGGCCGCTCAGCAGCAGCGCCGCGACCGGGAAGATCGCCCAGGTCACATAGCGGAGGATGCGGTCGATCCCGTCCATCAGCTCCGAGCGCGCCGGCGCGAAGCGCCGCGCCTCGGCGGCGAGCTTGCGCGCGTATGCCTCCGGCCCGACCGCCGTCGTCCGGTACAGGCCGCGGCCGGCGACGGCGAAGCTCCCCGACAGCACCTGGTCGCCGGGCCGCTTGTCGAGCGGGTCGGACTCGCCGCTCAGCAGCGACTCGTCGAGCTCCAGCCCGGCGGCCGCGACGACGACCCCGTCGGCCACCACCTGGTCGCCGCTGGCGAGCACGACGATGTCGTCGAGCACCACCTCCTCGACCGCCAGCTCGACCTCGCGGCCGTCGCGGCGGACACGGGCGCGGGGGGCGCTGAGCACCGCCAGCCGGTCGAGGGTGCGCTTGGCCCGCAGCTCCTGGACGATGCCGATCAGGGCGTTGGAGACGAGGACGATCCCGAACAGCCCGTCCTGGGGGTGGCCGACGGCGAGGATCGCGACCAGCAGGGCGCCGAGGATCGCGTTGAAGCGGGTGAGGACGTTTGCCCGCAGGATCTCCGCCAGCGAGCGGCTGGTCGGCTGGGCGCCGCCGTTGGTCTGCCCGCGCTCGACCCGTTCGCGCACCTCCTCGGGGCCGAGGCCCTTGGGCGGCGCGTTCTCGTGCTGGTCGGTGACCGGTGGCATCCTCGGCGACGCAAGTCTGCCAGGCGCCCGGGCGGCCCTCGTCCGATACCGTGTCGCCCGATGCGCGCCATGGTCCTCGCAGCCGGTCTGGGCACCCGCTTGCGCCCGATCACCTACGGGATGCCGAAGCCGATGGTCCCGGTCGTCAACCGGCCGGTGATGGAGCACATCCTGCGCCTGCTGGCCCGCCACGGCTTCGCCGAGACGATCGCCAACCTGCACTGGTTCCCCGACCTGATCAGAAGCCACTTCGGCGACGGATCCGGGGTCGGGGTCGAGCTCTCCTACAGCTTCGAGGAGCAGCTGCTGGGCACCTCGGGCGGCGTCCGCAACGCCGCCGGCTTCCTCGGCGACTCCTTCCTGGTCATCTCCGGCGACGCGCTCACCGACATCGACCTGGCGGCGATGCGCGAGTTCCACGAGTCCCACGACGGGATCGCCACGCTGGCGACCAAGCGGGTCGAGGACACGACCCAGTTCGGGGTCGCGATCACCGGCGCCGACGGGCGCATCCAGGGCTTTCAGGAGAAGCCCGACCCGGCCGAGGCGCTCTCCGACCTCGCCAACTGCGGCATCTACATGTTCCGCAGCGAGATCTTCGACTTCTTCCCGGACCCCGGGGCCAGCTTGGCGGCAGGGGAGGGTGACCCCGACGGCTTCGCCGACTGGGCGATGGACGTCTTCCCGCGCCTGCTGGGAGCCGACGTGCCCTTCTACTCGCACGAGATCGACGCCTACTGGAACGACATCGGCAACCTCGAGGAGCTGCGCGCCGGCAACGTCGACGCGCTCACCGGGGCGGTCGCGGTCGAGCGCGAGGGCGATCTCGTCGACGGCTACCGCAGCGGCTCAGCGGCGGCCGACGAGGGGACGCTGGCGGGACCGGTCCTGCTCGGGCCGGGCTGCGAGATCGGCGACGACGTCCGCATCGACGGCCCCTCGGTGATCGGCGGCGGCGCCCGCATCGGCGCCGGCAGTCGGCTGCGCGAGGTGATCGCCCTGCCCGGGACCGAGATCCCGCCGGAGTCGGTCCTGGTCGGCGCGATCGCCGCCCGCCGCGCCTGAGCGCCGCTTCCGACTTTTGGGGGTCCATAGACCCCCAAACTCCGGCAGCGGCGGTCGTCCGCCGGCCCCGTGAGCCTTCGGTGACGAAGGCGTAGCGCTCATTTCACGATCTGCGCGCCACGCGTGCGCCGATCCTCCCCAGGATCGCGGCATGGACGTCCTTCACGTCATCGCCGCCGGGCTGGTGCCGCCCCTGTGCGCCTCCTGCGGGCGGAGCTGCCGCTCCGAGGCCGTGCTCTGCAACCGCTGCGGGCGGCGCCTGGCGGCGGCCGAGCCGCTGCTCGGCAAGGGACCGCCGGGGCTCGATCGGGCCTGGTCCTCGGCCCCGCACGAGGGGGTCGCCCGCAACGTCGTCGCGGCGCTGAAGTTCCGCCGCCTGCTGCCGGTCGCCGATCTGATGGCGGAGCGGATCCACTGGCTCGCGCCGGCCCACATGCTGAGCGGCACCGTGGTCCCGGTGCCGACGGTCACCGCCCGGCGGCGGCGTCGCGGCTTCGATCCCGCCGGCGAGCTGGCGGCGGCGCTGGCCGAACGGCTCGACGCGACCGTAGAGCCCTGCCTGGTGCGGCGCGGTGGCGGCCGCCAGGTGGGTCGCCGCCGCGCCCAGCGCCTCGGTCAGCCGCCGCGGATCGAGGCCCGCGGCTCCGTTCCTCGGAGCGTCCTCCTGATCGACGACGTGCTCACCACCGGCGCCACCCTCAGCGCCTGCGCCAAAGCGCTGCGGGCGGCCGGGGCGGCCCGCGTGGTCGCCGTCACCTTCGCCCGCAGGCTCTGAGGCGACTCCGGGGCCGCGGCGCTCCCCGCCCGGGGCTCGGGCCCCGGCGCCTCTCGCCGGGGCCTGGTTCCCGCTCCGGGAGGTGAGCGGGGCGGAGCCGGCCGGTTCCCGAAGAGCGCGTGCAGGGACGAAAGGCCCCGCTCCGGGAGCGTGGCCGAGCTTTTACCCCCTATAGAGGGCAAAACCTCGGCCACGAGGAAGCTTCCGTCCCTTGGAGCATCTCCCGATTCTCGGGAGCTGCCTCACCTCGGGAAGCGGGGACGCGATTCGTGGGGAGGGGTGGGGGTGTCCCTCTCGCGCAGCGGCGTCCTCTTTTTCGCTCCGGCGCTCCTGCTCGGACGGCCGTTGTTCTCCCCAGCGAAAAACCCAGCAAGCGAGAGGGACACCCCCACCCCTCCACGCCAAACCCCGTCCCGCGCGAGCCCCTCCACGCCAAACCCCGTCCCGCGCGAGCCCCCTCCGCGCCAAACCCCGTCCCGAGCGAGCCCCCTCCAGGCAGGGCCTAAGGATGTGCCTCCGCCGGCCGCCCGCGCATCTGGTCGACCAGATGCCGCGTCCTGCTGCGCTTGCGCTGCAGCTCGCGGTGCTTCTTGACCTGGCGCCGCACGTCCTCGGCGAGTTCCCGGACCGAGTGAGTCATCTCCGGCGAGCGCTCGCAGGCCCGCAGGGTCACCCCCTTGAGGTGGAAGGTCGCCTCCGCCACCTGGTTGTCGGCAATCGAGGGGTTGCGCTCCTCGTAGAGCACGACATCGAGGGTCGCAAGGCTCGATACCTGACGACCGAGGCGCTGGAATCGCTTCCTCACCATCTCACGCAGGTCGTCGGTCATCTCGACGTTCCGGCTCCGAATCTCAATCCGCATGAGTGCCTCCTTGTCGGTTGCACACCGATCGTACGCCCCCTTCGCGTCGGCGGCAAGAGGTGTCCGTCCCCACACCGCTACCCTTGAGCAATGCCAGCGATGGACCTCGTTACCAAGGCCCTGCGCGCGGGGGAGGGGCGGAAGTTCAAGGCCTACCAGAAGCGCGCCGAGGCGATCAATCGCTACGAGCCCGAGATGGAAGCGCTCTCGGACGCGGAACTCCGCGAGGACGCCGACAAGCTGCGCGAGCGCGCCCGCAACGGCGAGTCGCTCGACGACCTCCTGCCGGAGGCTTTCGCGCTCACCCGCGAGGCATCGCGGCGCGCCACCGGTCAGCGCCACTACGACGTCCAGCTGATCGGCGGCATGGTCCTCCACGACGGCGCGATCGCCGAGATGCGCACCGGCGAGGGCAAGACCCTGACCGCGACCCTGCCCGTCTTCCTCAACACCCTGGCCGGCGGCAGCGTCCACCTCGTCACCGTCAACGACTACCTGGCACGCCGCGACGCGGAATGGATGAAGCCGATCTACGACGCGCTCGGCGTCACCGTCTCCGCGGTCCAGGACGGCGACGACCACGCGACCCGCCAGCGCAAGTACTCGCTCGACGTCACCTACGGGACCAACTCCGAGTTCGGCTTCGACTACCTGCGCGACAACATGGCGGCGGCTCTGGAGCACTGCGTCCAGCGCGACCACAACTTCGCGATCGTGGACGAGGTCGACAATATCCTGATCGACGAGGCGCGGACGCCGCTGATCATCTCCGGCCAGCCCGAACAGGCGGCCCAGACCTATTACACCTTCGCCCGGCTGGTCAAGCAGATGGTCGGGGTGCCGGCGAAAGAGCGGTTGAAATCGCTCGGCGAGTCGAAGGACACCTCCGATGTCGACTACGACTACGAGTACGACGAGAAGCACAAGACCGTCGCCCCGACCGAGCGCGGCGTGAAGAAAGCCGAGCAGTTCATCGGCGTCAGCAACCTCTATCTCGGCGAGCACGGCAGCCTCGTCAACCACCTGGTCCAGTCACTGAAGGCGGAGTCGCTCTACAAGAAGGACCAGGACTACGCCGTGATCGACGGCGAGGTGATGATCATCGACGAGTTCACCGGCCGCATCCTCGAGGGCCGGCGCTGGTCGGAGGGGCTGCACCAGGCGGTCGAGGCGAAGGAGGGCGTGGCGATCCGCGAGGAGAACCAGACCCTGGCGACGATCACCCTGCAGAACTACTTCCGGCTCTACGACAAGCTCTCCGGCATGACCGGCACTGCCCTCACCGAGGCGACCGAGTTCATGAAGATCTACGAGATGCCGGTGGTGGAGGTCCCGACCAACCGGCCGATGGTCCGCATGGACCAGAACGACCAGATCTTCAAAACCAAAGACGGCAAGTGGAAAGCGGTCGTCGACGAGATCCTCGGCCGCCACCAGAAGGGGCAGCCGATCCTGGTCGGGACCGTCTCGGTCGAGGTCTCGGAGATGATCTCCGAGGCGCTGAAACGCGACGGGATTCAGCACGCGGTACTGAACGCCAAACCCGAGCACGCCGAACGAGAGGGCGAGCTGATCGCCCAGGCGGGCCGCAAGGGAGCGGTGATGATCGCCACCAACATGGCCGGCCGCGGCGTCGACATCAAGCTCGGCGGCGACCCCGAACACCTGGCGATAGCCGAGCTGAAGAAAAAGGGCATCGGCGCCGACAGCGAGGGCTACCAGGAGGCGCTGGAGGCGAAGACCGCCGAGCTGGAGCCGCAGTGCCGGGCCGAGGCCGAGGAGGTGCGAGAGCTCGGCGGCCTCTACATCTGCGGCACCGAGCGGCATGAGTCGCGGCGGATCGACAACCAGCTGCGCGGCCGCTCCGGCCGTCAGGGCGACCCCGGCGAGTCGCGCTTCTACCTCTCCGCCGAAGACGACGTGATCCGGCTCTTCGCCGGCGAACGCATCTACAAGATCCTCGACCGGCTGGGCCCGGTGGACGACGAGGGCGGCGAGATGCCGCTCGAGGCGAAGATGCTGACGAAGACCGTCGAGAACGCCCAGAAGAAGGTCGAGGAGCAGAACTTCCTGATCCGCAAACGGGTGCTCGAGTACGACGACGTGATGAACGAGCAGCGCCGCGTCGTCTACAAATACCGGCGCGAGATCCTCGAAGGCCGTGACATCTCGGAGACGGCCCGCGACGAACTCGAGGGCGTGATCGAGCGCCTGGTCGACGAGTACACCGCCGGCGACATCCTCGACGAGTGGGACATGGAGGAGCTGGAGACGCAGCTGCGCCAGATCTGGCCGGTCGGCATCGAGGTCGCGACGCTGGCGCCGGAGAGCGTCAACCGCGACGAGCTCAAGGACGCCCTCGACGAAGACGCGATGAGCGCCTACGACGACCGCGAGCGGCAGCTCGGGGAGGAGCTGATGCGCTTCCTGGAGCGCTCGATCCTGCTCCAGGTGATCGACAACCGCTGGCGCGAACACCTCTTCGACATGGACTACCTGCGCGAAGGCATCCACCTGCGCGGCTTCGCCCAGATCGACCCCCTCGTCGCCTACAAAAACGAGGGCTTCTCGATGTTCGAGGAGCTGATGCACTCGATCTGGGACGAGTTCAGCAAGCTGATCTTCCGTGCCGAGATCGAAATCGACCCCGGTCAGGCGGCGACGATGACGGCGGCCGAAGCCGGGCCCGCCGAGCTCGACTACTCCGGCGGCACGCTCGAGGGGCAGCCCTCGGCGCTGCAGCAGGTCGCCGCCGGCGCCGGCGGCGCGATCGACGTCTCCGCCGCGGCCGCGGCGGGCCCTGGCAACGGCGGCTCCGACGTGGTCGAGACCGTGGTCAAAGACGAGCACGACAAAATCGGCCGCAACGACCCCTGCTGGTGCGGGTCGGGGAAGAAGTACAAGAAGTGCCACGGCGCGTGAGGACGCTGCAAACCTGCGCATCTCGGCGTCCTCGGTCGGCCGGCTAGCTCACGCAGTGAACTACGTTCGCGTCGCCGGCCTCCCTGCGTCCACCGACCTGCTTGGTCTTCGCGTCCTCACGAGCTGTGAGTGGGCCTGTCATGACTGATCCCGTCCGCGAGTTCATCCGGGCGTTCAACGAGCGCGATCTGGACGGGTTCGTCGCGGTGCTCGATCCGGAGGTGGAGCTGCACTCGATGAAGGGGCTGCGAAGGGGGCGCGAGGCGGCGCGGCTGTGGGCGACGCGGTCGCCGGGGGGCGTGCAGCAGACGATCGAGCTGGAGCAGCTCTACGAGGAAGGCCTGGAGGGGGGAGGGGGGAGCGCGGTGGCGCTGATCCGGCGGGTCTGGCACTGGGACGAAGACGGCTCCGCAGCGGGGGTCGACGAGATGGCCTGGGCATTCGAGCTGCACGACCACCGGGTGCGCAGCTGGCGCCCCTACGAGGACCGGATCGCCGCGCTGCGGGCCGGGGGTTTCGGTCACGGCATCGCCGCCGGGTAACCTGCAGGCATGGCCGACGCCACCTCGACCGAATCCGCAGCACCGCGCCTGGCCGCCGTCCGCGAGCAGCTGTCCCTGCTCTCGGACTACCTTTGACCCCGCCGCGCTAGAGGGCGAGGCAGCCCGGCTCGAGGAGGAGATGGGCCGGCCGGGCTTCTGGGACGACCAGGAGGTGGCCGCGCGCACCTCGGCCGCCCACGCCCGCGCCCAGCGCCGGCTGGAGATGTTCCGCGGCCTCGAGGCCGACGTCGCCGACCTCGGCGAGCTGGTCGAGATGGCGGACGAGGACGAGGAGATGGCGGCCGAGCTCGGCACTCAGCTGGGCGCGGTCGAGGGGCGCCTGGCCGAGCTCGAGGAGGCGCGCCTGTTCAGCGGCAAGTACGACACCGGCGACGCCGTCGTCACGGTCCACGCCGGCGCCGGCGGCACCGATTCCCAGGACTGGGCCGAGATCCTGCTGCGGATGTACCTGCGCTGGGCCGAACGGCGCCAGTTCGACGTGGAGATGCTGGAGGCCTCGCCGGGGGAGGAGGCGGGGCTGAAGTCCGCCACCTTCATCGCCCGCGGCGAGAACGCCTACGGCCTCTTCGCCGCCGAGCGCGGCGTCCACCGCCTGGTCCGGATCTCCCCCTTCGACTCCTCCTCGCGCCGCCACACCAGCTTCGCCCAGGTCGACGTCGGGCCGGTGGTCGACGACAAGGTCGAGGTCGAGATCGACGATGCCGACCTGCGGATCGACACCTACCGCGCCTCCGGCGCGGGTGGCCAGCACGTCAACAAGACCGACTCCGCGGTGCGGATCACCCACATCCCGACCGGCGTCGTCGTCCAGTGCCAGAACGAGCGCTCCCAGACCCAGAACAAGGCGGTGGCGATGCAGCTGCTGCGCTCGAAGCTGATCGAGCTGGAGGAGCGCAAACGGACCGAAGAGCTGGCGAGGGCGCGGGGCGAGGTCAAAGACGTGGCCTGGGGCTCGCAGATCCGCAGCTACGTCCTCCACCCCTACACGATGGTCAAGGACCACCGCACCGAGCACGAGGTCGGCGACGTCCACCGCGTCCTCGACGGCGACCTCGACGAGTTCGTCCGCGACTACCTGAACAAGACCGCGGCCGCCTCGGCCGGTTAGCCGCGCGGATGTCCGGCGCTCTCTTGCGGCACGACCGGCCGGCGGCGGGCGCTCCGGGCGGGCTGCTCGTCCTTCACCACGGTCGCGGCACCGACGAGGCCGACCTCCTGCGTCTCGCCGATCTGCTCGACCCGCAGCGGCGTCTGCGGGTGGTGACGCCGCGGGCGCCGCTGCGGCTGCCCGGCTCGCCGGGCTATCACTGGTACCTCGTGCCCAGGGTGGGCTACCCGGACCCCGAGACCTTCTTCGCCGCCCGCGGGTCCCTCGCGGCGCTGCACGACGAACTCTGGGAGGAGACCGGAGTCGGCCCCGAGCGCACCGTCCTCGGCGGCTTCTCGATGGGGGCGGTGATGAGCTACGCGACGGCCCTGGGGGCCGAGCGGCCCGCCGTCGCCGGGATCCTTGCCTTCAGCGGCTTCGTGCCGACCGTGGAGGGCTGGGAGCCGTCGCTGTCCGACCGGGCCTCGACTCGCGCTTTCGTCTCCCATGGCCGGCGCGACCCGGTGATCGAGGTCGGCTTCGCGCGGCGGGCGCGGGAGCTGCTGGAGGCGGGGGGGCTCGAGGTCGAGTACCGCGAGTCCGACCTGGGGCACCAGATCGACCCGGTGCACCTCGCCGAGGCGTCGGCCTGGCTGCAGGAGACGCTCCCGAGTCGGGCTCGCCAGTAGGGCGCGGCTATCGCCCCGTAGGGCGGCTCGGGCGCGAGGGCGGGGCGGACCAGACGCGACGGCTCGGCCCGCCGTGTCTGCGGGTCAGGTGGCGGTCGAAATCGCGCTGGCAGGAGCGCGGAGTGTTGACCGCGTGCAGGTGGACGGTGAACTCCTTTGCCGCCATCGCCTTGCGCATCTGCGCGTCGTTGAGCTCGTCGGTGTGGCGCAGGACTCCGCGGCGCGAGAATCGCTCGGTGTCGGCGCCGAGCTTGAAGGACCCGAGGCCGCCCCGCAGCCGGTAGTCGAAGGCGACGATTGCTGGATAGAAGGTCGTGTAGTGGACGGCGAGGCGAACCCGGTTGCGGGCCGGCACCGCTGTGACCGTTGCGCCGGCGCTGCGCAGCAGGCACCCTTCGGCGGCGTCGACTCCGGCTTCCCCTTCCCCTTCCGCTTCTTCCCCTTCGCCTTCCGCTTCCCCTTCGAATTCTTCTTCCCCTTCGATTTCGAATTCTTCTTCCTTTTCTTCGAATTCGCCTTCTTCTTCTTCCCAGGGCGCCAGCGTGATGCCGGCAGCCGGGGAGCCGGGGGCGGGAAGGGTCATCGCCTCGGCCGAGCGCACGGCCCCGAGCAGCACGATCAGGGCGATGGTGATTACGAAGGAGAGGAGCCAGGCGAGGCGGGGCGATGCGCCAGATACGGCAGGCTCGGCGGCTCGTGGCTTCATGCCTCCTAGATCGGACGCGGGCGGATGCCGCTTGAGCTGCTTGGACGAACCGGTGGCGCTCTAGCAGACGCCCTCGAGGCGCAGCAGCGCCTCCTTCATCGGCAGCCCGCCGCCGTAGCCGCCCAGGGCGCCGCCGCTGCGCAGGACACGATGGCAGGGGACGACGAGCGGGATCGGGTTGCGCCCGCAAGCGGTCCCCGCGGCCCGCACCGCACGCTCGTTGCCGGCGCTCGCCGCCATCTGCGTGTAGCTGCGCGTCTGGCCGTAGGGGATGCGGGCGATCGCGTGCAGGACCCGGAGCCGGAAGCCTTCGCTGAGCCGCCAGTCCAGCGGCAGCTCGAAGCGCTCGAGCCTGCCGTCGAAGTAGAGGTCGAGCTGGCGCCGGACCTCGTCGAGCTCGGCGGGGGCCTCCAGCACGCGGGGCGAGACCCGCTCCGCGAGGTCGACGAGCAGCTCGTCGGCATCCTGGTCGGGGAAGCCGACGCGGATCAGCCCGCGGCGGGTCTTCGCCAGCAGCAGGGTGCCGAAAGGAGAGTCGGCGGTGGTGTAGGCGACGTCGAGCAGACCCTCCGCGGAGGCGCGCTCGGTGAGCCGCTGCAGCGATGCCCTCATGCCAGCTCCGTCCTCAGTCGCTTGATTCCCTCGTGCAGGCTGCGGCGGGCCGCCTCCGGGCTGCAGCCGAGCGCGGCGGCGATCTCGGCGTGGGGCAGGTCGCCGGCGAAGCGCAGGGTGACCGCGGCCCGCTGCTTCGGCGGCAGTGCGGCGACCGCCTCCCAGACCCCGCCGCCGTGGCCGTTCAGGTCGAGCTCGTAGGCGGCCTCCTCGGCGGCCGGCACCGCGGCGACGTCGGCGACCGGCAGCGGCCGCCGGCCCCGCGCCCGGTGGTGGTCGATCGCCTTGCGGTGGGCGATCGTCACCAGCCAGCCGCGCAGGTTGCCGGCGTCGCGCAGCTTCGGATACGCGCGCAGGGCGGAGAGGAAGGTCTCCTGGAAGCAGTCCTCGGCGCCGTCCCGGCCGACCGCGCCGCGCAGCACCGCCATCACGTCGGACGCGTGCTCGTCGATCAGGAGTTGGAACGGGGGCAGGTTCGTCACCTCAGGGGATTAAACGCACCGCCGGGGACCGGCGTGAGATCGCCTAGGCTCTCGCGATGGTCGATCCCGGAGAGTCGATGAAAGAGATCGTCGCCCTCGCCCTGACCGAGGACGTCGGCCCAGGCGATGTCACGGCGGAGGCGACGGTCCCGGCCGACGCCCGCGCCCGGGCGCGGATCGTGCAGAAGCAGCCGGGTGTCGTCTACGGGCTCGCGGTGGTGGCGGAGGCGATGCGCCAGTGCGGGGTCGAGCAGGTCGACAACCTCCTCGTCGAGGGGCAGTGGCGCGAGCAGGTGCCGGCCGAGGCACTGGTCGCCGTCGGGCCGGCGCGGGCGCTGCTGGCGGCTGAGCGCACCGGGCTGAACTTCCTCGGCCACCTCTCCGGGGTGGCGACCCTGACCGCCCGTTTCGTCGACGCGGTGGCCGGCACCGGCGCCCGCATCCTCGATACCCGCAAGACGACCCCGGGCCTGCGGGCGCTGGAGAAGGCGGCGGTGGCGGCCGGCGGCGGTCGCAACCACCGCATGGGCCTCTACGACGCGATCCTGATCAAGGAGAACCACATCGCCCTCGCCGGCGGCGTCGCCAAGGCGGTCTACGCGGCGCGCCAGGCGAGGCCCAACCTCGCGGTCGAGATCGAGGTCCGCGACCTCGAAGAGGTCGCCTACGCGCTCGGCACCGGCGCCGACCTGCTGCTGCTCGACAACATGGACACCGAGACGCTGCGGGCAGCGGTGAAGCTGCGCGACGAGAACTCCGCCGCCGGCACCGGCCCCTCGCTGGAGGCCTCGGGCGGCGTCAGCCTGGAGACCGTCCGCGCGATCGCCGAGACCGGCGTCGACTTCATATCCGTCGGCGCCCTCACCCACTCGGCGCCGACGCTCGACTTCAGCCTCCTGCTCGAGCCGGCCTGAGGCTGCCTCCTACTTCAACAACTTCGAGAGCCGCCGGTCCTTGAGGACTCGGCCGCCGGTCTGCTCCTTCGGGCAGTAATTGGTCTGGTGCTCGGAGAAGAAGACGGCCTCGATCGTGGTGCCGCAGCGGGGGCAGGGGCCTCCCTCGCGGCGGTGGACCTGGAGCGGCATCGGCACCTTGTCGGGCAGCTCGGGGCCGATCGTCTCCTCGTAATGGGCGATCGCGCCGCCGAGCACGCGCAGCGCCGCGTGCAGGCGCTCGACCTCCTCGGCGTCCAGCTCGGACCCCTTCTTGAAGGGGGAGAGGCGCGCCTCCCAGAGGATCTCGTCGACCCAGGAGCGGCCGATCCCGGCGATCACCCGCTGGTCGCGCAGCAGCGGGTGCAGGTGGCGCGGCTGGTCGACCGCGGCGGCGAACGCCTCGATGGGGGGAGGGGGCCAGGCTTCCGGGCCGAGCGTGCGCACCATCTCGTCCTCGGCGACCGCCGCCGCCGGGAGCAGCTTCGCCCAGGCTCGCTGCTTGGTCCCGAACTCGCGCAGCCGCAGCTCGCGCCCGTCGGCGAGGCGGATCAGCACCCGCGAGGCGCGGTCTTTCGGCGAGGCTCGCTTGTCGAAGGCGCGCAGCCGCCCGGCCGACATCAGGTGCACCAGCAGGGCGAGGTCGCCGAACTCGACCACCGGCATCTTGCCGACCCGCCGCACGCCGGTCAGCTCGCGCCCCGCCAGCGCTTCCAGCGGTGGCTCGAAGGTCTTCATCACGTTCATCCCCGGCGCCAGCGCCGACTCCACCTCGGCGCCGGTCAGCGCTGCGTCCAGCCGGCGGGCGACGATCTCGACCTCGGGCAGCTCGGGCATTCCCTGAGAGTAAAGTCGGAGAGATGAGAGAGCTGCCGACGATCAACGAGCCGGTGCCCGTCCTCGACCTCTCGTCAGGAGAGATCGAGTCGATCGGAGCCGAAGTCAGGGCGCTGGCGGCCGAGCGCGACGCCGTCATCCTCGCCCACAACTACCAGGTGGCGGAGGTCCAGGACATCGCCGATTTCGTCGGCGACTCGCTCGCCCTCTCGCGCCAGGCTGCCGCCTCGGAGGCCTCGACGATCGCCTTCTGCGGCGTCCACTTCATGGCCGAGACGGCCTCGGTCCTCTCGCCGGAGAAGACGGTCCTGATCCCCGACCTCGACGCCGGCTGCTCGTTGGCCGACTCGATCACCGCCGGCGAGCTGCGCAACTGGAAGGCGCGGCACGGCGAGGACGCCGTGGTGGTCATGTACGTCAACACCTCGGCCGAGGTGAAGGCGGAGACCGACTACTGCTGCACCTCCTCCAACGCGGTCAAGGTGGTCGAGCACATCCTCCGCGAGCACGGGCCCGACACGGAAATCCTCTTCGGCCCCGACATGTGGCTCGGCTCCTACGTCGAGCGCGAGACCGGGCACCGGATGCACGTCTGGCCCGGTGAGTGCCACGTCCACGCCGGGATCCGCCCGGAGGACATCACCGCCCAGCGCGCCGCCCATCCCGACGCCGAGTTCCTCGTCCACCCGGAGTGCGGCTGCGTCACCCAGGTGATGGAGTACGTGGCCGCCGGCGAAGTCGACCCCGAGGGCGTCCACATGCTCTCGACCGGCGGCATGATCGACCACCTCAAGAGTCACCCCGAGGGCGAGTTCATCGTCGCCACCGAGAACGGGATGCTGCACCCGCTGCACCAGGTGGCGCCGCAGGCGAACCTGATCGAGGCCAACCGGATGGCCCTCTGCAAGTACATGAAGATGATCACGCTGCCGAAGCTGCGCGACGCGCTGCAGGAGATGAAGTTCGAGGTCAGCGTGCCGGAGGAGATCGCCGAGCGGGCGCGACTGCCGATCGAGCGCATGGTCGCGATCGGCTAGTTGCGCGGGACGGGGTGCTGCCGGACCCACCCACGGCAGGTTTGACGCCCGCTTGACGCCGACTTGGCCGTTTCTTTGCCCGTGGGGGAGCAAGGTGGGTGACCCACACCCCCTCGAAAGGAAGCGACCATGACCAACCGAAGAGCGAAGGTCGCGGCCGGTGCGACGGTCGTCGGTCTCGCCGCCCTCGGCGGGGTCGCGCTGGGGTCCAACCCCGGCACCCCCGGCGCCGTCCAACAGGGTGAAGCGGGTGCCACGGCATCCGTCGTCACCGGTGCCAGCGGCGCCGCCGCGACCGCCGAAGCCGCGACCGCCACGGCGAAGAACGGGACCGAAGCGCGGGCCCCGATCGTCACCCGGTCCAGCGGCGCCGGCACGACCGTCCACGACGACTAGCGCGGCATTTTCATGAAACTCTCAGACTCCGCTTAGCGGCCGGTTACCGGCGGCGGGGAGGCTGAGACCGTCCATTCACCAAGGAGGCTCAGATGACTTCGAAGAGCAGGACGCTGGTGGTCCTCGACGGCGGCACCGGTTCCGCCGAACTGGTTGCGGCGCTGCGGCACCGGGTCGCATGGGCGCCGGAGAGCTTCACGCTGCTCGTCCCCGCCGCCGACGGCGGCAGCGCGGGCGGCTGGTCGGCGGCGATCTCCCGGGCGGAGCTGGTCTCGGCGCAGGCGCGCCGGGCCGGGATCGAGCTGGAGGAGACGATCGTCGGCGACCCCGACCCCTCGGTCGCCGTCGGCGACGCGTTCCACGCCCGAGCCTTCGACCGGATCCTCGCCGGCACCGGCGAGGACGGCGACGACCGCCTGGTCGTCGAGCCGCTCGCGCTGGCCGCCTGACTCAGTCGTCGGCGCCACCGCCACCGTGGTCCTCCCCGTGTTCGGGGGAGGGCTGCGGAGACGGGGAGGCTTCGGTCGTCGTCGGTTCGACGGGCGCCGGGCTCGGTTCCGGTTCGGTTGGTTCGGCTTCGGTCGTTTCGGTCGTTTCCGTGGTCTGCGTCCCGGTTCGTCCTTCTTCCTGTGAGCCGGCGGCGGCGGCCGCCGAGCGCACCGAGGGCGCCAGGTTGTCGCCGGCCGAGATCGATTCGGAGGCGATCCCGATCTGCTGGCTGACCAAGTGGCTGGCGGCGAAGGCGACGCCGCCGGCGATTGCCAGCCCGAGCAGGGCGAGGCCGATCCATTTCGCCGGGCCCCTCACCGCGCCACCTCCGCCGGGGCCAGCTCGATCGTCGCCCGCAGGCCACCGCTCTCGCGGTTGGCGAGCCGCACGTCGCCGCCCCACTGGCGGCTCAGCTCGCGGGCGATCGGCAGGCCCAGGCCGGTTCCCTTTGCGCCGAGCTGACCGGCGCTGCCGCGGCTGAAGCGCTCGAACACGGTCTCCTCCTCGCCCGGGGCGAGCCCGGGGCCGCGGTCGAGGATCGTCACCTCGCCGGGGCCGGTGGCGACGGTCACCGCCGTCCCCGCCGGCGAGTAGAGCAGCGCGTTCTCGAGCAGGGCGTCGATCGAGCGGTCGAGGTCGGGCGCGGCGCACCAGCCTTCCGCCGGGCCTTCGGCGGAGTCCAGCTCGAGCTGGACTCCGCGCTCGGCCGCGTTGCCACGCCAGCGCTCGACCGCGCGGCGGCCGGCCGCGTGCAGGTCGACCCGCCCGCCCGGCAGTTCGTGCTCGCCGGCGCGGCTGAGGATCAGCAGCTCGTCGACGATCAGCGAGAGCCGGTCGATCTCCCGCATCCCCGCCTCGACCTCGCGCTCGACCTGCGGCTCGCCGCGAAAGCGTTCGGCCAGCCCCTCCAGCCGCAGCCGCAGCCCGGTCAGTGGCGTGCGCAACTGGTGGGAGGCGTCGGCGACGAAGTCCTGCTGCACCCGCAGCAGTCGCTTCACCCGCTGGGTCATCTCGTTGAAAGCGCGCGCCAGCGAGCGCTGCTCGGCGCTGCCTTCGACCGCCACGGTCGCGTCGAGGTCGCCGCCGGCGACCTGCCGCGCGGCCTGGTCCAGGCGCCGGATCGGGCGAGCGATCTGGGCGGCGATCAGGGCCCCGGCGATCATCCCCAGGGCAAGGACGATCGCGGCCAGGGCGGCGACGTCGACGACCGAGGTCTTGATCGCCCGGTTCACCGCGTCGATGCTCTGGGTGATCCGAACCGCGCCGACCACCCTGCCGTGCTCGAAGACGGTGACCGCGGTGGCGAGGATTTCGGTGCCGAGGGTTTCGCTGTTGCGGCTGATCTGCTCGCTGCGCCCTTCCAGCGCCGCGGTCACCTCGGGGCGGTCGGCGTAGCTGCGGCCGAGCCTGGTCCCCGCCGAGTCGGCGAGCAGGTACCCCTGGGAGTTGACCACGATCACCCGCCCGCGCACGCTTTCGGCCGACTGCCGGGCGATCGTCCGCAGCGGTGCCAGCTTCGGTGGGTGGATGAACTCGGCGGCGGCGCTCGAGACCACCTCGGCCTGGCTCTTCGCCTGGCCCTTGACCTCGGAGTCGACGCGGTCGCGCAGGCTCAGCGCCAGCGGCACGCCGAAGGCGATCAGCGCCAGCAGCAGCACGTAGGCCAGCGCGAGCAGGAGGGTGGCCCGGAGGCTTACGGCCCCTCGTCCCCCGGCGCGGCGAAGCGGAAGCCGACGCCGCGCACCGTCTCGATGTAGGTCGGGTGCGCGGGGTCGTCGCCGAGCTTGCGCCGCAGCCAGCCGATGTGGACGTCGAGGGTCTTGGTCGATCCGAACCAGTTGGTGTCCCAGACCTCCGACATCAGCTCCTCCCGCTTGACCACCCGCCCGGCGCTGCCCATCAGCGCCGCCAGCAGGTCGAACTCCTTGCGCGAGAGGTCGAGCTCGGTGTCGCCGAGGCGGGCGATCCGCGCCCCCGGGTCGAGCTCGATCTCGCCGACCCGGACCGGTTTCTCCGGGGCGCCGCCGTCGCGGGGGGCGCTGCGCCGCAGGACGGCGCGGATCCGCGAGATCACCTCGGCGGCGCTGAAGGGCTTGACCACGTAGTCGTCGGCGCCGAGCTCGAGGCCGACGATCTTGTCCATCTCGGTGCCGCGCGCGGTCAGCATCACGATCGGCACGTCGGAGCGGCGCCGCAGCTCGCGGCAGACGTCGCGGCCGTCGCCGTCGGGCAGGGCGAGGTCGAGCATCACCAGGTCCGGTTGCTCGGACTCGGCCAGCTCCAGCGCGCCGGCGGCGGTGCCGGTGACCACCGCCTCGAACCCGGCCCGCCGCAGTGCCTCCGCGAACGGCTGGGAGATCGACTCCTCGTCCTCGACGACGAGGATGCGCCCGCTCGGCGCCTGGGTGGCCATGTGGCAACTGTAACGGCGCCAATTGCATTCTTTGACTGCTCTCACGCATGTTTTGCCAGGTCTTTACCCGCCGCTGTGAGGTTCTTGCAGCGCCACTTCGCAGAATGGTGCGGCAACTTCCACTAGGAGGAGAAAGCCGTGAAGAACATGAGGATCAAAGTCGCGACCGGGGCCACCGTGGTCCTCCTCGGGGGTCTGACCGGCCTGGCGCTGAGCGACAACAGCCGCGAAACGACCAAGACCGTGGCCGACAAGCCGGCGGTCCGCACCAAGGTGATCCGGCACACGATCCACGTCACCAAGCACGCCAAGCCCAAGCACCCGGCAGCCGCCGGGAGCGGGGGAGGGGCGACCGCCGCCGCCAGCGGCTCGGCGGGCTCCTCCGGCAGCGCCACGACCGGCTCCTCCTCGACCGGGTACTCCGAATCCTCCTACTCCTCCCCGGTGACGACCTCGACCAGTGGCTCCGCCGCGTCGCCCGAAGGCACCTACGAACCGGTCGTCACCCACACCAGCGGCGCCAGCGCCGGCTCGGGCGGTGGCAGCACCCCGGTCACCACCGCGACCAGCGGCGGCGGCGGAGGCGCGGGCGGCGGCGAGTCCGAGAGCGACGGCGGCAGCGAGGGCGGCGGCGATGACTGAGCCGCGCCCCACCCAGCCGCGCCCCTCGCGCAGGCCCGGGGCGGCGCCGGTGTTCTGGGCCACGGCCCTGACCTTCGCGGCGCTGTTCGCCTTCCTGACCTACCAGCTCAGCATCGGCAAGGACCCCTCGCTGAGCGCCACGGCCTCGCGGCCGGTCGAAGTCCGCAAGGTGATCAAGCGCCGCGTCGTCACCACGATCGTCCCCAGCCCGGGGGCGAACACGGTGACCAGCAGCCCGGCCACCAGCTCCTCCTACTCCTCGGCCGCCGCCGTCACCACCGGCGCCTCCTGAACACCACCGACCGCACCCCGACCCCGCACCCAAGACCATGAGCGAACACGATCTCAGCTTCGACGCGATGGGCAGCCACGTCCGCCTGCTGATCGGCGAGCCCGGCCCGGGCATGGCCCCGGCCGCCGAGGCCGCCGAGCAGGGGAGGCGGTTCGTCGAGGAGTTCGACGCCGCCCTCTCGCGCTTCAAGCCCGACAGCGAGCTCTGCGCGCTGAACGCCGACCCGCACGAGCGGGTGCCCGCCTCCGAGCTGATGCGCCGCGCCGTCGCCGCCGGGATCGAAGCGGCGGAGCGCAGCGGCGGCCTCGTCGACCCGACCCTGGTCGGCGAGATCGAGGCGGCGGGCTACGCCTCCTCGCGGGCCGGGATGTCCGGCGTGCCGCTCGGCGAGGCGCTCGCCGCGGCCCCCGAGCGCCGCCCGGCACACCCCAGCTCGGCGCGGCGCTGGCGCGGCTTCGAGGTCGACGAGGAGGCGGGCGAGATCGTCCGCCCGCCCGGCCTGCGCTTCGACACCGGCGGCACCGGCAAGGGCCTCGCCGCCGACCTGCTGGCGGCCCGGCTGCGCGGCTACTCGCGCTTCATCGTCGACTGCGGCGGCGACATCCGGATCGGCGGCTCCGACGCCCTGGTCCGCCCCTACGAGGTCTTCGTCGAACACCCGGTGACGGGCGAGCGCGCCCACGTGCTGCGGCTCGGCAGCGGTGGCGTCGCAACCTCCGGCCTCAACGTCCGCAGCTGGCGCGGCGCCGACGGCCGCTACGCCCACCACCTGATCGACCCGGCGAGCGGCGAGCCCGCCTGGACCGGCCTGGTCGGCGCGACCGCGCTCGGCGACACCGCGCTGGAGGCGGAGACGCTCTCCAAGGCGGCGCTGCTCTCCGGCCCGGAGGGCGGGCGCGAGCTGCTCGCCGACCGCGGTGGCCTGCTCGTCCACGACAGCGGCCGGGTCGAGCTGGTCGGGCCGCTGGCCGCGGCCCCGCGAGTCCGCATCCCCCAACTGAGCAAGGAAGGAGCACGACGATGAACGAAGCGACGTCCAACGCCCTGGCGACCCACGGCTGGTGGCTGGCGAGCCGCGCCTCGGGCCTCGTCGCTCTGGTCCTGGTGACGATCTCGGTCGGGATCGGGCTGATGATGGCGGGCAAGGTGATGCGCCGGCCCGGCCTCTCGAAGAAACTGCTGGCGATCCACGAGCAGACGGCTCTGGCCGGCCTGGTCGCGATCGCCGTGCACGGCATCACCCTGCTCGGCGACCCCTGGCTGAACCCGGGCGTCGCCGGCGTCACGGTCCCGTTCGCGATGAGCTTCAAGACGGCCTTCACCGGCCTCGGCGTGATCGGCGGCTACCTCGCCGTCCTGCTCGGCCTCAGCTTCTACTTCCGCAAGCGGGTCGGGGCCAGGCTCTGGCGCAAGGCTCACCGGGCGACGATTCTCGTCTACGTGCTCGGCCTGGTGCACGCGCTCGGCGCCGGCACCGACGCCAGCGCGGTCTGGTTCCGCTGGTGGGTGATGCTGACCACGCCGGTGATCGGCGGGCTCTTCGTCTACCGCGTGCTCTCCGCCCGCGCCAAGAAACAGGCCCGGGCGGCGGCCACGAGACGGCGGCCACAGCGCGCCGTCAATCCCGAGCGCGGCACCCGCTCGATCCCGAGAACCCCCGTACTGGAGGAGGCATGATGAAGGACCCAGGCGTTGTCATCGTCGGCGGCGGCCTCGCCGCCCAGCGCTGCGCGGAGACCCTGCGCCGGCGCGGCTACGAGGGATCGGTGCGGATGCTCTGCGCCGAGGCCGAGCCGCCCTACGACCGCCCGCCGCTCTCCAAGGAGGTGCTGGCGGGGGCTGCCGAGGAGAGCGCGGTCGCCTTCCGGCCGGGCGAGTGGTACGAGGAGAAGGGGGTCGAGCTGGTGCTCGGCGCCCGCGCCGAGCGGCTCGACGCCGCCACCCGGCGGGTGACCGTCGAGGGCGGCGAGCAGCTCGAGTACGGGCAGCTGCTGATCGCCACCGGTGGCGCCGCCCGCCGGCTCCCCTTCCTCGAGGGCTACGACAACGTCCACTACCTGCGGACCATCGAGGACGCCCGACGCCTGCGTGCCCAGCTCGCCCCCGGGGTGCGGCTCGCGATCGTCGGCGCCGGCTTCATCGGCCAGGAGGTCGCCGCTACCGCCCGCGGGCTGGGTGCCGAGGTGACGATGATCGAGGCCCTCGAGACTCCGCTGCTGCCGATCCTCGGCGACCGGCTCGGGCGCTGGTTCGCCGGCCTCCACCTCGACGAGGGAGTGCGGGTCATCGCCGGGGCGATGCTGGACGCCGCCCGCGGAGGTGACGGGGTGGAGGAGCTGGCCCTGGCCGACGGCCGCGTCGTCGAGTGCGACGTGGTCGTGGTCGGGGTCGGCACGGCCCCGGCGACCGCCTGGCTGCGCGGCAGCGGCCTCGAGGACGATGGCGTCCGGGTCGATGCCGGTGGCCGCACCGCGTTGCCGGGCGTGTTCGCAGCCGGCGACGCCACGATCCCCTTCGACCACCGCTTCGGCGCCCACGCCCGCACCGAGCACTGGGACGCTGCCGCCTGGCAGGGCGCCGCGGCGGCGAAGGCGATGCTCGGCGAGGAGCCTGGCACGCCGCCGCTGCCGAGCTTCTGGAGCGACCAGTACGGGTTGCGGATACAGAGCGTCGGCCACCCGCACCACGCCGACGAGGTCGCGATCGACGGCGACCCGTCCTCGCGCGACTTCGAGGCCGTCTTCAGCCGCGCCGGCGTCCCCGTCGCCGGGCTCGCGGTCGGGCGCCCGCGGGCGATCCCAGCATTTCGCAAGCGAATCGAGGCCGGGCACCTTGCCGCCTCGGAACCCAGAGAGAAGGAGGTTGTCGCATGAGCTACGTCCCAGTCGTCGACCCCGACGAGTGCAGCGCCCACGGCGACTGCGTCGAGGTCGCCCCGAACGTCTTCCGGCTCGACGACACCGCTGTCGTCGTCGGCACCGGCCCCGCGGAGCTGATCCTGAAGGCGGCGGAAGCCTGCCCGGCGGTGGCGATCTCGGTCGTCGACGACGAGACGGGGGAAACCGTCTTTCCCTGACCCCCGGCTTCCGGCGATGCTGCAACTTTCCCTGCAAAACATGGGGAATTGCGGCATCGCCCGTGAGCGCCTCGTTTTCTCAGAGAACTCTCACCCGCGATTCAGGTCCTTGTTAAGGGTTCGTCGCATCTTGTAGGGACAGAGCTACCCCTGAAGGAGCAGCGATGCCCCAGCAAGATCCGAGAATCCCCCGACGCCCCGCAGCCACCCGCCAGCCCAATGCCAAGGTCTCCAAGCCGGGACCGCGGCCGGTGGTCTGGGGCTCGATCACCCTCTTCGTCGCCCTCTTCGCCCTGCTCACCTTCCAGCTCAGCGCCAGCGCCTCGACGACCGGCACTCGCAGCGCGAAGAGCAAGCAGGCAGCGACCAAGCCGCGCTCATCCTCGGAAACCGAATCCCTGACCGACGCCGAACTCGGCGAAGAAGCGGAAGCCGAATCCCAGTACGCCGAACCGGAATACGCGGAAACCGAATACGCCGAACCGGAATACGCGGAATCCGAATCCGAATACCTGGAACCGGAAGCCGAATACGAACCGGAATACGTCGAACCTGAAATCCAGGAAGCACCGCCGGTCGTCACCAGCTCCTCGTGATCACCGAGATCCCCCACACCCTCGCGACCCACGGCTGGTGGATCGCCAGCCGGGCCTCGGGCGTCGTCGCCCTCGTCCTGGTGACGATCTCGGTCCTCATCGGCCTGACGATGGCCGGCAAGCCGCTGCGCGTGCCGGGGCTCAACGGCAAGCTGCGCGCGGTGCACGAGCAGGCGGCCCTGGCCGGCCTGGTCGCGATCGGAATCCACGGCCTCACCCTGCTCGCCGACCCCTGGCTGAAGCCGGGTCTGACCGGCGTCACCGTCCCCTTCACGATGTCGCTGCACCCGTTCTGGACCGGCCTCGGCGTGATCGCCGGCTACCTGGCGATGCTGCTGGGGCTGAGCTTCTACCTGCGCAAGCAGATCGGCGCCAAGCTCTGGCGCAAGGCCCACCGGGCGACGGTCGCCGTCTACCTGCTCGGGCTGGTCCACGCCCTCGGCGCCGGCAGCGACACCTCGAGCCTCTGGTTCCGGGTCTGGGCGCTGGCCACCTTCGTTCCGATCGCGCTGCTCTTCGTCTACCGGCTCGGGGTCGAGCGGCGGGCGCAGGAACGCAAGGAGCTGGCCGCCCGAGGCCGTCGTCGCCGCGAGGTCCTCGGCGACTACGAGCGCGGCATCGGCGAGTATGAGCAACCGCTAACGGTTCGCTAGTCTCTTGCCAATCCACAGTTGGGCGCAGTCTTGCGCGGCCGACGGTGCGAAGGAGTCACCCTGTGTCCGCAGAACCCACCCACCGCATGGCCAGAAGAAGAAAGAGAAACGAGGGCGGCGAGGAGCCGCGACGCCCGCGCGCCCGGCGGGCGCCGATCGTCGAGCTGGACGGGGTGACGAAGGTCTACCCCGGCGGCCACATGGCGCTCGACCGCGTCTCGCTGGCGATCGGCCGCGGGGAGTTCGTCTTCCTGGTCGGCCCCACCGGCTGCGGCAAGTCGACCCTGATCAAGATGCTGATCCGCGAGCTCTCGGCGACCGAGGGCAGCGTCAAGATCGCCGGCCGCGACATCGGCAAGCTGCCGGAGAAGAAGATCCCGCAGCTGCGGCGCAACATCGGCACCGTCTTCCAGGACTTCAAGCTCCTCCCCAACCGGACCGTCTACGACAACGTCGCCTACGCGCTGCAGGTGATCGGCGCCAGCCGCGCCGAAATCCGCGAGCAGGTGCCGGCGACGCTGCGGCTGGTCGGCCTCTCTACCAAGCTGCACAGCTACCCCGACCAGCTCTCCGGCGGCGAGCAGCAGCGCGTCTCCGTCGCCCGCGCCTTCGTCAACCACCCGCCGCTGCTGCTGGCCGACGAGCCCAGCGGCAACCTCGACCCGGTCACCTCGATCGGGATCATGCAGCTGCTCTACCGGATCAACAAGACCGGGACCACCGTCGTCGTCGTCACCCACGATCGCGAGATGGTCGACAACATGCGCCGCCGCGTGGTCGAGCTCTACGAGGGCCGCGTCGTCCGCGACGAGGTCTCCGGCGGCTACACCGAGGAGTCGACGACCGAATTCGGGCTGCGGATGCAGGCCGAGATGGGGGTCGGCCCCGAGGGCGAGGGACGCACCAACGGTCACGATCACGAGGCCCTGCGCTAGATGTCGCGGCTGGTCTTCTTCTTCCAGGAGGCGTTCCGGGCGCTGCGCCGCAACGCCGCTCCGAGCCTCGCCGCGATCGTCACCACGGTGGTCACCGTGGTCCTGCTCGGCGTCCTGATCCCGATCTTCCAGACCACCCAGGCCAAGAGCGAAGAAGTCCGCGGCCAGCTGAACATCCAGTACGGGCTCTACGACGACGCGACCAAGGCCGAAGTCGCCGAAGCGAAGCAGAAGCTGGAAGCGATCCCCCACGTCGCCTCGGTCACCTACATCAGCAAGCAGGAAGCGCTCGACACGCTGCGCAAGGAACTGAAGGACAAGTCGATCGTCGAACAGCTGCACTCCAACCCGCTGCCGGCGAGCCTGGAAGTGAAGGCCGACGACGCCGCCAACCTGCCCGACATTCGCAGCGCCGTCTACCCGAACGGCCCGAAGGGAAAGCCCTTCGACCCGATCATCTCCAACCAGTTCGACCGCACCCAGGGCTCGCAGCAGATCGAGAAGGTGACCAGCGCGCTGAAGATCGTCCTCACCGTGATCACGGCGCTGCTGATCCTCGCCTCGCTGATGCTGGTCGGCAACACGATCCGCCTCTCGATCTACACCCGCCGTCGCGAGGTCGAGGTGATGAGGCTGGTCGGCGCCACCCGCTGGCTGATCCGCTGGCCGTTCATGATCGAGGGCCTCGTCGTCGGCATCGCCGGAGCCGGCATAGCCATACTGGTCCTATGGCTCGGCAAGATCACGATCGTCGACCCTCTGAGCAACTCGATCTCCCTGGTGGCGGCGCAGAACGAGAGCACGCTCTCCTTCCCTGTCCTGGTCGCGATCCTCTTCGCCGCCGCGGTGCTGGTCTCGACGCTCGGCTCCGGCCTGACGCTGCGCCGCTTCCTCAAGGTCTGAGGCGCCGGTGAGGGCTCGCGGGGCGGTGGCGTTCGGCGCCGCGCTGATCGCTTTCCTCTGCCTCGGGCTGTGGCTCGGCGGCCACCCTTCCTCGCTGCCGACCTTCCTGCGCGAACGTTTCGTCTCCTCGACCGGCAGCCTCACCGCCGAAGCGGCGGAAGCGATCGAAGACAGCTACTGGCGGCCGGTCGGCTCGACCGAACTGAGCAACTCCTCCCTGCAGGGGATGGTCCGCGAGCTGCGCCGGCGCAACAAGGAGGACCGCTTCTCCGAATATTTCTCGCCGGAAAGCCTGGCCGGCTTCAACGAGCAGATCGAAGGCCGCTTCTCCGGCATCGGGCTGACCGTGCTCCCGATCAAGCGCGGCCTGCAGGTCGAAAGGGTCTTCCCGGGCTCGCCGGCGGCGGCGGCCGGGATCGCCTCCGGCGACACGATCGTCTCGGTCGAAGGCGAGTCGATCGCCGGCGAAAGCAGCGCTGACGCAACGGCGAAGATCAAGGGCCCGGAAGGGACCCAGGTGACGATCGGGGTGCGCGACGCCGGTAGCGGCAAGGTCCGCCAGGAGACCCTGACCCGGGCCGAGGTGACGCTGCCCAACGTCAGCAGCGCGGTGAAAGCGGTGAACGGGCGCAAGGTCGGGTACGTCCGCATGCTGAGCTTCAGCGAGGGCGTCCACACGATGCTGGAGAACGCGGTCCGCAAGGTCGAGAGGGAAGGGGCCGAAGCGATCGTCCTCGACCTGCGGGGCAACCCGGGCGGCCTGCTCCAGGAGGCGGTGCTGAGTGCCAGCGTCTTCCTGCCGGAGGGCGAAGTGGTCGTCTCGACCAAATCCCGCACCCAGGGCGACAGCGTCCACAAGACGGTCGGCGGCAACCTGACGGCGCTGCCGCTGGTGGTGCTGATCGACCGCGGCACCGCCTCGGCGGCGGAGATCCTCACCGCGGCGCTGGCCGAGGACGGCGGCGCCACCCTGGTCGGCACCCGCTCCTACGGCAAGGGCGTCTTCCAGGAGGAGACGAGCCTCGCCAACGGCGGCGCCCTGAAGCTGACCGTCGGCGAATACTTCACGCCGAACGGCGTCAACCTCGCCCGCAGTCACGGGATCCACCCGGAAATCAAGGTGAGCGACAACCCGCACACGGCGGTGGACGAGGGGAAGCGCAAGGCGCTGGACGTCGCCGCCCGCCAGGCCGGCGAATGAGGGGCGGCGGGCGCCGCCCGACGGGCGGGCGGGGCGCGGCCCGACGACGGCGCGCCGCCGCGCCGCCGGGGCGCGGTCGCGGTGCGCGCCGTGACGGGACGCCGCCGACCGCCCGCGAGGCGGTCGAGGCGCTGCTGCGCGAGCAGCTCGGCTTCCGCGGCTTCCCGGTGGCGGTGGAGGAGGAAGCCGCGCGTGCGGCCGACGCGCTGGAGCGCGACCCCGGCGTGCGGCGGGACCTGACCGAGCTGCGCACCTTCACCGTCGACCCGGCGACGGCGCGCGACTTCGACGACGCCGTCTCCGCCCAGCGCGAGGGCGACGGCGCCCGGGTCTGGATCCACATCGCCGACGTCGCCGCCCACGTGCAACCGGGGACGCGCCTGGACCTGGAGGCGCGCCGGCGCGGCAACAGCACCTACGTCCCCGGCGCGGTCGAGCCGATGCTGCCGCACGCGCTCTCCAGCGGCGCCTGCAGCCTGGCGCCGGGGGTGGAGCGGCTGGCGGTGACGACCGAGATCGAGCTCGGCCCCGACGCGCGGCCGCGCTCGACCCGCTTCTACCGCAGCCGCGTCCGCTCCGACGCGCGCCTCGACTACGACCAGCTCGACGCGATCTTCGCCGGACGCGCGCGGGCGCCGGAGGAGGTGGCCGAACCGCTGCAGGCGGCCCGCGACGTCGCCGCCGAGCTGGGCGAGCGCCGCGGCACCTCGAGCCTCGACGTCGAGTCCTTCGAGCCCGAGTTCCGCTTCGACCGGGCCGGCAACGTGACCGCTGCCCACGGCGTCCGCCAGACCGAGTCCCATCGCCTGATCGAGCGGTTGATGATCCTCACCAACGAAGAGGTCGCCCGGGAGCTGGAGCGACGGCGGGTGCCGGCGATCTACCGCGTCCACGACAAGCCCGACCCGACCAGCATCGAGCGCCTGCTGGGGCAGCTGGCGGCGCTCGGGGTGCCGACGCCGCCGCTGCGCGAGGGGCTCTCGCCGCAGATGGCGGCCGAGGTCGCCGCCGAGGCCAGCCGCCTGGCCCAGCGCGAGGCCGCGCGGCGCGGGCACGGCCGCGAGGCGTATACCTCCCTCGTGCTCCGCTCCCTCAAGCAGGCGCGCTACAGCGAGCGAAACAGCGGCCACGCCGGGCTCGGCAGCGACGCCTACACGCACTTCACCTCGCCGATCCGGCGCTATCCCGACCTCGTCGTCCACCGGGCTCTGCTGGCGCTGCTCGGCGAGGGGGAGAAGGCGCCGCGCCTGGCCGAGGCCCGCGACGTCGCCGCCGACTGCTCCGCTCGCGAGCGCGAGTCGGCGAAGATCGAGCGCGAGGCCGACGACGTCTGCGCCGCCTTCCTGCTGGAACGCGAGCTCGGCGAGCGCGGGTTGGACGCCGTCTTCGAGGGCGAGGTCTCCGGCGTGATCCGGGCCGGCGCCTTCGTCGCCTTCGGCGGCGAGCTGGCCGACGTCTACGAGGGCATGCTGCCGGCGCGCCGCCTGCCAGGCGGCCGCTACGAGCTGGACCGGGCCGAGGTGGCGCTGGTCAGCCGCGGCTCGAAGTCGGCGCTGCGCCTGGGCGACCCGGTCGAGGTCAGGGTCAGCGGCGTCGACGCGCCGCGGGGGCGGGCGGAGCTGGAGCCGGCCGATGGCTAAGAAGCAGAAGAAGAAGCGCGCGCCGGCCTCGGGCGACGTCGTCACCAACCGCCGTGCCCGGCACAAATTCGAGTTGGTGGAGAAGATGGAGGCGGGGATCGTGCTGAGCGGCTCCGAGGTGAAGGCGCTGCGCAGCGGCAAGGCGCAGATGACCGACGCCTACGCCGTCGTCGACGGCGGCGAGGTCTGGCTGCGCAAGCTCCACATCCCCCCGTACGAGTACTCGGCGGTCGACGCCCACGAGGCCGAGCGGCCGCGCAAGCTGCTGCTGCACCGGGAGGAGATCGAGCGCCTGGTTGGGAAAACGGCCCAGAAAGGGCTGACCCTGGTGCCGACCCGGATCTACTTCAAAGGCCCGCGGGCGAAGGTCGAGCTGGCCCTGGCGCGGGGCAAGGAGGGGCGCGACCGGCGCCGCGAGATCGCCGACCGCGACGTGCGCCGTGAGGTCGAGCGGGAGTTCAAGGGCCGCATGCGCTGAGCTTCGGGGAACTCGAACGTCGGTCCGTGGGAGAGGCGTTGCCGGGGTTGCAACTGGTGGCTTACATGCAAGGATGCAGGGGAATGCGGACTCGTTGGCTCCTCACGCTCGCAGCAGGGATCGGCGCCGTGGCCATGGCGGCGCCCGCCGCGGCGCAGGCCGAATCGTTCCCGGACAAGGCGAGCAACTACGTCAGCGACCACACCAGCTACTTCGTGGCGGGGCTGCTGGCGGCGATCCTGCTGCTTCTGCTGGTGGTCAGCATCACCCAGCGACGGGCCAAGGAGAAGGAGCAGCGCGAGGCCGCCGCTGCCACGCCCGGGGCGCCCCCGGCCGCCGCTGTGCCGCCGGGCGCGGCTCCGGTGGCCGCCGCCGCTGCGCCCGCTGCGGCCACGGCGGCGACCAGCGAGATGGCCTCGGTGCCGCCGCCCGGCGCCTCCCAGCCGCCCCCCGGCGCCGCGGCTCCGGTGGCCGCAGCCGCGCCCGCGGGCGAGACCCGCAAGGAGAAACGCCGCCGCCTGCGCTCCGAGCAGCAGGCACAGCGCAACCAGATGCGCCAGGCGCGCCGCGAAGAGTCGAAGCGGCGCCGCGAAGAGCGCGCCGCCAAACGGGCGGGCACCGCGCCCCCGCCGATTCCCGCCGACGGCGCCCCTGCGGCTGCCGCCGCTGCGGCCGCGCCTGCGCCGGAGCAGAAGAGCTTCTTCGGGATCAAGTATGGGGGCGGCAAGCGCAAGCGCGAAGCGGCCGCCGCGCAGCAGCGCCTGGCGGCCGCCCAGGCCGCCAACGAACGCGCCCTCAGCCAGGCTCGGGCGGGCCAGGCGCAGCCGGGGGCGGTGGTCCCGTCGCAGCAGCCCGCAGCTGCGCCGCCTCAGCCCGCAGCCGCCGCGCCGCAGCCTCCCGCTGTCGAGCAGCCGGCGGCGATCCCGGCCGTGCCGCCGCCGGTCGGCGGCGCCGTCACTCCGGCGGCGGAGGAGTACGACCCGGTTGCGGCCGAACAGCGCGTGCGCGACCGCGTCGAGGAGGTCCGGTTCGAGAGCCAGAGGATCCAGGCCGAGGCCGACCGCCGGATGCAGGAGGCCGAGCGCCTCCAGGCAGCGCCCCCGCAGCCGGCGCCGCCGGCCGACCTGCACACCGCCGAGCAGCGCCTGCAGCAGGAGCGCGAAGCGCACGAACGCTCGATCGCCGAGGCCGAGGAGCGGCTGCGCCAGATCGACGCACGGACCAAGGCCGCGGAAGAGCGCGCCGCCGACGTGAAACGACTGGAGGGCTTGAAAGCCGAGGAGGACGCCCGCCAGCGGCGGCTGCAGGAGATGCAGCAGAGCGTCGCCGAGGCCGAGGAGCGCGCCCGCGAGGCCGAGCGCCGCGCGATCGAGGCCGAGCAGGCGATCGTCCGCTCGGTGCAGGGCGGAGCGTCGCCCGCCTCGCCGCCCCCCGCGCCTTCCGAGCCCGCGCCGCCCGATCCCGCGCCGCCGACCCCACCTCCTGCAGCCGCCCCGATCTACCAGCAGCCGCCGGAGCCGGCACCCGCGCCGCCGCCGCCCGCGCCGTTCGTCCCGGAGGCGCCGCCGGCAGCCGCTCCCCTGCCGCCGCAACCGCCGGCAGCCGCGCCCGCGCCCCCGGCCGCCGCGCCCCCGGTCGCGGAGCCGACGCCGCCCGCGGCCCCGCAGACGCCCGCGCAGCCCCAGATGCCCGCGCCGCCCCAGGCGCCCGCGCCGCCGACCACCCCGCCCGTTTCGCCCGCGCCCGTCGGCGGCCAGGTCAACCTCAACACCGTCACCTTCGAGCAACTGCGCGAACAGAGCCTCTCGGTCACCCAGGCGACCCGCCTGCTGGCCCACCGCGAGCGCCTCGGCGGCTTCCAGTCTGTCGACGACCTGGACCAGGTGGCCGGCTTCCCCCAGGACGTCCTGGCCGACCTCAAGTCCCGCTCGACGGTTTAGAGCGCCGGCAGTCGGCTGAGGCGAGCCCCGGGAGCGCCTCCCCGCTGGCGCCATGCCTTTCGTCCCGACCCCGTACAATCGGAAGCGCACCAAGCACGGGGGCGACAGGCTTCGACGTGGTCGACTCGTGCGAACGGTTGCAGGTCGAGGTTGCCGGAGGCCTCGTTAAACCCCGGCACAAACCAATACGTGCGGACCATGAGTTCGCCCTCGCCGCTTAGTTAGAAGCTAAGCGCTGTGAGAGTCGGTCCTCCCACGCCCGCGGGGAGGGGCACCGGCTTCAGAAGCGGGCTCACCCGAACGGATCGCCCCGTCCGGCCGGGGAAATCGAAGAGGGCTGTGTCTCCCGTAGTGCCCGCCGGCGCGGACCCCGGGAGCCGAGAATCAAGCGCCGGCTAAACCTGTAGACACCCTCGCACCGCGTCCGCGGATCCGAGTTCGAATCTCGGCGCCTCCACTGGACCCCCGGCCGCCTCCCTCTCGGGGGCGGCCGGCCGGGCCCCTCCGCCGCCGAAGCGTCGCTCGCAAGGCGGGCGGCCGAGGGCGACCACGGTGAGGTGCGTCGCGGGCCGCTACGATCGAGGGGCAACGCAGGCGACCAGCCACTCCGGAATGGCGAGTCGCGATGCCCGGTGAGAAGTGATAGCCAATTAGTGGCAATTGACAGATGTAGTTCTAGTTCACAACACAGAAGTCAGATCACAGCAGTACGACCCGGGTAGTGCCGCACCCTCCGCTTGAGGAATGGGTCCCCGAAAGGGGTCGCGGCCCCCTGGGGTGAGGACGGCTGGACTACTCAGGCGGACAGCAACTAGTGTGTCGCTGTGCTCATATGCGCACAGTTTCCGCTCGCCGATGTAAGACCGTTCCTGTTCGGGGATGTGCGATGCATTCCCTCGCCCACCCAGTTCGTTCGACGCGCCGGCATCGAGGAGCAGAGGCAGGGCGGTGGCCTGCCCGAGTGGCCGGCGGAGGACGAGTACTGGTCGGCTCGAAAGACGCTGCGCTACGAGGACCGGCTCGACCGTCGCGGCTTCGGCTCGCGGACCCCGGCCGGGTTCGGCGGCGCCTTTCGCCGTCTATTCTGGGACGGGGCCTTCCTTCCGCGCGGCCGGGTCGAGATGGCGATCACCAACACTGGCGGCGGGAGGGACCGACGGCGCAACAGGCCCGGGAGCGCACCGAGCTTCGATGCGGAGGAGGGCGTGGCAATCCTGCGTGACTTCCTCGGAATGCCCGTGTGGATTGCGGCCAAAGGGAAGCCTGCCAGGCGCACCCTGGCGGCTGCCGCCAGGCCGCTCGCTCACCTCGTCCTTCACTCGACCACGCGCTGGAAGGGAGCTGATGGGTTCGAGCCGCGCTCGTGGTGGCTGCGACCGGGGAGGCCCATGTGCGTCGTCGAGTACGGGTGTGCGGAGAGCGGGGAGCCTCCGGCGGGCGCGAAATGCGTGGCCGAGGAGGACGAGTTCACCCTGCACTTCCTGGCCGAGAAGGTGAATCACCACGTCTGGCCGGTGTGGTTTCTTCGCATCGACGACCCGTCCAGCCCCGCGATTCGCCTGATCCGCCTTCACCTTCTCCGCCTTCACGCCGAGACGGAGACGCTCCGCTCGGTGCTCGACCTGCTCGCCGACGAGAGTTCGGCCAGTGCCTTCGCCGTTCAGGGCTCACGTTCCGCGACCTTCGACGCCTACCTCGGCAAGGCGGTCGGCCTGCTCTCGCGCCACGCTCACTACGGCCAGACGACTTCGGAGCTGCTCGACTCCGCCTACGGCATCCGCGCCGAGGTCGCAGCCGACACGCTGGCGACGGTGGCGGCGCTGGTCGAGCAGGCGGCGATCGTCCGCCCCGTTCTGGAGCCGCTCCTGAACCCGGACAACCCGACTCGCGACCGCGTCGCGAAGACGGCCGACGGCGGCTACTTCCCGGGGGTGTGATGACGGAGCCGAAGCCCACCGAGACCGCCGCTCGCCCCAGGCTCGATTCGTCGGTGATCGACGAGGTGAACAAGGCCTACTACTCGCGACTGATCGATGCACCCGACAAGGCCCGCGCGCGAGCGCTGAACGGCTTCACCGTGGCCAGCGCGATCGTCGCCGCGCTGGTCGCGGCGGGCCTGGCGAAGGGGCTCGGTGACGCCTCCGCCTTGCTGAGGGCGGTCGGCTGCGGGGCTCTCGTCCTCTGGCTCCTGGCCGGGGCTTCCTACGTTGCCGCCGTCGCGGGCTGGCAGATGAGGAAGTGGAGCCCACAGTCCGCGAACGATGCGAACGACGCCGCCTGGAACAGGATCGAAGAGACGAAGCGCGACCTTGCCTCGATTCGGCTGGCGACGGGCATCGCCCAGGCATTCTCGATTCTGGCGCTCGCCATGACCCTGGCGTTGATCGGCATCGCCGTGCTGCAGAACGGCTCTTCGCGCCGCGTCGCGGTGACGCTGACGGCGAAGGGCGCCAGGGAGGTCGCGACCGCTTGCGGCTGGGCACGGCGAAGCTCCCCTCCGTCCACGACCTTCCGGGTTCGACTCGATGCCGGCTCGCTCGGCGATCGCTTCACGGCGCTTCGCTTCGACGCCGGCGCGTGCCGCGAGCAGGCGGCAGAAGTGCTGGTCGGCACCGGCGATATCCGGCTCGTCACCTCGACCGGGGACTGAATCTACGGTCGGTGCTTCCGCAGCCAGCCCAGCACCGCGGCGGCGTCGCGGTCGGGCGGGAAGACCGGGTAGAAGGCCTTGACGATCGCGCCGGCCTCGGCGACCAGGGTGAGGCGGCGGTAGAGCGTCGTTCCCGCCGCCTCGAAGGTGGGAAGGTCGAGAGTGGCGGCGAGCTCCAGGCTCCGGTCGCTGAGCAGCGGGAAGGGGATGTGCTCGCGGGCCGCGAACCCGGCCTGTTCGGCGGCGCTCTGGGCGCTGATCCCGACCAGGGCGGCGTCGCGCCGCTCGAACTCGGCCAGGGCGTCGCGGTAGGCGCAGCTCTGTGGCGTGCAGCCGCGGGCGCCGGGGATGTCGTCCCAGCCGTCGGGCAGCGGCTCCCCGGGGGTGCCGGTTCGCGGGTAGACGTAGGCGACCAGCCGCTTCGCCGCCAGCGCGGCGAGGTCGAGCGAGCCGCCCGTCGTCGCCGGCAGCGCCAGCGAGGGCAGCGCCAGGCCCGGCAGGCGGTCGGCGGCGCCGTCGTCTTCGGGCACCGGCAGGTCCGGCGGCAGGCTGGTGTAGTCGGCGCTCACTCGGTCACTCGAGGTTGAAGGGTTTTCAGCGCTATCGGCACCAAAACCCTTCAACCTCGCAGTCTAGGCTTGCGGCATGGACCGCCACGTCGCCTTCCTGCGCGGTATGAACCTGGGCGGGCGGCGGATCGCGAACGCGGAGCTGCGCGGCCATTTCGAGGCGATCGGGCTCGACGCCGTCGCCACCTTCCGCGCCAGCGGCAACGTGATCTTCAGCACCGGCGGGGGGGAGCCGGAGCCCGAGCTGGGGCGGCGCCTGGAAGCCGAGTTGGACGCGAGGCTGGGATACGACGTCCCGGTCTTCCTGCGCAGCGCCGCGGAGGTCGCCGCGATCGCCGTCCAGCGGCCGTTCGACCCGGCGGTCGTCGACGGCTCCAAGGGCAAGCTGCAGGTCCTGTTGCTGGCGGAAGCGCCCACCGCCGCGGCGCGCGAGCGGGTGTTGGCGCTCGCCGACGACGAGGACCGCCTGGCGATCGCCGCCCGGGAGCTCTACTGGCTGCCCAGCGGCGGCATCCTCGACTCCGCGCTCGACCAGAAGGCGATCGCCGTCGCCCTCGGCCCGACGACGACGCGGACGATGGGCACGATCGAGCAGATCGCCGCCCGTATGTGAGTTTTCTCACGCCAACTTAGTCCCCCGCTTAGGGCCGGGTAAGGAGCAGCTTAAGCAGGGGGATAAGGGTGCTGGCATGTCACTCGACCCGTCTTCGCCCCAGGCTCCCGACCCCGCACTGCTCGCTCCCACCGCGCCACGCCGCGCCGGCCACGCCGGCGGCCTGTTGCACCGGGAAAAGGACTGGGACCGCCACGTCCGCCACGCCGACGAGCTCTCGCGCACGCCCGGCTTCCGCGCCCTGCGCGACTCGATCCTCACGCGGGCGAAGCCCGAATCGGGGGAGCGCGCCCTCGACATCGGAACCGGCACCGGCCTGCTCGCCCTGCCGCTCGCCGAGCAGTGCGCCAGCGTCTGGGCGATCGACATCTCGCCGGCGATGGTCGAGCACCTGCGCTGGCTCGTCGCGGGCCGGCAGCTGACGAACCTGTACCCGCTGGAGGCCTCGGCGACCAGCCTGCCGCTCGACGACGGCTCGGTCGACCTGGTCGTCTCCAACTACTGCTTCCACCACCTCGACGCGGCGGGCAAGCGCCGCTGTGTCGAGGAGATCCATCGCGTCCTCGTGCCCGGCGGGCGGATGGCGTTCGGGGACATGATGTTCGGCTGGAGCCCGGCCGCCGGGCGCAACCGGCAGGTGATCTCCTCGAAGCTGCGCTCGATGGCGCGGCGCGGGCCGGCGGGCTTCGCCCGGATCGCCCGCAACGCAATCAAGGTGATGACCGGCGCCGGCGAGCACCCGGCCCCGCCGGAGTGGTGGCAAGGGGCGCTGGAGGCGGCCGGCTTCGTCGACGTCTCGGTCGAGTCGCTGGCCCACGAGGGCGCGATCGCGGTGGCCCGGAAGCCGGGATGAGCGCGCCGCGGGCGCGCGCGGGACCCCACCGCCGTACCGTCGTGCGACGACGGCTGACGGCCTTTGCCCTGCTCGCCCTGGTGGTCGCCGCCGCCGGGGTGGTCGTCGTAGGGTCCGGCCTCGGCTCGCCGGGGTCCTCGCAGGGGCCGGCCGTGGTCCGACTCCGGCTCGACGGCAGGACGGTGGCGAGGGGGGCGGCGAACGTGCTGGAGCGGCCACGGGCGGCGGCTGCGCTGCTCGGCTCGGTCCCGGCGCGACGCATCGTGCACCGCGGCGCCGGCACCTTTCGGCTGGAGGTCGAGCGGGCCGAAACCGAACGGGCGGTGATGCTGGCGGCTCGCAACGGTGGCGGCACGGTCAGCGTCCGCGAGCGGCCGCTCGCGGTGAGCATCAAGGTGCCGCTGGTCAAGCAGGCGCTGCCGAACGACTGCGAGGCGGCGTCCCTGGCGATGCTGCTCGCCTTCCGTGGCAAGCCGGTCGGGCAGCTCGAGCTGCAGCGCCAGGTCGCCCACAGCCAGCCGCTCGACCCGATCTTCGCGGCCGACGGCTCGGAGGTGTGGGGGGACCCCGACAAGGGCTTCGTCGGCCGCGCCGACGGCGGCGGCCCGGCCGGCGGGTTCGGCGTCTACCAGGGGCCGATCGAGGCTCTGGCCAAGCACGAGGGCGTCGCCCTGCGAGACCTCAGCGGCAAGAGCCCGGCGGCCGTCTACGGGGCGCTGATGCACGGGCGCCCGGTGATGGCCTGGGTCGCCCTCTCGGCCGGCCCCTACGCGAGCTGGAGGACGCCCGCGGGCCGCACCGTGCACATCGACTGGGGCGAGCACGCGGTCGTCCTCACCGGCGTCGGCCCGGCCGGCGTACGCGTCAACGACCCGCTCTCCGGCACCCGCCTGACCTGGAGCAAGGAACAGTTCGAGCAGATGTGGCGGGAACTCGGCAGCCGCGCCCTCGCGGCCTGAGGCCGACCGGCGGGCGTCAGGCGGCGGCGGTCGCGCCGTCGGAGCGGGGGAGGGCGGCTAGCTCGAAGTCGCGGCTGACCGCGGCGATCTCCTCGGGCAGGCGCGAGAGCTGGACGTTGGCGACGAACTCGAGGTCGGCGCCGAGCGGGCGGAAGAAGTTGTCGTAGTGGGTGGGGACCACGGCCCGCGGTTCGAGCCGCGGCAGGATCCGTTGCCAGTACTCGGCGGTGAAGCTGCGGCCGGCGACGCCGGCGAGGAAGACGTCGACGCCGCGCTCGCGGACGGCCTCGTCGATCAGGTCGGCGCTGCCCTGGTGGTAGAGGCGCAGGCCGGCGACGGCGATCGAGATGCCCCAGACCTGGCCGCAGCGGTAGGCGCTCGGGCAGAGCGAGTCGAGCCGCTCGCAACTGAGTTCGCCGGCGTAGGGGACGGCGAGGCCGAGCAGCAGCTTCGAGTGGGCGCTGGGAGTGAAGCCGACCTCGAACGGCCCCAGCTCGTAGGTCCGGTAGGGCTCGACCTCGACCGCGCGCTCGGCGAGACCGTGCAGGGCCATCAGGCTGGCCAGCGAGCGCGAGCCGTAGGCGCGGCAGCCGAACCGTCTGGCGATCGCCGGCGCGTCGACCGCGTGGTCGAAGTGGGTATGGCCGACGAGGACGCCGACCGTCTCCCCGGGAGCGCGGACGAAGCGCTCCAGCGCCGCCGGGTCGGGCGTCGCCGGGCGTCGCAGCGCCAGGTCGCTGAACGGGACGCGCGAGAGGTAGGGGTCGACGAAGAGGGTGTGGCCCTCGTAGGTGAGCCGGTAGCCGGAGACGCCCAGCCACTCGATCTCGAGGCCGGCCGGCAGTGCCAGCGGTCGCGCCTCGAGCTCGCGCAGCGCCTGCGCGTCCGCGCGTGCGGAGGAGCGCCGGGTCGCCCGCGCCCGGGCCAGGTCACCGAGGTGGCGCAGCGGCTCCGGGGGTCGCAGTTCCATCCGGATAGCGGAGACAAATGCGACCGCCCCGGGGGGTCAGGCCGGGGCCTCGCTCGTGGACGCGCTCGCCGCCAGCTCCGGCGGCGTCGCCAGGGTCTGGAAGACGACGCAGTAGCGCTCGGTCAGCTTCAGCAGCGTCGCCAGCTGCTCCTCGTCGGCTTCGGTGTCGAGGTCGAAACGCAGCCGGATCGCCCGAAACCCGACCGGCGCGTCACGGTCGACCGCGAGGGTGCCGCGGAAGTCGAGGTCGCCCTCGGCGTGGACCCGGCCCGACTCGACCGCGATGCCGAGCGAGGTGGCGACCGCGCGCAGGGTGACGCCGGCGCAGGCGGCCAGGGCCTCGAGCAGCATGTCGCCCGAGCACAGCTGCGTGCCGTCGCCGCCGCTGGCCGGGTGCAGGCCGGCTTCGGCGATCGCCCGACCGGTCTCGACCGAGCACGAGACGCCCTCGCCGAGCGTTCCGGATGCCTTTAGCGTCACCATGGCGCTATCCGGCGCGTCCTTGTATTGCTCCTTCAGCGGGGCCTGGATCCGGCGCAGCTCTTCACGGTTCATGGCCTGAGACTACCCTCGGGGCAACACCGTGGTGCGAACGAAAGCATGAAGATTCGATGGCGATAGCAACCGCAACCTCACTGGACGTCTACGTCGGCGGCAAGCTGCTGTTCGGCGACGTCTCCTTCAAGCTCGAGCCGCGCGAACGGATGACGCTCTCCGGCCGCAACGGTGCCGGCAAGTCGACCCTGCTGCGGGTGCTCGCCGGCGAGCTGACCCCGGACTCGGGCTCGCTGGCCCTGCAGCGCGGCGCCCGGGTCGCCCTCCACGACCAGCGGCCGCCGCGCGACTCCCGGGCGAAGCTCGGCGAGTACGTCTTCTCCGGCCGCACCGACATGCTCGACGCCGAGGCCGAGCTGGCCCGGCTGGAGGCGGAGATGGGGAAGGGCGAGGTGGGGGAGGAGACGATGGCCGCCTACGCCGCCGCCCAGCAGCGCCTCGAAACCGGCGGCGGCTACCGCTGGCGCGACGACGTCCTCGCCGTGCTGCGCGGCCTCGGCTTCGACCCCGAGCAGGCCGAGCGGCCGCTCTCGACCTTCTCCGGCGGCGAGCTGACCCGCGTCTCGCTGGCCCGGGCGCTGGCCGGCCGCCCCGACCTGCTGCTGCTGGACGAGCCCACCAACCATCTCGACATCCCCTCGCTGGAGTGGCTCGAGCGCTACCTGGTCGACCTCGACGCCGCCGTCGTCCTGGTCGCCCACGACCGCTGGTTCCTGGAGGCGGTCGGGACCTCGGTGCTGGAGATCGAGGCCCAGCGCGCCCGCTTCTTCGCCGGCCCCTGGCACGCCTGGCGGCAGGAGCAGGCGGCCCGCCAGATCGCCCTCGGCAAGGCGATCGAGCGCCAGCAGGCGGAGATCGAGCGGATGGAGCGCTTCGTCGAGCGCTTCCGCTACAAGGCGACCAAGGCGCGCCAGGCCCAGTCGCGGGTCAAACAGATCGAGAAGAAGAAGCGCGGCGGCCCCGGCGCCGAACGCCGCGACGGCCGCCGCCTGCGCTTCTCCTTCAAGCCGCCGGAGCGCCCCGGCCGGATCGTGCTCAAACTGGTGGCGGGCAGGATCGAGGTCCCCGGCCGGACCCTGCTGGAGGGAGCCGAGATGGAACTCGAGCGCGGCGAACACGTGGTCCTCGTCGGCGCCAACGGCAGCGGCAAGACGACCCTGATCGAGACCCTCGCCGGCCGCCGCGAGCCGGCCTCGGGCAGCGTCCGCACGGGCCACAACGTGAAGCTCGGCTATCTCTCCCAGCACGCCGACACCGCCGCCGGCTCAGGCACCGTGCTCGACGCCGCCAAGCGCGAGACCGGCCTCACCGAGAACAAGGCGCGGGCGCTGCTCGGCGGTTTCCTCTTCTCCGGCGGCGACGCCGACAAGCAGCTCTCCGACATCTCCGGCGGCGAGCAGCGGCGGCTCTCGCTGGCGATCCTGGTCGCTTCCGGCGCCAACGTCCTGGTCCTCGACGAGCCGACCAACCATCTCGACATCGAGAGCCGCGAGGCGCTCGAGGACGCGCTGACCGAGTTCGAGGGCGCCGTTCTCCTGATCTCCCACGACCGCGCCCTGCTGGAGGCGGTCGGCACCCGCACCCTGGTCTGCGAGGGCGGTCGGCTGGAGAGCCACGCGAGCGGCTGGGCCGAGTACCAGCGGCGCCGCGACGAGCGCGAGGCCGCCACGGCCGCGGCCGCGAAGCCGAGCGGCGGCGGGGCGAAGAAGTACAGCGCCACCAAGCCCTCCGAGAAGGCGGCGAAGCGGGCGGCGAAGCTGGAGCGGCGGATCGAGCGCGCCGAGGCCGAGCTGCGCGAGGTCGAGGAGGAGCTCTCGGACCCGTCGGCATGGTCCAGCCCGGGACGCGCCGAGAGGGCGAACAAGCGTCACGCCGAGGCCAAACGGGCGATCGCCGAGCTCTACGAGCAGTGGGAGGCGGCCGAGCGCGAGGTCAGCGCAGGGGCCCAGCGAGGCTGACCCGCGTCCCCTTCGCGGGGGCGAGGGTGATGTTGCGGGCTCGGACCTTTTCCGGCGCCGGGTCGGGCGCCCGCAGCTCAGCGCGTTCGAGGATCTCGCGCAGCACCACCCGCATCTCGAACTCGGCGAAGGAGGCGCCGATGCAGCGGCGCACGCCGCCGCCGAAGGGGATCCAGGAGTAGGTGTCCGCCTTGCCGTCGAGGAAGCGCTCGGGCCGGAAGCGCTCCGGTTCGGGAAAGAGGTCCTGGTGGTAGTGGAGGGCGGCGATCGCCGCCATCACGAAGGTGCCCTCGGGCAGCTCGTAGCCGCCGATCTCCAGCGGCTCGGTCGCCTTGCGGGCGACGTCGACGATCACCGGGCGCACCCGCAGCGTCTCCTTGATCGTCGCGTCGAGGTACTCGACCTCCCCGGCGGCGAGCGAGTCGCGCAGGTTGGCGAGCGCGTCGGGGTTCCGGAGCAACCGCTCCATCGCCCAGGCGAGGCCGGTCGCGGTCGTCTCGTGGCCGGCGGCGAGGACGGTGACCAGCTCGTCGCGCAGCTCGGCGTCGCTCATCGGGGCGCCGTCCTCGTCGCGGGCGCCGAGCAGCAGCGAGAGGACGTCGTCGCGCTCGCCGCCGTCGTCGTCCGCGACCTCGGCCCGTCGCAGGGCGATCTCCTCGTAGACGAAGCGGTCGAGCGCCTCGCGCGCCCGCAGGAACCGCGCCCACGGGCTCCAGCGGCCGTAGCTGCGGCGCAGCGGCGGGATCGCGGTGACCATGTTGACGCGGGCGGCGAAGGTCTCGATCAGCCGCTCGAAGCGCTCGAGCCGCTGCTCGTCGTGGACGCCGAAGACGGCGCGCATGATCACCGCCAGGGTGATCCGCTGGGTGTGGGGCCGCAGCGCGAAGGGCTCGCCGAGGGGCCAACTCTCCATCTCCGCCGCGGTCACCTCGCGGATCAGCTCGCCGTAGCGCTCGATTCGCTCGCCGTGGAAGGGCGGCAGCAGCAGCTTGCGCTGGCGCATGTGCGGCCCCTCGTCGAGGGTGAGGACGGAGTTCGGCCCGAGCGCCGGCTCCAGCACCGTGGCGTTGGCCTCGCCGGCGTGCAGCTGCTGCGGCGAGCGGGTGAACAGCTCTTTGACCAGCGCCGGGTCGGCGACGTAGACGAGGCCCTTGAAGAACGGGAAGGAGACGCTGAAGATGTCGCCGTAGCGGCGCTGGAAATCGATCAGGAAGCCGAGCGGGTCGCGCGCGTAGGAGAGCGCCTGCAGCGCCGCCGGCATCCGGGTGCCGGGCGGGAAGCCGCTCCGCTCGACCCCCGCCGGTCGTGAGATGGTCGCCTGCTCCATCCCCACCAGGTTAGGCGAAAACTGGCTGAGCAGCCAGCCGGGCGCCTCTCACCGGGGCTCGGGCCACGGCTGGAGGGTCGGGTGTCCCTCTCCGTTGCTGGGTTTTTCGCTGGGGAGCGCTCCTCCCGTCCGAGTTACGCGCGCAAGCGCGAAAAAGAGGACGCCGCGCCTGCGAGGGACACCCGACCCTTCAGCCCCCATCTCCGGGAGCGTGGCCGAGCTTTTACCCCCTATAGAGGGCAAAACCTCGGCCACGAGGAAGCTTCCGTCCCTTGGAGCATCTCCCGATGCTCGGGAGATGCCTCACCTCGGGAAGCGGGGACGCGATTCGTGGGGAGGGGTGGGGGTGTCTTTCTCGCGCAGCGGCGTCCTCCTTTTCGCTCCGGCGCTCCTGCTCGGACGGCCGTTGTTCTTCCCAGCGAAAAACCCAGCAAGCGGAGAGGGACACTTCCGCCCCTCCGCGCCAACCCTCGTCCCGCGGCGAGCCCCGCAGACCGCCCCACGCAACCCTTAGAAGACGACGGTCCGATCCCCGTCGAGCAGGACGCGATCGTCCAGGTGCGCGATCACCGCCCGCGC
This sequence comes from uncultured Actinomycetes bacterium, assembly GCA_963783345.1. Lineage (GTDB taxonomy): Bacteria > Actinomycetota > Thermoleophilia > Solirubrobacterales > 70-9 > VAYN01. The sequence continues at coordinate 50,605 of CAWANE010000003.1, forward strand.
CAGGACCAGCCGCTCGATGTCGCGCCCGATCCGCTCCAGGTCGACGACCTCGTCGCGGTGGGAGACGCGGGTCACGTCCTGGTCGATGATCGGGCCCGCGTCGAGCTCGGCGGTGACGTAGTGGGCGGTGGCGCCGATCAGCTTCACCCCGCGCTCGTGGGCGCGGCGGTAGGGCTCGGCGCCGACGAAGGCCGGCAGGAAGCTGTGGTGGATGTTGATCGCCGGCGCCCCGAGCCGCCGCAGGAAGTCGTCGGAGAGGATCTGCATGTAGCGGGCGAGGACGAGCAGGTCGACGTCGCCGAGCAGCTCCAGCACCCGGCGCTCCGCCTCCTCGCGCGCGCCCGGCTCGACCGGCACGTGGTGGTAGGGCAACCCGAGCGCTTCCACCTGCTCGGCGTGGTCGGGATGGTTGGAGAGGACCGCGACCAGCTCGCCGCCGAGCTCGCCGTTGCGCCAGCGCCAGAGCAGGTCGGAGAGGCAGTGGTCTTCGCGCGAGACCATGACCGCCACGCGGTCGCGGTGGCTCGACTCGGCGAAGCGGTGCTCCATCTCGAAGGGCTCGGAGACCTCGCGCGCGAAGCGACGCCGCAGCGAGTCCCGTTCGCCCGCCTGCATGCCGTCGAAGACCATCCGCATGAAGAAGCGGCCCTCCGCGGTCGAGTGCTGGTCGACGTCGACGATGTTCAGTCCGGCCTCGGCGAGGAAGCCGCTGACGGTCGCGATCAGGCCCGGCCGGTCCGGGCAGGCGAGCAGCAGCCGGGATGTCGTGTGACCATCGATTCGCAGATGATGGCGAGTATGGAGCGGACGAGCGTCGCCGAGGCGCAGCGGGGGAGGAGAGGTCCCTACCACCCACGCACCCGCGCCCGCCGCCGCGCCCGCGGCCGGCTCGGCCTGCGCGAGTGCTGCGCGATGGCGATCGGGGGGATGGTCGGCGGCGGCATCTTCAGCGTGCTCGGCCTCACCGTCGACCTGGCCGGCCACCTCGCCTTCGCCGCCTTCCTGCTCGGTGGCGCCGTCGCCGGCCTCACCGCCCGCGCCTACGCGCGGCTCGCCCTGCATTCGGGCCGCTCCGGCGGCCCCTTCGCCTATCTGCGCGAAGAGGGCCACCCCGAATCGGCGGCCTGGGTCGCCTGGCTGCTGATCCTCGGCTACGTCTTCGCCCTCGCCGTCTACGCCTTCACCTTCGGCCACTACCTGGCCAACGCCCTCGGGGCGCCGGAGAACGTTGCGCGGCTGGCCAGCGTCGGCGTTCTGGCCGCCTTCGTCGGGGTCAACCTGCGCGGGGTCGCCGCCTCCGGCCTCACCGAGGACCTGGTCGTCGCGGTCAAGCTCCTGGTCCTGGCGGGGATCGCCGTGGTCGGGCTCGCCGCCTTCGGCACCGGCCGCCTCGCCCCGCTCGACAACAAGGGGATCGGCGGCGTCTTCCTCGGCGCCTCGGTGATCTTCGTCGCCTACGAGGGGTTCGAGCTGCTTCCCTACGACTATGAGGACATCGAGAACCCGCGGCGGACGCTGCCCCGCGCCCTGTACATCTCGGTGGCGGTCGTGGTCGCCGTCTACGTCGCGGTCACCCTCGCCTCGCAGATGCTGATCTCCGACGGCGTGATCGCCGCCAAGAAGGAGGTCGCCTTCGCGCTCGCCGGCGAACAGGCGCTCGGCAACTTCGGCCTCTGGGCGGCGACGGTCGGCGCCGCCTTCTCGACCAGCTCGGCGATCAACGCCACCCTCTTCTCGACCGCCCGCCTGGCCCGCGACGTCAGCGCCGCCGAGGAGCTGCCGAGCGCGCTGGGCCGCGAGCGCAACGGACTGCCGGCCGTCGCGATCGCCTGGATCGCCCTCGTCGGCGCCGCCTTCTCGCTGCTGCCGGGGATCGCCGAGATCGTCTCCTTCGGCTCCTTCGCCTTCCTCCTCGTCTTCGCCCTGATCAACATCCTGCACGCCCGCCACACCGCCACCCCCGGCTGGGACCGCGGGCTCGCCTATCTCGGCGGCGCCGCCTGCCTCGCCTCCGCCGGCGGCCTCCTCTACTACCTGGGACGCTCCGACCGCGCCGGCCTGGTCCTGATCGCCGTCTGCGCGCTGGCGGTCGTGATCGCCCGGTTCGCCTTCAAGGAGTCGCGGCGTGCTTGACGCCGACACCCGCCCCCGCCTGATCGCCCTCGCCACCCTCGTCCTGATCGTCGCCGGGGGCCTGCTCGCGCTGCTCGACTCGACGACCGCGGCCAACGTCGTCTGGGGGTTGACCGTGGCGACGATGCTGGTGCCGCTGACCTGGTCGATCGCGCGGACCCTGGCCGCCGGCCGGGTCGGCGTCGACGCGATCGCCCTGGTGGCGATGGTCGGGGCGCTGGCGGTCGGCGAATACCTGGCGGGGGCGGTGATAGCGCTGATGCTCTCCGGCGGCAACGCGCTGGAGGCGGCGGCGCGGCGGCGGGCGCGGCGCGAGCTGACGGCTCTGCTGGAGCGGATGCCGACGATCGCCCACCGGCGCGCCGGCGAGACCTGGGAGGAGGTCCCGGTCGACCGCTTGGAGAAGGGCGACGTGGTGCTGGTGCGGGCCGGCGAGCTGGTGCCGGTGGACGGCTCGGTCCGCGGCGCCGAGGCGGTGGTCGACGAGTCGGCCCTGACCGGCGAGTCGCTGCCGGTCACCCACGCCCGCGGCTCGCTGCTGCAGAGCGGCGTCGCCAACGCCGGCGGCGCCTTCGAGATGCGGGCCGAGCGGCGCGCCTCGGAGAGCGCCTACGCGAACCTGGTCCGGCTGGTGCGGGCGGCGGAGACGCAGCGCGCCCCGTTCATCCGCCTCGCCGACCGCTACGCGGCGATCTTCCTGCCGGTGACGCTGGTCATCGCCGGCCTCGCCTGGGCGCTCAGCGGCGACCCGGTGCGGGCGGTCGCGGTGCTCGTCGTCGCCACCCCGTGCCCGCTGATCCTGGCGGCGCCGATCGCGATCGTCTCCGGCGTCTCGCGGGCGGCTCGGTTCGGCGTGATCGTCAAGGGCGGCGGCGCGATCGAGCGCCTCGGCGAGGCCCGCACGGTGCTGCTCGACAAGACCGGCACCCTGACCCTGGGCGCCCCGGCCGTGCACGCGGTGCGGCCGCTGGCCGGCTTCGAGCGCGAGGAGCTGCTGCGTCTCGCCGCCTCGGTCGACCAGCTCTCCGCCCACGTCCTCGCCGAGGCCCTGGTCCACGACGCCGAGGCCCGCGGGCTGCGCCTCTCCGAGCCGCTCGAGCCGATCGAGAAGCCCGGCCAGGGGATGGAGGGGACGGTCTCCGGGCGCCGGGTGGCGGTCGGCAGCGAGGCCTGGCTGCGCGAGCGCGGCTGCGACGTCGGCGACGGCGGCCCGCGCTCGCCCGACGGCGCCGACGCCGGCCTGGCCCGGGTTCTGGTCGGCGTCGACGGCCGTCTCGCCGGCGTCGTCGTGATGGCCGACACGCTGCGCGAGGACGCGCGCGGGCTGGGCGCGGCGCTGCACGCGGTCGGAATCGAGCGGGTGGCGATGGTGACCGGCGACCACCGCGAGATCGCCGAGCGGATCGCCGCCGAGGCGGGGCTCGACGCCGTCTACGCCGAACGGTCCCCGGAGGGCAAGCTCGACGTCGTCCGCGAGATGCGGGCCGACCCGGCGCTGGCGCCGGTGGTGATGGTCGGCGACGGCGTCAACGACGCCCCGGCGCTGGCCCTGGCCGACGTCGGCATCGCGATGAGCGGCCCCGGCGCGACCGTTTCCTCGGAGACCGCCGACGCGGTGATCACCGTCGACCGCATCGACCGCGTCGCGACGGCGATCTCGATCGGCCGGCGCGCCTTCGGCATCGCCCGCCAGAGCGTCGTCTTCGGCATCGGCCTCAGCATCGCCGCGATGGTCGTCGCCGCCTTCGGTTACATCCCTCCGATCGCCGGTGCCCTGCTCCAGGAGGGCATCGACGTCGCCGTCATCCTCAACGCCCTGCGGGCGCTGCGAGGCCCCCGAGACGAGGGCTGACGGCGACCTGCTCGTGCCTGAGAGGAATTTTGTGTGACTGGGCGCACACACTCGCAGTCAAGGCGCTGCATAAGTTCAGCGTCTGCTCACAAAGCGCAAACATATTGCTCTGATTCTCGCCGTCGCCGTCGCCGTCCCCGTGGGTGGGGCCTGGGCGGCGACCCAGGCGGCGGGGAAGGCGCACGTGATCTCTGCGGACGGCGTCGAGGTCGCCCACGTCACCGCGCTCCGGCCGCCGGTCGGTCGGTTCCGGCAGGTCGTCCAGGTCGCCGCCCACAGGATCCGCGCGGCCGAACGGCGCGCCGCGCTGTTGAAGAAGCGCCGCCGCGAAGCCTTCGCGACGCTGCCGGGCGGGGTCAGCCTCGCCACCCTGGAATCGATCGCCTCCTGCGAGTCCGGCGGCGACCCGACCGCCGTCTCCTCCGGCGGCACCTACCGCGGGAAATACCAGTTCGACCAGGGAACCTGGGAATCGGTCGGCGGCCACAGCGATCCCGCTGCGGCGCCGGCGCGCGAACAGGACTACCGCGCCGCGCTCCTCTACGAGCGCTCGGGGTCCAGCCCCTGGCCCGTCTGCGGCTGAGCGGCCGCGACGAAGGGGGGAGGGGCGCCCGGTCCCTTCCCTACGATGGCCCCCGATGAGCGAGGATCAGATCTCGGCCGCCGGCGAGGACCATGTGCCCGCTCCGGATCCTGCCGGCCCCGGTCGCAAGCCTCCGCGCGAGGCGATCGCCGAGGCCAGGGTGCGGGCGCCGACCCGCGGCAACCGCCGCCTCGAGAGCTTCCTCGACGCCGTCAACGCGGACGAGCAGGTGCGGGCCTGGTGGTACATGGCCCAGGTCCACGCGGAGCGGCTGGGGATGTCGGACCACTCCTGGGTCCACATGCAGATCGTCCTCAACGTCTCCCTGCGGCTGCTGCGCCTGCTGGTCAAGGCCGGGGTGGAGCCGGCGATGGTCGCCGACCACGGGATGAAGCCACGCGACGCCGAGGTGGTCGTCGCCGGCGGGGCCCTGCTGCACGACGTCGGCATGTCGATCCACCGCGCCGACCACGAGGCCTACTCGCTGTTCCTCGCCTCCGGAGCCCTCGACCGCCTGCTCGCCGGCTCCTACCGCGAGCCGGAGCGCTCGGTCGTCGCCTCCGAGATCCTCCACGCGATCATCGGCCACCGACGCCGCGGCGAGCCCTACACGGTCGAGGCCGGCGTGGTCCGCGTTGCCGACGCCCTCGACATGGCCCAGGGCCGCACCCGGATCCCGCTCGAGGCCGGCCACGAGGGCATCCACTCGATCTCCGCCGCGGCGATCGACGAGGTCCGGATCGAGGCCGGCGAGGAGCGCCCGGTGCGGATCGAGATCGACCTCAACAACTCCGCCGGCATCTTCCAGGTCGACGACCTGCTCGCCACCAAGATCCGCGACACCCCGCTCGAGGGCCGCGTCGAAGTAGTCGCCAAGGTCGAGGGGGAAACCGAGAAACGCCTGCTGTCCGGGTTCCGGCTGTCCTGAGGCGAGCTCCGGTGGGGGGAGCCGATCTGCCCGCGCGGGAATTGAGTCGCGTCCCTGTCGGGACAGCTCCTGCAGACGCCGGGACCCCGGCTTCGCTTTCCTGAGCTTGAAGCTCTCGGGAAGCGTGGTGGCGTGGGCTCGCCCGGACCGCAGCCGCGTCGCTACGAAAGCCGCTCGAGATCGCTGCGGCGCCGTTCCTTGCGCTTCTCCAGCGAGCTCTGGACCAGCGTCAGCACCACCACCAGGAGGGTGAAGAAGCCCATCACGCCGAAGCAGAAGAAGGTGACCGACTTGTCGGTCGTGGGCCCCCCGAGGCCGACGCCGTTCTCGGCCAGGGCGGCCGGGGCGAAGACCAGCATCAGAGCGGTGATCGAGATGAGGGCTGCGGCGACGCGCTTCACGGGCCGGGAATCTAGCGCACGGCGGGGCGGAGACGGCACCTTTGCCGCAATTTAGGTGCCGGCCACTTGTGAAAATCTCGTAACCAGGGCAGGATCCGCCATCTCGCCTGCATACAATCGAGCCGTCTTGACGCTCCATGCGCCCACCCCCTCGCGCCGAGGCAGTCCGATCGTGAACGCCCAGCAGCCGATCCGGCTCGCGGTGATCGATACCGACAGTGGCTTCGTCACCGTTCTCGCCAAGCGAGCCGACGCGGCCGGCTGGCAGCTGCGTCAGGCCGCCGGCGCCGTGCCGCCCGAGGAGCTGGTGGCGATGAAGCTGAACGCGCTGCTGATCGACCCGGCGCTGCTCGGCGAGGAAGGCTGGAGCTACCTGGAGCGGGTCTGCGGCATGCTCCCCGACCTCGGCGTGATCGTCTGCACCGCCCGCTCCACGGTCGCCCAGCGGGTGCGCGGCCTGCGCCTCGGCGCCGACGACTGGATCACCAAGCCCTGCCATCCCGAGGAGGCGATGGCGAGGGTGGAAGCGGTCTCGCGCCGTCGCCGCCGGGGCCGCAGCGACGCGGACGCCGGCCCCCTCGTCGCCGGTGAGCTGCAGATCCGGCCCGACCAGTTCCAGGCCTTCGTCAGCGGCGATAGCCTCGACCTGACCCGGCGCGAGTTCGAGCTCCTGCAGCTGCTCGCCGAGGCCAAGGGCCAGGTGCTGGAGCGCGAGGCGATCTACCAGCGGGTCTGGGGCTACGCGATGGCCCACGGCGACCGCTCTGTCGACGTCTTCATCCGCAAGCTGCGCCAGAAGCTGGAGAAGCGCTCGCCGGGCTGGGGCTACATCCACACCCACTTCGGAGTCGGCTACCGGTTCGACCCGGAATCGATCGGCGAGGTCGTCGTCGAGATTCCCGACGCCCCCGACCTCGAGATGTCCGCCGAAGCCGCTTCACGCGCCGTTCACAACAGTTTCACCGCGGGCTAGCCGCGCTGATTCAACATCTCGCCATGGTCAACCTCCATGGCGATGGCAACCGGTCAGCCTCCGCAGCTGTCAGCTGGACGCCTTGAGATCAGGCCTGAGGAGCATGCGGCCCTGGTCGATGGGCGCCCCCTCAGCCTGACCATGCGTGAGCTGCAGTTGCTGGTGACGCTCTCCGAGCACCCGCAGCGGATCATGACCCGCGAGGAGTTGTTCGCCGCCGTCTGGGGGAGCCAGCCGCGCCGCGACGACCGCTCGGTCGACGTCTACGTCAGCCGCCTGCGGGCGAAGCTCGGCGAGGCGCTGCCCGAGTTCCAGTTGATCCACACGCACAACGGCATCGGCTACCGCTTCTCGCCGGACGGCTGATGCAGGGTAAATCGGGCGCTTTTACATCTTTTTCACATCCTCGACACACGCGGGTAACAAGGTCTCCCGGAGCCGCTGCGAGTCTGGCCCGGCATCGACCCGGTGTCGGTGTCGAAGCACTCCATCTCAACGAAATCAAAAGGGAGACTGATGTCTAGCTTTAGATGGCTTGCGGTCATAGCCTTCGCCTCGATCCTCGCGCTCGGCGTCGCCGCTTGCGGCGGCAGCAGTAGCAGCAGCAGCGGAGGGGAAGAAGGCGGCTCGTCCAGCGAACTCTCCGGGCAGATCGCCGGCGCCGGGTCAAGCGCCCAGCAGGCGGCTCAGGAAACCTGGATCGCCAACTTCGAGAACGAAAACTCGGGCGTGACGATCTCCTATGACCCGGTCGGCTCGGGCGGGGGCCGCGAGCAGTTCATCGCCGGCGGCACCGCCTTCGGCGGTAGCGACGCTCCGCTCGCGACCGAAGAAAACGAACTCGCGAACGCGGAAAAGCGCTGCGGGCCCGGAGAACTGATCGAGATCCCGGACTACATCTCGCCGATCGCGGTCGTCTACAACCTGCCGGGCGTCGAAGAACTGAAACTCGACCCGGAAACCCTGGCGAAGATCTTCAACCAGGAAATCAAGTCCTGGGACGATCCGGCGATCGCCAAGGAAAACCCCGGGGTCGAACTCCCGAACACCCGCATCACTCCGGTCAACCGCTCCGACGAGTCGGGCACCACGGAGAACTTCACCGAATACCTCTCCAAGGTCGTCCCCAGCGTTTGGACCCATGAAGCGAGCGGCGACTGGCCGGTCAAGGGTGGCGAGGCCGCGGCCGGCACCTCCGGTGTGGTCGAAGCCGTCAGCGCCGGCGAAGGCGCGATCGGCTACGCCGACGCCAGCCAGGCGGGCGAACTCGGCGTCGCGCTGATCAAAGTCGGCACCGATTACGTCGGCCCGACCGCCGAAGCCGCTGCGAAAATCCTCGAGGAGTCCAAGGAAAACCCCGAAATCAGCGAAGGGCAGTACGTGTTCGCCTTCGAACTCGACCGCAAGACGGAATCGTCCGGGACCTACCCGATCGTCCTCGTCTCCTCGCTGATGGCCTGCACCCAGTACGGCTCGTCGGAAGAAGCGGCGATCGTCAAGGCCTACCTGGAATACGCGATCAGCCCCGCAGGGCAGGAAGCGGCCGCCGAAAACGCCGGCTCCGCCCCGCTCTCGGAATCGCTGCACGAAAAGATCCTGCCGGCCGTGGAAGCGATCGAAGCAGGCTAGGAAGCATTGAACCGAGCTGACAGCATGGGACCCCGTCGCCAGCGGCGGGGTCCCCTGTCCGCTTTGTGGGACTGAGCATGGCTTCGCACGTCGACACCACCACCAACGCGGGCCAGCTCCTCGCCTCGGCGAGCGGCGGCACCCGCCATCGCGGCGACCGGATCTTCTCCAACGTCGCGGTGATCTCCGCCGTCACGATCCTCGCCCTGCTGGCCGGCGTCGCGATCTTCCTCGTCGCCGAGGGGATGCCGGCCCTCACCGCGGCCGCCTCCGAACTGCCGGACAAGAAGACCTTCATCGACTACGTGGCGCCGCTGGCCTTCGGGACCGTGCTGGCCGCCGCTCTCGCCGCGGCGATCGCGGTGCCGCTGGCCGTCGCCGTGGCGCTCTTCATCACCCACATCGCGCCCAGGCGCATCGCCCTCACCCTCGGCTACCTGGTCGACCTCCTGGCCGCGATCCCCAGCATCGTCTACGGGCTCTGGGGGATCTTCGTGCTCGGCCCGGCGGCGGTGCCGGTGATGAAGTGGCTGGAAGAAAATCTCGGCTTCATCCCGATCTTCAAGGGCCCGGCCTCGGCCACCGGCCGCACGATGTTCGTCGCCGGGCTGGTCCTGGCGGTGATGATCCTGCCGATCGTCTCCGCCGTCGCCCGCGAGGTCTTCACGCAGGCGCCGCGCAAGCTCCAGGAAGGCGCCCAGGCGCTCGGCGCCACCCGCTGGGAGATGATCCGCATGACCGTCCTGCCCTTCGGCAAATCGTCGATCATCAGCGGCGCCATGCTCGGCCTCGGCCGGGCGCTCGGCGAGACGATGGCGGTGACGATCATCCTCTCGGTCTCCGGGATCGTCAGCTTCAACCTGATCAGCCAGGCGAACCCCTCGACGATCGCCGCCAACATCGCCCTCAACTTCCCCGAGTCCTCCGGCCTCGCGGTCAACGCCCTGATCGCCACCGGCCTGGTCCTCTTCGCGATCACCCTCGTCACCAACCTCGCGGCGCGCGCGATCATCGCCCGCCAGAACGTCGAGTAGGGGGACCGGTGGAGGGGGCATCGCTGAGGACGAGCCGGATCGGCGGCGGCATCCTGCCCGGCTGGGCGACCTACGCGGTCCTGGCCGGCGCCGCGGTGCTCGCCGGCGCGGTGCTGCTGGCCACCGGCGTCTTCACCGTCGCCCTGTTGCTGGTCTTCACCGTGCCGGTGGCCTGCATCTCGATCTACGCCTGGTCGCGGGCGGTGGAGGGGCCGCGGCGGGCCAAGGACCGGGTCGTGACGATCGCGATCGCCTCGGCCTTCGGCCTGGCGATGATCCCGCTGCTCTCGCTGCTCTTCGAGGTCTTCAAACGCGGCCTGCCGGGGATCAGCCTCGAATTCTTCACCCAGGACTCCCGCGGCGTGGTCGGCGGCGGCGGCGCCGAGCACGCGATCGTCGGCACCCTGGTGATCACCGGGGTCGCCGCCTTGATCTCGGTCCCGATCGGGATCCTGGCGGCGGTCTACCTGACCGAGTACGGCCACGGCCGGCTGCGCAAGGCGCTGACCTTCTTCGTCGACGTGATGACCGGGATCCCCTCGATCGTCGCCGGCCTCTTCGCCTACGCGCTGTTCGAGATCTTCCTCGGCCCGGGGATTCGGCTCGGGGTGATGGGCTCGGTGGCGCTCTCGGTGCTGATGATCCCGATCGTGATCCGCTCCGCCGAGGAGGTGCTGAAGATCGTCCCCAACCACCTGCGCGAAGCGGCCTACGCGCTGGGGACGCCGAAGTGGAAGACGATCGTCAAGGTCGTGCTCCCCACCGCCTTCGCGGGCCTGGTCACCGGGGTGATGATCGCGGTGGCCAGGATCATCGGCGAGACCGCGCCGCTGCTGGTCACCACCGGGGTGATCGACTCGGTCAACACCGATCCCTTCAACGGCCGCATGCAGAACCTCGCGGTCTACGCCTACAACACGTACCGTTCGCCGGGCGTGTTCAAACAGGCCTCCTACGACCGCGCCTGGGCGGCGGCGCTGACCCTCATCGCTATCGTGATGATCCTCAACGTGGTCGCTCGCCTCGTATACCGGCACTACAAAACCGAGATCCGCTGACCCAGTGGAAGGAAGGAAGCTGAGAGCCATGTTCGGAGCGACCGGCACGAAGCGGACCGAGGTCGAGCGGGGTCAGGTCCAGGTCTCCGAGGGCGGCGCCGCGACCGAATCCGGGGCCGCCCCCGCGGCGCGCTCCGCCGGCCGCCCGGCGAAGACGATCGAGGCGCGCGAGGTGAACCTCTTCTACGGCGACTTCCACGCGGTCGAAGACGTGACGATGACAATCGCGCCGAACAAGGTGACGGCGCTGATCGGCTCCTCCGGTTGCGGCAAGACCACCTTCCTGCGTTCGCTCAACCGCATGCACGAGCTGACGCCGGGCGCCCGCGTCGAGGGCGAGATCACCCTCGACGGCGAGGACATGTACGCGCCGGGGGTCGATCCGGTCAAGGTCCGGCGCCTGGTCGGGATGGTCTTCCAGTCGCCCAACCCGTTCCCGACGATGTCGGTCTACGAGAACGTCGCCGCCGGCCTCAACCTCAACTCCAGCCGGATGAAGAAGTCCCAGAAGGACGAAGTCGTCGAGCGCTCGCTGCGCGGGGCCAACCTCTGGAAGGAGGTCAAGGACCGGCTCGACCGGCCCGGCTCGGGCCTCTCCGGCGGTCAGCAGCAGCGGCTCTGCATCGCCCGCGCGATCGCGGTCGAGCCGGAGGTGCTGCTGATGGACGAGCCCTGCTCGGCGCTGGACCCGGTCGCGACGCTGGCGATCGAGGACCTGATCGAGGAACTGAAGAGCCGCTACACGATCGTGATCGTCACCCACAACATGCAGCAGGCGGCGCGGGCCAGCGACATCACCGCCTTCTTCAACCTCGAAGAATCCGGCAAGCCGGGCCGCCTGGTCGAGGTCGGCGCGACCGACATGATCTTCACCAACCCCTCCGAGAAGGCGACCGAGGACTACGTCAGCGGTCGCTTCGGATGAGGCGGGCGAGAGCCGATCGATGCCCGGAATAGCGCGCACCGAATACCTGGAGGAACTGGCCGACCTCGAGGCCAAGAGCCTCGGCGGGCTCGACATGGTCAGCGCCGCCCTGGCGCGGACCCTGGAGGCGGTCGAGCACCAGGACATCGAGCTGGCCCAGATCGTCGTCGCCGACGACGACCGCATCGACGGCCGCTACCTGGAGGTCCACCAGAGCCTGATCACGCTGCTCGCCACCCAGTCGCCGGTGGCGACCGACCTGCGGCTGATCTCTGCCCTCCTGCACGTGCTGAAGAGCGTCGAGCGGATGGGCGACCAGTGCGTGAACATCTGCAAGGTGATCCCGCTGACCGGCAACGAGCCGCCGGCGGACGACGACATGGTCGAGCTGATCCTGACGATGGGCAGGCAGACCAGCTCACTGATCGGCCAGGCCAAGCGGTCCTTCGCCGAACGCGACGTCGAGATGGCGCGCGACCTGGTCCGCCAGGACGACGTCGTCGACGACCTCAACCGCGACTGCTTCCGGCTGGCGCTGGAGATCGGCGACGACGCCGACCGGCGCGAGTGGGCGATGACGATGATGCTCGCGGCGCGGGCGATCGAGCGGATCGCCGACAACGCGGTCGACATCGGCGAGCAGGTCGCATTCGTCGTCACCGGCCTCTTCCGGGAGTTCGAGGACGCCTCGCACCCCGGCGAGGCGCCCGAGCCGCGCTAGCCCGGCCGGCCGGCGCTCAGGTCGTTCCGGGTGGCTCGGGTCGCAGGTCCCTCCAGGCATCCCCTGCCCGCCGACGCTGCTTAGACTGGCATCCGTCCATCAGCCGATCGGGGAATTCCCGCGGGGGAGCCAGTTCGCAGTGTCAGATCCGGCAATGAGTGAAACGGTCGAGCGTGCCGCCGAGCTGGAGCTGATCGGCGTGGCGATCCGTGCCGTCACCGCCGGCCGCGGGTCCACGGTCATACTCGAAGGAGCCGCCGGCTGCGGCAAGACGCACCTCCTCGACTGCGCCGCCCAGACGGCCTCGGCGGCCGGGATGCGGGTCCTGCACAGCCGCGCCGGGCCGCTGGCGACCGCTGCCTCCTTCGCCTTCGTCCTCGACCTGCTGGCACCGGTCCTGGCGGCGCGGGGACGGGCGGGCCAGGTGCCCGGCTCGCTGCGGCCGCTGCTGCGCGGCGAGGGACCGGCCGGAGCCGACTCGGCCGGCGACACCGCCGCCCACGCCTGCGTCGGGCTGGCGCAGGTCTGCCTCCAGACGGCCTCGACCGCGCCCCTGGCCCTCCTCGTCGACGACCTCCAGTGGGTCGACGCGGCCAGCCTCGCCGCGATCGCCGCGATCGCCGGTCGTCTGCGCGAGGCGCCGATCGTCCTGGTCGCGGCGCTGCGCAGCGGGGAGCCGGTCACCGACCCCGCGGCCCTCGCGGTGATCCGCGGCGAGCCCCCCGCCGAGCTGATCTCGCCCGGGGCGCTGAGCGTCGAGGGGGTCGGCCGGCTGCTCGACCTGCACGGGGTGGAGGCCGGCGAGGAGGTGAGCAGGGCCTGCGCCGAGGCGACCGGCGGCAACCCGCTGCTGGTCACCCGGGTGGCGGCGCTGCTGCGCGGCCGCGCTGAGCCGCTCGGCCCGGCCGCGGTCGAGGCAACGCTGGCCGACGTCGCGACCGGCGTGGCGGCGACCGTGCTGCCGCGGCTGCGGCGCCTCGGCCCCGGGGCCGAGCTGGTCGCGAGGGCCTGCGCGGTGCTCGAGGACGACGCGACCGCGCCCCGGGTGCGGGAGCTGGCGGGAGTCGGCTCGAGGGAGCTGGCGGCGGCGATCGACGGGCTCGAGCAGGCGGAGATCCTCGCTGGCGGCGAGCCGCTCCACTTCGTCCACCCGCTGGTCCGAGAGGCCGTCTACGGCGAGCTGCCGAGCGGCACCCGGGCGCGCGAGCACGCCGTCGCCGCCCGTCTTCTCGCGGCCGAGGGCGTCGACCCCGAGCGGGTCGCCTCGCACCTGCTGCGCGCCCTGCCCGACTCCTCGACGGAGACCGTCCACCGGCTCCAGCGGGCGGCCGAGCAGGCGCTGCGGCGCGGCGTCCCGGCCTCGGCCGTCGCTTACCTGGAGCGCGCCCTGGCCGAGCCGGCGAGCGGCGAGGACCGGGTCCGGGTCCTCCTGGGCCTGGGGCACGCGCGCGGCCTGGTCGGGGCGCCGGAAGCGGAGAGTTGCCTGGTCGAGGCGCGAGAGGCGAGCGCCGAGCCGCGGCTGCGCGCCGAGGCCGACCTGCGCCTCGGCCGCATCCTCTACTCGCGCGGCGACTACGCCGCCGCCGAGCGGGCCTTCGAGCGCGGCGTCGCGGAGCTGCCGCCAACGGTGGAGGACGACCTCGCGGTCGAGCTGCGCACCGGCTCGCTGGCGGCGGGGCGCTACGCCGGCAGCCTCGCCGCCGACGACCCGCGCCTGGCCAGCGCCCGGGCCGGCTCGGAGCCGGGCGCCACCCCCGCCGAGCGCGCGCTGCTGGCCGAGCTGGCGGTCGAGGCCGGGGTCCGCGGTGACCCTCGCGAGGAGGTGGTCGCCCTCTCCCTGCGCGCCTGGGCCGGGGGTGAGATGCTGGAGGGGGCCGACAGCCAGGCGATCGCCGTCTCTCAGGTCGCCGCTGCCCTGGTCTGGTCCGACGCCTACGAGGAGGCCGAGCGGGTGTTGACCGAGTCGGCCGAGCGGGCCGAGCAGGTGGGCGGCCGGATCGCCGTCGCCACCTCCCGCTACATGCGCGCCTGGCGACGCCTCTACGGGGGCGAGCTGGCCGGTGCCGTTGCCGACGCCCGCGCCGCGCTGGGGACCGAGGGCTGGGAGATGTACGAGCCGGCGGCCCGCTCCGTTCTCGCCCACGCGCTGATCGGCCAGGGACAGCTGGAGGCCGCGGCCGAGGTCCTGGTCCTGCCGGGGAGCGACGCGGACTGGGACCGGGCGATCCCGTTCGCGCTGACCCTGGAAGCGCGCGGCCGCGTTGGCGCCCTGCGCGGCGAACACCGCGAGGCGCTGGAGGACCTGCTCGCCTGCGGCGAGCTGGTCTCGCCGATGGGCCGCCACCAGCCCTACAGCCAGTGGCGGCTGCGGGCGGCGCTCTGCATGCACCGGCTCGGCGACTCCGCCGCCGCTCGCGCCCTGCTCGAGGAAGAGCTGGTGCCGGCTCGCCGCGCCGCCGCGCCGCGGCCCCTGGGGATGGCGCTGGCCGCGCTCGGCACCGTCGTCGGCGGCGAGCGGGGGTTGGAGCACCTGGAGGAGGCGCGCGACGTCCTCGCCCCCTCGCCGGCCCGGCTCGCCCATGCTCGGGCGCTGACCGACCTCGGGGCCCACCTGCGTCGGCTCGGCCGCGGCCGAGAGGCGCGCGAGCCGCTGCGCGAGGCTCTCTCCGCGGCCGAGGGGATGGGCGCCGCGCTGATCGCCGAGCGCGCCGCCTCGGAGCTGACCGCGGCCGGCGGGCGCCCGCGCCGCCGCGCCCTGCGCGGCCCCGCGGCCCTCACCCCGGCCGAGCTGCGCACCGCCCGGCTCGCCGCCGTCGGCCGCAGCAACCGCGAAATCGCCGAGGAGCTGGTGGTGAGTTCGAAGACGGTCCAGTTCCACCTCTCGAACGTCTACCGAAAGCTCGGTATAGCTTCCCGCGAGGACCTGGTAGCGGCCCTCGATTAGGGCCGGCGCGGCGAAAAGTCTGGGGGGGAGTCCAGTGGTGCGGCGGACCGCTCCGCTCTAGCTTGCGCGACCGTCAGTACGGCCGATCTGCGAGGAAGGGAAGGCGAGCATGGGGCGAGGGTCCGGCACCGCACGTGCAACTGGGAGGCGCGCGAGGGCGCTGCGGGGGGCGCTCGCGCTCGCGTTCGCCATCCTCGTCGCCGCGCTGGCCGGACCGGCGGGCGCCGTCGCCAAGACCACCGACTCGATCCTGGTCAAGGTCAAGCCGGGCGCCGACGTCCACGCCGTCGCGAAGCGCCACGGCATGCGCGTGCGCCGCTACCTGCCGCAGATCCACTGGGTCGAGCTGGCGCCCCGCAAGGGCTCGGGCGCCTCGGCCTCGGCCGCGGCCTCGCCGCGCGCGCTCGCCCGCCGCGCCGACGGCGACCCCGCGGTGCGGGCGGTCGACGCCGGCAGCGCCGGCGAACGGGTCGGGTGGGACTTCGTGCCCCGCGACCCCGTCTTCAACACCGAATTCAAATTCGAAGACGGCACCCAGCTCGGCTGGCACTTCTTCCTCCCCAACTTCCCGATCGCCTGGGACATGACCCAGGGTGTTGGGACCAACGTCGCCGTGATCGACTCCGAGTTCGACACCGCCAACCCGGACCTCGGGCCGAAGCTGGTGCTGCGCTACAACGTCGCTTCCGGCACCCCCCAGTACCACACCGGCAACGTCGGCTTCCAGACCGGCGACGTCTTCCACGGCAGCCACACCAGCGGCCTGGTCGGGGCGAAGACCGACAACGGCGAGGGGGTCGCCGGGGCTTGCTTCGAATGCGGCGTGATCGCGATCAAGATCGGATCCCAGGCCTCCGGAACCTTTGTCGACGCGAGCTTCCTCGGCGACGTCGCCGAGGGCCTGATCTACGCCGCCGACCATGGCGCCAGCGTGATCAGCATGTCGCTCGGGGGCCCACGGCCGCACCAGCCGCTCGCCGACGCGGTCAACTACGCGGCCGCCAAGGGCGCGGTGATAGTCGCCTCGGCCGGCAACTCGGAGGAAACCAACCCCGGCGTCGCGAACTACCCGGCCGCCTACCCGAACGTGATCGGGGTCGGCGCCACCGACAGCAAAGACCAGATCGCCCCGTTCTCCACCCAGGGCTCATTCGTGGACGTGGTGGCGCCGGGCGTCAACGTGCTCTCGACCGAGAACGCGGCCGACCCCGAAGCGCAGGTCTTCCTCGAAGACCCGAACCCGCGGCCGACCATCGCGGTCAAGTCCGGGACCTCGATGGCGGCGCCGATCGTCGCCGGCCTGGCTGCGCTGATGCGCTCGGTCCGCCCTGACCTCTCGGCGCCCGAGGTCGAGTCGCTGATCAAGTCGACCGCCAAAGACCTCGGCATCGGCGGTCCCGACCCCACCTACGGCTGGGGGCGGATCGACGCCGGCGCCGCGGTCGCGGCGGCCCGCTCATACGTGCGCCCGCTCCCGCCGCCCGCTCCCGCTCCCGCCCCCGCTCCCGCTCCGAAGAAGCCGGTGCGCAGGATCGGCGCCCGGCTGACCCTGAAGACGAAGCGCCACAAGGGCAACCTGATCTTCTTCGGCAAGGTCAAGACGGCCGACAAGTGCAAGGCGAAGCGGACCGTGCTGCTGCTCGGCAAGCACCTGAAGAAGCCGCTCGCCCACACCGGCACCAACAAGCGCGGCTTCTTCCACCTGAAGCTGCGCAGGAGCCCGCACCGCGAGGTCCGGGTCAAGGTGAAGGCGAGCAAGGTGAACTCCCGCCTGCTCTGCCAGGCAGGCGGGTCGCGCTTCCTCCGCCGCTAAAACGCCCCCGGGCGGTGCGAGGGAGGTCGAAGGACCTCCGGGGGGTCGCTCAGCTGAGCCACCTGGTGAACTCCTCGAGCGCCTCGGCCTTGACGTAGTAGTAGGCCCAGAGGCCCGGGCGCTCGGAGCCGACGATCCCGGCGTCCTTCAGTTTCTTCAGGTGGTGGGAGACGGTCGGCTGGGAGAGGTCGAAGAGGGGGACCAGCTCGCAGACGCAGACCTTGCCGGCGTGCTTGCGCAGCACGTCGACCAGCTGCAGCCGCACCGGGTCGCCGAGCGCCTTGGCGATCTTCGCCATCCGCTGGGCCTGCTCGCGCTGCACGTCGGGGTAGACGACCGGCTCGCAGCAGGGCTCGCCGGGCGGTCGCTTGGTCTTCGGCTCGAGCTCCAAATCGACGGACATCTATCTACATATATCTATTGAAATCGGAAATGTCAATCCTTAGGATGGCGCCACCGTGACTGCGCAGCTCTCGACGCTCGATCGCTTCCTGCCCGTCTGGATCGGCGTCGCGATGGGCCTCGGCCTCGCGCTCGGCGCCCTCGTCCCGGGCCTCGACACCGCCCTCGGGTCGGTGGCGATCGGCGGCACCTCGCTGCCGATCGCGATCGGGCTGCTGCTGATGATGTACCCGGTCCTGGCCCGCGTCCGCTACGAGGAGCTCGGCCACCTGCGGGGCGAGCGCGGCCTGCTGCTCTCCTCGCTGCTGCTCAACTGGGTGATCGGCCCGGCGCTGATGTTCGCGCTCGCCTGGCTGATGCTCCCCGACCAGCCGGCCTACCGGACCGGCCTGATCGTCGTCGGCCTCGCCCGCTGCATCGCGATGGTGCTGATCTGGAGCGAGCTGGCCTGCGCCGACCGCGAGGCGACCGCGGTCCTGGTCGCGATCAACTCGCTCTTCCAGATCGTCGCCTACAGCCTGCTCGGCTACTTCTACCTGACGGTCCTGCCGGGCTGGCTCGGCCTCGACACCCAGGGCTTCGCGGTCGACATCTGGGAGGTCGCGCGGACGGTCCTCATCTTCCTCGGGATCCCGCTCGCGGCCGGCTACCTGACCCGGGTCGTCGGCCTGCGCCGCCGCGGGCGGGAGTGGTACGAGGGGACCTTCCTGCCGCGGATCGGCCCGGTCGCGCTCTACGGGCTGCTCTTCACGATCGTCCTGCTGTTCGCGCTGCAGGGCCACCAGATCACCTCGCGGCCGCTCGACGTGGTGCGGATCGCCCTGCCGCTGCTCGCCTACTTCGTGCTCATGTTCGGCGTCGCGTTCGCCTGGGGCAAGGCGTCGGGCCTGGGCTACCCGCGGACCGCGACGCTGGCCCTGACCGCGGCCTCGAACAACTTCGAGCTGGCGATCGCGGTCGCGATCGGGGTCTTCGGGGCGACCTCCGGCGAGGCGCTGGCCGGCGTCGTCGGGCCGCTGATCGAGGTGCCGGTCCTGCTCGGCCTCGTCTACGTCGCGCTGTGGGCGCGGGAGCGCTGGTTCACCGACGGCTCGGCCGGGCCGCCGCGCTCGGCGGCGGCGGGGGCGGTGGGCTGAGGTGGCCAACGTCCTCTTCGTCTGCCTGCACAACGCCGGCCGCTCGCAGATCAGCAGGGCGCTCTTCGAGCAGGCCGCCGCGGGGCGCCACGCGGCGCAGTCGGCCGGCACGCAGCCGGTCGCGCAGCTCCATCCCGCCGTGGTCGAGGCGATGGCGGAGGTCGACGTCGACCTCGCCGGGCGGCGCCCGCAGCAGCTGAGCGAGGAGATGGCGCGGTGGGCCGACGTGGTGGTGACGATGGGGTGCGGCGACGAATGTCCCTTCATCCCGGGCAAGCGCTACCTCGACTGGGACCTGGAAGACCCGCAGGACATGCCGGTCGAGGCCGTCCGCGAGCTGCGCGGGGAGATCGCGGCTCGGGTCGCGGCCCTGCTCGGCGAACTCGATGCCGCCTCCGGGGCGGCGGAAAGGACCGGATGAGCACTCGAATCGGCATCAATGGCTTCGGCCGCATGGGGCGGCTCGCGATGCGGGCCGCCTGGGGCTGGCCCGAGCTCGAATTCGCCCACGTCAACGAGCCGAAGGGCAACGTCGCCACGGCCGCGCACCTGCTCGTCTTCGACTCCGTCCACGGCCGCTGGCACGGCCGCGCCGAGGGCGAGGGGGGAGAACTCCTCGTCGAGGGCGAGAGCATCGCCTACAGCGACGCCGCCAGCCCCGGCGAGGTGCCCTGGGCCGACTCCGGGGTCGAGGTCGTGCTCGAGTGCTCGGGCAGGTTCCGGACCGCCGAGGCGCTGGCGCCCTATTTCGAGCAGGGGGTCCGCAAGGTGATCGTCGCGGCGCCGGTCAAGGGCGGCGCCCTCAACGTCGTGGTCGGCGTCAACGACGACCCGCGGGAGCTCGCCCGCCACGACGTCCTCACCGCCGCCTCCTGCACGACGAACTGCCTGGCGCCGGTCGTCAAGGTGATCCACGAGGGGATCGGCATCGACCACGGGTCGATCACCACCCTGCACGACCTCACCAACACGCAGACCGTGGTCGACGCCCCCCACAAGGACCTGCGCCGGGCGCGTGCCGCCGGCCTCTCGCTGATCCCGACCACGACCGGCTCGGCGACCGCGATCGGGCTGATCTTCCCCGAGCTGCAGGGCCGCCTCAACGGCCTCGCGGTCCGCGTGCCGCTGCTCAACGCCTCGCTGACCGACTGCGTGTTCGAGGTCGAGCGGCCGACCGACGTCGAGGAGGTCAACGGCCTGCTCGAGGCCGCGGCCGCCGGGCCGCTGGCGGGGATCCTCGGCTACGAGACCCGGCCGCTGGTCTCGGTCGACTACCTGGACGACCCGCGCTCGGGCATAGTCGACGCCCTCTCGACGATGGTCGTCGGCGGGACCCAGGTCAAGGTCCTCGCCTGGTACGACAACGAGTGGGGCTACGCCAACCGGCTGGTCGAGCTGGCGCGGGCGGCCGCCCTCGACCTCGCGGGCGAGCCGGTCGGCCAGCGCTGAGCACAGCGGGACGATGAAGCGCCAGGACCTCCGCAACTACACCCTCGTCACCGGCGCCTACTGGGTCGAGACGCTGACCGACGGGGCGACCCGGATGCTGGTCCTCTTCTACTTCTACGAACTGGGCTACTCGCCGTTCACGATCGCCTCGCTGTTCGTCTTCTACGAGATCTTCGGCGTCCTCACCAACCTGGTCGGCGGCTGGCTCGCCGCCCGCTTCGGGTTGCGCTCGACCCTCTTCATGGGCCTCGGCACCCAGGTCCTCGCGGTCAGCATGCTCGCCTTCGTGCCGCAGGCCTGGCTGGTCGTCCCCTACGTGATGTTCTCCCAGGCGATCTCGGGGATCGCCAAGGACCTGACCAAGATGAGCTCCAAGAGCGCCGTCAAGCTGGTCGTCCCGGCGGGTGACGAATCCTCGCTCTACCGCTGGGTCGCGGTCCTGACCGGCTCCAAGAATGCGCTCAAGGGGGTCGGCTTCTTCCTCGGCGGGGTGATGCTGACCGTGGCTGGGTTCCAGACCTCGATGGCGATTCTCGGCGCCTTCGTCCTGGCGACCTTGCTGCTGACCGCCTGGCTGATGCACGGGCACCTCGGCCGCCCCGACGCGACGGCGAAGTTCAAGCACATGTTCTCCAACAGCCGCGCGGTCAACGTCCTCGCCGCCGCTCGCATCTTCCTCTTCGCCTCGCGCGACGTCTGGTTCGTGGTCGGCCTCCCCGTCTACCTCGAGACCGTGCTCGGCTGGAGCTTCTGGCAGACCGGCGGCTTCCTGGCGATCTGGGTGATCGGCTACGGGGCGGTGCAGGCGGCGGCGCCCGGCTTCGTGCGGCGCCGCGGGACCGGCGGGAGCGGCGAGCCCGACGGCCGCACGGCGACCCTGCTGGCCTTCGCGCTGGCCGCCTTCCCCGCCGGGATCGCGGTCGGGCTGACGGTCGGCCTCGACCCGACCGCGGTGGTCGTGGTCGGGCTGATCGCCTTCGGGGTGGTGTTCGCGATGAACTCCGCGGTCCACTCCTTCCTGATCCTCGCCTACTCGGAGAACGACAAGGCGACGATGAACGTCGGCTTCTATTACATGGCCAACGCCGGCGGCCGGCTGGCCGGCACGGTGCTCTCCGGTCTGCTCTACCAGTGGAACGGGCTCTCCGCCTGCCTCTGGGCCTCGGTCGCCTGTGTGCTGGTGGCCGCGGCGCTGTCGCTGCTGCTGCCCGGCAGGACGCCGAGCCAGAGCCGGCGCGGCGGCGACCTGGCGCTGGCGGGCTGAGGGCCGGGGCCGGCGGGTCCGGCCAGTTTGCCAAGATGGTCGAGGCCCCGCCAATGCTCTGCGCTGCCATAGACATCGGCTCCAACACCACCCGCGTGCTCGTCGCCGAGCCGATGGGCGGCCAGTTGACCAAGGTCATGGAGCAGCGGGCCTACACCCGGATCAACAAGGCCCTCGACGCCGACCGGACGATCCCCACCGAGAAGATCGAGGAGGTCTGCGAGGTGGTCGCCACCCAGGTCCGGCTGGCTCGCGAGCTGGGGGCCGAGGTGATCCGGGCCGTCGCCACCGCGGCCGTGCGCGAGGCGAGCAACGGCGCCGAGGCCGCCGCCGCGATAGAGGCCGCCTCGGGCGTCCCGGTCGAGGTCCTCGACGAGGAGGAGGAGGGGCGGCTCGCCTTCATCGGCGCGACCAAGACCCTCGGCCACCCCGTCTCCGGCAAGATCGGCGTCGTCGACGTCGGCGGCGGCTCGACCGAGGTGATCCTCGGCACCGTCCCCGGCGGCACCGAGGTGGTCCACTCCTGGCACGTCGGCTCCGGCGCCCTCGCCGACGAGCTGATCGCCTCCGACCCGCCCTCGGCGGCCGACGTGCGCCGCGTCCGCGACCGCATCGAGGACATCTTCGAGGGGGTCGAGATAGAGCGCCCGGTGCAGGCGGTCGCCGTCGGCGGCAGCGCCACCTCGCTGCGTCGCCTGGTCGGCGCCGTGCTCGAGTACGAGACCCTGGAGCGCGGCATCCGCGTCCTCTGCGGCGATCCCGCCGCCGACGTCGCCCGCCGCTTCGAGCTCGACCCGCAGCGGGTCCGCATCCTCACCACCGGCGTCCTGCTCCTGGAGAAGGTCTCCGAGCTGCTCGGCCAGCCGCTGCAGATCGGCAAGGGCGGCCTCCGCGAGGGGATCATTCTCGACCTGCTCAGCAACAACAGCAGCAACGGCTCCTCGCCGGCCCGCCTCGCGGCGTAGTTTCGCGCGGGACGGGGTTTGGCGTGGAGGGGTGGGGGCGTCCCTCTCGCTTGCTGGGTTTTTCGCTGGGGAGAACTCGGCCGTCCGAGCAGGAGCTCCCGAGCGAAAAGGAGGACGCCGCTGCGCGAGAGGGACACCCCCACCCCTCCCCACGAATCGCATCCCCGCCTCCCGAGGTGAGGCAGCTCCCGAGAATCGGGAGATGCTCCAAGGGACGGAAGCTTCCTCGTGGCCGAGGTTTTGCCCTCTATAGGGCGCAAAACCTCGGCCACGCTCCCGGAGCTGGGGGCTGGAGAGTCGGGTGTCCCTCGCAGGCGCGGCGTCCTCTTTTTCGCGCTTGCGCGCGTAACTCGGACGGGGGGAGCGCTCCCCAGCGAAAAACCCAGCAACGGAGAGGGACACCCGACCCTCCAGCCGGGGCCCGAGCCCCGGCGAGAGGCGCTGCGGCCCGAGCCCTGGGCGGGGAGCGCCGCGGCCCTGCTGCCGTCGATCCAAGCCCCGATCACGCGAAGTTCACACCGCGTTTGCCGCGTGTTCACAAGTTTCCCCTGCTAATCGCCGAATCTGGAGGAGACGAATGAATGCGACGGGGGAGACGCCGATGACTTCCAGGGTCGACATGCACTGCCATTCCACCGCCTCCCAGCTATCCCGGCTGGGGGTCCAGCGCTCGCTCGGGCTGCCCGAGTGCGCGACCCGGCCGGAGGAGGTCTACGAGCTCGCCAAGCGGCGGGGAATGGACTTCGTGACGATCACCGACCACGACACGATCGAGGGCTGCCTGCAGCTTGCGGACCGGCCCGACTGCTTCATCTCCGAGGAGCTGACCGCCCGCTTCGCCGGCGAGCCCCAGGCGGTTCACGTCCTCTGTTATGGGATCACTCCCGGAGACCACGAGTGGCTGCAGGCAAATTCCGGCGACGTCGAGGCCTGCGCCGCATTTCTGCACGAGAACGGGATCGCCTGCGCCCTCGCACACCCGTTCTTCAACGTCGCGGCGCCGCTGACACGGCGCCACCGGCGCCGCCTCGCCGAGCTGTTCCGGATCTGGGAGGTCCGCAACGGGTCGCGGGCCCCCGAGCTGAACCAGCCCGCCGTGATCTACATCGACACCCACGGCGGCACCGGCATCGGCGGTTCCGACGACCATGCCGGCGTCGACATCGGCCGCACCTTCACCGAGGCGCCGGCCGCGACGACGCCGGAAGAGTTTCTGCGCCACCTGCGCGAGGGCGAGGCCGAGGCCCGCGGCGAGCAGGGCAGCGCCGCCAAGTGGGCGCACGCGGCGATGGCGCTCGCCACCCGCGCCCTCGGCGCCGAGGCGGTGGGGGAGAGCGCCCCGGACCCGGCCGCTGTGCTGAAGATGTGCGAACGGGTGATCAGCGAGGGGTCGGCCCGCGAGGGAAAGGTCGCCACCGACATCGGCCCCGACGACGCCCGCTGCCTGCTCGAGGCCTGGCTGCAGGGGGTCGGGCTGGAGCCGCGCGGCGCCGAGCTGCTCGACTACCTGCAGTCCGACGGCTTCTCCCATGCCGACCTCTACCGCCGCGCCCGCCGCGTCCACGACCGGCGCCTGCGGGTGGCGATCGACGAGGGCGCCGAGCGGGCCTCGCGCGGCGATCTCCAGGGCGCCGTCGGCGGCCTCTTCGGGGCGCTGGTCCCGGCGCTGCCCTACGCCCCGTCGAGCGCCTTCCTCGGCGTCGAGAAAGCGAAGCTCTCCCGCCGCGAGGGGGAGCCGCGCCGGGTCGCGGTGATCGCCGACGGGATCGGCTCGATGCACGGCGTCACCCACACGATCGAACAGATCCGCGAGCGCGGCGTGCCCGGCTTCGAGATCGAGGTGGTCGGCACCGACGCCGGCGTCGACCGCCGGCTGCCGGCGGCGACCGAGCTGGAGCTGCCCTTCTACGAGGGAATGCGGCTCGGCGTCCCCGGCCTCCCCGACCTGGTGGAGACCCTGGCGGAGGGTCGTTACGACCTGATCCACGTCACCGCGCCCGGCCCCGTCGGCGTCGCGGCGACGCTGCTCAGCCGGGTCACCGGCGCCCCGCTGCTGGCCAGCTACCACACCGAGCTGGCCGATTACGCCGGGCTGCGCAGCGGCGACGGGGCGATCGAGGCGATCGCCCGGGCCGCCCTCGGCGCCTTCTACGGCGCTCCCCGGGTCGTCCTCTCGCCCAGCCCCTCCGCCGACGCCTCGCTGGCCTCGATCGGCACCGACCAGGGGCGCGTGGGGCGCTGGGAGCGCGGTGTCGACATCGCCCGCTTCGACCCGGTCAAGGCCGCCCCCGACGCCTATCCCGGCGAGCTGAAGGTCCTCTACGCGGGCCGGCTGACGCGCGAGAAGGGCGTCGACCTGCTGGCGGAGAGCTTCCTGCGCGCCCACGCCGCCGACCCGCGCCTGCACCTGCTGCTGGCCGGCGGCGGGCCCGAGGAGGCCGAGCTGCGCGCCCGGCTCGGCGAGCGCGCCACCTTCCTCGGCTGGCTCGGCGGCGAGGCGCTGGCGCGCGCCTACGCCAGCGCCGACGTCTTCCTCTTCGCCAGCAGCACCGACACCTACGGCCAGGTGATCCTCGAGGCCGGCGCCAGCGGGCTGCCGGTCGTCGCCGTCGCCGAGGGCGGCCCGGCGGCGCTGGTCGAGAACCGCCACACCGGGCTGCTCTGCCGTCCCGACGCCGATCACCTCGCCGGGGCGCTGCTGCAGCTCGCCTCCTCGCCGCTGCTGCGCCACCACCTCGGCGCCTCCGGCGCCCACGCCGCCCGCAGCCGTTCTTGGGAGCGCTCGATGGAGCAGCTCGGCGCCGGTTACGCCCGTGCCCTGGACGCGGCGCCCGCGGTCGCCCGGCAGCCTCTCTCCCGGGCTGCCTGAGCGAGCGGGTGAGGGGGTGGGTGGCCGATACGATGGGGCGATCGACGACCCGGCCCTCTACTTCAACCGCGAGCTCTCCTGGCTCGACTTCAACCAGCGAGTGCTCGAGCTGGCCGAGGATCCCGAGGTGCCGCTGCTGGAGCGGCTGCGGTTCTGCGCGATCTACGCCTCCAACCTCGACGAGTTCTTCATGGTCCGGGTCGCCGGGCTCTTCGACCAGCTCGACGCCGGCATCGACGCTCGTGGGCCCGACGGGCTGGCGCCGAGCGAGCAGATCGACACGATCCAGGCCCGGGTGCTCGACCTCGACCGGCGCCTGCACCGCGCCTTCGGCGAGACCCTGCGGCCGACGCTGGAGGAGAAGGGGATCCGGATCCTCTCGCTGGAGACGGCGAGCGAGGCGGAGCGGCGCGAGATCGACGCCCGCTTCCACGAGCAGGTCTTCCCGGCGCTGACGCCGCTGGTGATCGGGCTCGGCCGGCCCTTCCCCTACATCTCCAACCTCTCGCTCAGCCTCGGGGTGCTGCTGCGCGACCCCGAGAGCGGGGTCGAGATCATCGCCCGGGTCAAGGTGCCGAAGGAGCTGCTCGGCCGCTTCCTCCCGGTCGGCGACGACGGCCACGCCTTCGTGCCGCTGGAGGAGGTGATCGCCGCCAACCTCGACGTCCTCTTCCCCGGAACCGACGTGATCGACCACGGCTACTTCCGGGTCACCCGCGACGCCGACTTCAACGTCTCCGACGAGGCCGACGACCTCCTGCAGGCGGTCCAGGACGAGCTGCGCCGCCGCCGCTTCGGCGAGGTGGTGCGGTTGGAGATCGCCGCCGGCATGAACCCGAAGCTGCGCGAGCAGCTGGTCGGCGCGCTGCGGCTCGAAGACCGCGAGGTCTACGACGTCGACGGCCTGATCGACCTCGCCGACCTCGGCGAAGTCGCCGACGTCCCCGGCCACGCCGAGCTGCGCTACTCGCCGTGGACGCCGGTGACGCAGCCGCGGCTGCAGGGCGAGGACGACGAGCCGGTCGACATGTTCGCCGAGATGCGCAAAGGCGACGTGCTCGTCCACCACCCCTACGACTCCTTCGCGACCTCGGTCGAGCGCTTCGTCGAGCAGGCGGTCGCCGACCCCGACGTGCTGGCGATCAAGCAGACGGTGTACCGGACCAGCGACGACTCGCCGCTGGTGCCGTCGCTGATCCGCGCCTCCGAACGTGGCAAGCAGGCGGTCTGCATGGTCGAGCTGAAAGCGCGCTTCGACGAGGAGGCGAACATCCACTGGGCGAAGTCGCTGGAGGAGGCGGGCGTCCACGTCGTCTACGGCATCCCGGGCCTGAAGACCCACGTCAAGGCGATCCTCGTCGCCCGCCGCGAGGGGCAGCGGGTGCGCGAGTACGTCCACATCGGCACCGGCAACTACCACCCGAAGACGGCCCGCCTCTACACCGACTTCGGCCTCTTCACCGCCGACCCCGACGTCGGCGCCGACGTCGCCGAGATGTTCAACTTCCTCACCGGCTACGGCCGGCCGGCGGTCTACCGCAAGGTCCTGGTCTCGCCGACGACGATGCGCGCCCGGATCGTCGAGGAGATCGAGCGCACGGTCGCCGCCCACGAAGCCGGCGAGGAGGCGCGGATCTGCCTGAAGATGAACTCCCTGGTCGACGCCGGTTGCATCCGCGCGCTCTATGCCGCCTCGCAGGCGGGGCTCCAGGTCGACCTCAACGTGCGCGGGATCTGCTGCCTGCGGCCGGGCGTCCCCGGGATCTCCGAGAACATCCGCGTCTGCTCGGTGGTCGGCCGCTTCCTCGAGCACTCCCGCATCTACGCCTTCCGGCGTGGGACCGAGACCCGGGTCCTGATGGGCTCGGCCGACCTGATGCCGCGCAACCTCGACAGCCGGGTCGAGCTGGTGGCGCCGGTCGAAGACCCGGACCTGCGGGCCGAGATGCTCGACGTGCTGGCGCGCTGCTTCGCCGACAACGGCAACTCCTGGGAGCTCGACGCCGACGGCCGCTGGACCCGCACCGTGGCGCCGGTGGAGGAGCGGCGCAGCGTCCAGGGGGAGCTGCGCGAGCGCCACGCGACCAGGGCCGCCGAGCACCTCGCGACGGCTGCGGGCTGAGGGCCGGCGGGCGCGATCCGGGCCCCGGCACGGAGACTAGGATTCCCAGATGGCGCGCCTCTCCCTACTTCCGCGGGACCCGGGCTTCTTCGACCTGTTCATCGAGGCGGGCCAGAACACGCTCCACGCCGCCCGCCTGCTCGACTCGATGATGCGCACCTGGCCCGACGACGGCGGCCTCTCGCGGGAGATCCTCAAGGCCGAGCAGGAGGGCGACCGGATCACCCACGACATCATCCAGCGGCTCAACTCGACCTTCGTCACGCCGATCGACCGCGAGGACATCTACGGCCTGGCGACGCAGATGGACGACATCGTCGACTTCACCGAGGAGGCCGCCGACTTCCTCGGCCTCTACCAGATCGAGGCGCCGATGGAGCAGGCCGTGGCCTTGACCAAGGTCCTGGTCGGCGCCTGCGAGCAGCTGGCCGCCGGCCTCGAGCACCTGCGCGAGTTCCGCGGTCTCGACAAGTACTGGATCGAGATCCACCGGCTCGAGAACGAGGGCGACCGGATCTCCCGCGACGCCGTCGCCTCGCTGTTCTCCAACGGCATCGACCCGATGGTGGTGATCCGCTGGAAGGACATGTTCGCGGTGCTCGAGAACGCGATCGACGCGACCGAGACGGCGGCGCAGATACTCGAGGGCATCGTCATCAAGAACTCATGACGGGCGTCGTGAGGGCGTCTCCGTGAGCTCCGACCTCGTCATCGCGATCGTCATCGCCTCGGCCCTCGCCTTCGGCTTCAGCAACGGCTTCCACGACACCTTCGACGTGATCTCGACCGCAGTCTCGACCGGGGCGATGTCTCCGCAGGCGGCGATCGGGGCGGCGGCGGCGCTCAACTTCGCCGGCGCCTTCATCTCGCTGGAGGTGGCGCGGACGATCGCCGCCGACGTGGTCGAAGCGGGGCTGCTCACGCCGGCGGTGGTGCTCGCCGGGCTGCTCGGGGCGATCGCCTGGAACCTGGTGACCTGGTGGCGAGGGGTGCCCTCCAGCTCTTCGCACGCGCTGATCGGCGGCATCGTCGGCGCCACCCTGGCGGCGGTCGGCAGCTCCGGCGTGCGCGGCTCCGGACTGCTCGACAAGGTGCTGCTGCCGGCGCTGGTCGCTCCGGTCCTCGCCTTCGCGGTTGCCGGCGCCGTCGTCGTCGTGGCCTACCGGGCCTTCGGCCAGCGCCGGCCCGGATCGGTGACCCGCGGCTTCCGCCGCGCCCAGCTGCTCTCGGTCGGCCTGCTGGCGCTGGGGCACGGGGCCAACGACGCCCAGAAGACGAGCGGCGTCATCGCCCTGGCGCTGATCGCCGGGGGCACCCTCGGCCACGGCGCCGACCCGCCGCTCTGGGCGACCGCGGCGGCGGCCGCGGCGATGGCGCTCGGCACCTACAGCGGCGGCTGGCGGATGCTGCGCGTTGCCGGCGCGCGGATCATCAAGATGGACGCGGCCCAGGGGTTCGCGGCCCAAAGCGCCGGCGCCGCGGTGATCCTCGGCGCCACCTTCCTCGGCTTCCCGATCTCCACCACCCACGCGATCAACGGCGGCGTGGTGGGGGCGGGGGCGACCAAGCGAATCTCGGCCGCCCGCTGGGGGGTCGCCGGCAACATCGTCACCGGCTGGCTCCTGACCCTGCCGGCCGCGGCGGGGATCGGCGCGGCGGCCTACGGCCTGATGCGGATCTTCGGGACCGGCGCGGCGGGGCCGGCGCTGGTCACCGCGGCCGGGGTGCTGGCGCTGGTCGTTGCCTTCACCCGGCGCGCCCGCGCCGGGGCGCCGCTGGTCGCCGCCTGAGCCCGCCTGCTCGGGCCGGGCGTACACTTTCCCTGTGCGCACCGCTCGGAACGTCGGCATCGTCATGCTCCTGGCGCTCGGGGTCGCCTTTGCCCCGCACGGCGGCAACGTCGCCGACGCCGTCCTCACGGCGCTGACGATGGGCATTCTCGCCGGGATCGCCTGGATGCTCTACACGCTGAGCCGGGAAAACCAGCTGACCCTGGCCACCCTCAGCGACGGTCGCCGGGCGATCTTCTACGCGGCCTTCGGCGTCCTCGCGCTGCTCGTCGCCTGGGCCGACGAACTGTTCTCGAGCGGCGGCGGCACCGTGCTCTGGATCCTCCTGCTGGCCGCCTCGGTGGCCGCGATCTGGCGGATCTGGATGGACACCAGTACGTACTGAGCTCTCGGGTCGCCGGCCTTCCGCGACCAAGGTGTGTTGAAGGTCTTTCCTTTTGCGCGCCATGCGTGCGCTCTTCCCTGGAACGGTTGGGGGCATGCCGTCAGGGGCCGCCAGCAGCGCTGGACACGGGGAGGAGGGGACCGCTTCGGTCGAGTTGATCGCGGCGGTTCCGTTCCTGCTGCTGGCGGTCCTGGCGGCGGCTCAGATCGGGTTGGCGGGGATGGCGCTGTGGTCGGCGGGCGTGGCCGCGCGGGCCGGGGCGCGGGCGGCGCTGGTCGGCGCCGACGCCTCCCGGGCGGCGCGACGGGCGCTGCCGTCCTCGATGCGCGACGGCGCCCGGGTCGACGACTCCGGCGGGGTCTCGGTCCGGGTGCCGGTGCCGCGCCTGCTGCCCCAGCTGCCGCGGGTGATGGTGGGCGCGAGCACCGCCCTGGAGGACGAAGGTGGCTGACTCGCGCGGCCAAGCGAGCGTCGAGCTCGTGGCGGCACTGCCCGCCCTGCTGCTGGCGGCCCTGGTCGCCCTCCAGCTGCTCGCCGCCGGCTACGCGATGACGCTCGCCGACGGCGCTGCGGAGGCGGGTGCGCTGGCGCTCGCCTCGGGCGGCTCGGCCGCCGACGCGGCCCGGGCGGCGCTGCCCGGCTGGGCCGAGGACGACGTCGACGTCGCCGTGCGCGGCGGCGAGGTGACGGTGCGGTTGCGCCCGCCGTCGCCGTTCCGCGCCGTCGCCGACCGCCTCGCCGTGTCCAGCACCGCCGCCGCGAGGCCGGCGGGATGAGCGCCGGCGTCGGCCCGCTTGCCGATGCGCCCACCGTGCTGGTCACCGCGGTCGGCGACGCCGAAGGTTCCCGCGGGGCGGCGGCGGCCCTCGCCTGCGCCGGCGCCGAGGTCGACATGGCCACGCTCCTGGTCGACGTCGGCGGCCGACCGCCGCGGCCGACCCTGCTCGCCTCCACCGCCGCCCAGCGGCTCGAGGAGCGGCTGGCGGCGCACCTGCCACACGTCCGTGTCGCCGCCCGCGGGCAGGTCTGCCAGCTGGCGGTGCCGGGCGACGGGGAGGGGTTGGAGGCGGCGGCGGCCGCGGTCACCGTCGCGCGCGGCGCCCTCGCCGTCCTCCATGTCCCGCCGGCACTTTTCCGCTCGGCACTGGGGGATCGCCCCGGGCCGCGGCCCTCGGGCGTGCTGCTGCGCGCCGACCTCGCCGCCGAGCGGCCGCTCCTCGCCCTCGTCGTCCGCGACCTGATGCTGCGCGGCCTCGCCGTCGGCGTGCTCAAGCAGCGGCTCGGCTGGGTTGCCGAGCGCCGTGCCCTGTTCGGCGTCCTGCCGCCGGACGCCCCCGGTGGGCTGCCGGCTCCGCTGCTGCGCCGAGTCCTGTCGCACCAGTGCCACCTTGAGTTCGATGACCCGGGAACTGACCCAGCGCGAGTTGCGCAACCAGAGCGGAGAGATCATGCGGGAGCTGGACCGCGGTGAAGACTTCGTCGTCACCCGCCACGGGGTGCCGGTCGCCGAGCTGCGGCCGATCCAGCGATTGCGCTCGAGACGGCCGAGCTAGAGCGGTTGAGGTTCGACGTAGCGATCTCGGCCCTGTCGTTGGCCGAGCTCGCCACCGGACCGTCGGCCGTATCCGATCACGCGGCTAAGGCCCGACGGCAGGCGCACCTTCAGGTAACCGAGTCGACTTTCGACGTGCTCCCACTTGATCCAGCCTGTGCACGCGCGTACGGACGCGTCTACGCGAGCGTTGCCGCCGTAGGGCGGAAGGTGCCCGGTCTCGCTTAGCCGCCCCGTCCCGGTTCCGGCACAGAGGTGCGCGCAAGGATTTGATCCGTGCGCGCCACGCGTGCGCCCGGCCGCGTCAGGGTCGGGGTATGACATCCGGGAGCGGGAATCTGGGGCGTGGCCGGGCGGTCGCCCGGGTGGGGGACGAGTCCGGCCAGGCGCTGATCCTGGCGCTCGGCGGGGCCTTCGCGATCCTCGCCGGGGCGGTGGCGTTGGTCGCGATCGCCGGCGCGGTGACCGGCAAGGGGCGGGTGCAGCGGGCGGCCGACCTGGTGGCGATCTCGGCGGCGCGCTCGATGCGGGACGACCTGCCGCGGCTGCTCTCGCCGCCGACCCTGCCGGGCGGCCTGCCGAACCCGTCGCACCTCGACAAGCCGGCCTATCTCGCTCGGGCGCAGGTCGCGGCGGTCGCCGCCGGCCGCGCCAACGGCGTCGGCTCGGCGCGCTTGCGGATCGCCTTCCCGGACGCCGCCTCCTTCGCCCCGGTACGCGCCCGGGTGGCGGTCGTTGCCCGCCTGGAGGGGGAGGCCGCACAGCGGGTCGAAGCGTCCGCGGAAGCCGAAGCGGCGGCACCGGCGACGGCCGCCGGGGGCATGCCGACGACGGCGAGCGGCGGTGGCTACGGCGGCCCGCTCGTCTACCGCGACGGCAAAGGCATGAGGCCGGACGTGGCCGCCGCCTACGACCGCATGGCGGCGGCCGCCCGCGCCGACGGCATCACCCTCGTCGTCGTCTCCGGCTTCCGCTCCGACGCCGAACAGGCGCGCCTGTTCGCCGAACACCCGGACCCGAAGTGGGTGGCGCCCCCTGGGCACTCGCTGCACCGCTGCGCCACCGAGCTCGACCTCGGCCCGGATTCGGCCTATGTCTGGATCGCCGCCAACGCGGCCCGCTTCGGCTTCGTCCAGCGCTACTCGTGGGAGGCCTGGCATTTCGGCTTCGACGCCGGCCCGCCGCCGTGTTCGGAGGCTGGCGACTCGGTCAGCGAGCAGCGGGGTGGACGGCGCGGCGTCGGGCGCTCCGGCGCTCTGCCGAGTCTTCGTCCCCGGCCGGTTCCACGAGCCGATCCTGCGCGCCGCGGTCCGCTGGAACGTCTCCGCCGCCCTGCTCGCCGGCCAGGAGATGGCCGAGTCGAGCTTCGATCCCAACGCCGTCTCCCCCGCCGGCGCCCAGGGCATCGCCCAGTTCATGCCCGGCACCGCCGCGAGCTACGGCCTGCGCAACCCCTACGACCCCGAAGAAGCGATCGAGGCCGAGGCTCATCTGATGCTCGGACCTCCTCCGTCCAGCTCGGCTCGCCCCGAACTCGCCCTAGCCGCCTACAACGCCGGCCCCGCTCCCGTCGAACCGTGCCACTGCATCCCCGCCCTACCCCGAGACCCAGGCCTACGTCACCCGGATCGTCGCCCTGCTCGGCGGGGCCGGGGGCGCTGCTGGCGCCGCAGTTCGAGGTGAGGTTGGTGGCGTGAATAGGAATGGGCGATCGGTCCGGCGGCAGATTCCTTGGCTCCTCACCCCAGCAGCCGCACCAGCCCCGCGGTCATCGCCTCCTGCGCCGCATGCGAGTCGAGCCCGTAGAGCCGCTCGTGGACCAGCATGCCCTCGGCGAAGGCGAAGGCCTGGGTGGCGAGGGCGTCGGGATCGCGCCCGGCCTCGATCCAACCCCCGGCGGCCAGAGCGGAGACGAACTGCGCCAACTCGGCGTGCCAGCGCCGATAGACCGCCGCCAGGCGGTCCCCGACCTCGCCGTCGCCGCGGTGCTGCTGGTGGAAGTCGACCATCACCAGCACCCAGCCGCTGACTCCCTCCAGGCTCGCCTCGAAGTGGGCGAAGGCGCGCGCCAGCACCTCCTCGAGGCTGGCGCTCTGGGGATCGAGGCCCTCCAGCGCCTCCTCCCACCACTCACCGCGCAGCTCCTCGCGGCGCTCGACCACCGCCCAGAAGCACTCGCTCTTGTCCTTGAAGTGGAAGTAGAAGGCGCCCGAGGTGTGCCCGGCGGGGCCGGCGATGTCGGCGACCGTGGTGGCGGCATAGCCGCGCTCGGCGAAGCTGCGCATCGCCGCGTCCAGCAGCGCGGCGCGGCTGGCCTCGCGTTTGACATCGAACTTGGTTCTCGTCTTTGCGGCCAAGGGTCCCCTTTACGTAGATCGGTCTATGTACCATCGCACGGCGACGACTCGCCGCGCAACACAGGAGGAGGAGACCTTGAAGCATCGCCCCGCTGTCCGCCGCCCGTTCGCCCGCCGCACCGGGCGGTGCCCGGCGACCCTCGCCCTCGTCGTCTCCCTGCTCGTCCTGGCGGCATCGGCAATCCCCTCTCCGGCGGCTGCGGCGAGCGCCGGCGAGCTCTACGCCTTCGGCGGGAACCACTTCGGCCAGCTCGGCAACACGGCCAACAACAACAACAACAACCCCAACCCGACGCCGACGCCGGTCACCCTGCCCGGAGCGAGCGGAGCGGTGATCCAGGTCGCCGCCGGCCAAGACCACAGCCTGGCGCTGACCTCGACCGGGCAGCTCTACGCCTTCGGCGAGAACTACTACGGCCAGCTGGGGAGCACCGCCAACAACGGCACCTTCAACCCCAACCCGACGCCGACCCAGGTCAGCCTGCCGGGGGCGAGCGGCCCGGTGACCCAGATTGCCACCGGCGGATACCACAGCCTGGCCCTGACCTCGACCGGGCAGCTCTACGCCTTCGGCGCGAACAACTACGGCCAGCTGGGGAGCACCGCCAACAGCGGCACCGTCAACCCCAACCCGACGCCGACGCTGGTCACCCTGCCGGGGGCGAGCGGAGCGGTGACCCAGATTGCCGCCGGCCAAGACCACAGCCTGGCGCTGACCTCGACCGGGCAGCTCTACGCCTTCGGCGAAAACTACTACGGCCAGCTGGGAAGCACCGCCAACAACGGCACCGTCAACCCCAACCCGACCCCGACCCAGGTCAGCCTGCCGGGGGCGAGCGGCCCGGTGACCCAGATCGCCGCCGGCGCCCTCCACAGCCTGGCCCTGACCTCGACCGGGCAGCTCTACGCCTTCGGCCAAAACATCTACGGTCAACTGGGGAGCACCGCCAACAGCGGCACCTTCAACCCCAACCCGACGCCGACCCAGGTCAGCCTGCCGGGGGCGAGCGGCCCGGTGACCCAGATTGCCACCGGCGGATACCACAGCCTGGCCCTGACCTCGACCGGGCAGCTCTACGCCTTCGGCCTCAACACCTGCGGCCAGCTGGGGAGAACCGCCAACAGCGCCCTCAACCCCAACCCGACGCCGACGCTGGTCACCCTGCCGGGGGCGAGCGGCCCGGTGACCGAGGTCGCCGCCGGCCGAAACCACAGCCTGGCGCTGACCTCGACCGGGCAGCTCTACGCCTTCGGCGAAAACAAGTACGGTCAACTGGGGAGCACCGCCAACAACGGCACCGAAGTACCCAACCCAACCCCGACCCCGGTCACCCTGGGAGCGGGGACGACGATCGACACGATGGCAACCGGCAGCACGGCCTTCCACTCGCTGGTCGTCGTTGCCGACCTCGCGGTCACCACCGGATCGCTGCCCGCCGGGCAGGTCGGCGCCCCCTACAGCGCCACCGCCACCGCCTCGGGCGGGGCCCCGCCCTACTCCTGGCAGGCGAGCGGGTTGCCGGCCGGGCTCTCGATCGACCCCGCCAGCGGGCAGATCGGCGGCACTCCGGGCGCCGTCGGCGCCTTCCAGGTGACCCTGAAGGTCACCGACCGCTTCGGCATCGTCGCCGTCAGCCCCTCGATCGAATACACCGTCACCCAGGCCGCCCAGACGATCGCCTTCCCCCAGCCGCCCGACAAGACCATCGGCGACCCGGACCTCGCCCTCAGCGCCAGCGCCAGCTCCGGCCTGCCGGTCTCCCTCTCCAGTCAGAGCACCTCGGTCTGCACGGTCGCGGGAACGAGCGTGCACCTGCTGGGCGCCGGCACCTGCACGATCGCCGCCGATCAGGCCGGCGACGCCGACTACGAGCCGGCCCCGCAGGTGATGCGCTCCTTCGCCGTCGCCAAGGCCCCCTCCTCCGTCCTGCTCGGCGCCTCGCCGAGCTCCGGTGCGGCGCCCGGCCAAGCGGTGCGGCTGGTGGCCAGCGTCAGCGGCGCCTCCCCCGGCGGCAGCGTCACCTTCAAGGCCGGCAAGAAGCGGATCGGACGGGCCCCGGTCAGGGCCGACGGCCAGGCGAAGCTCACCACCCGCTCCCTGACCCCCGGCCGCCACAAGGTCAGGGCGCTCTACTCCGGCGATGCGAACAACCAGCGCTCCTCCTCACCGCCGCTGGCGGTGAGGATCGCCCCGCTGCCCAAGCCGCGCCTTCACTACACGCCCAACATCCCCCACCATCCCAACCCGAAGGGCGGCCCCCGCTACACCTTCGTCTTCTCCGACCCCGCGCCCGGGGCGCGCTTCCAGTGCCGCCTCGACAGGCAGCGCAAATGGCAGCGCTGCTCCTCGCCCAAGGTCTACCGGCACCTGAAGCGTGGCCGCCACGTCTTCCGCCTGCGCTCCATCGACCGCGCCGGCAACCGCTCGGCGGTGCGGGTGGTGCGCATTTTCGCCGGGCGGCGGCACCGCTAGCGCCGGGCGCGGGTTCGCAGATAGCGCGCCGAGCACTGCTTCGGCACGGATATAGCGTTAAGTCCACCCAAAGCA
>CAWANE010000004.1:0-28942 GCA_963783345.1 uncultured Actinomycetes bacterium
TGTCGGCGCCGCTGCCGGTCGTCGGCGCCGAGGGCACACGGATCGAGCTCGCTGACGGCCGCTTCCTGATCGACGGCATGGCGTCGTGGTGGAGCGCGATCCACGGCTACGGTCAGCCGACGATCGTCGCCGCGGTCGAGCGCCAGCTCGCCCGCTTTCCGCACGTGATGTTCGGCGGCCTGACGCACGAGCCGGGGGTGCGGCTGGCCGAGCGCCTGGCGCAGCTGACCCCGGGTTGCCTCGACCGCGTCTTCCTCGCCGATTCGGGCTCGGTCGCGGTCGAGGTGGCGCTGAAGATGTGTGTCCAGTATTTCAACGCCCGTGGCCGGGAGCGGACGCGGATGCTCGCCTTCCATGGCAGCTACCACGGCGACACGCTGGGTGCGATGTCGCTCTGCGATCCGGTGCAGGGAATGCACCGCATGTACGCGCGGATGCTGCCCGGAAACGTCTTCGCGCCGCGCCCGCCCGGCGGCTTCGACGCCCCCCTCGACCCCGCCTGGGCGGCTGAGGTCGAGGCGATCTGCGCCAGGCACGACGGCGAGCTGGCGGCGGTCTTCGTCGAGCCGATCGTGCAGGGAGCGGGGGGGATGTGGTTCTACTCTCCGGCCTGCCTCAGGTTCCTGCGCGAGCTCTGCGACCGCCGCGGGCTGCTGCTGGTCGCCGACGAGATCGCGACCGGCTTCGGCCGTACCGGGGCGCTGTTCGCCTGCGAGCACGCGGGGATCGAGCCCGACGTGATCTGTGTCGGCAAGGCGCTGACCGGGGGGGCGATGACCCTGGCCGCGACGGTGACCACGGCGGCCGTCGCCGACGCGGTCTCGGCCAGCGAGCCGGGGGCGTTGATGCATGGCCCGACCTTCATGGCGAACCCGTTGGCCTGCGCGGCGGCGCTGGCCTCGATCGAGCTGCTCGAGGCGCGGGCCTGGAGCGAGGACGTGCGCCGGCTCGCGGCAGGCCTCGAGACGGCGCTGGCCCCCGCCGCCGAGCTGCCGGGCGTCGCCGACGTGCGGGTGCTGGGCGGGATCGGCGTCGTCGAGCTCGACGAAGCGGTCGACGTCGCCGCCGCCACCGCCGCCGCGGTCGACGCCGGCGTCTGGCTGCGCCCCTTCGGCCGCCTGATCTACGCGATGCCGCCGTACGTCTGCGACGCGGAGGAGATCGCCGCGATCGGCGCCGCGATCGTCGCCGCCACCGCGCGCGGCGCGTCCTGAACGACCCTCACCTGCGGCTGGCCGCGAGCCCATCGTGCTCGCGGCCGGGGCGCCAGGGCGGTCCTTCGACGCCGCAGGAGTAGTCCTCGCGCTGGGGCTCGGTGCCGGGCTCCGGCTCTCCGTGGAGGACCTCGGAGGAGATCGTCAGCCAGGCGATGGCGCCGCCGGCGGCGGCGAGCGCGGCGCAGATCACCATCGCCGTGTGGAAGCCGTCGGTCATCGTCCGCGGGTCGTAGAAGCTGTCGCCGGTGATGCCGGCGGCGACCGGGAGGACGGCGACGGCGAGCAGGCTGCCGACGCGGGCGACGGCGTTGCTGACGCCGGAGGCGATGCCGGAGTGGTTCGCGGGCGCGGCGGCGAGGACGGTGGCGGTGACCGGGGCGACGACCAGGGTGAGGCCGAGGCCGAAGACGACGATCGCCGGCAGGATCCCGGTCAGGTAGGAGGAGCCGGGGTCGATCGTCGTCATCATCAGCAGGCCGGCGGCGATCACCAGCGGCCCGACGGTGAGCGGCAGGCGGGCGCCGATCCGCTGCGCCAGCGCCCCCGAGCGGGCCGAGAGCGCGAGCATGATCAGGGTCACCGGCAGCGAGGCGGCGCCGGCCTCGATCGGCGTGTAGCCCATCGAGATCTGGAGGAAGGCGACGAGCAGGAAGAAGAAGCCGCCGAGCGCCGCGTAGACGACGAAGGTGACCGCGTTGGCGGCGCTGAACTGGCGCGAGCGGAAGATCCCCAGCGGCAGCATCGGGTTGGGCGCCCGGGTCTCCGCCCAGAAGAAGGCGGCCAGCGCCAGCAGGCCGCCGACGCCGGCGACCAGGACGGCCGCCGAGGCGCCCTTGCCGGGGGCTTCGATCAGCGCGTAGGTGGTGCCGGCGAGGCCGAGCGCCGCCAGCACCGCTCCCCGCAGGTCGACCCGGCGCGGCGCCATCGGGTCGCGGCTCTCGGGCACGTGCTCGGTCGCCGCCCAGGCGACGAAGATCCCGATCGGCAGGTTGATCAGGAAGATCGCCCGCCAGGAGATGGCGCCGATCAGGTAGCCGCCGAGCAGCGGCCCGAAGGCGGTGGCGACGCCGCCGAGGCCCGACCAGGCGCCGATCGCCCGGGCCCGGTCGGCGGGCCGGAAGCTGGCCTCGATCAGCGCCAGGCTGCCCGGCGTCAGCAGGGCGCCGCCGATCCCCTGCAGCATCCGCGCCGCGATCAGGAACTCGGCGCTCGGCGCCACCGCGCAGAGCAGCGAGGCGGCGGTGAAGAGGCCGACGCCGAGGACGAAGACGCGGCGGCGGCCGAAGCGGTCGCCGAGCGAGCCGCCGAGCAGGATCAGCGAGGCGAGCGTCAGCAGGTAGCCGTTGAGGATCCACTGCAGCGAGCTGGTGGCGGCGCCGAAGTCCTCGCCGATCTTCGGCAGGGCGACGTTGACGACGGTGCCGTCGAGGAAGGCCATCCCCGAGCCGGCGACGGCGACCACGAGCAGCCAGCGGCCGGGGGCGCTGGCGAAGGCCACCCCGGCCTCGACCCCGTCAGCCTCGGCGCTCACCCGTCAAGTAGTACCAGGTGCCACGGCTCGCCAGCGCCGGGTGCCGGCCTCGGCCGCGGGCGGCCGCTCAGCGGGCGATCGCGATGTTGAACTCGGCCGTCTCCAGCTGGCCGTAGAGCCGCAGCCAGAGCGGCAGGTACATCTCGGTGCCGCGGGCGGCGCTGAGATCGCCGAGGTCGAGGATCGCCTCGGCCGGCCATCCGATCGCCTCCAGCAGCGCCCGCACCTGCGCCTTCGCGCCCCCGTCTTCACCGCAGACGAAGACGACGTGTTCGCCGCGCACCCGGCCCGGGTCGACCATCACCGCCGCGGTCACCGTGTTCAGCGTCTTGACCACGTGGGTCTGCGGGAAGGCGGCCTGGATCTGCTCGGCCAGGCTGCTCTCGTTGCAGACCGAGAGGGTGGGCGGGAAGCCGTCGGAGAAGTCGAGCGGGTTGGCGACGTCGACCAGCGTCTTGCCGGCCAGGTTGTCGGTGCCCGCAGCCTCCAGCGCCGCCAGCGAGGCGGTGCCGGCGGTGCAGTTGAAGAGCAGCTCGGCGCTCGCCGCCGCTTCCTCGAAGCTGCCGCCCTTGGCCGCCTCGCCGGCCTCGGCCAGCCACTCCCCGAGCGCCTCGCCGCCGGCGCTGCGCGAGCCCATCGTCACCTCGTGGCCGAGCTGCAGCAGCCGCGTCGCGATCGCGCGACCGACCGCCCCGGTCCCCAGAACTCCGATCCTCATCACGCCCTCCTTCCGGTCGAAACCCGCCGACCAGGCTAGCGGGCCGGTGGCGGCGGCTTCGGTCGGGGGCGGTGGGCGGGGCGGGGGCTCGGGGTTGGCGAGGGAGGGTCGGGTGGGCATCTTCGCTCGCCTACCTGGCTGGAACCCTTGCGGCCGTCCGAGATCCCACCCGCGCCAGCGGCGCAAAACGCGAAGAGGCCCACCCGACCCTCCCCCACGAAGCCCGGGCCCTGGCTCCGGAAGGTCTGCCAGGCGCAGCCAATCGCGCTCAGGGGCTTAGCCCCCAAGGGACCAAAGCTCCCAGTCCCTCGAAAGCTCCCAGGGACGAAAGCCCCCGCGCTTCCAATGCTGGTTCCTTTTCCCCAAGGGGGACGAAGGAACCACGCCTGCGGTTCTCGATCCCGTAGTTCCTTTGTCCGCGCTCAACGGACAAAGGAACCACGACCCTCGAATCTCGCCTCGCTCTCCATCCCGTGGTTCCTTTGTTGCGCCTGACGCGACAAAGGAACCACGGCGAGCTCTGCGGGAGAGCGAGGGAGGCTCGTCCCTTGGGAGCTTTTCGAGCGACGGCGGGGCTTCGTCCTTTTGGAGCTTCTGGCCCACGGGAGCTGGCGGGCTTGGAGCCTGGGAGGGGATTCGTGGGGAGGGGTGGGGTGTCCCTCTTCACGTTTTGCGCCGCTGGCGCGGAAAGGATCTCGGAGCGGCCGGAGGCGATCCAGCCAGTCAGGCGAGTGAAGAGGGACACCCCACCCCTCCACGCCAACCCCGTCCCTCGCCCGCCCCCCGCGGCTCAGCCCCGCCCAGCTCGGGCGGCAGCGCTTTCGGGCCGTCGGGGTACAGAGCTCGCCAGCTGCGCCGACGTCATCTCCAGCGTGTTGGCGGCCTCCGGTGGGGCGCCGACCACCAGCCAGAGCGGGTCGGCCTCGGTGTCGTTGAAGAGCTGGCGGACCGGTCGGGGTCGACCAGGAGCGTGTCGAGCGGGGCCAGCTCGAGCAGGTCGTCGTCGACGCGGATCCGGCCGCGGCCCTCGAGCAGGACGTAGAGCTCCTCTTGGGCGAGGTGGCGGTGCCTGGTCGAGGCCTGGCCCGGGGCGAGCCGCCAGAGCCGGGCGCCGAGCGAGCTCGCCTCGAGCTGCTTGGCGAGGTCGGTGTTCTCGACCTTCATCTGGTTCGAGGGCCGCCAGAAGGCGTCGGCGGCGCGCAGCAGTCGGTAGGCCATCGCCGCCGATTATCGCGGCTGCGCGGCCTACTGCGGGGCGATCGTCGCCGCAGCTCGCCTCGGCGTCTTCGGCCCCGTAGCCCTCGAGCAGCTCCAGCTCCCGCTTGTGGCGGGGGAAGAGGAAGAAGACGATCGCCGTGCCGAGGCCGATCGCGATGATGCCCGCCGCGTAGGTCCAGTCGCCGCCGTGGAGGAACGACGGCGGGCGGCGCCGATGATCGGCTTCGCGTATTCGGGGTACTTTTCGGCGATGTTGGCGGCGCCGGAGAAGGACTTGGTCAGCTCGTTCTCGACGTTTTCGCTGACGCTTCTCGGCTTCCGGCGAGGCGGCGATCTGCTTGCTGAAGCCGGCCGCGTAGCCGGCGGTCAGCAGGGCGCCGAGGAGCGACTGCATGATCGCGCCGCCGAGGTCGCGCTGCAGGTCGGCGGTGCCGGAGGCCATGCCGGCGCGCTTGACCGGGACCGAACCGGTCAGCGAGTGCGAGGCCGGGGTGCCGGCGAAGCCGACGCCGATCCCGACCAGCAGGTAGCCGAGCCCCACTTCCCAGTAGGCGGAGCTTTCTTTCCAGAGCAGCAGCATGACGAGGAAGCCGAGCATGCAGAAGACGTAGCCGAGCAGGAGGGTGAAGCCGCGCGCCGCGCGACTCGACCAGCTTCGCCGAGCGCGGCGCCACGAGCACCATCCCGACCGCCGCCGGCAGGATCGCCGCGCCGGAGCCCAGGGTCGAGTAGCCGAGCACGTTCTGGAGGAACTGCTGGCCGACGAACATCGCCCCCATCAGCGAGCCGAAGACGATGATCCCCGCCATGGCGGCGACCCAGAAGGTGCGCCGCGCGGCGACGTCGAGGTCGTAGAGCGGGTGCGGGGCCCGCCGCTGGCGCAGCACGAAGGCGGCGGTCGCCGCCAGGGCGACGATCGCCGAGGCCGATCGCGGTCTGCCCTTGCCGGGGGCCGGGGCCAGGTTGATCGCCAGCACCAGCGCCGCCACCATCACGATCGAGAGGATGCCGCCGAGGTTGTCGACCGGCTCGGTCGTCTCGTTGACGTGGGCGGGGACGAGGCGCCAGGCCGAGACAGCGCCAGCGCCGCCAGCGGCGCGGTGACGAGGAAGACCGAGCCCCAGTCGAACTGCTCGAGCAGGGCGCCGGAGAGCAGCGGGCCGAGCGCCGAGATCGCGCCGCCGAGCGCCGACCAGAGCGCGATCGAGCGGGTCCGCGCCGGCCCCGACCAGAGCGCCGTGATCAGCGCCAGCGTGGTCGGGTAGGCCATCCCGGCGGCGATGCCGCCGAGCAGGCGGGCGACGAAGAGGACGCCGATCGACGGCGCGAGGCCGGCCAGCAGCGAGGCCGGGATCGAGATCCCCATGCCGAGCAGCAGCATCATCTTGCGGCCGTGCCGGTCGCCAAGCGCGCCCAGGTAGAGGACCGAGGCGGCGAGCCCCAGCGAGTAGCCGACGGCGACCAGGTTGAGGGTCGTCTGGCCGGCGTCGAAGGCTTTGCCGATGTCCGGCAGGGCGACGTTGGCGACCGCCAGGTTGAGGTTGGCGACGGCGGCGACGAGGATCAGGGCGCCGAGGACCAGGCCGGCGCGCTTGGGTGGGACGTCTCCATGTGCCGCGGCGTCTGCCTCACGCCTCGAGCCAGGTGCCGGTCGGGCCGAGGTTGCGGATCGGCGTCGGCCCGACCGCGCTCTCGCAGCCCCAGGACTCGTGGATGTGCCCGCAGACCGCCAGCCGCGGCCGCTTCTCCTCGATCGCCGCAGCAGCGCCGGGCTGCCGAAGTGGGTGCCGCCCCGCTGTCGCAGTGGCCCTGCGGGGGCGAGTGGAGGACGAGGACGGCCCCCTCGGGGCAGGGCGCCAGCATC
Source organism: uncultured Actinomycetes bacterium (assembly GCA_963783345.1). Taxonomy (GTDB): domain Bacteria; phylum Actinomycetota; class Thermoleophilia; order Solirubrobacterales; family 70-9; genus VAYN01. The sequence continues at coordinate 6,549 of CAWANE010000004.1, forward strand.
GCCGCCGCCGCCTCGTCGTCGAGGTCGAAGCTCCAGTCCCACGGGGTGACCGGGATGCCGGCGCCGAGGCCGAAGAACTCGACCCCGTCGATCGTCGTCCCCTCGCCGTGCAGGACGGTCGCCGCCGCCCAGCCGGCGGTGGCGGCGCGCAGGGCGTCGGCGGTCTCGTTGTTGCCGGGGACCAGCACGGTCGGCTTCTCGATCGCGGCCAGGGCGGCGATCGTCTCCTCCAGCCCCTCGTGGACCGAGGCGAAGTCGCCGGCGCCGACCACGACGTCGGCCGCCGCTGACATCTCGACCAGCTCCGCGGCCTGGCCGAGGTCGCGGTGCAGGTCGCTGAAGGCGAGTAGATTCACGGACGACAACCTATCCTCAGATGTGAAGTTCCTAGCGGTTTCTAAGCTGCGATTTAGTACTCTCATGCAGCCTCGTCCGTGTTCGATGACAGCCGGCGCACGCCGGAGAGCCGAATTCACCGCCCGACGCCGCGACGTCGGCACGATTCCCGCCTGGCGCCGCGCCCGCCGCGTGGCGATGCTGGCACTGGCGATCTGCCTGGTCCCGGTGACGCTCTCCTGGCTGGGAGCGATCTCCGGTCCGCGCAACATCGGCGTCGGGGTCGCCACCGTCGAGTGGGTGCGGGCCCACGGCGGCAACCCGCTCGTCTCCCAGATCGAGAACTGGTACTACACGCTGAAGGCGCCCTCCAAGGGCGGGCCGGCGCTGAAGTCGCTGCCGCAGGTCGGGGTCGCCGGCACCTCCGGCGAAGAAGGGGAAGAAAAGCCGACGGCCTACCGGCCGCCGCCGATCAAGCCGGTGATCCACCCGGCCTTGAAGGGGGAGGGCGTCTGGCACGCCGCCGCCGCCGGCGCCGGGCCCAACCCGCCGGTCCTGCTGACCACCTTCCGCAGCGACCCCGAATACCCGCAGTTCGTCGCCGGCGTCGCCTGGATCGACCACACCCAGACCCACCTCACCTACGTGCCGGGCCTGGTCGAGCCGCCGGAAATCTCCCACCGCGGACCGGCCGAGGTGCCGCAGTCGCTGCGCAAGCAGGTGGTGGCGACCTTCAACGGCGGCTTCCCGCTGGAAACCTCCAACGCCGGGCTGATCTACCGCGGCGAAATCATCGCCCCGATGGTCAACGGGATAGCCACCGTGGTCGAGTACAAGGACGGCAGGATCGACATCGTCAAATGGGAGAGCGGCGAAAACCCGAGCCCGCGCGTCTGGTTCGCGAAGCAGAACCTGCCGCCGATCATCTACGAAGGCAGGCTCAACCCCGACCTCTCCGACGGCCCCGAATGGGGCGCGACGGTCAACAACGCGGTCCGCGTCTGGCGCTCCGGCCTCGGCGTCGACAGCCACGGCAACCTGATCTACGCCGCCGCCAACTACCAGACGGTCGGCTCGCTGGCCGAAATCCTCCAGCGCGCCGGCGCGGTGCGAGCGATCGAGCTCGACATCAACGAAGACTGGACCAGCTTCATCAGCTACCGCCATCCCGGGGCGGTCGAACCGTCCAACCTGCTGCCGGAAATGTACCGGCCGGCGGAACGGTATCTGACCCCCGACGAACGGGATTTCTTCGCCGTCTACCTGCACAAGGGGGCGTCCTGGTGATGGCGATGCCGCAGCGGATATCCCCCGGGGCGAGGGCCCGCCGCACCCTCCTCTTCGACTTCCTGGTGGCGCTCGTCATCGCCATCGTCGTCCTCTCGCTCACCGCCGGCCTCGGCGTCGTCGGTTTCTTCGCCCTGCCGCTGTTCCTGCTCGGCCTGCTCTGGCTCGGGGTCGAAGGCGCGGTCCGGCGCGGCGCTCGCGGGCCCGGCGCTCGGCCGGCCGCGGGCCGCCCCGCGCCGCCTGCCGCAGCCGCCGCAGGGCCGCGCGCAGCCGGCTCGGCCTCTCCGGCTCGGCCTCCCTGCGGGCCTGCAGGTCGAAGTAGAGCAGCGTGTCGCCGACTGCCACGTAGGGAATCATCAGCGCGAAGACGAACGAGCCGAGCAGGTTGATCCAGACCAGCGGCAGCGCGGTGAAGATCAAGCCGAGGGTGAGCACCGGGCCGGCGGCGAGCGCGACGAGGCCGAGGAAGACGGCGACCTTGACCGTGTGCCACCAGCGGCCGCGGACCAGCTTCGAGCTGCCGCGGAAGGACTCGCGCAGGGACTTGTCGGTGAACAGGACTTCCTGCTGGACGAAGCTCCAGGCGACGTACTTGTAGATCGCGAAGGGGATCCCGACGACGGTGAGGAGCAGCAGCAGGACGCCGGCCGTGGCCAGCAGCTGCGCGACGACGACGCGCCAGAACCGTTCCCTCGTGCCGCGCCAGCAGGAGCGGAAGCGCGAGGGCCCGCCGGATTCGACCAGGTTGCGGACGAAGACGACGACCACCGCGGCGACCAGCGCCTGGGCGATCGGGTGGCCGATGGTTTCCAGCAGGTCTCCGGCGGCGAGATTGACGCCGCCGCGCCCGGCCGCTTCGTCGATCCCGCTGTTGTTGCCGACGAGCTGCGCCAGCAGGGAGATGCCGCCGACGATCGGGAAGGCGGTCAGCCCGATCGGGACCAACGTTCGCCAGTGACGACCGTAGAACCGCCGCGCGGTGCGTATCAGCTGCCCGAAGGCGCGCCGCGCCCGCAGTCGCTCGAGGTCGACCGGGCCCCAGCGGGTGAGGGCGACGAAGAGCGCGAAGAGGACGCCGACCCCGACCACCACCCCGATCGCCGCGGGCCGCGAGGCGGCGTCGAGGTTGATCAGGTCGGAGAAGGTGGCGACGACGCCGCAGAAGACGCCGGTGACCTCGGGCCCCATGATCGAGCCGCCGGGCAGGCGCGGGCTGGTCGTGCGCTGCCTCGCCATCCATTCGAACGGTTCGCTCCAGACGGTCTTCGTCGCCGGCCCGGTGGGGCCGTTGTTGAAGCCCTTTTCCCGTTCGCCCCAGCGCCCTTCGTAGCTGAGCCACTTGAACGGGCCTTCGGTCGAGGCCTCGTGCGGCAGCAGCACCGGCGCCGGCCGCAGTTCCCGCTCCGGTTCGCTGGTGTTGTCGCAGCCCAGCCCGGAGCCCTTGCGCCCGTTCTGGACGTAGACGGCGGAGTCGTAGAAGGTTGCGTGGGAGCCGGCCGCGGGGTGGACGATCGGGTGGTCGCCTTCCTTCTTCAGCTTCGCGTCGCCCCAGTTGGCGCGCTCGCCGCCGGAGTGCTGGAAGAGGATCACTTCGCCCGGTTCTTCGCTCAGCGCCTGTTCGGGGGTTTCGGCGTCGAAGGTGATCTGCATCCCCTCCCAGTCGCCCTCGTGCAGGTCGTTGAACTGGTTGAAGTACCAGAAGAACCAGTACTGCAGGGCGAACCCGGCGTGACCCGCTTCGCGGGCGATGTGGGCATAGGTGACGACCGGGGCCTTGCCTTCCTTCTCCAGCTGGGCGAAGTCCTTGGCGTAGACGCAGGTGTCGCCCAGCACTCTGCCGGGCAGGTCGAGGTAGTAGCCGTCGGGGAGGCCGGCGATGTCGGCCGCGGTGGGTGCCTGCTTGACCTTCACCAGGCCTTCGCCGGAGACGTAGTGGGTCAGCGTCACCCGCGGGTTGCCGAGCATCGTGTAGACGCTGGTCGGCTGGTACTGCTCCTCGGACGTGTCGCAGGGCGGGTTCTGCTGTTCGCGCAGCATCGTGATCGGCGCGTAGCGCTCCGCCAGGCGCTGGGCGGCGCCCTGTTCGGCGGCGCCGGCGGCCGGCGCCGCGGTGGCGCCACTGGGGACGGAGAGCGCGGCGAGGAGCAGGGAGAGCGCCGCCAGTCCTCCAGCCAGGCGACGCGAGCGGGCCTTCACCCGCGTCAACGTACCAGCGTCAAACCGGTCCCGCAGGACTTGCCGGCGGCGCTTCCTCGATCACTTCTTCGACTTTGCCGCTCGGCATCTTCGCCAGGGCGACGACGAAGGCGACGGCCATCACCGCGGCGAAGGCGTAGAAGACGGTCTGCGTCGCCAGGGCGAAGTCGTGGGGGACCGTGGAGAACAGCGCTTCCGCCTTGCTGCCGGCCGCGTGGACGACCGAGGCGCAGGAGGCTTCGCCGCCGCCGCTGACGCAGTCGGCGACTTCGTGGGCCTGGTCGGTGGAGAAGCCCTTGCCGGTGAGGCTCGTATCCAGGTGGGAGCGGTTCTGGACGATCAGGACCGAGCCGAGCACGGCGAGCCCGAGGCTGGAGCCGAAGTTGCGGACGGTCTGGGTGATGCCGGTCGCCTCGCCGTAGCGCTCCTTGGGGACCCGGTTGAGGGCATCGGTGTTGGCGGGGCTGAGGACGAGGCCGACCCCGGCGCCGGCGATGACGATGTAGTACCACTGTTCGCTGACCGAGAGGTGGGTCATCGAGTGGCCCCAGAGGTAGAAGCCGACGGCGGCGACGGCGCAGCCGGCGACGACCGAGGGCCGAGCACCGACTTTGTCGAGGATTTTTCCGCCCCACTGCGAGGCGACGGCGAAGCCGGCGAAGAAGATCAGCAGGTACAGCCCGGTTTCGCCGGCGCTTTCGCCGAGCGAGACCTGCGCGTACATGCTGGCGAAGAAGAACAGCGGCACGAACGGGATCATCAGCAGGAAGAGGATCACGTTGTCGACCGTGAAGGCGCGTTCGCGGAAGACCTCGAGCCGCAGCAGCGGGTTCTCGACCCGCAGCTCGTAGCGGACGAAGGCGGCGAGGATCGCCAGCCCGGCGGCGATGCAGATCCAGGTCGTGGCGCTGCTCCAGCCCCACACCGCCGACTGCTGCAGCCCCAGCACCAGCAGGCCCATGCCGCCGGTGATCAGGACGGTGCCGCGGTAGTCGATCGGCGCCGGGTGCTTCTCGTTGTCCGGTTTCGAGATCCAGATCAGGGCCAGGGCGATGATCGCCACCGGGATGTTGACCCAGAAGATCGCCCGCCAGCTCCATTCGGTGAGGTAGCCGCCGGCGATCGGGCCGATCGAGGTGAGGCCGCCGGTGACGGCGAAGAAGATCGCCATCGCCCGGCCACGCTCGCGGATCGGGAAGGCGCCGAGGACGATCGCCAGGGCGGCGGGGAACATCAGTGCCGCGCCGGCGCCCTGGATGATGCGGAAGACGATCAGCCAGGCCTCGTCGAGCGAGCCGTTCGGGGTGGCGCCGCAGAGCGCGGAGGCGGTGGCGAAGACGATGACCCCGATCACCACCATCTTGCGGTGGCCGGCGACGTCGGCGATGCGGCCGCCGAAGGCGAACAGCGCCGAGAGCGCGAGCAGGTAGCCGTTGATGATCCACTGCACCCCGGTCGAGGTCAGCGAGAGGTCTTCCTGGATGCTCGGGACCGCGATCGCGACAATCGTCTGGTCGATGAACATCATCGCGACGGCGAAGATCATCGCCGCGAGGATCAGCTTGCTGTTCTTGCCGGTGGACGAGCTCATCGGACGAGAGTTCTCCTATCGACAGGTCGGTTCCTGCCTTGAGCGCCGGCCGCGGCCGCCCGGGCGCCCGCGGCCGGCGCCGCCTATCGGGGGTCGGTCCGATATTCTCGCCGCCTCATGCCTCCCATCTTCTGGATCGGTCTCGGCGTCGCCGGCTTCGTCTTCCTCGTCGGCGTCGTCTCCGGTGCCCGCTCGCGCACCGGCAGCCTCGGCAGCGGCGCGTTGATGGGCCTCTACCTCGGCGTGATGATCGCCTTCCCGCTGCTGGCGATCGGCCTCTCCAGCAGCTAGCAGGTGCCCGCGGCGGCCCCCGCCGGCCCCGAGATCGACCGGCGCTCGCTGCGCAAGCGGGGGGAGCTGGCGCGGCACGAGGCGGACGGTCGAACGGTGCTGGCGCGGGCCGATCTGCCGACCGCGCGGCGGCTGCGGCGGATCAACGCGATCTCGGCGACGGCGTTCGTGGTCGGCGGCTCGCTGTTCTCGCTCGGTGCGGTGCTCTCCCAGAGCGGGGTCGGCGGGCCTCGCCTCGCCGGCGTCGTCTATCTGGTCGGCGGCGTCTTCTTCACGACCGGCGCCTACACCGCGCTGCTGCAGGTGGCGAACGCGCCGCGCGGCGCCGACCCCGAGGAAATCCTGCGGACGCCGCCCTGGCGCTGGTGGTCGCTGGAGCCCGGGCGCCTCGACTGGTCGAGCGGCGTGACGCTCTTCGTCGGCACCCTGTTCTTCTTCGTCAGCCTGATCGACGGGCTGGCCGGCGGCCTTACCCAGGCCCAGGCCCAGGGCCTGGTCTGGTCGCCGGAAGTGGTCGGCTGCGTGCTCTTCCTGATCTCCGGCCAGCTGGCGCTGACCGAGATGCACCACGACCGCCCGCGCGGGCGGCGCGCCGACCTCGGCTGGTGGATCGTCGTCGTCAACCAGCTCGGCTCGGTCCTCTTCATGGTGGCCGCGATCGCCGCCTTCGTGCGCCCCAGCACGGGCGACGAGCTCGCCGTCGGCGTCGCCAACGGCGGCACCTTCGCCGGCGCCCTCTGCTTCGCGATCGCCGGGGTCATGCAGGAGTTCGAGCGCCCCTGAACCGCCCGCCGCCGGGACGACTTCGGGACGCACGGGAGCGAAGTCGTCCCGCCGGCGGCGGGGGTGAGAGGATGGGCGCGATGGCCGAGTCCAAGCGAGCAGAGGCGCCGCGGACCGAGCGGGTCCTGCCGGGGGTCTGGCGGCTGCGCCTGGCGCTGCCCTGGCCGGGGGTGCCGCACGGCAACGCCTGGGCGGTGGCGGCCGACGACGGCATCGTCCTCTTCGACACCGGGATCGGCGGCAAGGGACGGCTGCGGCAGCTCGACCTCGCGCTGGCCCAGGCCGGGTTCGGGGTCGAAGACGTGCGGCTGGTCGTCTGCACCCACTCCCACACCGACCACTACGGCCTCGCCGCGCCGATCTGCGAGGCCGCCGGCTGCGAGCTCTGGATGCACCCGAAGTGGGAGCACGTGCGGCTGCTCGCCGACGATCCCGAGGCGGCGCTGGAGCAGCGGCTCGAGGTGGCCCGGACCAGCGGCGTGCCGCCGGCGGCGCTGGAGCGCTACCGCGAGAAACGCGGCGGCGAGATCGACACCGGGATCGACGCGATCAGGGTCCCCGACCGCGACCTCGTCCCCGGGGTCGAGGTCGAGACCGACCTCGGTGCCTGGCAGGTCCACGAGACCCCCGGCCACGCCCCCTCGCACGTCGTCCTGTACCAGCCCGAGCGCCGGCTGATGATCACCGGCGACCACCTGCTCGGCCGCACCGTCCTCTTCTTCGACCACGGCCACTCGCCCGACCCGGTCGGCGAATTCCTCTCCAGCCTCGAGCGGGTCGAGCCGCTCGCGGTCGACCTCTGCCTGCCCGGCCACGGGCGGACCTTCCGCGACCCCGAGGCGAAGATCGCCGAGGCGCGCCGCCAGGTCGCCGAGCTGCACGGCAAGGTCCGCGACGCGCTCGCCGCCGGCGAGCGCACCGCCTTCGAGATCGTCGCCGAGATCGTCGGCCCCGACAACGTCCAGGGGCCGGTCAGCGCCTGGGTCCTGCAGATCGTCCTCTCCTTCCTCGACCACATGGCGATCGTCGGCGAGGCGGCCCCGGTCGAGGCCACCGATCCGCAGCGCTGGGCACTGTCGTAGCCTTTCGGGAGATGGCCAGCTTCAGGTTTGAGCGCGTCGTGGCGGCGCCACCGGAGATCGTCTTCGACGTTCTCACCGACCACCGCCGCTACGCGGAGATCACTTCCCTGCGCCGCTCCGAGCTGGAGCGGGAGGGTGAGCCGGCGCCCAACGGGGTCGGCGCGATCCGCGTGCTCACCGCGGTCGGGCCGCCGATGCGCGAGAAGGTGCTGCTCTACGAGCGGCCCCGGCGCTTCTCCTACAAGATCCTCTCCGGCCTGCCGGTCCGCGACCACGTCGGCACCGTCGAGCTGAACCCGGACGGGGCGGGGACCAGGATCGCCTACGCCGTGCGCACGACCCCGACCGTGCCGCTCGCCGGCGCCGCCGTCATGGCCGGCCTCAAGCTGGCGATCAAATCGCTCCTCAAGGGCGTCACCGCCGAGTCCGAGCGCCGGGCCGCGGCCGGCTGACGCGTGCTGAAGTCCTTCTGGAGCCAGCACCGCCGGCTGGCGATCGTCCTCCTCGCGGCCGCCCTCGCCTGCAGCGTCGGGCTCGGCTACCAGCTGCTGAAGCGGCCCGCCGACGTCCACAACGAAGCGGTCCCGTTCAAGCCCGAAGAACCGAAGCAGCCGCCCAAGAAGGCGAAGACGGTCAACTGGCCGATCTTCGGGCTCAACCCGGCTCGGACCCGCTACCTGCCGGCGAAGGGGGTCAAGCCCCCGTTCAAGCTGATCTGGCACTACACCGAGCGGCCGCTGCTGGAGTTCCCGCCGGTCTACGCGCGCGGCAGGCTCTACGCGGTCAACAACAACGGCACGGCCTTCGCCCTCGATGCCGACACCGGCAAGGTGCTGTGGGAACGGCGGATCGGGCGACTGAACGCGTCCTCGCCGGCGTACCACAAGGGCCGCCTCTACATCGTCAACCTCGTCCCCGGCCACATCGTCAAGCTCGACGCCAGGACCGGCAAGATCCTCTGGAAACACCCCCTGCCCGGGCGGGCAGAGTCCTCGCCGTTGGTGCTGGGGAACAGCGTCTACTTCGGCTGCGAAAACGGCGACCTCTACTCGCTCAGCACCCGCAACGGCAACATCCGCTGGGCGACTGCGCTGGGCGGCGGGATCAAGGCCGCGCCGGCCTTCCGCCACGGCGTCCTCTACGTCGGCGACTACGGCGGCTACATGAACGCCGTCCGCGCCTCCGACGGCAAGCTGCTCTGGCAGAGCGGCTCGCTCGGTCCCGGCTTCGCCGCCTCGGGCGAGTTCTACTCGACCCCGGCGGTGGCCTTCGGCCGCGTCTACTCGGGTAACAACGACGGCCGCGTCTACAGCTACGACCAGAAGGACGGCACCCTCGCCTGGAGCCACTCGACCGGCGGCTACGTCTACTCGGGGCCGACGGTCGCCAACACGCCGACGACGCCGCCCACCGTCTACATCGGCTCCTTCGACGGCAACATCTACGCGCTCGACGCCAAGAACGGCGAGACGCGCTGGTCGCGCTCGGCCGGGGGGCAGGTGATCGGCTCGCTCTCGGCGGTCGGCAACATCGTCTACGTCGCTGAGTTCACCAACGGCTCGACCAACGGCTACGACATGCGCACCGGCCGCCAGGTCTTCCACTACAAGACCGGCACCTACACGCCGGTGATCTCCGACGGCCGCCGCATCTACCTGGTCGGCTACTCGAGCATCAACGCCCTGCAGCCGGTCCACCCGCAGACGAAGCTGGCGCCGGCGATCAGGGCGCGATGAGCACGGAAGCGCGCCGCGCGCCGCCGACCAGGGCGCCGTTCTCGAGCACGCGAAGCGGAACGCGCACGGGGCGGCGGGAGCGGAACCGGGCCAGGGTGAAGTTGTAGGAGACCGGCTTGGACTCAACCCGGTGGAAGGCGGGCGGGAGCAGGCGCCGGGCGTTGCGCTCGGCCGCGGCCGATCCGACCAGGTCGATCTCACGCAGGGGCGGCGGCGTCGCGGTCGCGAACTCGGCCCCGAGGTAGTAGCGCAGCGGCTGGTTGACGGCGTAGCGGATCGTCACCACCGCCTTGCCGGGGCCGATCGGCCCGACCGCGGCGGCGGCGTTCCGCAGGTCCTCGCGCTGCAGCCGGGGCAGCCGGTCGATCTCCAGGGTGAAGACGAGCGAGCAGAGCAGGAAGGCGCCCGCGAGGCCGAGGCCGACCCGGCCGGCCCGCCGCACCCCGAAGCCGGCGCCGAGCACGACCAGCAGCGGCACGAACGCCGGCAGCATGTTGCGGCCGTCGAAGTAGTCGGCGCCGAAGAGGCCGAGCAGCAGCGGCAGCGCCACCGCCGTCCCTCCGACGATGCCGGCGACCCCGGCGCCGCGGCGCTCGTCCTCCTCGCCGCGCCAGAGCAGCAGCGCCAGTGCCGCGACCGCGAGCGCCACCGGCACCCCGAGCGGGATCGGATCGCCCTGGCGGGCGCCGTGCTCGTTGCCGTTGTCGCTGCCGACCAGCTTCGCGCCGGCGCGTTCGAGCCGTTCGCCGATCGGCTGCGCGGCGATCCAGCCGGCGTGGGCGTTTTCCTTCTGCTGCAGCGCGACCGGCAGCAGCAGCGCCCCGACCGCGGCGATGCCGAGCACCGCGATGGCGGCGCCGCGCCGGTTGCGGCCGAGCAGCAGCAGTGCCGCCTCGGGCGCGATCACGAAGCCGGCGAAGTAGTGCGTCGCCAGCGCCAGCGCCGAGCAGGCCGCCCACCAGGCGAGGTCGCGGCGCTCTCCGCCGCGCCGGGCGCGGGCGAAGAAGAGGAAGGAGAGCGCGGTGAGGAAGAAGACCAGCGCGTAGGCGCGGGCGTCCTGGGAGAACCAGATCAGGACCGGGCTGACGGCGACCGCCGCGGCGGCGATCAGGCCCGCACGCCGCGGCAGCGGCAGCGCCACCGCGCCGAGGTAGACGACCGCGATCGAGGCCGTCCCCGCCAGCGCCGAGAGCGAGCGCAGCCAGACCTCGCCGGTGCCGAACGGCCGTGACCACAGCCAGGCGACCAGGTAGTACAGCGGCGGGGTCGACTCGCTGTGCGGGACCGCCGAGAAGGTGTCGAAGAAGCTCGGGTGGAGGATCCGCCCGACCGTCACCGCCTCGTCGTAGCGGTAGCTCTGCAGGTCGAGGGTGGCGAAGCGCAGGACGGCGCCGAGCGCGACGATTCCGCCCAGCGCGACGAGGTGGGGCTGGACGGCGCGACCGCGGATCGTCGGCATGCGCCGCCGATCCTAAGGGCGGCTTCCTAAAGCCGCCCCTGTCCGCGCCCTGTGAATCCGCTTACCGAGACGGCCGGGCTTCGGGCGGGCGCGGCGGTTCGAAGGCGTATTCCGGGAATTCTTCGCGGGTGAGGTGGCGCTGGATCACTCCGAGGCTCGCCGGGAAGTTCTGGATCCGGAACGGGTTGACGCTGCCGAAGTCCTGGTAGTAGACGAGCATCCGGGTGCGGGGGTGGTTCTTGACCCAGGCGAAGAGGCGCTTGACGAAGCGCGGTTCGTCTTCGCCGACCAGGCCCCACTCGGTCAGCACGAAGGGCTTGCCGCGGAAGCGCTCGTAGGTTTCGGTCAGCCCTTTCCAGTCGGGGTAGTCGGAGTAGAAGTCGGTGCCCGCCCAGTCGGTGTAGGCGTTGCCGGGGTAGAAGCGTTCCGGCCGGTTCCAGCGGACTTCCGGCGAGCCGACCGGGAGCGGGCTCCAGAGGACGGCGACCGGCGCCTTCGGCAGCCCGCCCGGCAGCGGCGCCCCTTCCTGTTCGCGTAGCGGCGGCAGCCCCGCCTTTTCCAGCTTGGCGTCGATCTTCGCCGTCTTGCCGCCGCCGTGGAGGAGGATGTACATGCGGCGGAAGGCCTTCTTGTACCAGTAGGGCTTGTGCTCGGCGCCGCGCAGCTTGCCTTCGCAGTCGTAGGAGGCGTAGACGTTGAGGCAGCGGTTGGGCTCGCCGAGCGGTCGCACGTAGGCGCGGATCCCCTGCGACCAGAAGAGGTAGTTGAGGCCGATCAGGTAGTAGTCGCCGTAGCCGTTGGCGATCTCGCGCGGGTCGATCAGCTCTTCGCCGGTGTTGGGGTCGGCGGTGGAGATGTGCAGGATCGGTCGCGCTTCCGCCTTCTGCCAGCGCCTCACCGTGGCGCCGAGCTCGGCGCCCCAGGCCTTGAAGGTCTCGATCACCGGCGGGTGCTTGCCGACCAGTTCGGAGAATTCGGTGAACTGGGAATTGATCCCGGTGTCGGAGACCCCGAAGAAGACCTGGTGGGGCCCCGGCCGCAGCGGCGACGCCGCGTTCGCCGGGGCGGCGGTGAGCAGGAGCGCCGCGGTGGCGATCGTTGCGAGTACCGTTGCGTAGCTTCGTCCGCCAGCCATGCGTCTATCTCTTAACCGGATCGAGGTCCACGAAACCAGCAACACGGGTTGGGCGCGATGGTTCCTCTGGTCGGTGCTCGGCCTGACCGCGCTCGCCGCCGCGATCCGCTTTCCGACCCTCGGTCTGCAGAGCTACCGGCACGACGAGGCGGTGACCGCCGGCCGGGTCCTGGTCTCGAGCCTGCCGGGGACGATGCATCGGGTCTGGACCAGCGAGTCGACGCCGCCGCTCTACTACCTGCTCGCCTGGGCCTGGTCGCACCTGTTCGGCGTGCGCGAGGTCGGTCTGCGCTCGCTCTCCGCGGTGTTCGGGACCGCGACCGTCCCCCTCGCCTGCCTGGCCGGGCGGGAACTGGTCGGGCGCCGGGTCGGCGTCGCGGTCGGCGCGATCGTCGCCGTCAGCCCGATCCTGGTCTGGTATTCGCAGGACGCCCGCGCCTACGCGCTGCTGATCCTCTTCGCCACCGCGGCGCTGGTCTTCTTCCTGCGCGCCCTGCGCGGCGGCGCCGCGCGCGACCTCGGCTGGTGGGCGGCCTTCTCGGCCCTCGCCCTGGCGAGCCACTATTTCGCCTTCTTCCCGCTCGCGGTCGAGGTGGCGATCCTGCTCGCGGCAGAGCTTGGTCGCGGATATCGCGACAAAGCTCTGCCGCGTCGGGCGGGGTCGCTGCGGCCGCTGCTCTGGGCGATCGCCGCGATCGCCGCCGCCGGCCTCGCCCTGGCCCCGATCGCCCTCCACCAGGCGCAGGGAACCAACAACGACTGGATCGCGACCTTCAGCCTGCTGGGCCGCCTGCGCGACGGCGGCATCGCCTTCCTCGTCGGCGAAGAAGCGCTGCTCAAGCACGCCCTGGTGCCGGCGGCGCTGTGCGCGGCGGCCGTCGCCCTGCTGCTGTGGCGGGGCGGGGAGCGGGAGAAGCGCGGCGCTGCGATCGCCTTCGCGGTCGGCGCCGGCGCCCTCGCCCTCGCGGTCCTCTTCGCCCTGCTCGGCCAGGACTACGTGCTCGGCCGCAACCTGCTGCCGGCGCTGGTCCCGCTGGCGCTGGTGGTCGCGGCGGGTGTCGGGGCGCGCCGCGCCGGCCGGCTCGGCCTCGTCGTCGGCGCGGCCCTCGCCCTCTACCTGCTCGCCTTCGACGTCTACGCCGACACCAGCCCGGCGCTGCAGCGCGAAGACTGGCGCAGCGCCGCCGCCGCGGTCGGGCCGCCGCGCGGCCGCCCGCGGGCGATCGTCGCCTACCAGCAGGGCGGCGAACCGCTCAGCTTCTACATCGGGCACGGCGAGCACGAGACGAAGTGGAAGATATGGCGCGACCGGCCGGTCCCGGTCGCCGAAGTCGACGTCGTCAGCGGCCGCCCGCCGCCCGCTAACGCCCGCGCGCTGCCGCAGCCCTTCCACCTGGTCGAACGGCGCACCCTGGGCCGGATGACCCTGACCCGCTACCGCGCGCCCCACCCGGTCACCCTGCGCTGGGGCCAGCTGGTCGGCAACTTCACCGGCTACCGCAACAACGCCGTCCTGCTGGACGGGCCGGGGACCGCGGGGCGCTGAGGCCGGCACCGCCGCGCCCCTCAGCGCCTTGCTTCGATCCCGCCGGGGGGCGGCGGGGGCACGCGCGGGAAGCCGGGCGCGAAGGACGGGAAGAGCGGCAGGCGCAGGTGGTTGCGAAGTACCCCGAGGCTGGCCGAGTAGTTCTGGATCCGGTAGCTGCTGGTGGTGCCGAAGTCCTGGTAGTAGACGAGCATCTTGGTGCGGCGGTGCCGTTCGACCCAGGTCAGCAGGCGCCGCACGAAGGCCGGGTCGTCGCCGTTTTCGACCCCCCACTCGGTCAGCGCGAAGGGCTTGTCGGAGTGGCGGCGGTAGAGGCCGGTCAACGCCTTCCATTCGGGGTAGGAGGCGTAGAAGTCGGTGCCGACCCAGTCGACCCACTTGGCGCCCGGGTAGAAGTGGCGGGGACGGTTGCGGGGGGTGGTCGGGGAGCCGGCCGGGAGCGGGCTCCAGACGATCGCCACCGGCGCCGCCGGCAGGCCGCCGACGTGACTGTGCAGGTGGGGCAGCCCGGCTTCGCGCAGCCGCTGGTCGATCGTCGCCCGCTTGCCGCCGCCGTGGACGATCACGTAGATGCGGCGGAAGGCGAGCCGGTACCAGCGCGGGGAGTGGGCGGCGTCGCGGGCGTTGCCTTCGCAGTCGAAGGAGGCGTAGACGTTGAGGCAGCGGTTCGGCTCGCCCAGCGGGCGGATGTAGGCGCGCATCTTCTTCGCCCAGAAGAGGTGGTTGAGCCGGATCAGGTATTCGTCTCCGGCGCCCCGGGCGATCGCCTGCGGGGTGAGGATCTCGTGCCCGTCCTGGGGGTCGGCGGTGGTGATGTGGAGCATCGGCCGCGCCCGCGCGGTCTGCCAGCGTTCGATCGAACCGTGGAAGTCGGCGCCCCAGCTGCGGAAGGACTCGATCACCGCCGGGTGCTTGTGGACGGCGCTGCTGAATTCGCCGAACTGGCCCGGGTCGCCGGTGTCCGAGACGCCGAAGAAGACCCTGTCGCCGCGCGGTTCCAGCAGCCCGGCGGAGGCCGGCGCCGCGCCGGCCAGGGCCAGCAGGACGACGGCGAAGGCGGCCGCGAGCGCGGCTCGGGTCTTGGGCAGGCTGCTCATCGGTGGTTTCCGCAAGCGTGCGAAGGGCATGCCCTCCCCAACCCGGGCGGAGCGGCGTATGCTCGCAAGCGGCGAGGAGAACCCCCTGGTCCGGGCCGGTGGCTGCAACGGCGGTTGCGATCGCGGCGTTGGCCTGCGCGACGCCGGCCTCGGCCTCGACGCCACCCTGCCGGCGAGCGGCAAGGGGCCGTTCCCGACGATCGTGATGCTGAAGGTGGAAATCCACGCCGCCCACCCGCGCTGGCCGTGGTCGGCCTGGTCGCGGCGCTGCTGCCCAACGGCCACTACTGCGGTACCGCGCCAGCCTCGACGCCCTGCACCGACGCGCAGGCGAACGTGCCGCAGGACAAGGCCTGGACCGACGAACTGTTCCCGCCCGAACAGGCGCTGCGGGCCTACGGCTGCCTGCGCTCGCGCGACAAGCGGGCCCCGGTCAGCCTCCAGCTCGGCGACCTCGGTCACCGTCTCATGCGGGCAGATCGTCGCCCGCCTCGAGCTGCTGGGGCGCGACGCCCCCTGCTGCCAGGCGGGCAGCGTCCCCTTCACCGTCCGTGCCTCGGAGGTGAAGGTGACGCTGCCCACCCTGCAGCGCAGGCCGCGCCAGCGGCCCGCGCCTACCTTTCCGGGCAGACCGTGTGGTCGAAGCCGGGCTGCTTGGCGAACTGCATCCGCTGGTAGCTGAACACTTCGGCGCTGCTCGGGTCGGCGGTCAGCTTCAGCCACTCGTGGCAGGGGGTGCTGCTGCCGTTGACGGTGATCCGGCGCAGGTTCGGGACTTCCCGGCCGATCCCGTACATCGTCCGGTTCTGCGGGTTGGCCGGGTCGGCCAGCGGGCGGTCGTCCTCGAACTTGTGCGAGTCGCCGTTCAGCAGCAGGACCGGCCCACGGAAGCGCAGCGATTCGCGGGCCAGCGCCTGCACGATCGGGGTGAAGTGGTCGAAGTTGGCGGGGTCGCCTTCGAACTCCGGGTCCCACATGTCGGCCTGGATCCCGATCGCGACCGCCTTCGCGTGCTCGTCGCGGGCACGGTCGAAGATCCGGTGCATCCAGGCCAGGTCGGCGTTGGTGCGCCCTTCGACCTCGGCGATCTGGGAGCTGGTCTGCGGTTCGCCGAACCAGGGCTTCCAGTCGTTGTTGGAGCCGGGGACGCTGAGGTCGCCGAACTGGACGCCCGCGGCGCTCCACATCACGTTCTCGACGTACTGGCCGCCCTGGGTCGCGACCGGCATCGGGTGTTCGCCGAGGGTCCAGCCCGGGTGGTCGAAGAAGATCCGGTGGATCTCTTCAAGCCGGGCCGGGCGCGGGTCGCCGTTGAGGACGGGGCCGGCGGGCCAGTAGCCGCCGTTGCTGGCGCGGTGGCAGTCGGTCCATTCGTTGTCGCCGGGGGTGAAGACAAACGGCATCCGGAACTGGCCGAAGTCGGCGCGGATCTGTTCGAAGTAGCTGGTCGTGCATTCGCCCGAGCCGTTCTTGATGTCGCCGAGGTGCATCGTCAGGGCGACCTGCGGGTCGGCGTTGATCTCGGCGACGTCGTTGGGGAAGTTTTCGACCTGGGCGGAGCCGTAGGGGGTGTCGCCGATCACGGCGTAGGTGACGGGCCGCGCGTGGTGGCCGTCGTGATGGCCCCAGCCGTGGCCGTCGTGGCCCCAGGCATGGCCGCGGTGCTCGTGGCCGCGTGGGTGGGCGCCGGCGGCGGGG
This sequence comes from uncultured Actinomycetes bacterium, assembly GCA_963783345.1. Lineage (GTDB taxonomy): Bacteria > Actinomycetota > Thermoleophilia > Solirubrobacterales > 70-9 > VAYN01. The sequence continues at coordinate 22,786 of CAWANE010000004.1, forward strand.
GCCGCCGCCAGGGCGATCGCGGCGAACGCCGCAAGGAGGACAAGGACACGTCTCATCTGTTCGATTCCTTTCCGGTGAGGTGGACGGCCGCGACGCTAAGTCCGCCGCCGCGGCCGGTTGTGGCCAGTCCGTGAACCGGAACCTGTGAGATCTCTTATGTTCGGGTTCGGCCCGCGGCCGCGGGCGGCCGGGCGCCTCAGGCGGCCAGGGGCTCGGCGTGGTCGGCGACGAGGGGGAGGACCTCGTCGGCGTACTTGGAGATGAAGGCGGGGCCGACGCCACTGATCGCCAGCAGCGAGGCCTCGTCGGCCGGGCGCGCCGCGGCGATCGCGGTCAGGGTGCGGTTGCTGGCGACGGTGAAGGCGGGCTTGCCGGCGGCGGCGCCCAGCCGCCACTCCTTCAGCGCCTCGAACAGCGGTGCGTCGGCGGGGGAGAGGTCCGGCGCGGGCGCGGCGCTGCTCCTGGCGGCGCGCTGCGGGCGGCGGACCGCGATCGTCTCCGGGTCGGGCAGCCAGTCGAGCATGTCGCAGACGTCGCAGCACCGCTCCAGCGGGGCGCCGGCGGTGCGGTCGCTGAAGTGGTCGAGCAGGGCGCGGCGGCGGCACTCGGTGCCGTAGATGAAGGCCTTGATCGCGTGGTAGGCGCGCCAGCCGCGCTCGTGGGCGATCGCCAGCTCGGGGTCGCCGGCGCGCTGTTCGTTGAAGCGGACGAGCCGGCCGAGGTCGGACTTCATCGCCAGCATCACCGCCCGCGCCGGCAGCCCGTCGCGCCCGGCGCGGCCGGCCTCCTGGTAGTAGGCCTCGACGCTGGTCGGGATCGTCACGTGCCAGACCGAGCGCACGTCGGCCTTGTCGACCCCCATGCCGAAGGCGTTGGTGGCGCAGATCACGCCGGTGTCGGTCGCCATGAAGCGGGTCTGGATCGCGGTCCGCTGCCCGGGCTCCAGCCCGGCGTGGTAGGCGACCGCCGCGACCCCGGCGCCGCGCAGCTCCTCGGCCACCTCCTCGGTTTCGCGGCGCGTGCCGCAGTAGACGATCGCCGGCCGGTTGGCGGGGTCGGCGAGGCCCGCCTCCAGCAGCGCCTGGCGGCGCGCCTTGGAGCCCTTGCCCTCGAGCGCAACGACGTCGAAGGAGAGGTTCGGGCGGTCGAAGCCGGAGCGCACCTGCAGCGGCTCGCGCATGCCGAAGCGGGAGGCGATCTCGGCCGCCACCGGCTTGGTCGCCGTCGCCGTGCAGGCCATGATCGTCGGCCGCCCGAGCCGCTCGGCGATCTGCGGCAGCCGCAGGTAGTCGGGCCGGAAGTCGTGGCCCCACTCCGAGACGCAGTGCGCCTCGTCGACGGCGAGCAGGTCGACCTTGCGGTTGGAGAGCGCCTCGAGGAAGACGTTGGAGGCGAACCGCTCCGGGGCGCAGTAGACGATCCGCGCGTCCGTGCGCACCATCTCCAGGGCCTCGTTCGCCTCCCAGTCGTCCATCCCGGAGGTGATCATCGTCACCGACTGGCCCTTCGCCGTCAGCTTCTCCCACTGGTCTCGCATCAGCGCGATCAGCGGGCTGACCACGATCGTCAGCTCCTCGCTGGCCAGCCCCGGCAGCTGGTAGCAGAGGCTCTTGCCGCCGCCGGTCGGCATCACGATCAGCGAGTCGCGCCCTTCCAGCGCCGCGATCACCGCCTCCCGCTGCCCCGGCCGCCAATCGGCGTAGCCGAGCTCCCGCAGCAGCTCGTCAGCTCTTTGCCCGGCGTCGACCATGACCGCCAACCCTAAGGACACTGGGAGGAGACCTTCCGGGTCAACACCCTGGGGCCCATGCGGGTGACAGCGGCGTTGCTTTCGCAATTTGCCCGGAGCGAGCGTCCTCTCGTGCTGGCCATTACCAGCCACATGGGCAGCATCGCTGACATCGATTCGCCGCGCAACTACGCCTACCGCTCCAGCAAGGCGGCGCTCAACGCGGCCATCGCACGGTCTCGCCCACGAGCTCAAGACTCGCGGCATCGGCGTGCTCCTGCTGCACCCCGGCTGGGTGCGCACCCGCATGGGCGGCGTCTCCGCACCCATCGGCCCCGAGGAGAGCGTTCGCGGCATGCTCTCCCTCGTCGATGGCTACGCGCCGACACTGTCGGGGGGGTTCTTCCGTTTCGACGGAACGCGGATGCCCTGGTAACCGGTGCGGCACGCTTTGACTCGAACCCCTGGTCCTGGACAGACGGTCAACGTGAGCTACTCGACCCGCACCTTCATCCTCGGTCCGGACGACACCCTCTACCGGCTGGCGAGCGCGAAGTTTTCCCGCATGGTCGATGACCCGGAGAGCCATCGACTTGAGCGCTTCGCCGGCCAGCGCGTGCGTATGGCCGAGGCCATCGTGGAGGTGCGTGATCGGGCACCCGTTGCGGTGGTTCGGCTCATCTACGAGATGCTCGGGTTCGATGTGGAAGGGCGGTTGGACCGGGCCGCGTTACTTCGCCAGAACGCGGCGCTGGCGGAGCTGGCCATGAGTGCCGTGATCCCTTGCTTGGAGGCGGAAGAGACGGCCGTGGTCGACGCCGGCAGCCGCTTCGTCGCCCGCGGGGGGTCCTGGAAGCCGACGCCGAAGCAGGAACGGGAGATCCTGCGCGCCGCGCTCGACGAGACGCCGTGCCAGCGGCTCTAGCGTCGCCGGGCGCCAGCATTGCCAGCGTGACGGGCGCGACGGGCGCGTCTATCGGCCGCCGATCGGGTGTGCTCGGAACATGTTGATCCGGGCGATGAGGCCGGAGGACACCGAGTCCTGGCTCGTCATGCGCATGGCGTTGTGGCCCGAGACGGAGGAGCCGCAGCACCGCAGGGAAATGGCCATGATGCTGTCCGATGACGAACGGTTCGCGGTCCTCGTCTGCCAGGACCCGCACGGGGGATTGGCCGGCTTCGCGGAGGTGTCGCTGCGGGCCTGGGCCGAGGGTTGTGAGTCCTCCCCCGTGGGCTACTTGGAAGGCTGGTACGTCGCGGAGCATGCCCGGCGGCAGGGTATCGGCGGCGGGCTCGTCGCCGCCGCGGAGGACTGGGCGCGCTCGCACGGCTGCACCGAGATGGCCTCGGACACGGAGCTCGCCAATCGCGTCAGCGAGGCCGCCCACGTGCGTCTCGGCTATCGGGTCGTCGCGCGAGTGACGGCGTTCCGCAAGCGACTGACATGACCCCGATCCTTCTGACGGCACTCGTGCTGCTCGCCTCGGTGGTCGCCTGTCAAGCGGTCGCCAAACGGCGCGGCGGCAACGCCGTCTTCTGGGGCCTGATGGGGCTGCTGTTCGGTCCACTGGCCATACCCTTCGCCCTCCTTGCAAGGCCGAAGCGCCGCGAATAGACCCTGGTTCAGGTGCCACTACTCGGCTTGGATGCCAGGCGGTTAGTCGAAGATCTCGCGTCAGAGGTGCGGATTCGCTGACTCCGCGACTCATACATCGCGCTTGTTCATCAACCCTTTGATTGTGGCGACGGCCCTGTCCTGCAGAGACTTGGCCCAGGCCGGCTGCGGCAGGTTCCAGCCGATCAGGATGCCGACGCAGATCCAGAAGAGGATTGACCACATGGCTGCCTCCGAGACGCCACGATGCCGGTAAGGTTGGTGCGATTATCGCGCAGAAGGATTCGCCTTCGAATCTCGGTGTCATGAGGCCGAGCGGGAAATCCCACGCGCGGCCCTGGGCGAGTTGAAATGGGAACGTCTATCGTGTGGTTGTCCGGTCGAGGTGGGGGTGTACAGTGTCGAAGACGGACTCGCGAGCGCAAGGCGGACGCAGGATGGCAAGAGAGCATGATGCTCGGGTCCGAGAGACCGACGTAAGCCTGGCTCAACTGCACGGGAGCGAAGACCGGTCGGGGGTAAGATGAAGCTACTCGTCTTCGGGGCAACAGGCGGCACAGGGCGTGAGCTGGTAAAGCAGGCTCTTGAGAAGGGCCACGAGGTCACGGCCTATGCCCGAAGCCCGGACAAGCTGGGTGATTTGACGCACTCGAGCTTCCGGGTAGTTCGCGGGGACGTGCTGGATCCGGCGGCGGTGGAGAAGGCCGTACCCGGGCACGACGCCGTGTTGTGCGCCGTCGGCGCAGGTGCCGGGCGAACCACCCTGCGCGAGGAGGGGACGCGGAACATTTCCCGGGCGATGGAGAAGGCCGGCGTGCGCCGCCTCATCTGCCAGTCCTCCATGGGCGTCGGTGACAGTCGCGCCAACCTCGGATTCCTCACCAAGTACGTGATCGTCCCGGTCTTCCTGCGCCACGCCTTCGCAGACCATGAGCGCCAGGAGGCCGTCGTGAAGGAAAGCACCCTGGACTGGACCATCGTCCGACCTCCCCACCTGAAGGATGGTCCACGGACGGGAACCTACCGGCACGGCTTCCCGACGACGGATACGGGAATCCAGGGCAAGATATCGCGGGCCGACGTTGCCGACTTCATGTTGAAGCAACTGGCCGGCAATACCTACCTACATCAGACACCCGGGGTGTCCTATTAGACCGGATGTGATTCCCCTACACGGACGGGGTGGACAGGAGGCTGCGGCCGACCCCCCTGTCCGCCGCGGCGGTGCTTTGAGCTCCCTGCATGAAGAAGATGGCGAAGCGCTGGTTGACGATAGGAGCCCTGGTCGTGATTGCCGGATTCGCCGGGCTGAACGCCCTGGCCTTCAATCATGCCGAAGCCATGCTGCGTTTCTCGGATGACGGCCCGCGCACCACGACACCGGAGCAACTGGGCGTCCTGTCCAGGGTCAATGTGCTCCTTGCCGGGGTGAATATCCCGCGGCCCGCAAGTCATCGGCGCCCCTCCGAACTCGCCCCCGATTGCCGTCCGCTGTCCATCCCCGGACCGGGCGGCGTCACCCTCGCGTCCTGGTACTGCAACCGCGGTCGAGGAACACCGCTGGTCATCCTCTTCCACGGCTATTCCGCGGAGAAGACGTCCCTCCTGGGGGAGGCGAGGGCGTTCCTCGATCTCGGTGCGTCCGTGCTGCTCGTCGATTTCAGGGGCTCGGGCGGATCGTCGGAATCCTACACGACCGTTGGGGTACACGAAGCGGAAGACGTCGCCGCCGCCGTGCGCTATGCCCGAGGAAAGCTATCGCATGACAACCTCTTCCTCTTCGGCCGGAGCATGGGCGCCGCGGCCATCCTGAGGGCGGTCCACGCGCACGCCGTCCAACCGGATGGCGTGATTCTGGAAGCGGTGTTCGACACCTTGCTCAACACCGTTCGTCATCGCTTCCGCGCCATGGAGGTCCCCGCGTTTCCGGGCGCGGAGCTCCTGGTATTCTGGGGAGGGCGGCAGTGGGGGTTCGATGGTTTCGAGCACAACCCGTCCGCGTATGCCACGTCTGTTCGTTGTCCGGTCCTGCTCATGCATGGCGCCCGCGATCCCCGGGTCAGCCTGACCGAGGCGCGTCGCGTGTTCGAGGCCATCCTCGCCACCAAGGAATTCGTGACCTTCGAGCGGAGTGGGCATGGATCCTATGTGTCGGACAACGCCAATCCGTGGCGAACCGCTGTCGAGCGGTTCATCAAACGCACATGAAAGTCTGCATCGTCGGGGCCTCCGGCAAGCTCGGGCAGTACATGGTGCGGCACGCGCTGGACCGCGGCTATGAGGTCGTCGGCGTTTGTCGTGAGCAGAGCGTCGACAAGCTCGACGCGTTCAAGGGGCGCATCACGATCGTTCCGGGGGCGACGGACGACCGCGAGGTGATCGGAGGGCGGTTGCGGGATGCGAAGGAGTCCTGACGGTGCTCGTCCCCTGGGGCGTCCAGCAGTACGCGACGGGGACCGCGCAGGCGGTGCTCGACCACGCGCCGCCGGGCGCGCGCCTCGTGTTCTCCTGCGGATGGCACATCACCCGCGACGGTCAGGACCGGTACTCGCGCAGGTTCAAATGGTTCGTGCGGTCTTCGGCTGGCTCGCGCGGCTGGCGCGCTTCGCGGATCTCGACGATCAGGTCGAAGCCTGCCGGCGCATGTTCGCCAGCGACACCCGGTGGACGGTCGTCCGCGGCAGCGACCTGGAAGAGGGCGAGAGCCAGGGCCTGCCCGTGTGGAGCCGGCACGTCGGCGATCCGATCCTCGCGAGCAACCGGACCCGCCGCATGGACTTCGCCCTGTTCATGGTGGCGGCCCTGGAGAACGA
>CAWANE010000005.1:0-15130 GCA_963783345.1 uncultured Actinomycetes bacterium
CCAGCCGTAGTTGACCCCGAGGGCGAAGCCGGAGGAGGAGATCAGCTCGTCACGGAAGCCGTCGACCATCGAGAGGGTGAGGTTGCCGTGGGCGATCGTGGTGCCGTAGGGGCTCTCCGCCTTGGCCCGCTCGGCGTCGACGTGGATCCACTGGTGGTCGCCGGAGAGCTTGGCGAAGGCGTCGATGTCGGCCTGGGTGACCGTGCGCCACTCGCTCGGCCCGACCTCCTGGCCGACCAGGGCCTTCATGCCCTCGACTCCCTCTACGTCGGCGAGCGCCATCGGCCGCCAGTCTACATCTGCTCCGGCACCATCTCGATCGCCCCGCAGGGGCACTCGGTGGCGCAGAGGCCGCAGCCCTTGCAGTAGTCGAGGTCGATCTCGTAGAGCTCGCCGGGAGCGCCGAGCTTGATCACGGCATTGTCCGGACAGACCCCGTAGCAGTTGTCGCAGGAGAAGCAGTTGCCACAGGACAGGCAGCGCCGCGCCTCGAAGACGGCGTTGGACTCGTCGAGGCCGCCGACCACCTCCTCGAAGCCGGTGGTCCGGCGGGCCGCCTCCAGCTGCTCCTGGTGGACCCGGGGCGCGTCCGAGTAGTACCAGGTGTTGAGCGTGTCGAAGCTCGCCAGCTCGGGCCGCGGCGGTTGCGTCCACTCCTCCCCCCGCAGCCAGCGGTCGATGTGGCGGCCCGCCCGCTTGCCGTGGCCGACGCCGACCGTCACCGTGCGCTCGGCCGGCACCATGTCGCCGCCGGCGAAGATCCCGTCGTGGCCGGTCATCATGTTCGGCCCGACCTGGACGACCCCGTCGGCGACCTCGATCCCGGGCACCCCCTCGAGCAGCCGCAGGTCCGCTTCCTGGCCCAGTGCCAGCACCAGCGAGTCGGCCGCCAGCTCCTCGGTCTCCCCGGTCGGCTGGGGGAAGCCGTCGTCGTCCAACTCCATCCGCTCCAACAGCAGCTTGCCGTCGTCGAAGTGCTTGACGGTGGAGAGCCAGCGCATCTGCACGCCCTCCTCCTCGGCCTCGGCGACCTCGATGTCGTGCGCCGGCATCCGCTCGCGGGTGCGCCGGTAGACGACGACCGCGTCGGTCGCGCCCAGCCGCCGCGCCGTCCGCGCCGCGTCCATCGCCGTGTCGCCGCCGCCGTAGACGGCGACGCGGCGGCCCAGCAGCGGCCGCTCTCCCTCCTCCAGCCCCTCCAGCAGGGAGACCGCGTCGACGATCCGCTCGGCCTCGCCGGCCGGCACGTAGGCGCGGCGGCCGATGTGGGCGCCGACGGCGAGGAAGGCGGCGTCGAAGCCGCCGTCGCGCATCGCGTCGAGCACGTTCTCGACCGTCCGGTTCAACTCCAACTCCACCCCGAGATCGAAGATCCGCGCCACCTCGGCGTCGAGGACGTCGCGCGGCAGACGGTATTTGGGGATGCCGAAGCGCATCATCCCGCCCGGCATCGAGCCGGCCTCGTGGATCGTCACCGCGTGGCCGAGCCGGGTCAGGTGGTAGGCGGCGGACAGGCCCGACGGCCCGGCGCCGACCACCAGCACGCGCTTGCCGCTCGGCTCGGCGCCCGCCTCCAGCTTCCACCCCTGCTTGATCGCCTCGTCGCCGAGGAAGCGCTCGACCGCGTGGATCCCGACCGCCTCGTCGAGCTGGCCGCGGTTGCAGGCGGTCTCGCAGGGGTGGTAGCAGACCCGCCCCATGATCGCCGGGAACGGGTTCTCCTCGACCAGCTTGCGCCAGGCGCGCTCGTAGCCGCCGTCCCCTTCCTCGGCCTCGTACAGCCACGCCTGCACGTTCTCCCCGGCCGGGCAGGCGTCGTTGCAGGGGGGCATCCGGTCGACGTAGACGGCGCGCTCGTCGCGCCAGCTGCCGGTCTTGTAGGCGAGACTGGAGCCGACATCGAGGGTGATCGCGTAGGGCTTGCCGTTCACCAGGAGTCCTCCTCCCCCTCGCCGTCGAGCAGGTCGTACTCGCGGATGTTGCGGTCGGCGATCGCCTGGATCCGCTCGATCAGGTCGGTGCGCGGGTGCTCGCCGAAGAGATGGGCGAAGCGGCGCTGGATCCTCAGGTACTCCTCGACCGGCGTCTGTCGCCGGATCCGCGAGACCCCGACGACCTCGCCGTCGACCGCCTCGAACACCGGGAACAGGCCGGTCTCCTTGGCCAGCCGCGCCACCTTGATCGTGTCGTGCGGCTCCGATCCCCAGCCGAGCGGGCAGGGGACGAAGACGTGCAGATAGCGGGCGCCGCGCATCCCCATCGCCCGCTCCACCTTGCGCTCGAGGTCGTGCGGCTCGGCCACCGTCGCGCTGGCCACGTACGGGATGCCGTGGGCGAGGGCGATCCGCGGCATGTCCTTGCCCTGGCCGAAGGGGTTGCCGGGATGGACGCCGATCGGCTTGGTGTTGGCGGTGCGCGCCGCCGGCGGCGTCGCCCCGGAGCGCTGCACGCCGGTGTTCATGTAGGCCTCGTTGTCGTAGCAGACGTAGAGCACGTCGTCGCCCCGCTCGAACATCCCGGAGAGGCAGCCGAAGCCGATGTCGACGGTGCCGCCGTCTCCCCCCTGGCCGATCACGCGGACGTCCTCGCGGCCCTTCGCCCGCAGCGCCGCGGCGACGCCGCTGGCCACCGCGGGCGCATTGCCGAACACCGAGTGGATCCAGGGCAGCTGCCACGAGGACTGCGGGAACGGGGTCGAGAAGACCTCGAGGCAGCCGGTCGCGTTGGCGGCGACCAGCTTGCCGTCGGTCGCCTGCATCGCGGCGTCGAGCACGTAGCGGGCGCCCAGCGCCTCGCCGCAGCCGCGGCAGGCCCGGTGGCCGCAGGTGAGCGCGTTGGAGCGGTCCATCCGCGCCTGCACGGTGCGCTGCTCGGGGTCGAGCAGGCGGTTGCCGACCACGTGGCTGCCCACCTGGTAGAAGCGCACCCGCTGGTGGCGCTCGGCGTCGCCGGCGCGCTCGGGCGTGGTCTCGGCGCGGTCCGCCATCAGTGTGACCCCCCGGCGACGACGCCGATTTCGCGCAGCATGTTCTCGGCGTGGGGGCCGCTGCGGCCGCCCTCCGCCATCCGCCCCAGCTCCGCCTGGACCCGGCTCCAGTCCATGTCGAGGAAGCTCAGCGGCTCCAGCTTGTCGGCGACCGCGTCGGCGAACAGCCGCCGCAGCGAGGCGCCGGTGATCGCGCGACCGCCGAGCCCGGCGATCACGGTGTACCCGTGCAGCTGCAGGCCGGAGAGCGCCATCCGCACGTTGGCGGAGACGATCCCGCCGACCCCGACCGCCAGCGCCTTCTCCAGCACCACCACCCGCCTGGCCCCCTCCAGCGCCGCGCGCACCTCTTCCAGCGGGAAGGGCCGGAAGGACTTGATCGCCAGGGCGCCGATGCTCACTCCCTCCTCGCGCAGCTCGTCGATCGTGTCCTCGATCGTCCCCAGCACCGAGCCGAGGGCGACGACGACGGTCTCCGCGTCCTCGTGCCGGTAGCCGCGGAGGAGGCCGCCGGAGGGCCGGCCGAAGGCCGCCTCGAAGTCCGCCGCAACCTCGGGGATCACGTCGAGCGCCTGCATCTGCTTGGCGTGGGCGAGGTACTTGACCTCGGCGAACGCCTCGGGGCCGACCATCGCGCCGATCGTCACCGGGTCGGCCGGGTCGAGCACCTGGCGCGGCTCGAACGGCGGCAGAAAGGCGTCGACCTGGTCGCGGCTCGGCAGGTCGATCCGCTCGTAGGCGTGGGTGAGGATGAAGCCGTCCATGCAGACCATCACCGGCAGCGAGAGCCGCTCGGCGATGCGGAACGCCTGCGCGTGCAGGTCGACCGCCTCCTGGTTGGTCTCGGCGTAGAGCTGGATCCAGCCGGAGTCGCGCTGGGACATCGAGTCGCTGTGGTCGTTCCAGATGTTGATCGGGGCGCCGATCGCCCGGTTGGCGACGGTCATCACGATCGGCAGCCCGAGGCCGGAGGCGTTGTAGAGCGCCTCGGCCATGTAGAGCAGGCCCTGGCTGGCGGTCGCGGTGTAGGTGCGGGCGCCGGCGGCGGAGGCGCCGATGCAGACCGACATCGCGGCGAACTCCGACTCCACGGTCATGTACTCGCAGGGCGCCAGGGTGCCGTCGCTGACCAGGTCGGAGAGGCCCTCGACGATGTGGGTCTGGGGGGAGATCGGGTAGGCGCAGACGACCTCCGGACGGCACATCGCCACCGTCTCGGCGACCGCCGCGGATCCCTCGATCTGCCTAAGCACGGGCCACGCTCCCCAGTCGCCGGGCGACGCGCACGTAACAGTCCTCGGCGGCGGCGGCGTTGCCCTCGCCGGCGGCGCCGTGGAAGCGCTCGCGGATCGCGGCGAGGACGGAATCGAGCTTGAGCTGCCCGGTCAGGGCGGCGAAGCCACCCAGCAGCGCCGCGTTGGGCATCGGTTTGCCGAGGTGGAGACGGGCGATCTCACCGGCGGCGACGGTCAGGACCCGCTCGGGCCGGAAGCCGGCGGCGAACTCCTCCATCCCCAGCTCGCCGAAGCCGCGGCTGCTGTTGAGCAGCAGGTAGCCGTCGGGGCCGAGCCCGTCGAAGAGGTCGACCTGGTGCAGCAGGGTCGGGTCCTGGACGATCAGCGCGTCCGGCTCGGCGACCGGCTCGCGGGTGCGGATCGGCCATTCCGAGAAGCGGCAGAAGGCGACCACCGGGGCCCCCATCCGCTCCGAGCCGAAGCTGGGGAAGGCCTGCGCGTGGTGTCCCTCGTCGAAGGCGGCGATTGACAGCAGCTCCGCCGCCGTCACCACGCCCTGGCCGCCGCGGCCATGGATGCGCACCTCGAACGTCGTCCTCGATCCCTCCACCACAAGCAAGCTAGGCGCTCCGCGCCCGGGGGCCATCGGGGTTCCTCGCACTCCCGCGCTCGGGGGACTACGGAGTGCGCGCCGCCGAGCGTCGCGGGCCCGTCAGCCGCCGACCGTCGGCAGGTGCCAGCCCTGCCAGTGGCCGACCATCCGCAGGGCGAAGCAGAGAGCCCCGCCGAGCACCATCATCCGCGCCGGGTCGCCGCCGCGACGCGTGCCGATCACCATCGCCGCCGCCCCCAGCAGGGCGGCGCTGGCGTATATCTGTTCGCGCAGGACCACCGGCACCTCGCCCAGCAGGAGCGCCTGGGTCGCGCCGCCGCCGACGCCGGTGAGGACGCCGAGCATCGTCGCGCTGACACCGTTGAGGTCGAAGTCGAGCGCCCGGCGCGCCCCCGAGACGGCGAAGAGCGAGAGGCCGCCCGCGTCGAGCGTGACGATCACCCATTCGGGCACCTCCCGGATCGGGCTAGCGAGGAGGCAGACGACGCTGCCGGCGGCGAAGGCGACGATCGGGTAGCGCTGGTAGCGGAAGGAGACCGGCGGCCCGGCGCCGATCACGAGGTCGCGGGCGATGCCGCCGCCGAGCGCGGTCACAAAGGCGATCGTGAGGACGCCGAAGACGTCGAGGCGGGCGGTGACCGCGGCAATCGCGCCCTCGACCGCGAACAGCGCCGTGGCGCCGAGGTCGGCGGTCAGCACGAGCCGGTCCACGTGCCGCCCCGCCCAACTCCGGGTTTCCGTTGCCGTCGCGATACGAGTTGATTTGCGCTCGGGTCGCGATCCCCTGCCGGCCGGCTCCTCGCGCCGCGGCCGCGGCTACCCGGCGGTGAGGGGCGCGCTCTCCGGCGACGCGACCCCGGCCCGCCCGGCCCCGCGGGCCTCCCGGGCGAGGGCTACCGCCGTACCGGCCAGCACCGCGAAGCCGCAGAGCACGTAGAGGGCGTCGACCAGGAGCCGGGCGTCGGGATCGGGGCCCGGCCACCGTAGCGGGATCAACCCGGAGAAGACGGCGACGACGGCGACGGCGGCCAGGCCGAGCCAGGGCGATCGACGCCGGTACGCCGTCACCGCGAGCAGCACCAGCAGCGAGACCGCCCAGACCCAGTGGTGGGTCCAGGAGAAGGGAGAGACGAGCAGGCCGGTGATGCCGCAGCAGACCACGCCGGCGAGGCGGTGTCCGCGCCGGTGCGCCCAGGCGGCGATCGCGAGGCCGGCCAGGCCGGTGAGCACCGCCGTCGCCAGCCACCACGGCCGCGCCGCGCCGAGGCCCCCGGCGATCCGGGCCACGACCCCCGACAGCGACTGGTTGGCGGGGTTCACCGGGTCGCCGACCCGGTGCTCGTTGAGGAACACCCCGCCGGGCCAGAACGCCCACGACTGGTCCGGCAGCAGGACGAAGCCGATCGCCACCGTCGCGGCGAAGCTGGCCGCCGCCACGACGGCGGCCTTCACCCGCCGGGTGACCAGCAGGTAGACGACGAAGATCAGCGGCGTCAGCTTGATTCCGGCGGCGAGCCCGGTGAGGATCCCCTGGCCGCGAGCGCCGTCGCGCCGGCCGAGCAGGTCGACGCCGACCAGCGCCGCCAGGATCAGGTTGACCTCCCCCAGGCGCAGGGTTTCGTCGACCGGCGCGACGAACAGCGCCAGCGCGGTCACGGCGAAGACCGTGCCGGCCCGCCGCGGCACGCCCGCCGCTCCCAGGATCGCCCAGCAGAAAACGGGCAGCGCACAGGCGCTGGCGACGGTGAGGGCAGCCTTCAGCGCACTCAGAGAGGCATCGCCGCCGGCGCCGAACAGCGCGGCGGCAAACGGCGGGTAGGTGAAGCTGTAGCGAGCGCCGGTCCCGTAGAGGGCGAGACCGTGGACGGCGTGCAGCCCGCCCCACCAGTAGACCTTGACGTCCCAGAGCGGCCAGTGGGCGGAGGGGGCGCCGATCCTGGGCAGCAGGTATTTGACGATCGCCGCCAGGCCGACCAGGACCGTGGCCGCGAGCACCGCGTCTGATCGGTGGGTTCCTGTGACTTTCACTCGTGCGGGCGGTCAGCGGGGCCTGTCGCCCGGCCATCGTGTCGGGAGACCCTTAAGGGACCCTTTGCGGATCGCCCGACGAGGGGCGCCGGACCGACCCGGGTAGAGTCGCGGGATCGCGACCCGGGCCCTGATCATCGTCGACATCCAGAACGACTACTTCCCGGGCGGGGCGTTCCCACTCGTGGAGCCCGAGCGCGCCGCCGCGGCGGCGGGGCGGGTCCTCGGCGCCTTCCGCGAGGCGGCGGCGCCCGTGCTGCACGTGCAGCACCTATGGGACGCGCCTGACGCAGAGTTCATGCGCCCGGGAACGGCCGGGATCGAGATCCACCCGGACGTCGTCCCGGCCGCCGGCGAGCCGGTGATCCGGAAGGCGCGCCCGAATGCCTTCCTCGACACGTCGCTGGAGCAGCAGCTTCGCTCGCGCGGCGTGGAGGAGATCGTGGTCTGCGGCATGATGACCAGCATGTGCGTCGACGCGACGGTGCGCGCCGGCGTCGACCTCGGGTTCCGAGCGGCGGTCGTCCACGACGCCTGCGCCGCCCCCGACCTCGAATTTGGCGGCGTCTCCGTCCCCGCCCGCGCGGTCGGCGCGGCGTTCCTCGCCGCGCTGGCCGACAGCTACGCCGAGGTGGTCGGCTCGAGCGAGTTGCTCGGAGATGACGCGGAGCCGCCTGCGTAGCAGGCGGAATGCTGCGCGAGCGGCGACGCCGACCGCAGGCCCGAAGCGCGGTTTTCGGCTGGCCAGCGACCGGAGATCGGGTGGATAGCCGTCGTAGTCTGTGCCGACGATCGCTCTCCGCACTCCGATATGGCTCGCCGTCGCGGGCATCCTGATCGCAGCCAACGTCGCCGGTGCGTCCCCCGCTCCTACGCGTGCTCCCGGTCTCGACTCCCCTGGCAAGAAGGAGATCGCGATGGAGCTCGTCTCCTCGGCGGAGAACTCGACGCTCGACTGGCGCAAGGCGTACGGCTACATCGAGGACATCGGCGACGGTCGCGGGTACACCGCCGGCCTGATCGGCTTCTGCTCGGGAACCGGCGACATGCTCGCCCTGGTGCGCTCATACGCCGACGCCGAGCCGCGCAACCCGCTCGCGCGGTTCCTGCCGGCGCTGCGGAGCGTCAATGGGACCAGTTCACATCGCGGCCTCGGTCCACCATTTGTCGCCGCCTGGCGGCAGGCGGCAGACGACCCAGTCTTCAAGCGGCTGCAGCGTCGCGAGCGCGATCGGTTGTATTTCAACCCTGCCGTCCGTCGGGCCAAGGCCGACGGCCTCGGCACGCTCGGGCAGTTCATCTACTACGACGCAATCGTCATGCACGGGCCGGGGACGAGCCACGCGAGCTTCGGCGGGATTCGTGCCGAGGCGATCTCCCGCGCCCGCACGCCTGCCCAGGGAGGCTCGCAGGTGCGCTACCTCAACGCATTTCTCAGCGTGCGCCGGGCGCTGATGAGAACCGAAGCCAAGCACGGGGACACCTCGCGCATCGACGACGAGCAGCGCGTTTTCCTGCGCAGGCGCAACCTCGGGCTGAATCCGCCGCTCGTCTGGCACGTCTACGGGGATCGTTACGCAATCCGAGCGATTCGCTGAGGCACCTCACCACCTTTCGGGACCCAGGGTCGGCCGGACGACCTCGTGCTCGGAGAAGGCGCGGAGGATCTCAGGATCGGTCGGGTGACCTTTCTTGCCCGCCTTCGAGATGGCGGCGGTCGCCCGCCGCTCCCTCTTCTCCGGGCGCCTGCGCCATGCGGTGCTCGAGAGCGGCACCGCCATTGAGCTCCTCGTCTATGCCGCGGTTCGCGAGGTCGACTTCGAGAGCGGCTGCTCACCCGAGCAGGTCGAACGCATTTTCGGCGATGCTCCCGCGAGGGTTTCCCGTCCCACCCGCTCGGCGGATCGGCCGAGATCCTCGTCGCGTAGGCGGGCGGCAGACCTTGGTCTACCGGCAATTGTCTGGGCCGATCCCGATCTCCAGCGGGCAGTAGGCCGCGATCCTGCCCCACGCTAAGCGGGTGACGGAGCGCTCGCCTGGCCCAGCAGAACCACGCCGGCGGGGCTGCCCTGTGATTCCCCCAACAGAGCCTTGCCGGATTGCCACGCAATCGCCAGGCACAGGCAACTATCGGGGCGGCGCCTGAGCGCGCCAACGGGAAGAACGACCTAGGAGAGCGAGATGAGCGAGGGCAACGGCGGCCGCGTGGCCGACAAAGTGGCAGTGGTGACCGGAGCGAGCAGCGGCATCGGTCGCGCCAGCTTCGAACTGCTGGGCCGCGAGGGCGCCAAAGTCGTTGGCACTGCGCGCCGCGAGGAGAGGCTGAAGGAGGCGCTGTCGGCGGTCGAAGCGGCCGGCGGCGAGGGGATCGTCGTCCCCGGCGACCTCGAGCAGGACGGCACGGCGGAGAGCGTCATCAAGGCAGCCCTCGACGAATACGGTCGTGTCGACATCCTCGTCTGCAACGCGGGCGTCGGCTGGCAATACGGCGAGGAACACCCGGGGACGATGGCGGCGTTGCACGAGGTCTCGCTCGAGAACTGGCGCGAAGTCATCGGCGGCGTCGATCTCGAGGGCTACTTCACGATGATGCGGGCGGCCCTGCCGACGATGGTCGAGTCCGAAGCCGGCTCGATCGTCAACATCGCCTCGATGGCCGGCGTCACCGGGCTCTACGACGGCCACGCCTATACCGCCGCCAAGGGCGCGATTGTCAACCTTGGCCGCTCGCTGGCGATCACCTACGGCAAGCAGGGGATCCGCACCAACACGATCTGCCCCGGCTTCATCGACACGCCGATGATCGCCCCGGTGATCGGCGCCTTCGACGACGAGGAGACGGCGGCGGCGCTGGTGCCGATGAAGCGCGCCGGTAAGCCCGAGGAGATCGCCAACGCGGTGCTCTTCTTGGCATCAGACGAGGCCAGCTACGTCAACGGCTCCGTGCTCTTGGTTGACGGTGGCTGCACTTCACGCAGCTTTGTCGGCTGAGGGCAGACAGGAATCGACCTCTCTGTTCAACGAGCACCAATGCCACCTCAACCTGGGCGACCCTCCGGCAGGTGACCGGCGCGAGCCGAGCAGCTCGCGCCTGGCTTCCGCGTGAGGAGACGGGGAAGAGCCACAGGGCACATCGCCGAATGCTCGCCTGCCCTGGCGGCCTCTCGCTCGCAATTTTCTTCGAGACGTCTAGCTGCGGTGGCAAGCCGTTACACAGGTCTGACCGGGATACTCGCCCGGACCATCCCTGGCCCGCGTCAGTGGTGCTTGCCCTTGTCCCGGCGCTTCTTGAAGGTGACCTTGTGCGTCGCGCTGACCACCTTGCCGGTGTCGGGCTTGAACCTCACCTTGACCGGCAGCTCCAGCTTGCCGCGGCGCCTGAGCCGTGCCTTGCCGGCCTTGGTGAGCCGGACGGTGATGTACGCCTTGCCGGCCTTCGAGACGCGGCGCTTGGCGGAGCCGAGCAGCTTCGGCTTGCCCTTCTTGCCTTTGCGGGGAGCGACGGAGACGCGGGCGGCTCCACCGCCGCCGAGACCGGCGCGCAGCAGCCCCGGGCCGGGGGCGTTGACCCCGAGCCGCGCCCGGGTGCCGTTGCCGAGCAGTTTGAACCCAGGCAGCAGGAAAGGGGACGAGGTGGGATTCGTCGCGCCGGGCACGGGCGTCGGGGCAGGGGCGGGCACCGGCGTCGTCGCAGGCACGGGCTGGTAGTCGGCGTTGACGAGCGGGGTGACGCCGGCGTAGCTACCGTCCTCGAGCCGCTCCTGGCCCGCCCGCGCCGCCGGCGCGAAGTAGGAGCTGGTAGAAGTCGATCCCGGTCCGCTGGTGGCGCCGTGCAGGGGCAGCGAGCTTTCCAGTGAGAGGACGCTGATGCCGAGGTAGTCGACGACTTCGATCGGCTCGCCTTCGACGGTTTCGACCGTATTGACCACCGGCAGGTTGACCGGGATTTCGTTGATCGTGTTCGGCGTCGGCGTGAATACCTGGCTCTCGACCGGGACCGAGCAGCAGATCAGGCCGGCCGGAGGGCTGCCGGGTTTCGTCGCCTGCGAGCGCAGCGCCCGGATCACCGTGAAGACCATCGGCCCGACCCGCGGCCCCGTGCGCACCCGCGCTTTGTCAATCACCCAGTTCCCGGGCGGCGTCTGCGAGGTCCAGGCACCGGAGACGTCCAGGCCCCACCAGGTGCAGCTCGACGGTACCCCCAGGTACCGCAGCGAGATGGGGACGACCGTTTCGCAGCCTTCGTCCCCTTCCACGTTCGGAGCGAGAGTGAGTGGCGCCCCCACGGTAACGGCTTGGCCCGCCGCGGGAGCGAGGAGCGGCACCAGGAGACAGAGGGCCGCCGCCACCCAGGCGATCCGCCTGCTTTTCGCTTTCTCCCCTCGACCGCATGCACCAGTGCCACGCATTCGGTGCACACATTTGCGCTACCTCGCGCTACCCGCAATGCGGCGGCGATTCGATGGGCCGAATGGCCCATCGGCCTGCTCCGCAGAGTTCTGTGGTCCTCCGGCCAAGCACTCGGCGTCTTCGGCCTACCGCTGCCTGGGGCCGATCGACTATTGACTGGGCAGCGAAGAACTGGCGCCGGAGCAATGCGTCGCTCGACGAACCCTTGGGAGCGACTTCCCTTTCGCTTTCGCGTGAGGCTGTCGCGCAAAGGCTCCGAGCGAGCGGCCGCCCGGCCTCTTCGTTTGAAGCGCTCGATCCGACGGTTCGCCTTGATCTGGGCAAAGACGGGCTCGACCATGCCCCGCTCGCGCAGTGAGTCGATGTGATCGTTTGACCAGTAGCCGGCGTCGGCCAGCACCACCTCTGGGCTGGCGTCAACGCCGGCGCTCTCCAGTTCGCGCTCCGCTGCCGGGCATGAAGTTGCGGCCGAGCCCGGGCGGTCAACATGGCCAGGGACCGCAGCTTCAGCCCTCCCCTCAGGTCCCCTTCAGCACCACCACGCGACGCTTGATGCCGGTGCCGGCCAGCTTCAGCTTGAGGCGGCGGCCGTGGCTCCTTCGCACCAGCGCCCTGCCCCGGCTGTTGAGCTTGACGCGCAGGGTCTTCGCCTTGCCTCTGGCGATGCCGAAGCGCCGCTTGCCGATCGACTTGCCCCCGGACACCAGCTTCACCGTGCCCCGGCAGCGCCCGGCGCCCCGGCAGCGCAGGCGCAGCAGCACCCTGTTGCCCTTGCGGCGGGCGACGCGGGCGGCGTAGGCGCGCCCGTGTCCGGTGGGCGTGACCGTCGTCGGCGGAGGCGTCGTCGGCGCCGCGGCGACGGTGACGCTGCCGGTGGCGCTCGTGGCATCGCCGAGGACGTCGGCGGCGGTGACCGTCACCTGGTAGGTGCCGGCCGCTGCGTAGGCATGGGTGGCGGCGTTGCCGGCGCTCTGTCCCGGCGCGGAGAGGTCCGCCGCTTCCGACCAGGCGCCCCCCGGCCGGGTCTACCCTGGCGCCGGCCCACGCGGTCGTCCTGCCCGGCTGAGCGCTGTGGGCTTAGGCACCGGATTCCCGAACTCCGGGTCGAATGGCTGCCGGTCTGAGTCGCAGACGGTGCCGCGCCGCGGCACGACCAGGTGGATGAGGTATTCGCTCTCGGCCCGTTCGACGCAGGCGCTCGGATCGGTGCTGCTGAGATGTCCGTAGCCGTCGTGGGTCAGCAGAACCGCGTTGCCGAGCAGTCGGGCGGAGCGGCGGGCGTTGGCGTAGGACGTGTTCGGGTCATGGCGGGTTCCGATCAGCAGGATCGGGTTACGGGTCTGCGCATTCCACGGCCCGGCGTAACGGTCGGGGTCTCGTGCCGGCCAGGAGGCGCACGACGCCCACTCCCACCAGCCCTGCACCAGGCCCTGCAGGTAGCTGACTCCGGCGAGCCGCCCGATCACCCTCGGCCACGCCTGCGAGTGCTGGCGCGCCGGCCCGTCCGCGCACTGGATCGCCGCCGAGGTCGTCACCCCCGACCAGCCGCTCGGCGAGCGCAACAGCCGGGCTCTGGTCTCGAGGGCGGAGCCGTCGCCGCCCTCGGCGGCGCTGAGTTCCTCGCCCAGCTGCGGCCACGCTCCAGGACTCCGCAGCGGTTCGAACAGGGCAAGCAGCAGATCGGCGTAAGTCAGCTCGCCGGGGGGGCTGGCCGAGGGCGCCGGAATCGGCCCTTCGCGCAGGCGTGCCAGCAGCCGTCCGAAGCCCGGCCTGACCGGGCCTCGGGCCGCGAGGGCACAGCGGGCCGGTCCGGCCGCCTGGCAGAGCGCCTCGAACCTTTCGAACACCTCGTCGCTGGAGGAGACGCCGTTTTCGAGCCTCGCCTCCGCTCCCTTGACGTAGGCGACGGGGTCGACGATGCCGTCGAGGACCATCGCCCGCACCCGGCCCGGGAACATGTTCGCGTAGGTCTGACCGAGGAAGGTGCCGTAGGAGAGCCCCAGGAAGCTGATCCGCCGCTGGCCGAGCAGCCGGCGCAGGTAGTCGAGATCGCGGGCCGAGTCGGCGGTCGAGACGTGGCGGAGCAGCGGGCCGCTGACCTGGCCGCAGCGCTTGGCGAGCTCGGCGCTCTTGCGCCGGAAGCGCTTCGACTCCGCCGTGGTTTCGGGAATCGAGGTGCCCGCCCAGAAACTCTCCAGGCTCTTGCGGCTCCTGAAGCAGCGCACGCGGGCGCTGGAGTTGGTGCCGCGAGGGTCCCAGCCGACGACGTTGAACCGGCCCCGGCCGATGGCGTCGAGTTCGGCGCCGGCGTTCGCCACCAAGTCGGCACCGCTCTCGCCCGGGCCGCCGGGGCTCGCGATCAGGGTGCCGATCCGCTTCCCGGGCCGGCTGGCGAGGTAGCGCCTGACCGCGAGCTCGATCCTGCGCCCGCCTGGGTGCGACCAGTCCAGGGGGACGAGGACGCGCGCGCACTGCAGGCGCCGGCCGCAATGCCGCCAGGCGATGCGCTTGCCCGCCCCCGCGGAGATGGGGGTCGCCCCCGGTGGCGCGGCGCCCGCATCGCCCGCAGACACGATCACGGCACTGCTCACCGCGACCGACAGGACCAGAAGGGCCAGACAGCCGGAGACCCTCGATGGGTGCGTCACCCCATCGGACTCTATCCCCAGCAGCGTGGATCGTCGAGCGGGCCGATCCACGGCCAGGGAATACACGGCGATGGCTCATTCGCTACGCAAGGCTCCGGAAAGCATCGCAACTCCTTGCTCGGTGAAGACGTTGGGGCGTACACCGACATCCGCCCCGGCCATCGTTTGAACTTGGCCCCATTCGCCGTGCTGTTTTCACTGACCTACGCTCTCACTCCTCGCGCGAAGCAGTAGTAGTCCTCCGCCTACGTGGGTTGAGCCACCCGGTCAGCCCCGGGTCGTCGCGCCTCGCCAATGCCTCTATCACTACACGACGCGGGAAGCTGCCTTCTCACACATCCTGCCGGAACGGCGCTTGAATTTCTCCCGCTACGTCGACATGCGGGATCCGCTTGAGAACAAGAAGTGGAGATTCCTGCTGGACGGCTGGAAAGAACCCACCGAGTTTCCGTTTGACGAGAAGAGACGTCGCCAGCTGGAAGGACTCGGCGCTTTCCAGTGGTTTTCCGATCAGATCAAACAGCGCTCGTTCCTGCTGTCGATGACCCAGGATGCGTCCCGCCGACGTCGTGAGCGGTTCCCGTTCTTCCATGGTTGGGCGCGGGCCCGCATGTGGGAGCAGTACGCCGAAAATCATCTCGGCGTCTGCTTGGCTTTCCACCGCGAACGGCTGATTGAGACCATCCTCTCCTCACTTCAGGAGCAAGGCTTCCCCTCCCCGTACCACCACCAGGTCCACTACGGTAGCGACGGCTTTCAGAGGCATCCACTCGACTTGAACGACCTTGCCGGCGACATCTCGCCGAGTCAGGTCAGCGACTACATCGAACGCAATCACGATGCTCTCTTCTTCCACAAGGCCCTCGACTGGGAGACCGAGCACGAGTACCGGTTCGTGACGACGTCGGGTGATGAAGACCCCCCGTTTGTCGATTTCGGCGACGCCCTACTCGGCGTCATCGTTGGCGGGAACTTCCCGCTGTGGGCGAGGCCCGGTGCGATTGGCGCCAGTCGGCGGGCTGGCGCCCAGGCAGAAGGCTTGAACTGGTCGACGGGAGGGCCAATGCCGGTTAGGCTCAGATCTCTCGAAGAGACCGAAGAACAACTGACGGGCAAGCGGCGACCGGAGAGCTAGCAAAAGGGCCCGGGACGCCCTCTCCCGCGTGAAGGCAACGTCCTGAGGCGGATCGTCAGTCAAGTCACCCACGGA
>CAWANE010000006.1:0-96785 GCA_963783345.1 uncultured Actinomycetes bacterium
CCGGCCTCAGCCCGCGACCTCTTTGGCGATCGCCTCGCGCGCGTCCTCGGGCTCGAGGACGACGAGGTCGCCGGCGCCGCGCAGGATCTCTCGCACCAGCCAGGGCTTGCCGGCGTAGGGCAGCTCGACGACGACGGCGCCGTCGGCCAGCTCCTCGACCACGGTCCGCTCCTCGCGCAGCCAGCGGGCGCGCTCGGGCGAGACCCAGACGCGGGCGACCTCGGCGGTCGGCACCTCGCCGTGGGTCATCCAGCCCTCGACCCCGGCGATCTCCTCGACCTCGGGCCGCGGCTCGTAGGTCTCCTCGGAGAGGCTCGCCTCCTTGACCCGGTCGAGCTTGAAGTGGCGGATGCCGCCTTTGGTCAGGTCGTAGCACTCGACGTACCAGCCCTCGCGCCCGTTCTCGAGCCGGTAGGGCTCGACGCGGCGGTCGGTGAACTGGTCCTCGTTCTCCTTGTAGTAGGAGAGCTCGAGCACGCGCCTGGCGGCGATCGCGTCGTTGACCCGGCGCGCGACCTCGGCGTCGCCGC
The DNA here is from genome assembly GCA_963783345.1 of uncultured Actinomycetes bacterium. Lineage (GTDB taxonomy): Bacteria > Actinomycetota > Thermoleophilia > Solirubrobacterales > 70-9 > VAYN01. The sequence continues at coordinate 531 of CAWANE010000006.1, forward strand.
CGCCAGAGGTGGCGATCTCGAGGCCCTCCTCGGAGGGGTCGTGGCCGAGCGCCTTGACGATCTTGCGCCGGGCGCTCTGCAGGTCGGACTGCGGCAGGTGGTCGCCGAAGAGGTCGATCGCCGCGACCAGCGCCTTCGCCTCCAGCGGCAGCAGGCGCGCGGGGCGGGCGAAGTTGTCGCCGTAGGGCTCGGAGTCGACCTCGATCTCGTCGCCGAGGATTTCCGCGTAAAGCACGTAGGTGCCGCCACCGAAGTTGACGACGTTGAGCAGCTCGACGTCCTCGCGCAGCTCCTCTTCGGTCAGCTCCAGGCGCCGGCGCAGCTCGGCGATCTGCAGCCGCTCTCCCCGTTTCGCCGCTTCGATCAGGAGGCCGGCGAGGGTGACGAGGCGGGCGAAGCGCTCCGGCCGGATCGCGGTCTCGCCGCGACCGTTGGAGCGCGAGCGGCGCGGCTGCTCGCGCAGCGGCCGGTCGACGACCTTGGCCGGCTTGAACCCGTTCTCGTGGCGCTCGCGCAGCAGCCCGAGCCGGCCCTCGGCCTCCTCGCGCAGGTCGTCGGGGGCGAGGACGCGGGCGTTGGCGCGCCAGCGCAGGACCCAGGCGATCAGCTCGCGGTGCGAGGCGTAGTCGGTTTCGAAGATGCGGCCCTTGCCGGGGGCGCCGTCGGACCGCTTGGCGTCGCGCAGCTCGCCGTAGGCGCCGTAGTCGCGCTCGATCAGCCAGGCGATCCGCTCTCTGATGAAGATCTTCGCCCGGCCCTGGATCTCGCCCAGCTGCCAGTCGGCGCGGCTGCCGTAGTCGCGGCGGTCGAAGTTCTCGGGCGGCGAGAAGTCGTGCTCGGCCTTGGAGGCGTAGCCGACCTTGCCCCGGATCCGGGAGAGGCGGAAGACCCGGACCGCCTCGCGCTCGTGGGAGAGGCCGATCAGGTAGAACTGCCCGTTGCGGAAGACGAGGTGGTAGGGATCGACCTTGCGCTTCTCGGTCTCGCCCCGCTCCATCGTGTAGTAGGTGAACTCGATCGTCTTGCGGCGGCTGATCGCGGTCTCGATCTTGGAGAGGCGCTGGGAGAGGTCGCGGCCGCCGGCGGAGGCGGTCATCGCCATCTCGACCGGGGCGCGCTCGCCCTCGCTGAGCGGGTTCGGGTGGCCCCAGGCGACCTGCTGCAGCGCCAGCCGCAGCGGCTCGGCATAGGCGAAGCCGCCGTCGGTGAGCAGCAGCAGCGCGGTGCTGAGCGCCGCCAGCTCGTCGTCGGTGAACTCGATCGCGTCGAGGTAGAAGTTCTCCGGCGGCAGCGAGTAGAGCTCGGCCTCGAAGAAGCCCTCGCCCGGCTTCTCGACCCCGAGCACGATGCCGAGGCTCTCCAGCTCGGCGCGGTCGGCGTAGAAGCGACGCGCGAAGGCGTCGTCGTTCATGTCGCTGTAGCCCTCCACCTCGCGCTTGATCTCGAGCGCCGAAACCGGCCTCCCCTGCGCCATCAGGAACGAGATCAGCGAGAGCTGGCGAATCAGCTTCTCGGTGTCCTTTGCCACGCTCCGCAGGATAGTCTGCGGCCGGGGCCATGGACATCCTGCGCAACCTCTTCGGCAGCCTGAGTTCCGGCATCATCCGGCTCGCCGTCACGGTCGGGATCCTCGCCGCGGTCTACTTCTTCCTGGTCAAGCCGGTCTTGCAGACCACGAACAAGGCGATCGACAGCGCCAACAAGAGCTTCGAACAGTCCTTCGGGCCCGGCGGCGCCGACGTCACCGACGTCAGCAAGACGCTGGAAGAAGTCGACAAGCAGGTCCAGCGCCAGGTCCACAGGGCGTTCGACACGGCGCCCAGCAACGGCGACGCGAAGAAGCTGGTCCGCTGCATCCAGCGGGCGGGCGGCGACGTGAAGCGGATCGAACGCTGCGCGAAGAAGTACTGAGGAGGAGCGGGAGCTGAGGACCGGGCGGGGCCACCGCCGCCCGGCTGCTCAGATTTGAGTGCCGAGGATCCCCAGGAGCGCCGCGACGATCACGAACATGCCCGCCACCAGCGAGCGGTTCATGGTGTCGAAGCGATCGATCATTGCTTCGAACTGCCGGTCGAGTTTGTCGAACCGCTTGTCGACGCCATCGTCGAAGCGGTCGAAGCGGCGGCCGAATTCGTCCAGCCTCCGGTCGACTTCGGCGAACTTTTCGTCCATGCGGGCGAAGCCGCTGTCGACCTTGACTTCGAGGCGATCGACCCGCTTTGCGAGACCGTCCACCTTCGTTTCGAGATGGCCGACTCGCTCGGCGACGTCTTCCACCTTCGTTTCGAGGTGGCCGACCTGCGTCGCGACGCCGTCCACCTTCGTCTCCAGGCGGTCGAGGCGATCCTCGGTGGATTGCTCTCTCGTCATGATGACCATGAGCCTAGCGTAACTTTTTGTCGTCATGAGAAACAAGACGCGTGCGTCTCGACTCTCGCGCCAAAATGAGCCGATTCGCGCACGCTCCGACGGCCGCCGAGCGCTCGGCTCAAGCCGCGCGGGTGCCGAAGAAAGCTGAGCCGGAGAGGGCGCGGTCGAAGCCGGACCAGGACTCGCCGGCGGGGAGCTGGCGCTCGAGCCGGTCGAAGGAGCCGAGGCGGCCGCCGAGGTTGTCGATCATGTGGACGAGCACCGCCTCGCGGGTGGCGGGGACGACCGGGGAGCCATGCTCGAGCGAGCCGTGGTGGCTGAGGATGATGTGGAGGACGGCCTGGGCGAGCTCCGGGTCGAAGCCGGGCAGGTCCTCGATCGCCCGGCGCACCGTGTAGTAGCCGAGCGGGATCTCGCCCTGCAGGCGGCCGGCGTCGGTGAGGTCGATGGCCAGCGGGTCGTCGTTGTAGGCGAGGGTCTTGCCGATGTCGTGCAGGAGGGCGCCGGTGACGGCGACCTCGCGGTCGATGCCGGGGAAGAAGTTGGCGGCGGCGGAGACCGCCTGGGCGACCGAGAGCGTGTGCTCGAGCAGCCCGTGACGGTAGGCCTGGTGGTAGGTCTTAGCCGCCGGGGCGACGCTGAACCGGGCCCAGCTCTCCGTCTCGGGGCCGAAGAAGCGGTCGAGCAGCTCGCGCAGCTCGGGGTGCTGGACCGTCTCCAGCAGGTCGCGGAGGTCGGCCTCGAGCCGCTCCGGCGAGACCTCCGAGCCGGTGGCCAGCTCCGACTCCTCGTACTCGCCGGCCTCGGCCTCCCGCAGCGCGGAGAGCTTCACCTTCGCCCCCCACCGCTCGCTGACCTCGAAGGTGCCGGCGAGGTGAACCGGGGTGCCCGGCGCCGCCACCGCGTACAGCTCCTCGGCGCTCTCCCAGGAGACCGCCTCGGCGCTGCCGCTGGCGTCGCCGATCCGCAGCCGCAGCCAGGGCTCGCCGTTGCGCTTGCGCCGCAGCTCGCGCTCGCGCACCGCGTAGACGCCGCGCAGCCGCTGCCCGTCCTCGCACTCGGCGAGCGGCGTCCGGGCGAGCCCCTCAGGGGGCGCCTCGGGTGCGGCGGAAACCTCCGGCTCAGCCGCCGGCGTCGCCTCCGGCTCGATCGGCAGCGGGGGCGGGAACCCGTCCATCTGCGTCTGTCCGTCCATCCCGATTCACGGTAGAGGGGGACTCGGACGCGCCGCCGGCACCCCGCAGGCCGGCGGCGACGCGGGCGCCGAGCTCGGCGTCGACCTGGGTCCAGAAGGCCACGACGCGGTCGCGGACCTCGTCGCTGACGTCGGCGTCGCCGGCGTGGCGGACGACGTTCGCGACCAGCTCGTCACGGCGGGCGTCGTCCATCGCATCGCGGTAGAGGGTGCCGGCCTGGACGAAGTCGTCGTCCTCGGAGTGGACCGCGTCGGCCTGGCCGCCGATCTCCGCCGTCTCCTCCGACCAGGCGAGATCGGCGACGCTGATCGGCGCGGCCGGGTCGCCGTCGGCCGGGACCTTGGGCGAGTTGATCGGCAGCCGCTGGTAGTCGGCGCCGATCCGGTGCAGGTGTGGATCGTGGTAGCTGAAGATGCGGCCGAGCAGCATCCTGTCGGGGCTGAGGCCGATCCCCGGCACCAGGTTCGACGGCGAGAAGCCCGACTGCTCGACCTCGGCGAAGAAGTGCTCGGGGTTGCGGTCGAGGACCATGCGGCCGACCTCGACCGGCGGGTAGTCGCCGTGCGGCCAGACCTTGGTCACGTCGAACGGGTTGAAGCGGTAGCCGGCAGCCTCCTCGAACGGCATCACCTGCACCTCGAGCCGCCATTCCGGCGCTTCGCCCGCCTCGATCGCGCGCCGCAGGTCGCGGCGGTGGGCGTCGGGGTCCTCGGCGGCGATCCGCGTCGCCTCGGCTTCGGTGTAGCACTCGACCCCCTGGACCGTCTTGAAGTGGTACTTGACCCAGAACCTCTCGCCGGCCGCGTTGGTCCAGGAGAAGGTGTGGGTGCCGTAGCCGTTCATGTGCCGGTAGGTGCGCGGCGTGCCGCGATCGGACATCAGGATCGTCACCTGGTGGGCGCTCTCCGGCCAGAGCGTCCAGAAGTCCCACTGCATGTCGTTGGAGCGCATGCCGGTGTCGGGCTGGCGCTTGCGCGAGTGGACCAGGTCGGCGAACTGCGCGGGGTCGCGAATGAAGAAGACCGGCGTGTTGTTGCCGACCAGGTCGTAGTTGCCCTCCTCGGTGTAGAACTTGACCGCGAAGCCGCGCGGGTCGCGGACGGTGTCGGCCGAGCCCGGCTCGCCGGCGGCGGTCGAGAAGCGGGCGAAGAGCGGCGTCCGCGCGCCGGGCTGGAAGAGGCCGGCCTCGGTGAACTGGGAAACGTCCTCGGTCACCTCGAGGAAGCCGTGGGCGGCGCTGCCCTTGGCGTGGACGACGCGCTCGGGAGCCTGCTCGCGATTGAGGTCCCGCATCAGCCCACCTCCGCGCGTTCGCGCTCCGCCGCCTCGGCCTCGCCCTGGCAGCTCGGGCAGAGGCCCCAGAAGGTGACCTCGGCCTCGTCGACGGCGAAGCCGCCGGTGCTCGCCCCGGGCTCGGGGCACGGCGTCGCGCCGACCGCGCGGTCGACGTCGCGCGTCGCGCCGCAGGCGCGGCAGACGATGCGGTGGTGCTCGTCACTCAACGGCGTCTCGTGGCGGGGCCCGCTGCCGCTCGCCTCGACCCGCCGCGGCCTGCTGTCGCGGTGCAGCTGCTCAGCGATCTGCTCGCTGCTGGCAAGCACACCGTCACCCTACCCACCCTGGACTCATTCCAGGGTGAGGGTCTGGGGGACGCGCTCGGCGGTGAGCAGGCCGGTCTCGGCGGTCAGCTCGGCCGCGATCTCCAGCCAGCGGCGCGAGCGCTCGGCGCCGTCGATCGCGGTGACGACGATCGGCACGTGGCGGCGCAGGCTGAGCAGCCGGTCGCCGTGCGGCGCGTGGTCGCCGTGGTAGCCCCAGACGCCGCGCAGCGCCGTCGCTCCCGCCGCCCCCTCCCCCCGCAGCCGCCGGATCAGCTCCAGGTAAAGCGGCTGCCCGGCGTGCTCGGAGCGCTCCGAGCAGTAGACCGTCAGCTTCGTCGCCATCCCCTCCCCTCTGTCCCGTGGCGGCGCGATCGCGTCGCCGTCGCGGCGCAGGACGGTGACCGCCTCGAGGGTGGCGAGCGGCGGGTCGCCGCCGGCCTCGAGCTCGGCGAGGGCGGCGGCGATCCGCTCGCGCTCGCCGACGGCGACGACCAGCGCCGGCACCCAGCTGTTGGCGCCGAAGAAGCGGGCGCGGAGGCGGCGGCCGGAGGCGGCGCCGTCGACGCCGACGAGGGCGGTGGCGCCGGCGACGCCGTGGCGGTGCAGGGTGGCGACGACGTCGACGTGGGCGGGCCGGCCGTTGCGGCGGGCGCCGCGGCCGCTGTAGACGGTCAGCTTCACTTCCTCGTGCGGCTCGTCGCCGGGGCGGCGGGTGGCGCCCGCGAGCCGCGCCCGCTCCACCGTCAGCAGGCCGCCGGAGTGGATCTCGCGCAGCTCCTCGACGCACTCGCCCACGGCCCCCGGCTCGCCGACCGCGACGGCGAGCAGCGGCAGGTCCTCCGAGAGCGAGAGCAGCCGGTCGGTCCGCAGCAGCGCCGCGGCGCCGAACCCCTCGGCGCCGCGCAGCAGCACCGCGGCGGCGAGCCGGCGCCGCTGAAAGAGGTCCAGCACGGACTCGGAGAGGTAGCGGCCGCGGTGGCGGTCGTGCTCGCCGAAGTAGAAGCCGAGCTTGAGCGCGTCGGCGCCCGGCGCCGCGCCCGTCTCCGGCGCACTCACAGCACGCCTCCCAGCCAGTGGCCGAGGGTGACCGCGACGATGCCGGCGGCGAGCGAGAGGCCGATGTTGAGCCACAGGGTGCGGGCGGCGCCGGCCTCGCCGAGCCGCTGCGACTCGAACATCCAGGTCGAGAAGGTCGTGTAGGAGCCGAGGCCGCCGCCGGCGACGATCGTCAGCGCGGCGCCGTGCAGGGCGGCGCCGGCGGTGAAGCCGAGCAGCACCGCGCCGCTCAGGTTGACCGCCAGGGTCCCCGCCGGGAAGGCGCCGGCGAACCGCTCGGAGACCGCGGCGTCGAGGGTGAAGCGGGCGAGCGCGGCGAGCCCGCCGGCGAGCGCCACCCCGATCCAGGTCGCGGCGCTCACCGCACCGCCCTCGTCCGCCGCACCGCCGCCGTCGCCAGGTGGACGCAGGCGAAGCCGCCGGCCAGGGTCGCCGTCGCGTAGGCCAGCGCCAACCCCAGCTCGCCGGCATCGAGCATCCGGAACAGCTCCAGCTGCAGGGTCGAGAAGGTGGTGAGGGCGCCGCAGAGGCCGGTACCGAGGAACGGCCGCCGGTAGCTGGACGGCGGCAGCCGCTCCTGCAGCCGGGTGACGAAGAGGCCGAGCAGCAGCGCCCCGGCGAGGTTGGCGAGGAAGGTCGCCCAGGGCCAGCTGCCGACCCCGTGGGGCGCCGCCTCAGCGAGGCCGACCCGGGCCAGCGCCCCGACCATGCCGCCGGCGTAGATCGCCGCCAGCTCCCTGCTGTCGAGTCGGGGCAGTCGCATTCCGGACCTGCTCCTATCACAGCCCGCGCGCGGGAAGTTCGATAGCCGACGAACCAGTTTCACTAACGTTATGGGCGATGGAGCCGATCGTCGCCTGGCACTTCACCGACCCGGGCTGCCCCTGGGCCTACTCCTCGCGGCCCGCGATCGCCCGCCTGCGCTGGCGCTTCGGCGAGCAGCTCGAGTGGCGGCTGGTGATGATCGGGCTCAGCGAGAACACGGAGCGCTACGAGCAGATCGGGTTCACGCCGGGGCGGCAGGCGACCGGCTATCGCCGCTTCCGCGCCCGCTTCGGGATGCCCTTCGGCTCCGGGGTCAAGCAGCGGCTGGCGCCGACCTCGCGTGCCTGCCGGGCGATCGTCGCCGCCCGCGAGATCTCGCCCGAGCTCGGCTACGCGGCGCTGCGGGCGCTGCAGCTGATGCAGTTCACGACCACCGAGCTGCTCGACGACGACGATGCCCTGCGGCGGGCGCTGGCGACGGTCGAGGGGCTCGACGCCGAGGCGGTCGTTGCCCGGATCGAGGACCCCGAGGTCCTCGCCGCCTACGAGCGCGACCGCGGGCGCGCCCGCTCGGCCGAGGGGACGCCGACCCACGTCCAGGGCCGCCACTCCGACAGCGACGGTCCGGTCCGCTACACCGCCCCCTCGATCGTCTTCGAGCACCCGGCGGGCCGCGCCCTCGAGGTCGGCGGCTTCCAGCCGTTCGAGGCCTACGACACGGCGCTCGCCAACCTCGACCCCGCCTTGGAGCGGCGCCAGCCGCCGGCCGAGGCCGCGGCGGCCGTGCTCGAGCACCCGTTCGGGGTGACGACCGCCGAGGTCGCGGCGATCATGCGCCCCTCCGACCTCGAGGACGCCGACCTCGCCGCCACCGAGCGCGACCTGATCGGCGCCGCCGACGAGGGCCGGATCATCGCCCGCCCCGCGGGCAGCGACGCCCTCTGGCTGCCGGCCGAGGCCGGCGAGGCGACCGCTCCCGGCGCCGAGCTGGCAGCCTGAGCCGGACCCGCCCCCGGCCGCGCTAGCGTTCGCCGCGATGCCCGGCCCCCCGCGGACGCCCCCGACCGCACTCCTCGTCGCGATCCTCGCCTGCGCCCTGCTCGGCCCCGCGAGCGCCAGCGCCGCGCCGAAGTTCCGTGCCCACGCGCGGCCGCTCGACCGCGAGCTGCGCCAGCGGATCACCGGCGTCTCCTGGCACCGCGGCTGCCCCGTCGGGTTGAACCGGCTGAGGCTGCTGAGCGTCCGCTACTGGGGCTTCGACGGCGAGGTCCACAACGGCCGCCTCGTCGTCAACCGCGACGCGGTGCGGGCGATGGCGAGGGCGATGCGCTCGCTCTACCGGCAGCGCTTCAAGATCCGCCGCATGCGCCTGGTCGACGCCTACGGCGCCGACGACCACCGCAGCATGGAAGCCGACAACACCTCGGCCTTCAACTGCCGCTTCGTCGCCGGCACCGGCCGCTGGTCTCAGCACGCCTACGGCCGGGCGATCGACGTCAACCCGGTCGAGAATCCCTACGCCGGCTCCGACGGCTACGTCTCACCGCCCCAGGGCGCCCGCTTCCGCGACCGCCGCCAGCACCACAAGGGGCTGATCCACAGCCACGGCGACGCCGTCGCCGCCTTCGCCCGGGTCGGCTGGGGATGGGGCGGCAACTGGTCCTGGCCGAAGGACTACCAGCACTTCTCCGCGAACGGGACCTAGCGTGCTGACGACGAACGAGATCCTCGCCGGGCTCGGCCTGGTCGTGGTGCTGGCGATCGCCTGCCGGATCGTCGCCGAGCGCTTCCGGCTGCCGGCGATCGTGCTGCTCTTGCCGGTCGGCTTCCTCGCCGGCGCGATCACCGCCGACGTGCGGCCCGAAGCGCTGTTCGGCGACGCCTTCCAGCCGCTGGTCTCGCTCGGCGTCGGCCTGATCCTGTTCGAGGCCGGGCTGCGGCTCAAAATCGACGAGCTGGAGCGCTCGGTGCGGCGCGTCGTGGTCCGCCTGATCAGCGTCGGCACGCTGGTCACCTTCGCCGCGATCACCGGCGCGACGAAGCTGATCTTCGGCTTCAGCTGGGGCGTCGCCGGGGTGATCGGCGCCCTGCTCGTCGTCTCCGGCCCGACCGTCGTCCTCCCCCTGCTCGCCTTCGTCCGCCCCTCCGACCGGGTCCGGAGCGTGCTCAAGTGGGAGGGGACGCTGATCGACCCGATCGGCGCCCTGCTCGGCGTCGTCGTCCTCGACGCGGTCGCCTCGGGCGCCGCCGGCGACCGTCCCTTCCACCCCGGCGTCCTCGCCTCCAGCCTGACCGCCGGCATCGTCGTCGGCCTCGCCGGCTCGGTCCTGCTGCGGATCGCCCTGCGCCGCACCGAGCGCGAAGCGCCGGCGCTCGGCATCGGCCTCACCCTGCTGGCGCTGACCGCCGCGGTCGTCGTCGCCGACCTGATCCGCGACGACGCCGGCCTGGTCGCGACCGCGACGCTCGGCATGGGCGTCGCCCAGGACCGCAAGATCGACGTCAACCGGATCCTCGAGTTCCACGGCACGATCGTCGAGTTGCTGATCGGGATCCTCTTCATCCTGATCTCCGCCTCGGTCACGCCGGCGGCGGTGGGGGACGTCGTCTGGCGCGGCCTGCTCCTGGTCCTCGTGATGGTGGTCGTGGTGCGGCCGGCGGCGGTCGCGATCGGCACCTGGCGCTCTCGGCTCGACTGGCGCGAGCGCGCCTTCGCCGCCTGGATGGCGCCGCGCGGGATCGTCGCCGCGGCGACCGCCTCGGCCTTCTCGCTCTCGCTGGCCAACGTCGGCATCGCCAACTCCGACCAGGTGCTGCCGGTCGCCTTCGTCGTCATCTTCTCCACCGTCGTCCTCTACGGCCTGACCGCGACGCCGGTGGCGCGGCTGCTCCGGGTCGCCGGCGAGGGCTCGCCGCTGGTCCTCGTCGTCGGCGGCGAGAGCTGGGCGCGGGCGGTCGGCGAGGCGCTGACCGCCGCCGGGGTGCGGGTGCGGCTCTGGTCCGGGCGCGAGAGCGAGCGGGCGGCGGCGCGCGAGGCGGGGCTCGACGCGCAGCCGACCCCGCTGGGGGTCGACATCGAGAGCATCGAGGCCGAACTGGAGGAGGTCAGCGACGCGCTGGTGATGAGCGCCAGCGACGACTTCAACGCCCTCGCCGCCTACGAGCTGCGGCGCGAGCTGGGCCGCAACAACGTCTACCGGCTGACGCCGAGGGAGACCCCGCCCGCGGTCGAGATCGAGGCCGGCGCGCCCGAGGGCCGGCTGCTGTTCGGCCCGCGGCTCACCTACGAGGAGCTGACTCGCCGGCTCGACGCCGGCGCCGAGATCGTCGCCGTCGAGCCCGGCAACGGTGCCGGCGCCGGCGCGGTGCCGCTCTTCCTGCTCGGCCGCGAGGGCGAGCTGCGGGTGCTCGCCGAGGGCGAGGAGCCGCCGGCGGCCGAGGACGGCGACCGGCTGCTCTGCCTGCGCGGCTGAGCGAGGCACCGCGCTCGAGCGCGCCGCTGCGAGCTCGCGCCGGGGCCTACCGGCGCCGGGGCGCGAGATCGTCGGTGCCGAGCTCGGCCATCGTCGCCCGCAGCTTCTCGTCGAGCCGGTCGCGCTCGGCGCGGGCCGAGGCCTGGCGCGGCTCGCCGCTGCGGTGGTCGAGCAGGTTGAGCTGCTCGTCGGGATCGCGCTCGAGGTCGTACAGCTCGTACTGCGGCGACTCCTTGCCCTCGGGGTCGAGGTACACCGCGTACTTCATCCTCGCCTCGCGGATGGCGCGGACCCGGTTCGGCTGGCCGGGCGCCTCGGCGCGGGCCGTCGCCGCCTGGTGGTCGTCGTAGGTGAAGTGGACCGAGTCGCGAACCGACGCCGCCGGCGCCGGGTGCTCGAGCAGCGGCGCGAAGTCCACCCCGGCCGCGGCCGGCGCCCCGCGCTCGGGCGACGCGTGGTGCGCGAGCAGCGGGCTGAGGTCGACCCCCTGGGCGCCGGCCGGAGGCTCTGCCCCGGCGGCGCTGGCGATCGTCGGCAGGACGTCGACCAGCGAGGCGAGCGCGTCGGTCCGCGCCGGGCGCGGGAACAGCGTCGGGTTGGAGACCACCAGCGGCACGTTGATCGTCTCCTCGTAGGCGTTGAACGCCTTCTGCCGCAGGCCGCCGTGGGAGAGCCCCATCTCGCCGTGGTCGGAGGTGCGGACGACGAGCGTGCGCGAGCGCAGCGAGCCCGGGTCGCCGGGGTCGCCGAGCGCCGCCAGCAGGCGGCCGATCTTGGCATCGACCAGCTGGTGCAGGTAGGCGTAGAAGTTGACGTAGTCGAGCTGGGCGCGGCGCCCGCGCAGCGGACCGAGGTAGGCCGTCATCCCCAGCTTGATCAGCGTCTGCACGTCCGGCTTGCCGGTCAGGTCCTCGTCGATCGTCGGCGGCAGCTCGACTCCCATCTCGCGGAACGCGGCGGCGTCGTAGCCGCCCTCGCGGTAGGAGGAGGCGTAGCCGAGGACGTCGTGCGGGTTGACCAGCGAGACGATCAGGCAGAACGGCTCCGGCAGCTCGGCGCGCCCGAGCCACTCCTCGGCCTGGCGGGTGTAGACCTCGTCCCAGCCCTCGCCCAGCGGCCCGGCGCTGCCGCCGCCGAAGTTCTCCGCCTTGGCGTTCTCGCCGGCGTCTGGCGGCTCCCAGCCCGGGAAGCCGAACTCCTCCCGCAGCCGTTTCGCGTCGGCGTCGCCCCAGCCCTCCGGCGAGAGCGGCTGGGTCAGGTGCCACTTTCCCTTGTAGCCGACCGCGTAGCCGGCGGCGCCCAGCATCTGCCCCAGGTTCGGGGTCTCCGGTCGCAGCTCGGGCTCGCCGCCGCCCTTCGGGCCGACGCCGAGGACGCCGGCGGCGAACAGCGTCGCCGCCCGCAGCCGCGGTCCGCCGGAGCGGGTCAGCGCCCCGGCCAGCTCGGCGACGCTGGCCGGCAGGTTGCGCGGGTCGGGCTTGAGGTCGGCGGCGGTCAGGGTCAGGGTGACGCCGTGCCTGGCCGGGTAGGTGCCGGTGAACAGCGTCGCCCGGCTCGGCGAGCACATCGAGGCGTTGCAGAAGGCGGAGTCGAAGCTGAGCCCGGTCCGCGCCAGCTCCGTCTCGTTCGGCATCAGCCGGGCCAGCCACTCCGGATCCTCGGGCCAGTGGCGGGGGCGGCGCTGCTGGTCGGTGACCAGCAGCAGGACGTTGGGCGGGCGCACGGCTCGCGAGCCTATACGGAGCTGACCGCGGCCAGCCCGGGGAGGTCCGCCGAGCGGCTCAGAAGCCGCCGACCGCGTCGCCGATCAGCTTCGCCCCGATCACCAGCAGGAGAACCGCGATCACGGTCGAGTTGTTGGCGGCCATCCAGTCCCTCAGCGCCGCCAGCCGCGGCTGCGCCCGCTCCCCCATCGCCAGGTAGAGGGCCACCGGCGCGCCGGTGCCGAGCGTGCCGATGACGACGAAGACGGCGAGCGCGACCGCCTGGCGACCGGCGCCGACGCCGGTCTGGGCGATCGCCGCCGCGGCGGCGACCGTCAGGATCAGGTTCTTCGGGTTGACGGCGGCGAGGGCGAAGGCGAGCGCCGCGGCGCGGGCGCTGGTGAAGCGGTCGATCGAGTGCATCCAGGCGGGCATCTCGGGCTCCTCGCCGGCCCGCGGCCGGCCCCGCCAGCGGCGCACCGCGAGGCCGATCAGGACGACGCCGAGCACCAGCTTCAGCGTGTTGACCCAGTCGGCCGGCTGGCCCTTGTCGCTCGCTTCGGCGCCACTGGAGACGAGCAGGACGACGGCGCCGACCAGAGCCAGGCCGCCGATCCAACCGGCGATGAAGGCGAGGCCGTTGGCGCGCGCCCGCGGCGTGCCCAGCATCAGCACCACCCCGACGATCGGGATCGGGCTGAGCGCGACACCGACACCTAGCGGCAGAACCTGGCCGACCGCTTCTCCCATGGCGGGGAGTCTAGGCAGCGGCCCGGCTACCGGCCGCGCTCAGGGACAGAGGCGGTCGAGCTCGACCTCGTAGGCGGCGGCGAGCGGCGCCGGGTCCGCCATCAGCGCGGTGTCGGCCATGAAGCCGACGCTGACCTCGCCGGCGTAGCTGAAGATGCTGATCGTGAGGCCGAGGCTGCCCGAGCAGGGCGCCCAGACGAGGACGCCGTCGATCGGGGCGCCGGCGAAGGAGAGCCGCTCGCTGGGGCCGGGGACGTTGGTGACGACCATGCTCGCTTTCTCGGTGAAGAACTCGATCAGCCGCCCCTCGACCCAGGGCGGCGTTTTCCCGATCGCGCTCAGCAGGCCGAAGGAGATCGGCGCCTCGTGCGAGGCCTTGAGCGAGTTCATCCGGCTGTTGACCTGGCGCAGGCGCTCGGCCGGGCGCATCTCGGCGAGCGGCAGCTCGAGCAGGATCAGGGCGAAGTCGTTGCCGAGCTCGGCCGGGACCGGGCGGTCGAGGGGGCGCAGGTTGACCGGCACCATCGCGTGGATCTCCTCCGGCAGCTCGCCGTCCTCGCCGAGCCGCGAGGCGAGCGACGCCGCCAGCGCCGCCAGCAGCATGTCGTTGACGGTGACCCGCAGCCTGTGGCAGCTGTCCTTGACCCGCTGCAGCGGGAACGGCCGCGTCCAGGCGACCCGGCGGGTGCCGGAGAGCTGCTGGCGCAGCGCGGTCGGCGCGTCGGGCGGCGAGGCGAGCAGCTTGGCGGCGGTGGCGGTGTCGCGCCGGACCCCCTCGACGAGGTCGTGCAGGAGGCCGTGGTGGGGGCCCTCGTCCTCTTCGGCGTGGGTGCGGTGCGGGCGCCGGGGCATCTCGGCGTCGGGGCCGTCGGTGATCGAGAGCATCACCTCGGCCAGCGCGATCCCGTCGGCGATGCTGTGGTGGATCCGCCAGAGCAGCGCCGCCCCCTCCCCGTAGCCCTCGATCAGGTAGGCGTGCCAGAGCGGCTTGCCCGGGTCCAGCGGCGGCGTGATCAGCTCGCCGACCAGCGTCTCCAGCGCCGCCCGGTCGCCGGGCTCCGGCAGCGCTCGCCGGTGGACGTGGTTGGCGACGTCGAAGAAGGGGTCGTCCTCGAAGGCCGGCGTCCGCCCCAGCGGGTCGGCGACCCGCTGGCGGAAGCGCGGGAAGCGCTCGCACCATCCCCTCCTCGATCACCGCCGTCACCCGCTCGAACTCGGGCACGCCGGCGAGCCGGACGACCGCGTTGACGACCATCGGGTTGGTCGCCCGGTCCATGTGCAGCCAGGCCGCATCGGCGGCCGGCATCGTCTGGCGGCTAGCGCTCATCCCAGGCAAAGGCTAGACCGCCGCGCCGGGCCCGTCCATCGGTGCTGCGCCGCGCTCGCGGCGCGGATATCCCGCAGCGGGGCCGGGGCTACGCCCCGGCCCCGGCCGCCACCTCCTGCAGCCGCTCCCAGTCGACCTCGCGGAAGTTGTGCATCGGGCAGTACTTCGGCCCGCACATCGAGCAGAACTCGGCGGTCTTGAAGTAGTCGTCGGCGAGCGTCTCGTCGTGCATCGCCCGCGCCGTCTCGGGATCGACGGCGAGCTCGAACTGGCGGTTCCAGTCGAAGCCGAAGCGGGCTTCGGAGAGCTCGCGGTCCCAGCGGGCGGCGCGGCGGTCGCCGCGGGCGAGGTCGGCGGCGTGGGCGGCGATCCGGTAGGCGATCAGCCCCTGCTTGACGTCCTCGGCGTTCGGCAGGCCGAGGTGCTCCTTCGGGGTGACGTAACAGAGCATCGAGGTGCCGTGCCAGCCGACCACGGCGGCGCCGATCGCCGAGGTGATGTGGTCGTAGCCGGGGGCGACGTCGGTGACCAGCGGGCCGAGCGTGTAGAAGGGCGCTTCGTGGCAGAGCTTCTGCTGCTTGCGCACGTTGCGCTCGAGCTGGTCGAGCGGGATATGGCCGGGGCCCTCGACCATCACCTGGACGTCGCGCTCCCAGGCGCGCTCGGTCAGCTCGCCCAGGGTGCGCAGCTCGGCGAACTGGGCGGCGTCGCTCGCGTCGGCGATCGAGCCCGGCCGCAGGCCGTCGCCGAGCGAGATCGAGACGTCATGGGCGGCACAGATGGCGAGGATCTCGTCGAACGCCTCGTACAGCGGGTTCTCGCGCTCGTGGTGGACCATCCAGCGGGCGAGGACGCCGCCGCCGCGGGAGACGATCCCGGTCACCCGGTGGCGGCAGAGCGGCAGGTGGGCGAGCAGGGTGCCGGCGTGGATCGTCATGTAGTCGACGCCCTGGCGGGCCTGGTGGGCGATGTTGTCGAGCAGGATCTCGGCGGTCAGGTCCTCGATCCGCTTCACCCGTTCCAGCGCCTGGTAGATCGGCACGGTGCCGATCGGCACGGTCGCGGCGGCGATCACCGCCTCGCGGGTGAGGTCGATCCGCTTGCCGGTCGAGAGGTCCATCACCGTGTCGGCGCCCCAGCGCTCGGCCAGGGTCAGCTTCTCGACCTCCTCGTCGATGTCGGAGGTGGTCGGCGAGGAGCCGATGTTGGCGTTGACCTTGACCCGCGCCTTGAGCCCGATCGCCATCGGGTCGAGGCGGCGGTGGTTGACGTTGGCGGGGACGATCATCCGGCCGGCGGCGACCTCGTCGCGGATCGCTTCCGGCGCGAGGTGCTCGCGCTCGGCGACGCGGGCCATCTCGGCCGAGACGACCCCTTCGCGGGCGAGCGAGCGCTGGGTGCGGCACTCGGCGTCGGCGGGAAACGCGGTGCGGTGCTTCTCGGGCATTCCTATTCTCCCTTCGCTGGTATGAGCCAGATCAGGTTCGTCGGGTGGTGGAGCTAGGAAGCGCCATCTCAGCCCCTCGCAGGGACCCCCCGGGGTTGTCGTGTCGACGCACCGTAGCGGCTGCTTGACTTGCCGTGTGTCCGACCCCGGTCACGGTCGCTCCCGACCGCAGCCGCCGCGGGCGCCGCCGGACGCGGCATCCCGCGGTCCGACTGGTGCCGTCGACGGCGCCGCAGCGTCCCCTTCGCGCTCGTCTGGCAGCGTGCTGACGTCCGACGCAGGGCCGGGCGGCGCCGCTGGCGTCGCCGCGCCTTCCTCGTCGGCGTGGCGACGTCGTCGCGCGCCGGCAGCGGCCCGCCGCCGACCACGCCCGCCTGGGCGGCCAGACGTGTGCGTCGCCGAGACGCGCGGCTCCGGACGACGCGTCGACCGGCGCACGCGAAGTGTCGCGACCCGTGCCGGTCAGCGGGCGCTTGCAACGCCGGCCCGCTGCGCAGCCGAAGAAGCGCGCTGCCGTCTGTCGAAGCACGGGTCGAGCTAGCAGCCAGCTCCCGTCGGGCGCGACGTTCCGCACCGCGTGCGCGACGAGTGAGCGCGGCCGTTGCAGCCGGCGTGGTTCTGGGCCGCTGCGTCGGCTTGTCGCAGCGTCGTCAGGCCGCGCCGCCGCAGCGAGCCGCCCACGCTCGGTGCCGCTCGCAGCTCCCGACGGCGGGCGCTGGATCCGTCGCACGCCTTCGTCGAAGGTGTCTGGCTGCTGTAGGCGCGCGACGCGGGGCCGGGCAGGACGCGCCTCTGGCGCCGCCGCGCCCTCGTCCTCAACGTCCGCGGCCGGCGCATGCGGCCGCGCCCGCTCGGCTGCCGCTGCAGTCTCCCCCGACGGCGGCGATGGTCGTCGCCGCCTGCCCGCGGCCTCGCCACCCCGCACCGCCTGGACCGTCAACGGCTGCCGCCGACCCGGCGCGCGACCGTCGAGCGATCGAGGAGCCGCCGGCTGACGCCTCGGTGGGCCGGTCGCCGAGCTGGAGCTCGCGGCGCCACGAGCGCAGGCCGCGGCCTGTCTGGCCCCGCGTGTGCCTGATCGTGCGCACTGGATCTCCGCTCACGCGCTGCTCGAGCTCGCCCCCGACTACGAGCGCTACCGCGCCCGCACCGACCGCCGCATCCCGCTGGTCAGGCTGGTCCCCGACCGCTGAGCGCGCACTTCTCTCCGCTATGCGGGAACAAGGGCGCGCTCACGCTAGGGCCGCTGCAGGAGCCCGGCGGCGTCGTCCTCGACGGCCTGCTCGCGGAGCTTGAAGTGCATCTTCTTGCCGGTCGCGGTGGTGGGCAGCGACTCGACGAAGCGGTAGGCGCGGGGACGCTTGTAGTCGGCGAGCATCGGGTGCTCGCGGCAGTGGCGTCGAGGGCGGCGGCGTCGAGCTCGCCGGCGGCGATCACGTAGGCGACGACCAGCTCGCCCCAGCGCGGGTCGGGGAGACCGACGACGGCCGAGTCGGCGACCGCCTCGTGGGCGTTGAGGGCCTCCTCGACCTGGACCGGGTGGACGTTCTCGCCGCCGGAGATCAGCATGTCGTCGCCGCGGCCGACGATCGTGACGAAGCCTTCCCCGTCCCAGGTCGCGAGGTCGCCGGTGTGGAACCAGCCGTTGCGGAAGCGGTTGCGCTGCTCGGCGGGCTGGTTGACGTAGGCGTAGCCGGACTTGACCGAGCGGACCAGGACCTCGCCGACCTCGAGCCCGTCGCGGGCGACCGGCTCGGCGGGGTCGGCGCCGCCGCCCCCGTCGCGGGCGACGACGACGTCGTCGTCGGTGCAGGCGCGCCCGGCGCTGCCGGCGTGCTCGGGCAGGTCGTCCGGCCGCAGGAACGTGTTCCAGAAGGACTCGGTGGTGCCGTAGCCGTTGAAGATCCGCGGCGTCAGCACCTCCTGGTAGAGCAGGCAGGCCTCGCGCTCGAGCGGCGCCCCCATGGTCACGATGCCGCGCAGGCTGGCGAGGTCGCGCGGCGCCCGCTGCTGCTCCTCGGCCAGCGCCGCGAGGTTGGTCGGGGCGCCGATCAGGAAGGTGAGGGAGCGCGCCTGGACCAGGTCGAGCACCGCCGCCGGGTCGAACTGGCGCAGCGCCACCGCCTCGGCGCCGACGTAGAAGACCGGGTTGGGCCCGCCCGAGTACAGCCCGCCGCGGTGGAACCAGGGCGTCATGTTGAGCGTGCGGTCGTCGGGCCCGAGCGGGAAGTGCATGATCACGTCGTGGGCGCTCATCACCTCGACCAGGTCGTTGAGCGAGACCCCCTTCGGCATCCCGGTGGTGCCCGAGGTGTAGAGGCGGGTCGTCTCGGCGTAGACGTCGCCGGGAGGCGGGGGCGGCGGCTCGGCGGCGGAGCCGAGGAGCCGCGCGAAGCCGTCGTCCGGGCCGCCGGCGACCGCCGTCCAGGCGGGGGCGTGCGCGGAGATCTCCAGCGCCTCGCGGGCGGGCCCCTCCAGGTCGGCGTCGAAGACGAACCCGACCGGGGCGCTGTCGGCCAGCACGTGCGCCGTTTCCCCGGCCGAGAAGCGGAAGTTGATCGGCACCGCGACGGCGCCGAGCCGCAGCGCCGCCAGCCAGGCCAGCGCGAACTCCGGGCCGTTGAAGAGCTGGAAGACGACGGGGTCGCCAGGTCGCGTCCCCTGCGCCGCGAACGCCCCCGCCAGCCGCTCGACATCCCGCCACAGCTCGGCATAGGTCCAGCTCCGGCTCCCGTCGGCGCTGCTCAGCGCCGGCCGCGACCCGAACCGCCCGACGTTCCGCTCGACCCCGGCGAGGTAGCCGAAGTCGCGCTCGAAGACGCCGCGGAACGCCGCCGCGTCGTAGCGGTACCCGGTGTCCGTGGTCTCTGCGCTCCCCGGCTCCATCGCTTCGGGCTGCACGCTACCCGCTATGCGGCGTCGCCGGCCGAAGCAATCGACTCGATCCGCGGCATGACCACCAGTTCGAATCGTTCCTCAGTCTCCGGGCCACCGCGCAGCGCTCCCTCCCCGGCGGAATCGAACGCTTCATGGCCGAGCAGGGCGCTCATGGCCTCGCCGATGAAAGCGCGCGGCTCCGGCGCCGCCGCCTCAACTTCGGCGACAAGCTCGACCCTGCCGTCGACAAGGGCGATCACGTCCTCGAAGTCCTTGCTCCAGTGGAGATCGTCTCTGCCGCATGCGGAAACGCCTCCTTCTGCCAGCGGTTCTCGAAGCCGAGGATCTGAGCCTCGGTCGGCATCGCGTCGACGACGACACCGAAGTCTCGGTGGCGAAAGCGACACATGACTCCACCGCGCGGTTCGTTGGCGAAGCCGATGGCGCGGAGCCGCTCTTCGAAGCGGTAGTAGGCGGTCCTGGTGGCGATCTCGACGACGACGTCGACGTCGTCGGTCGGCCTGAATTCCGGCGCAGCCGCGTCGGTGACCCATAGCTCGATGGTTGCGCCGCCGACGAACACGAGCTTGTCCGGCAACTCGGCCAGCGCGACTGCGGCGAGCTCCAGCATCTCGAGGTTCGCGAGGTTCACCGGCCGATACCGGCCTGGCGCAGTCGCACCTTCAGCTTTTCCGCCGCGAGGGCGCGTTCGCGCGCGGCGCCGATCCGGATCGCGTCGACCAGAGTCAGCAGCTCCCCCAGCCGGTCGTCATTCACTGCCGCGTCCGGAGCCCGCGGATCGAGGGGCTCCAGCGCGATGCCCCGAACTGGCCCGCGGGGGTACGGCCAAACCGGAGGAACATTGCCCGACTGCGCGAGCTCATCGGCGAGAGGCGACGCAGCCCAGGCGGTCGGCAGTCCTCGCGCCTCGCCCCCCCACCGTGCCGGGAAGACGTAGCGGAGGCCGTGCACGATGAACTCCTCCAGAGCCGGGCGGTCCACTTCCCTCTTGGCCGGCCTGTAGAGACCAGCGACTGCGGCACGCTCGAGGCTGCGGTGAACCGCCGAGGCGCTCAGGCCGAGAGCGTGGGCGACTTGATCGAACGTCCAGGCGCCGTCCCAGACAAGGACGGTGAGTAGGACGAGGATGTCCTGTGGACGGAGCATCGCTCAGAAAGTAGCGCTCTTTTCTTCCATATTCCAGAATTTGGAATATGGAACGGCCTGTTGCAGGCGCCGCCGCCCCACGGGGGAACCGTCGAGCCGCCGCCGTAGCATGGCCGAGGTGGCGGTCCCGCGGAACGAGAGAGGCTGTCGCACCGCGCCACTTACGCCGTTCCTGGCCGTGACGATTGCCGCGCTGGCAATCTCGGTGCTCGCCTGGGCAGGCTGGCCGGAAGTCGCTGGCGCTTCGGCGGCGAGCGGCGGGCCGCGGGTCCGGGCCGAGCTGAGCTCGTCCCGTGTGGCCGGGAGCTCGCCGATCCCCGGGCGGGTCGCGGCGATCGCGCTCTCCCAGGTCGGGGTTCGCGGCACGCCGGTCGCCACCGACTTCTCGCTCGACTGCAACCCGTACACGCCGCGGGTCGGGCCGACGATCCCCAACAGCGACGGCTGCGGCTACGACCGCTCGCTGCGCGTGCAGAACCAGAACGAGGCCTGGTGCGCGGACTTCGTCAAGTGGGTCTGGGAGCGGGCCGGGGTCAGCGGCGATCTCAACACGATCGACGCCGGCGCCGCCTCCGTCTACGCCTGGGGACGCGACCAGGGCCAGCAGATGCCGGTCGACCCGACCGACCCCGAGGTCGGCGACGCGGTCGTGTTCTTCCCGTCCGGGCCGATCTCGGCCAACGGGGCCGCCGACCACGTCGGCATCGTCACCGCGGTCCGCGCCGACGGCACCGTCGACATGGTCAACGGCGACTTCCAGAACACGAAGACCGGCAAGATCGGCGTCGAGTTCGACCGCAACCTCGATCTCGCCACCTGGGCCCCGACGATCTGGGGCAAGGGCGAGCAGTGGGTGTTCGTCTCGCCGCCCGACGCGGCGGCCCGCCCCGCGCCGAGGATGGGCTCGCCGCGCGGGCCCTCGCTGGCCGTCGCCTCCACCGAGAGCGTCTTCCGCGCGCGCGCCGTGCAGCGCGGCGGCAGGGTCGTCCGCTACGTCTGGTCCTTCGGCGATGGCGGCTCGGCGACCGGCGCCCGCGTCACCCACGTCTTCCGCAACCCCGGCTGGCAGACGGTCACCGTGACCGCCACCTCCAACCTCGGCACCGTGCGCAGCCGCCACCGGAGCGTGCAGGTGGTCGCGGCTTCGTCCGCCGTCGCCAACACGCCCGAAGGCGCCGCGTCCTTCACCACCCAGCCGGTCCGCCAGCAGCTGTTCGGGCTGTCGTCGGCCGGCGCGCTGACCGCCCAGGAATCGACCGGGGAATGGAGCGTCCGCACCCTGCCCGGGACGCCGTCGGCGGAAAGCGCCGTAACCGCGCTGAACTACGCCGATTCCTCCTGGACGATGACCCAGCATGTCTACTTCCGCGACGCCGGCGGCGCGCTGGCGGAGACCTCCGGCCACGGCTCGAGCTGGCGGACCGCCAAGGTCGGCGGCCGGCTCGCCGCCGCCAGCCCGATCGTCGCCGCGCTCACCGACTCCGGCACCGGACTGGTGCCCCACGTGTTCGCGGTGAGCCGCGGCGGCCGCCTGATCGAGGCCGTCCACCGCGGTTCCCGGTGGTCGATCCGGACCCTGCCCGGCGAACCGTCGCCGACCACCTCGCTGGCGACGGCCGTCGTCGCCCGGCGCGGCGCCGTGAAGGTGCACCTGCTCTACGTCGACCGCCGGGGAAGGCTGCGCGACGACGTTCTCAGCGGCAACCGCTGGCGGGCGCGGCGCGCCGGCGGCGGGTCGGCGCCCGCGCCGGGCAGCTCACTGGCCGCGGCCGCCTTCGGCCGCGACGGCGGCGACCTGCACGTCTTCTTCCTCGACCGCGCCGGCGCCCTCCGCGACTCGACGCTCCGCGGCCGCCTCTGGAGCTCGCGGCGGCTCCCCGGCAGGCCCGCACCGCCGAGCCGGCTGCTCGCCCAGACCTACCTGCCGACGGCGGTCACGGCATCGCCGAGCCGGCTCGGCCTCGGCGTCTTCTACCTCACCGCCAACGGCAATCCGGCCACCACGTCCTACGCACCGGCGACCTCCACGACCCCGCGCTGGACCGCGTCGACGCTCGGCGGCGACGCCGACGCGCTGCTCGGCGCCAGCGCCTACCCCGACGGCGTGCAGGGCCAGCAGCTCTTCTATCGCTTCGGGACGGCGGTCTACGACAACGCGTACACGCCGGCCAACGGCAGCTGGTACCCGGGCCTGATGCCGGGCAGCGCGTCGCAGTAGCGGCGCACGATCGACCGTCCGCGAGCGCGGCGGCCGGACCAGCTCGCTCCCCCTATCGGCAGAGGACCGACTTCGTCTGCGAGGAGCCGTAGCCGAAGGCCGTGCGCCAGAACCATGGCGCGTAGAGGCCGAGGCCACCCTTTTCCGGCGCGGCGAAGAGCGGTTCCATCAGCTTCGCGGTCGGTGAGCGGGGGTTCTCTTCGGGATCTCCCTGGACCGGCAGCTGCGATCCGTTGACGACCAGGACGCCGAGCGTCGGGCTCGGCAGCTCGGTGCGGTACTGGGCCGCCGCGGACGCCGAGTGGAAGGGGTGGTAGATGCTCGAGTTCTGGGTGCCCGCTTCGTAGGATTCGCAGCTGTATTCGGCGGCGTTCTTCGGCAGGGGGTCGTTCTGGAGTTCGCCCTTCTGCAGCGAGACCGCCTCGTAGGCGACCGGCAGCAACGCCCCGTAGCTCCACTGCTTGGCCCCGCTTTCCAGCGGTTCGGCGGTTGCCGCGACCGCTTTCGCGTTGAGCGCGAGGTTCGGGTCCTGGGCGACCGCCTTGAGCTTGCCGTAGTCGCTGACGATCAGTTCGCCGACCCGGCCGATCCCGTTGGAGGCCGCCCGGTAGTTCTTCGCCATCTGGACCGCGACTTCGTCGGCGCTGAGCTTCCAGCGTTCGAAGACGGGCGAGCCTTCCGGCCCGGCCTGCCACTGGGCGGCGATGAACAGCGCGCCCGAGATCGCGCCGGTCGTTTTCTGCACGACTTCGTCCTCGAGCCCGAAGTCGTAGTAGGAGGCGATAGAGGCGATGTTGGCGAGGAATTCCAGCCACCAGCCGGTCGCTTCGCTCTTCGCCGGCGGCTTCAGCGCTTCTTCGACTTCGAGGGCGATCTTCTTCAGGTTGACCTCGCCGTTCACCGCGGTGGCGCCGATCGCGCCCTGCAGGGTCGTCACCAGCGACCACACCGTCTGCACCGCTTCGAACTCGCCGAAGCCTTCCGCCGGGGCCAGCTCTTCGACCACGTTCTTCCAGTCTTCTTCGGAGAAGCCGTGACCCGCCCGGTAGCCGTGCCGGTCGAGCTTGCCCGCCCAGGCCGACCACTGGCTGCGGTAGTCGAGGTTGCAGTACTCGGAGCGCACGTCGGGCGCGGACACGTAGCAGGAGGAGCCCGCGGTCGGCTTGTCGAGTTCGAGGACGTCTTCGGCGATGTAGGCGAGGGCCGCCTTCTCGCCGGCGGTCTGCGAGTGCGGCCAGGCCTGCGGCGCCTGGTAGGCGACCGTGCTCAGCTCGAACGGGGTCGCGCCGGTCGGCGAGGCGAGGACCGGGACGAACAGGTTCGCCCGGTCGGGCTTGAGGACCCCCGATATCCGGGCCGGCTTGCCGGTCAGCGCCGAGCTGGACTCCTCCAGCGGCGGGTTGGACACGCCGAGGGTGCCGACCAGCGCGTAGCTGCCGCCGTGTTCGGCGAATACCGCTTCGGTGCCGCCCAGCCGGCCCAGCTGCTGGGCGATCGCGACCCAGTTGCCGGCGCTCGCGTCGCGCGGTTCGCCGATGCTCTGGACGAGGGCCAGCTTCGCGCCTTCGCTGCTGCCGCCGGCCAGGTTGACGGCGGCGAGGAAGCTGGCCAGCTGCTGCTGGCCCGCCGCGTCGTCGGCGGTCCCGCAGCCGTTGGTGGTGAACGTCTGCCCGGTCACGGGGACGAGCGTTTCGGCGAGCACGACCTCGACCTGGAAGCCGCCGGTCCCGCAACCGGCAAGCGGCGCCGAGGCGTACTGCTGGTCGCCGACCTGGATCGCGTTGCGGCCCGCGGCCTGGCCCGGGACCGAGGTGTCGAAAGCGACCCGGGCGCCCGGCACGAAGCTGAAGCCGTCGTTGCTGTCGGCCTGCAGGTAGCCATCGAGGTTGCCGCGGACGTCGGCGACGCCGACGTCCTGGAAGCTGAGGCCGCTGCCGAGGTAGCCGCCGCCCTTCGATTCCGGGATGCCGATCGCCGACCATCCGGCGCGGCCGACGGCTCCGAGGCTGGAGACGGAGACCCCGAGGCCCTTGACGATCTTGAGGAAGGCCGGGTTGACTTCGGAGTTGGGGAGCACGGCGGGGTTGGAGATCACGACCAGGGCCTTGTTCCCGTAGGCGCGGACCTTGGCGGCGAGCTTTTCGGCGTCGGCCTGGGAGCCCGGGTAGGAGGCGGAGTAGAGGACTTCCAGGGTGCCGCGATCGAGGATGATCGCCTGCACCGAGTTCCCCTGCGGCATTCCCAGCCAGTAGGTCTTGGAGCCGAGGCGAATCCCGGTGTCGATCGTTTCTTCGGTGTTGCCGCCGTTCCAGCGGATCGTTTCGACCGGCATCCCGATCGGGGGCAGGTTTTCGGCCGCGCTGACGGTCACCACGTCGGAGGAGGAGCGCGAGAGCCGACCGCCGCCCCGCCGCCGCCGCGTTTCGGTCACGGTCAGGCGCACGCGGTAGGTGCCGGCGACGTCGGTCCGCAGGGCCGGCCGCGCCGAGCGCCTCCGCCGCAGGCTCGCCTTCGAGCCGCGCGGCCGCCGGACGATGCGCCACGCGTAGTGCAACGCGGCACCGGGCCGGGCCACCCGCGAGCTGCGACCGTTCAGGCGGATGCCGCTGCCGGCGGCGATGCGGCGGTCGGGGCCGGCGCCCGGGAGCGGCCGCGTGCGCGGCACCCGCACGGTCCGCCGCTCGACGTCGAAGCTGCCGTCCCGGCGGGCGGCGAACACACGCAGCCGGTTGAGCCCGAAGCGCAGGCCGTCGTCGGCACCGAGCCGCAGGCGCTGGGAGCGCGCCAGCCACGGCGCCAGCGGCCAGCGCAGCCGATGCCCGTTGAGGGTCGCTCGCAGCGTCGTCGCCCCGCGCCGCACCCGGGCGACCGAGGCGAGGCGACGCCCCGGCCCGCGCAGGGCGAGGAAGCCGCGCCGGCGCTTGCCGAGCACGAACCGCACCGCGTCGCGGTCCACCCGCCCGGCCCGGTCACGGCTGACGACGCGCAGGTGGTCGACCCCCGCGCGCAGCTGCTTCCTGCCGAGCCTGGCTCGCCATACCCCGGCCCGGGCTCGGTGGAAGGCGCGCGAGACCGAGCGCCCATCCAGGGTCGCCCGCAGGCCGCGGGTCGACCGGGCCGTGCGCACGGTGACACTCACCGGCGCCCGAGCGAAGAAACGGCCGTCGTGCGGGCTGGCGATCCGCGTCCCCGCCCCCTGCGCCGCCGGCACCGCGAGGAGCAGGCCGAGCAGGGCCGCCCAGAGGACGGCGCCAGTTGCGAATGAACGACGCCGTCGCACGAGCGGCGGGATTCTGACACCCGCCGCGTCCTTCCGCAACATCAGAGTCCCAGCTCCGGGAGAGAGCAACATGGCGCCGCGAGCGACATATGCGGATCGTCCGGGCTGTTCTCGTCCCGGTCTCGGCTGCCACTTGGTCGCGGAATCGGCTGAGAATCCGGTCCGCTTCGCGCCCGGGCGGTGCACGACGAAAGGTGAGGTCAGCCCCCACGCACGCTATCCACACCGGAGTGAATTGTTCGTCTTCAGCTGCCGAGCCCGAGGACCATTTCCAGGGACTCCTCGACGGCGGCAAGCGTCTCCGTTTCGAGGACGCCGATGCGACGAAGCAGGCGCCGGCGAGCGACGGCCCGGACCGCACGGGGAATCGCTGCGCTCTCCCCCTCCACCCCCTCTGCCGGGGAAACCGACGGGCGCAGCTGGGAGGCGGGGCGTGAGGACGAGATCGGCACGACGACGATCAGCTCGTGCTCGCCGCCTGAGAACAGCTCGTCGACCGAAATAACGATTGCGGGGCGGTTCTTGCCGGGCTCCCCGCGGCGCGCGGCTCCGAACGAGACCAGCCAGATCTCACCGCGGCGAGGCGTCTCAGTCGAGCCCATCGCCGAGCACCGTCTCCCAGAGGCGCTCCTCCGCGAGCGCCTTGGCGTCACCCGCTTCTGCGCGGGTGGCCTGGCGCTCCGAGCGGAGGGCTTCGGCCCGCTCGGCCCGGCGGGCGAACTCGGTGATCAGCGAGGAGACGGAGACGCCGCGCTGCTGTGCCTGCTCGGCGAGCCGGTCGCGGGTCTCGCGCGGAACCCTGATCGTGGCGGTCTCGGAACTCATGGCGACCCATTTTAGCGCCATCAATCGGCGCTACTTCAAAGCACGGAGTGGCCAGCCGCAACGCCCCAACCCGCCCGTCACTTCCTGGGATTGGGTCACGATTGGGTCACGGCCAGGGCTTACTTGCCTGGCCGCGATGGCGCGGCCTCCCAAAAACCCCTGCACTACAAGAATGGCGAGGGCCGGATTCGAACCGGCGACACCACGATTTTCAGTCGTGTGCTCTACCAACTGAGCTACCTCGCCTGGGCGGCGCGATGCGGGTCGCGCAAGCGGGAAGGCTAGCGGCCGGGCGCGGTTTGCGGCTGATTGCATTGGGGGGTGGCCTGGGCTCGTGCAGCGCTGGCGGTGGTCGCCGCGATCGCGGTGGGCGCGGTCGTGGTCTCGGGCGGCTCGGGGGCGGACCCGCGGACGCCCGCCGGGATCCCCGGGATGGCGGCGCCGTTCCTCGGCACGGCGGTGGCCGGGAACGGGGAATTGACCGCCGCGGTCGACGCCTACGGCGACGTGGTCGACCTGCGGCCCTCGCCCGCCGGGCCGGCGCTGATCGACAACCCGGCGGCACGGCAGGCGGCGGGGACGGTGCCGGTGGGCACCGGGATCGTGCCCCGGGTGCGGGTCGGCGGCGGGCCGGCGCTGCCGCTGTGGCGGGCCGATTCGGTGACGCAGCGCTACCTGCCGGGGACGAACGTGGTGCGCACGGTGGCGCGGTTCGGCTCGGCGCACGCCACGGTCATCGCGGCGGTGCGGGGAGACGATCTGGCGCTGATCGCGAGCGGCGGGCCGCGGGCGGAGGTCAGGCTCTCGGTGAACGTCGCCAGCCAGCAGGGCTGGCGCCTCTGCCGCAGCCACTGCCGCGGCGTTGTCAGGGCGGCAGCCTCTGCGGATCGCACCTGGCTCGCTCGAGCACGGACCCTCGGCGCCGGCGCCCCGCCCTGGGCGACGCGGATGTACGAGCGCTCGCTGCTCGTGCTGCGGGCGCTGACCGATCGCGAGACCGGCGCCGTCGCCGCGGGCGCCCGCGATGGCTGGGCCTACGTCTGGCCGCGCGACGCGGCGACCGCGGCGCTCGCGCTCAAGGCCGCCGGTTACAGCAGCGAGGCGCGGCGGGTCGCCGGCTTCCTCGCCGGCCTCGATCTCGGCGCCGCCGCCCGCTTCGACGGCGAAGGCGATCCGGTGCCGGGGCGCGCCGCGCAGGGCGACGCGGCGGGCTGGGTCCGCGCTGCCGAGGGAGCCACCGGTCTGCGCCCCTCCCCCGCGGCGCTCGCATGGCGGGGCAGCGCCGACTACCAGGAGGGCGATGCCGGCGACTTCCTCGGCAACGCGATCGCCGCCGGCGCCGACCTGGCGCCGTTCGAGACGCCGCGGGGCCTGGTGCGGCGGGCCGGCGACCCGGGCTCGGGCCTCGACTCGGCGGCGGCCTGGGCCGTGCGCCCGTTCCCCAGGCCGGACCAGTTCGAGCGGGTCCACCGCACGCTGCTCCAGCTGCTCGCCGCCGGCACGCCGTACGGCATCGCCCCGGGCGAAGGCTGGACCGGCGGCGCCGATCCCTGGACCGCGCCGACCGCCTGGAGCGCCTGGTCGCTCGCCGCGCTCGGCGACCGCGCCGCGGCCCTGCGCCTGCTCGGCGACCTGCGCCGCGCCGCGACCCCGGCCGGCTCGCTGCCCGAGCGGGTCGACGCCCGCACCGGCGCTCCCCGCTCGACCACGCCGCTCGCCTGGACCCACGCCTTCGCCGTGCTCGCGCTGCGCCGGCTCTGGCCGGGCCTATCCTCGGCGGGTGCACGTGAGACAGGCGACGCTCGATGACTGCGAGGCGCTGGGGCGCGGGATGGCGGAGGTCGTCGGCGAAGGCCGCTGGCTGTAGATCGACGCCTCAGACACGCGACCGATACTGAGCGTGGCAGAGTTTTCCGGTCTATAGCGCCGGAAAGCTCTGCCACATTCGGCGGCAGGGTCAGTTCAGGGCGGCGAGCGCGGCGGCGACCGCCTGCTCGGCGGTCTCGACGTAGACGACTCCCGGGGCGTCGTCCATTTCGCCGTGGCCGCGCAGGTCCCAGCTGTTGAGGGCGACGACGGTGCGGCCGATCGTCCGCGCCAGGCCGATCTCCGAGAGCGTCCCCCACTCGCCGCCGACCGCGATCACCGCCTCGCCCGAGGCGACCACCGCCAGGTTCCGCGCGTGGCCGATGCCGCTGGCGACGACCTCGGTGCAGTAGGGGTTGGCGTCGCCCATGTCGTGGCCTTGGACGATCCCGATCACCCGCCCACCCGCCGCCGCGGCGCCCCGCCCAGCAGCCTCCATCACCCCGCCGCCAGCACCACACACAAGCGTCACCCCAGCCTCAGCCAGCCCCCGCCCCACCTTCTCAGCAAGCTCAGGAAGCACAGAAGCTTCGGCACAGCGACTGGAGCCGATGACGGCGACCTGACGCGCGCGTCGAGATGGGACGGGGTGGCCCTCGGCGGAGCCTCCCCGCTGTT
Source organism: uncultured Actinomycetes bacterium (assembly GCA_963783345.1). Taxonomy (GTDB): domain Bacteria; phylum Actinomycetota; class Thermoleophilia; order Solirubrobacterales; family 70-9; genus VAYN01. The sequence continues at coordinate 29,070 of CAWANE010000006.1, forward strand.
CGCTCCGGCGAGGGCCGCCCCGTTCCATCACCTCACGCCCCTCATCAGCCCCATCAGCTCCAGCGCCCCGGCCTTGTGAAGGGGTTCGTTCAGATTCCCGCACTTCGGGCTCTGCACGCAGGAGGGGCAGCCGGACTCGCAGGGGCACTCGGCGATCAGCCGCTCGGCGTCGCCGAGCAGGCGCTCGAACTCCTCGTAGCCGCGCCGCGTGATCCCGACCCCGCCGGGGTGGCCGTCGTAGATGAAGATCGTCGAGCGGCCGGTCTGGAAGTGGACGTTGGTCGAGAGCCCGCCGATGTCCCAGCGGTCGCACATCGCGATCAGCGGCAGCACCGCGATCTGCCCGTGCTCGGTCGCGTGCAGCGAGCCAAGCAGCACGTCGGGCGGCAGGGCGCCGGCGATCCGGTCGGGCAGCACGTACCAGAGCGCCTGGGTGACGAAGCTCTGCTCGGGCAGCTCGAGGGCGACGATGTCGATCGGTTCCTGGTCGGAGATCGAGACGCGCTGGAAGGCGATCACCTGCTCGGTCACCGAGACCTCGCCGAAGCTGAGCTCGACCCCCGCCACCCGGCGCTGCTCGTGCACGCGCTCGATGAAGATGTCGGTCTCCTTTTTCGGCCGCGTGTACCAGTCGCCGTCGAAGGCGGAGACGATCGCCCGCCGCTCGCCGACGTCGAGCCGCTCGACCTCGTAGGAGCGCCCGAGGTGCAGGTAGACGGCGCCGGGATGGACGGTGGTGAAGGCGCGCTCGGCCTCGACCAGCCCGAGCATCTCGCCGGAGTCGCGGTCGATCACCGCGACCGAGTCGGCCGAGGCCGAGCGCAGCGCGATCCGGTTGGCGACGAACTCGCTGCGCCGCGGCAGCAGCTTGCCGCCGGCCGCGCGCAGCTCCCCGGCCTCGACCAGCCGCTCGGCCCGCTCCCGCCAGCGCGGCCCGAAGATCTCCGTGTCCTCGTCGGTCAGCGGCAGCTCGTAGGCGGCGGCGATCAGGTGGCGGGAGGCGATCTGCTCGTTGCCGTGGTCGAGGATCGCCGCCTCGACCGGCCGCCCGAGGAACTCGTCCGGGTGGCGGCAGAAGAACTGGTCGAGCGCGTCGGCGCCGGCGACGTAGACGGCGAGCCCGCGCCGGCGCCGCCCGGCCCGGCCCCACATCTGGCGCAGGCTGGCGACGGTGCCGGGGAAGGTGACGCAGATCGCCGCGTCGAGCTCGCCGACGTCGATCCCCAGCTCCAGCGCGTCGGTCGCGACCACCGCCAGCAGCTCGCCACGGGCCAGCCGCTCCTCGATCTCGCGCCGCTGCTGCGGCGTGTAGCCGCCGCGGTAGGGGGCGATCCGCGCCGCCAGCTCCGGCTTGCCGCGCCGCTCCAGGTTCTCGCGGGCGAAGCGCTGGATCAGCTCGATCCCGCGCCGCGATTTGAGGAAGCAGATCGTCCGCACCCCCTGGCTGACCAGCTCCGCCAGCAGGTCGGCCGCCTCCGAGAGCGCCGAGCGCCGCGTCCCGCTCGCCTTGTCGATCAGCGGCGGGTTCCACATCGCGACCTCGCGGCCGGCGCGCGGCGCGCCGTCGTCGTCGACCAGCTCGAACGTCGTTGCCGACCAGCCGCTCGGCCAGCTCGACCGGGTTGGCGATCGTCGCCGAGGCGAGCAGGAAGCGCGGCTCGGTGCCGTAGGCGCGCGCCAGCCGCCGCAGCCGCCGCAGCACGTTGGCGACGTGGGAGCCGAAGACGCCGCGGTAGGTGTGGGCCTCGTCGACGACGACCCAGCGCAGGTTGGCGAGGAAGTCGCCCCAGCTCTTGTGGTTGGGGAGGACCCCGACGTGCAGCATGTCGGGGTTGGTGAGGACGAGGTTGCTGCGGCGGCGGATCGCCGGCCGCTCCTCCTTCGGCGTGTCGCCGTCGTAGATCGCCTCGCGCAGCTTCGGCGGCCGCAGCTGCGCCAGCTTGCGCGCCTGGTCCTGGGCCAGCGCCTTGGTCGGGTAGAGGTAGAGCGCCCGCGCCTTCGCGTCGCGGGCGATGCCGTCGAGCACCGGCAGGTTGAAGGCGAGGCTCTTGCCCGAGGCGGTGCCGCTGGTGATCACCAGGTCCGCGGCGGCGGCCGCCTCGTAGGCGGCGAGCTGGTGCGAGTAGAGGCGCTCGATCGCCGCCGCGCGCCAGCGCCTCGGCGAAGCCGGGGTCGAGGCCCGCGAGGCAGCGAGACCGGCCGCGCCTGGCGCTCGGGCTCCGAGCTCTCGGCGACGATCCGCCCGTCCCGCCGCGCCGGATCGATCGCCACCGACCAAGGATGCGCCAGCAGCGAGCCGCCGCGCCCCATCACCCCACCCCCTCGCCCGCCGACGGGCCGATTTCCCGGGCATATCCCGGCTTTTCGTCCCGTCGGCCCCGCGCGCGACTTCCGCGGCCACGCGCATCGCCTGCAGGGAGGAGCGGTCGTGGAGGCGGAGGACGTCGGCGCCGGCGCGGACCGCGAGGGCGGTCGCCGCGACCGTGCCCCACTCGCGCTCGCGCGGCCGGCCAGCGCCGCTCCCAGGAGCCGGCGAGGACGGCGCCGATGAAGTCCTTGCGCGAGAGCGAGACGTAGAGCGGCAGGCCGAGCCCGCGCAGCTCGCCGAGCCGGCGCAGGATCTCCAGGTCCTGGTCGGGGCTGAGGTCGAAGTCGAGTCCGGGGTCGATCGCGATCTGCTCCTCCGCCACCCCAAGGTCCCGGGCCAGCCCGACTCTCCCCTCGAACCAGGCGAGCAGGTGGTCGACGACGTCGTCGTACTCGCGCCAGGGCCGGTCGACCCGCGGCGGCCCCTCGATGTGCATCAGCACGTAGCCGCAGCCGCTGGCGGCGACGAGCTCGAACATCTCCTCGCAGCCGCCGGAGATGTCGTTGACCGCGTCGCGCCCCCGCCGCCAGCGCCCGCCGCGCCACCTCGACCGAGAAGGTGTCCGCGGAGACCGGCACCCCCTCCCCATCCCGTGGTTCCCTTTGGTCGCCAGGCGTCCGTAAGGAACCACGCGATTGCCCGACGAGGCCGGCGATGGCGGGGACCAGCGCCGCGGCCTCGTCCTCCGCCGAGACGGGTGGGCCGGCCTTGGCCGCCACCGCGCCGACGTCGAGCATCCCGAACCCCGCCTCGGCCAGCGCCAGGCCGTCGCGGACCGCCTGCTCGGGGGTGCCGCTGCGCGCGCCCTCGAACATCGAGTCGACGGTGACGTTGACGATCCCGGCGCCGAGCGGCTCGGTCAGCGGCAGGGTGCGGTCGCTCAGCTTCCAGGGCACGGTCGCTACGGTAGCGGCCGAGCGAATGCCACTCGCCTGCGTCTACACCGATCTCGACGGGACCCTGCTCGGGCCCGGCGGCGTGCTCTTCCGCGACGCGGACGGCGGCTTCTCGATGGCGCAGGCGCGGGCGCTGGAGGCCTGCGCGCGGGCCGGGGTCGAGGTCGTGATCATGTCCGGCCGCCGCGAGCCGCAGGTGCAGGAGGCGGCGCGGCTGATGGGCCAGGGCTCCTACATCTACGAGGCCGGCTGCGCCTACGCGATCGAACGCGAGACGACGCTGCTGACCGGCGACCTGCAGCCCGACGAGAGCGGCACGATCTACGAGCAGATGGAGGCGCGCGGGGTGCCGAAGCTGCTGTTCGAGCGCTTCCCCGACCACCTCGAGTACCACGCGCCCTGGCACCACGGCCGCGTCCTCTCCCACCTCTTCCGCGGCAAGGTCGACGTCGGCGAGGCCAACGAGCTGCTCGAGCGCAGCGGCAACGGCGACCTGCGGCTGCTCGACAACGGCGCGATCGGCGCGCCGATGGCGGCGATCGACGGCCCCACCCACGCCTACCACCTGGTGCCGCGGATGGTGAGCAAGGCCAACGCCGTCGCCGCCCACGCCCGCGCCCGCGGCTACCCGCCCGCCGAGTGCATCGCGGTCGGCGACTCGGTCGAGGACCTCGAGGTCGCCGCCGCGGTCGGCCGCTTCTTCGTCGTCGCCAACGGCCCCGAGCGCGACCCCGGCCTGCGCTCCCAGCTCGCCGCCTGGGACAACGCCACCGTCACCGAGGGGCGCGATGGGCGACGGCTTCTACGAGGCGGTCGTCTCGACCCTGATGGAACGTGCGCTGAGCCGGCGCCGCGGTCGCGGCGACGGCGACGGGCTGCGCCGCCGGCTCGCTGCCGGCGCCCTCGGTGGCACCCTCCGCGGCGGCGCCCTCGCGCAGCGCCTCGCGCCGCGGCCGCTTCACCTTCACGTACTCGGCGCCGAAGTAGGAGCCGAGCACCAGCCCCGCCGCGAGCAGCTGCGCGACCAGGCCCTCGAGCGTCGGGAAGACCGCGAACCAGAGCCCCACCCAGCCGGGGATCGAGAGCGGCACCGCCGTGGTCGGCAGCCAGCCGGCGAGCTGCATCTCCTGCACGCTCTCGCCGACCATGACGATGAGGACGACGCCGAGCATCACCCCGGTGAGGACCAGCATCCGCTTGTAGTGGAGCTTGCGGTGGGCGAGGAAGGTGAGGGCGCCGACCACCAGGGTCAGCGCCAGGCCGATGCCGGCGCCGGCGAGGACCGTCCCGGAGCCGTAGCTGAGGCGCATGTTCTGCAGGAAGAGGACGACCTCGAACCCCTCGCGGTAGACCGAGGTGAGGCCGAGGACGACGAACCCGATCACCGCCGCGCGCCTGCCGTCGACCCCGGCGCGGTCGAGGATCTTGCGGCGCTGCCGGTTGCGGTTGGAGATCCAGCCGGTCCAGTAGACCTTGTGGAAGAACCAGTTCATCACCACCAGCAGGACGATCACCGCCAGCAGCCCGGTCGCCGCCTGCACCGCGAGGCCGCCGGCGCCGAGCTGGCCGATCGCCCAGGCGGCGACGAACCAGGTGAGGACGGTGGCGCCGAAGCCGGCGAGCGAGCCGGCGGCGATCGGCTTGCGGTAGCCGGAGCTGGCGCCCACCATGCTGGCGGTGACGGCGGCGAGGACGAGGATCGTCTCCAGGCCCTCGCGGAAGACGAGCAGGCCGCTGTCGAAGACGACCGCGCCCTGGCTGAGGTGGGCGGTCGCGGTAGGATCGGGGACCCCGCCGTGCGCGGCCAGCGCGCTCCAGGCCAGCAGGGCGAGCAGCAGGCCGCCCGCGTAGAGAGGCCAGCGGCGTTGGACGGAATCGAGCACGGCTGCCATTCGGCTACCCATATTAGGGCAACCTAACCGAAGGGCGGGGCTACTATCGCTCTGCAGCCAAGGAGACCCCCGGAAGGAGCGCACCCCTTTGTCGTCGGAGCAAGCCACCGTCGCTGAGCAGGAGTACCTGGAGACGATGTTCTGGATCGAGGAGGCGGGGCTGCCGATGACCGGCGCCAACATCGCCCGCGCGATGCAGCTCTCGCCGCCGACCGTGCACGAGATGGTCGGCCGCCTGGTCGACGACGGCTACGTCGAGCGCAACCCGAACAAATCGCTCTCCTTCACCGAGTCCGGCCGCGAGCAAGCCAGCTTCATCGTCCGCCGCCACCGGATGATCGAGCGCTTCCTCACCGACGTGCTCGGCATCCCCTGGGACGAGGTGCACGAGGAGGCGGAGCGGATCGAGCACGCGATGTCGCCGGTGCTGGAAGAGAAAATGCGGCTGGCGATCGGCGACGCGACGACCTGCCCGCACGGCCACCCGATCCTCGAGGGGATCCGCGAGCAGGGCTCGCTGCTGGCCGACGTCGAAGTCGGCGCCTCGGTCACCGTCCTGCGCTTCGAGAACGAGGCCGAGGAGCTGCTCCACTACCTGCGCGACGCCGGCCTCGAGCCGGGGCTCGAGGGCAAGGTCGAGAGCTCCGACTCCGACCGCGTCGTCGTCGCCTCCGCCGACGGCGAGCACGAGGTCAGCCGCAGCGTCGCCGAGACGGTCTCGGTCCGCGCCGACCCGGCGCCGCCGCCGCGCGCGGCGATCCCCGAGCAGCTGGTCTACAGCAGCGACCGCTACGGCCGCTGACGCGCGATAGCCGGCGCCTGGCGGCGTCCTCGGTCGGTCGGCTTCGGGTCACGCACTTGCGTGCGCTCCCCTCGCCTCCCTCCCTGCGTCCTTGCCAGGCTTGGCTCTCGCGCGTCAGTCGGTGATGGGAACTTCGACGAGCGGTTCGCCGGTCGGCGCGGTGGTGCCGCCGGCGGGCTCGCGGGTCACCATCACGACTTCGACGCCGCTCATGTTGGCGATCATCGTCGCGGCGTTGCCGTCGCGGTCGGGGACGAACAGCCCCTCGACCGGTTCGACCGTGCCTTCGCGCTGCACCCAGGCCTCGAGCACCCGGTCGGGCGGCAGCTTGCCGACGTGGGCGAGGCTGAGCTCGGCGCCGCCGCCCTCGCGCATGACCTCGGCCGTGACCCCGTGCTCGACCCCGGTGAAGCTGGCGCCGCCACCGCCGCCGCCGCTGCCGACCTCGTAGCCGGCGACCCCGGCGGCGAACAGGACGAGCACCGCCAGCCCGGCCGCCAGCGGCCGCCAGCGGCCGCCGGGCCCGGCCCCGCCCAGCCACTCGCCGAGCCGCCGCCAGGCGGCGCCGAAGCCGCTCCCGGCCTCGACCTCGGCGCCGGCGGCGCGGGCATCGGCCTCCACAACCTCGAGCAGCCGCCGGCGCAGCTCCGGCGGCGGCTCGCGCCGCGGCGCCGCTTCGGCGATCGCCGCGACCGCCGGCCGCAGCCAGCGGATCTGCTCGCGGCAGCGCTCGCAACCCTCCGCGTGGCGCTCCAGCTCGGCCGCCCGCTCGGGCTCCAGCGCCCCGAGCACGTGGGCGGCGAGGTCCTCGCTCCAACCATCGTGGCCGTTCTCGTTCATGCCAATCCCTCCGCCAGCTCTCCCCGGACCTTTTCCAGTCCCAGACGCATCCTTCCCTTCACCGTGCCCAGCGGCACGCCCAGCATCCGCGCGATCTCCGACTGGCTGAAGCCGCCGAAGTAGGCGAGCTCGATCACCTTCGCCTGCTCGTCGGGCAGCCCGCCGAGCACGCCGCGCAGCTCGCCGGCGGTCTCGCGCTGAATCGCCTCCTCCTCGGTCCGCTCCGGAGCAGGCCGCTGCTCCAGAACCGCCTCGTCATCGAAGTTCAGCTTCGGCGCCTTGCCGGACCCCGCCCGCAGCGCGTCGATCGCCCGGTTGCGGACGATGCTCAGCATCCACGAGCGGACGCTGCCACGGGCGCGGTCGTAGCGGGCGCCGCTGCGCCAGAGCGAGATGAACGCCTCCTGGGTGACGTCCTCCGCCGCCGCCGCCTCGCCGACGATCCGGTAGGCGAGCGAGTAGGCGGCGCCGCCGTGGCGGTCGTAGAGGACCGCGAACGCCTCGGGGTCCTTGGCCCCGACCAGCGGCATCAGCTCCTCGTCGGCGAGCCGCTCGGCTTTCTCGCGCCTGACAGCCATCTCCTTCTCCCGACCCTACGTCAGACCCTTCCCCCGTGGATCAGAATCCGGCGGCGATGGCGACCACGACCACAGCCGAGGCGAGGGCCCGGGGCGCGGTCGCGCTGGTCCTCACCTCGATCGTCTCCGTGCAGTGCGGCTCGGCGCTGGCGACCGGCCTGTTCGACTCGATGGGGCCCCTGGGCGCGGTCTTCCTCCGCACCCTGTTCGGGGCGGTGTTGCTGCTCGCGCTTACCCGCGGCGCGCCGCTGCGGGCGCGCGAGTGGCCGCACCGCGACGTCGTCCTGCTCGGCCTCGCCGTCGCCGGCATCAACCTCTTCTTCTACGCCGCGCTCGACCGGCTGCCGCTGGGGATCACGGTCACGCTCGAGTTCGTCGGCCCGCTCGGGGTCGCCCTGCTCGGCTCGCGGCGGCCGCCGCGACCTGGTCTGGGCGCTGCTGGCGGCGGCCGGGATCGTCCTCCTCTCCAACGGCTGCGGCGACGGCGGCATCGACGTCCTCGGCGTGGCCCTGGCGCTGACCGCCGGCGTCTGCTGGGGCGCCTACATCGTGCAGAGCGCCCGGGTCGGCGCGGTCCAGCCGGGGGTCGGCGGGGCGACCATGGCGGCCGTGATCTCGGCGCTGCTGGTGGCGCCGTTCGGAATCGCCCAGGGCGGCGCCGAGCTGCTCACCCCCTCCCATCTTGCCGTCGCCGCCGCCGTCGGCCTGCTCAGCACCGCGATCCCCTACGTCTTCGAGATGGAGGCGCTGCGGCGGCTGCCGCGGGCGACCTTCGGCGTGCTGATGAGCCTCGAGCCGGCGGTCGCCGCGCTGATCGGGTTCCTCGCGCTGTCCCAGGCGCTGACCGCGGTCGAGGTCGTCGCGATCGCCTTGGTCGTCCTCGCCTCGGCGGGCGCATTGCGCTCGCGCGGCGACGCCGCCCCGCGACAGCTGAGATCCCTCGAGGGCTCAGGCGGGCGCGCCGGCGCGCAGGCGCTCGAGCGCCTTGGCGATCCGGGCGACGCCCTCGGCGGCGCGGTCGGCCGGCACCGGGGCGAAGGAGAGGCGGAGGCTGTTGCGCCCGCCCTCGATCATGAAGTCGGGGCCGGCGACGAAGGAGACGCCCTCGGCTTTCGACTCGGCCAGCAGCGCCACCGTGTCGGTGCCCTCGGCGAGGTCCAGCCAGAGGAAGTAGCCGCCGCTGGGGACGACGAACTCGGCCTCGGGGATCTGCTCGCGCAGGGCGGCGACGAGGGCGTCGCAGCGCGCCTTCAGCTCGCCCTTGACGAAGGCGATGTTGCGGTCCAGCTCGCCGCTGCGGCAGAGCTCGAGCACGATCGACTCGGCCAGCATGTTCGGCGAGATGTAGGTCTCGTTGGCGCGTTTGGCCAGCTTCGCGATCTCCGCCGCGGGGCCGGCGAGGTAGCCGACCCGGATGCCGGGGCTGACCGTCTTGGAGAAGGAGGACGCGTGCATCACCCGTTCGGCCCGGTCCAGCGAGAGCATCGTCTCCAGCGGCTCGCCCTCGAAGGGCAGCTCGCGGTAGGGGTCGTCCTCGAAGATCCAGAAGCCGTGCTCGGCGGCCAGCTCGACCAGCCGCGCCCGCTTCTTGGACGAGAGCGTGCAGCCGGCCGGGTTGTGGGCGTTGGGGATGACGTGGGCGAGCTTGATCGGACCCTCGGCGAGCGCCGCTTCCAGCGCCGCGACGTCGAGCCCGTCGGACTCCAGCGGCACCGGCACCAGCTCGACCCCGATCTGCTGCAGGAGCAGCAGCGTGCGATCGTAGGTCGGCTGCTCGACCATCACCCGGTCGCCCGCCGCGAGCAGGTGCCGGAACAGCATCGCCCCCGCCTCCAGCGAGCCGTTGGCGATCATCACCTGCGCCGGGTCGAGGCCGCCCTGGCGCTCGGCCACCCACTTGCAGAGGCCCGGGTGCCCGATCCCGACCCCGTAGGAGAGCGCCGTCTCCCAGTCCTCGGCCAGCGCCCGCGCCGCCGCTTCCCGCACCTGTTCGTGCGGCAGGATGTCGGCGCTCGGAGCGCCGCGCGCGAAGGAGATCGTGTCGCCGGCCATCGGCCCCGACCCTAGCGGACGCGGGAATCTGCGCCAAGCGGCCGAGGACGGGGGCGCTCGCCGCTAGAGCGAGCGCAGCATCTCGGCGGCGATCGCCGCCGTCTCGGTCGGGCTTTCGCCGACCCGCACGCCCTTCGCTTCGAGCGCGTCTTTCTTCGCCTGGGCGGTTCCGGAGGAGCCGGAGATGATCGCGCCGGCGTGGCCCATCTGCTTGCCCGGAGGGGCGGTGAAGCCGGCGATGTAGGCGACCACCGGCTTGGAGACCTCGGTGGCGATGAACTCGGCCGCGCGCTCCTCGGCGTCGCCGCCGATCTCGCCGACCATCACGATCAGCTCGGTCTCGGGGTCCGCCTCGTACATGGTGAGGATGTCGATGAAGTCGGAGCCGACGATCGGGTCGCCGCCGATCCCGACGATCGAGGAGTTGCCGGTCCCAGCCTGCTTCAGCTCATTGCCGATCTGGTAGGTCAGCGTCCCCGACTTGGAGACGACGCCGATCGGGCCCGGGTCGAAGAACTGGGCGGGGATGATGCCGACGTTGGCCTTGCCGGGCGAGAGGACGCCGGGGCAGTTCGGCCCGATCAGCCGCACGCCCGCCTCCTTCGCCTTCCAGTACGTCTTCAGCATGTCGAGGACCGGGATCCCCTCGGTGATCGCGATCACCGTCTCGACCCCGGACTCGATCGCCTCGTCGATCGCCGGCGCCGCGAAGCGCGCCGGGACGAAGATCATCGAGGTGTTGGCGCCGGCCTCCGTGACCGCCTCGGCGATCGTGTCGAAGACGGGGACGCCCTCGACGTCCTGGCCGCCCTTGCCCGGCGTCACGCCGGCGACGAGGTCGGTCCCGTAGGCCTTGTTGCGCAGCCCGTGGAAGGAGCCCTCCCGCCCGGTCAGGCCGGAGACCGCGAGCTTCGTCTCGCTGCCGACGATGATGCTCACGAGGCGCTCCCGGCGAGCTCGACGACGCGGCGCGCGGCGTCCAGCATCGTCTTCTCCTGGTGCAGGTCGGGAAGGTTCGCCTCGGCGAGGATCTTCAGCCCCTCCTCGGAGTTGGTGCCGTCGAGGCGGACGACCAGCGGCACGCCGAGGTCGATCTGGCCGGAGGCGGTGACGATGCCCTTGGCGATCTCGTCGCAGCGGGTGATGCCGCCGAAGATGTTGAAGAGGATCGCCGTGACCTTGGCGTCGGACTTGATCACTTCCAGCGCGTTGACGATCGCCTCGGCTTTGGAGCCGCCGCCGGCGTCGAGGAAGTTGGCCGGGGCGCCGCCCGCCTGGGCGACGACGTCGAGCGTCGACATGCAGAGCCCGGCGCCGTTGGCGAGGATGCCGACGTTGCCGTCGAGTTTGACGTAGGTGAGGCCCTTCTCCTTCGCCATCTGCTCCTGCGGGTCGTCGACCGTGTCGGCGATCTCTGCCAGGTCCTGGTGGCGGAAGAGCGAGTTGCCGTCGATCGTCACCTTCGAGTCGAGGGCGACGACCTCGCGGCCGGCGGTGACGATCAGCGGGTTGACCTCGATCAGCGTCGCGTCCTCCTCGCTCGCCACCTCGGCCAGCTTCGCCAGCACGTCGGCGGCGCCGTCGAGCGCGTCGGCGGCCAGGCCGGCGGCCTCGACGATCGGCCGCGCCGCGGTGGCGTCGAACTCGGCAGTCGGGTCGACGTGGACCTTGACCAGGGCGTCGGGGTCCTCGGCGGCGACCGCCTCGATGTCCATCCCGCCCTTGGCGGAGACCATCGTCAGCAGCTTCTTCTCGCCGCGGTCGGGAAGGTTCGCCTCGGCGAGGATCTTCAGCCCCTCCTCGGAGTTGGTGCCGTCGAGGCGGACGACCAGCGGCACGCCGAGGTCGATCTGGCCGGAGGCGGTGACGATGCCCTTGGCGATCTCGTCGCAGCGGGTGATGCCGCCGAAGATGTTGAAGAGGATCGCCGTGACCTTGGCGTCGGACTTGATCACTTCCAGCGCGTTGACGATCGCCTCGGCTTTGGAGCCGCCGCCGGCGTCGAGGAAGTTGGCCGGGGCGCCGCCCGCCTGGGCGACGACGTCGAGCGTCGACATGCAGAGCCCGGCGCCGTTGGCGAGGATGCCGACGTTGCCGTCGAGTTTGACGTAGGTGAGGCCCTTCTCCTTCGCCATCTGCTCCTGCGGGTCGTCGACCGTGTCGGCGATCTCTGCCAGGTCCTGGTGGCGGAAGAGCGAGTTGCCGTCGATCGTCACCTTCGAGTCGAGGGCGACGACCTCGCGGCCGGCGGTGACGATCAGCGGGTTGACCTCGATCAGCGTCGCGTCCTCCTCGCTCGCCACCTCGGCCAGCTTCGCCAGCACGTCGGCGGCGCCGTCGAGCGCGTCGGCGGCCAGGCCGGCGGCCTCGACGATCGGCCGCGCCGCGGTGGCGTCGAACTCGGCAGTCGGGTCGACGTGGACCTTGACCAGGGCGTCGGGGTCCTCGGCGGCGACCGCCTCGATGTCCATCCCGCCCTTGGCGGAGACCATCGTCAGCAGCTTCTTCTCGCCGCGGTCGAGGATGACCGAGGCGTAGTACTCCTCGGCGATGTCGGAGCCGCCCTCGACCCAGACCGACTCGACACGGAAGGGACCCTCGCCGTGGGGACCGACGATGTCCATGCCGATGATCGCGTCGGCGTACTCGCGCGCCTCGGCGGCGTCCTTGGCGATCTTGATCCCGCCGGCCTTGCCGCGGCCGCCGATCAGCACCTGGGCCTTGATCGCGCAGGGGTAGCCGATCCGCTCCGCCGCGGCGACGGCGTCGTCGACGTTGGCGGCGACCTCGCCACTGGGCACGGCGATCCCGTGCTTGGCGAAGAGCTGCTTTCCCTGATACTCGAGGAGGTCCATTAGAGGTGGCGCCGTGGCGCGGGCGCGCACACTATCCAAGTTCCGCTCTCCGCCTCCTCGTCGTGCCTGCGACCCATAGGTGAATCCCCCAAGTCGTGACGCTTGCCATAATGCCGCGCTCGCCGATGGCCCTTCCCAGTCTGAAAAACATCAAATGGGTGACGACCGACTGTTACGGCACCCTGATCGACTGGGAGAAAGGGATCGTCGAGGCCTGCAAGAAAGAGGCGGCCAAAGACGGCTTCAGCTTCGAGGAAGGCGCTTTCCTGGAGCGCTTCATGGAAGTCCAGGCGGAGATCATGGCCGGCTCCTACGAGCTCTACGCCGAGGTCCTGCGCCGGACGATCGTCAAAGTGGCCGGCGAGCTGGGCTGGGAGGTGGAGCCCTCGCGCGCCCAGTTCCTGCCCAACAGCGTCGCCTACTGGCTCCCCTTCCGCGAGGCCAACGCGGCGATGGACCGACTCGGCAAGAAGTACGAGATCGGGATCATCTCCAACGTCGACGACAAACTGCTGGGGATCTCGCGCCGCCACCTGCGGACCGAACTCGACCTCGTGGTCACCGCCCAGCAGGTGCGCAGCTACAAGCCGGATCCCGTCCATTTCAAAGAGTGCGCGCGGCGGATCGGCGGCAAGAAAGGCTGGCTGCACATCGGCTGCGACTACGCGACCGACGTCGCCCCGGTGCTGAAAATGAACGTGCCGGTGATCTGGGTCAACCGCCACGACGAGAAGCTCGAAGGCCGCAAAGCGCCGAGCGCGACGGTCAAGAACTTCCGCGACGCGGTGAAAAAACTCGGCGCGTCCTGAGCGTCTTCTAGCGTTCGCGGCGCAACTCCGGCCGCAGAGCCCGGTTTCCAGGCCAAGGCGCCAAGTTTGACCATGTATCCAGAATCACATACCCGTGTGCGCGCCAGCGCGCGCTTCGCGATCGCCTTCTGCAGCCTCTGGCTGCTCGTGGCGACGCTGCTGCTGCTCGCCGGCCAGCACGCGCGCGCGGCCGTCGAGGGCCGGCCCCGACCCAGCTTCGTCGTGATCCAGACCGACGACCAGACGCTGGAACAGCTCTACGCCAGCATCGACCCGAGCGGCGAAGCGCCGATCGAGGCGATGCCGAACACCCTGGCGATGATCGCCGACCGCGGCGTCACCTTCAACCGTTACTACACCCCGTATTCGCTCTGCGCCCCCTCGCGGGTCTCGCTGATGACCGGGCGCTACGCCCACACCGACCACGTCCGCGGCAACGTCCCGCCCGAAGGCGGCTACTCCGGCTTCAACTACCGCCTCGCCGCCCAGCACAACATCGCGACCTGGCTGCAGTCGGCGGGCTACCGCACCATCCACGTCGGCAAGTTCCTCAACGGCTACGGCGAAGCGCCCTACTCGACCCCGACCGAAGTCCCCCCCGGCTGGAGTGCCTGGCACAGCGTCCTCAACTCCGACAGCGACCACTACTACTACGGCTACGAACTCAACGACAACGGCTCGGTCGACGGGCCGTTCGGCGACTCCGGCAGCTGGGAAACGCGCGAATACGGCGAACGCGACGATTTCGGCTGCCCGACGGCGCCGGTGAACGGCAAACCCTGCCTCTACCAGACCGACATCTTCAACCGCATCGCCTACGAAGAGCTGCTGGGGACCTCGCCGGAAACGCCCTTCTACCTCCAGATCGACTACACGGCCCCGCACGGAGACTTCCGCCGCCCCGCCGGCCCTGAGCCGCCGACCCGCTACTACAACCTCTTCGACGGCGCGCCGCTGCCGGACAAGCGCTCGCAGGGGTTCAACGAGGGCAACGTCAACGACAAGCCCCGCTTCATCCGCGAAGCGCCCTATCTCTCACCGAGCGAAATCCACACCTACCGCGTCTACTACGACAAGGCGCTGGCCTCGCTGCGCGGCGTCGACGACGGCGTCAAAGTGATCCTCGACACGCTCGGCCTGATGCACCGGCTGCGCAACACCTACGTCATCTTCACCTCCGACAACGGCTTCTTCTACGGCCAGCACCGCCTCACCGGTGGCAAGTTCCTGGCCTACGAGCCGTCGACCCACCTGCCGCTCCTGATGCGCGGCCCGGGCATCACCCCGGGGTCGGAAACGGGCGAGCTGGCCTCGACGATCGACATCGCCCCGACCATCCTCGAACTGGCCGGAGTCAAAGCCGACAAGAGCATCGACGGTCGCTCGCTCTACCCATACGCCCACGACACCAGCCTGCGCACCCGGCGGCCGCTGCTCTTCGAGTCCTTCGTGCAGTCGGCCGACGTCGAAGAAGCGGGCGGCAGGAGCGCCAAGCCGGCGAAGGCGTCGGGGGTCAAGGCCACCGCTTCGCGGAGCGGAGCCACCGCCTCGATCCTGGCGCCGCCGAAGAACTACGAGGGGATCCGCCTCGGCCCCTACAAGTACATCGAGTGGCCCGACGGCGAGAAGGAGCTGTACGACATCACCAAAGACCCGTCCGAGCTCAACAACATCGTCCGCAACTCCAACTTCGCCCCGATCCGCAACTTCCTGCACCAGGAACTGGGACGGCTCGAGACCTGCGTCGGCCGCGCCTGCGACGAAGTCGCGGAAAAGCTGCCGCTGACCCGGAAGGAACAGCTACGGGTCAAACGGCAGCACGAAAAGGAACAGCGGGAACGCGAACGGGAACAGGAAAAGAAGGAAAAGGGCAAGAAGAAGCACGGCTAGCCGCGGGGAGCTCGGCGAGCTCCCCAGGCAGCTTCTCCCTCCAGCAGCTGGAGCTCTAGCTGACCCGCTGCGTCATCCGCCCGAACTCAGCGGCTCGGCTGGAGGGTCGGGTCCCCCTCCCCACCGCAACGCTCAACTCGGGCGGATGACGCAGCGGAAGCCGATGTGGCTGGTCGAGCTGTCCAGTGCCTCGCCCTGACGGGCTGCCGGGCGGTAGCGGAAGCAGTAGCTCGGGGAGCAGAGGTGCGAGCCGCCCTTGATCACCTTGCGGGGGATGTGGGCAGCGGGAGCGTTGGCCTCGTAGCTGTCGTCCGGTGAGGCGACCCGGGGGTTCTGGGGGACGCAGCAGGGGCTCGGCGCTTCGTCGGGGTGGCGGGTCGTGAAGAAGTCCGAGGTCCATTCCCAGACGTTGCCGGACATGTCGTAGAGGCCGTGGCCGTTGGCGCGGAAGGAGCCGACCTTGGAGGTGCCGCGCCAGCCGCGGGCGCCGAGGTTCTCCCAGGGGAAGCGGCCCTGCCAGGTGTTGGCCGTCAGGTCGTCCGGCGTCTGGTCCTCGTCGCCCCAGGTGAAGATCGCCCCGTCGAGGCCGCCACGGGCCGCGTACTCCCACTCCGCCTCGGTCGGCAGCTCCTTGCCGGCCCACTCCGCGTAGGCGGCGGCGTCCTCGTTGGCGACGTGGACGACCGGGTGCTGGTCGCGGCCGCGGGTGTCGCTCCCCGGTCCCTCCGGGCGGCGCCAGCAGGCGCCGGGGACATATGCCCACCAGGCGCGGAAGTCGTTCAGCGGCACCGGCCCGGGAGTCCCCTGGAAGACCAGGGAGCCGGGCACCAGCGCCCGTGGGTCGATCCCCGGGTAGTCGGCCGGGTCGGGCTTGCGCTCGGCGACGGTGACGTAGTCGGTGTCCCTGACGAAGTGGCGGAACTCGCGCACGGTGACGGGCCGCTCGTCGACCCAGAAGCCGTCGACCTCGACCTGGTGGACCGGCTGCTCCTCCGGGTAGAAGTGCTCGCAACCCATGCGGAAGGAGCCGCCGGGCAGCCAGGTCATCCGCCGCGTGTTCGCCTCCTTGGCGATCTCCGCCATGCCCCTGAGTTTAGGCGGCCGATGCCCTCGGCCGGCTCTGTCGGTGCGGTCTGGCCCGCTACTCGATGACGGCGATCACGTCGCCGCTGGAGACGGCGCCACCCTCGGCGACGTTGAGGGCGGTGACCTTGCCGCTGCGATGGGCGGTGATCTCGTTCTCCATCTTCATCGCCTCGATCACGCAGACCAGGTCGCCCTCCTCGACGGTCGAGCCCTCCGAGACGGCGACCTTGAGCACCGTGCCCTGCAGCGGCGAGGGCAGCGACTCGCTGGAGGCCGCGGAACCGCCGCCGGCCTTGCGCTCGCGTTTCGGCGGTTTGCGGCCGCCCCCCGCGCCGCCGGCGCCGGCGCCGGCCTCGCCGATCACCTTCACGTCGAAGAGCTTGCCCGAGACCTCGACCTTGTAGTCGCGGCTGACCAGTTCGGCGCCCTCGTGGACTACCGGCTCCGGCGCCGTCTCGGGGGCGGTCGACTTCAGCCACTTCGCGTCCTCCATCAGGTCACGGCAGGTCTCCCCCTTCGCCCACTGCTCGGTGGCGAGGATCGCCTCGTGGAAGGGGATCAGCGTGGTCAGGCCGCCGACCTCGTACTCGCCGAGCGCCCGCAGCATCCGCCGCGTCGCGTGCTCGCGGTCGACGTCCCAGACGATCAGCTTGGCTACCATCGGGTCGTACATCGGCGTCACCTCGGACCCCGCTTCGACCCCGGAGTCGACCCGCACGCCGGGGCCGGCCGGCTCGCGGTAGCTGCCGATCGCGCCCGGGGCGGGGGCGAATTTCTTGTGCGCCGCCTCGGCGTTGATCCGGCACTCGATCGACCAGCCGCGCAGCTCGACCTCGTCCTGGGCGATCGAGAGCGGCTCGCCGGCTGCAGCCAGGACCTGCTCGCGCACGATGTCGACGCCGGTGACCATCTCGGTCACGCAGTGCTCGACCTGGACCCGCGTGTTCATCTCGAGGAAGAAGTACTCGTCGCCGACCTGCATCCCCTCGACCGTGCCGGCGCCGCGGTAGCCGACCGCCGCCGCCGCGTCGGTGGCGATCTTGCCGATCCGCTCGCGCATCTCCTCGTCGACGTGCGGGCCCGGCGCCTCCTCGATCACCTTCTGGTGACGGCGCTGGATCGAGCAGTCGCGCTCGCCGAGGTGGATCACGTTGCCGTGCCCGTCGGCCAGCACCTGGACCTCGACGTGGCGCGGGTTCTCGAGGTAGCGCTCGACGTAGACCCGGGCGTCGGAGAAGAACTTCTCGCCTTCGCGGGCGGCGCCCTCGAAGGCGTCCTGGAGGTCATCGGGGGTCATCGCCACCCGGAAGCCCTTGCCGCCACCGCCGCCGGCGGCCTTGCAGGCGACCGGGTAGCCGGCGTCCTCGGCCTGGGCGCGAGCGGCGTCGAGGTTCTTCGCCGGCTCGGTCGCGCCGGGGACGATCGGCACCCCGGCCTCGGCCATGATCTCGCGGGCGCGGGTCTTCGACCCCATCGCCTCGATCGCCTCCGGCGGCGGGCCGATGAAGACGATCCCGTTCTCGTCGCAGGCGCGGGCGAAGTCGGCGTTCTCGGCGAGGAAGCCGTAGCCGGGGTGGATCGCCTCGGCGCCGGCCTCGCGGGCGGTGTCGATGATCTTCTGGACGTTGAGGTAGCTCTCCGCCGGCACCGCCGGGCCGATCAGGAATGCCTCGTCGGCCTCGCGCACGTGCGGAGCGTCGCGGTCGATCTCCGAGTAGACGGCGACCGAGGCGATCCCCATCTCCTTCAGCGTCCGGGCGACCCGGATCGCGATCTCGCCGCGGTTGGCAATGAGCACCTTCTCGAACACGGCGGCGCAGTCTATTTATGTCGGCCGAAGAAGGTCCACTCTCCCCTGCGGAGCGGCTCAGGCAAATCCACGAACCGGATCGCGGGGGAGCGCCGCCCCGCCGGCGCCCGGCGGCATCGACCGCTCATTGGCCAGCTAGGCTGCGCGGCCGATGCTGATCGAGCTGCAGAGCCACTCCACCGTCTCCGACGGCCAGCTCCCCCCCGCCGGGGTGGTCGAGGAGGCGGCGAAGGCCGGGGTGACGACGCTGGCGCTGAGCGACCACGACGCGATCGCCGGGGTGGCCGAGGCGGCCGCGGCGGCCGAGCGGCTGGGGATCGAGCTGGTGCCGGCGATCGAGATGTCGTGCGTGCACGAGTACGCCGAAGACCTCCACGTCTGCGGCTACTGGGTCGACCTGGGGAAGATCGCGCCGGCCTGCGAGCGCGCCCAGCACGAGCGGGTCGCCCGCGCCGGGGAGATCGTCGAGAAGCTGCGCGGCGAGGGCTTCGACCTGCACCTCGAGGACGCCGTCCGCGAGGCCGGCGACGCGCTCTCGATCGGCCGCCCCCACATCGCCCGCGCGGCCGGCGCCGGCGGCGACCTCGGCCCCTTCTTCGAGGAGTACCTGGTGCCCGGCGCCAAGGCCTTCGTCCCGCGCCGCTGGCCGAGCGCCGCCGAGGCGATCGCGCTGATCCGCGAGGCCGGCGGCGTCGCCGTCATCGCCCACCCCTACTGGGACATCTCCGAGCCGGGCGAGGTCGAGGACCTGATCCGCTCGCTCGGCGCCGACGGGGTCGAGACCTTCTACCCCACCCACAGCGAGGAGCAGACCCGCCACCTGCTGGAGCTCTGCGAGGAGCTCGACCTCGTCCCCACCGCCTCCTCCGACTACCACGGCCCCACTCACAAGACCTTCGCCGAGTTCGGCGCCTACGACACCTACGGCCTCGGCGAGCCGCGGGTTCCGCCGCGCCCGCGGCGCTGACGGCTCAGCCGAGCAGGTCGAGGACCTGACGCACGGCCAGCTCGACCTCGAGCTCGCCGTCGGTGCGCAGCTCCGGGTCGACCGGCGCCTCGTAGGGGCTGCCGACCCCGGTCAGGTCGGTGATCTCGCCGGCCCGGGCCTTGGCGTAGAGACCCTTCGGGTCGCGCCGTTCGCACTCCTGGAGCGGGGTGTCGACGAAAACCTCGAAGAAGGGGATGCCGGCCTCCTCGTGCATCGCCCGCACCTTGTCGCGCTCGGCTTTGTAGGGGCTGACCAGGGAGACGAGCGCGATCGTCCCGGCCTCGGCCAGGATCCGCGCCACCTCGCCGACCCGGCGCACGTTCTCGGCCCGGTCGGACTCGCTGAAGCCGAGGTCGGCGTTGAGGCCGTGGCGGAGGTTGTCGCCGTCCAGCATGTAGGTGGAGTGGCCGCCGCTGACCAGGGTGTGCTCGACCGCGGTCGCGATCGTCGACTTGCCCGAGCCCGACAGCCCGGTCATCCAGATCGTCGCCCCCCGCGTCCCCAGCGCCTCCCAGCGTTCGGCCCGGGTCAGCTTGCTGGGATGGAAGGTGATGTTCTCGGCGACGATCGAGTCGCCGCCGCCGACCGCCCCTTCGCCGGCGGCGCCGATGATCATCCCGGCGGCGACGGTGAGGTTGGTGGCGGGGTCGACGAGGATGAAGCTGCCGGTGTTGCGGTTGAGCCGGTACTCGTCGAAGAAGAGCGGCGAGTTGGCGTGGATCGAGATCCGGCCGATGTCGTTGACCTCGAGCGTCTCGGTGTCGAGGTCGCGGTGCAGGGTGTCGACGTCGAGCTGGTAGCGCAGCGCCTCGACCTCGACCGGGACCCAGCGGGTGGTGTGCTTGAGCTGGTACGGCGCCCCGGTCCGCAGCGAGCTGGTCTCGTCGAACCAGCAGACCATCGCCTCGAAGCGGCGGTTCGCGGTCGGCTGGTTGGTCGGCCGGCAGATCATGTCGCCGCGGGAGATGTCGATGTCGTCCTCGAGCCGCATCGTCACCGCCATCGGCGGGAAGGCCTGGGCGACCGCGCCGTCCGGCGTGTCGATCTGGGAGATCTTCGAGACCCGGCGCGAGGGCAGGACCATCACCTCGTCGCCTTCCTTGAAGATGCCGCCGACGACCGAGCCGGCGAAGCCGCGGTAGTCGCGGTACTCGGCCAGCTGCGGCCGGATCACGTACTGGACCGGGAAGCGGTTGTCGACCAGGTTGCGGTCGGAGGCGATGTGGACGTCCTCGAGCTGGCCCAGCAGCGGCTGCCCTTCGAACCACGGCATCGCCTCGGAGCGCTCGACCACGTTGTCGCCCTTCAGCGCCGAGATCGGGACGAAGCCGAGGTCGGTGACCTCGAGCTTGGCGGCGAAGGCGCTGAACTCCTCGCGGATCTCGTCGTAGATCGCCTGGTCGTAGTCGACCAGGTCCATTTTGTTGACGCAGAGGACCAGGTGGGGCACCCGCAGCAGCGAGGAGAGCAGGGCGTGGCGGCGGGTCTGTTCGAGCACGCCTTTGCGGGCGTCGACCAGGAGCAGCGCCAGGTTGGCGTTGGAGGCGCCGGTGACCATGTTGCGGGTGTACTGGATGTGGCCGGGGGTGTCCGCGATCACGAACTTGCGCCGCGGCGTCGCGAAGTAGCGGTAGGCGACGTCGATCGTGATCCCCTGCTCGCGCTCGGCCCGCAGGCCGTCGGTCAGCAGCGCCAGGTCGGTCTCCTCGTCGCCGCGGCGCTCGGAGGTCAGCTCGATCGATTCGAGCTGGTCCTCGAAGATCGCTTTGGTGTCGTGCAGGAGCCGCCCGATCAGGGTCGACTTGCCGTCGTCGACCGAGCCCGCGGTGGCGATCCGGAGCAGCTCGGACACTAGAAGTAGCCCTCCTTCTTGCGATCCTCCATCGCCGCTTCGGAGAAGCGGTCGTCGCCGCGCGTCGCGCCGCGCTCGGTGATCCGGGTCACCGAGGTCTCCTCGATCACCGAGTCGAAGTCGGTCGCCTCGGAGGCCACGGCGCCGGTGCTGGTGGCGTCCCCGACGGTCCGGTAGCGGACCATCCGCCGTTCGATCGTCGCCCCCTCGGGCAGCGGGAAGAACTCGTTGACGGCCATCAGCAGGCCCTCGTGCTCGACCACCTCGCGCTCGTGGGCGAAGTAGATCGGCGGCAGGTCGACCTGCTCGCGGGCCAGGTAGCGCCAGACGTCGAGCTCGGTCCAGTCGGAGATCGGGAAGACGCGGATGTGCTCGCCCTTCTTGTGGCGGCCGTTGTAGAGGCGCCACAGCTCGGGCCGCTGGTTCTTCGGGTCCCACTGGCCGAAGCGGTCGCGGAAGGAGAAGATCCGCTCCTTCGCCCGCGCCTTCTCCTCGTCGCGGCGGCCGCCGCCGAAGACGGCGTCGTAGCCGCCCTTCTGGATCGCCTCCAGCAGGGCCACGGTCTGGTGGCGGTTGCGGCTTTCCAGCGGGTGGTCGACCGTGATCCGGCCGGCGTCGATCAGCTCGGAGACCGAGGCGACCTCGAGCCGCAGGTCGTGCTCGGCGACCTGGCGGTCGCGGAATTCGATCACCTCGGGGAAGTTGTGCCCGGTGTCGATGTGCATGATCGGGAACGGCACCGGCGCCGGGCGGAAGGCCTTGCGCGCCAGGTGCAGCATCAGCACCGAGTCCTTGCCACCGGAGAACAGCATCACCGGGCGCTCGAACTCGGCCACGACCTCGCGGATCACGTGGATCGACTCGGCCTCGAGCGTGTCGAGGTCGGACAGCTCGACTGCCGCAGGGCGCGTAATAGGGGTCTCCTCGGTCACCGCTGGATCTTCAAGTGTCGCTGTCTATCGGCTCGGCGCGGGTGGGCGCGGGTGGCGCGGTCGGGAGGACCGGCCCGGCGCTCTAGTTGATACCGCACTCGGTCTTGGCGATGCCGCTCCAGCGGCCGTCGCGCAGCGAACCGCCCGGCTCGACCGGCTGGGTGCAGTGGGTGCAGCCGACCGACGGGTAGCCGTGATCGTGAAGGGGGTTGTACGGGAGATGGTGCTCACGGATGTAGTTCCAGACGTCTCGCTCGGTCCAGTCCGCAAGCGGGCTCAGCTTCCAGAGGTCGAAACGTGGATCCCAGCCGAACTTTGGCGTCTTGGCGCGGCTGCTGGAGTCCGCCCGGCGGACACCGGCAGCCCAGCAGTCTACGGAAGAAAGCGCCCGGCGCATCGGCTCGACCTTGCGGATCCCGCAGCAGGCGTCGGGGTCGCGCTTCCACAGCTCCTCGCCGTGCTCGGCGGCCTGCTCGGCGAGGGTCAGGTTGTGGAAGCGGTCGAACTCGATCCCCAACGCCTCCGCCAGCCGGTCCCGGGTCTCGTAGGTCTCGGGGAAGAGGACGTCGGTGTCGAGGTAGAAGAAGCGCGCCTCGGGATTGACCCGGCTCGCCAGGTGGGCGGTCACCGAGCTGGTTTTCTGGAACGAGCAGGCGATGTAGTGGTCGGCGCCGAAGCTCTCGAACATCCACTCCAACGCCTCCTCGGCGCTGCGATCCTCAAGCTGGGCGGCGACCCGCTCGTGGTCGATGTCGGTGCTTGTCGGGACCGTTCCGGAGAGGGTGATGGGAGGCGGCTTCATCGCTCAAATAGTACGCACTAAATCGCGCACTCCCCCTCGCCGCGCTCCACCTTGTAGGGGCTGGAGCGGTTCCAGTCGATGAACTGCTGCATCGTCTCCAGACTGAACTCGGCCGGCATCGTCAAGTCCTTAACGGCCGCTTCGAAGCTCTCCGCCCCGACCCGCTCGGCGAAGGCGTTGAACTCCTCGCCCTCGGCCCGCTCGGCCTCGTACATACGCAGCCAGCGCTCGACCGCCTCGGGGACCCGTTTGGCCGGCAGCCGCGACTTCAGCCGCTTGCCGAAGATCACCTCGCCGCCCTCGAAGTTGCCGCCGACGTGCGGGATGTAGGCGGGCATCTGCCGCTCGCCGACCTTCAGCGAGGCTCCGTAGAAGCCGATGTTGGCGATGTGGTGCTGGCTGCACCCGTTCGGGCAGCCGCTCATTTTGACGTGGATCCGGCGGGTCAGCTCGTCGTCGATCTGCATCGCCTCGACCCGCTCGGAGATCGCCCGGTTCAGCCCCATCGAGCTGGTGATGCCGAGTTTGCAGCTGTCGGTGCCGGGGCAGCTGACCACGTCGGTGACCTCGCGGGCGCCGGCCTCGCCGAGGCCGAGCTCGTCGAGCCGCTGCCAGACGTCGTAGAGCGCCTCGTCGCGGACCCAGCGCAGGACCAGGTTCTGCTGGACCGTGCTGCGGGCGTTGCCGCCGCTGTGGTCGCGCATGATCGCGGCGAGGCCGCGAAACTGCTCGGGGGTGAGGTCGCCGCGGGTGATCTTCACCTCGACCGCGGAGAAGCCCGGCTGGCGCTGGGCCTGCACGTTGGCCTTGCAGAAGCGCTCGAACTCGGTGTGGTCGCCGTTCGGCGAGCCGTAGGCGGGCGGCGGCTGCGGCGCCCGCCCCTCCTCGTCGTCGTCGAAGCGCAGCCGCTCGACCAGCTCGGCGTCGAACTCGCGCTCCTCGGCCCACTCGCCCGCCAGCTCCTCGTCGAGCAGCTCGCGGAAGGCCTCGACGCCGATCTTGTCGACGAGGACCTTGATCCGGGCCCGGGCGCGGTTGACCCGCAGCCAGTCCTGGCGGTCGAAGATGCGGAAGACGGCCTCGGCGACGCGCAGGTAGTCGCCGTTGTCGGCCTCGACGAAGTCGCAGATCGTCGGCGCGACGCGGGCCATGATCGAGGTGCCGCCGCCGACCCGGACCTCGAAGCCGCGGACGCCGTCCCTTTCGCGGGAGATGAAGGCGATGTCGTGGATGCCGGTGATCGCGCGGTCCTCGTCGGAGCCGCTGAAGGCGGTCTTGATCTTGCGCGGCATCAGCTGCGTGGTCGGGTGGCGCACGAAGTAGCGGACGTAGGCGCCGGCGTAGGGCGTCGGGTCGAAGACCTCGTCGGCGGCGACGCCGGCCCAGGGGTCGCCGGTGACGTTGCGCACCGTGTTGCCGCAGCCCTCGCGCGAGGAGAGGCCGACGGCGGAGATCTCGCGGATCAGCGCCTCCATCTCGCGCAGCGGCACGTGGTGGATCTGGATGTTCTGGCGGGTGGTGATGTGGCCCTTGTCCAGCGGCGCGTACTTCTCGACCACCTGGCCGAACATCTCCATCTGCTCGGGGGTGACGCCGCCGAACGGCAGCTTCACGCGGACCATCTGCACGTCGGGCTGGCGCTGGCCGTAGACGCCCTGTTTGAGGCGGAAGCCGATGAACTGGTCCTCGGACAGGCGCTTGGCGAGGAACTCCTCGGCTTCGTTGTCGAAGTCGTCGAACTCGCGCTCGATGATCGGGATCACGTTCCCGGGGACGTTCTCGTAGGTCTCGGGGTTCTCGAGCGTGCCCACCCTGCCCTTGCCCCGCTGCTCCTTGTTCTCCGCGACGGCGACCTCCATGCGGAGAAAAATAGCAAAACCTGACCGGGATTAGGGTATTTAGTCCCGAGAGCCGCGGAAACCGGCTCCGGATGCGCCATTGGTGGCGGCGCGCCTCAGCCCGCGGGAGCCCGCTTTCGCTCCTGCAGGACGGCCGCGGCCTCGCCCGACTCCGAGACGTAGCCGCCGTCCGGCTCGAGCGGCAGGCCGGCCTCGGACCAGCCGACGATGCCCTCGCTCAGCTTCGCCGCCTCGTAGCCGGCCTCGGCGAGGGCGGCGGTCGCCATCGTCGAGCGGTTGCCGCCGCGGCAGTAGAGGACCACCGCTCGCTCGCGGTCGATCTCTCCGGCGCGGCCGCCCAGCTCGGCCAGCGGCAGGTGGGTGGCGCCGGCGATCCGGCCGGCGTCCCACTCGTGCTCGGCGCGCACGTCGACGACCTGCGCGCCCTCCTCGATCAGCTTTCGCGCCTCCTCGCGAGAGACCTCGCGATCCGCCGGCACATCGGCCCCCGCAGCCGCCATCAGTCGACGTCCGTCCCCTCGATCAGGAACGCGACCCGGACGTGGGCGCGGTACTCGTCGAGGTTCTCGCCGCGGATGCCGGTCGAGACGATGTCGACGGCGCGGATGTTGCGCAGCGAGCCCTGGGCCTGGTTCAGAGCCTGCCTGGCGGCGTCGTCGGTGGACGTTTTCGAGCTGCCGACCAGCTCGATGATTTTCACGACAGCCATCTCGCTCCTCCTTGTGGGTCTTGGACGGCCTGCTTCGCGCCTACCCCCTCGACCAGAGCCGCTCGCTGCCACGGGTTGACTGCCGCCGGGCCGTCGCCGGGGGTCGCTCCGACCTCCGCCTCGAACCGGGCGATCGCCGCAGCCACTGCCGCTGCCTCGTCTCCGCTCGCGGTCTTTCGTGCCACCGGTCAAGCCTAGATGGTCGAAGCGGTCCGCCGTCCCGCCGATCCCCGCTGACACTCCGTGCGTACCCCAATAGTGCGGATTGACAGGGTCCCCTCAGTGATCAACGATCTTTGGCACCAGCCACCGAAACACGGGAGGCGTTTCGATGCCACGCAAGATCCAGGGGTACGGGTGGGTCCCCGACCTTCCCGACGGCCGCGACATGCTCTACGCGGCGCCGGTCAAACCGCTCGCCAAACTTCCCGCGAAAGTCGATCTGCGGCCGAGATTCCCGACCGTTTACGACCAGGGCGAACTCGGCAGCTGCACCGCCAACGCGATCGCCGGTGCGCTTGAGTTCGACCAGCGCAAGCAACGGCTGAAAAGCCCCTTCACCCCCTCGCGGCTGTTCATCTACTACAACGAGCGGGCGATGGAGGGGACCGTCGACTCCGACAGCGGCGCCGCGATCCGCGACGGGGTCAAGAGCGTCGCCAAGCGCGGCGCGCCGATGGAGCGGACCTGGCCCTACCGGATCGACCGCTTCCGCGAGAAGCCGAGCCGCGAGGCCTACGCCGAGGGCCGCAGGAACCAGGCGATCCGCTACCTGCGCGTCGACCAGTCCCTGGCCCAGCTCAAGGGCTGCCTGGCGGAAGGCTTCCCGTTCGTCTTCGGCTTCGCCGTCTACTCGGGCTTCGAGAGCCGGCGGGTGGCGGAAACCGGCGAGGTCGAGATCCCGCGGGCGGACGAGCGCTACATGGGCGGCCACGCGGTGCTCGCGGTCGGCTACGAAGAGCGCGCTCAGCGCTTCGTCGTCCGCAACTCCTGGGGCAAAGGCTGGGGCAAGCGCGGCTACTTCACGATGCCCTACCCCTACCTGCTGCAGTCCTCGCTGGCCCGGGACTTCTGGACGATCCGCCGGGTCGAGGGCCGCAAACGCAAAGCGAAAGCGCGCAAGTAGGCGGGCAGGGGCGGCGCAGCCGGCTCTTGCCCCACCCCGGCGCGGTGAAAGTCGGCCAGGCGCTGCTCTCGCACGGCGGCCCGTCAGCGACCGACATGAAGGGACCGCGTTCCCTCAGCCGGCCACGGCGCGAGGGCGAGGCGCGGTCAGCACGGCGGCGGCGGCCGGGCCGGTGAGGCCGTTCTCGCCGACGGCGGCGGCGCGGACCTTGTAGGGGCGGCCCTCGAGGTCGAGCGGGACCTCGATCCGGCCCGGCTCGGGGCCGACCCTGAAGACCCGGGTCCGCGGCGGCCGGCCGTCGCCGCGGCCGTCGAGGCTGACCAGCAGCGCCTGCAGCTTCGGCGCCTCCGGCTTCGCCTTGGGGAAGCTGTAGGTGACGACAGCGCGCCCCTCGCGGCGCCGGGCCCTGATCCGCGGGCGCGGCGGCTTCGGCAGCGCGCTCCCGGCCACGGCGCCGAGCTCCTGCGCCGGGCGGGCGTCTTCGTGGAACCCCTGCGGGTCGGCCCAGGCGCCGTGCCAGCGCGGGCCGGTCGGGCTGTCGGCGCCGACGATCGGCGGCAGGAGCGACCGCGTGCTGCCCCAGCGCCCCGGCCAGGCGACCCAGCTCGGCGAGCTGTCCCGGATCAGGTTCAGCCGCGGGCGCACCCGGGGGCCGCCGCCGTCGTTGTGGTCGGGGACGACCGGCGCCTGCGTGTAGGTGCCGGGGCGGAAGTAGGAGGCGTGGGAGCCGCGGGCGGAGTAGACGACCGGCACCGGCCCGTCGGGGCCCTCCTCCTTCTCGACGTCGCCCCAGCGGCGGCGTTCGCCGTGGGAGTGCTGGGCGTAGGTGACCTGGACCGGCCTGCCGTTGGCGCCGATCCGCAGCTGCACCATCTCCCAGTCGCCCTCATGCAGCCCGGAGCCGAGAAAAGCCTTGTCGTTGTAGTAGTAGAAGAACCAGTACTGCAGCCAGAGGCGCCCCTCTCCGTCGCGCTTGGCGTGGCCGTAGACCTGGTCCGCGCAGCCCGGGACCGAGTGCATCGCGTGGGCGTCCGCGACGTAGTCCTTGCCGACCACGTCGATGTAGTCGTCGCTGCCGACCGCAGTGCCGGCCCGGTCGGCGTACTTCTTCGCGCGGAGGAACTCGAGGTCGAGCCTCGGCTTGCCGGCGGCCGGCTTCGCCTGCGCCAGCGTCCTCTTGCCGGTCCGCAGGGCGTTGCCGCGCGGGTGCCCGCCCGGGACGCAGTCGGTCATCGTCGCCGGCGAGTCGGCCGAGAAGCTCTCCATCGAGTCGTACTGCACGAAGGGCGAGTAGCGCGCCAGCAGATCCCCGTCGGCGACTGCGGGCCGAAGTGCGACGCCCATACTCGGACAAAATAGACCGCTTGGGGAAACGGGCTGTTCGGAGCCGGGGCGGGGGATCCGCTAGAACCTGACCATGCGACTTCGCGCGATCGGCGTCGGTGTCGGCGTCGCTGCCGTGCTGCTCAGCGCCTGCGGGACGGGGTCGGCCGACAGCGCCGCCACGGTCTCGGTCGCGAGCGGCTCTGCCACCGGCGCGCCGACCAGCGGCGCCCGGCTCACCGAGTGGCCGGAGTTCGGCCTTGACCCGCAGCGCACCGGCGCCACCAACCGGCCTACCGGGATCACCGCGAAGAACCTCGGTCGGCTGCGGACGCGGAAGGTCTCGCTGCCGGGGACGGTCGACTCCTCGCCGATCTACCTGCACGGGGCGGAGGTCCGCGGCGCCAGCCACGACGTGATCGTCGTCACCACCACCTACGGGCGGACGGTCGCGCTCGACGCCGACAGCGGCCGGCGGCTGTGGACCTTCACGCCCCGCGGCTACGACGCCCTGGTCGGCAGCGCCCAGATCACCACCGCCAGCCCGGTCGCCGACCCCGCCGGCGGCTTCGTCTACGTCGCCTCGCCCGACGGGCTGATCCACAAGCTGGCGCTCTCCTCCGGGCGCGAGGCCGGCGGCGCCTGGCCGGTCAGCGTCACCCGCGACCCCGTCCGGGAGAAACTCGGCGCGGCGCTGAACCTTTCCGGCACCGAGGTGCTCGCCGCCACCAGCGGCTACATCGGCGACGCGCCCGACTACCAGGGCCACGTCGTCGCGATCTCCCGCTCCAGCGGCCATGTCGACGCCGTGTTCAACACGCTCTGCTCCGGGCGCCGCTCGATCATCGTCCCCAGCAGCTGCCCCGAGAGCGACTCGGCGGTCCTCTCGCGCGGCGGCGCCGTGGTCGAGCCGGGCGGCAGGCGGCTGCTGATCTCGACCGGCAACGGCACCTGGGACGGCCACCGCCACTTCGGCGACAGCGTGCTCGAGCTGACCCTCCCCGACCTGCGTCTGCGGCAGGCGTTCACGCCGCGCAACCAGGCCGACCTCAACGCCCGCGACGTCGACCTCGGCTCCAGCGCCCCCGCCCTGCTCGGCCACGGCCGCGCCCTCGTCGCCGGCAAGGACGGGGTGATGCGGGTGCTGGCGCTGGACCGCCTCAACGGCCACCGGCCGGGCTCGACGCAGCGGCTCGGCGGCGAAGTGCAGGCCCTGCCGACCCCCGGCGGCGGCGCCCTCTTCACGCAGCCCGCGGTCTGGCACCAGGGCAGGGCGACCACCGTCTTCGTCGCCGACTTCGAGGGGACCGCCGCCTACGCACTGCGCAACGGCCGCCTGCGCCGCAGGTGGGGGAACGGCACGCCGGGGACGAGCCCGGTCGTGGCCGGCGGCCTGCTCTACGTCTACGACCCCGACGCCGGCGGGATCGTCGTCTACTCCCCCACCACCGGGCGCGGCATCGCCCGCCTGCCGGGCGCCTCGGGCCACTGGAACAGCCCGATCGTCGTCGACGGCCACGTGGTCGAGCCCGAGGGCAACGGCAACGACCACAGCGCCACCGGCACCCTCACCCTGCTCTCGCTGCCGTAGCGCCGCGGGCTACCCGGCGACGGTGACCAGGGTGCCGATCGGCGTGTAGGGGTAGACCTTCGCCGCCTCTTCGAGCGGCATCTCGACGCAGCCGAGGCTCTGCGGGGTGCCGTAGGAGGCGCGGTCGAAGGCGTGCAGGGCGTCGCCGCCGTTGAAGTAGCTGACCCACATGATCCCCGGGTCTTCGTAGTGGGAGCCGTCGGGGTTTTCGCCGCTCATCGTCGTTTCTTCGTAGCGCAGGAAGACGGGGAAGGTTCCGGGTTCGGTTTCGGCTCCGGGGATGCCGGTGTTGCCGGGGCCCTTGACCACGGTCCTGCCGTTGTGCCAGACGACCACCGTCTCGGGCACGGTCATGCTGACGTGGACGTAGTTGTAGCCGTTGCTCGAGCGTTCGCCGGCGATCGCCGCCGCCATCAGCGCTTCCCAGACCGCCGGCCCGGCGATGCCATCGGTTTCCATTTCGTGCTCGTCCTCGAACCGCATCAGCGCGCCTTTGGTCACCACGCCCGCTTCACCGGCCGACCAGAGTTCCTTCAGCGACGCCGGGGTGTGGTGGTAGCGCCAGGAGAAGTGGCCGCGCGGCGGGTCGATCGCCGCGTGCACCTGCGCTTCGGGAGTCTTCGCCACCGGCTTGCCCGCCGGATTCCATTCCACCGGCAGGTAGCCGGCCTGGGCGAGCAGCTGCTGCAGGCGCAGGGTCGAGCCGGCCGGGACGGTCCATTCGACCGCGCTCGCCGACTTCGTCGAGCCGTCGGCCTGGACCACTTCGACCTGGGTCGGCAGCTCCGCCTTCACGGCGGTCGCGAAGGGGGCGCCGAAGCCCTTCGGGCGGAAGACCAGGGTGTGGCGGTCGGCCTGGCTCCAGCTGCCGGGGACTTCCGGCGAGAGCGTCGGCCGTTCGGAGCCGAGCACCTTGGAGACCGGCTTGGAGAAGGTGAGGCGCAGCGGCGTCGAGGGGGTGACGTCGGAGCCGGCAGCCGGGGTCGCCGCCACCGCCGGGGTGCCGCCGGCCGGGAACCAGGTGACGGTCTGGAAGCGGCCGAGCCGCTCCCACGGTGCGACCGCCGCGGCGACGACGACGCTGCCGGCGGCGGCCTGGGGCCCGAGCGAGACCGAGCGCCGCGGCTGCGAGAGCGTGCGGCGCTTCAACTCCCCGGGGGGCCCGTAGGAGACGACGCGGACCGGCCGGCTGAAGACGACCCGCGGCGAGGCGCCCGCGGCGACGGTCAGCCAGCGCGCCTCGACCCGGGCGACGGGGGCGCGCATCGAGAACCGCTCGGTGGCTTCGCCGCCGACCAGCCAGCCGAGCCAGCCCGGCCGCTTGACGACGACTTCGACCGAGACCTTCTCGCCGGGCGAGAGCTTCCCGGTCGGGATCACGCGGCCGCCGTGGAGCGCCACCGGGACCTGCCTCCCGTTCGGCCCGGTCGCCCGCACGCTCTCGACGTGGCCGCCGAAGGTCTGCACTTCGACCCTGGCCAGCGCCGTGGGGTCGGGACCGAGGCTCGCGCCGGAGAGGCCGAAGGCAGCCGCGACGAAGGCGGCGAGCAGGATCGCGGCGGCCGCGACCCCGCCGATCAGGACCCGGTGCGACCAGCGCCGGGGCCGGTCGGGCTCGGGCGGGAGCACCTGGGTCGGGCGTTCCTCGGTGAGCACCCACAAAGAGTAGGCCAGTGCGCCCGCCTACGCAGGAGTTTCCGAAGCCTGGGCGTGCCCGGCCGCGTCCGAGGTTGAAGCCTTTTGCCTGCCGGGGCCTCCAAAAGGCTTCAACCTCCGTCTCCGGACGGCTCATGGAGCCGGGGCGTGCGGCCGATAGGGGTCTGGTGCCGAGGAAACTCCGATCCGGCCCGATCGCCCTCGTGGCCGCGCTGGCGCTGTGCGGACTGGCGCCGCCGGGGGCGGCACTCGGCGCCCGCGGCGCCGGGCCGAGCCGCGGCGCGCTGACGCAGCTGCCGGGGGGGCGCGGCTGCCTGGTCGACCGCTCGGTCGCCAAGCACGGCTCCTGCGCGACGGCGCGGGCGCTGAAGGGGGCCGGGCCGTTCATGGGCTCGCGGGCGGTCGCCCTCAGCCCCGACGGGCGCAGCGTCTACGTCGCCTCCTCGGAAAGCGACGCGATCGCGATCTTCTCCCGCAACCGCAGGACCGGTGCGCTGAGGCAGGCCAGGGGCGGCGGCGGCTGCATCGCTCGCGCCGGCGCGAGCGGCTGCGCGTCGGCGATCGGGCTCGACGGGCCCAACTCGGTCGCGGTCAGCCCCGACGGGCGCAGCGTCTACGCGACCGCCCGCGACAGCAGCTCGATCGTCGCCTTCCGCCGCAACCGCAAGACCGGCGCGCTGGCCGAGGTCGGCTGCTTCTCCGGCCTGGCGGTCCCCGGCTGCGCCGCCGGCCGGGCGCTGTCCGGCCCCGACGTGGCCGTCGTCAGCCCCGACGGCGCCAGCGTCTACGCCGGCTCCTTCTTCGGCGACGCGGTCGCCGTCTTCGCCCGCGACGCGGGCACGGGCGCCCTCTCCCAGCCGGAAGGCGCCGCGGGCTGCATCGCCGAAGCAGCGGCCGGCGGCTGCGCCGCGGGCATCGCCCTCGGCTCCCCGGAGGGAATGGCGATCAGCGCCGACGGCACCGTCCTCTACGTCGCCGGCGCCGCCTCCGACTCCCTCGCCGTCCTCGCCCGCGACCCCTCGACCGGCGCCCTCTCCCAGGCCACCGACGGCAGCGGCTGCATCGTCACCGCCGCGCTCGGCGGCTGCACGACCGGCTCGCTGCTGAGCGGCGCCAACGCGGTCGCCACCGGCGCCGGCAGCGTCTACGTCACCTCGCTGCTCAGCAACAGCGTCACCGGCTTCGCCCACAGCGGCGGCGGCGCCCTGGCGCAGCAGCCGGGACCGGCGGGCTGCGTCGTCTTCCTCGTCTCCGTCGGCTGCTCGCTCGGCCGCGCGATGGCGGCGCCGGAGGGCCTGGTCGTCTCCCCCGACGGCGCCAACGTCTACGTCACCGCCTACGGCTCCGGCGCCCTCGACGTCCTCGACCGCGACCGCCGCAGCGGAGCCGTGATCCAGAGGCCGGGCAAGGCCGGCTGCATCGCCGCCCGCCCGCTCCCCCGCTGCACTCGCGGGCGGGCGCTGAAGGGCCTCAGCTCGGTCGCGGTCAGCCCCGACGGCCGCTTCCTCTACGCGACCGCCGCCCGCAGCAACGCCGTCGACGTCTTCGTCTTCCGCCGCGCCAGCCGCTGAGGCGGCGCGCTCAGGCTCTCAGCGCTTCGCGGGCCTGAGGTTGCCGAGGACGCCGACGCGGATGCCGATCCAGGGGTAGACGGCGGAGATCGCCGCGTTGTCCTGGGGCTGGAGCCCGACCGCCGAGAGCCAGAGCTGGTAGGCGCCGGCGTTGGCGATGCCGCCGTGCAGGCGCCGCCAGACGCGGGTGTCGCCGGGGATCGGCGAGGCGGTGATCGTGTCGGTCCACTCGACCACGTTGCCGCCCTGGTCGAGGGTGCCCCAGGGCGAGGGCGTCCCCGCCTGGCCGACCGTGCTGAGGCTGCCTTTGTAGATCGCGCGGTAGGCGATCGGGTCGATCCCGAACGGGTTCGCGGTCGAGCAGGTCGCGACCGGGCGGGCGGCGCGAGGGCACCAGCTCGGCGGCGGCACGCTTCCGGTGTCGTAGGTCGCCAGCGGCTGGGTCGCGGAGTTGACCACGTCGCCGGTGGTCGGGTCGAGCGCGGTCGAGGCGGGCGCGCTCGCGCCGCCGTCGCCGAACGAGCCCGGGTTGGTCGGGTACTCCCAGTAGGAGTAGGTGCCGCCCCCGGTCGGGTCGTAGTAGGCGGCCTTGATCCACTCGTTCTGGCTGGGGACGACGAAGCCCCGCTTGTGGGCCCGGACCGGCCCCTTGCCCTTGGCGCCGCGGAAGTCGTACATCCCGCGCTCCGTCTGCCTGGAGAGGCGCACCCTGTAGGTGACGTAGCGGAACCCGCCCGCGCTGGAGGCCCGCTTGGTGAGCAGGCGGCCGTTGTAGAGCGAGTTGACGAAGCGGGCGGCGCGGGAGAAGGTGGCGAAGCCGAAGGGCTTGTCAGCCCATTCCGGCGAGGCGACCGAGTAGTGGCGGCCGGGGCGGGCCTTGGCCCTGAAGTCGACCTGGCCGAACCCGGGCCAGGCGGAGGAGCTCTGGCTCGAGTCGTAGAGGTGGTGCGGGTCCTTGCCGCTCGGGTCGGCGGTGTTGAGGAAGGCGACCCACTGGGCCACGGTGGTCTCCAGCTGGCCGATCCCATAGCCGTACTTGACGCCGCCGACCGGCAGGCATTCGCTCGATTCGGGCGGGGCTTCCGAGCAGGACCGGTAGACGGCTTCGGTGAAGGGGACGATCGCCACCGAGGGGTTGCCCGGCGCGCCGACCTTGACCGTCTTCAGCGTCAGCACCGCGGGCTTCGGCGCGGCGGAGGCCACCGCCGGCGCGGCCAGAACGACCAGCGCGGAGAGCGTCAGCGCGATGAACGCCAGTGCGGCCGCGGAGCGGCGCGCGATCGCCGCAGGGCGGCGGGCAACGACCATGCGATCAGTCTAGATCGGTCCGCGGCGGGCACGGACGAACGATGCCCGCGGGGCGCGCCGGCTCAGCCGACCGAGCCGAGCCGCCAGAGCGCCGCGCCCTGCAGGCCGGCGGCGCGGGCGAGGGCGAGGCGGGGGCGGATCGAGCGGCGGTCCGACCACCAGAGGACGCCGCCGCCCGGCAGCCGCGCGTTCCACTCGCGCTGGCGCCGCGACCAGCGGGCGCGGGCGCCGGCGAGGCGGCGCGCGGCGGCGTCGGTGAGCAAGGCGGTCGGCCGGCCCGGGCGCCAGAGGTAGCCGTAGCCGGCGACGCCGAGCCGCAGCTTCGCGGCGGGGACCTGGCCGAGGGTGGCGGCGAGCACCCGGCGCACCCAGGGGAAGCCGGCCACCGGGCCCGGCGGCCCGCCTTCGTAGTGCTCGTCGTAGGCCATCGCCACGAGGTGGTCGGCGATGTCGGCGAGCGCGCCAAGGTCGAAGGGCGCCCAGGCTTCGCCGCCCGGCGCGGTGGCGGCGGGGACGTCGACGTCGAGCGTCGCCCCGGCGGGGAGCAGCGCCCGCAGGAGGGCGACGAAGTCGACCAGGCCGACCCGGTCGGCCCGCCCCAGCGCCTCGAGGTCGACCGTGATCCCGTCCCAGCCGTCGCGGGCGGCGACCGCGGCCAGCGCGTTCGCGACCGCGGCGCGATTGGCGGCGCTGCGCAGCAGCCGGTGGCCGATCGCCGGCGAGAAGTCGCCGAGCCGGTCGTCGAAGTTGGAGACGAGCAGCGACGCCGGCCTGCCGATCGCGTGCGCCGCCGCCAGCGCCGCGGCCGCGGCGGGATCGGGCCGCAGCGAGTCGCCGGCGGGCGTCAGCTCGTAGCCGTCGACGCCGAGGTCGGTGACCCAGGGGCCCTCGGCGCGGATCAGCCGCGGCGCGCCGCCGGCCAGCACGTAGCCGGTGATCGCCAGGCCGGCGGGCGGGACCGGGCCCAGGGGCGAGGCCGCGGCGGGCGCCGCGGCGCCGAGCAGGGGCGAGGACAGCGCCGCCAGCGCGATCGCCGCCGAGAGGATCCTGGTCGCCACGGGCGCCGTCAGCCGGACTCGACCAGCTTGACGGTGCGGCGCAGCCGGTTGCCGACGTTCTGCTCGTCGCGATAGGTCAGGGTCACGGTGACCGAGACCGAGCCGGTGCGGCGCAGGGTCCTCAGCTTCGAGCCGTTGGCGCGGAGGGTCAGTGAGAGGGTCTTGGCGCGGCCGGTGTGGACGTCCGCGGCGACCAGGCTGCCGCCGCGCAGCGCCACCCTGCCGGCAGCCGGGAGGGTGACGCGCAGGCGCGCGGTCCCGGCGCGGTCGTCGCGCTGGATCGCCCCGAGCCGGATCGAGACGTTTCCGGAGCCCTCGCTCGAGGATTCGTCGCTCGCCCGCCGGTAGAGCGACTTCGCCGCGGCGCCGAAGTAGGGCCCGAAGAGCAGGCCGGAGTGGGTCCCGTAGGCGTAGGCGGTGAGCGAGAGGGCCACCGGCTTGGCGCCGCCGGTCGTCCAGGGGCCGCCGCTGGAGCCCTGGGTGAAGTCGCTGGAGACGCCCACCGTGGCCGGGGTGACGGACTTGTCGGCGCCCTCGTATTCGGCGACCTCTTCGAAGAGCCGTTCGCCGTTGTAGGGGGCCTTCGCCGGGTAGCCGAACTGCGTGTAGACCTGGTTGCGCGGCTGGTTGAAGGCGATCCCGAGCGCGCCGACGACGCTCTGCAGGCTGGCCCCGTCGGATTCCCTGGACTGCATGCGGAGGATCGCCACGTCGCCCCCCTCGGAGACCGAGGAGGTGCCGGCGGTTTCCGCCCAGGCCGTGGTGACGCCGTATTCGGTGGCCGCCCACTCCCCGAACGGCTCCACCCCTTCGTGGTAGGCCGGTATGAAGACCAGCCAACTGGCCACCGTGCCGGTCTTCGGGTCGACCACGCAGTGGGCGGCGGTGAGGACGAGGTTGCCGGCGCCCGAGGCGACGCTGCTGGCCGAGCAGCGGTACGCCTCTTCCCGCAACCCCCTGACGAAGACGCCGAAGAGGGCGCCGTTGGCGCTGGCGGGGAAGCGGCCGTAGGCGGAGGCGGCGGAGGCGGGGTTTTCCCGCGGCCGCGCAGCCGGCACGTATCCAGGGGCGGCCGGCACCGTCGCCGCGCGGGCGCTCGGGGTGCCGGCCCGCGCGCCCGCCGCTTCGCCGGCCGGGTCGGCGGCGGCGGCGGGGCTGCCGGCGTCGAGGATCGCCAGCGGCTCCGCCTGACCGAGGCGCGCCGGGGTCCAGTGGCGGCGGACCCGCTGCGGCGTGGCGCCGAGCCGGCCGAAGCCGGCGGCGGTCGGAGCGGCGCCGAGGGCCGGCGGCGCGAAGCAGGCGAGGGCGGCGGCCGCAACCGCTGCAAGGCACATCGGGGCTCGCATCGTCATGGGTCCAATCGGTCGAAGCTCCAGGGTTCCTCAGAGGAAACACGGATTCTCCCCGGTTTGCGCGGTGCCACCACCGCGGGGCTCGAATAGGCTCCCCGCCCGGTGCTCGCAGCCTTCGCGAAATCGATCGACCCGGACGACCCGCTCGCGGGGCTCGAGGTCGGCGAGCGGCCGGAGCCGGAGCCGCCCGAGGGCTGGGTCACGGTCGAGGTCCGCGCCGCCGCGCTCAACCACCACGACGTCTGGTCGCTGCGCGGCGTCGGGCTGCCGGCCGAGCGGCTGCCGATGACCCTCGGCTGCGACGCCGCGGGCATCGACCCCGAGGGCAGGGAGGTGATCGTCCATGCGGTGATCGGCAACCCGGAATGGCGCGGGGACGAGACGCTGGACCCCAGCCGCAACCTGCTCTCCGAGCTGCACCAGGGGACGCTGGCCGAGCGGGTCATGGTGCCGCGCGGCAATCTCGTCCCGAAGCCGGCGGGGCTGAGCTTCGAGCAGGCCGCCTGCCTGCCGACCGCCTGGCTCACCGCCTACCGGATGCTGTTCGTCAAACCGGGCCTGCAGCCGGGGCAGACGGTGCTCGTCCAGGGCGCCTCCGGCGGCGTCGCCAGCGCCGCGATCGCGCTCGCCCGGGCGGCCGGGCTGCGCGTCTGGGCGACCGGCCGCGACGAGTCCAAGCGCGAGTTCGCCACCGAGGTCGGCGCCCACGCCGCCTTCGCCCCGGGGGAACGGCTGCCGAGCCGGGTCGACGCGGTGATCGAGACCGTCGGCGAGGCGACCTGGGCGCACTCGCTTAAATCGCTGCGGCCCGGCGGCACCGTCGTCGTCGCCGGCGGCACCAGCGGCCTGCGCCCGCCGGCCGAACTCCCCTACATCTTCTTCAAGCAGCTCTCGATCTTCGGGGTGACGATGGGGACCCGCGGCGAGCTCGAACAGCTCGTCGACCTGCTCGACCTGAGCGGCGTGCGACCGACCATCGACCGCGTCATCCCCCTCGCCGAGGCAGCCGAGGGCATCGCCGCGATGGTCGCCGGCGAAACCCGCGGCAAGATCGTCCTCGTGCCCTGAGGCGCCGCTGCCTACGGATCGGGCGCGAGCAACTCAGCCGCCTCTATCCCCAGCTCGGGGGCGAGCAGGTCGGCGACCTGGCGCCGGGCGTCCTCGATCCCCATCGTCGGGTCCCGCAGCAGGGCGCGCAGGCCGAGCCCGTCGAGCAGCGCCATCGCCCGGTCGGTGAGGACGTCGAGGTCGGCCGGGGCGGTGAACTCGCCGCTCTCCACTCCGGCGGCGATCGTCCCGGAGAACCAGCGGTGGTAGCGGCGGTAGAGGGTCTGGGCGACCGGCCGCAGCTCCGGCTCGCGGACCGCGCGCAGCCACAGCTCCACCCACAGCACCCAGTCGCGTTCGAGCCGGCCGGGGACCGGCAGGCACTCCTCGATCGCCAGGGCCAGCGTCGCCGCGGCCGGGCGGCGGCTGCCCTCGGGCTCGACGAAGCGCTCGCCTGCGACCACCTCGAAGGAGTGCAGCAGCGCCTGTTCCAGCAGCTCCTCGCGAGTGGAGAAGTAGTGGTGGACCAGCGCCGTAGAGGCCCGTGCCCGCATCGCCACCCGGGCGATCCGCACGTTGTCGATCCCCTCCTCCGCGACGAGGTCGCAGGCGGCTTCGAGAATCCGCTCGCGAGCGCTCTCCGACACAAGGCGAGCGTAGAGGACGGCGGCGACGCCCCATCAGGTCAGGACGACTCGGCCCCCGACGGGCCGAGGGCGTGGGCCCGACCGATTGACCTTGTAGTTAATCGCATGATATTTTGCCGGCCCCCATGCCTGCCGCCCACCTCGACGACGCCACCCTGGAGATCCAGGAGCGGGCCCGACGCTTCACCGACGAGGTCCTGATCCCGCTCGAGCAGGAGGCCGAGGCGCGCGACGGGCGACTGCCCCAGGAGACCGTGGACCGGGTCAAGCGCGAGGCGCTGGCGGCGAGCCTGACCGGCGGCCTGCACGCCCCTGAGCACGGCGGCCAGGGCTGGACGCTGACCCAGTGGGCACTGGTCGCCGAGCAGTTCGGCCGCAGCACCAACGCGATCCACTGGCACGTCCCCAACGCCTACAACGTCTGGGCCCACGCCACGCCGGAGCAGGCCGAGCGCTACCTGCGCCCCGCTCTGCGCGGCGAGCTGCGCGACGCCTACGCGGTGACCGAGCGCGACGCCGGCTCGGACCCGTCGGGGATCCTCGCCACGGCGGAGCCGGCCGACGGCGGCTACGTGCTCGACGGCGAGAAGTGGTTCGTCACCTCAGGCGACATCGCCACCGTCCTGATCGTGATGGCCAACCTGGTCGAAGGCGAGCGGCGCCTCCCCACCCTCTTCCTGGTCGAGACCGACGCCGCCGGCGTCGAGCTCGTCGACGACCCGCGCTTCACCCACAGCTACCCGGACGGGCACCCGACGATCCGCTTCGACGCGGTGCGGATCGGCGCCGACGCGGTGATCGGCGGCATCGGCAACGGCGAATCGCTCCAGCGCGAGTGGTTCACCGAGGAGCGCCTCGGGATCGCCGCCCACGGGATGGGGTCGATGGCGCGGCTGCTGGAGGAGACGGTCGACTGGGCCGTCCACCGCGAGCAGGGCGGCAGCCGGATCATCGACTACCAGGGGGTGAGCTTCCCGCTCGCCGACTCCGCCACCGACGCCACCGCGGGCCGGCTGCTGACCCTGGAGGTGGCGCGGCTGGCGGACGAGGGGGCCGACCCGAAGATCGTCCACGCCAAGGCCTCGATGGCGAAGCTGTTCGTCTCCGAGGCGGCCTGGCGCTGCGCCGACCGCTGCGTGCAGGCCTTCGGCGGCCGCGGCTACATGCGCTCCAACGTCGCCGAGCGCTTCCTGCGCGAGCTGCGGGTCGACCGCATCTGGGAGGGGACCAGCGAGATCCAGCGGCTGATCGTCTCCCGCGGCCTCGAGCGCCGCGGCGTCGGCGCGATGCTGCGCTGAGATGGCGGTCCCGGTGGCGGCGGAGCGCGCCGCCCGGCCCGACCCGGCGCCGCTGCTGCGGCCGCGCTCGGTCGCCGTGGTCGGGGCGAGCGACAGGCCGGGGTCCTACGGCGACAACGTCCTGCGCAACCTCGCCGCGGCCGGGTTCGACGGCCCGGTCTTCGGCGTCAACCCGAAGCGCAAGGAGGTCCACGGGCTGCCCTGCCTGCCGAGCCTCGGCGACCTGCCGGAGCCGGTCGACGCCGTGGTGGTGGCGATCCCGGCGGCCGGGGTGCCGGCGGTCGTCGCCGAAGCCGCCGCGACCGGGTGCGGCGGCGCGATCGTCGTCTCCGCCGGCTTCGGCGAGACCGCCGCCGGGGTGGAGCTGGAGCGGCAGCTGCGCGAGGCGGCACTGGCCGGCGGGCTGCCCGTCTGCGGGCCCAACGGCAACGGCGTCGTCTCGGCGCCGGGGCGCTCGCCGCTGTGGGGGGACTCGGTCGGGACGCTGAGCCCGGGTCCGGTGGCGCTGATCACCCAGAGCGGCAACGTCGGCGTCAACGCGCTCGCCTCGCGCCGCGGGATCGGCTTCCACACCGTCGTCTCCACCGGCAACCAGGCGGTGCTCGACGCCAGCGACTGGGTCGAGGCGGTCTGCGAGCTCGACGGAGTCGGCTCGATCGCGCTCTTCCTCGAGGCCGACGGCGACGGGGCGCGGCTCTGCCGGGCGCTGGCCCGCTGCGCCGAGCGCGAGGTCGGGGTGGCCGTGCTCAAGGTCGGCTCCTCGGCCGCCGGGGCGCGGGCGGCGGGCGCCCACACCGGTGCCCTCGCCGGCGACCACCGGGTCTTCGCGGCGCTGATCGAGGAGGCCGGGGTGCCGTTGGCGGGCGACCCGCAGGAGCTGCTGGAGCTGGCGCGGGCGCTCGCGCAGCCGGCGGCGCGGGTCCCGGCGCGTCCGCGGGGCGCCTTGGTCCCTCATAGCGGGACTAAGGCGCCCCGC
Organism: uncultured Actinomycetes bacterium; assembly: GCA_963783345.1. GTDB lineage: Bacteria > Actinomycetota > Thermoleophilia > Solirubrobacterales > 70-9 > VAYN01. The sequence goes on from CAWANE010000006.1 coordinate 69,043, forward strand.
CCCGACGGAGGCGAGGGCGAGTGCGGCGGGCTGGCGGTCCTCACCTGCTCGGGCGGGGACTCGGGGATCGCCGCCGACCTCGCCGCCGCGCGGGGCCTGGAGCTGCCCGAGCTGGCGCCGGCGACGCGGGAGCGGCTGGCGGAGCTGCTGCCGAGCGCGGCGACCGTCGCCAACCCGCTCGACTACACCTCGATGCTCTGGGACCGGCCGCAGCTGCTGGAGCGGATCGCCGAGGCGGTCGGTTCCGACCCCGGCGTCGACCAGCTGCTGCTGCTCTTCGACCAGCCAGAGGGCCTTGCCGACGATGTCCGCGAGGAGTGGGAAGCGGTGCGCCGGGCGCTGCTCGCCGGCGCCGGGCGCAGCGGCGCTGCGGTCCTGCTCGGCTCGACCCTGCCCGAGCTGCTCGACCGGGCGAGCGCAATGGAGCTGGCCGGGCGCGGGATCGCGACCGCCGCCGGGCTCGGCGAGGCGATCGCCTGCGCCGCCGCCCTGCGCGCTCCCCGTCCCGATCCCGGCCGCCTCGAGGAGATCGCCGCCGCCTGCACCCCCGCCGGGCGGCTGTCGCCTGGGGCCCATACCGCCACAGATCGCGACCGCCCGGGCGAGGGCGAGTGGCTGAGCGAGGCGGAGGCGAAGCGGCTGCTGGAGGCCGGCGGGCTGGCGCTGCCGGCGGGGCGCGAGGTGGACAACGCGGCCGGCGCGGTCGAGGCGGCGCGGGCGATCGGCTTCCCGGTGGCGCTGAAGCTGTCGTCCCCAGCGATCCAGCACAAGAGCGACGTCGGCGCGCTCGCGCTCGACCTCGAACGCGAGGACGCGGTGGCCGCGGCGGCGGCCCGGCTGCTGGCCCTCCCCGCCGCGGACGGCGCGACGCTGCTGGTCGAGGGGATGACCGGCGGCGGGCCCGAGCTGCTGCTCGCCGCCCAGCGCGACGGCGTCGTCCCCTCGCTCCTGGTCGGCCTCGGCGGCATCTGGGCGGAGGCGCTCGGCGACGTCGCGATCGTCCCTCTCCCCGCCTCGCCGGCCCGGGTCGAGCGCGCCCTGCGATCGCTGCGCGGCGCCTCGTTGCTGACCGGCGGCCGTGGCGGCGAGCCGGTCGACCTCGCCGCCGCCGCCCGCTTCGGCTCCCGCCTCGGCGAGCTGCTGCTCGAGCACGGCCTCGACCTGCTCGAGGTCAACCCCGCCGTCGTCACCCCCGGCGGCTGCCTCGCCCTCGACGCCCTCGGCCGCCGCCGCGCTCAGGCGCCGCCGCAGAGTTGAAGGGTTTTCACCCCTCCAGGGTCCAAGATCCTTCAACTCCAGATGCGTCGGCTTCAGCGAGCGCGTCGGCGAGCTGCTGCCAGGGCCCGATGTCCCAGAAGCGGCGGGCGGCACCGGAGGTCGATGGGAGGACCCAGACGTCGGCACCGCCGAGCCGCTCCTCCTGCGGCCCGTAGGCGACGTTGCGCTCGAGCGCGCCGCGGGCGGCGTTCTTGCCGTTGAAGGCGAGTACCGACGGTTCGGCTGCGGCGACCTTCGCCTCCAGGCCGGCGACGTCGAACTCGGTCGTCCCGACCTCCGCGTCGGAGCCGTGGCGCACCTTGCAGATGTCGGTCAGCCCGATCCCGTACTCCGGCAGCAGCTCGAACTCGGCCGGCGCCAGCTCCCGCGGGGTCAGCTCGACCGCGGCCAGGGTCGGCCAGAAGGCGTTGCCCGGGCCGGCGTAATAGGCGCCCGCCCGCGCCGAGGCCGTGCTCGCCGCGGTCCCGCAGAAGACCACCCGCAGCCCCGCCCGCAGGACGTCGGGCAGGGCCGCCGGCATCCTCAGTCGGTGGCGACCAGCTCGGGGCGGTCGGCCATCCGTTCGGTGGCGACCTCGAGGGCGCCGCGCAGGATGGAGACGATCTCCTCGATCAGGTCGGCACCCGCGACCAGCGGCGGGGCGATCTGGACGATCGGGTCGGCGCGGTCGTCGAGGCGGCAGATCAGGCCGTGGCCCCAGAGCTGCTCGGAGAGCACGTCCTTGAGCAGCCATTCGGCGGCGGGGCCTTCGAAGGTCGCCTTGGTCTTCTGGTCGCGGACCAGCTCGATCGCCCAGAAGTGGCCGAGGCCGCGGACGTCGCCGACGATCGGGATGTCGCGCAGCCCGTTCAGCAGCTTCGAGGCGAGCGTCTCGTTGGCCATCACGTTCTCCAGCACCCTCTCCTCCTCCATCACCTCGATCGCCGACAGCGCCACCGCGGCGCCGACCGGGTGGCCGCCGAAGGTCAGCCCGTGCAGGTATTCGGAGCGGCCGCTGAGGAAGGGCTCGGCGACCTTGTCGGAGATCATCACCCCGCCCATCGGGAAGTGGGCGCCGGTGAGCCCCTTGGCGAAGGTGATCAGGTCCGGCTCGTAGCCGAGCCGCTCGGCGCCGAACCAGGTGCCGATCCGGCCGAAGGCACAGATCACCTCGTCGGAGCAGAGCAGGATCCCGTGACGGTCGCAGATCTCGCGCAGGCCGTCCCAGTAGCCGGCGGGCGGGACGATCGAGCCGCCGGCGTTCTGCACCGGCTCGGCGATCAGCATCGCCACCGTTTCCGGCCCGGCAGCCTGGATCGTCTCCTCCATTTCGGCCAGCAGCGCCGCGCAGAAGCGCGCCTCGTCGTCGCCGTCGGGGTGGCGGTAGGGGCTGGTGTTGGCGACGTGGATGGTCTCGACCGCCATCGGCTCGAAGGGCTCCTTCATGCCGGGCAGGCCGGTGAAGGAGAGCGCTCCCAGGGTGACCCCGTGGTAGGCCTCGCGGCGGGCGATCGCCTTGCGCCGCTGCGGTTCGCCGTTGGCGAGGTGCCACTGGCGGGCGAGCTTCCAGGCCGACTCGACCGACTCCGAGCCGCCGGAGGTGAAGAAGACGCGGTTCAGCGCGGGCGGGGCGAGCTCCGCCAGCCGCGTCGCCAGCTCGATCCCGGGCGGGTGGGCGACGGTCCAGTTGCTGGTGAAGGGCAGCCGGGCCATCTGCTCCAGCGCAGCGGTGCCGATCCGCTCGCCGTGGGAGTGGCCGAGGTTGACGCAGTACAGGCCGGAGAGCCCGTCGATGTAGCGGCGGCCCTCGATGTCGTAGACGTGGCAGCCCTGGCCGCGGTCGATGATCGTCAGGTCCTGCTCCTGGAAGGCGGCCATGTCGGTGAAGTGGAGCATCAGGTGCTCCTTGGCGAGGCCGCGCAGGCGGGCGGAGCCGCTCGCGTCCGGGACGGAGGGGGGGTTCATGTTCTGTTGCATACTGTCAGCTTATCTTGTAGTTAATTTCACTAACTCAGCTCGCGGCGGCGAACCCCGATACTGCCCGGGTGAGCGCGGAGATCGACCTGGCGGTGCCGCCGCTGGAGGCGCTGGAGCGGCGCCGCAGCGCCAAGTGGTCCGGGCAGCCCGACGGGGTGGTGTCGATGACCGTGGCCGAGATGGACTTCCCGCTGGCGGCGCCGGTGGCCGCGGCGGTGCGGGCGGCGGTCGACCGCGACGACCTCGGCTACGCGCCGGCCGAGACCGCGCCGCTGGCCGAGGCCCTCGCCGGGTTCGCGGCGCGGCGGCTGGGCTGGCGGGTCGACCCCGAGCAGGTGCTGCCGGTCCCCGACGTGATCGTCGGCTTCGTCGAGCTCTGCCGGGCGCTGCTGCGGCCCGGCGACGCAATCGCGCTCGCCACCCCCGCCTACCCGCCGTTCTTCTCCGAACTGCCGGCGGCGGGGCTGCGGATCGCCGAGCTGCCGCTCGACCCGGGCGGGGACCTCGACCTCGACGCGCTGGAGGCGGCGCTGCGCGGCGGCGCCCGGGCGCTGATCCTGGTCAACCCGCAGAACCCGACCGGGCGGGTGGCGCCGCGGGCGACCCTGGAGCGAGTCGCCGAGCTCTGCGCGGAGCGCGAGGCGTGGGTGATCGCCGACGAGATCCACGCGCCGCTGGTCCTGCCGGGCGCCACCCACACGCCCTGGCTCGAGGTCTCCGACGCCGCCCGCGAGTTCGGCTTCTCGCTGATCTCCGCCTCGAAGGCGTTCAACCTCGCCGGGCTGAAGGCGGCGCAGCTGGTCACCGCCTCGGCGCGGGCGCGCGAGGCCGCCGCGACCCTCCCCCACCACGCCTTCCACGCCGGCATGCTCGGCGTGCTCGCCGCGGAGGCCGCCTTCGCCGAGGGGGACGAGTGGCTCGACGCGGTGCTGGCGCGGCTGGCCGCCAACCGCGAGCGGCTGGGCGCGGCGCTGGCGGCCGAGCTGCCCGGCGTCCGCTGGACCCCGCCCGAGGGCACCTACCTGGGGTGGCTCGACTGCCGCGGCCTCGGCCTCGGCGAGGACCCCGCCACCCACTTCCTCGCCGCGGCCCGCGTCGCCCTCAGCCCCGGCCCGGCCTACGGCGCCGCCGGAGCCGGCTTCGCCCGCCTCAACTTCGCCACCGGCCCGGAGCTGCTGGACGAGGCGGTGCGGCGGATCGTCGCCTCGCTGACGTAGTCGATCCCCACAACCCGCGCCAGCCCCACCCCCACGCTCCGCTGTTCCTTTGCGACGTTATGCGCGGCAAAGGAACAGCGGAAGCGAAGGAGGAAGCATGGACGCGCTGGAGGCGATGAGGACGATCGGGGCGAACCGGGCCTACCTGCCCGACGACGTCCCCGACGAGGTGATCTACAACGCGGTCGAGTCGGCGCGGTTCGCGCCCCAGGGCGGCAACCGCCAGCCGGTGCGGCTGGTCGCCGTCCGCGACCGGGCGAAGAAGGAGCGGCTGCGCGAGCTGTACCTGCCGTGGTGGAAGGCCTACTTCGACGCCGCCGAGGGCGGCACCCGCAACCTCGGCCCCTACTCCTCCGCCCGCAGGGCGCTGCTGGCCGCCGACGAGTTCGCCGAGCACCTCGCCGACCACCCGCTGATCGTCGTCGTCTGCGCCCGCCTCGCCGACCTCCACATCACCGACCTCGACCAGGGCCGACCCAGCGTCGTCGGCGGCGCCTCGATCTACCCCCTGGTCCAAAACCTCTGCATCGCCTTCCGCGTCCAGGGCGTGGCGACCACCGTCACCAGCCTGCTCTGCGGCTCCGAGCCCGAGGTCAAGCAGCTGCTGGGGATCCCCGACGAGTACCTCACCGCCTGCCACGTCGTCGCCGGCTACCCGGCCAACGGCTTCCCGAAGAAGCTCACCCGCCTCCCGGTCGAGGAGACCACCTTCATCGACACCTTCGGCGACCCGATCGCCCCTCCGGCCTGAGCGCCCGGCGCGCGGTTGTCGTCGCGGAGAATTTGCGATCTGCGTGCCAGGCGTAACGTCTTGTCTGCCAAGGTGGCACCATGCACGTCACCATGCGAGAGAGCTGGACCGACGAGCGCCTCGACGACTTCCGGGCCGAAGTGAACCGGCGCTTCGACGAGGTCGACCGGCGCTTCGGGGCGGTCGACCGCCGCTTCGACCGCATCGAAGGCGAGGTTCAGTGCCTTCGGGCGGAAATGAAGGTGGGCTTCGAGCGCATGTACCGGCTGCTGATCGGCGTCGGCGGCAGCTTCATCGCCACGCTGATCGTCAGCGCGTTCACCGCCCACCTCTGAGACGCGCCCCGGCCGAATCAGGAATCGACCAGGACGCTAGCTCCACATCTCCTCGTCCTCGAGGTAGTCGTGGATCACCTTGCCGTGGGGGAGGTCGAAGTCGTAGACGCCGAAGTAGCACTCGACGATCCGCTTCGGGGCGAGCAGGTGCCAGGGGTCGACGGAGGAGACCGTGTCCATGGTCAGGGAGCCGCGGCCGGCCCAGAGCTTGCTGGTCCCGTCCTGGGCGGTGTGCAGGGTGGCGGGCACGTCGAGGCGAACCAGCTCGGCGACCGAGGGCGGCTTGTTCGGCTCGGAGTTGGGGATCAGGCGGGTGGAGAGGACCGGCGTGTCCTCCAGCTCGGCCGGGTCGGCGAGGCGGTCGGCGACCATCGTCGCGGTCATGATCCGCTGACCCTTGGGACGCTCGACCGTGAACACCATCTGCTCGCCGAACGGGGTCCCGTCGCCACCCCAGTTGCGCTCGAAGACGGCCATCTTCTTCGCGTAGCCCCAGATCTCGCGGCCGGCGCCGAGCGGGATCTCGTTGTCGACGAAGATGAACGGCTGGTACAGGTAGACCTGCTCGCCGAACCTGGCCCGGATCATCACGTAGGCCTCGTGGTAGGCGCCGAAGGTCGAGAACGGGACCCAGCGGCACCAGGCGATGCAGGTCGGCACCTCGTCGGCGATCTCCAGCCCGGGCGGCAGCAGCTCCTCCACCCCGGCCGCGTCGGCCTCGTAGACGATGAAGCAGTCTTCGACCCCGCGGTAGAGGTAGGGCGGCGGTCCGTACATGCTGCCGCTGCCGATCGGCAGCGAGTAGGAGGCGGCGAAGGTTGCTTTGTCCATCTCGGGTCCCTTTCTCTGGTTACTTGGAGTCGAATCCGCCGTCGACGACGTAGACGGCACCGTTGACGAAGGAGGCGTCGTCGGAGGCGAGGAAGAGGGCGGCGGTGGCCAGCTCCTCGGGCTGGGCCCAGCGGCCGATCGGCGCCGATTCGACCGCCTTCATCACCTCGGCGGAGGGCGAGGCGAAGATCTCCTTCGTCATCCCGGTCTCGACCGCCCCGGGGCAGAGCGCGTTGCAGCGCAGGCCGTGGCGGGCGTAGTCGAAGCAGAGCTGGCGGGTGAAGCCGATCACCCCGTGTTTGGAGGTGGTGTAGGCGGCGCCGCCGTTGCCGCCGTTGAGCCCGGCGGTGGAGGCGACGTTGACGATCGCGCCGCCGCCGTTCTCCAGCATCTGCGGGATCAGCGCCCGCGAGGTGAAGAACATCGCGTCGAGGTTGACGCCGAGCACGCGCCTCCAGACCTCGTCCGCGGTCTCGGCGGCCGGCTCGTAGGAGTCGAGGATGCCGGCGGTGTTCATCAGCACGTCGACGCGGCCGAAGCGCTCCAGCGCCGCCGCCGCCATCGCCTCGACCGCGCCGTTGTCGGCGACGTCGGTGGGGACCGCCAGGGCGTCGCCGCCCGCCGCCTCGATCGCCGCCGCGGTCGCCGCCGCCGCCTCGGCCCGGATGTCGACCGCCGCCACGCGCGCGCCTTCGCGGGCGAACAGCTCCGCCGAGGCGCGGCCGATTCCCGACCCCGCGCCGGTCACCAGCGCCACCTTCCCCTCCAGCTTCCCGCTTGCCATCTCGCTCCTCTCCGTCGTCTCGATCATCCGGCTCGGCCGGCCGCCCGGCGACCGGGCAGCCGGTCCTCGGCGAGCATCCGCCGCAGCGCCTTCTTGTCGAACTTGCCGACGCTCGTCTTCGGGATCTCCTCCAGGTAGGCGAACTCGTCGGGCAGCCACCACCTGGCGACCCGCGGCGCGATGAACTCGCGCAGCGCCTCGGGGCCGGCGGCGTCCGGCGCGGCGACGACGCAGGCCAGCGGCCGCTCGCTCCAGCGCTCGTCGGGGAGGGCGATCACCGCCGCCTCGGCCACCGCCGGGTGCGCCATCAGGGCCGACTCGAGGTCGACCGAGGAGATCCACTCGCCGCCGGACTTGATCACGTCCTTGGCCCGGTCGGTGATCCGCAGCCAGCCCTCGGCGTCGAGCGTGCCGACGTCGCCGGTGCGCAGCCAGCCGCCGTCGATCGCCGCCGCGCTCGCCTCCGGGTCCTCGAAGTAGCCGCTGGCGACGACCGGGCCGCGGACCTCGATCTCGCCGGTGGCGGCGCCGTCGGCCGGCAGCTCCCCGCCGTCGGCGCCGACGATCCGCACCTCGTAGAGAGGGCTGACCCGGCCGGCCATCTCGCGGCGGCTCCAGCGCTCCTCCTCCCCGGCCCCGGGCGGGTCGTGGGCGAGGACGGCGCCGGGCAGCGTCTCGGTCATCCCCCACCCCTGCGTCACCGTCACCCCGTGGCGGGCCTCGAAGTCGCGCATCAGCGCCGGCGGCACCTGGGTGCCGCCGCAGATCGCCAGCTCGAGGCTGGAGAGGTCGGCGGTCGGGTCGGCGTCGGCGTGGCGCAGCAGGTCCATCCAGATCGTCGGCACGCCGCAGGTCGCGGTCACCCGCTCGGCGGCGATCAGCCGCGCCAGCTGCCCGGCGCCGAGGTGGCGGCCGGGGAGGACGACGCCGGCGCCGACCATCCCCGCCAGGTAGGCGAGGTTCCAGCCCATCGCGTGGAACATCGGGACGACGGCGAGAACCCGGTCGCGCTCGGCGATCCGGTATGCGTCGCCGCCGGCCATCGTCAGCGTGTGCAGGCAGAGCGCCCGGTGGGAGTAGAGGACGCCCTTCGGGTTGCCGGTGGTGCCCGACGTGTAGCAGAGGGCGGCGGCGGCGCGCTCGTCCAGCTCCGGCCACTCGAAGCGCGGCTCGGCGGCGGCCAGCAGGTCCTCGTAGGCGAGCGCGCCGGGCAGGTCGCGGGCGCCGCCCCCGGACGCCCCGTCGCCGATCCAGACGAAGTGGCGGACCGTCTCCAGCAGCGGCGCGATCCGCTCCATCTCCTCGGCCAGCGAAGCGTCGGCGAGGATCACCGTGTCGCCGGCATGGTTGGCGGTGTAGGCGACCTGCTCGGGTGAGAGCCGCGGGTTGAGCGTGTGCAGGACGGCGCCGCTGCACGGCACGCCCCAGTAGGCCTCGAGGTGCTCCTGCGTGTTCCAGGCGAAGCTGCCGACGCGGTCGCCCGGCCGCACCCCGAGCGCGTGCAGGCCGGCCGCCAGCCGTTCGGCGCGGGCGCCGACCTCGGCGTTGGTCGCCCGCCGGCGCGCGCCCTCGGCGTCGAGCTGGGTGACCACCTCGGCCCCGTGGTGGACCGTCCGCATCCGCCGCAGCAGGTGGGACAGGGTGAGCTGGAAGTCCTGCGAGCCCCCCGGGAGCGGCAGGGCCCCGCTCACAGCGAGGCGCCCCCGTCGACCGTGATCGTCTGCCCCTGGACCATCGTCAGCGCCGGGTCGGAGAGCAGCTCGACGAATCGCGAGCAGTCCTCGAGCGTGACCGCGCGGCCCATCGGGTTGGCCTCCGCCGAGGCGGCCAGGCGCTCTTCCCAGGTGTCCGGGAACATCGAGCGGAAGGCGGCGGTGTCGACCGCGCCGGGGGCGACGGTGAGGACGCGGATGCCATGTGCGGCGGCCTCGCGGGCAAGGTAGCGGACGACGTGCTCGCCGAGCGCTTTGGCGGTGCCGAGCGAGCCGTAGTTGGGGATCACGAAGCGGGCGCCGCGGCTGGAGAGGTAGAAGACGGTGCTCCCCTCGCCCATCAGCGGCAGCGCCTCGCGGACCAGGTTGACCAGGGCCAGCCCGTTGACCGCGATCGACTTTTCGAGGTCCTCCGGCGGCATCTCCAGCAGCGGCCCGCTGACCGCCTTGGCGGCGCAGTGGACGAGCTGGTCGAGGCGGTCGACCCGGGCGGCGACGGCGGCGATCAGCTCGCGCGCGCCCTCGACCGTGCCGACGTCGGCCTTGACCAGGTGGGGGACGCCGCCGGCCGCCTCGACCGCCGCCTCCGCCTCCGCGGCCGCGTCGTCGTCGGCGTGGTAGTTGATGAAGACGTCGGTGCCGCCGGGCGCGAAGCGCTCGGCGATCGCCCGGCCGAGGCCGCTGGAGCCGCCGGTGACGCAGATCGCCATCGTCAGCCCCCCGTCGGGGCGAAGTCTTCCTCCTCGCCCGCCTCGACCGTGAGGGTCACGCCGAAGCGCTCGATGATCGTGCCGGAGCACTCGCGCATCCGCGCCCACTCGGGCGATTCGGCGCTCTTCGCCATCGCCCCGGCGTCGGCGAAGACCATCTCCACCGCGCGGTAGTGCATCGGGTCGGCGCCCTCGAAGCCCTCGGTGGTGCGGGTGCTGGTGAGGCGCTCCAGGTGCGGGACGGCGGCCGCCTTCGGGCAGTGCGTGACGGCGTAGTACTCCTCGAAGGCCTCGACGTCCGCGGGCTTCGGCGCCGACCAGTAGGCCAACAGCTTGTACATGGTCCCTCCTCCGGTTCGGGGTATGGGGCCGACCATCCCAGACCGGTGGCGGGCCGACGGGCGGCGCGGGCTGCGCCGTTGGCGATTCCACAGGCACGCGCGCGTGGATCGGCGGCGCGCCGCCGAGGCGTGGCTACGCTCGGCTCGATGATCGATTTCTCCCTCGACGGCGACCTCGCCGCCCTGCGCGACCGGGTCGCCGAGTTCGTCCGCGAGGTGGCGATCCCGGCCGAGCCGCGCGACGTCTCCGAGCACGGCCTCGACGACGCGCTGCGGGCCGAGCTGCAGGAGAAGGCGCGCGAGTGGGGCCTGTTCGGGCCGCAGATCAGCGCCGAGCTGGGCGGCCTCGGGCTCGATCACCGCGGCACCGCGGTGATCCTCGAGGAGTGCGGCTACAGCCTGCTCGGGCCGCAGGCGCTGCACTGCGCCGCCCCGGACGAGGGCAACATCCACATGCTCGACGTGATCGCCGATCCCGAGCAGCGGGCGCGCTACCTGGTGCCGCTCGCCGCCGGCGAGGTCCGCTCCTGCTTCTCGATGACCGAGCCGGCGCCGGGGGCGGGCTCGGACCCCTCGATGCTGCTGACTCGGGCCGAGCGGGTCGACGGCGGCTGGTCGATCAGCGGCCGCAAGTGGTTCATCACCGGCGCCGACGGCGCCGCCTTCACGATCTGCATGGCGATGGCCGAGGAGGGCGCGACGATGTTCCTGGTCGACGCCGACAACCCGGGCTTCCGGATCGAGCGCACGATCGAGGCGACCGACCTCGCCTTCCCCGGCGGCCACGGCGAAGTCGTCTTCGAGGACTGCCGGGTCGGCGAGGAGGCGATCCTCGGCGCCGTCGGCGAGGGCTTCCGCTACGCCCAGGTGCGGCTGGCGCCGGCCCGCCTCACCCACTGCGAGCGCTGGCTCGGCGCCGCCCGGCGGGCGCTCGACATCGCCCTCGACCGCGCCAACGAGCGCGAGGCGTTCGGCCAGCGGCTGGGCGAGCTGGGGATGGTGCAGCGGATGCTGGCCGAGTCGGTGCTGGACATCGAGACCAGCCGGGCGATGATCTGGCGCTGCGCCTGGGCGCTCGACAACGGCGAGCACGGCCGCCACGAGTCCTCGATGGCGAAGGCGCACGTGGCCGAGGCGGTCAACCGGGTGGTCGACCGCTCGATCCAGATCTGCGGCGCGCTGGGGATCTCCGGCGACGCGCCGCTGGCGCGGCTGATGAACGAGCTACGGCCGTTCCGCGTCTACGACGGGCCGACCGAGACCCACCTCTGGGCGATCGCCCGGCGCACGCTGCGGGCGCGTGCCGCCGCCACCGACGCGGGCTCCCCGGACAGGTGAGCGCCGGCGCGCAGGGCGGGCGGGCCGACGTGGTCCGCGACGCCGCGACCGCCGCAGCGGCCGAGCTGGAGCCGCTGATCGTGCTGGAGCCGCTGGAGGAGTTCCTCGACGCGGCCGGGCTCGGCGCGGGGCCGCTCGAGGCCGAGCCGATCGGCGAGGGCCACTCCAACGTCACCTACCTCCTGCGCCGCGGCAGCGAGCGGCTGGTCCTGCGCCGGCCGCCGCGCGGGCCGCTGCCGCCGTCGGCCCACGACGTGCTGCGCGAGGCGCGGCTGCTGCGGGCGCTGCGCCCGCAGGGGCTGCCGGTCCCCGAGGTGCTCGCCAGCTGCGAGGGCGCCGGGGTGATCGGCGCGCCGTTCTACGTGATGCCGTTCGTCGAGGGCCACGTGCTGGCCGAGGCGCTGCCGCCGGAGCTGGGAGCGGAGGCGCCGGGACGGATCGGCGAGGAGCTGGTCGACGGCCTGGTGGCGCTGCACGAGGTCGACTTCGAGGCCGCCGGGCTGGAGGGGTTCGGCCGGCCGGACGGCTACCTGGAGCGCCAGATCAAGCGCTTCGGGGGGCTGCTGGAGCTGAGCGCGACGCGGCCGCTGCCGGACCTGGAGCGGGTCGGCGAGTGGCTGGCCGACAACCTGCCCGAGTCGCCCTCGGCGCGGATCGTCCACGGCGACTACCGCCTCGGCAACGTGATGTTCGCGCCCCGCGAGCCGCGCCTGGTGGCGGTGCTCGACTGGGAGATGGCGACGATCGGCGACCCCCTCGCCGACGTCGGCTACATGACCGCGATGTGGGCCGAGGAGGGCGACCCTGTCAACCCCGTCGCCGAGCTCTCGCGGGTGACGCGCCTGCCCGGCTTCCCCGGCCGCGACGCCCTCGCCGCCCGCTACGTCGAGGCGACCGGCCACTCGCTCGAGGCGATGCCCTGGTACCAGACCCTCGCCCTCTGGAAGGCCGCGATCTTCCTCGAGGGCAGCTACAAGCGCCACCAGGCCGGCACCACCCACGACGCCTACTTCGCCAGCCTCGCCGAGGGCGTCCCCACGCTCGGCCGCCTGGCGAGCGAGCGCGCCGGTCTGAGCTGAGCGCCCGCCGCCGGAACGCCGTTGCAGAACGCTGAGTCGTTCGTGGCGGAGATTCTCCAATCTGCGTGCCACACGTAACGTCTTGTCTGCGAAGGTGGCATCATGCACGTCACGATGCGAGAGAGCTGGACCGACGAGCGCCTCGACGACTTCCGGGCCGACGTGGGCCACCGCTTCGACGAGGTCTACAGGCGCTTCGACGAAGTCGACCGGCGCTTCGATCGGGTCGAACGCGAGCTGCACGACCTCCGGTCAGAGATGAAAGCCGGGTTCCAGCGGATTGACGAACGGTTCGAGCGGATGGACCAGCGGTTCGAGCGGATTGACGAACGGTTTGAACGGATGGACGAACGGTTCGAGCGGATGTACCGGCTGATCATCACCGTGGGCGCGGGACTGATCGGGACGCTGATCGCCGCGTTCGCCGGACTGATCGCCACCCAGCTTTGATGGCGGCTGTTCATGCCGTGGGGACGGCTGCGCGGAGGATCAGGTCGCAGTAGCGGTCGGCGATCTCCTCGGGGGCGAGGCGGCCGCGGGGGTTGAGCCACTGCGGGGTGTAGTTGACCATCCCCAGCAGGGCGAGGAGGGTGAAGTGGCGGTCCTCGAAGGACATCGAGCCGTCGCGCTCGCCGCGGGCGAGAACGTCGTCGAGCAGCTGCTCGAAGGCCTTGCGCTGGCCGCGGACGCGGCGCCACTGCGGCTCGCGCTCGATCACGTGGCGCTCCTGGGCGAAGACGAGCATGTGGTCGCGGTGAGTGGCGATGTGGGCGAGCCAGGCGTGCAGGACGGCGCGCAGCTGCTCGGCCGGCGAGGCGTCGGCGGCGACGATCTCCCGCGCCCGCTCCAGCAGCGGGTCGAGCAGCTCGTCGCAGATGCTGAACAGCAGCTCGTCCTTGCCGGAGATGTAGTGGTAGAGGCCGCCGGCGGCGAGCCCGGTCGCCGCGGTCAGGTCGCTCATCGAGGTCTCCTGGAAGCCGCGCTCGGCGAACAGGCGGGCGGCGGTCGCGATCACCTCGTGGCGCTTGCGCTCGTAGCGCTCGCGCAGCGCCGGCCGGCTCGGCGGCGCGACCCGGGGGCGGCGCTCCTTGCTCTGGGGGATGGCGGCCACTGGTGGAAAGTCTATGCAAAACCGAATGATCCCTCGAAATTAGAGCGTGCATTCGGTATAAGTCCCAGTCATGGACTTCAACCTCTCTGACGAGCACCGCCTGATCCAGAACACCGTCCGCGACTTCGCCCAGCAGGAGGTGGCTCCGGCCGCCGAGCAGCTGGACCGCGAGAAGCGCTTCCCCTACGAGATCGTCGCCAAGCTCGGCGAGCTCGGCCTGATGGGCATCCCCTTCCCCGAGGAGTACGGCGGCGGGGGCGGCGACTCGCTCGCCTACGCGATCGCGGTCGAGGAGCTGACCCGGGTCGACTCCTCGGTGGCGATCACCGTCTGCGCCCACACCTCGCTCGGCACCCAGCCGATCTACCTGTTCGGCAACGAGGAGCAGAAGGCGGAGTGGCTGCCGAAGCTCTGCTCGGGCCAGCTGCTCGGCGCCTTCGGGCTGACCGAGCCAGAGGCCGGCTCCGACGCCGGCAACGTCCGCACCCGGGCGCGGCTCGACGGCGGCGAGTGGGTGGTCGACGGCGCCAAGCAGTTCATCACCAACGCGGGGACGGACATCTCCGGCGTCGTCTGCATCACGGCCCGCACCGGCGAGGACGAGATCTCCAACATCGTCGTCCCCAACGGCACCCCCGGCTACGAGCAGGGCGAGCCCTACCGCAAGATGGGCTGGAACGCGTCGGACACGCGGCCGCTGACCTTCACCGAGTGCCGCGTCCCCGAGGCCAACCTGCTCGGCCCGCGCGGCGGCGGCTTCAAGCAGTTCCTGCAGGTGCTGGACATCGGCCGGATCGGCGTCGCCGCGATGGGTGTCGGGCTGGCCCAGGGGGCGCTCGACGAGGCGCTCGCCTACGCCAAGGAGCGCCACGCGTTCGGCCAGCCGATCGGCCGCTTCCAGGCGATCCAGATGAAGCTGGCCGACATGGCGACCGAGATCGAGGCGGCGCGGCTGCTGGTCTACAAAGCGGCGCGCCAGAAGGACCGCGGCGAATCGTTCTCGCTGAGCGCCGCCCAGGCGAAGCTGAAGACCGGGCGGCTGGCGGTGCGCTGCGCCGAGGAGGCGGTCCAGATCCACGGCGGCTACGGCTACATCGAGGAGTACCCGGTCTGCCGCTTCTACCGCGACGCGAAGATCCTCACCATCGGCGAGGGCACCGACGAGGTCCAGCAGATGGTGATCGCAAGAGCGCTGGGCGTATGAGCGACGACCCCCACAGCGGTGCGACTTATGTGCCCCTGAGGGGGGATAACTCGCACCGATCTTCCCCATGTTCGCGCGCGTCCTAGTCGCCAACCGGGGCGAGATCGCGCTGCGGGTGCAGCGGACGCTGCGGCGGCTGGGGATCGAGTCGGTCGCCGTCTACAGCGACGCCGACGCGGGGGCGCCGCACGTGCGGGCGGCCGACCGGGCGGTGCGGATCGGGCCGACGCCGGCGGCGCGGTCCTACCTCGACCCCGAGCGGATCGTCGACGCGGCGCTGCGGACCGACGCCGAGGCGGTCCACCCCGGCTACGGCTTCCTCTCCGAGAGCCCGGAGCTGGTTCGCGCCTGCGAGGCGGCGGGGCTCGTCTTCGTCGGCCCCGCCGCCGAGGCGATGGCGCTGCTCGGCGACAAGGTCGCGGCCAAGCGCGCCGCCGAGGCGGCGGGCGTGCCGATCCTCCCCGGCCTCAGCGGCGAGCGGCTGAGCGACGAGGAGATCGAAGCCTGGGCCGCCGAGGCCGAGCTGCCGCTGCTGCTGAAGGCGGCGGCGGGCGGCGGCGGCAAGGGGATGCGCGTGGTCGGCGACCTGGCCGAGCTGCCAGGGGCGATCGGCGCGGCGCGGCGCGAGGCCCGGGGTGCCTTCGGCGACGACCGGCTGCTGGCCGAGCGCTACCTGGAGGCGTCCCGCCACATCGAGGTGCAGGTGATCGCCGACGCGCACGGCACGGTGCTGCACCTGGGCGAGCGCGAGTGCAGCCTGCAGCGCCGCCACCAGAAGGTGGTCGAGGAGGCGCCCTCGCCGGTGGTCGGCCGGGAGCTGCGGGCGCGGATGGGCGAGGCGGCGGCGGCGCTGGCGCGCAGCTGCGGCTACGTCAACGCGGGGACGGTCGAGCTGATCGCCGAGCGCGACGACCCGAGCTCCTGGTTCTTCCTCGAGGTGAACACCCGGCTGCAGGTGGAGCACCCGGTGACCGAGGCGGTGACCGGGCTGGACCTGGTCGAGCTGCAGCTGCGGGTGGCGGCGGGCGAGCCGCTGGGGATCGCCCAGGAGGACCTGCGGCTGGAGGGGCACGCGGTCGAGGCGCGGGTGTACGCGGAGGATCCGGCGCACGGCTTCCTGCCGTCAGCGGGGCGGGTGGTGGCCTACCGCGAGCCGGCCGGCGCGACCGGCGATCCGGGCGCGAGTCCGATGCGAGTCGACAGTGGCATCGCCGAGGGTGTGGAGGTCGGGACCGACTACGACCCGATGCTGGCGAAGGTGATCGCGCACGGAGCGGACCGGGCGGCGGCGTTGTCTCGGCTCGATCGCGGCCTCGCCGAGCTGGCGGTGCTGGGACCGACCACGAACGTCGCCTACCTGCAAGCGCTGCTGGCGCGGCCCGAGGTGCGCTCGGGCGCGCTCGACACCGGCCTGATCGAGCGCCTCGGCAGCGAGATCGCGCCGCCGGCGCAGGCACCCGAGCTGCCCGCGGTCGTGCTCGCGGCGCTGACGGCGACGCCGTCGAGCGACGACCCCTGGGACGCGCGGGACGGCTGGCGCCAGGTCGGCCCCGCCTGGACCCGCACCACCGTCGCGGGGCCCGAGGGCACGGCCGAGGTCTTCATCCGCCCCACCGGCCCAGCCAGTCCGGCGTGGCAGAGGTTGGTCGCGCTATCCGCGACCAACCTCTGCCACGGTGCTTGGGAATGGGAGGCGGACGGGCGGACGGGCTCGTTCGCGCTCGACGCCGGGCCGGGACATGAGGCCCAACTCGAGGTCGACGGCGTCTCCCGGCCGCTGCGGCTCGTCGCGGACGGCCCCGCGCTCTGGATCCTCGACGGCGCTGCGGAGCCGGCCCGCTTCGAGCCCGTCTCCGAGGAGGGCGGGTCCGGCGGCGAGGCGGCGGCCGGGTCGCTGGAGGCGCCGATGCCGGGGGTCGTGATCGACGTCCGCGCCGCACCGGGCGCCGCGGTCGCCGAGGGCGACGTGCTCGTCCTGCTGGAGTCGATGAAGATGGAGCTGTCGGTGCAGAGCCCGCGCGACGGCGCCGTCGCCGAGGTGCTGGTCGCCGTCGGCGACCAGGTCGCCCGCGGCCAGAGCCTGGTCGCGCTCGCCGCCGAGGAGGAGGCCCGATGAAACGCCTGCAGTCCCACGCCCACCCCGGCACGCCGGAGTTCGAGCGCAACGAGGCCGAGCATCGCCGCCTCGCCGCCGAGCTGGCCGAGCGGTTGGCCCGCGTCGCGGCCGGCGGCGGCGAGAAGGCCCGCGAGCGCCACGTCGCCCGCGGCAAGCTCCTCCCCCGCGAGCGGGTCGACCGCCTCTGCGACCCCGGCTCGCCCTTCCTCGAGCTCTCCCCCCTCGCCGCCGAGGACCTCTACGACGGCGCCGCGCCCGGGGCGGGGATGATCTCCGGCATCGCCCGCGTCCACGGCCGCGAGGTCGTGGTCGTCGCCAACGACGCCACGGTCAAAGGCGGCACCTACTACCCGATGACGGTGAAGAAGCACCTCCGCGCCCAGGAGGTCGCCCTCCACAACCGGCTGCCCTGCGTCTACCTGGTCGACTCCGGCGGCGCCTTCCTTCCCATGCAGGACGAGGTCTTCCCCGACCGCGAGCACTTCGGACGGATCTTCTTCAACCAGGCGACGATGTCGGCGCAGGGGATCCCGCAGATCGCCGCGGTGATGGGCTCCTGCACGGCCGGCGGCGCCTACGTGCCGGCGATGAGCGACGAGACCGTGATCGTCCGCGAACAGGGCACGATCTTCCTCGGCGGCCCGCCGCTGGTGAAGGCGGCGACCGGCCAGGAGGTGACCGCCGAGGAGCTCGGCGGCGGCGAGCTGCACGCGCGGACCTCCGGCGTCGTCGACCACCTCGCCGCCGACGACGTCGACGCCCTGCGGATCGTCCGCTCGATCGTCGCCACCCTGCCGGCGGCGCCGCCGGCGCCCTGGGAGCGCACCCCGGTCGAGGAGCCGTCGGTCGAGCTCGCCTCCATCTACGGCGCCGTCCCGCCCGACAGCCGCACCCCCTACGACCCGCGCGAGATCGTCGGCCGCGTCGTCGACGGCAGCCTCATGCACGAGTTCAAGGCCGAGTACGCGACCACCGTCGTCACCGGCTTCGCCCATATATATGGACACCCGGTCGGGATCGTCGCCAACCAGGGGATCCTGTTCAGCGAGAGCGCCCTCAAGGTGGCCCACTTCGTCGAGCTCTGCGACCAGCGCGGCGTGCCGCTCCTCTTCCTGCAGAACATCTCCGGTTTCATGGTCGGTCCCGAGTACGAGGCCGGCGGCATCGCCCGCGACGGGGCGAAGATGGTGGCGGCGGTCGCGACCGCCCGCGTCCCCAAGCTGACCCTCATAGTCGGCGGCTCCTTCGGGGCGGGCAACTACGGCATGTGCGGCCGCGCCTACTCGCCGCGGTTCCTCTGGATGTGGCCCAACGCCCGGATCAGCGTGATGGGCGGCGAGCAGGCGGCGACGGTGATGACCGAGGTCGGCCAGCCCGAGGTCGGGGCAGAACTGCGCGAGCAGTACGAGCGCCAGGGCAACCCCTACTACTCCACCGCCCGCCTCTGGGACGACGGCGTGATCGACCCGCTCGACACCCGGCGCGTGCTGGGGCTGGCGCTCGGCGCCTGCGCCAACGCGCCGCTGGCGGCGCCGAGCGCTCCCGTTTACCGGATGTAGGTCGTCACAGCTGCGTCGCGATCAGGCCGGCGGACGCGACGATCAGCGTTCCGATCAGTCCGCCGCCGACGGTGACGATCAGCCGGTGCATGCTTTCGAATCCAGCTTTCGTATCGGCCCGAAGATCGTGGAGCTCGCGCTCAACGCGGTCGAACCGCTGACCCACTTCGCCGCGGAAGTCGTCGAGTCGCTCGTCGGTCCAGCTCTGCCGCATCACGTTCATGATGTCAGCCTGGCAGACAAGACGTTACGCGTGGCGCGAAGAGCGGAAAGCTTCTGTAACGCCGGGCGCAAGGAAGAGCAGCTCTCAATTCCCGACAGATCCGCGGAGACTGCGGAAGCGCGAGGGTCGTCGTCCAGCTCCGCGACCAGCACGAGCGCCAGGGCGACCCCTACTACACCACCGCCCGCCTCTGGGACGACGGCGTGATCGACCCGCTACCGGAAGTAGGTCGTCACAGCTGCGTCGCGATCAGGCCGATCAGCGCGGCGATGGCGCCGCCGCCGAGCTGCAGCATCAGCCGGTACATCCGTTCGAAGCGTTCGTCGAAGCGCTCGTCCATGCGCTCGAAGCCGGCTTTCGTGTCCATTCGGAGGTCGTGGAGCTCGCGTTCGACTCTGTCGAACCGCTGACCCACTTCGGCCCGGAAGTCGTCGAGGCGGTCGTCGGTCCAACTCTGTCGCATAACGGCCATGATCGCAGCTTGACAGACAGAACATTACGTATGGCGCGCGGACTGCAAACTCTCTGCTACACCTGAAGGGATTCCGTCCTCGGCCGGTTGGCTGATTAGAAATGTTTGTCTATTGTTGGGCGACGGGTGAAGCGGGGACCACGGAGGGGCTCTGAGGAGGCGCCGATGGACGTGGATGCCACCGGCATCGAGCGCATTCTGCAGCGTTTCCGGCGGGACGTTTGGAGTTGTGCGCCAGAGGACGCCGAGCGCGAGGCGGCCGTGCAGGCGCGGCGCTTCGGCCCCGTGCTGGCGACCGCCTTCGGCGCCCTGCCCCGCGAAACGACCCTGAACGTGATCGAGGGCGCGGCCGAGCCCGGCGCGGTGGACGACGGCCATCTGGCGGCGGCGACCGAATGGATGCGGAACTGGGAGGTCGAATACCAGGTGCTCGTCGCCTCCGGGCGACCGGGAAGCGAGCAGGCGGCGCAGTGGCTGCGGTGGCACGGCTATCGCCCCAGCCGGGTATTCAGCATCCAGGTCCGCGCGGCCGGCGCCACCGACGAGCGTGACGCCGTGGGGGTCGAAGTGCGCCGCATGCCGGCTCGAGAAGACGAAGGGCTCGCCATCCTGGCAACCGAAGGGCTCGGCCTGCCGGACCTCGCCGGGATCCTCTTCTTCACCCTTCCGTGCCTGCCGAACTGGCGCTGCTACATAGCCCTGCTGGAAGGCGAACCCGCGGCCTGCGGCTCGATGCTGCTCGACGGCGGCATCGCCGCCTTCGGCCTCGAAACGACGCTCCACCACGCCCGCCGCCGCGGCTGCCACCGCGCCCTGCTGCGCCGCCGCCTGCGAGATGCGGCCGAGGGCGGGTGCGACACCGTCGTCGCCCTCGCCCCGAGCGATGCCACCTGCTCCTCCCCGCTCCTCCACAGCCTCAACAGCGTCGGCTTCGTCGAGGCCAACCAGACCGTCGCCTGGCTGAAGCCCTGGCGGTAGCACTTGGCCTCAGTCCACCGAGTCACCATCAGAGCTAAGGAAATCGCCGTCCGCGGCCGTGTGAGCGGCACGGACCCCCGGCCGTGACCGCAGTGGGCGCTTCCGATGGACGGGGATGGCTCCGCCAGCCCGTTCCGCGGCTGATTCCGAGCAGCCGGGGGCGACCGAGGGCTCGCCGACGCCGGTCTCGGGGTGGTCGGGCACCGCCCGCCAGGCGGACTCGGGGATCTCGGCGATCCGCTCCGCCATGCGCTTGTGCTTGGCGACGGCGATCGAGAAGAGGCAGCCCGCCTTCTCCAGGTAGGTGATCACCTTGCCCGAGTAAACGCCGGAGTCGGCGCGGATCAGGATCTCCCCTTCGGCCCCCGCCCTGCGCACCCTGGCGAGGAGCTCTTCGCAGAAGCGCAGGGCGCCGCGCCCCGACGCCGCCGCTCTCTTGCGCGCCCGCGCGTGCAGGAACTCGCCGGTGCCCGCCCGCGTGGCGTCTTGTCGACCAGGGACTCGATCCCGAGCGGCCTGCTGGGCGTGGCGACCAAGACCAGCCCGGCGTCGGCGATCAGCCGGTCCTCCTCCTCCTCAAGTTTGACCCCCACCGAGTCGGGCCGCACGGACCCCGCATTGAAATCGCCCACACCGTCGAAACAACGGCGGGTCTTGCCGAAATCGGGCGCGAGCGGCGTAGGGCACCGCGTAGTAGGCGGCGCTGACGGCGAGGGTCCAGGTCGCCTGCGGCAAACGCGTGTTGGGACCCGACCCACCGGGCGCGGACCGTTTGCATGAAGTCTCCGAAGCGTGGGCTCACCTGTACTCGTCGCCCTCCTCGACGACGGCCTCGATCAGCTTCGGGGTGAAATCCCACTTGGAGGATTCGACGTCGCAGCACGGATCGAGGATCGCCAGCATCTCGATCTCCGAGCGGCGGTCGTGGTGGGTCTGGTTCGGATTGGCCTAGTACAAACAGGCTGTGAGTTTTCCGATGTCGTCCCGAAACGAACTATTTTGTTTATATAGACGGATATGTTTCAATCAGGTACGATGGAGTTGTTGCCTCGAGACGGGGAACTCAGTTGGCTGGCGCCGCAGACTTTCCCATAGGAGATGGAGGTGCTCGCGACGAGTCGAGCGAGCGGTTGGCATCGAGCGGCGAGGGATGCAGAGTTGGCCAGAGGGTCCTGGCCCTCCTCACGACGCCCCTTGACTTCCTGGTAATCCGCGCCCTCGCAGATGGGCCGCTGAGCCTCGCACAACTGCGCCGGGCAACTGGCCTGCCCGCGCAGACCACCCTGCGGGGGCACCTGGCCAACCTTGGCGAACTGGGAGTCGTCGGCAAACGTCCGACCGTCAAGATGCCCCATGCCGTCGAGAACGAGTTGACCGAGATGGGGCGCGAAATGCTCAACATGGTCTCCTGTCTGGAGGAGTGGCTCTCGCAGGCGCCGGACGACCCGGTTCCGTTGGAGAGCGGCACCGCAAAGGGAATCGTGAAGGCCCTTACCGAAGGCTGGGGATCCGGGATGCTGCGCAGCCTGGCCTCCCAGCCGATGTCGCTGACCGGGCTCGACCGGCAGATCGGCGGCATCAGTTATCCGGCTCTGGAGCGCCGCCTGGCGAGCATGCGGATGGCCGGGCTGGTCGAAGCTCGGAAGGGCAACGGAACCGGCAGGCCGTACATGGTCACGGACTGGGCGCGGCGGAGCGTCGTTCCGCTCGCCCTCGCCAGTCGCTGCGAACAGTGCCATATGCGGACCGAGGCGGCACCGGTCACCCAGCGCGACCTCGAGGCGGCCTTCATGCTGGCGACGCCTCTTGTGCGGTTGACCGGCGGCGAAAGCGGCTCATGTCAGCTGGAGGTCGACGCGGACCCGACGAAGGCGCGGGAACGCTGTGGGGTACGGGTGACGATAGAGCGGGGAAGGGTGGTCACCTGCGACCCCGAGCTCTTCGGCCGTCCCGAGTCCTCCCTGACGGGCTCCATCGCCATGTGGCTCGAAGCGGTCGCCAACGGGACCCCCGATTCGCTGCGGGTGACTGGTGCGCAGCAACTCGCGCGCGGCTTGGTGGAGGGCCTGCACTCGGCTCTGATCGGCTGAGCGCCTGAGCGCCTGGGCGCCTGCCCAGGCGTAGTTCTTCCTCCGATTGGGGGACGTGCTGCGGCGGCGGGGACACCGGGTCGTCTTCATCGTCGAGGAGTCCTTGGGCGGCACGCTCGAAGAGAAGGGGGAGTCTCACCGGCTCCCGGGAGACGATCGAGCGGCTGGATGAGGGCCGGGAGATCGAGGACTTCGTGCAGGAGCGGCTCTTCGCGAGGACGACCGCGGTCGCGGTCTCGGAGGCCGGGGGCCGGTCACGCCGTTCGGCACCCGGCCGAGCGAGCTGCCGATCCGCGGCAAGGCCGTGAGGCTGGAGCCGATCGAGTGGGCGGCGTAGGCACGTTCGCGCCCGCCGGCCTGCGGGCCGACCTACGTCGAGACGTGGCAGATGCGGGCGACCGACATCGAGAGCTGCTGGCCGGTGTCGAAGGCGTAGGTGGCCTTGGCGAAGGGGAAGAGGACGCTGTCGAAGCCCGCGGGCGCGGCGCAGGCGGCGGAGACGTAGGAGCGGCGCACGCCGCGGTAGACGTAGGTGCGGTGCAGCGTCATGTCGAAGTGGGTCAGGTAGGCCCACTTGCGCGTCGCCCGCGGCAGGGTGGTGCTGAGCACGGTGCCGAAGGTCCCGCCGCGCCGGCCGACCCGGAAGGTGAGGATGAAGGCGCCCGGCGGCTTGCGCGCGTAGGCCTGGGCGAGGATCAGCTTGTGGCCGTTCTGGCGCGGGCCATTGAAGGCGAGCAGCCTGGCGTGGACCAGAAAGGGGAGCTGGGAGGGGATCCGGACCTGAACCGTGACGTGGCCGCTGCCGACGATCGCCCCGCCGCAGGCGGCCCGGGCGCCGGCCTCCGAGGCGGGCTGGATCGTCTTCGCGTGGCAGACCGGCAGGCCGCGGTCAAACAGCCGGCCCTGGCGGTTGATGCCGACCGTGATGCGGCTCAGCTGCGGCAGCGCCGCGGTGTTTCCGGAGGCGCTGCGAACGTTGCCTTCGACCCGGACGGCGACCGGCACGGGCGTCCTGCGCGGCAGCGCCGCCGGGCTCAGGCCGCCGTCGAACTGCGCGATCAGGTCGCCGTCGCCGTTGCTGGCGGCGCGGGCGGCAACGCCGGCGCAGAGGAGCAACGCCAGCGTCGTGCCGATCAGCCGCACCGTCCTCATCGCGACGACCGCACCCGCTCAGCCGAACCGTGACGGTTCGATCCTGCAGTAGTCGAAACCGAACCCGAGCACCGCGTTGTTGGCCCTGCTCGAGTTGCGGTTGAGATCGACCGAGTAGGACTGGGCCCGGTGCTTGTTCCCGGCCGCCAGCGCCGTGCCGATCTTGGCGATGATCGCCTTCTCCTTGCGCAGCAGACCGAGCCACCTGCCGAGCCGGGCGGTGTCGACGGACGGCTGCGGGATCGCGGCGAGCTGGCGGATCGTCTTCCCGAAGGCCTGGGCGGCGCGTGAGAAGTGACGCGAGGCCCGCTTCAGCTTGCCGGCCTTCACCTCCTGCTTGGCGCCCTTGAAGATCCGCCGGTTGGCGAGCACGTTGACCTTGCAGACCGGCTCGGCGCGCTCGACGTAGGCTTCGCGCTCTTCATTCGGTTCCAGGCCGAGCGCACCGGCCGCCATCACCGTCAACAGGACCGCCGCTGCGGCGCAGACCGCGGGTATGGCAATTCTCAGCGTTCGCATCTGCTCCCTCCCCCTGTCGTGACTCTCGCTCACAGATTAGGGCCCGCTGCGTGCCGGCCGAGGACACTCGAGTTCACCATTGCGGTTGGTCGGTCGCTGCCGCCTAACCGGTGTGCAGGCCCAGCCGCGGCAGGGCGCGGGCGAGCGGGCGGGGCAGCCACCAGACGCGCTCGCCGACCAGCAGCATCAGCGCCGGCAGGAGGACGATACGCACGACGGTGGCGTCGAGCAGGACGGCGACGGTGAGGCCGGTGCCGAGCTGGCTGACGGTGGCGATCGGCGCGCCGGCGAAGGCGATGAAGACGGCGACCATGATCGCGGCGGCGCCGGTGATGACGCGGGCGGTGCGACGGAGGCCGAAGGCGATCGCCTCCTCGTTGCTCGCCCCCGCGTCGTGCCGCTCGCGCACGCGGCTGAGCAGGAACACCGCGTAGTCGATCGAGAGTCCGAAGACGATGCCGAAGATGCCGGCGGCGCCGATCGCGTCGACGTAGGTGTGGCCGCCGAGCGGCCAGCCGGCGGGGACGTGGAAGAGCAGGCTGAGGACGCCGAAGGCGACGGCGACCGTGAGCAGGTTGAGCGCGACCGCGATCGCCGCCAGCGGCAGGGCGCGGAGGACGAGCAGGAGGACGAGGAAGGTGACGAGGGTGATCGCCAGCACCACCCAGGGGACGCGCGAGTTGACCGCGTCGGTGTAGTCGACCAGCTGGGCGGGGCCGCCGGTGACGCCGGTGCGCAGGCCCGAGGCGCGGGCGAGCGCGTCGGCGTCGTCCCGCAGCCGGGCGTAGAGCGCGGTGGACCCGGGCGTGTCGAAGGTGTAGCGGGGGACGATCAGCATCTGCGCGGCCTGGCCGCCGTGGGCGAGGTCGACCACCTGCCCGGCGCGGGCGCGCTGAGCGGGCGGCGCCCCTTCGAGGGCGGAGAGGACGAAGGAGCCGGAGTCGAAGATGCGGGGCGAGGAGGCGCGCAGGGAGTCGATTTGGTGACTTAGGTGGTCGCCCTGGGCGGAAACCCGGACGCTGGCGCGCGAGAGGCCGCCCTGCAGGGGGCGCGAGCGGCGGAAGCCGCCGGCGAGGTTGCGGGAGAGGGCGTCGGCGCCGCCGGTGAGGCTTTCGAGGCCGCCGGCGAGCTGGGTGGCGCCGCTTCGCAGTTCGGCGAGGCCGGAGGGCAGCGCGTGAGCCTGGCGGGCGAGCTTGCCGGTGCCGCTGTGAAGGCGGGCGCCGCCCTTGGCGAGCGTGACCTGGCCGGAATGCAGGCGCGTGGCGAGGACGTGGGCGCGCTTGGCCTGATTGCGGGCGAGGGTGAGCGCTTCGACCAGGCGTTCGGCTTCGCGCAGCTCGCCGGTCAGGCTCGGGTCGGCGGCGGCGGCCGCGCGCAGGCCGGAACGCAGGCGCCGGGCGCGGACGAGGCCGCCGCGGCGCAGCACCGGCAGCAGGCCGCTGAGTTCGTCGCGGACCGAGCGCGAGCCGAGCGCGGCCTGGCGCTGGCCGTTGGCGAGCTTGCCGGAGCCTTCGTCGAGCCGGTCGAGGGCGCCGACCGCACGGTCGGCGCCGGCGGCCGCTTCTTCGAGGCCGCCGGAGATCTGCTGCGCGCCTTCGTCGGCTCGGCCGGAGCCGGTGGCGAGCAGCCCGGCGCCCGCCGACGCCTGGGAGACGCCGCGACGCAGCTCCCCCACCCCGGTCGTCGCCCGTTCGAGCTTCTTGCCGAGCCGGGTCAGCCTGGCGGGGTTGGAGTCCCCTTCTTCGGCCAGCAGTTCGTTGCCGCCTTCCTTCAGAGGAGCGACGCGGCGTTGGACCTGGCCGGGGCCGACGACGGTCTGCACGGCCGGGTCGGCGGCGATGCGGCGCTGCTCCCGGCGCAGCGCGGTGAGCCGCGCTTCCTCGGTGACGGGGCCGCGCTCGCTCGAGGCGACGAGGACGAAGGGCGCGTCCCAGCCGGCGCCGATCGCCGCGTCGATCGTTTCTGCGTTCTCGCGGGCGGCGTTGGAGCGCGGCAGCTGCGTGGCGCTCGGCGGGCCGGTCTTGAGGCCGAAGGCGGGAAGGGCGAGCAGCAGCAGGGCGCCGCCGATCAGCGCGGCGGCGAGGGCCGGCCGGGCGAGGGCGGCGCCGACCACGGCCATCAGCCGCCGCCCGCCGTCGGCCCGGCCGAGCTGCCAGCGGTTGACGTTGGGCCCGAGCAGGTAGAGGAGCGGCGGGGCGAGGAAGAAGGCGACCGCGACGCTGATCGCGGTGACCAGGATCGCGGTCCCGGCGAGGGAGAGGAAGAGGTTGCCGGGCATGATCCACAGCGTCACCGCCATCGCCAGGAAGAGGGTCGAGCCGGCGAAGGCGGTGGTGCGCCCGGCGGTGCGGCGCGTGCGCAGGGCGGCGGTCATCGGCGGCGTCCCGGCGGCGAGCTCCTCGCGGAAGCGGGAGACCATCAGCAGCGCGTAGTCGACCCCGAGCGCCAGCCCCATCATCGTCGCGACGGTGAGCGAGAAGGCGTCGATCGAGAGGTGCGAGGCGGCGAGCGCGAGGATGCCGCGGGCGCTGAGCACCGCGGCGGCGCCGAAGAGCAGCGGGATCGCCGCCGCGACCGGCGAGCGGAAGACGAGCAGGAGGACGAGCAGGAGCACCGGCACCGCGATCAGCTCCGCCGTGCGGGTCGCGCTGACCGATTCGTCCTGGATCGCGCGGGAGAGCGTGGCGAAGCCGCTCTGCGTGGCGGTGACCGGCGGGCGGACCCGCCGTTCGAGGATCCGTTCCAGTTCCGGGACGGTGTCCCTGACGGCGGTCTCGGCACCGACGTGGAAGTCGGCGAGGACGAGCGCCTTGCGCGCAGAGGGGCGGAGCCGCCGCAGCGACCCCCTGTCCCACGGAGAGAGCGTCGTCACCCCCGGGCGGCGCCGCAGCGAGCGGACCAGCGCCGGCCCCTGCCGGTCGAGCGCCGCGGCCGGGCCCCGCAGCAGGATGACGAACGGCGCCGAGTCGCCGAAGTGCTCCCGCAGCACCGCCCCGGCCCGCGCCGACTCCGTCCCCGGCACCCCGATCGACGTCGGCCGCAGCTTCCCCTCGACGCCGATGCCGACAATTCCGAGCGCAGCGACCAGTACCACAGCGCCCAGCAGGACGGCCCGCGGATGCCGCAGCCCTATCAAGCCTCCGTAACGCTCCCCACCCACCTAGTTGATCGTAGACAACCCGCCCGCGGCGGGGTGCAATATCGGGAGTGCTGCGATATCCGCCAGCGCCCTCTTCTGAGCGCCAACTACAACGGTTCAGAGCAGTCCTTCATACCGAACCCTTCCGCAAGTTCACCCACTTCCGCGAATGCTGCTTCAGCCTTCGCAGGGTTCTGTTCGGCCTTGACGACCCCTTCTTCGATCCCCTTGACGATCACCGCCACCTGTTCTTCATCTCCCGACGGTGCTCCCAGTGCAGAGATCTGTTCTGCCTCTTCCTGCACCAGTTGGAGACCTGCGATCGCGATCGCCGCTTCCCGTTCCGCCGGTGACTTCTTCGTGGTGTCGTTTTCCACACGCGCAATCGCTTCCAGCTGCGCTTCATCCGTTTTGCTGCAGATTCGATCCGCCTGCTTGATGAACTGAACCTTCGTCATGGGGGCACTGCCGCTGCTGCTCCCACCGCCACAAGCGGCCACTGCGCACCCAAGGAGGGCTACTAGCCCTACAACCACGATGCTCCGCATATTCATCTCCCTGCCACCATTTGACTCTGCCTGCTACTCATAAGCTGCGGCCAGCAATTAGTCAAGGGACCCGCAATCTCTCTCTTTCCTCGTTGGCGCCTTGTCGGCTCCTGCCCGCTTTCCCCCTGCAAACTCCGTACACCAGGTTTTCACGTGCACCGATGCGTGCGGTGCAAGGTTTCGTCGCACGAACGGCCCAGATGGTGGTCACCCCGGGACAGTGGTGTGTTTTGCGCTCTTGATCGGCGAGAAAAGGCGGGCGGGCCTACCCGCGTCGATGCCCCGCGTGCCCCTTGTGCC
>CAWANE010000007.1:0-24842 GCA_963783345.1 uncultured Actinomycetes bacterium
AACAAGATTCGCTTCCCGGCGCCCGTCCCGGTCGACAGCAAGGTCCGCGCCCGCACCGAGGTGATCTCCGTCGACGACGTCGGCGGCGGCTGGTGGCAGGCCGTCACCCGCTTCACCCTCGAGGTTGAGGGCGGCGAGAAGCCCTGCTTCGTGGGCGACAGCGTCACCCGCGTGCTGGCGCCGACGGGCTGACGACGGCGCCTGCCCGCCGCCGGTGACGAGCGTCGTCGACGGTTTCCTCGCGGCTCCTCAGTGAGGCTGCCGTGTTCGAGCACTCGGCACCGCGGCACGGTTGAAGGATTTTGGATCCTGGAGGGTCCAAGACACTTCAACCTCGCCGCCGAGGTTCGCCGCTCGCGCCCGTAGAGTCGGCGGCTATGAACTGGACTCGGGCAGGGGCGCTGGCGGGTCTGGGCGGTGCAGTGGTGATGACCGCCGGGTGGATCGTCGGCGGGCGGGTGCAGGGGGGCGGTTACGACTGGGTGAGCCAGGAGATCAGCGACCTCGGGGCGCTGACCGCACGGCACGCCTGGGTCTGGAACCTGGCCGACTCGGTCGCGGGCGCGTTGGTGGCGGTGTTCGCAGTCGGCCTGTTCTCTGCCCTGCGCCCGAGCCGGGCGGGGCGGAGGGGGGCGGTGCTGATCGGGGTGTTCGGCGTCGGCAGCGTGATCGACGGGCTCCTCCGCGAGGACTGCCCGCTGTCGACCTCGCGGGCCTGCCAGCAGCTGCAGGACGGCCCCGGCCTCTCCTGGCACCACATCGCCCACGACGTCGAGAGCGTGATCGTCGCCACCGCGATGATCGTCGCGCCGTTCCTCCTCGCGCGGGCCTTCAGGCGGCTCGGTGAGGACGGATCGCCACGGACCTGGTCGCTCGCGACCGGGATCGCCGTGGTGGTCGGCTTCGGCGTCTACCTGATCCGCATCGGCGACCCGGGCGCCGGGATCGCGCAGCGGTTGGCGCTCACCGCCTACCTGCTCTGGATCGCCGTCCTCTCGGTCTGGCTGCTGCGCAGCGCAGGCGCTCGGTCAGCTCCTCGGTAGTGCTCACGGTCAGGTTGGCGAGCGCCATCATCCGTGCCACCGCCTCGACCGCGGTGAGCTCGCGCTCGGTCAGGTGCTCGGCCGCGGCGGCGCTGAGGCCGGGGTCGACCGGCCGGCGGAAGCGCGCTTCCGCCAGCGCCGCAGCGTAGGCGACGGCCGCCCGGTCGCGGGGCCCGAGCGCGCCGAGGTCGCCGAGGCCGATCGCCTCCAGATCCTCCGCGCTCACCCCCGCGCGGCCCGCCCAGCGCTCGTGGACGTAGGTGCAGCCGCAGCAGGCGTTGACGCGGCTGACCGCGACCATCACCCGCTCCCGCAGCGCCGGGTCGAGGTCGCCGCGGGCGTAGACGCCGGCGAGGGGCCACGCTCGCCGGGCGACGCCGGCCACGTCGCCGATCGCCTCAACCGGTGAGGCGAACCTGCAGGGGGCTCGGTCGGCGCTCGGCATGGAAAGACAGTACCCCTTGCGGTGTCCTGAGCCGCCCGTCCGCCCTGCCGCGCTCAGCGCCGCCGCCGGTGGCGCTGCTTGCGCAGCGGCTTCAGCTTCGCCTTGGCCGCGTGGCCCGGGCGCAGGTCGGGGCCGATCGCGGCGACCGTGATCCGGCCGGTGTCGGAGCGCTCGATGCCCCGCACCCGCAGCCGGTGCCGCTTGGCCGGCGCGAAGAAGAGCAGCCGCCGGCCGTCGCGCGGGAGCGCGACCCGCACCTCGTAGCCGCGCGCCTCCTTGACCGCCGCCCAGCCGACGACGAGGCGCCCGTCGCGGCGCCGAGCGGTGGCCCGACGCGGATGGGGGAGACGGCGGGTCGGGGGCGCCTCGTAGCGGGCCACGGTCAGCTTCGCCCGCGGGACCTTGCCCTGCTCGACGATCACGACGATCGACCGCTTTCCACCCGGTCCCGGCGCCGGGTGGAACCGGAAGGCGCCCCTTGCCCGGCGGGTGGTGCCGATCTCGCGGTAGACCCGCTTGCCCTGCTCGGCGAAGGTGACCCGCTGCCCGGGGGCGGTGCTGACGTTGAAGCGCAGCATGCGCCGCCGCCCGGAGCCCCGCACCGAGCTCGTCACGCCGGGCCTGGCCAGGCCGAAGGCGCCGGCCCCACCGGCTGGCCGGGCGCTCCTGCCGAACACGCCCGAGCCGGGGCAGCTCGGCGTGGGCAGCGCGTCGCCCCACTCCCAGCTGATCCCGGGGTCGGGGCCGAGCGGGTTGTCGATGCAGGCGCCGAAGCCGTCCTGGGTGACCACCGCTTCGCCGCTCAGCGGCCCGACGTGGGCGCTGCCGCTGGCGCTGAACGTCTTGTGGGCGAGGTCGACGAAGCCGTCGACCGCGCCGGAGATCGAGAGCAGCTCGAAGCCACCGCCGAACTCGAGCGTGCTCGGAACCGTGTAGGTCGCGTGGGCGGAGCCGAGCGGGACCTTGACCAGGGAGAACGTGCCGCTGGCCGAGAGCGTGGTCGGCTTCGATTGCGGGAATTCGAGCGTCACCGCGCCGTCGACCGTGACCGCGCGATGGCCGCCCGGCTTCGGCCCGCCGAGCAGGGTGACGTCGCCCTGGAACAGCCGCGACCCGGGCTTGCGCACGTAGGAGAAGGCGACCTGGTCGAGGCCGACGACCGGCGTCGGCGGCGAGCCGACGATCGGCAGGGTGGGGGTGAACGGCGGCGGGGTCACCTTGAGCAGGCTCAGCTCGCCGTCCTCGAAGCCGAACTGGACCGAGCTCTTCGAGATCCCGCCCGAGTAGGACGGAGGCAGCTCCACCTTGGCTGAGCCGCTGAACCGGTTCTGCCCGTCGTAGGAGACCTCGATGTCGCCGAGGTGGAGGAGGCCGATCGCCGCCGTCGGCACTTTCAGCTCGAGCCCCGCCGGCGAGAAGCCGCTCTTGCTCGTGTGCAGCGTGGTGTTGCCGGTGACGCCGCCGAGCAGGCCCGGCATCCGCAGGTTGACGGGGATCTCGGTGCCGCTGCCGGCGATCAGCAGCTCGGCGTCGCCGTCGACCGGGAACTCGAACAGCTTCTTGGCGAACTTGCCGAGGTCGGGGAAGACCGAGCCGTCGGCCGAGCCGAGGCGGACCACCTTGCCGCTGCCCTTGGGCAGCTTCCAGTCGACCGGGCCGCGGTCGAGCAGCACGTTGCCGGCGCGCACTCTGGCGGTCCCGCTGCCGGTCAGCCGGCGCTGGCCGGGGGTCGCGGTGACGTGGAACGCCGCCGAGGCGCTGGCCCGGCCGCCGCCACCCGCCGGTTCGACGTCGATGCCGTTGACCTTGACCGCGCCGGTCGCCACCCACCTGCCGGCGTGGCGCTTGAAGCAGCCCTCCAGCGCCTGCACCCGGGCGCCGCCGACCTTGATGCTGGGCTTGCACGAGCCGCCGCCGGGGGCGACCGGGCCGAAGGGCGCGAACCAGATCGGGCCGTCGCTGTTGTGGTCGCCGACGACCGCGCCGCCGCCGTCGGGGGCGGCGCCGACGCGGGGGTTGTAGAGGTCTTCGGTGGCCTTGCCACGGGCGACGGCGGTCAGTTGCCAGTTCTTGCCGCCGTCGGTCGAGACGGCCTGGCGCAGGCCGCGGACTTCCTTTTCGTCGCGCTGGAGGAAGACGGAGTGGAGGCCGCCGTCGCCGTCCTCGAAGAAGTCGCGGAAGATCGGCGCGCCCCCCTTCGGGTCGCTCACCACCCGGTCGGATGAGGACGGGAAGTTGGCGCCGTCGTAGCGGCGCACGTGATAGGGGTGCGGGTACTTGGGCGCGCGGAACATCAGGTAGACGCCGCGCACGCCGCTGGCCAGCTTCGGTTCGTCCCCGCCGCCGCCCGGCACCTGCGTCACCGGCCCCCAGCTGGCGGCGTCGTTGTAGTCGCCGGACCCCGACCAGCGCCGGAAGAAGACACGTTCGGCTTCCCAGCCGCGGTAGGCGACCAGCGGGGTCAGCGGGTCGGGAAAGCCGATCGAGGCGTACTGCTCCCCTTCGAAGCAGCTCGCGGTGATCGCGGCCCAGGTCGTCGTCACCCCGCTCAGCGGGATCGCCGAGTAGTTGACGCCGTCGTTGCAGCCGCCGCCTCCGCCCGCCGCCGAGAGCGAGAAGTCCCCCGGGCCCGGCTCGACCTCTTCACCCCAGCCCCAGAAGGTTTCGGCGACCGCCAGCGGTGCCGAGAAGCCGTCGCCGCCGTCGCCGGAGGAAAGCATGTAGAGGCGCATCCCGGCGAAGCAGCAGCGTTCGACCGTGAGCAGCACCTGGCCGTCGCCGGTGATGTTGACCCACTGCCTGCTGATCTCGCCCGGCAGCACCCAGGTCTGCGTCGAGGCGCACGCCCTGGCGCCGCGCGGCACCCGGCAGTAGACGAGGGTGTTGTCGCCGAATCCTTCGCTCTGGACGTTCCAGACGACGTGGGACGTGCCGGCGTCGTCGACGGCGATGTCCGGCTTTTCGGCGTTGGGGTCCTCGCTGAGGTCGAAGACCGCCGCGTCGGCCGGGGTGGCCAGGGCCAGCATCACCAGGCTGGCGGCGAGCGTGAGGGCGGCGCGCACCGAACCCGCGGTGCCGCTGGGCTGCTCGTCTCTCACCGGTCGGCTCATCGGTCCTCACCTCAAGGCTCCCCGATCGGGGCGACGTTGGCAACCCGGGTCGAACGATCGTCGGTCGG
This sequence comes from uncultured Actinomycetes bacterium, assembly GCA_963783345.1. GTDB lineage: Bacteria > Actinomycetota > Thermoleophilia > Solirubrobacterales > 70-9 > VAYN01. The sequence goes on from CAWANE010000007.1 coordinate 4,667, forward strand.
GATAATCTCCCAGCGCCCTGCCCGCGACCGACTGGAGACGCGCTTGACCGACGAGAAGCCCGGGACCGAACCGCCGTACCACCTGTTGCTCGTTCAGGACGAGGTCGCCGTCGTCGGCACCGCCCTCCATCTGCTGATCGCCGACGAGGCGCACCAGCCCGAGATCCGCGCTCTCGCCCGCGAGGCGATCGACGCGATGCGCGACGCCCCGACCGAGGACCAGGTCGCCACGGTGCCGCTGACCCCGCCGCAGATGAAAATCGTCCACACCGCCGTGAAGGTGCTGCTCGACGACCTCCAGCGCGAGCAGGAGGACGAGCGCCAGACGTTGCGGCGCATCCTCGACAAACTGCCCGACGAGCACACGATGCGGGCGATCCGGCTCGACTGAGGCTGGCCGCGGTCGGTCGCCGGGCCGCTACTCGGCGCCGGTCGCGCCCAGCAGGTGCAGCAGCTGGCTCACCGCCAGCTCGGCGTGGCGCCGGGCCGTGGCCGGGTCGCCGAGGTCGCGGCCGAGCGCGGCCATGAAGGTCGATCCCTGCATCAGCGGCCAGTAGGTCAGCGAGACGAAGAGGAAGACGGCGTCCCCGACCGCGAAGGGGGAGAGGCCGCGCTCCGGGGCGACGCGCCGGACGGCCCGGAAGGCGTCCTCGATCGCCTGCGACTGGCGCCGCGCCCGGCGCAACCGCTCGGCGCCGCCCATCTCCTCCCACTGGATCAGCCGGGCGAAGGTCGGCCGGCCGAGGAGGAAGCGCGTGTAGCCGGCGACGGCGTCGGCCAGCGCCGCCTCGAGCGAGGCCGAGGAGTCGCCCCGGCTCCACCTCTGCAGCTGCTCGAAGGCGCTGCGGGTCGCCTCCTCGCGGGCGGCGAAGGCGCGCTCCAGCACCGCCCGGTGGAGGGCTTCCTTGCCGCCGAAGAAGTAGCTCGGGGTCGCTCGCGAGAGGCCGGCGGCGGCGCCGATCTCGCCCAGGCTGGCGCCCTCGAAGCCGCGCTCGGCGAACAGCCGCTCGGCGGCGTCGAGGATCGCCTTGCGGCTGCGGGCGGCGTCTCGCTGCCCCTCTGCGCGCTTCGTGGCTCGGGCGTCCGTCTCGGTCATCGCCTCGGATGATAACTTGCTATGCGTTCAGCTAGCTGACAGGACGAGCCCGTGACCGCGCCACCGACCCTCTACTACGACCTCGGCTCCCCGTACGCCTACCTCGCATTCGAGCGGGCCGCGGCGGTGCTCGGTGCCGAGCCGCGCTTGGAGCCGATCCTGGTCGGCGGGATCTTCGTCCTGCGCGGCTGGGGCAGCTGGGCGCAGACGGGGGAACGGGCCGGGCGCGTGGCCGAGGTCGAGCGCCGGGCCGAGCGCTACGGGCTGGCGCCGCTGCGCTGGCCCGACGGCTGGCCGAACAACACGCTGAAGGCGATGCGTGCGGCGCACTGGGCCGGGCGGCTGGAAGCCGGCCCGGAGTTCGCCCGCGCCGCCTTCAGGCGGGCTTTCGTCGACGGCGGCGACCTCAGCGACCTCGGTCTGCTGCTGGAGATCGCGGCCTCCGTGGGCCTGCCGGCGGACGAGATGCCCGCCGCGATCGAGGACCCGGTCACGAAGGCGGCGCTGAGGGAGGCGACGCAGCGGGCCTGGGAGCGGGGCGTCGGCGGCGTCCCCTGCCTCGAGGTCGGGCCCGAGGTCTTCTACGGAGACGACCAGCTCGAGGCCGCCCGCGCCGCCTGCGACCGCGCCGCCTCCTGACTACTTGACCGTGAGCGTCCCTTCCATCCCCGCTTCGCGGTGGCCGGGGACGGTGCAGTAGTACTTGTACGTGCCGGGCTTCAGTTCGACCACGGTCGAGTCGGAGCCTTCCGAGATGGTTTCGGTCTGGCCGATCGTTTCGCCTTCCGAGTTTTCGATCGCGACGTCATGAGGCAGGGGCTGGGGGTTGGTGAAGTCGACCGTGACCTTGCCGGCCTTGGCCGTCTCGGTCTTGCTGGTGTAGGCGAGTTCGCCGCTGGGGTCGGTTTCGAACTTCAGCGTGGCGCCGCCCGCGGTGGCGCCTTCGGCCGCGCCGCCGCTTTCTTCGGTGGCAGCTCCGCCTTCGGTCGATTCGGCGCTGGAGCTGCTCGAGGAGCTGCCGCCGCAGGCGACCAGCGCGATCGAAACGACGACCAGGGCGAGAGCTGCTGCAACCTTCTTCATCAGGGGTCCTTTCCCGCGAGGACTGGCTTGACTTCCCTTGACTGTAGCTCGGATACGGCGCGGCCGCGGCTCAGCGGCCGGCGAACTGCGGCTTCTCGCCGCCGAAGAAGGCGGTGACCCCGGCCCGGAGGTCCTCGGTCGCCATGCTGTCGGCGATCCCGTGGCGCTCCAGCTGCAGGTGCTCGGCGATCCCGTTGCCGATGCTGACCCCGCAGAGCTGTTTGGCCAGCTTCACGTAGTGGGGCGCCAGCGTCGCCATCTTCTCGGCCTTGGCGCGGGCGCGGTCGGGCAGCTCCTCGGCCGGCACCACCTCGCGCACGAGCCCCTCGGCGCGCGCGTCCTCGGCGCTCATGTTGGGGTCTTCGAGCAGCAGCTCGAGCGCCCGGGCGGGGCCGACGACGCGCGGCAGGAAGTAGGTCATGCCACCGTCCGGGGAGGCGCCGATGCGGCCGTAGGCGCAGGCGAAGAAGGCGCTGTCGGCGGCGATCCGCGTGTCGCAGGCGAGCGCCAGCGAGAACCCGGCGCCGGCCGCGGGGCCGTTGATCGCGCCGATCACCGGGTAGGGGACGCGCCGCAGGTCGACGATCCCCTGGTGCAGGACGTCGGCCCCGTGCCGGATGCTGGCGGAGAGGTCGACATCCGGGTCTTCGGCCCCTTTGCGGAACCAGGTGATGTCGCCGCCGGAGCAGAAGGCCTTGCCGGCCCCGGTCAGGACCAGCGCCCGCAGCGGCGCCTCGTCGGCGAGCCAGCTGAAGGCGATCGGCAGCTCGGCGATCATCTCCGGGCTCATCGCGTTGAAGGTGTCGGGGCGGTCGAGGGTGAGGGTGCCGATCTCGCCGTCGATCTCGATCCGCATCGTGTTCAGGTCCGGTGGGCTCACCGTCTGTCCGGTCATTTCTCTCCCTTTTGGCGTCAGCTTGGCCGAGTGGCCGGCAGCCTACCCTTTGCCCTGTGTCCGGAGCCGACGCAAATGGGCCTCTCTCGCGGGCCGAAAGGGTGGCCGAGCAGCGCCGCGGGCTGCCCGATTCCCCCGGCGTCTACCTCTTCTGCGACGGCGACGGCGAGCTGCTCTACGTCGGCAAGGCGCGCTCGATCCGCAAGCGCGTCGCCTCCCACTTCTCCGGCGGCAACACCCGCCTCACCTCCCGCGTCGACCGCATCGACACCCTCGTCACCGCGACCGAGGCGGAGGCGCTGCTCGCCGAGCAGAGCTTCATCAAGCGCCACCGGCCGCACTTCAACATCCGCCTCCGCGACGACAAGTCCTACCCCTACGTCGCGGTCAGCCTCGACGAGGACTACCCGCGCGTCTACTTCACCCGCGAGAAGCACCGCACCGGCCGCGCCTACTTCGGCCCCTTCTCCAGCGCCAAGCGGGTGCGCGAGACGCTCGACCTGCTCGGCAAGCTGTTCCAGTTCCGCACCTGCGAGGGCGCCGAGCCGGGCCGCCGCTCCGGCAGCCCCTGCCTCGATTACTACATCAAGCGCTGCGGAGCGCCCTGCGTCGGCCACGTCACCGGGGAGGAGTACCGCCGCAACATCGACGCCATCGTCGACTTCCTCTCCGGCCGCTACCGTCAGGTCGAGGCCGAGGAGCAGCGGAAGATGGAGGCGGCCGCCGCCGGCCAGGAGTTCGAGCGGGCGGCGTTGCACCGCGACCGCCTGAAGGCGATCCGCTCGCTGTTCGAGCGCCAGCGGGTGGCCGGCGGCTCGGTCGGCACCGCCGACCTGATCGGAGTCGCGGTCGAGGGGACCGACGCCAACGCCCAGGTCTTCCAGGTCCGCGACGGGATCCTCGCCGAGCGCCAGAGCTTCTACCTCGAGAACGAGGCCGAGCGCGAGCCGGCGGAGGTGGCCGAGGAGTTCATCGGCCAGTACTACTCGGCCTCGCCCTCGATGCCGCGGACGGTCGTCGTCGGCCCCTACCTGCGCGACCGCGTCGCCGTCCTGGCCGAGGCGCTGAGCGAGCGTCGCGGCTCCCCGGTCGAGGTGCGGGCCGCCGAGCGCGGCGACAAGCGCCGCCTGCGCGAGCTGGCCGAGCGCAACGCCCGGCTCGCCCTCGACCAGGACCGGCTGCGGCGCGAGCATCGCCGCGCCCGCCGGGTCGAGTCCCTGGCCTCGCTCAGCGAGGCGCTGGAGATGGAGGAGCTGCCGGTGCGGATCGAGGGCTTCGACATCTCGACGATCGGCGGCGAGCACACCGTCGCCTCGATGGTCGTCTTCGAGGGGGGCGCGACGAAGAAGGCCGACTACCGGCGGTTCAAGGTGCGCGGCGACCTGCGCGAGAACGGCACCGGCAACGGCGGCCCCGACGACTTCGCCTCGATGGAGGAGGTGCTGGCACGGCGGATGGCGCGCTACCTCGAACAGGCCGACCTCTCGCCCCACGACGGCAAGCGCGACGCCAGCTTCGCGGCGCTCCCCTCGCTGGTCCTGATCGACGGCGGCAAGGGCCAGCTGGCGGCGGGGATGCGGGCGCTGCGCCCGTTCGCCGAGCGCGGCGTCACCGTCGCCAGCCTCGCCAAGCGCGAGGAGGAGGTCTACGTCCCCGGCCGCGCCGCCCCGCTCGACCTGCCCGCCGACTCGGAGGGCTCGCGGCTGCTGCAGCGGGTCCGCGACGAGGCGCACCGGTTCGCGATCGAGCACCACCGCGGCCGCCGCGACCAGGCGATGACCGGCTCGGTGCTCGACGAGCTGAAGGGGGTGGGACCGGCCCGCAAGCGCGCCCTGCTGAAGCATTTCGGCTCGCCAGAGCGGTTCCTGGCCGCCACCCGCGAAGAGCTCGAGGCGGTGCCCGGCCTGCCTGGCAAAGTAGGGCGCGAGATCCACGAGCAGCTCAACAGAATCGGCTGAGAGGCGGGGCGCGAGGCGATGTCGAACGGCAAGGTGACGTTGGTGGTCATCACCGGCCACTCCGGCGCCGGCAAGTCGGAGGCGATCGCCGCCTTCGAGGACGGCGGCTACTTCTGCGTCGACAACCTGCCGCCGCGGATGATCGACAGCCTCGGCGAGCTGTTCCGGCACAAGGGCAGCGGCGTCGAGCAGGCGGCGGTCGTCTCCGACGTGCGCGGCGGCGAGTACTTCGACGACCTGATCCAGATCCTCGACGATCTCGAGGAGGACGGCCTGAAGCCGAAACTTCTCTTCCTCGAGGCCGACGAGGAGACGCTGCTGGACCGCTACAAGGAGACCCGCCGGCGCCACCCGCTGGCGCCGGAAGGGAGGATCGTCGACGGGATCCGGGCCGAGCGGGAGATCCTGGCGCCGCTGCGCGAGCGCGCCGACGTCGTCATGGACACCAGCGACCTGACCGGGGCCGAGCTGCGGCGGCGGATCAACGAGGAGATGCTGGGCCGCGAGGACGCCGCCAAGCTCGCCCTCACCCTGCTCACCTTCGGCTTCAAGAACGGGCCGCCGCGCGACGCCGACCTCACCCTCGACGTCCGCTTCCTGCCCAACCCCCACTACGACGACGAGCTGCGGCCGCTGACCGGCCTCGACGAGCAGGTCCGCGCCTACGTCGAGTCGGGCACCCAGGCGGGCGAGTTCTACGGCCGCCTGCTGCCGCTGCTCGAGTTCCTGCTCCCGGCCTACGTCGCCGAGGGAAAGAGCCACCTGACGATCGCCGTCGGCTGCACCGGCGGCCGCCACCGCTCGGTCACCGTCGCCGACCGCATTCGCCGCGACCTCGCCACCCGCGACGACGTGGTCGTCCGCATGAAGCACCGCGACGTGGCCCTGGGCTGAGGGGCCGCCGGGCCGAATCCCCGTGCCTGGCGTGGCTTTTCGTTCCGCCGGGGGTCAGCGATCTGACTGCACCCGGGGCGGGGCCGGGGGGCGCGCCGACCTAGAATCGCCGGGCGTTGTCTGAACCAGTGATCTCAATCAGCGGCCTGCGCATGAGCTACGGCCCCAACGAAGCCGTGCGCGGCATCGACCTCGAGGTCGAGCGGGGCGAGGTCTTCGCCTTCCTCGGGCCCAACGGCGCCGGCAAGACGACGACGGTCGAGATCCTCGAGGGCTACCGCAAGCGCAGCGGCGGCGAGGTCAGCGTCCTCGGCGAGGACCCGGCGCGGGCCGGGCGCGAGTGGCGCGAGCGGGTCGGCATCGTCCTGCAGAGCGGCCGCCTCGACCCCTACCTGACCGTGCGCGAGTCCCTCGCCCTCTACGCGGGCTACTACCGCTCGCCGCGGCCGATCGACGAGGTGATCGGGCTGATCGGGCTGGAGGGCAAGGCCGACGAGCGCGCCCGCAAGCTCTCCGGCGGCCAGCAGCGCCGCCTCGACGTCGGCATGGCGCTCGTCGGCGACCCCGAGCTGCTCTTCCTCGACGAGCCGACGACCGGGTTCGACCCCTCCGCGCGGCGCCAGGCCTGGGACGTGATCGCGGGCCTGCGCGACCTCGGCAAGACGGTCTTCCTCACCACCCACTACATGGACGAGGCCCAGCGCCTCGCCGACCGGGTGACGATCATCTCCGCCGGCCGGATCGTCGCCCGCGGCACCCCCGCCGACCTCGGCGACCGCGAGCAGGCGGCGACGACGATCCGCTACCGCAGCGGTGGCCGCGAGGTCGTGGTCGAGACCGAGACCCCGGTCGAGACCCTGCACGAGCTGACCGGCGAGGCGCTCGCCCGCGGCGAGGAGCTGGCGGGGCTGGAGGTGACCCGGCCCTCGCTGGAGGACGTCTACCTGCAGCTGACCGACGGCACCGAGGCCTCCGCCAACGGCTCCGCGCCCGAGCCCGAGGAGGTCGTCGGATGAGGGGCCTGGCGCTGGTCGGCCACCAGTTCCGCTACGACCAGAAGGCGTTCTGGCGCAACCCCGCCTCCGTCTTCTTCACCGTGATGTTCCCGGTGATCGTCTTCCTGATCCTCGCGGTGGTCTTCAACGGCCAGACCGTCGAAGTCCGGGGCGGGGTCGACGCGACGACCTATTACGTGCCGGCGATCATGTCGCTCTCGATCATCTCGGCGACGATGCAGACGCTGGCGATGACCCTGGTGATCGCCCGCGAAGACGGCCGCCTCAAGCGCGGCCGCGGCACCCCGATGCCGCCCTGGGTCTTCATCGCCGGCCGGATCGGCAACTCGATCGTGGTCGCGGTGATGATGATGGCGCTGCTGGCGCTGATCGGCGGCATCCTCTACGGCGTCGCCGTCCCCTGGGAACGGCTGCCGGCGATCCTCCTCGCGCTCGTCGTCGGCGCCGCCTCCTTCTGCTGCATGGGGATCGCCCTGACCGCCGCGATCCCCTCCCAGGACGCCGCCGCGGCGATCGTCAACGCGCTGCTGCTGCCGCTCTACTTCCTCTCCGGCGTCTTCATCCCCGAAGACCAGCTGCCCAACGGCGTCATCCACTTCGCCGACCTCTTCCCGGTCCGCCACTTCTTCGACGCCTTCTTCGACGCCTACGTCCCCGCCGGCGGCGCCTCCGTCTCCTGGGACAACCTCGCCGTCGTCGCCGCCTGGGGAGTCCTCGGCCTGCTGCTCGCCGTCAGGTACTTCCGCTGGACCCCGCGCGGCGGCTGAGGGCGGGCCCGCCGGGGGTCAGCCGACTTTCCGGGATCGCCCACGTATAGCCTCCCTGCCTCAATGCTGCACCACGTCCTCCTGGAGGTAGGCGACCTCGACCGCAGCGCCGCCTTCTACGACTCGATGCTCGCCCCGCTGGGATGGCGGCGGCATTTCGAGGAGGACAGGACGATCGGCTGGGGCATCGCCAAGCCGGTCTTCTTCATCTCCGCGCACCATCCGCCGCAGGCGGGCTTCGGCCTGCTGAGCTTCTCCGGGCTCGGGATCGTCGCCGTCAAGGCGGCGTGGGAGCGGGGGATGCGGGCGGGGGGCGTCAACGTCAGCGAGCCCGGTCAGCGGCGGTCCTACGGGTCGGGCTCGTATTCGGCTTTTCTCAAGGACCCCGACGGGTACGAGATCGAGATCACGATCGGGTCCGATTAACGGATCGATGTGGATAACCCGCAGTGTCTGAGGCTGGCGACTCCATAACATCGGCTCCCCTCAAACAACTCAGGAGGAAATGACTTCATGGCTGTGAAGGTCGGCATCAACGGTTTCGGGCGCATCGGCCGCAACGTGTTCCGGGCGGCGCACGCAGCGGGAGCGGACCTCGAGTTCGTCGCCGTCAACGACCTCGTCGACACGGCCACGATGGCCCATCTCCTCAAGTACGACTCGATCCTCGGTCGCTTCCCCGGGGAGGTCGAGGTCGTCGGCGACTCGATCGCGGTCGACGGCAGGGAGCTGAAGGTGCTCTCCGAGCGCGACCCCGCCGCCCTTCCCTGGGGCGACCTCGGGGTCGACGTGGTGATCGAGTCGACCGGCTTCTTCACCGCCCGCGCCGACGCCGCCAAGCACCTCGAGGCCGGCGCCAAGAAGGTGATCATCTCCGCCCCCGCCAAGGAGCCGGACGTGACCGTCGCCCTCGGCGTCAACTTCGACCGCGACTACGACCCCGCCAACCACCACGTCATCTCCAACGCCTCCTGCACGACCAACTGCCTGGCGCCGCTGGCCAAGGTCCTCCACGAGGCCTTCGGGATCGAGCAGGGGCTGATGACCACGATCCACGCCTACACCGCCGACCAGCGCCTGCAGGACATGCCGCACAAGGACCCGCGCCGCGCCCGCGCCGCCGCGCTGAACCTGATCCCGACCACCACCGGCGCCGCCAAGGCGGTCGGCCTGGTGCTGCCGGAGCTGAACGGCAAGCTGAACGGGTTCTCGATGCGGGCGCCGGTCCCGACCGGGTCCGCCGTCGACCTCGTCTTCACCACCCCGAACCCGCTCGAGCCCGCCCAGATCAACGAGGCGCTGAAGGCCGCGGCCGAGGGCCCGATGAAGGGGATCCTCGACTACACCGAGGACCCGATCGTCTCCACCGACATCGTCGGCGATCCCCACTCGTCGATCGTCGACGCGGGCTCGACGATGGTGATCGGCGACGGGCGCATGGCCAAGGTGATCAGCTGGTACGACAACGAGTGGGGCTACTCGAACCGCTGCGTCGAGCTGGCCGGCAAGGTCCTCTAGGGCGCGCCCGGTCGGCGCCGTGTCCTTCTCCAAGGCAAGCGTCCGCGACGCGGCGGTGAAGGGCCGCCGCGTCCTCGTCCGCGTCGACTTCAACGTTCCGCTCGCCGAGGCGCCCGGGGGCGGGCGCGTCGTCGCCGACGACATGCGGATCCGGGCGGCGCTGCCGACGATCGAACTGCTGCGCGAACGCGGCGCCGCCCTGGTCCTCTGCTCCCACCTGGGGCGGCCGGGCGGCAAGGTCGACCCGGCGCTCTCGATGGCGCCGGTCGCGGCGCGGCTGGCGGAGCTGATCGGCACCGATGTGAAGCTGGCGCCGGGCGTGATCGAGGGCGACGTCGACCTCAGCTGCGGGGCGCTCGGCCCCGGCGACGTGCTGCTGCTGGAGAACACCCGCTTCGAGCCGGGGGAGACGGAGAACGACCCGAAGCTGGCCGAAGCGATGGCCCAGCTGGCGTCCCTCTACGTCAACGACGCCTTCGGCGCCGCCCACCGCGCCCACGCCAGCACCGAGGGAGTCGCCCACCACCTGCCCGGCTACGCGGGCCTGCTGCTGGAGCGCGAGGTGACCGAGCTCTCGGCGGTGGTCGAGGCGCCGCGGCGGCCGCTGGTGGTGATCCTCGGCGGCGCCAAGGTCTCCGACAAGGTCGGGGTGATCGACCGCTTCCTGGAGATCGCCGACCGGATCCTGATCGGCGGCGCGATGTGCTTCAGCTTCTTCCGCGCCCAGGGCATCGCCACCGGCGACTCGCTGGTCGAGACCCAGGGCATCGAGCTGGCCGCCGAGGCGCTGGAGCGGGCCAAGGGCTCCGACTGCGAGTTGATGCTGCCGGTCGACCTGGTGCTGGGCCGCAGCTTCGACGCCGAGACCGAGCGCCGCGAGAGCGACGGCATCGAGGTGCCCGACGGCTGGATGGGCCTCGACGTCGGCCCGCGCACCGCGGCGCGCTACGCGGAGGCGATCGGCGCCGCCGGAACGGTGCTCTGGAACGGGCCGATGGGCGCCTTCGAGCTGGAGCCGTTCGCCGCCGGCACCCGCGTCGTCGCCGAGGCGGTGGCGAAGGCGCCGGGGACGACCGTGGTCGGCGGCGGCGACTCCGTCGCGGCGCTGCGGCAGTTCGGCCTCGACGCCGACGTGGACTGGCTTTCGACCGGAGGAGGAGCATCCTTGGAGCTGCTGGAGGGCAAGAAGCTGCCCGGAGTTGAGGCCCTGATCGACGCCGACCGGACGGAGGCCCGAGCCGATGGCTGACCGAACCCCGTACATCGCCGCAAACTGGAAGATGCACAAGACCGTGGCCGAGGCCGCGGCCTTCGTCGACGCGCTGCTGCCGCGGATCGCCGCCACCCAGAGCGACGTCGTCGTCTGCCCGCCGTTCACCGCGCTCACCGCCGTGGTCGAGCGCCGCTACGGCACCGCGGTCAAGGTCGCCGCGCAGAACATGCACGAGGAGGCCTCGGGGGCCTTCACCGGCGAGGTCTCGGCGCCGATGCTGGTCGAGCTCGACGTCGAGGCGGTGGTCCTCGGCCACTCCGAGCGCCGCCAGTACTTCGGCGAGACCGACGAGGCGCTGGCCCGCAAGGTGCCGGCGGCGCTGGCCGCCGAGCTGGAGCCGATCCTCTGCGTCGGCGAGTCCGAGGCCGCCCGCGACGCCGGCGAGACCGAGGACGTGCTGGAGCGCCAGCTGCAGGCGGACCTCGCCGCGGTCGACTCGCTCGAGCTCCAGCGGGTGGTGATCGCCTACGAGCCGATCTGGGCGATCGGCACCGGCCGCACCGCCACCCCCGAGCAGGCCCAGGAGGCCTGCGCCTTCATCCGCGACGTGGTGCGGATGCGGGGTGCCGCGGCCGACGAGGTGCGGATCCTCTACGGCGGCTCGGTCAAGCCCGCCAACGCCGCCGAACTGCTCGCCCTGCCCGACGTAGACGGCGCCCTGGTCGGCGGCGCCAGCCTCGACGCCGAGGAATTCGCCGCGATCGTGGACGCGGCCGGATGAGCACCCGGGTCCCCTCGCTGGCGTTGGTCATCCTCGACGGGTGGGGCCTGGCCGAGCCGGGGCCCGGAAACGCGATCTCGCTCGCCGAGACGCCGGTGTTCGACCGCCTCTGGAGCGGTTGCCCGCACACCCAGCTCTCCGCCCAGGGCCGCGACGTCGGCCTGCCGGAGGGGCAGATGGGCAACTCCGAGGTCGGCCACCTCAACCTCGGTGCCGGGGCGATCGTCAAGCAGGACCTGGCGCGGATCGACGACGCCGTCGCCGACGGCAGCTTCTTCGACAACGAGGTCCTGCTGGCCGCCTGCGAGCGCGCCCGCACCAGCCCGCGCGGGCGCCTGCACCTGCTCGGCCTCGTCTCCGACGGCGGCGTCCACTCGGGCTGGGAGCACCTCGAGGCCTGCATCGAGCTGGCCTCCCAGGAGGGCGTCCCCGATGTCGTCTTCCACGCCTTCACCGACGGCCGCGACACGCTCCCGCACGGCGGCCGCGCCTATCTGGCGGAGCTCGAGAGCTGGCTGCGGGCGGCCGGACGGGTCGCCACCGTCAGTGGCCGCTACTACGCGATGGACCGCGATACCCGCTGGGAGCGGATCAAGCTCGCCTACGACGCGATCGTCCACGGCCAGGGCCTGCGCGCCGCCACCTCGGCCGAGGCGATCGAGGCCTCCTACGAGCGCGACGACACCGACGAGTTCGTCGTGCCGACGGTGATCGGCGACTACGACGGCGCCGCCGAGGGCGACGTCGCGATCTTCGTCAACTTCAGGCCGGACCGGGCGCGGGAGATGACCCGCGCCCTGGCCGAGCCCGACTTCGAGGAGTTCTCCCGCGCCGGCGGCCCGGAGCTCGACCTGACGACGATGACCGCGTACCGCAAGGGCTGGCCCTACCCGGTCGCCTTCCCCGAGCAGCGGCCGCAGACGACGCTGGCGGAAACCATCGCCAACGCCGGCGGCCGCCAGCTGCACGTCGCCGAGACCGAGAAGTACGCCCACGTCACCTACTTCTTCAACGGCGGCCGCGAGCAGGAGCTGGAAGGGGAGGAGCACTGCCTGGTCGAGTCGCCGCGCGATGTCCCGACCTACGACCACAAGCCGGAGATGAGCGCCGCCGCCGCCGCCGAGACCTTCGTCCGCCACTGGCGCGAGGGCGACTACAAGTTCGGGATCATCAACTTCGCAAACCCCGACATGGTCGGCCACACCGGCGTGATCCCGGCCGCGGTCGCCGCCGTGGAGGCGGTCGACGGCCTGCTCGGCGACGTCGTCGAGGCGGTCACGGAGAAGGGGGGAGCCTGCATCGTCACCGCCGACCACGGCAACTGCGACCACATGCTGGAGCCCGACGGCTCGCCCAACACCGCGCACTCGCTCAACCCGGTGCCGCTGATCGTCACCGTCGAGGGCCTCGAGCTGCGCGAGGCGGGGATCCTCGCCGACGTCGCCCCGACCGCCCTCGACCTGCTCGGCATCCCCCAGCCGGAGGCGATGACCGGCCGCTCGCTGATCGTCGCCCCGACTGCTGAATCTTCCCCCGCATAGAGGGGAAAATTCAGCAGTGAGATCAGATCCGCAGCGGCTGAGGTTCGAGATAGGGGCGCGGGACGGGGCGGCGCGGGCGGGCGTGATCCGCACCGCCCACGGCCCGATCGAGACGCCGGCCTTCATCCCGCTGGCGACCAAGGGGACGGTGCGCGGGCTGGAATCCGCGGAGGTCGCCGACCTTGGCTACCAGCTGGTCCTCGGCAACACGTACCACCTGTTCGTCTCGCCCGGGCCGGAGCGGATCGCCGCCGCCGGCGGCCTGCACGGCTTCATGGGTTGGGAGCGGGCGCTGATCACCGACTCCGGCGGCTTCCAGGTCTTCTCCCTCGCCCACGGCGGGGTCGCCAACGAGGTCAAGGGCAGCGGCCGCTCCGGCGGCGGGGCGGGGTCGAAGGTGGAGATCACCGAGGAGGGGGCGCGCTTCCGCTCCTACCGCGACGGCTCGGAGCTGTTCATCTCGCCCGAGGTCTCGATGCAGGTGCAGGCGGCGCTCGGCTCCGACATCGCCCTCGTCTTCGACGAGTGCACGCCCTTCCACGCCGACCGCGAGTACACCGCCCGCTCGACCGAGCGCACCCACCGCTGGCTCGACCGCTGCCTCACCTGGCACGCCGAGCACGGGCCGGCGCGCCAGGCCGTGTTCGGGATCGTTCAGGGCGGCACCCACGAGGACCTGCGCCGCGAATCGGCCCAGCGCGTCTCCGAGGCCGGGGTCGACGGCCTCGCGATCGGCGGCACCCTGGGCCGCGACAAGAAGGAGATGCACGACGTCCTTGCCATGACCGCGCCGCTGTTGCTCGAGGCGGCGCCGAAGCACCTGCTCGGGATCGGCGAGGTCGACGACCTGCTCGGCGGCATCGCCCTCGGCCTCGACGTCTTCGACTGCGCCGTCCCCACCCGGCTCGCCCGCCACGGGGTTGCCCTCGCGCCCAGTCCCGAGACCCGCTTCCGCCTCGACCTGCGCAAGGGGCGCTGGGTCGGCGACCGCGACCCGATCGTCGCCGGTTGCCCTTGCGCCGCCTGCCGCCATCACGACCGCGACTACGTCAGCTACCTCTCCCGCGCCGAGGAGCTGACCGCCGTCCGCCTGATCGTCGTCCACAACCTCACCTACATGCGAGAGCTGACCACCGGCGCCCGCCGGGCGATCGAGGCCGGCCGCTTCGAGCAGTACCGCACTGCGGTCCTCGCAGGTTCAGCTCCCTGGCAAGCCTGAACACCGAATAGCCGCTGTGGCCCGGGCGGGGAGCGTCGTTACCCCGGGCGGGTGAGCGAGGGGTGACGACGCTCCCCCCAGCGCCCGCTATTCGGTGTTCTTCTTGACCAGGTCCTTCACTTCTTCGACGACCTTGTCGACCGTGTTGCCGACCACCTTGCTGACCTTCACGCCGGCCGCCTTGTCGGTGGTGTAGATCACCGCCGCCGCGACCACCGCGGCGACCAGGACCAGCGCCAGCAGCGCCAGCAGGAAGCGGGAGAAGCGGGAGAAGGCGGAGCGCTTGCGGGGCCCCGCCGCTGCCGGCGGGAGAGGGGCGACCCGCGGTTCGGGCCGCCGCGTCGGCGAGGGCCCGGGCCGGTACTCGGTCTCGGCGGTGTCGCGGCCCATGTGGCGGGTCGCGGCGGTCTCGCCGCCGAGGACGCGGGTCGCGGAGGTCCCGTTTTCCAGCGGCAGCGTCACGTCGCCGCCTTCGAGGCCGAGCCGCAGGCCGTTGGCCAGCTCGTCGGCGCTGGCGTAGCGCCGGTTGGGATCGCCATCCAGCGCCCCCAGCACCGCTGCGCTCAGGGACTCCGGCACCTCGGCGTTGTAGGTGCTGGGCGGCAGCGGCTTCTCGTTCTGCTGGCGCACCGCCAGCTCGGCCAGGGAGGAGCCCTCGTAGGGCAGTCGGCCGGTGAGGAACTGGTAGAGGACGACGCCGAGCGCGTAGACGTCGGTGGCCGGCGTCGCCTCCTCGCCGCGCACCTGCTCGGGCGCCAGGTAGGCGGCGGTCCCGACCACGGAGCCGACCTGGGTGATCCGCGTCTGCTCGACCGCCCGGGCGATCCCGAAGTCGGTCAGCTTCACGGTCATCTCGCCGCCGCCGACCGGGCCGCCGACGACCATCAGGTTGCCAGGCTTGACGTCGCGGTGGATGATCCCGCGGCGGTGCGCGTAGTCGAGCCCGGCGCAGGCCTGGATCCCGATCTCGGCCGCGATCTCCGGCTCGACCGGGCCGTGGCGCTGGAGGATCTGCGCCCCCGAGCGCCCCTCGACGTACTCCATGACGATGTAGTGGCGGCCCTCGTCGACGCCGGTGTCGTAGACCTGGACGATGTTGGGGTGGATCAGCTTCGCCACCGCCAGCGCCTCGCGCCGGAAGCGGGCGACGAAGCGCTCGTCGTCGGAGAGGTGCTCGGCGAGGACCTTGACCGCGACGGTGCGCTCGAGGATGCGGTCGGTCGCCTTGTAGACGTTCGACATCCCGCCGGAGCCGAGTCGCTCACCGGTTTCGTAGCGGCCCGAGAGGCTTCCCGCCTCCATCAGCCTTCACCCGCCGGGGCGCTGGGGCCGATGCCCCCGGACGGCGATTCGCCGCCTTCTTCGGCCGGCGCTTCTTCGCCGCCTTCTTCTTCTTCGGTTCCCGGCTGCTTGGAGCCTTCTTCGCCTTCCGCCGGCGCTTCTTCTTCGGCTTCCTTTTCCTTTTCCTTCTTTTCGTCCTTGCGCGCCTTGCCTTCTTCCTTTTCTTCTTCTTCCGCCCGTTCGGCTTCTTCGGCTTCGCGCGCTTCTTCTTCGCCCGCGGCCCCGGATTCTTCGCAGTTGGCGACGACCTGGCTCAGCCGTTCCGCCCCTTCGCTCAGCGCCTGCTTGAGCTTGGCGTCGACTCCTTCCAGCGCGTCGACCTCTTCGCCGACCGCCGCGGCGGCGTTCTCGGCGCCGATGCAGTCTTCTTCGGCGACCAGCCGCTGGACCTCGTCGAGGTTGGCGTTGATCTGGCTCGCGGTCGTTCCGGGCAGCAGCTTCGGGCTGCTGGTGCTGCCGCACGCCGAGAGTGCCAGCGCGGCTACGGCGGCGAGGAGAATTGCGATCGGAAGGGAACTCAAGCGACTCACGTTTCGAGTCTAGACAACGGTTGAGGGCGGCAATTTGCCCTGCAATTGCGCATCAGCGGCCGGCTCGCAGCCGGTCGGCGAGCGACGGCGGCAGGCCGGCGGCGCGGATCGCCTCGGCTGCCGACTCGATGTCGTACCGGACCCGGTGGAAGCGCGCCGTCCACTCGTCGGTGTCGATCTCCAGCCAGCCCGCTCGCGGGTCGCTGTCGCGCGGCTGGCCGACGCTGCCCGGGTTGAGCAGCCATTCGCCGCTGTCGAGGTCGAGCAGGGCGCCGTCGCCGGCCTGGGCGCCGTGGGCGTAGGTCGGGCGGCTGCCGCCCGGGCGGGTGAAGAACAGTGAGATGTGCGAGTGACCGATCAGACCGATCCGCTCCTTCTGGGCGTCGAGGCCGGCTTCGGCCTGCTCGATCGATAACACGTACTCCCACACCGGGTCGCGGGGTGAGGCGTGGAAGAGGCCGAATCCGGCACGCGCGCCGGCCGGCTCCAGCGTCCTCAGAAACTCGAACGTCTCCGCGCTGGCGTGCTCGCGGGTCCACTCGACCGCCGCCGAGGCCGTCTCCGAGAAGCTGGCGACGTCGATCTCGCCGAGGACCGCGAGGTCGTGGTTGCCGACCAGGCAGAGGTCGCAGCGCTCGCGGGCCAGCGCCGTGCAGGCGTCGGGGTCGGCCCCGTAGCCGACCAGGTCGCCGAGGCACCAGGCCTCGTCGATCTCCGCCTCGTCGATCGCCGCGAGGACGGCTTCGAGGGCGGGCCGGTTGGAGTGGACGTCGCTGAGAACGGCTACGCGCAAGCGGCCAGCGTACCCGCCACCAGCCCCGGTCCATACGATTGGCCCGTGACCGCCACCGATTCAGTCGCCCTGCTCCGCGACGCCGTCGAGGGCGCCGCCCGCGCCCTGCGCGACGGCGAGCGCACCGAGCCGGCGCCGACGCTCGACCGCCCGCCCAAGCCCGAGCTGGGCGACTACAGCTCGAACGCGGCGATGCTGCTGGCCGGGCCGCTCGGCGACAACCCGCGCTCCGTGGCGGAGCGGCTGCGCCGGCAGCTGGAGGCCGACCTCGGCCCCGGTGGCGTCCTCGAGCGGATCGAGGTGGCCGGCCCCGGTTTCGTCAACCTCTTCCTCTCGGACGCCTGGTATCGCGACGCCCTGTGGGGGCTGCTCGCCGCCGGCGAGGGCCTGGGGCCGGCACCGACCGACTCGCCGGAACGGGTCCTGGTCGAGTTCGTCTCCGCCAACCCGACCGGCCCGCTGCACGTGGGCGGCGGTCGCCACGCCGCCTACGGCGACGCCCTGGTGCGGCTGCTGGAGGCGGTCGGCCACCAGGTCGAGCGCGAGTTCTACGTCAACGACGCCGGCGCCCAGGTCGAGCGCTTCGCCGACTCGATCGCCGCCCGGATGGCGGGCGAGGAGCCGCCCGAGGACGGCTACGGGGGCGAGTACGTGATCGAGATCGGCGCGCGGATCGCCGCCGAGGGGCTCGACCCCGCCGACCGCCCGGCGCTCGGGCTGCGCGGTATCGAGATCGCCCTCGAGGGCGTCCGCGCCACCCTGGAGCGGTTCGGGGTCGGCTTCGACACGTGGTTCCACGAGCGCGACCTCTACGCTCGCGGCGAGGTCGACCAGGCCCTGGCCGAGCTCGACTGCCGCGACCACACCTATCGCAGCGAGGATGCGCTCTGGCTGCGCACGACCGAGTTCGGCGACGACAAGGACCGGGTGCTGATCCGCTCCAACGGCGAACCGACCTACCTGACCGCCGACATCGCCTACCACTGGGACAAGCTGCAGCGCGGCTTCGGCCGGCTGGTCGACGTCCTCGGCGCCGACCACCACGGCTACGTGCCGCGGATCCGGGCGGCGATCGAGGCCCTGGGCGGCGATCCCGAGCGCTTCGAGGCGCTGATCATGAGCCTGGTCCACGTGGTCGAAAAAGGCGAGCGGGTGCAGATGTCCAAGCGCAGCGGCGACTTCATCTCGCTCGACGAGCTGCTCGACGATATCGGCGTCGACGCGGCCCGCTGGTTCATGCTCTGGCGCAGCCACGAGACCACCGTCGACCTCGACCTCGAGCTGGCCCGCAGCCAGTCCAGCGAGAACCCCGTCTACTACGTCCAGTACGCGCACGCCCGCATCGCCAGCATCCTGCGCAAAGCCGGCGCCGCGGCCGAGGAGGCGGCGACGGGGCCGGGGGAGCCGCAGGCGTCGCCGCCGCTGGACCCGAGCGAGAAGGCCCTGGTCAAGCGCCTGCTCGAGTTCCCCGACGAAGTGCGCGAGTCCGCCGCGCGGCGGGCGCCGCACCGGATCTGCGCCTACTCGACGGCCGTCGCTGCCGACTTCCACGCCTTCTACCGCGACTGCCAGGTGCTGGGCGCCGAGGGCGAGGGGGTCGAGCGCTCGCGGCTGGCCCTGTGCCTGGCGACGAAGCGGACGATCGCGGGGGCGCTGGGCCTGCTGGGGATCTCCGCGCCCGAGCGGATGTGATGCTGCGCGGGCGCTCCAGGCTGCCCGTGCTGGCCGAGATCTCCGGCCCCGCCACGGCCGAGGGGCGGGCCTGGTCGCTGCGCCGCGCCGACTTCGAGCAGGTCGCCGGGGTCCTCGCCGGCGTCGCTCCCCACTCGGCGCTGCTGGTCACCGGCGCCGCCGAGGCCACCGCCACCGTCGCGATCGCGTTGGCGGGGGTGGCCGTCTCCCACGGCCGGCGGGCGGCGCTGCTGGAGTGCGACCTGGCGGCACCGCGCCTCGGCGCCGACCTCGGCCTCGCCCAGGCGCCCGGGCTGCATGAGTACCTGCGCTGGGAGGCGGAGCCACCGGACCTGCTGCAGCCGGTGGCGCTCGGTGGCGCCGCGTCCGGCGGGGCGAAAGAGCCGCTGGTCTGCGTCGTCGCCGGCCGCCAGGCGGCCGACCCGGTGACCCTGCTCGGCCTGCAGAGCTTCCGCCACATGACCGACAAGATGCGCGACGCCTACGACCTCCTCGTCCTTTCCGGGCCGGCCCTGGGCTCGTCCCCGGAGGCGCTCGGGCTCCTCGCCGCCCCGGCGGACGCCGTCGTCGCGGCGCTGCCGGTGGCGGCCAAGGGCCGTCCGGCCAGGGCCGCCCGCGATGCGGTCCGCCGCCTGCCGGCGCCGGCGCTGGGGGCTGTCCTCGTCGACCTCGAGCAGTGAGCCGGAGCGCCCGGCGCCCGGCTCAGAGGTCGTAGCGGGCGAGGTCTGCGTCGAGCCGCTCGCTGTCCTCGCCGCTGGGGCCGGCCGCCGCCGGGCCCGCGCTCGCCGGCCCGCTCCCGCCTCCGGCGCGCCGCCAGCGCAGCACCCCCAGCGCCAGTGCGATCGCGGCGACGATCAGGGCGACGATCGGCACCAGGTAAGCGGAGAGGTTGAAGCCGGAGCCCTTGGGCAGGGCGAGAACCTCTTCGCCGTACTCGGCGACCAGGGCGTCCTTGATCTGCGCCTTGGTGAGCCCCTTCGCGATCAGCCGGGCGACGAAGACTTTCTCCCGCTGCGCCTGCGGCGATTCGGCCAGTTCCAGCAGCGTCCCGCAGACGGGGCACATCACTTCGGACTCGATCTCGTTCAGCGTCGTGCGCGGAGTCGCCGCCGTCGCCGAGGCGGCCGTGACCAGCGCCACCGAGGCCAACAGGAGGGCGACGGGGAGCAGCGCGGCGAGCGCGGAGCGCGGCCTCATGAGCTGCCCTTCGGGAGCAGGGGGGCGACCGAGTCGCGCAGGTATTCGCTCGTCACCGGCCCCCTCACCAGCAGGCGCACCTTGCCCTGTGGGTTGACCAGGAAGTTCTCCGGCACGCCGGTGGTGCCGTATTCGTGGGCGGCGTCGCCGTTGCCGTCGCGCAGCTGCGGGTAGTTGAGTTCGTAGCGCCGCACGAACGCCCGCCCGTCGCCGCTGAGGTCGCGGCTGTCGATCCCGAGGACCGTGAACCCCTTGCCCCCGTGCTGGCGCTGGAAGGCCTCCAATTCCGGCGCCTCCTCCTTGCAGGGCACGCACCAGGAGGCCCAGAAGTTGACCAGCACCCACTGGCCGCGGTATTCCGCCAGCGACCCGTCGCCCTTCCCGTCCAGCCGCGGCATCGTCGCCACTGGCGCCGCTTCTCCGACCGCCACGCCGGAGGACCCTTTGCTGAGCAGGCCGTAGACGAGCAGGCCGACGACGGCCAGCACGGCGAGGACAGCTATGGAAGAGCGAAGGCTCACGGGGCCGTGAAGGTTAGATCCCGCGGCCTCCCGGCAACCCCCCGGCCGCGGCCCCTAGAATTGACCCCCTGCGCGGACGTAGCTCAGTTGGTAGAGCGCAAGCTTCCCAAGCTTGAGGTCG
>CAWANE010000008.1:0-66433 GCA_963783345.1 uncultured Actinomycetes bacterium
CTGCCCTGGTGCTGTTCGCGGCGTTCCGCAGCGAATTGGCCGACGAAGCCCCGTCCGGGTACGACCTCAACGGGTTGTTCCACCTGACCAGTCCAGACGTCCTGATCGGGCTGATCGTCGGCGGCATGATGGTCTACCTGTTCTCCGCGCTGGCGATCGAGGCGGTCGGCCGCGCCGGCGGCCAGGTGGTCGAGCAGGTGCGCAAACAGTTCCGCGAGCACCCGGGGATCATGGAGGGGACGGAAAAACCCGAGTACGGGGAAACCGTCAGCATCGTCACCCTGGCCGCGCAGAAGGAGATGATCCTGCCGGCGCTGATCCCGATCGTCGTGCCGGTGGTCGTCGGTCTGCTCAGCGTCGACGCGCTCGGCGGGCTGCTGATCGGGGTGATCGTCGTCGGTCTCTTCATGGCGATCTCGATGACCGCCGGCGGCGGCGCCTGGGACAACGCGAAGAAGCTGATCGAGGACGGCGCCCACGGCGGCAAAGGCTCCGAGGCACATGCCGCATCGGTCACCGGCGACACCGTCGGCGATCCCTACAAGGACACGGCCGGCCCGGCGATCAACCCGATGATCAAGGTGGCGAACATCGTCGCCATCCTGATCATCCCGATCGTCCACTTCTGAGGTTCCGAGCGGGGAGGGGTCCGGCACCCCTCCCCGCTCAACCTTTTCGAGATCGGGATGATCGAAAAGCGCTCGTTCGCCTGGGGGCACTGAACCGTTCCCTGAGTTTGGGGGCCTATGGCAACCCAAGTTCAGGGAACGCGGGGTTTCTCGGTAGCCTCTCGGGGGTGCGGGGACTGACGGCGGCCAGACGGAAGCTGACCTATCCGCTGCGGCGCTGGCCGCGGGGGTCGGCGGCGCTGGCCGGGTTGGGGGCGCTGATTGCGCTCTTCATCGCGGGCGCCAACGCCTACATCCTGCTCGGCACGGAAGGGGAGGCGACGAGCGCGGTGGCCGACGTGCCGCGCGCCGAGGTGGCGATCGTGCCGGGGGCGTTGGTGCAGCCGGACGGGAAGATGAGCGCGATGCTGGCCGACCGGGTGCGGCGGGCGGCGGCGCTGTGGCACGCGGGCAAGGTCGAGAAGGTCCTCGTCTCCGGCGACCACCACACCTGGGCCTACGACGAGCCGGACACGATGCGCAAGGCCCTGGTGGCGATGGGGGTGCCGCCGCGCGATGTCTTCGAGGACCACGCCGGCTTCGACACCTGGGCGACGATGGTGCGCGCCCGGAACATCTTCGATGTCCGCGATGCGGTCGTGGTGACCCAGGGCTTCCATATGCCGCGCGCCCTCTACCTCGCCGATGCAGCCGGCATCCACGCCACCGGGCTCACCGCCGACCTCCACCAGTGGGGCTACCAGGGCGAGAAGAGCGAAGCCCGCGAGGTTTTCTCGCGGGCGAAGGCGATCGTCGACACCGCCCTCGACACCCCGGCGATGGGCGGCAAACGGATCCCGATCGCGACCTCGGTCGGCCAGGAGAGCTGGGGCCCGCCGCCGCCCTCCGGGACGCCCCCGGCGGGGTCGCCCGGGCGCTGAGCGCGGGAGGAGCTCCCCTCCGCGGGGTTCAGCAGTGCGCCAGCGCGTTCACGTAGAAGCGCTGGTACTGCGGCCAGTGGGCCGCCCAGTAGCTCTCTTCGTGGCCGCCGGGCCATGAATGCGCGGTGAAGTCGGCGCTGCCGCTCTGCATCGCCGCGACGAACGCTTCGTCGTAGGGGCGGAAGGGGTCTTCGCTGCCGTAGTCGTTCCAGACCCTGGTCCTGCCGAAGGCGTTCGGGTCGGCCTCGACCGCGCCGATCACGTCGTTGCGCTCGAAGTCCGCCTCGTCGTCGAAGGCGCCGGGCGCGGTTTCGGAGCCGTGCAGCCAGAGGGCGGGGGAGTGGCCGCCGACGGCGCAGAAGCGGCCCGGGTACTTCAGCGCCAGGTCGTAGGCGCCGAAGCCGCCCATCGAGATGCCGCCGATCGCGATCCGGTGCGGGTCGATCCCGAAGCGGTGCACCACGGTCGGGATCACTTCCTTCGTCACCCAGGTGCCCCAGTCGCCGCCGGCGCGGTCGTGCCAGTAGCCGTGGACGCCGCCGGCGGGGAAGGCGTAGACGGGGGCGCGCCGGCCGTGCAGGTCCGCGAGCCCTTCGAAGACGGCGTCGTTGAAGGTCCCCTCGTAGCCGCCGCGGCCGTGCAGCATGACCATCAGCCAGCGCCTGCCGCGGGGGCCGGCGTGCCTGGGGACGATCACGTTTATCCCAAGGTCCCGGCCGACAGCCCTGCTGTGGACATCGATGTGGACGAGCCGGGAGCCGTGCCTGTCGACCGGGGCCAGCACGGTCGCCGCAAGCACCAGGTAGACGACTCCCGCCGCGATCGGCGCGAGCACGCCGAGCACCGCGGCACGCCGCCGTCTGACCTGCCGTCGCGTGGGCCCCCGCCGCGCACTCATCGCCGAAACGGTAGCGCCACGGGGGCGGCCCGCAAGCCGCTGGTAGCGCTAGGGTCGCGGACCGTGAGCGATGGATGGATCAACGTCGGCGACGCCGAGCGCGCCGCCACGGAGCGGCTCGACGCCGGTCCGCTCGGCTACTTCTCCGGCGGCGCCGGCGACGAGCTGACGCTGCGCGAGAACGTCGCGGCCTGGAGCCGCTGGCGGCTGCGGCCACGGGTCCTGGTCGACGTCAGCGAGGTCGGCACCGAGGTCGAGCTGCTCGGCGGGCCGCTCTCGATGCCGATCCTCGTCGCCCCGGTCGCCTACCAGCGCCTCGCCCACGCCGAAGCCGAGGTGGGGATGGCGAGCGCCGCGGCCGAGGCTGGGACTGCGATGTGCCTCTCGACCCTGGCGACGACGCGGCCCAGCGAGGTCGCCGCCAAGGCGCCGCCCGGCCGACGCTGGTTCCAGCTCTACTGCTTCCGCGACGAGGCGGTGACCCGGGCGCTGACCGACGAGGCGGTCGAGGCCGGCTTCGAGGCGATCGTCGTCACCGCCGACGCGCCGCCCGGGGGCAACCGCGAGCGCGACCGGCGCACCGGCTTCCGGCTGCCCGTGGATCTCGGCGTGCCGAGCCTGGTGGCGGCGATGGGGGAGAGGAAGTTCACGATCGAGGAGACCTTCGACCTGATGACCCGGGCGCTGACCTGGTCGGACCTCGAGGACCTCGCCTCCGAGGCGCCGGTGCCGGTGGTCGTCAAGGGCGTGCTGACGGCCGAGGACGCGACCCTGGCGGTCGAGCACGGCGCCGGCGCGATCGTCGTCTCCAACCACGGCGGACGCCAGCTCGACCGCTCGCTGGCGACCGGCGACGCCCTTGCCGAGATCGTCGACGCGGTCGACGGCCGCCTGCCGGTCCTGGTCGACGGCGGCATCCGCCGCGGGGTCGACGTCGCGATCGCGCTGGCGCTGGGCGCCGACGCCGTCCTGATCGGCCGGCCGGCCCTCTGGGGCCTGGCCGCGGCCGGGCGAGCGGGGGCGGTGCGGGTGCTGGAGATGCTCCGCGCCGAGTTCGAGCTGGCGCTGGCCCTCTGCGGCTGCACCTCGCCGGCCGGTCTCTGTCGCCAGCACGTGCAGAGAGCACCGGCGACGTCCGTATATTCGGTCAAGTGAAGCTCACGGTCGTTCGATAGATGGCCCAGCGGATCCCAAGAGACGAATCGCTGAGCCGCGTGCACGGCGTCGGCTCGCTGTTCTCGGCGGCCTACGGGAACGTCGGCTCCTCGATCTACTACGCGCTCGGCGTCACCGCCGCCTTCGCGCTCGGCCTGACGCCGGTCGCCTTCGTGATCACCGGCGTGATCTTCGCCTGCACCGCCGCCACCTACGCCGAGGCGACGGTGATGTACCCGGAGGCGGGCGGCTCCTCCAGCTTCGCCCGCCACGCCTTCAACGAGCTGGTCAGCTTCGTCGCCGCCTGGGGGCAGATGCTCAACTACACGATCACGGCGGCGATCTCGGCCTTCTTCGTGCCCCACTACCTGGCCGTCTTCTGGCCCTGGCTGGGACACGGGCCGGGGGACATCATCGCCGGCGCGGCGCTGATCGCGGGCCTGGCGCTGCTCAACATCCGCGGCACCGAGGAGTCGGCGAAGCTGAACCTGATCCTCGCCGTCGCCGACCTCGCGACCCAGGTCGTGCTGGTCGGGATCGGGATCGTGCTCGTGCTCAGCCCGCAGGTCCTGGTCGACAACATCCACCTCGGCGTCGCCCCGAGCTGGAGCGACTTCGCGCTCGGGATCGCGGTCGGGATGATCGCCTACACCGGGATCGAGACGATCTCCAACATGGCCGAGGAGGCCAAGGACGCCGCCAAGACGATCCCCCGCAGCGTCGCCCTCGTGGTCCTCGCCGTGCTCGGCCTCTACCTGCTGATCCCGATCGTCGCCCTCTCGGCGATGCCGGTGACCCGGGACGCCGCCGGCCACTTCACGACCGCGCTCGGCTCGACCTTCGCCGACGACCCGATCCTCGGCATCGTCGAGAACCTCGGCCTCTCCCACGTCCCCACCGAAGTGCTGCGCTACTACGTCGGCGTCCTCGCCGCCGTGATCCTGCTGATCGCCACCAACGCGGCGTTGATCGGCGTCTCCCGCCTCACCTACTCGATGGGCCAGCATCGCCAGCTGCCCGAAGTGCTGCGCCAGGTCCATCCGAAGTACCGCACCCCCTACATCGCGATTCTGATCTTCGCCGCGGTGGCGATCGTCACCCTGCTGCCGGGAAAGACCCAGTTCCTGGCGACGATGTACTCGTTCGGGGCGATGCTCTCCTTCACGATCGCCCACGTGGCGGTGATCCAGCTGCGGCGCTCCCGGCCCGAGGTCGAGCGCACCTGGAAGCCGCGGGCCAACGTCCGCGCCTTCGGCTTCGAGCTGCCGCTGACCGCGGTGCTCGGCGGCTTCGGCACCTTCGCGGCCTGGATCGTGGTGATGGCGCTGAACCCGAGCACGCTCCTCGTCGGCACCGGCTGGATGGTGCTCGGCGTCGTCGTCTACGTCCTCTACCGCCGCAACCAGCGACTGCCGCTGACCGAGACCGTGAAGGTGGTGCTGCCCGAGCCGCTCGGGGTCGAGGAGGTCGAGTACAACAGCGTCCTGGTCAATTTCGAGGACGACGAACATTTCTCCGCGGAGATGGTCGCGACCGCGGTCAAGCTCGCCTCCAAGCGCCGTCGCGGCATCCACGTTCACTCGATGATGACCGTGCCCACCAACCTGCCGCTGAACGCCGAGCTGCCCGAGGAGGAAGCCGCGGCCCAACGCAAGGTCGAGGAGGCGAAGCTGATCGGCGGCCGCCGCGTGACCGGCCACGTCGCCCGGGTCCGGCCGGGGCAGGCCGGCTACTCGGTGGCCGAGGAGGCGAAGCTGATCAAGGCGGCGGCGGTCGTCGTCGGGCTGCGCTACCGCAACGGGGCGCCGCAGTACGACAAGACGCTGCAGACGATCCTCAGCGAGCGGCCCTGCCGCGTCATCGTCGTCTCCGACCCGCCCAGCCATCCCACCGCGGTGTCGGCGCAGGCCCTGGTCGAGGTGCGCTGATGTACGGAGCGGCGGTGCGGGGCTTCTCGCTCGTCTTCGTCGGCCTGGGGCTGGCGGTGCTGGTGGTGACGGTCGCCAACGGCGGTGGCCCGCTCTCGCTCGGCGTCCTGATGGGCATCGCCCTGCTCGCGGTCGGGCTCGGCCGGCTCTGGATCTCCTCGAGGATGCAGAAATGAGGCGGGGCCTCGGCGTCCCCTGGCTGTTCGCGGCCGCCTACTCGGCGGTCGGCTTCTCGATCTACTTCGCGCTCGGGGTCGTCGCCGAGCGCGGCCTCGGGCTGACGCCGCTGATCTTCCTCGCCTCCGGGCTGCTCTTCGGCCTGACCACGCTCACCTACGTCGAGGGCGGCGCGATGTTCCGCGAGCGCGGCGGCTCCTCGACCTTCGCCCGCCACGCCTTCAACGAGCTGATCGCCTTCATCGCCGGCTGGGCGATCCTGATCGACTACCTGATCGTCCTCGCCCTGGCGGCGCTCTCGATTCCGCATTACCTGGAACCGATCTCCGGCAACCTCGAGAACCCGGGCTGGGAAATCGCCCTGGCGGCGGTGGTGATCGCCGCGGTCTGCGTGCTCAACGTCTTCAACGTCACCGGCCGCGGCAGGCAGCGCCCGCTGGCGCTGCTGGCGCTCGCGGACCTCGGCCTGCAGCTGGCGGTGATCGTGGTCGGCCTGCTCGTCGTCTTCCACCCCGACCGGCTCACCGCCCACGTCCACCTGCTCAGCGACCCCAGCTTCAGGGACGTCGTCTACGCCGCGGTCGTGGCGATGCTGGCCTACGCGGGGATCGAGGCCGCCTCCGACCTCGCCCCCGACATCGAGGTCGGCCCGCGCGACCTCAAGCGGATCGCCTCGCTGGCCGCCTTCGCGGTGCCGCTGGTCTACGCCGGCATGGCCGCGATCGCGCTGATGGCCGTGCCGGTCGTGGTTGGCGCCAACGGCCCCGAAACGGCGCTGGGCGGCGAATTCCTCAAGGCCCCGGTGCTGGGGGTGGTCTCCTCCTTCCACCCCGGCTGGGTCGCCGACGCGATGCGCTGGATGGTGATGCTGGTCGCCGTCCCGGTCCTGTTCTGGGCCGCGAACACCTCGATGCTGGGCGTCTCGCGCCACATCTACACGCTGGCGATCAATCGCCAGATCCCCAGCTGGCTCGGCAAGCTGGAGAAGCGCCAGGCGACGCCCTACGTGGCGATCGCGATCTGCGGCCTGATCGCGCTCGGGCTGGTCGTCCCGACCGACGTCAAGCTGCTGGCGGGGATCTACGCCTTCGGGGCGACCCTGGCGATCACGATCGCCCACCTCTCGATCATCAGGCTGCGGGTCCGCGACCCGGAGCGCTCGCGGCCGTTCCGGATCCCGTTCGACGTCAGCTGGCGCGGGGCGGAGCTGCCGGCGCCGGCGATCGTCGCCGCGGTCCTCAGTGCCCTCGCCTTCCTCAGCGTCCTCGTCTACCACTCGACCGCGCGCTGGGTCGGGCTCGGTTGGATGGCCTTCGGCCTCACCTTCTACGTCGTCTACCGCAAGGTCTTCGAGGGGACGACGCTGACCAGGCGGGTCTCGGTCCCCGAGCACGCGCTGACGAAGCAGGTCCCGGAGGTCGAGTTCCGCAACATCCTGGTGCCGGTCTTCGGCACCAAGCTCGACGACGACATCGTCGCCACCGCCGGCCGCCTGGCCGCCGCCGAGCAGGCCGAGTCCGACGGCGAGGGCGCCGAATCCCGCCTCGACGTCGTCTACGTGGTCGAAGTGCCGCTCACCCTGCCGCTCGACGCCGAGCTGCCGCCCGAGCGCGAGGCGGAGGCGCGGCGGGCGCTGGACCGCGCCCGCGACGTCGGCGAGGAGTACGCGGACGTCGATGTCACCACCGAGGTGATCCGCGCCCGTAAGGTCGGCGCCGGCATCCTCGAGGCGGCGCGGCGCAGCGGCGCCGAGGCGATCGTGATCGGCGGCGAGCCGCCGACCAAGATCCGCGGCGGCGCCGCGATCGGCGGGATCGGCGCCGCCAAGCCGGCCGAGATCGGCGCCGCCACCGAGTACGTCCTCAAGAAGGCCCCGTGCCGCGTTCTGCTCACCGCACCGCCGGAAGCTCCCTAGGGCGTCCGCACTAGTATCCGGCCAATGTTCATCCTGATCGTAGGCTGTGGCCGTGTCGGCTCCTCCGTGGCCCGGGCGATGCTCCGCGAGGGGCACACCGTCTCCTGCCTCGACGAGGACCCCGAGTCCCACGCCCGGCTCGAGGTCGGGTTGGAGAAGAGCTGGGAGGACCTGGGCGGCCAGTTCACGGTCGGCGCCGGCCTCGAGTCCGAGGCGCTGCTCGCCGCCGGGATCGAGGACGCCGACGTCTTCATCGCCTCCACCGACGGCGACAACACGAACATCGTGATTGCCCAGATCGCCCAGCGCCGCTACGAGGTCCCGACCGTCATCGCCCGCGTCCTCGATCCGCTGCGGGCCGAGTGGTACGAGCGCCAGGGCCTGCGCACCGTCTGCCCGACCCGGGTCGCGATCGAGATGCTGGAGAGCGCCGTGCGCGAGTCCGGCGGCCGCGGCGGGGACGAGTCGGGCGACAGCGCGGAAGCCGCCTGAGGAACGGGAACAGAGGCCGGAGCATGTACATCATCGTCGTCGGAGCGGGCAAGGTCGGTTGGAACCTGGCCCGGGAGCTGCTCGAAAAGGACCACGAGGTGACGCTGATCGAGAGCGACCGGCGCCGCTACCTCACGGTCGAGCAGGAGCTCGAGCACAACGTCTCCTACGGCGACGCCTCGGAGCTGTGGGTGCTGGAGCGGGCCGGGATCCAGCGCGCCGACATGGTGATCGCGGTCACCGGCGACGACGAGGACAACATGCTGATCTGCCAGGTGGCGCGCGAGAAGTACCTGGTCGATCAGATCATCGCCCGCGTCAACAACCCCCGCAACCGGCAGCACTTCGACCTGCTGGGGATCAAGCCGTCGGTCTCGGCGACCGACCTGATCCTGCGCCTGCTCGAGCACGAGGTGCCCGAGTACGGCCTGGTCCACCTGCTCGACCTCCAGGAGGAGCAGCTGGAGATCATCGAGATGCTGCTCGGCAAGGACTCGGGCGTCACCGGCCGCCGGGTCGGCGACCTGCGGATGCCCGAAGGCAGCCTGTTGATCTCCGTCCTTCGCTCCGGCAAGGGGTTCGTGCCCACCGCCGACACCGTGCTGCAGGAGGGCGACGAGATCCTCGCCGTGCTCGACCCGGGCAAGGAGGACGAGTTGAAGAAGCTCTTCGGGCCGGCGGGCAACGGCGGGAACGGTGGCTGAGGGCCCGGCCCGAGAGGTCGACTTCCTTCTCGTCGGCGGCGGCATGGCCTCCGCCCACTGCGCGGCGGAGCTGCGCCGCCGCGGCGCCGAGGGCTCGATCCTGCTGGTCGGACGGGAGCCGGAGCCTCCGTACGAACGGCCGCCGATCTCCAAGGAGTACCTGCGCGGTGACGCCGAGCGCTCCGAGGCATACGTCAACCCCGCCTCCTGGTACGAGGAGAACGGCGTCGAGCTGGCGACCGGGCGCAACGCGATGTCGCTCGACCCCGCGGCACGGACGGCGAAGCTCCAGGGCGGGGAGGAGGTCGCCTTCGGCAAGGCGCTGATCGCCACCGGCGCGATGGTCAACATCCTTCGCGTCGAGGGGGCCGAGAACGAGGGCATCCACTACCTGCGCGCCTTCGGCAACGCCGACGCGATCCGGGCCGACGCCGCGCGGGCCGAGCGCGTGGTTCTGGTCGGCGGCAGCTACATCGGCTGCGAGGTTGCGGCCTCGCTCGCCGCGGAGGGCACGCGCTGCGCGATCGTGGCGATGGAGGAGGTGACGCTCTCGCGGACCTTCGGCGCCGACGCCGGGCGCTGGTTCCAGGAGCGGCTCGAATCGCACGGGGTCGAGTTCCACGGCGGCGAGGAGCTGGAGGCGTTCGAGGGCGACGGCCGGGTTCGCTCCGTGGTGACGAAGAGCGGCCTCAGCCTCGAGTGCGACGCCGTCGTCGTCGGCGCCGGCGTGCGCCCCGACACGATGCTGGCCCAGCGCGCGGGGATCGCGATCGGCGCGGGCGGCGTCGAGTGCGACTCGAAGCTGCGGACCTCGGCCGAGGGGATCTACGCCGCCGGCGACTGCTGCTCCTACGAGAGCGTCGTGCACGGGCGCCGCATCCACGTCGAGCACTGGGACGTGGCGATGCAGCAGGGCATCCACGCCGCCGGCAACATGCTCGGCGACGGGCGCGACTACGAGGTCGTCCCCTACTTCTTCAGCGACCTCGCCGACTGGGCGAGCCTCGAGTACGTCGGCCCCGCCCACGAGTGGGACGAGGAGCTCTGGCGCGGCAGCCCCGAGGAGGGCGAGTTCTCGGTCTGGTACCTGCAGGGCGGCCGCGTCGCCGGCTGCCTCAGCGTCGGTCGCGCCGAGGACCTGGCGCAGGCGCGGCGGATGCTCGCCGACGGGGTGGACGTCACAGGCGCGCGTCAGGCGATCGCCGACGCCGGCGCGGATCTGTCCGAGATCGGCTAGCGCCGACCGCCCGGGGGCCCGGGGACGCGGGTCGGCGGTTCTCTCGCCTGGGCATCGATATCCTTCGTCCTTGCCTTTGCGGCCTGGTGTAATGGCAGCACGCCTCGCTCTGGACGAGGTAGTCGGGGTTCGAGTCCCTGGGCCGCAGCTGACTAGTCCCTGCAAAGCCGTCGAAACGCTTTGCTAGCTTCGCTCCGATGAGACCTCTCAGGTACCTGACCATCGCGCTTGTCCTGGCCGCCACGGCGCTGGTCGCGGCCGGCTGCGGCGGGGGTGGCGGCGAAACGACCGCGGCCAGCACGGAAAAGGCCGAAACGACGGCGGCGCTGACGAAGCAGGAACTGATCGCCCAGGGCGACTCGATCTGCGCCGAGGTCAACACGGCGGTTGGCTCGGTCGGCGCCTCCGCGGCCTCGACCGAGAGCCAGACGATCCAGGTCGCCAACCTCTACATCGGGATGGTCGAAAGCCTGAAGCGGCTCGGCAGGCCGCAGGAAACCGCCGGCTACGCCGAATTCATCGCGGCGGGGGAAGAACTCGGGAAGACCGAGGGCGAGGTCAAGCTCGCGGCCGAACGCGAAGACTCGGCTGCGCTCGGCGAAGCCGCGACCAGGGCCGCCCCGGCGCTCGAAGGATTCGAGTCGGTCGCCGGCCAGTACGGCTTCGAACAGTGCAGCGAAGGCCCGCACGCGCCGACGGCCACCGGCCCCGGCAGCGGCGTCACCCCGCCCGAAGAAGCCGAAGGCGGGGTCGAAGCGGCACCGGAAGAAGCGGCGCCCGAAGAAGCCGCGCCCGAAGAAGTCGCGCCCGAAACCGGCGGTGCCGGCGGCGGCGTCGAAGAAGTCACCCCCGAAGGCGGCGGCACCGGCGGCGGCGAATCCGGCGGCAGCTCAGGCGGCATCGGCCCCGGCTGACGCGGGCACGTCGGCTCCCCCTGCGAAGCCAGCTCCCGAAGGCCGGAACCAGGACTCGCTTCGTCGACTCGAAGCTCTGGAAGCGGCGCTCCGAACCCGCGACTGCGCTGCGGGCTTGTTCTCGCGGGAGGAGGGGAGCGCGATCATGGCGCCAGCCAGGGCGCTCACCGACGACGAGTTGCGAGTGAAGGGGGTGACTCCCACCCCTGTGCAGGACCACCTCCGTCCTGCCCCGGACTACGCCGCGGACGACTCGGACCAGGCTCCGTACAGCCGCGAGTACGTTCCGCCGGCGGCGATCAGCTCGTCGTGCGTCCCCTGCTCGGCGATCCGTCCCCCTTCGAGGACGACGATCTTGCCGGCGCGGCGGATCGTCGAGAGGCGGTGGGCGATGACGATCGCGGTGCGGCCCTGCAGCAGCCGCTCGAGGCCGCGCTCGATCGTGCGCTCGGTGCGGACGTCGACGTTGGAGGTGGCCTCGTCGAGGATCAGGATCCGCGGCTCGGCGAGCAGGGCCCGGGCGAAGGCGACCAGCTGGCGCTGGCCGGCGGAGAGCTGGACCCCGCGCTCGCCGACCTCGGTCTCGATCCCGTCCTGCAGCGCGGCGACGAACTCGGCGGCGCCGACCGTGGCGATCGCCGCCTCGATCTCCTCGAGGCTCGCCTCCGGGCGGCCGAAGGCGACGTTTTCGCGGACGCTGCCGGAGAACAGGAAGCCCTCCTGGGGAACGATGCCGAGCTGGCGCCGCAGCGCCCGCTGGCGCACCTGGCGCAGGTCGTGCCCGTCGATCGCCACCCGGCCCCGCTGCGGGTCGTAGAAGCGCGCCACCAGCTTGGCGAAGGTCGACTTGCCGGCGCCGGTCGAGCCGACCAGGGCCAGGGTCTGGCCGGGGGGGACGTGGAGGTCGACGTCCCGCAGGGCCCAGGCGCCGTCGGTCGGCTCCTCGCCTTCGGCGTAGGAGAACCAGACCCCGTCCAGCTCGATCTCCCCCCGCAACGCCCCGGGGTCGACCGCGTCGGGTGCGTCGACCATGTCGGGAGCGGTGTCGAGCAGGTCGAAGATCTTGTCGAGCGCCGCCATGCCCTGCTGGTAGGTGGTGTAGAGCTGGGAGAGTTCCTGGATCGGTTCGAAGAAGCGGGCCAGGTAGCCGACGAAGGCGACGATGACGCCGATCTGGATCGCGCCGTCGATCGCCTGGCTGCCACCGTAGAGCAGGATCGCCGCCGTCCCCACCGCCGCCAGCAGTTCGACCGCCGGGAAGTAGGAGGCGTTGAGGTAGACGGTCTTCATGTTGACGTCGCGGTTGCTTTCGTTCAGCGCCGTCATCTCCTCCTCGTGGCGCGGCTCCTGGCCGAAGCTGCGCACCACCCGCACGCCGCTCAGCGTCTCCTGCAGGTACGCGGTGACGGCGGCGATCCGCTCCCGCGTCGCCCGGTAGGTGCCGGCGGAGACGATTCGGAAGACGACGCTGGCCACGGCCAGCAGCGGGAAGGTGAGGAAGGTGACCAGGGCCAGCTTCAGGTCCAGCGCCAGCAGGATCACGACCACGCCGACCAGGGTCAGGGTGCTCGAGAACATCGTCACGATGCCGCTGGTGACCAGCTGGTTGAGGGCTTCGACGTCGTTGGTCATCCGCGAGATCAGCACCCCGGGGCTGCGGCGGGTGAAGAACCCGATCGACATCGACTGCAGGTGGGAGAAGATCCGCTCGCGCAGGTCCTGCAGAGCGCGGGTGCCGACCCAGCCGACGAGGTAGGTCTCGGCGTAGGTGGCGACCGCGTAGAGCAGGGCGGCGACGACGAAGGCGGCGACGGTGAGGTCGAGCGCCGTGAGGTCGCCGGCGGCGATCCCGCTGTCGATCGCGCGGCCGGCCAGGTAGGGCGGGGCGAGGCCGGCGCCGGTCTCGATCAGCAGGGCCACGAACATCAGCACCAGGCGGCCGCGGTAGGGCCGCAGCAGCGTGATCATCCACCGCACCTTGCGCCCGCGCCCGTCGGTGCCCCGCAGCAGCCGCCAGACGGCGGCGAGGAGCAGGAAGGCGTTGCGGACTCCCTCGGGATCGCGCTCGGCCGGCTTGCGACGCCGGGGCCTCACAGCCGCGCCATCTCCTCGCGTTCCTCCAGGTCGCGCTGGAGGAAGACGCTGTCGGCCAGCCCGTGCTCGGCGATCTCGCGGTAGAAGCCGCAGCCCGCCATCAGCTCCGCGTGGGTGCCGCGGTCGACGATCCGGCCGCCGTCGAGGACGACGACCTCGTCGGCCAGCGAGACGGTCGAGAGGCGGTGGGCGATGATGAAGGTGGTCCGTCCCGCCATCGCCTCCTGCAGACCCGACTTGATCTGCTCCTCGGTGGTCGCGTCGACCGAGGAGGTGGCGTCGTCGAGGATCAGGATGCGCGGGTCGGCGAGCAGGGCGCGGGCGATCGCGATCCGCTGGCGCTGGCCGCCCGAGAGGGTGAGGCCGCGCTCTCCGACGCGGGTCTCGTAGCCGTCGGGGAGCCGGCGGATGAAGCCGTCGGCCTGGGCGCGCCGGGCCGCCGCCTCGATCTGCTCGCGGCTGGCGTCCTGGTTGGCGTAGGCGATGTTCTCGGCGACGCTGGCGGTGAAGAGGAAGCTGTCGTCGGCGACGAAGGCGATCTCCGCGCGCAGCGAGCCGAGGTCGACCTCGCGCGCGTCGGCGCCGTCGACCCGGACCATGCCCTCGCTCGGGTCGTAGAGACGCGCGATCAGCCCGACCAGGCTGGTCTTGCCGGCGCCGGAGGGCCCGACGAGGGCGACCGTCCGTCCCGCCTCGACCTGGAGGTCGACGTCGCTGAGGGCGGCGGGGCCGCCGTCGTAGCGGAGGCTGACGCCGCGCAGCTCGACCTCGCCGCCGCCGGCCGGCAGCGGCGGCGCACCGGGCGCGCTCTGGATCGTCGGTTCGCGGTCGAGGATCTCGAACATCCGGTTGCCGGAGGCGATCGCCCGCTGGGCCATCCCCATCGCCACCCCGAGCATCCGCATCGGCCCGGCCAGCATGCCGACGTAGGTGTAGAAGGCGACGAAGCCGCCGAGGCTGAGGTTGCCGTCGATCACCTCGCGGCCGCCGACCAGCAGGACCATGGCGATCCCGATCTGCGGCAGCAGGCCGATCAGCGGCGAGAAGAACGCCTGCAGGCGGGTCGAGTAGATGCTCTGGTCGAAGACCCTGGCGACGCTGCGCTGGAAGCGGTGCAGCTGGTGTTCCTCGCGGGCGAAGGCCTTGACGATGCGGATCCCGGAGACGTTCTCCTCCGCCTCCGCGGTCAGTTCGGCGATCCGCTGCTGCACCTCCTGCTGGGCCGGGCGGGAGACGCGGTTGTAGCGGGAGGCGGTGTAGACGATCAGTGGCGCCGGGATCAGCGCGATCAGCGCCAGCAGCGGGTTGATCGCCAGCATCACGATGCTGGCGAGGGTGACCGTCAGCAGGTTCTGGGTGATGAAGACGAGGCCGTAGCCGAGGAAGAAGCGGATCGCCTGCAGGTCGACGGTCGCCCGAGACATCAGCTGCCCGGTCTGCTGGGAGTCGAAGAAGCCGAGGTCGAGCCGCTGCAGGTGCGAGTAGAACTGCTGGCGCAGGTCGAATTCGACCGCCAGCGAGACCTTGCCCGCGACCAGGCGGCGGATCACCGTCAGGCCGAGGCGGAGGATCCCGGCGCCGACGATCGCCAGGGCGAGCGGCAGCAGTTCGGGCTTCTCGCCGCTCTCGATCGCGTTGATCGCCTGCCCGACCAGCCACGGGATCAGCACGCTCATCCCCATTGCCGCCCAGGCGAAGGCCAGCGACCCCCACAGCTCCTTCCTGTAGGGCCGCAGATAGCCCATCAATCGCCGGTACGTGCGCATCCGTCAGCGACTATACAAAGTGAAGTATTGGCCCTCCACCACCACGCTCCGCTGTTCCTTTGCCGCGCTATGCCCCGCAAAGGAACAGCGGAGCGGGCCTGGGCGTCCCTCGGGCGGGCACATCGGCTCCCCCACCCGGAGCTCGCCCCGAACGGCGCCGGTCAGCCGCCCCGCGCGGCGGCCTTGGCGCTCGGGATTTTGCCCTTGGGACAGGGTTTCGGCCCGTGCCCCGGCTTGGGCAGGATCTGGAAGTTGGTGACGTCGTGGTACGGCGTGGTGGCGCCGTTGTTCTCGGCCAGGTTGACGATCAGGCGGTAGAAGCCCGGGATCAGGTCGTGGTAGTAGATCTCCGGCCGGGTGGCGGGGGAGTAGCTGCCGGCGGTGCCGATCCGCTCCGCCAGGACGCCGTTGGGCCCGGCGAATTCGGGGTAGTCGAAGGAGGCGCCGACCAGGCGGCCGTTGCCGAGCGGGCTGTTGATCGCGTGCAGCAGCTTCACCGGGTCGACGCAGTCGGGGACGCGGTTGAGGCTGAAGCGGAGGTTGCCCTCGCCGAGCAGCGGTTCGCCGCCGAACCGGCCGGGCGCCAGCCGGAAGTTCTCGATCGCCACCTTGACGACCACCGCGCGGCTGCTCTGGCGGGCGCCGTTGCGGGGAGAGACGATTGCTACCGTCGGCTGCCCCGGGGTCGCTCCCGTGCTCGCTCGGGCGCGGTTGGCGCCGCCGCTGCCCCCAAAGGCCAGCGCCACCGCGACCGCCGCCGCAGCAGCGCCCACGGCCACCAGAGTTGCCCTTCCACCGACCATTGAGAGCGAACACTACGCATAAGCCACCCCACACCACCCGGGGCCGACGGGCCGATTTCGTGACCCATGGGCGCGTCTACGTCCCGTCGGCGCTGCTCTTGGCGCTCGCGCTCGTGGCGGTGCTGGCGCCGGCGGCGTGGGGGGCGGGGCTCGCCGGGCGGGTCGACGTCTTCGCCGGGACGCGGCCGGGGCCGGGCACCTTCGGCGGCGGTCACAACTTCCCGGGGGCGGCGGTGCCGTTCGGGATGGTCCAGTGGAGCCCCGATACCGCTCCCTCGGCGCCGCACTCCGGCGGCTACGACCATCGCGACCGCCACATCTCCGGCTTCAGCCTCACCCATCTCTCGGGCGCCGGCTGCGCCCTCTACGGAGACTTCCCGTTCCTGCCGAGCACCGAACCGCTGACCGCCTCGCCCGCCTCGCCCTCCGGTGGCCTCGACGGCCGGTTCCAGCCGGGCTTCTCGCACGCGGCCGAGGCGGGGCGCCCCGGCTACTACTCCGTGCACCTCAACCCGGTCCGCGGCGGTGCGATCGAGGCCGAGCTGACGGCCACGACGAGGACCGGGATGGCGCGGTTCACCTTCCCGTCGAGCCCGCACGCCAGCGTGCTGATCGACGCCGGCGGCAGCGCCCAGCCCGACGACTTCGCCGAAGTGCAGGTCGACCCGGCGGCGCGGGAAATCTCCGGCACCGCCTCCAGCGGCCTGTTCTGCGGCCAGCGCCCGCGCTACCGCGTCTACTTCGCCGCCGTCTTCAACCGTCGTTTCGCCGCCTACGGGACCTGGCGCCGCAACCAGCTCGAACCGGGCGGCACCGTCGCCAGCGACAGCCAGGGCCCCGCCTCCAACCCCCCGACCACGGCGCAGGCCGGCGCCTACGCGAGCTTCGACACCGAAGGCGACAGGACGGTGCTGGCCCGGGTCGGGGTCTCCTTCGTCAGCGTCGAAGACGCCCGTGCCAACCTCGCCGCCGAGAGCGGCAGCGCCGGCTTCGGCACGATCGCCGCCCGGGCGAGCCGGCGCTGGAACCAGGCGCTCGGCCGAGTCCGCGTCAGCGGCGGCTCCCGGCGCCACCTCGACACCTTCTACACGGCGCTCTACCACGCGCTGCTGGCGCCGCGGACCTTCAGTGACGTCAACGGCGCCTATCCCGGCATGGACGGGACGGTGCACCGCGCCCGTGGCCGCACCCAGTACGCCGACTTCTCCGGCTGGGACGTCTACCGCACCGAGATCCCGCTGCTGGCGATGCTGGTGCCGAAGCGGGCGGCCGACATGGTCCGCTCCCTGCTCGCCGACGCCGCGCAGAGCGGCTGCCTGCCGCGCTGGCCCTACGCGAACGGGCAGGGCATGACGATGGTCGGCGACTCCGCCGACCCGATGATCGCCGCGGCCGCCGCCTTCGGCGCGACCGGGTTCGACCGTGCCGCCGCGCTGGCGGCGATGGTGAAGGGAGCCACCGAACCGTGCGCGAGCGCCAACGGGGAATACGTGGAGCGCCAGGGCCTCGCCGCCTACCTGGCGCTCGGATACGTCCCCTTCGACCTCGACACCAACGTCCGCAACGCGAACTCGATCTACGGCAGCCCGGAAAGCGTCTGGGGCTCGGCGGCGACCTCGCTGGAGTACTACGTCGACGACTTCGCGATCGCCCAGTTCGCCGCCCGCGCGCTCGGCGACCGCTCCACCTACGCCGCCTTCATCCGCCGCTCCGGCGAGTGGCGCCGGCTGTTCGACCCGGCCACCGGCATGGTCGAGCCGCGCTACGCCAGCGGCGCCTTCCCCCAGCCCTACGACAACCTCCGCGGCGGCGGCTTCGTCGAGGGCAACTCCGCCCAGTACACCTGGATGGTCCCGCAGGACCCGGCGGGGCTGTCCCGGGCGATGGGGGGGACGGCGAAGGCCGCATCGCGCCTCGACGCCTTCCTGCGGGTGCTGAACGGCGGCGCCGGCGGCACCCACACCGGCCACGCCCTGCTCGGCGACGAGCCGACGCTGCTGACCCCGTGGCTCTACGACTGGCTGGGACGGCCCTACAGGACCCAGATGACCGTGCGCCGGGCCCTGCTCGGCCTCTACGACACCGCGCCCGACGGCTGGCCCGGCAACGACGACCTCGGCACGCTCTCGGCCTGGTACGTCTTCGGCGCCCTCGGGATCTACCCGGAGATGCCCGGGGTGGGGGTGCTGGCGCTCGGCAGCCCCCTCTTCCGGCGGGCCGAAATCCGCCTGCCGCAGCGGCGGCGGGCGCTGATCACCGCCTCCGGCCGCGGCCCCTACGTGCAGTCGCTGCGCCTCGACGGCAGCCCGTACGGGAGGCCCTGGACGACCTACTGCGCCCTGGCGGCCGGCGCCAGGCTCGAATTCCGTCTCGGGCGGCGGCCGAACCGCCGCTGGGGCGCCGGCAGCGCCGCGGCGCCGCCGTCGTTCGGCCCGCAGCGGCCGACGCCGCCGCGCGCCTGCGTCCCCTGAGCCAAAGAAGTCGCCTTTTTACACTGGCCTTAGGCGATGTTGAAAACTGGCTAAGGCGATGGATCGAAGCTCCGGGTTTCCTTTGGACGCTCACGTAGCTACCGCGCCTGCCCGGCCGGGCAGAACCCCTCCGGTCGAACACACGCGGGCCTGGCCCCGCTCGGCGGTGCTCTGGGCCCTCGGCGCCATCGCCGCCGCCGGCGTCGCCGTGCGCTTCGCCAGCCTCGGCCTGCAGAGCTTCCACCACGACGAGGTGATCACCGTGATGCGGGTGATCCCGGGCAGCTTCACGGAGATGCTGCACCGGGTGCGGACCAGCGAGTCCAACCCGCCGCTCTACTACGTGCTCGCCTGGGGTTGGGCGAAGGCGTTCGGGACGGGGGAAGTCGGCATCCGCTCGCTCTCGGCCCTGTTCGGCGCGGCGACCGTCCCGGTCGGGTACCTGATCGGCCGGCAGCTGACGAGCCGGAGGACGGGACTGATCCTGGCGGCGCTGGTCGCCGTCAACCCGATGCTGATCTGGTACTCGCAGGAGGCGCGCTCCTACGCCCTCCTGGTCTTCTTCGGCGCGCTGTCCTTCCTCTTCTTCGCCCGCGCGCTCGACACCCGGCGCGGCCGCGACCTGGCGCTCTGGGCACTCTTCTCGGCGCTCGCCCTCTGCAGCCACTACTTCGCCGTCTTCGCGGTCGCGATCGAGGCCGCCTGGCTGCTGGTCGCCCTGCGGGCGCAGTGGCGCCGGCTGCTGCCGGCCGTCGGCGCGGTCGCCTTGACCGGCTTGGCGCTGACGCCGCTGATCGCCGCTCAGGTCAACCCGCATCACATCGGCTGGATCGAAGGCACCCCGCTGCCCAGCCGACTGCTGCAGACGGGCGTCAGCTTCCTGATCGGCGAAACCGGGCACGTGATCGCCGAGCCGCCCCGCGAGCGCTACGCGGTGGTGCCGGCGGTCGCGGTCGCGCTCGCGCTCGTCCTGGCGGTCGGCTGGGGGAGCCGACGCGAGCGCCGCTCCGCCGCCCTGGCCGGCGCGGTGGGGACCGGCGTCGTCGCCCTCGCCGTGATCGCGGCCCTCGCCGGCAAGGACTACGTGGTGGAGCGCAACCTGCTGCCGGCGCTGGTCCCGCTCGGTGCCGTCGTCGCGGTCGGCCTCGGAACCGCGCGGGCCCGTCTCGTCGGTGTCGTGCTGGCGGCCGGCCTCTGCGCCTACTGGATCGCCTTCGACGTCAGCGTCACCCAGACCCCGAACCTCCAGCGCCCCGACTACCGGACCCTGACCCGCGAACTCGGCGCCCCGACCGGGCGCCGGGCGACCGTGATGTGGCGACTGGCGGCCGATCCGGTGCGCTGGTACCTGCACGACGGCTCCGTGCGCATGTACGGTGGCAGGCAGCCGGTGGCGGAAGTGGACGTGGTCAGCAAGCCTCTGGTCGCCGGCCGGCCGATTAACCTGCCACCCTCGTTTCACAAGGCGGGGCGCGTGCGGCTCAATCGCCTCACGCTGACCCGGTACCTGTCCCCGCATCCGATGCCACTCTGGTTCCACACCCTCCACGCGCTGCCCACCGGTTTCGGTGCGGTCGGCGTCCTGCTCGACGGCCCGCGCGCGAAGCCGTCGCACGCCGCCTCGGCGCTTCCCGGCTCCACTCCGAGGGCCGGCCTCTTCACCAACGCCAACGCGGAACCGCGGGGATGAGCGCCGGCGAATTCGCCAGCCGCCTCGGCGCCGCCGTGCGGCACCCGCCCAACTGGGTGCAGCTGCTCAAGTTCGGCCTGGTCGGCGGTTCCGGCTACGTGATCAACCTCGCCGTCTTCGAGC
The DNA here is from genome assembly GCA_963783345.1 of uncultured Actinomycetes bacterium. GTDB lineage: Bacteria > Actinomycetota > Thermoleophilia > Solirubrobacterales > 70-9 > VAYN01. The sequence goes on from CAWANE010000008.1 coordinate 19,917, forward strand.
TGCTGTCCGGGAGCCTCGGCGTGCACCACGCGATCGCCGCGATCGGCGCCTTCTGCGTCGCTGTCACCAACAACTTCCTCTGGAACCGCTACTGGACGTTCGGCCCGGGCGAGGGGCCGGCTCACTTCCAGGCGGCGCGCTTCTTCGCCGTCAGCCTCGCCTCGCTCGGGCTCAACCTGGGCGTGCTCGAGGCGCTGGTCGCCTCGCACTCGGTGGGGGAACTGACCGCCCAGGCGATCGCCGTCGCGGTGGCGATGCCGTTCAACTTCCTCGGCAACAAGCTGTGGACGTTTTCCTGAGCCCCGCCGCGGATTTACAGCTCAGTTAGCCTTGAGCGTGAGATGAGCCAGGGGAAGCCGAGCTACGACGCCGACCGGATCGAGGTGGCCCGCCAGGCGGCCTGGGCCGAGCGCGGCGACTTCGACGCGCCGAGGCCCGCCGACGGGCAGGACCGCGTCTACATCAAGCCGTCGAGCCCGTTCACCTCGGGCAACCTGCACATGGGGCACGTCCGCGACTACTCGATCGGCGACGCCTACGCGCGCTTCCGCCGCGCCCGCGGCGACGCCGTCCTCTTCGGCTTCGGCTTCGACGCCTTCGGCCTGCCGGCCGAGTTGGCGGCGATCGAGCGCCAGGTGCCGCCGGCCGACTGGGTCGCCCGCTGCGGCGAGCGGATGCTCGGCCAGATGAAGCGGCTCGGCTTCTCCTTCGACTACGACCGCGTCTTCTACAGCTCCGACGAGGGCCAGTACCGCTGGTCGCAATGGCTGTTCCTGACCCTGCTCGAGATGGGGATGATCTACCGCGACGACGCCACCGTCGACTGGTGCGACACCTGCCAGACGACCCTCGCCTCGATCCAGGTCGAGGAGGGCGGGACCTGCTGGCGCTGCCACAACGAGGTGCGCCTGATCCGACGGCCGACCTGGTTCCTGAAGATCACCGACTACCTCGAGGAGAACGACGCCAACACCGGGCGGCTGGAGGACTGGGACGAGCTCTCGCTGGCGACCCAGCGCTACATCCTCGGCCGCTCCGAGGGGGCCGAGATCGACCTGCGCGCCCCGGACGGGCGCGGCCTCACCGCCTTCAGCCCGCACCGCAGCGCCCTGGCGCGGACCCGCTTCGTGCTGCTCTCGCCCCGCCACCCCGACGTCGACAGCTGGGTGACCGAGTCGAGCGTCGGCGAGGAGCTGGAGGGGATGCGCTCCGGCGGCTGGGAGCGCAGCGCCCGGGACGCGCGCTCGGTGCCGGTCATCGACACCGGCGAGACCGTCCTCGGGCCGGCCGGAGCCGAGCTGCCGGTGCTCGTCTCGCCGCTTGTCGACGCCCGCTTCGGGCCGACCGCCGTGCTGGGGATCCCCGACGTCGACGAGGCCGACGCCGAGATCGCCGTCCGCGTCCCGCGGATCGGGTGGGAGCGACCGGACGAGGAGGGCGGGGAGGGCTCCGCCGCGGAGCCGGACGGCGCGGACGTCTCCGGCGCCCGCGAGGCGAAGCGCTACCGCGCCAACGACTTCTCGATCTCGCGCCAGCGCTCCTGGGGCACGCCGATCCCGGTCGTCCACTGCGAGAGCTGCGGGGTCGTGCCGGTGCCGGAGGCCGACCTGCCGGTGGTGCTGCCGCGCGACCTCAAGCCGACCGGCGAGGGCAACCCGCTGGCCGAGAGCCCCGATTTCGTCGACGTCGCCTGCCCCACCTGCGGCGCCGCGGCCAAGCGCGAGACCGACACCCTCGACTGCCACTTCGACGCCCTCTTCCTCTGGGTTCCCTCGGCGGTCCCGCCGGAGGCGCGCGCCGAGCAGATGTTCACCCATCCCGAGCTGGAGGAGTGGCTGCCCGCCGAGCGCCTGGTCGCCGGCAACGACTCCGGCGGCTTCGTCTTCGACCAGCGGACCGTCACCAAGGCCCTGCGCGACCACGGCGAGTTCGCCTTCATGGCCGAGGGCGAGCCGTTCGCCGGCTGCCTCTTCCACGAGATGGTGATCGCCGAGGGACGCAAGATGAGCAAGCACCTCGGCAACGTCGTCAATCCGGACGAGCTGGTCGAGCGCTATGGCGCCGACACCGTGCGGCTGGCGGTGCTGTATGCGGCCGGGCCGGCGAAGACGCTGAACTGGAGCGACGGGGCGCTGCGGTTTGCCAACCGCTTCCTGCGCAACCTCTGGACCCACTCGCACGACCGCTTCGCCGCGCTGGAGGGGACGCCGCACGACCCGGAGGCCGCGGCCGACACCGAGCACATGCGCGACCGGCTGCGGAAATGGTGCGAGAACGGGCTCGCGCGGATCACCGAGGACACCGCCGAGCTGCAGATGCACAAGGCGATTCGCAACCTGACGCGGCTGTTCGAGCGGATCCAGGACTTCGAGAAGCGGGTCGCCAAGCGCCGCGGCCAGCTCGACCGCGCCGACGCCGAGGCCCAGGTGGCGGCGCTGGTGCTGCTGGCCCAGGCCCTGGCTCCGTTCGCGCCGCACACGGCCGAGGAGCTGCTACTCGCCTCCGGCAAGGTCGCTCCGGCCGAGCTGCCGGGCCGCTGGCCCGACTCGGCCGCGATCCCGGTGACCGCGGCCGAGGCGGTGGCGGTGGAGAGCTCCGCGGCCGCCTCCTGAGCGACGCCCTTCAGCGAAAGTCCGTCGCATTAAGCAAACGCCCTTGATTGTTACACCGGCGTATGTTATGAATTCTCGGGCCGGGCGATCACCGGTGAAGGAGGCGGGGCTCTCGGACAGGGAAACCGCCTTGGGGTGGCAAAGGAGGACCAGTCATGAGCCAGGATCTCAACCGTCATTGACGGATCCTGGACGCGTCGGCTTTGCCGGCGCCGCCCCGCCTCACTTCATCGCCTTCGATTTCCCGGCGCAAGCGCAAGGCCGTCCAGCGAAGCCGTCTAACCTAGTTCGATGGCGGCCGGGGCAGGCACGATCGACCGGGACGGGCTCGACGAGCTGTTCGCGGCGCTGCGGCGGCGCGGGTTCGAGTTGATCGGACCGACCGTCCGCGACGGCGCGATCGTCTACGACGGGATCGCCTCCAGCGACGACCTTCCGGTCGGCTGGACCGACGAGCAGGACGGCGGCAGCTACCGGCTCGCCCGCCGCGAGGACGAGGCGCTGTTCGGCTACGCGGTCGGGCCGCACTCCTGGAAGCGCTACCTGCACCCGCCGGAGCTGACCCTGTGGCGGGCGCGGCGCGGTGCCGGCGGTGAGCTGGAGGTGAGCGAGGAGGCCGCCGAGGCGCCGACCTACGCCTTCGTCGGCGTCCGCTCCTGCGAGCTGCACGCGATCGCGATCCAGGACCGGGTCCTGATGGAGGGCGCCTACCCGGACCCCTTCTACGCGGCCCGCCGCGAGGGCGCCTTCATCCTTGCCGTCAACTGCACGGTCGCCGGCGGCACCTGCTTCTGCGTCTCGATGGAGACCGGGCCGAAGGTCGGCGCCGGGCACGACCTGGCGCTGACCGAGGTGATCGAGGGCGGCGACCACTACTTCGTCTGCGAAGCGGGCAGCGAGCGCGGCGCCGAGCTGCTGGCCGAGCTGCCGCGCGCCCCGGCCGGGCCCGACGAGCTCGCCGCCGCCGAGGCCGGCGTCGCCCGCGCCGCCGCGAACCAGGGCCGGGTGATGGAGACGGCGGGGATCAAGGAGCTGCTCTACGACAACCTCGAGCACCCGCGCTGGGACGAGGTCTCCGAGCGCTGCCTCACCTGCGGCAACTGCACGATGGTCTGCCCGACCTGCTTCTGCACGAGCGTCGAGGACTCCAGCGACCTCGCCGGCGAGGTCGCCGAGCGCACCCGCCACTGGGACTCCTGCTTCACCCTGGACTTCTCCTACGTCCACGGCGGCAGCGTCCGCTCCTCCTCTCGCTCGCGCTACCGGCAGTGGATGACCCACAAGCTGGCGACCTGGATCGACCAGTTCGGCAGCTCCGGCTGCGTCGGTTGTGGCCGCTGCATCACCTGGTGCCCGGTGGCGATCGACATCACTGAGGAGGTGGCGGCGATCCGTGCCGATGCGCTCGATTGACCAGATCCTCGCCGAGCTGCCGACCTTCGCCGGGCTCGCCCCCGGCCACCTCGAGCTGATCGCCGGCTGCGGCGTCAACCGCGTCTTCGCGGCCGGCGAGCACCTCGCCCACGAGGGTGACCGGGCCGACGCCTTCTTCGTGATCCGCCACGGCCGCGTGGCTCTGGAGGTCGCCGCTCCGGGCCGCGGAGCGCTGATGATCGAGACCCTCGGCGAGGGCGCGGTCGTCGGCTGGTCCTGGCTCTTCCCGCCCTACCGCTGGAGCTTCGACGCCAGGGCGCTGGAGACGACCCGGGCGATCGCCTTCGACGGAGCCTGCCTGCGCGGCAAGTGCGACACCGACAAACCCCTCGGCTACGAGCTGATGCAGCGCTTCGCCGCGGTCATGCTCGACCGCCTCCAGGCGACCCGGCTGCAGCTGCTCGACGTCTATGGCGAGCCCGCTTCCCGCTGAGGGCCCGGCTGCCGCCGGGCCGATGACGCCGCGCCCGTTCCGGGTCCTCGAGCGGAGCCGGGAGACTGCGGACACCTGGACGCTGACGATGGAGCCGGCCGACGGCGGCCCGGCGCCGGAGTTCCGCCCCGGCCAGTTCAACATGCTCTACGCATTCGGCGTCGGCGAGGTGCCGATCTCGATCAGCGGCGACCCGGGCGCCGGCGGCCCGCTGGTGCACACCGTGCGCGCGGTCGGCCCGGCCAGCGCCGCGGTCTGCCGGGCCGAGCCGGGCGAGCAGCTCGGCGTCCGCGGCCCCTTCGGCAGCTCCTGGCCGGTCGAGGCCGCAGCCGGTCGCCACCTCGTCCTCGTCGCGGGCGGGCTGGGGTTGGCGCCGCTGCGCCCGGCGCTGCTGGAGGCGCTCGCCGGGCGCGAGCGTCTCGCCGGCGTCGTCCTGCTCTGCGGCGGCCGCGGCCCGGCGGAGCTGCTCTTCCGCGTCCAGCTGGACGAGCTGCGCGGGGATCCCCGACTGGAGGTCGACGTCACCGTCGACAGCGCCACGAGCGAGTGGGCCGGGCACGTCGGCGTGGTCACGACCCTGATCGACGCCGCCCGTTTCGACCCCGGCAACGCCGTCGCCTTCATCTGCGGGCCGGAGGTGATGATGCGCTTCACCGTGCAGGCGCTGCTGGCGAGGGGGATGGCCCCGGCCGACCTCCATCTCTCGGTCGAGCGCAACATGAAGTGCGCGGTGACTCAGTGCGGTCGCTGTCAGCTCGGGCCGACCTTCGCCTGCCGCGAGGGGCCTGTGCTCGGCTTCGACGCGGTCGAGCGCTTCCTCGCGGTGAGGGAGCTCTGATGGGCGCCGCCGCGACCAAGCCGAAGCTGGCGGTCTGGAAGTTCGCCTCCTGCGACGGCTGTCAGCTCAGCATCCTCGACCTCGAGGACGAGCTGCTGGACCTCGCCGAGGAGATCGAGGTCGCCCACTTCCTGGAGGCATCGCGGGCGACGGTCGAGGGTCCCTACGACCTCTCCCTGGTCGAGGGCTCGGTCACCACTGCGGCCGACGCCGAGCGGATCCAGGAGGTGCGACGCCAATCGCGGCGGCTGGTCACGATCGGGGCCTGCGCGACCGCCGGTGGGATCCAGTCGCTGCGCAACTTCGCCGACGTCGGCGAGTTCGTCGCCACCGTCTACGCCAGCCCCGCCTACATCTCCACCCTCGCGACCTCGACCCCGATCGCCGACCACGTTCCGGTCGACTTCGAGCTGCACGGCTGCCCGGTCGACAAGGGCCAGCTGCTCGAGGTGCTCTCCGCCTTCCTCGCCGAGCGCCGCCCGGCGATCCCCGACTACAGCGTCTGCGTCGAGTGCAAGCGGCGCGGCAACGTCTGCGTGATGGTCGCCCACGGGACGCCCTGCCTGGGGCCGGTAACCCACGCCGGATGCGGCGCGATCTGCCCCGCCCACGACCGCGGCTGCTATGGCTGCTTCGGCCCGATGGAGACGCCGAACGCCGGCTCGCTCACCGCCTGGATGCGCGGGCTCGGCGCCGAGACCCCGGACCTGGTCCGCGCCTACCGCAGCTTCAACGCCGCCGCGCCCGCCTTCCGCGCCGCCGGCGAGGCGCCCGGGGCCGAGGGGGCGGAGTCGTGAGCGACGGCAACGGCCGCACCCGGCGGATCGAGACCAGCGCCCTGGCCCGGGTCGAGGGCGAGGGGGCGATGCACGTGCGGATCCGCGGCGATGAGGTCGAGTCGGTCGAGCTGCGGATCTACGAGCCGCCGCGCTTCTTCGAGGCGCTGCTGCGCGGCCGGGCGCTGGGCGAAGCGCCGGACATCACGGCGCGGATCTGCGGGATCTGCCCGGTTGCCTACCAGACCAGCGCCTGCCAGGCGATGGAGGACGCGCTGGGAATCGAGGTGACGGGACCGCTGCGCGACCTGCGCCGGCTGATCTACTGCGGCGAGTGGGTCGAGAGCCACGCGCTGCACCTCTACATGCTGCACGCGCCCGACTTCCTCGGCTACGAGAGCGGCTTCGCGATGGCCCGCGACCACCGCGAGGTGGTCGAACGGGGGCTGCGGGCCAAGAAGGCCGGCAACCGCCTGATCGAGGTGGTCGGCGGCCGCGCCGTGCACCCGGTCAACGTCCGGGTCGGCGGCTTCTACCGGGCGCCGGAGCGGCGCCGGCTCGAGGAGCTGCGCCCGGAACTGGAGCGCTGCCGGGAGGAGGCGGTGGAGACGGTGCGCTGGGTCGCCGGCCTCGACTTCCCGGAGCTGGAGCGCGACTACGAGACGGTCTGCCTGCGCTCGGAGGCGGCCGGCGAGTACCCGATCGACCGCGGCCGGATCGTCTCCTCGCGGGGGATCGACGTCGCCCCGGCCGAGTTCGACGCGACCTTCGAGGAGCGCCAGGTGCCGCACTCGACCGCGCTGCACGCCCGGGTCCGCGGCCGCGGCTCCTACCTGACCGGGCCGCTGGCCCGCTTCGACCTCAACCGCGAGCGGCTCTCGCCGCTGGCCGCCGCGGCGGCCCGGGAGGCGGGGATCGGCGAGGGCTGCCGCAACCCCTTCCGCAGCATCGTCGTCCGCGCCGTCGAGATCCTCTACGCCTTCGACGAGGCGCTGCGCCTGATCGACGCCTACGAGCGCCCCGACCGGTCGTTCGTCCCCTACGAGCCGCGGGCGGGGGTCGGGCACGGCGTCAGCGAGGCGCCGCGCGGCCTGCTCTACCACCGCTACGAGATCGACGCCGCCGGCGAGATCGTCTCCGCCTGGATCGTCCCGCCGACCTCCCAGAACCAGGGTTCGATCGAGGAGGACCTGCGCGAGTTCGTCGCCGCCCACGTCCAGCTCGGCGACGAGGAGTTGCGCGACCGCTGCGAGCAGACGATCCGCAACTACGACCCCTGCATCTCCTGCTCGACCCACTTCCTGAAGCTCGAGGTCGAGCGCGAATGAGCGCCGCCGCGCTGCTGATCGGACTCGGCAACGAGCTGCGCGGCGACGACGCCGCCGGCCTGCTGGTGGCGCGGGCGGTGCGCGAACGCGCGCCGCGGGACCTGGAGGTGATCGAGCTGGGCGGCGAGCCGGTCGACCTGATCGAGGCCTGGGAGGGGGCGGGGCTGGCCGTCGTCGCCGACGCCGTCGTCGCCGGCGGCGCGCCCGGCGAGATCCACCGGATCGACGCCGCCGCGGGGCCGCTGCCGGCCGCCTTCGGCGCCGCCTCGACCCACGCCTTCGGCCTCGGCGAGGCGGTCGAGCTGGGCCGGGCGCTGGACCGCCTGCCGCCGTGCCTCGTCGTCTTCGGGATCGAGGGCGCGAGCTTCGAGGTCGGCGCCGAGCCGTCGGCGGTGGTGCGCGCGGCGGCCGGGCGGGTCGCCGAGCGCCTGCTACGTTGGCCCCAGTTCAACCGACCTCAGGAGGCGGCGCCGCGATGTGCTTGGCGATACCCGGCCAGGTCCTAGAGATCGTCGACGAGCCCAACCGGCTGGCCCGGGTCGAGGTCGCCGGGGTGAGGCGCAACGTCAGCGTCGGCCTGCTCGACGCCGACGGCGGCGTCGAGGTCGGCGACTGGGTGCTGATCCACGTCGGCTTCGCGATCTCGCGGATCGACGAGGAGGAGGCGGCGGCGACGCTGCAGCTACTGGAGGGGATGAGCGCCGCCTACGAGCAGGAGCTGGAGGAGCTGAAGGGGAGCGCGATCGAGTGAGCGACGCGGTCGACAGGGCCGAGGGCGAGCGCTGCATCACCTGCGGCGACCTCGCCGTGGCGCTGCGCGTCCTCGCCCCCGGCGCCGAGCCGGGGCTGGCGCTCTGCGCCGACGAGGCGGGCCGCGAGGAGACGGTCGAGGTCGAGCTGGTCTCCCCGGTCGCGGTCGGCGAGCGGCTGCTCGTCCACGCCGGCACCGCGATCGCCCGGCTCGACGACAGTCGCGCGGAGGAGGGGGCGTGAGGTACGTGGAGGAGTTCCGCGACGCCGAGCTGGGCCGGGCGCTCTCGGCCCGGATCCTCTCCCTGGTCGAGCCCGGCCGCCGCCGCAAGCTGATGGAGGTATGCGGCGGCCACACCCACGCGATCTACCGCTACGGGATCGACGAGCTGCTGCCCGAGGAGGTCGAGATGGTCCACGGGCCGGGCTGCCCGGTCTGCGTGATCCCGATGGGCCGGGTCGACGACGCGATCGCGATCGCCGCCCACGACGGCGTCACGCTCGCCTGCTTCGGCGACATGATGCGGGTGCCGGGCTCGGAGCGCTCGCTGCAGGAGGCGAAGGCGGCCGGCGCCGACGTCCGCGTCGTCTACTCGCCGCTCGACGCGCTGCGCCTCGCCCGCCGGGAGCCCGAGCGCGAGGTCGTCTTCTTCGCGATCGGGTTCGAGACGACGGCGCCCTCGACGGCGCTGACCCTGCGGCGGGCCAGGGCGGAGGGCATCGGCAACTTCTCCTGCTTCTGCAACCACGTGACGATCGAGCCGCCGATGCGGGCGCTGCTCGACTCGCCCGACCTCGACCTCGACGGTTTCGTCGGCCCCGGTCACGTCGCCACGATCGTCGGCGCCCGCGCCTTCGACTTCGTCGCCGAGGAGTACGGCAAGCCGCTGGTCGTCTCCGGCTTCGAGCCGCTCGACATCCTGCAATCGATCGAGATGGCGATGCGCCAGCTGGCCGAGGGCCGCTGCGAGGTCGAGAACCAGTACGGCCGGGTGGTCCCGGCGGGCGGCAACCCGGCGGCGCTGGCAGCGATGGCCGAGGTCTTCGAGCTGCGCCCGAGCTTCGAGTGGCGCGGCCTCGGGGAGATCGAGCGCAGCGCCCTGCGCCTCTCCGACGCCTACGCCGAGCTCGACGCCGAGCGGCGCTTCGAGCTGCCGGGCGAGCGGGTTGCCGACCCGGTCGAGTGCCAGTGCGGCGAGGTGCTGAAGGGCGTGATCAAGCCCTGGGAGTGCCGAGTCTTCGGCACCGCCTGCACCCCCGAGCGGGCGGTCGGGACCTGCATGGTCTCGCCCGAGGGGGCCTGCGCCGCCTACTACAGCTACGGCCGCCTGGCCCGCCAGGGCGAGCCGGCATGAGGTCCGAGGAGCGGGTGCTGGGGATCGTCGAGACGGCGCGCGCGAAGCGGCCGCGCTTCCGCGACGAGCTGGTGACGATGGCGCACGGGGCTGGCGGCAAGGCCTCCCAGACGCTGATCGAGGGGCTGTTGCTGCCGGCGCTGGAGTCGCCGGCCCTGGCCGAGCTGGGGGACGCCGGCGCGGTCGAGGTCGAGGGCCTCGGCCTCGCCCTCACCACCGACAGCTTCGTGGTGCGGCCGATCCGGTTCCCGGGCGGATCGATCGGCGAGCTGGCGGTCAACGGGACGGTCAACGACCTCGCCGTCGCCGGCGCCCGGCCGCTGGCGCTGACGCTCTCGCTGGTGCTGGAGGAGGGGCTCGCCGCCGACGACCTGCGGGCCGAGGTCGAGGCGATCGCGGTGGCCGCGGAGGCGGCCGGGATCGAGGTCGTCGCCGGCGACACCAAGGTGGTCGAGCGCGGCCGCTGCGACTCGATGTACGTATGCACGACCGGGCTCGGGCGGGTCGACGGGCGGGCGAGCCTGGGGACCGGCGCGATCCGGCCCGGAGACCGGGTGCTGGTCTCCGGCCCGGTGGGCGCCCACGGGACCGCGATCATGCTCGCCCGCGACGACCTCGGCCTCGACGCCGACATCGCCTCCGACACCCGTTCGCTGTGGCCGGCGGTCGAGGCGATGCTGGAGGCGGCCGGCCCGCACCTGCGCTGCCTGCGCGACGCCACCCGCGGCGGCGTCGCCTCGGCGCTGAACGAGCTCGCCCGCGCCTCGGCCGTCGGGGTAGCCGTGAGGGAGGAGGCGGTGCCGGTCCCGCCTCCGGTGGCGGCCGCGGCCGAGCTGCTCGGGATCGATCCGATGTACATCGCCAACGAGGGGGTCCTGGTCGCCATCGTTGCCGCGGAGGGCGCCGCGGAGGCGCTCGCGGCGCTGCGGGCGGCGCCGGGTTGCGGGGAAGCCGCCGAGATCGGCGAGGCGCTCGCCGAGCCGTCCGGGATGGTCGTGGTCGAGACCGCCTTCGGCGGCCGCCGGGTGATGGACCTGCTGGCCGGCGATCCGCTGCCGAGGATCTGCTGATGGGACTCTGTTGACGGCGGCCTGCTGATGCACGAGCTGGCGCTCTCGCGGGCGATCGTCGACGCCGCCCTGCGCCACGCCGACGGCTGCCCGGTCCGGGTCGTGCACGTCAGGCTCGGCGCCCTGCGCCAGGCCGTCCCCGAGTCGCTCTCCTTCTGCTTCGACCTCGTCGTCCGCGGCGGTGGCTGCGAGGGCGCCCGGCTGGAGCTGGAGCCGGTGGCGGCGCTGCTGCGCTGCCCCGAGTGCGGCCGCGAGTGGGACCCGGCACCGCCGCCGCTGGCCGAGCACGCGGCCGGGCCCGCCGGGGCGCTGCCGCCGCTGTCGGTCTTCGCCTGCTCCGGCTGCGGCGCCGGCGGCGAGGTGCTCGACGGCGAGCAGCTCGAAGTAGCCTGGATCGAGGTGGAGGACTCCCGACCGCAGGAGTCGCGACTGGAGAGGAGCGCCTGATGCACAGGACGAGGATCAGGGTGGCCGAGGACGCACTCGACGCCAACGAGACGATCGCCCGCGCCAACCGCGAGGACTTCGACCGCGCCGGGGTCGCCGTCGTCAACCTGATGTCGGCACCGGGGGCCGGCAAGACGGCGCTGCTGGAGCGGGCGATCGGGGCCGGGCTGGGGGAGACCCGGATCGGCGTCCTCGAGGGCGACGTCCAGGGCAGCCTCGACGCCGATCGGATCGCCCACCTGCACGTGCCGGTGACCCAGCTCAACACCGACCCCGGGTTCGGCGGCGAGTGCCACCTCGACGCCAACATGGTCCGCTCGGCCCTGCCGGAGGTGGCGCTCGGCGAGATCGACCTGCTGGTGGTCGAGAACGTCGGCAACCTCGTCTGCCCGGCCGAGTTCAGGGTCGGCGAGGACGCGCGGGCGATGGTCTGCTCGGTCGCCGAGGGCGAGGACAAGCCGCTCAAGTACCCGCTGATGTTCCGCAGCTGCGAGCTGGTCGTGATCAACAAGATCGATCTCCTGCCCCACCTCGACTTCGACCTCGACCTCCTGCTCGCCAACGTCGCCGCGGTCAACCCGGAGGCGACGGTGCTGACGACGAGCGCCCGCAGCGGCGAGGGGATCGACGCCTGGCGCGAGTGGCTGGCGGCGGTGCCGCGGCGCAGCGCGGCGCCGGCCTGAGCGGCGGTGGCCCGGCAGCGGATCGTGGTTTGCGTCCGCGGCACCGTTCAGGGTGTCGGCTTCCGCCCCTTCGCCTTCCGCCTCGCCACCGAGCTGGGTCTCGGCGGCTTCGTCCTCAACGGTGGCGACGGGGTCGAGCTGGAGGTCGAGGGGGAGGCCGAGCGGGTGGCGGAGTTCGTGCGCCGGCTGCGCGGCGAGGCGCCGCCGCTGGCCGCGGTCGAGGCGGTCGAGACGGCGTCGCTGGAGCCGACCGGCGAGCGCCGCTTCCGCATCGCCGACTCCGGGCCGGGCGCGGCCGCGGCGGCGCCGGTCCCGCCCGACGTCGCCACCTGCGATGCCTGTCTGGCGGAGCTGCTCGACCCCGGCGATCGCCGCCACCGCTACCCGTTCCTCAACTGCACCGACTGCGGTCCCCGCTTCACGATCGTCCGCTCCGTCCCCTACGACCGCGCCGCGACGACGATGGCGGGGTTCGAGATGTGCGCCGCCTGCCGGGCCGAGTACGAGGACCCGGCCGACCGCCGCTTCCACGCCGAGCCCAACGCCTGCCCCGCCTGCGGGCCGCGGGCCGAGCTGGTCGGCCCCGGCGGGGCCCCGCTCGACCCGGCGGGCTCCGGCGCCGGCGATGCAGTCCAGAGGGCCGCGGCGATGCTGGCGGCGGGGGCAATCGTCGCGGTCAAGGGGATCGGCGGCTACCACCTCGCCTGCCTGGCGGCGGCCGAGGGGCCGGTCGCCGAGCTGCGCCGCCGCAAGCAGCGCGAGACGCGGCCCTTCGCGCTGCTCGCCGGCGACCTCGCGGCGGCGCGCGGGCTGGTCGAGCTGAGCGCCGCCGAGGAGCGCCTGCTGGCCGGTCCCGAGCGGCCGATCGTGGTCGCCCGCCGCCGGCCCGGCGCCGCCGTCGCCGCGGCGGTCGCGCCGGGTTGCGCCGACCTCGGGGCGATGCTGCCGCATTCGCCGCTGCACCACCTGCTGGCCGCCGACCTCGGCGAGCCGCTGGTGATGACCTCGGGCAACATCGCCGGCGAGCCGATCGTCCGCGACGACGCCGAGGCGCTCGACCGGCTCGGCCCGGTCGCCGACGCCTTCCTCCGCCACGACCGCCCGATCGCGACCCGCGCCGAGGACTCGGTCGTGCGCGCCCTCGACCCGGGCCTGCGCCCGGCCCCGCTGATGGTCCGGCGCTCGCGCGGCTACGTCCCGGCCAGCCTGCCGCTGAGGCCGACGGCCCCGCGCCCGGTCCTCGCCTGCGGGGCGGAGCTGAAGTCGACCTTCTGCCTGGCCGCCGGCGAGCGCGCCTGGGTCGGCCCGCATGGCGGCGACCTCGGCAGTCTCGAGGCGCTGCGCTCCTTCCGGCACGGCGTCGAGCACTTCGAAGCGCTGCTGGGGTTGGGGCCCGAGCTGGTCGCCCACGACCTCCATCCCGACTACCTCTCGACCCGCTACGCGCTGGAGCGCGAGGGGGCCGAGACGGTCGCGGTCCAGCACCACCACGCCCACCTCGCCGCCTGCCTGGCCGAGCACGGCCACGACGGGCCGGCGCTCGGAGCGATCTTCGACGGCGCCGGGCTCGGGCCGGACGGCACGGTCTGGGGCGGCGAGGTCCTGGTCGGCGACGCGAGCGGGTACGAGCGTGTCGGCCACCTTCTGCCGGTGCCGCTGCCTGGCGGCGACGCCGCGGTGAGGGAGCCCTGGCGGATGGCCTGCGCCTGGCTCGCCGCGGCGATGGAGGAGCCGCTGCCGCCACTGCCGCCGGGACTGCATGGCCAGGTGGAGCGAGCGGACTGGGAGGCGGTCGCGGCGCTGGCGGCGGGCGACCTGCCGGTGGCGACCACCAGCGCCGGGCGCCTCTTCGACGCCGTCGCCGCGACCATCGGCCTGCGCACCCGGATCGGCCACGAGGGCCAGGCCGCGACCGAGCTCGAAGCCATCGCCGACCGCGCCGAGACTCGCGCCTACGAGTTCGATGTTGAGATTTCCCCCGCTATACGTGGGAAATCTCAACAGCACCTCTCCGCTGGGGTGCGCCAGCTCGATCCCCGGCCGGCGATTCGCCGCCTGCTCGCCGAACACGCGGCGGGCGTCTCGCCCGAGCTCCTCTCCGCCCGCTTCCACAGCGGCCTCGCCGTGGCCACCGCCGGCGTCTGCGTCACCGTCGCCGCCGAGCGAGGCCTCGACACCGTCGCCCTCTCCGGCGGCGTCTTCCAGAACCGCCTGCTGCTCGAGCGCACCGCCGAACGCCTGCGCGCCGCCGGCCTCCGCGTCCTCGTCCCCGAACGACTGCCGCCCAACGACGGCGGCATCTCCTACGGCCAGGCCGCCGTCGCCGCCGCCCGTTGCGCGTAGTCGTCTGGAGCCCGGCTCAGGCCGCGGCGGCCTGAGCCAGCTGGTCCAGCTCCGCAAGCGAGGCTTCGATGCCGCCGCGCAGGACCTCGAGGTCGCCGACCGTGCCGCGGTCGGCGTTGAGGCCGAAGGTGAGGTTGCCGTCGTAGCTGACCACGGCGACCCCGAGCGCGTGGCCGGTGAAGATCGGCACCAGCGGCACCACCCGGCGCATCGGCGCTCCCAGGGCGTAGAGCGTCGTCGGAGGGCCCGGCACGTTGGTGACCGTGAGGTTGAAGAGCCGCGGCGTGAAGGTCAGCCGTGCGATCGCGCTCTGGATCACCGGGGGCGTCAGGCCGGCGAGCCCGATCACCGCCTCGGTCCCGGCCGAGGCGCCGCCGCGCTTGAGGTCTTCCACCGCCGCCGCCACCTTGCGGTAGCGCAGCAGCGGGTCGGGCTCGGAGACGGGCAGGTCGACGAAGAGGGAGGAGACGCGGTTGCCGAGCGCCATCGTCTCGCCCGCCTGTCGCAGGTTGACAGGGACCATCGCCCGGATCTGGTCGACCGCCCGGCTCTCGCCGCGGTGCTCGAAGAGGCGGCCGAGGCCGCCGACGGTGGCGGCGAGGACGACGTCGTTGACGGTGCCCCCGAGCCGACCCTTGACCTGCTTGAGGCTGTCCAGCGAGACGTCGACGGCGGCGAACCGGCGGCTGGCCCCGATCGGCACGTTGAGGCTCGTGTGCGGGGCCGCGACCAGCTCGTCGCGGACCAGCGTTTCGGCCAGCGAGCGCGACTGCGAGATCGCCGCCAGCACCTTGCGCGGGTGCAGGGCGACGTTGACACCGCCACCGACGGCACCGCGGATCCGCCCGAGCCTGCCGCGGTTCTCGTCCTCCTCGTCCGGTGGCGCCACCAGCTCGGCCAGGGTCGCCGACTCCGGGTCCGGTTCCGGCTCGGCGTCGAGCAGGGCCGCGGCCACCGAAACGCCGCTGATCCCGTCGACCAGGCAGTGGTGCGCCTTGGTGGCGAGCGCCCAGCGACCGCCCTCGAGGCCGTCGACCAGCGTCGTCTCCCAGAGCGGGTGGGCGCGGTCCAGGCGGTGCGAGAAGAAGTCGCCCAGCCAGTCCATCAGCTCCGCCTCGCCGCCCGGCTCGGGGAGCGTCGCCCGGCGCATCAGGCTCTCGATGTCGAAGTCGGTCTCGGGGACCCAGGTGGGCAGCGAGAGGGTCCCGACCCGCGGCGAGGAGAGGCGGCGGCGGAAGCGGGGGAGGGCGTCGAGCCGCTCGTCGGTCCGGCTGCGCACCTGCTCGATCGTGGGCACGCCGCCGCCCGGCAGCGGGTCGAAGATCATCGCCCAGCCGATGTGCATGT
Source organism: uncultured Actinomycetes bacterium (assembly GCA_963783345.1). GTDB lineage: Bacteria > Actinomycetota > Thermoleophilia > Solirubrobacterales > 70-9 > VAYN01. The sequence continues at coordinate 35,333 of CAWANE010000008.1, forward strand.
GGGCGGACTCGTCGGCCTGCTCCAACTCCAGGAACGCTGCGTCGAGTGGGCTGAGGTGAGTGCTCACCCGTCCATCATCTGTGCAGAGATTCGTGTCGCGCATCCGTAGAACGCGCAGAGAAGCCGGTACCGATATACGGACCTGACCGCACCGTGGGCGACTACCATCGCCGCGTGGGAGAGTTCCGCTACGAGGGGCACCGGATCGAGTACGACTCCTACGGCGAGGGGGACCGCGCCGTCGTGCTCGCGCACGGCCTGCTGATGAACCGGCGGATGTACTCGCGGCTCGGGCCGGCCCTGGCCGAGCACGGTCACCGGACGATCTGCGTCGACCTGCTCGGGCACGGCCGCTCCGACCGCCCCGAGGACCTGCGCCTCTACTCGATGCCCCGCTTCGCCCGCCAGATCGAGGCCCTGCTCGACCACCTCGGCCTCGAGCGGGCCGTGATCGGCGGCACCTCGCTCGGGGCCAACGTGGCGCTGGAGCTGGCGACGCACGAGCCGGAGCGGGTCGCCGGCCTGTTCATCGAGATGCCGGTGCTCGACAACGCCCTGCCCGGGGTCGCGGCCACCTTCGCCCCGGTCATGCTCGGCCTGCGGCTCGGGCGACCGCTGTTCGAGGCGACCTCGCAGCTCGCCTCGGCGATCCCCCGCACCCACTTCCTGGTCGACCTCGGCCTCGACTTCGTGCGCCAGACCCCGGGCCCGGCCCTGTCCGTACTCGAGGGGCTGCTGCTCGGCGAGACGGCCCCGCACCGCGAGGAGCGGCTGCGGATCGCCCAGCCGACCCTGATCGTCGGCCACACGCTCGACCCGCTGCACCCGTTCAGCGACTCCGGCATGCTCGCCGAGGAGCTGTCCGACGGGCGGCTGCTCGTGGCCAGCTCGATCCTCGAGTGGCGCCTCTCCCCGAGCCGCCTCGACGCCGAGCTGGCCGCCTTCCTGACCGATGTCTGGGCCGGGGTCGAGCCGCAACACCCTGTTGACATTCCCGTGGCCTGATGCCCGATACGGTCGCCGCCATGGAGGTGAACGTGGCCCCGCTCTCGATCGAGCGGATGCGGCGGCTGATCGAGCCGGAGGCCTGGAGCCGGCTGATCGACGGCCTCGAGCGCGGCGGCACGCTGCTCGACGGGCGCCGGCTCTGGAACGTCAACTCGACCGCCGCCGGCGGGGGCGTCGCCGAGATGCTCCGCTCCTGGGTCGGCCTGGCGAAGGGGCTGGGGATCGAGATGCGTTGGCTGACCATCTCCGGCGGCCCGGACTTCTTCGAGCTGACCAAGCGTCTCCACAACTTCCTCCACGGGTCGCCCGGCGACGGGGGTGAGCTGGGGGAGGGGGAGCGGTCGGCCTACCGAGAGATCGGTCGCGCCAACGCGGCGGCGGTGCTGGAGGTGCTCGGCCCCGACGACGTCGTCTTCCTCCACGACCCGCAGACCGCCGGCATGGTGCCCGACATCGTCGCCGCCGGGCGGACCGTGGTCTGGCGCTGTCACGTCGGCACCGACGAGCAGAACGAGTACAGCCTCGCGGCCTGGGGATTCCTCGAGGAGTACGTGACCGAAGCCCACGCCCGCGTCTTCTCGCGCCGGGCCTACGTGCCGTCCTACTGCGAGGGGGTGCTGACGGTGATCGTGCCGCCCTCGATCGACGCGCTCTCGCCGAAGAACGAGGAGATCGAGCCGGCGGTCGCCGACGCGATCCTCAGCCACGTCGGCCTGCTCGCCCGGGAAACGCGGCAGCGGCCGGAGTACGCCCTGCCGAACGGGACGACGCGGCGGGTCGTGCGCCGCTGCGAGGTGTTCAGCGCCGGCCCGCTGCCGGGGCCGGACTGCGCCGTCGTCACCCAGGTCTCGCGCTGGGACCGGCTCAAGGACCCGCTCGGGGTGATGCGGGGCTTCGGGCTGGCGCTGCGGGCGGGGGCGGACGCCCACCTGGTCCTCGCCGGCCCCAGCCTCGGCTCCGTCGCCGACGACCCGGAGGGCGCGGCGGTCTTCGCCGAAGTCGAGACCGTGTGGCGGGCATTGCCCGACGACGTCCGCAGGCGCATCCACCTGGCCTGCCTGCCGATGGACGACCTCGAGGAGAACGCGGTGATCGTCAACGCCCTGCAGCGCCGCTCGACGATCGTCGTCCAGAAGAGCCTCAAGGAGGGGTTCGGGCTGACCGTGACCGAGGCGATGTGGAAGGCGCGGCCGGTGATCGCCAGTGCGATCGGCGGCATCCGCGACCAGATCGAGGACGGCGTGAGCGGCGTCCTGCTGGGCGACCCGCTCGACGTCGAGCGCTTCGGCGCGGTCACCCGCGAGCTGCTGGACGCGCCGGCGCGGGCGCGCGAGATCGGCCTCGCCGCCCATGAGCGGGTTCGCACCGCGTTCCTCGAGGATCGGCACACGCTCCAGTACGTGGACCTGCTGGGAAGGTTGCTGGCGTGAGCGCGGCCGGGCCGAAGTACGTCTACGCCTTCGCCGAGGGGTCGAAGGAGATGCGCGACCTGCTCGGCGGCAAGGGCGCCAACCTGGCCGAGATGGCCCGCCTCGGCCCGCCGATCACGGTTCCTGCCGGGTTCACGGTGACCACCGAGGCCTGCATCGCCTATCTCGAGGAGGGCGGCACCCTCCCGACGGAGTTGGCGGCCCAGATCGACGCCGCTCTGGCGCACCTGGAGAAGCAGGCCGGCCGCCGCCTCGGCGACCCCGCCGACCCGCTGCTGGTCTCGGTCCGCTCCGGCGCCCGCCGGTCGATGCCGGGGATGATGGACACCGTCCTCAACCTCGGCCTCGGCCCCGACGCGGTCGCCGGCCTGGCCGAGCGGACCGGCGGCGAGCGCTTCGCCTGGGACTCCTACCGCCGCTTCGTGCAGATGTTCGGCAACGTCGTCCACGGCATCGGCGGGATGCTGTTCGAGCGGGAGATCCGCGAGGTCAAGGCGATCCGCGGCGTCAGCCTCGACACCGAGCTGGAGACCGCCGAGCTGCGCGACCTGGTGGCGCGGTTCGAGCTGGTCTTCGAGCAGCAGACCGGGGACGCCTTCCCGACCGAGCCGCGCGAGCAGCTGCTGCAGGCGGTGGCCGCCGTCTTCCGCTCCTGGAACGGGGCGCGGGCGATCGAGTACCGACGCCTCAACCGCATCCCCGACGACTGGGGAACCGCGGTCAACGTCCAGCAGATGGTCTTCGGCAACCGCGGCGAGCGCTCCGGCTCCGGCGTCGCCTTCAGCCGCGACGAGCTGACCGGGGCGCCCGAGCCCTCCGGGGACTTCCTCCTCAACGCCCAGGGCGAGGATGTCGTCTCCGGCACCCGCGACACGGCCGACCTGGCCGAGATGGCGCGGGTGCTGCCCGAGGCGCACACCCGGTTGATCGAGATCGTGCGGGCCCTCGAGCGCCACTTCGGCGACATGCAGGACGTCGAGTACACGGTCGAGGAGGGGACGCTCTACATGCTGCAGACGCGCGACGCGAAGCGGCCGCCGCAGGCCGCCGTCCGCGTTGCCGTCGACATGGTCGACGAGGGGATCGTCTCCCGCGAGCGGGCACTGGAGACGATCGACGCCGCCAAGCTGGAGACGCTGCTGCACCCGTCCTTCGACCCCGATTTCGAGTTCGAGCCGCTGGCTCGCGGCGTTCCCGCCTCGCCCGGGGTCGCCAAGGGGCGGATCGTCTTCACCGCCGAGCGCGCGGTCGAGTGGGCGGAGCGGGGCGAGGAGGTGATCCTGGTCCGCCCCTTCACCGAGGCCGACGACGTCGCCGGTTTCGCCGCCGCCCGCGGGATCCTCACCTCCGAGGGCGGCAAGGCCTCCCACGCGGCCCTGGTCGCGCGGGGGATGGGACGGCCCTGCGTCTGCGGCGCCTCGGACCTGGAGATCGACCTCGAGACGCGGCGGATGGACGTCAACGGCGCCTCGCTGGCCGAGGGCGACGCGATCGCGATCGATGGCGGCAGCGGCGCGATCACGACCGAGGACGTGCCGCTGGTCCCGGCCGAGGTCGACCGCTACTTCCGCACGATCCTCACCTGGGCCGACCAGTTCCGCCGACTCGAGGTCCGCGCCAACGCCGACCGCCCCGCCGACGCCGAGACCGCCCGCCGCTTCGGCGCCCAGGGGGTCGGCCTCTGTCGCACCGAGCACATGTTCATGGACGACGACCGCCAGGGGAAGATGCGGGAGATGATCATGGCCGCCGAGGAGCCGGCGCGGCGGGCGGCCCTGGCGGCGTTGGAGCCGCTGCAGCGAGCCGACTTCGAAGGCCTGTTCACGGCGATGGCGGGGCTGCCGGTGACGATCCGGCTGCTCGACCCGCCGCTGCATGAGTTCCTGCCCCGGGCGGAGGAGCTGGTCGCCGAGATCGAGCGGCGGCTGGCGGCCGGGCGCGAGCCGGTCGAGCGGCTGGAGGCGCAGCTGCACCGCGTGCGCCAGCTCGAGGAGGCCAACCCGATGCTGGGGACCCGCGGCTGCCGGCTCGGGCTCGAGTTCCCGGAGATCTACGAGATGCAGGTGGCGGCGATCGTCGCCGCCGGCGTCGCCGTCCGCGACCTCGAGGGGGTCGCCCCGGAGCTGGAGATCATGATCCCGCTGGTCGACTACGAGCGCGAGCTGGGGGCGATGCGGGAGCTGGTCGAGCGCACCGCTGCAGCGGCCGCCGCGCGGATCGGCGCCGAGCCGCTCGAGTTCCGGCTCGGGACGATGATCGAGCTGCCGCGCGCCTGTCTGATCGCCGACCGCCTCGCCGCCGACGCCTCCTTCTTTAGCTTCGGCACCAACGACCTCACCCAGACCGCGCTCGGCTTCTCCCGCGACGACTCCGAGGGGCGGTTCCTCAGCGAGTACCTGCGCCGCAAGATCGTCGACCGCAGCCCCTTCGAGACGATCGACGTCGAGGGCGTCGGGGAGCTGGTGCGGATCGCCGTCGAGCGCGGCCGCCGCGCCCGGCCCGAGCTCGGCCTCGGCATCTGCGGCGAGCACGGCGGCGACCCCGACAGCATCGCCTTCTTCCACGCGGTCGGCCTCGACTACGTCAGCTGCTCGCCGTTCCGGGTGCCGATCGCGCGGGTGGCGGCGGCCCAGGCAGCGCTTCGCGCCTAGTCGCGAGGCAGGGCGGGTACCCTCAACTCGAGGAGGGGTTCCATGACGCAGCGGCACATGGACAGGCTGACGTCGTTCGACACGTCGTTCCTGGCCAACGAGAGGGCGAACGGGCACATGGCGATCGGCGCCGTGCTGGTCTGCGCCAGCAGCCCCCCGGACCCCGACGACTTCCTCGCCCACATCCGCAGCCGCGTGCACCAGCTGCCGCGCCTGCGCCAGCGGCTGCTGTACCCGCCGCTGCGGCTGGGGACGCCGTTCTGGGTGGACGACCGCGAGTTCGACATCCACCGTCACGTGCGCCGGGTCTCGCTGCCCGAGCCGGGCACCGAGGAGCGCTTCCGTGAGCTGGTCGGGGCGCTGCTGGCGCCGCCGCTGGACCGCTCCAAGCCGCTCTGGGAGCTGATCGTGGTCGAGGGGTTCGCCGACGACCGCTTCGCGATCGTCTACAAGACCCACCACGCGATGGCCGACGGCATCTCCGCCGTCGACATCGGCATGCTGCTGTTCGACGTCGAGCCGCGCGAGGAGCCCGACCGCGACATCGCCCCCTGGCGACCGCGGCCGACCCCGTCGAGCGCCGCCCTGGTGGGCCGCGCCGGTGCCGGCGTCCTCGCCACTCTGGCCCGCCTCGGCCGCTGGCTGCGGCGGGCCCTGCGCGATCCGAGGCGGGCGCGCCGCCGCGCCGGCGACGGCCTGGCGGGCCTCTGGGAGGTGAGCTGGAACCTCGCCCGGCCGGCGCCCGCGGTGCCGCTCAACGCCGAGATCGGGGCCGCCCGCAGCTTCTCCTGGACGGGCTTCGACCTGGCCGAGATGAAGCGGGTCAAGAACGCCTGCGGCGGCACCGTCAACGATGTCGCGCTGGCGGTGGCGGCCGGGGGGCTGCGCCGCTGGTTCGTTGAGCGGGGCGTCGCCGTCGACGGCCTCGAGCTGAAGGCGCTGGTGCCGGTCTCGATCCGCACCGTCGACGAGCACGGCGAGCTCGGCAACAAGCTGACGGCGATGCGCGGGCCGCTGCCGGTCGGGATCGCCGATCCGCTCGAGCGGCTGCGAGCCGTCAGCGCCGCGATGGACGCGCTGAAGACCTCCAAGCAGCCGCTCGGCGCGGAAGCGATCTGGGGGCTGAACGACTGGTTCCGGGACTTCGCACCGCCTGTCCTGCTGGCTCCGACCGCGGCGATCAACTTCTCGACCCGGCTCTTCAACCTGCTCGTCACCAACTTCCCCGGGCCGCAGATCCCCTTCTACGTGCTCGGCCGGGAGTTGACGGCGATCCACCCGGTCGGCTTTCTCGCCCGCCGCCACGCCCTGGCGATCGCGATCCTCAGCTACAACGGCGCGGTCAGCTTCGGCCTGCTCGCCGACCCTCGCTCGCTGCCGGACGCCGAGCGCATCGGCGACCACCTCGAGGGTGCCTTCGAGGAGCTCGTGGCCGCCGCGCAGATAGCCTCCCACGACGATGGCGACGACCTGGCGGGAGATGATCGACCTCGGTTCGCGCGAGACCGCGAACGCCTCGCCGACGGCTGAGCCCGAGCCCGAGAGCCGCCGCGGCGTCTTCAAGCGCCTGCGCGAGAGCCTGGCGAAGAGCCGCCAGGCGCTGACCGAGGAGATCTCGGCAAGCCTCTTCGACCGCATCGACGACGAGACCTGGGAGCGACTCGAGGAGGCGCTGATCCTCGCCGACGCCGGCGCCCCGACCACCGCCGCGGTGGTCGAACGGCTCGAGCACGAGGTCGACTCGGGGGCGGTCTCGCCCGACGGCGGCGCCGTCCGCGACCGCCTGATCGAGATCCTCGCCGAGGTCGCCGCCACCGGCCGCGCCCCGATCGACCTCAGCGGCGAGCCGGCGGTGCTGATGATGGTCGGCGTCAACGGCACCGGGAAGACGACGACGATCGGCAAGGTCGCCTGGCACCTGGGCAGGGAGATGGGCCTCTCGGTGGTCCTGGCCGCCGGCGACACCTACCGCGCCGCCGCCGCCGAGCAGCTGGCCGAGTGGGCCGACCGCGCCGGCGCCGAACTGGTCCGCGGCGAACCGGGCGCCGACCCCGGCTCGGTCGCCTACGACGCGATCTCCGCCGCCCGCGCCCGCGGCGCCGACGTGGTCATCGTCGACACCGCCGGGCGCCTGCACACCCAGAGCAACCTGATGGAGGAGCTGGCCAAGGTGCGGCGGGTGATCGCCAAGCAGATCCCCGACGCCCCGCACGAGACGCTGATTTCGATCGATGCAACCACCGGCCAGAACGGGCTGCGCCAGGCCAAGGTCTTCTCCGAGGCGGTCGAGATCGACGGGGTCGTCCTGACCAAGCTCGACGGCACCGCCAAGGGCGGCATCGCCCTCGCGATCGCCTCCGACCTGGAGATCCCGGTGAAGCTGATCGGGGTCGGCGAGACGCTCGAGGACCTGCGCCCCTTCGACCCCACCGAGTACGCCAAGGCGCTCCTGGCCGAGTAGCCCCTCTAAGCTGGACGCGTATGTTCGACCAGCTCTCAGACCGCCTCCAGGCCACCCTGTCCGAGGTCCGCTCGCGCGGCAAGCTGGGCGAGTCCGACGTCGACGCGGCGATGCGCGAGATCCGCCTCGCCCTGCTCGAGGCCGACGTCAACTTCAAGGTCGTCAAATCGTTCACCAGGACGTTGAAGGAGCGCTGTCTCGGCTCCGACGTGCTGGACAGCCTCGATCCCGGCCAGCAGGTGGTGAAGATCGTCAACGAGGAGCTGGCGGGGCTGATGGGGGGGACCGGCAGCGAGCTGGCGATGGCCTCCAGCGGCCCCACCGTGATCCTGATGGCCGGCCTGCAGGGCTCCGGCAAGACGACCGCCTGCGCCAAGCTCGCTCAGTACTTCCGCAAGCAGAACAAGGACGTCGCCCTCGCCGCCTGCGACGTCTACCGGCCCGCCGCGGTCGACCAGCTGGTGACGATGGGGCAGCGCGCCGGCGCCCACGTCTACGAGCAGGGCACCGAGGCCGACCCCGTGGACATCGCCGCCTGGGCGCTGGACCAGGCCCGGGCCGAGCGCCGCGACGTGCTGATCGTCGACACCGCCGGTCGCCTCCACATCGACCAGGACCTGATGGCCGAGCTGGCGAAGATCCGCAAGAAGACGCGGCCCCACGACGTGCTGCTGGTGGTCGACGCGATGACCGGCCAGGACGCCGTCGGCGTCGCCGAATCCTTCGCCGAGGCGGCCGAGTTCGACGGCGTGGTGATGACCAAGCTCGACGGCGACGCCCGCGGCGGCGCCGCGCTCTCGGTCAAGGCGGTGACCGGCAAGCCGATCCTCTTCGCCTCGACCGGGGAGAAGATCGAGGACTTCGACAAGTTCCACCCCGACCGCATGGCCTCGCGGATCCTCGGCATGGGGGACGTCCTCAGCCTGATCGAGAAGGCCGAGCAGCAGGTCGACGAGAAGCAGGCGGCCGACCTGCAGGAGAAGATGCGGAAGGACCAGTTCACGCTGGAGGACTTCCTCACGCAGATGCGCCAGGTCCGCAAGATGGGCCCGCTCAGCGGCATCATCGGGATGCTGCCGGGGATGGGGGCGATGAAGCAGCTGAAGAACGCCGACCTCGACGAAGGCGAGCTGGACCGGGTCGAGGCGATCATCCTCTCGATGACCCCGGCCGAGCGGGTCAACCCGGGGATGATCAACGGCTCGCGCCGCAAACGGATCGCCAACGGGTCCGGGACCAGAGTCCAGAACGTCAACCAGCTGGTCAAGCAGTTCGACCAGATGCGGGTGATGATGCGCTCGATGGCCAACGGCAAGATGCCGAGCCAGCAGCAGATGGCCCAGCTGACCGGCGCCGCGCCGCGCCCGAAGATGCGTCGGCGCTGACGTGCTGTAGTCTGCCCCGTCCTATGGCAGTGAGAATCAGACTTAGACGAGTGGGTTCCAAGAAGAACCCGATCTGGCGGATCGTCGTCGCCGACAAACGCTCGCCGCGTGACGGGCGGACGATCGAGACGATCGGCCAGTACAACCCGCAGACCGAGCCCTCGCTGATCGAGGTCGACGAGGAGCGCGCCCGCCACTGGCTGCAGCACGGTGCGCAGCCCTCCGAGACGGTCGCCGGGCTGCTGCGGACCAAGGGCATCGCCGCCTCCGGAAGCTAGCCGCGGGCCGATGACGGAGCTGCTGGAGTTCCTCGTCAAGGCTCTTGTCGAGGAGCCCGAGGCCGTCGTCGTCGAGGAGCTGGAAGAGGACGGCGACCTCGTCTACGAGATCAGCGTCGCCGACGGCGACCTCGGCCGCGTGATCGGCAAAGGCGGTCGCATCGCCAACGCGATCCGCACCATCGCCAAGGCTGCCGCGGTTCGCCTCGACCGCCGTGTCATAGTCGACATCCTCGATTGAAGCTCGACATCTTCACGCTCTTCCCGGAGGCGTTCGACTGGTTCCAGTCGCAGCGCTCGGTCCAGAACGCGCTGCGCGAGGGCAACCGGCTGCGGCTGATCAACTACCGCGACACGACGCCGCTGACGGCCGGGCAGGTGGACGACTCGCCCTACGGGGGCGGGGCGGGGATGGTGCTGCGGGTCGACGTCGTCGACGCGGCGCTGCAGGCGGCCTACCCGAACGGCGAGAGCCCGCGGGTGGTGCTGCTCTCGCCGACCGGGCGGCTGCTCGACGACGAGCTGGCGGACGAGCTGACCGCGGAGCCGCACCTGGCGGTCCTCTGCGGCCGCTACGAGGGCTTCGACGACCGCGTCCACGCCCACCTGGCCGACGACGAGGTCTCGATCGGGCGCTACGTGCTGGCCGGCGGCGAGTTGCCGGCGATGGTCCTCGCCGACGTCGTCATGCGCAAGCTGCCGGGCGCTCTCGGCCACGCCGACTCCGCCGCCGAGGAGTCCTTCAGCCGCGTCCTCGAGGGCATGCCGGAGTACCCGCACTACACCCGACCGCCGTCCTACCGCGGCTGGGGCGTCCCGGAGATCCTGCTCTCCGGCGACCACGAGAAGGTGCGCGAGTGGCGCCTCGAGCAGAGCCGCTCCAGGGCCGCAGAGTTCGAATCGCGCGCCGAGTAGCTACCATTGCCTCGACCGCGCGGATCCCGCAACTGGGCCGGCGGTTTTTTCTCGCCTATGAGCTCCGTAATCGACAGCATCGAGCGTGACCAGCTGAGGAAGGGCCTGCCCTCCTTCACGCCTGGCGACCGCGTGCGAGTCCACTTCCAGGTCATCGAGGGAACCCGGAAGCGCACGCAGGTGTTCGAGGGCGTCGTCCTGCGGCGCCAGGGCTCCGGCGCGCGGGAGACCTTCACGGTCCGCAAGCAGTCCTTCGGCGTCGGCGTCGAGCGGACGTTCCCGCTGCACTCGCCGAAGATCGAGAAACTCGAGGTCGCGGCTCGCGGCGACGTGCGCCGGGCCAAGCTCTACTACCTGCGCGGCCGCATCGGCAAGGCCGCCAGGGTCGCCGAGCGGCGCTGGGGCATCGACGAGGACATGGTCTCCGCGCCGGCGGCCGCCGAGCCCGCCGCGGTCGACGCCGAGGGCGTCTCCCAGGAGGAGGCCGAGGTCGCGCCGGAGGCGGATGCCACCGATGCGGCGGCAGAGACCGATGCGGCGGCAGAGCCGGAGGCGGCGGCAGAGACTGATACTGATGCGGGGGCGGACACGGACGCGGCAGCGCCCGAGGCCGGGGAGACCACGGACAGCGCAGCGCCTGAGGATGCCGAGGACGAGAAGCCGGCCGAGGATGCCGGCGGCTCCGACGGGGATCCGGACGCCTGAAACTGAGGATCCCGAAGCCGAAGAGCAGAGGCGGCGGGCTCATTGAGTTGGTCGTCATCGTTGCGCTGGCCCTGGGCCTTGCGCTGGCGATCCAGGCCTGGATCGTCAAGCCGTACCAGATCCCCTCCGAATCGATGGAGCCGACCCTGGACGTGGGTCAGCGGGTCTTGGTCAACCGCTTCATCTACCACCTCGAAGACCCCTCGATCGGCGACGTGATCGTCTTCCACCCGCCGGCCGGCGCCGACGAAGGGGCCGAATGCGGGGTCACGGTCAAAGGCCGCCAGCCGATCGAAGTCGGCGAGTCCTGCCCGAAGCCGACCGGCGAAGAGTCGAGCCAGAACTTCATCAAGCGGATCGTCGCCGTCCCGGGGGACACCCTGTCGATCAAGGAAGGGCACCCGGTCGTCAACGGCGTCGAGAAGAAGAACGAGCCGTACATCACGCCCTGCGGCGGCAGCAGCGCCTGCAACCTGCCGAAGACGATCACGATTCCGCCCGGCCACTACTTCATGATGGGCGACAACCGTGGGGCAAGCGACGACAGCCGTTTCTGGGGACCCGTCCCCAAGAGCTGGATCATCGGAAAGGCCTTTGCCACCTACTGGCCCCCGGACCGGATCGGCCTCCTCTAAGCCTCGCACGCACCGCCGCAGGCTGGCCCGCAGCCGCCGCCTGTTCGCATTCGACCGAGGTCTGCAGAGCCGTTTCGTCGCCGGCGCCGACGAGGCCGGCCGCGGTTGCCTCGCCGGCCCGCTCGTCGCCGCCGCGGTCCTGATCGACTACGAGCGGCTCTCCCACGGCGACCGCCGCTCCCTGGCCGGCCTGCACGACTCCAAGCAGATGACGGAGGCCCAGCGGCTGGAGATGTACCCGAGCGTGCTGCGCGCCGCCGAGCGCGTCTGCGTCGTCGTCCGCGCCGCCGCCGGGATCGACCGCCGCGGTCTGCACGTGACCAACATCGAAGCGCTCTCCTGCGCCCTGGAAGGGCTCGATCCCGGCGAGGATGCGATCAGCCTGGTCGACGGCTTCTCGCTGCCGAGCTGCGCGGTCCCGCACCGCTCGGTGGTCCAGGGCGACGGCACCAGCGCCGCGATCGCCGCCGCCTCCGTCATCGCCAAGGTCAGCCGCGACCGCTACATGCGCGAGGCGGCCGTGCGCCATCCGGGCTGGGGCTTCGAGGAGCACGTCGGCTACTCGACCCCCGAGCACCGGGCGGCGATCGAGCGGATCGGGATCTCGCCGCTGCACCGCCGCTCGTTCCAGTCCGTTGCCTACTCGCAGCTCGAGCTCGGCTGATCAGAACGCAGCCTTGATGTGCTCGAATTCGACCGGGTTCCCGGAACGGTCGAACAGGATCCCGATCGCGTCGAAGCGGATCTCCTCGTAGCGCGCCGCGAGGCGGCGCTCGGCCATCCAGGCCGTGGCGAGGCGGCGGACGCGACGCTGCTTGCGCGGGTCGATCGCGAGGATCGGCCGCTCGGGGCCGAGGGATGCACCGCGCCTCCCCGCCTTCACCTCGGCGAAGACGAGCGTGCGCCCGTCGAGGGCGACGATGTCGATCTCGCCGTAGCGGGTGCGGGCGTTGCGCTCGACGATCTCGCAGCCTTCGGCTTTCAGCCGGCGGACGGCCAGGTCCTCGGCTGCGCGGCCGGTTTTGCGGCGGGGATCGGTCATCGCCCCTGTACAAGCCGCGGCCGGCACTAAGTCTCCCCACCTCCGCGACAGAGATTTGGCGGAGTGCGCGCAACACGCGCGACCTGCCCCCGTAGCGTCGTCGCCGTGCTCGCCACCGCTCGCACCTTCACTCTCGACGGCATCTCGGCTCGCCCCGTGCGGGTCGAGGTGGACGTCCACCGCGGCCTGCCGGGGTTCGCCATGGTCGGCCTTCCCGACGCGGCCGTGCGCGAGGCGCGCGAGCGGGTTCGGGCGGCGCTGGTCAACTGCGGGTTCGAGTTCCCGCTGCGGCGGATCGTCGTCAACCTGGCCCCGGCGAGCCTGCGCAAGGCGGGGCCGGGGATGGACCTGGCGATCGCCGTGGCGCTGCTCAGCGCCTCCGGCCAGCTCGAGTGGGAGAGGCTGTCGCGGGTCGCCCTGGTCGGCGAGCTGGCGCTCGACGGCTCGACCCGGCCGGTCAACGGCGCCCTGGCGATCGCCGAGGCGGCGCGGGAGGGTGGCGCCGAGGCGATCGTCGTGCCAGCCGAGAACGGGCCGGAGGCGGCGCTGGCGCGAGGCATCGAGGTGGTCGCGCTGGACGGCCTGGGGCGCCTGGGGGCGCTGGCGGCGGGGGAGTGGGAGCCGCCGCCCTCCGAGCCGCTGGCGCTCGCCGAGGGGCCTGTGGCGGGTGGCCCAGACCTCGCCGACCTGCGCGGCCAGCCGCACCTGCGCCACGGGCTCGAGGTCGCCGCCGCCGGCGGCCACAGCCTGTTGATGATCGGCCCACCCGGCGCCGGCAAGTCGCTGGCCGCCAGCCGCCTGCCCTCGATCCTGCCCCCGCCGGCGCCGAACGAGGCGCTCGAGGTGGCGCGGATCGCCAGCGCCTGCGGCCGCCTCGGGGCGATGTCCGGCGGGCGCCCCTTCCGCGCTCCCCACCACACGATCAGCCCGGCGGGGCTGATCGGCGGCGGCACTCCGCCGCGACCGGGAGAGGCGACGCTCGCCCACCGCGGCGTCCTCTTCCTCGATGAGCTCTGCGAGTTCCGCCGCGACGCCCTGGAGGCGCTACGGGCGCCGCTGGAGAGCGGTGAGGTCGCGATTGCCCGGGCCGGCGGCCGCATCGCCCTGCCCTGTCGCTTCATGCTCGTCGCCGCCTCCAATCCCTGCCCCTGCGGCCGCGGCGAGGCCGACCCGGACTGCTCCTGCTCGCCGCTGGCCGTGCAGCGCTACCAGGGTCGCCTCAGCGGCGCCCTCGCCGACCGGATCGACGTCCTCGTCGCCGTCCATCAGCCCGGCGCGGCCGAGATCGGCGGTGGCCCTGGAGAGTCTTCGGCGGCCGTGCGCGAGCGTGTCGTCGCCGCCCGCGAGCGCCAGGAACGACGGCTCGGCCCGGGGCGCTGCAACGCCGAGATGACGCCGACCGAGGCCCGCGAGTGTGCGCTCAGCTCCGAGGCGGCGGCGCTCCTCGCCGACCTCTACTCGCGCCAGCGGCTGAGCGGGCGCGCCCACGACCGGGCGCTGCGGCTGGCGCAGACGATCGCCGACCTCGCCGGCGGGGAGACGATCGGCGAGGAGCAGATGGCGCAGGCCCTGCAACTGCGGAGGCGGGACCGTGGCTAGGGCCGTCGCCCCCCACGCCTGCCCGGAGTGCCTGCGGCGAGCCTGGCTGCTCTCCCTGCTCGGGCCCTACGTGGAGCGAATCGCAACCGGCGATCCCGGCTCGCGCTCGCCCGAACTGCTGCGGCTCTCCAACCGCGATCTGGTCGAGGTGGCGGCGCCCAAGGTCGCCGGCCAGCTGCTCGGGCGCGTCGCGGCGCTCTCGGAGGCGCACCTGGCCGAGCAGCTGGAGCTGGCGCAGTGCTGGGCCTGCTGCCGGCACGGCGACCTCTATCCCGCCCAGCTGCGCGACGCGAGCGACGCTCCCTGGGCCCTGGTCGGGCGCGGCGACCCGGCCCTGCTGGACGGCTTGGAGCCGTTCGGGGCGGTGACGGTGGTCGGCTCGCGCCGCGCCACCGCCTACGGCCGCGAGCTGGGGCGGGAGCTGGGGCGGGAGCTCGCGGTCGCGGGGATGGTCGTGGTCAGCGGCCTCGCGTTCGGCATCGACGGCTGCGCCCACCGCGGCGCCCTCGACGCCGGCGGCCGCACGATCGCGGTCCTCGGCTGCGGCCCGGACGTCGCCTACCCCGGCGCCCATCGCTCGCTCTGGCGGCGGATCTGCGAGACCGGTGCGGTGGTCTCCGAGCTGCCGCCCGGCGCGACCCCCTGGCGCTGGACCTTCCCCGCCCGCAACCGGATCATGGCGGCGCTGGCCGGGATGACGGTGGTGGTCGAGGCGGCGGCCCGCTCCGGCTCGCTGATCACCGCCGACCTGGCGGCGGACCTCGGACGCGACCTCGGTGCCGTCCCCGGGCCCGTCACCTCGCGCGCCTCGGCCGGGCCCAACGCGCTGCTCGCCGGGGGCGCCTGCCTGGTCCGCGACGCCCAGGACGTGCTCGACGCGATGCTCGGCCCGGGCGCGCGGACGCTCGACCGCGGCGGCGCGCCGCTCGACCCGGCGCTGGCCGCGACCCTCGCGGCGGTCGAGGCGGGGGAGGCGACCTGCGACGGCGTCGCCGTCGCGGCCGGCCTCTCCGGCGCCGAGGCGGCAGGCGCGCTCGCCCGCCTCGAGCTGCTCGGCTACGTGACCTGCTCGGTCACCGGCACCTACGCCCGCACCCTGCTGCGTGCCGATGGCTGAGGCGGTCGCCGGTCTCGGCTCGCGACCGCGGCTGGCGCTCGCCGATGCTCGCGGGTGGACTCCCACTAGGCTCTCGGCCGTGGCGCCCCGACGAATCCCCACGGCCCTCTCGATCGCCGGCTCGGACTCCGGCGGCGGTGCCGGTATCCAGGCCGATCTGAAGGCGTTCGCGCGGGTCGGGGTGCACGGGATGACGGCGATCACGGCGATCACGGCGCAGAACACGGTCGGGGTCGCGGCGGTGCAGGCGGTATCGCCACGGGTGATCGTCGCCCAGGCGCGAGTCGTCGCCGAGGACATCGGCGTCGACGCGGTCAAGATCGGCATGCTCGGGACCGCGGAGACGGTCGACGCGGTGGTCGAGGCCCTCGGCCACGTCGGCGACGCACCGGCGGTGATCGATCCGGTGATGGTCTCCGAGAGCGGCGCCACGCTGCTCGACGACGAGGCCCGCAGGGCGCTGGTCGAGCGGTTGCTGCCGCTGACCGCGGTGGCGACGCCGAACATCCCCGAGGCTGCTGCTCTGACCGGGCTGGGGGAGGGGGCGACCCAGGAGGAGCTGGCGCGCGCCATGCTGGCCCTCGGCCCGCGCGCGGTCGTCGTCACCGGCGGCCACAGCGAGGAGATGGTCGACCTCTTCTGCGACGGCGAGCGCCTGGTAGAGATCCCCGGCGAGCGCCACCCCGAGGGGGCCGCTCACGGCTCCGGCTGCACCCACTCCTCCGTCCTCGCCGCCTTTCTCGCCCGCGGCGAGGAGCCGCTGGAGGCGGCCCGCCGCGCTCGCGAGATCGCCTCCGAGGCGGTCGGCGCCGGCCTGCGCGACATCGGTGCCGGCCCCGGCCCCGTGAACGTCCTCGGACTCCACTGAGGCCGCACAGTAGATTTCTCGCCATGAGCTCAAACGGCACCAAGACCGCCCTCCCGCGTCCCCGCTCAAGCGTCGTCTTCGACGGCCCCGACCGCGCCCACGCGCGTGCCTACATGAAGGGGATCGGGTTCGACGACGACGCGCTCAGCCGACCGACGATCGGGATCGCCAACACCTGGACCGAGGCGATGCCGTGCAACTTCCACCTGCGCGGGCTGGCCGAGCACGTCAAGGAGGGGGTGCGTGCCGCCGGCGGCACGCCGATGGAGTTCAATACCGTCGCCGTCTCCGACGGGGTGACGATGGGAACCCAGGGGATGAAGGCCTCGCTGGTCAGTCGCGAGGTGATCGCCGACTCGATCGAGCTGATGGCCCGCGGCTACCAGTTCGACGCGATCGTCGCTCTCTGCGCCTGCGACAAGACGATCCCCGGCTGCGCGATGGCGCTGGCCCGTCTCGACGTCCCCTCGGTCGTCCTCTACGGCGGTTCGATCGCCCCCGGCCACTGGCACGGCCGCGACGTCACCATCCTCGACATCTTCGAGGCGATCGGCGCCCACAACGCCGGCGAGATGACCGACGAGGAACTGAACGAGCTGGAGGGCGTCGCCAGCCCCGGCGCCGGCGCCTGCGGCGGCCAGTTCACCGCCAACACGATGGCCTGTGCCTTCGAGGCGCTCGGCGTCAGCGCCGGCGGCTCGGCGATGGTCCCGGCCGAAGACGACGACAAGGGCACCGTCGCCGAGCGGATCGGCGCGCTGGTGATCAACGTCCTCGCCGAAGACATCCGGCCTAGCAAGGTGATCACCCGCGACTCGCTGGAAAACGCGATCGCCTGCGTCTGCGCCTCCGGCGGCTCGACCAACGCGGTCCTGCACCTGATCGCGCTCGCCCACGAGCTGGGGATCGAGCTGACGATGGCCGATTTCGAGCGGATCTCGCGGGGGACGCCGCTCTACGCCGACCTCAAGCCCGGCGGTCGCTTCGTCGCTACCGACCTCTACGCGGCCGGTGGTGTGCCGGTGCTCCTCAAGCGGCTCGCCGACAAGGGCATCCTCAAGGGAAATGCGCTCACCGTCACCGGCCAGACGATCGCCGAGGTGGCGGAGTCGGCCACAGAGGCTCCGGGCCAGGAGGTGGTCTGGCCGCTCGAGGACCCGCTCAAGCCCGAAGGCGGGCTGGCGATCCTCAATGGCAACCTCGCTCCCGAGGGGGCGGTGGTCAAGGTCGCCGGCACCGAGCGCAAGCGGCAGACCGGCCCGGCCCGCGTCTTCGAGTCCGAAGAGGAGTGCTTCCGTGCCGTCAAGGACCAGAAGATCGACCCGGGCGACGTCGTCGTGATCCGCAACGAGGGCCCGGTCGGCGGCCCGGGCATGCGCGAGATGCTGCAGGTGACCGCGGCGATCGTCGGCGAGGGGCTCGGCCAGACGGTGGCGATGGTCACCGACGGCCGCTTCTCCGGCGCCACCCGTGGCCTGATGATCGGCCATGTCGCCCCGGAGGCCGCCAGGGGCGGGCCGATCGCGGCGATCCGCGAGGGCGACGAGATCACCGTCGACATCGACGCCCGCAGCCTCACGGTCGCGCTCTCGGACGAGGAGATCGCCCGGCGCGTCGCCGAGTACGTCTCGCCGCCGTCCCCGTTCGGCCACGGCGTCATGTCGAAGTACGCGGCGACCGTCTCGTCCGCCGCCCACGGCGCCGTCACCTGCTGAATCTTCCCCGCCGTGCGGGGGAAAATTCAGCAAGCGCTCACCGGGCGAGGAACTTGTCGAGGAGCCCGTTGAACTCCTGCGGCCGCTCGAGCATGGCCAGGTGGCCGGTGCGGTCGAGGATCTCCAGGCTGGCATGGGGGATGCGCCGCCGGTAGGCGTAGGCCGCCTCGAGCGGGACGAGGCGGTCCTCGCGGCCCCAGACGATCAGCGTCGGGATCTCGATCTCGGCCAGGCGCGAGCGCGTGTCGTAGCCGACCATCGAGTTCAGCGCGTCGGCGAGGCCCGGGCTGTTCAGGCCCGGCTCGATCTGCTCGCGCAGCAGTTCCGGCGCCAGCCGCTCGGGCTCGTGGATGACGCGGCCGAAGGCGACCCGGCGGCCGCGAGGGCGCGCGAACCAGGTGTGTCGGGGCTGGGCCAGGCGGGAGGTCGCCAGCCGCATCGCCTTCCAGGTCGCGTTGACCTGGCGCCTGGAGGCGTCGACCAGACTGAGGCCCGCGGCGTCGACCAGGACCAGCCGCTCGAACCGGTGCTGGTCGCCGAGAACCGCCTCGGTGGCGACGAAGCCGCCCAGCGAGTTGCCGACCAGCGCCGCCAGGCGGTCGATCCCGAGCTCCTCGCAGAACTCGGAGATCAGGCGGCCGTAGGCGGGGATGTCGATCGGCCATCGCGGCATCGGGCTCTCGCCGAACCCGGGCAGGTCGAGGGCGATCGCGCGGTGGTGGCGGCCGAAGTGGGGGAGGTTCTCGAGCCAGTTGCGCCAGCTGCCGCCGAGCCCGTGGACGAAGAGGATCGGCTCGCCGTCGCCGATCTCGGCGAATACGACCTCTGCCCCGGACAGCCGTATTCGGTGCAGGTGCCGGCGCCAATCGACGTCGCGCCAGGCCGGAAGCGGGTCGACCGGCTCGCTCATCACGAGCCTAGGCGTACCCCATCCGTTCCAGGATCGGGATCTCGCGGATCTGGGGCGGCTGCAGGTGGTCCCAGAGGATGCCGCGCGGGCGCTCGTACTGGCGCTCGACTTCGATCACCGCGCGCGGGGTCGCGATCAGGTCGACCGGCAGGTCGTGTGCGGTCACCATCAGGTGCTGGCGGAGGATCTGGATCGGGTGCACGGTGGTGGCGACGATCGTGTGGCTGTCGATCTTGCCGGCGTGGCTGAGGATCCCGTACTCGAGGTCGTGGTACCCGCCGCCTTTGCCGACCCTGGCGCCGCTGAGGTTGACCGCGACCGAACCGCAGAGGACGAAGTCGATTTCCGGCAGGTCGTCGAGCGCGACGACGCGGCCGTGCTTGAGCGCGCCCTTGATCGTCGCCGCCTCTTTCATCGCCTGCTTGGAGAGCTTTTTCGGCTCGAGCACGCGGAAGGGGTGCGGGTCGCGCAGGCGCGGCACGGCCATGATCACCGTCTTGCCCTCCTCGAGGGCGATCCGCCGGGCATGGGTCTGCGGCGAGTCGGGGTTGGCCTTGATCACCCGCGCCCGCTTCCAGAGCCGGTGGCCAGCCAGCTTCTCGGCCGCCAGCTTGGCTCCGGCGAAGTTCGGGATCCGTCCCTCGGCGCCCGGGAAGCGGGAGACGCCCTCGCGCTCCATCGCCTTCCACACGTCCTTGCGGACCTCGTCCTTGGAGCGCATGGTCGAAAGATATCCGGCGGCGCGCCCGTCAAGCCGGGCGCGGATGTCATCTTGCCGCCGCGGCTTCTCCGAAATGCCGGTGATCCGGACGCCTACACTCTTCGCAGGGCATGTCGAGGAGTCGATAGACCGATGGGACGCAAGACCCGGATCGCCGTGATCGCCGCAGCAGTCGTGGTCGCGACTCTCGCTGCCGGCGCCTACTACTACGACGACTCCGCGAAGGGGAAGGTCGCCGACGGGGTGACGATCGCCGGCGTCGACGTCGGCGGGATGGGAGCCGACGAAGCCGCGGCGGCGGTGCGTCGGCAGCTGCTGGCGCCGCTTCGCCACTCGCTCACGGTCCGCTTCGGCGGCGACACCTGGGTCCTGCCGGGGACGCGCCTGCGGGTGCGGGCGGACGTTGACGCCGCGGTTCAGCACGCTCTCGACGTCAGCCGGGAAGGCGGCCTGCCCGCGCGACTGGTCCGCTACGTGAGCGGCGGCGAAGTCGACGAGGCGGTCCCCGCCGACCTCGGCTACTCGAAGCGGGCGCTGCGGCGCTTCGTCAGCCAGGTCGCCGACGAAATCGACCGCGAGCCCGAGAACGCCGATGTCACCGCCACCGCCGCCTCACTCGAAGTCGTCGCCGGGCGCGAGGGGCGCAAGCTGCGCGACCACCGTCTCGAAGCCGACCTGGAACGGGCGGTCCTCAACGCGAAGGCGCCGCACACCGTGGTCGCCCGCGTTCACACGACCGAGCCGGAAGTGACCACCGGGCAGGTCTCCGCCGAGTACCCCGCCTATCTGACCCTCGACCGCGGCAGCTACACGCTGCGGCTCTGGAAGCACCTGGAGCTGGCCGAGACCTACACCGTCGCGGTCGGCCAGGAAGGGCTGGAAACGCCGGCCGGGCTGTACCACATCCAGGAAAAGCAGGTGAACCCCTCCTGGCACGTGCCCGACTCCGCCTGGGCCGGCGATCTCGCCGGCCAGGTGATCCCGCCCGGGCCCGCCGACCCGATCAAGGCGCGCTGGATGGGGATCTACGAAGGGGCCGGCATCCATGGCACCGAAGAGACCGGGTCGCTCGGCTCGGCCGCCTCGCACGGCTGTGTGCGGATGTCGATCCCCGACGTCGAAGAGCTCTACGACCAGGTCGAGGTCGGAACCCCCATCTACATCGGCTGAGAGGGGCGGGGTCCGGCGCATTCCCGCGTCCTCCCTCGGCCATGTGCAGAGCACGCTCCCTCACTCGTCCTTGACTGCTTGGTTCCCGCCCCTCTCAGAGGAGAGAAGGGGGTAGGGGCGAACACACATCCGTGAACTGGGATTCGGCCCTCGCCGAGTACGACCGCGACCTGCGCGCCCGCGGCGCCGCCGAGCGGACGCGCCGGGCCTACGCGGTCGACCTCGCCGGGTTCGGCGAGTGGGCGGCCGAGCAGGGGCTGGGGCCGGGCGACGTCCGCCACCGCGACGTCAGGCGCTTCGCCGCCGGGCTCTCCGCCGCCGGTGCGGCGCCGGCGACCGTGGCCCGCAAGCTGGCCTCGCTGCGGGGCCTCTACGGCTTCATGGTGCGGACCGAGCGGGCCGGCCACAACCCGGCCGAGCTGGTCCCCAGCCCGAAGCGCGCCCAGAGCCTGCCGAAGGTCCTGACCACCGAGCAGATGCGGGCGCTGCTGGAGCGGATCCCGGCCCACACGCCGCTGGAGCTGCGCGACCGGGCGATGCTGGAGCTGGCCTACTCGTGCGGGCTGCGCTGCGAGGAGATCGTCAACCTCGACTGCGGCGCGCTCGATTTCGACAGCGAGCAGGTGCGGGTGCTGGGCAAGGGCTCCAAGGAGCGGATCCTGCCGGTCGGCGAGCCGGCCCAGCGGGCGCTGCGCCGGTACCTGGAACGGGGGCGCCGGGCGCTGGCGACCGACCCGCGCGAGCAGGCGCTCTTCCTCTCCAAGAGCGGTCGCCGTCTCTCCAACTCCGACGTCACCCGCAGGCTCGGCCTCTGGACCCGCGAGGCGGCGCTCGCCGCCGGCGTCTCGCCGCATGCACTGCGGCATTCCTTCGCCACCCACCTCTTGGAGGGCGGCGCCGACCTGCGTACGATTCAGGAGTTGCTGGGACACGCCTCGATCTCGACCACCCAGGTCTACACCCGCGTCGACGCCGCGCGCCTGCGCGACACCTACGCCGCCAGCCACCCCCGCGCCTGAACACGGGCACTCGAATCGGACCGTAGAATCGGATAAACCCCATGGAAACCGGCGTAAAAGAGGTTGAGCTGCGTGACCTGTGGCACCGCTACAAGGACGACGGCGACGAGGGGGCCAGAGAGCGACTGGTCGTCGCCTACTCGCCGATGGTCAAGTTCGTCGCCGGCCGGCTCGGCGCCGGGCTCCCCTCGCACGTCGAAGACGCCGACCTGATCTCCTACGGCCTGGTCGGGCTGATCGGCGCGATCCAGCGCTTCGAGCCGGAGCGGGGGATCAAGTTCGAGACCTTTGCGATGACCCGCATCCGCGGCGCGATCATCGACGAACTGCGCTCGCTGGACTGGGTGCCGCGCTCGGTCCGCTCCCGCGCCCGCGAGATCGAAGCCGCCCAGGCCAAGCTCGAGCACGAACTGCAGCGGGCGCCGACCGAGGGCGAGCTGGCGGCGAAGATGCAGATGTCCGAGGAGGAACTGCAGGGCTCGCTGCTGGAGATCGCCAACTCCTCCGTCTACGCGCTGGACGAGCTCTGGACCGTCTCGGACTCCTCCGGCGACCAGGTCTCGCTGCTCGACACGATCGCCGACGAAAGCGCCGCCGACCCGCAGGAGGCGCTCGACACCAGCGAGATCAAAGACCGCCTGACCGAGGCGATCGGCTCCCTGCCCGAGCGCGAGCAGCTCGTCGTCGCCCTCTACTACTACGAGAACCTCACCCTGCGGGAGATCGGCGAGGTCCTCGGCGTCACCGAGTCGCGTGTCTCCCAGCTCCACACCAAGGCTGTGATGCGCCTCAAGTCCCACCTGCAGAGCGCCTGAATGGGCGCAGCCGACCGCACCTGCGCTGTCTGCGGGCGGACGATCCTCGCGGGCGAGCAGGTGCGCGGCTACCTCAACGCCGGCGGGCGGCGGACGGTCTGCGAGCTCTGCGTCGCCCGGGCGGAGCGGCTCGGCTGGCTTCCCGAGGGGGAGACCGAGGCCGAGGCCGGCGCCGGCGCGTCGCGCCAGGGCGGCTCGCGTCGGCTTCTGGGTGGGCTGCTGCGCCGCCGCCGTGCCGGCCCGGTCGAGCCTTCGTCGCCACGGCCGTCCACCGCGAGCCGCCCGGACCCGGCCGCGCCGGGCAGGCGGCCGGAGGGGATGCGGTCGGACGACCCGGTGCAGGCCGGTCCCTTCGAGCGCGCCGTCGTCCGTTTCAATGCCGGCGAGGCCGGTCACACCGTCGCCGGGCTGGCCCGGACCCTGGGGGTGCCCTCGGTCTCGGTCGGCGCCTCGGCCGGAGCGCCGAACGAGGTGCGGATCACCGTCGCCTGGGAGCTCTCCTGGTACCAGTGGGGAGTGGACCTGAGCGACGAGTTGCGGCCGGCGTTCCAGATCGACAAGGGGCAGGAGGTCTCGCAGCTCGACGCCGCCGCGCGACAGTGGAATGCCTCCACTACCGAGGACGGGGCCCTCGTCCTCGGCGCAGGGGGGCGGCGCCCGGCCGGCGCCGGAGCGCGGCGCTGAGATGGCCGGGGTCAGGGTCAACGTCGACGGCGGCGCTCGCGGCAACCCCGGGCCGGCGGCGATCGGCGTCGTCGTCCGCGACGAGGGGGGAACGGTGCTGGAGGAGCACGGCGAGCGGATCGGGCGCGCCACCAACAACGTCGCCGAGTACCGGGCGCTGCTGAAGGGGATCGAGCTGGCCAGGGCCCACGGCGCCACCGAGCTGGAGATGGTCGGCGACTCGGAGTTGATCGTGCGCCAGGTCGAAGGTCGCTACAAGGTCAAGGACGCGACGATGCGGGAGCTGCACGCCGAGGTGAAGCGGGCGCTGGAGCCGCTCGCCTCCTGGTCGATCCGCCATGTGCGCCGCGAGGCCAATGCCGAGGCCGACCGCCTCGTCAACCAGGTCCTGGACGGCTGAGCGGTGGCCGCGCCGATCGATCCCGGCGTCGACATCGGCCACGTCCACCTCAAGGTCGCCGACGTCGACCGCGCCCTGGAGTTCTACTGCGGCGTGCTCGGCTTCGAGCTGATGCAGCGCTACGGTGCCGACGCCGCCTTCGTCTCCGCCGGCGGCTATCACCACCACATCGGCCTCAACTCCTGGGAGTCGCGCGGCGGCCCACCACCCCGGCCGGGGACTACGGGGCTCTACCACGTCGCCATCCGCTACCCGACCAGGCGCGCTCTGGCCGATGCCATGCGGCGGCTGGTAGAGGCCGGGGTGCCGCTCCAAGGCGCCGCCGACCACGGCGTCAGCGAGGCCCTCTACCTCGCCGACCCCGACGGTAACGGCATCGAGCTCTACCGCGACCGGCCGCGCGAGGAGTGGCCGGCGCCCGAGCCGGGGCAGAAGGTGGAGATGTTCGTGGCGCCGCTGGATCTCGAGGACCTGACGTCGGAGCTGGAGTAGGAGGGACGATGGAGCTGGAGGTGGCGATCGCGGGCGGGCACGGCAAGGTCGCGCTGTTGCTCGGCGCGCTGCTGGCCGAAGCCGAACACACCGTGCTCGGCCTGATCCGCGACCCCGCCCAGGCGGCGGACCTGCAGGCGGTGGGGGTCGAGCCGGTCGTCTGCGACCTCGAGGGCGAGCACGACCTCGGTGTCGCCGTGCGCGGGGTGGACGCGGTTGTCTTCGCCGCCGGCGCCGGGCCGGGGAGCGGCGCCGAGCGCAAGCGGACGATGGACCTCGGCGGCGCCGTCAAGCTGATCGAGGCGGCCGGGGAGGAGGGGATTCGCCGCTACGTGATGGTCAGCGCGATGGGGGCGGTGAGCCCTCCGGCCGCGGGCGGCGACGTCTTCGGCGAGTACCTGCGGGCGAAGGCCGAGGCCGACCGCGCCCTGCAGGCGAGCGGGCTCGACTACACGATCGTGCGCCCGGGCCGGCTCAGCGACGAGCCGGCGACCGGGCTGGTGCGGGTCGGCGCCTCGCTCGAGCGGGGCGAGATTCCGCGGGCCGACGTGGCCGCGGTGCTGGCTGCCGTGCTCGAGGCGCCCAACTCGGTCGGCAGGGCCTTCGACCTCGTCTCCGGCGAGGTCCCGGTCGAGCGGGCCGTGGCCAGCCTCTGAGGCGGTAGCGGTCGGAGCGGGGTCAGGCGACCGAGCTGGCGACGGCGTCGCCCTCGACCGGGTGGCCGCCGTCGCGCCAGACCCCGACGCCCTGACCGACGTGGACGACGTCCTCGAAGCCCTCGCGCTGCAGGATCGAGGCGGCGAGGCCGCTGCGCTTGCCACCGCGGCAGATCGCCGCGATCTGGCGGTCGCGGGGCAGCTCGTCGACGCGCGCGGCGATGTCGCCGTAGGGGACGTGGAGCGAGTCGGGGATGTGCTCGGCGGCGTACTCGGAGGAGTTCCGGACGTCGAGGATGAGCGGTGGCTCCGGGCTGCCCGCCCGCGTCGCCAGCTCCTCGGGGTCGATCAGCTCGATCCGGCATACCGGGCGCTCCTCCGTGCGCCAGGCGGTCATCCCGCCCTCGAGGAAGCCGCGCACCGGCATCCCGACGGAGGCCAGCAGCTCGGCGGCGTGGCGCTCGTCGCCGTCGGAGGCGGCGACGACGATGATCTCGGCCCCCTCGGGCGCCACCCGCGAGACCTTGGTCGCGAATCCGGTGTCGTAGGCGGAGGTGCTCAGCGCGCCGGCGATGTGGGCCTCGTCGAACTGCTCGTTGGTGCGGCCGTCGATGACGCAGGCGCCGGCGGTCACCGCCGCCTCGACCTCGTAGGGGGTCAGCGCCTGCGGCGTGCCGAACCCCTCGACCAGCGGGCCGCGGTTGAGGGAGACGATCTTCTGCACGTTCGGCGGCTTGTCGCCCAGCGAGGCGATCGCGTCCTCGACGAACTCCGCCGCCTCGACGATCGAGAGGGTCGGGTTGTGGCGGCGCTCGAAGCCGATCGTGGAGGAGGTCTTGAGGTCGATCGCGGAGCCGCCGCAGAGCGAGCCGCCGAGGTGCCCGGGCCAGATCTCGACCTCGTCGTCGAGCGAGAGGATCCGATCCTGCAGGGAGCGGAACATGTCGGCGGCGCCTTCGCGCGGCTCGACCGCGAGGTCAGGCCGGGCGACGTCGCCGATGAACAGCGAGTCGCCGCCGAGCAGCGCCCAGGGCGACCCGCCGCGGCCGGCGTCGCTGAGCAGGAAGCAGGTGTGCTCGGGCCTGTGGCCGGGCGTGTGGACCGCCTCGACCCGCAGGTCGCCCAGCTCCAGCACCCAGCCGTCGTCGAACGGCTCGTGCGGGTACTCGGCTTCGGCAAGCCTGTTGACGTGGATCGTGGAGCCGGTCGTCCGAACCAGCCGCCCGTGCCCGGAGACGTGGTCGGCGTGGGTGTGGGTCTCCAGCACGTGCCCGATCCGCACCCCGTGCAGCCGCGCCAGGCGCAGGTAGGGATCGATGTCCCACTGCGGGTCGACCACCACGGCCACTCCCGATTCGCGGTCGGCGACCAGGTAGGAGGCGCAGCCGAGATCCTCGTGGATTATCTGCCGGAAGAGCATGGTCGGAAAAGAGTCTTCGAGTGATGAGGCTAGCGCGGATCCGCCCCGCTTGCCGAGGACTACTTTTCGAGCCGGTTGACCCGCTTTTCCAGTTCCGCCACTTCGGCTTCGAGTTCTTTCTGGCCTTCGGTCAGGCTGGAGTCGCTCTTCTTCAGCTTTTCGTTGTCGGCCTGGACCGCCGTCATTTCGGTTTCCAACGACGAGACCCGCTTCTTCAGCTTCGTCAGTTCCTTTTCGCCGCCGGCGACGGCGGAGTTGACCTGACGCTTGATCTGCTGCTGGTCCCGCTTGGCCAGTTCGTCGCTTTCTTCCTGGAACTGTTCGGCCGCTTTGATCGCGCCGTCGAGCCCGGCGACTTCGTCCTTGATCTGCGCGGTCGCTTCGTTGACGACCTTCTTCTGGTCGATGCTCTGGTTGTTCGCCGAGATCGCGATCACCAGCGCGACGATGGCGACGGCCGCAAGCGCGGCGATCAGGATCCAGAACCAAGGGCGGGTGTCGCGGATGTCTTCCATAGCGGGCAACCTACCGCCGCCATCGGCCGAAACCGTGAAGCCGGCGAGACCGGGTAAACTCCCGCCCGGTGCGGCTGTAGCTCAGCTGGCTAGAGCGTCTGCTTGCCATGCAGAAGGTCGAGGGTTCGAATCCCTTCAGCCGCTTTCCCTGTAAATCGGGGGTTTCCGAGTCGCCGAAACGGCTTGAACCACACCCTGATTTCACCTCCGTTTTGGGCACGAGTTCCCAAAATGACCCCGACACGGGCCGATTGAAGCCGATTTCGGCCGATTCCTGCTCGCATTCGCCGGCCGCCGGAGCTAGGTTCGCCCCGACATAACCAATGCCCCGGCGGCGCTGGAACGCCCCGGGGCCGGCACCGAAGCCGAGACTTCGATGCAACGGAAACGGTACTCGCGTTGCCCTCACCCGGGCGGCATCGAGGCCGGCTTCGGTGCCCTACCGAACGGAGGGCGCTTTGCCGAGCACGACCTTGACGATCACCGGCCCGCAGCGGGCGGCGCTGCACCGCCAGGTGACCCAGAACCTGAGCGGGATCGGCGACGTCAACCTCCTCTACGAGGCCGGCGAGTTCGCCGAGGCCGCCGCCCTCGCCCGCCGCTACATCGAGGACCTGAGGCTGCTGGAGGATCTCTCCTGGTCGCCCTCCGAGGACCGGGATGCCTTCGACCTGACGATGTCGCCCAGGGAGCTGTGGCTGGTGTTGCAGCGGCTTCGCGAGGAAGCCCGGGCGGGTCTTCGCGGCGACGAAGAGCGGCGCGCGATGAGGCAGGCCGCACAGGTCCAGGCCAACTACGAGCGCACGGAGGCGGTCTGTGCCGAGCTGCTCGGCTCCCTCGGCGAGCAGGCTCAGGGAGGCGGGGAAGGTAGCGGAGGAGGGCTCGCCTGATGGCGGCGATGATCACCGCCGACGCGGAGCAGCGCGATGCCCTGCGCGAGCTGATGGCTCACCGGCTCTTCGTAATCGGAGACCGACGCTTGGCGGCGGCGGTCCTCGCCGGCACCCCGCACGAGCAGCTCGCGGCCGAGTTCGGCGAAGACCTACGGCTGATGGGTGATCTCGGCTGGGACCAGACCGAGCGCGGCGTGATCCTGCTGACGATGCGCCGCCGCCCGCTCGAACTGACGCTGCGGCGCTTGCGGACAGACGCCGCCGAGGCCAAGAGCAACGGCGTCCGGCAACGACCAGGCGAAACCGACGAGGAGCGGGCGGCGAGGTTCGAGCTCGCGGAGCGGGCCTGCGAGGACCTGCTCGCCGCCCTCGACTAGCGAAGGAGAGGAACAGCGATGGGCACGAAAGCAGCGAAGGCCGGCGGGAAGACCGTCGCCGAGAAGAAAAGGAAGGCCGCCGCCAAGCCTTCGCCGGCCGCCAGCGCCAAAGCGCCGCGCAGGGCTCGGGCGAACGGCGGGCGCGGCGCTCACCTGGAGCGCCTGCGGCCGGGGCAGCTCGACGGTCTCGTCCTCAGCTTCATGCACAAGCACGAGAAAGACCTGCCGATGTCGCCGGGAACGATCGCGAAAGGGATCGGGCGGTCATCGGGCGCGGTCGGGAACTGCCTGGAGCGGTTGGCGAAAGCCAAGCAGGCCCGGCTCGCGAAGAAAGCTCCCCGCGAATACGACCTCAAAGGGGTCAGCTCGCGGTGAGGGGCGGGGAAGTAGGTCGGAGGGCGTCTCGCCCATAAACGCTGCCATCGGCGGCGCCAGTGGGCCCCAGGCCACCGGGAGCGCCCTCCGGCCGAACCCTCGTCGAGGTTGGCGAAGGGTGGAGGAAGGCGGGGCGCAGCGTCTCCGAGTGCCGCTCGCACACGCGAAAGCGGTACCGCGCCGCTTCCAAGCGAACGGCTCGAACTCGTCGCGTCGCCCTGTAGACCCCCGCTGACGAGGAGCGTCAGGCGCTTTGGGGGCCGTGGGGGAGGCGAATACTGGGTCAAGGTAGGCCCGGCCTGGTAGATGAGCCCGAAGACTTCAAGCTGCCTGAAGCAACCGAGCGCCGCCGAGGGCGAAGGTCGATGGCACCTCGCAGGCAAAGGGGGTTCCGGTCGCGTGGCAGCCCGGCGAGGATCTCGACGTCCTCTCCTGGGTGCGGATCGGCCACCGCTTCGGCGGCATGGCGCGCTGCAGCCCGTGGTTGCTGGGCGACTGGATCAGGTACGGCAACTACCGCTGGGGTGAGAAGTACCGCGAGGCAATGCGAATCACCGGCTACGACGTGCAGAGCCTGCGCAACTTCGCCTACGTGGCCGGCCGCATCGAACCATCCCGACGTCGGGATGATCTCAGCTGGAGCCACCATGCCGAGGTCTGCGCCCTGACGGATGCCGAGCAGGAGCAATGGCTCGACGTGGCGGTGGCCGAGCGGATGTCCGTCGCCGACTTGCGGGTCGAGCTGCGCGCTGCGCGCCGGGGCGAGCGCAAGCGCAGGGAGGTCGAGCAGCGGATCGATGTCGATACCGAGACCGTGACCTGTCCCGAGTGCGGACACCGGTTCACTTTGCCCGCCTGATGACGGACGGCAGAACCAAGCGGGCTATCGACGTCGCGGCTTGGGTCGACCAGCGGATGGGGGCCAGCGGCTTCCTCACCGGCATGCTCTACCGCAAGGTGCCGAAGGGGACCAACTGGTTCTCCACGCTCGGCTCCGCGACGCTCTTCGCCTTCATCGTCCAGGCCGTCACCGGCGTCTTCCTGGCGATGTTCTACACGCCCTCGGTGACCCAGGCCTACGCCTCGATCTCCCACATCAACAACGACGTCCCGCTCGGCGCCCTGGTCCACGGCATGCACAAGTGGGGCGCCAGCGTGATGGTGATCCTGATCTTCCTCCACATGGGGAGGACCTTCTTCTTCGGGGCCTACAAGTACCCGCGCGAGCTGAACTGGGTGATCGGCGTCGTGCGGTACCTGTCAACGAAAATGAGACACCCGTCGTCCGAATTTAGTGAGCAACCTCCTCGGTGTCGGGCCGGTTGATCCACGCTGCCGACGGCAGCGTGGGCGGCTGCGGCGCCTTTCGCACGAAGCGCTCGGGGTTGGCCGCGTAGGCAGCGGTGAGAACCGCCTGGCGGGCAGCGTGGGCCTGCTTGGCGCGGCCGTGGTGGACGGTCGCCGGTGTCATCAACCCGATGCCGGAGTGGCGATGCTCGTGGTTGTACCAGCGGAAGAAGGCGCGGCAGAACTCCCTCGCCTGCTCGAGCGAGTCGAATCGCGCCGGGAAGCCGGGCCGATACTTCAGGGTGCGGAACTGGGCCTCTGAGTAGGGGTTGTCGGTCGAGGTGTAGGGGCGGCTGTGCGTCTTCGTCACGCCGAGGTCGGCGAGCAGGAAGGCGACCGGCTTGGAGCGCATTGAGGTGCCGCGGTCGGCGTGCACGGTGAGCCGGCCGCGGCGGATCGCCTGCTGCTCGCAGGACTGCGCGATCAGCGCTTCGGCCACCGCGGCCGACTCCCGCAGCTGCACGGTCCAGCCGACGACGTAGCGGCTGAAGACGTCGAGGATCGCGTAGAGGTGGTAGCTGGTCCACTTCGCCGGGCCCTTCAGCTTCGAGATATCCCAACTCCAAACCTCGTTCGGCCGGGTGGCCAGCAGCTCGGGTTTCGCGTAGGCGGGGTGGGTGAGCTGGTCGCGGCGCTCGCCCGTCTCCCCGCTCGCCGCCAGCAGCCGGTACATGGTCCGCTCCGAGCACAGGTAGCGGCCCTCGTCGAGCAATGTCGCCCAGGCCGCGGCGGGCGAGGCGTCGAGGAAGCGCTCGCCGTGCAGCTCGGCCAGGACGGCCTCCTGCTCGGCCTCGCTCAGCGCCCGAGCGGGTCTCGGCCGCGGCCGCCTCGGCTTGGGCTCCGGCGGGCGCCGGCGACGGTAGATCGTCGCCGGCGAGGCCCCCAGCGCCCGGCAGGCGGGCCTGGTCCCGACGATCGGCGCCAGCTCCTCGACCGTGGCCTCGATCATCGCTCGGTGCTCTCTTCTGCGCCCTCGGTCCCGAGCAGGTCCTCCAAGAGCGCTGAGACGTTTCCCTGCACCTCGATCACCTTGCGCGCCTTGGCCAGCTCGGCCTCGGCGCGCTCGGCACGGCGGCGCAGCTCGGCGTTCTCGGCCTCGATCGGGTCGGCCGCCTTGCGGCCGCGCTTGCGCCCCAGGGCGCCGAGCGCCCCCTGCTCGCGCTGGCGGCGCCAGGTCGAGAGGTGCGAGGAGTAAAGGCCCTCGCGCCGCAACAGGGCGCCCAGCTCGCCCGGCTTCTCGCAGGCGTCGGCCTGCTTGAGGATCCGCAGTTTGAACTCGGCGCTGAAGGCGCGCCGCTTGGGGCGCTCGGTCAGCTCGGGGTCGGGGACCGCCTCGGGCGCGTCGCGCCCGCCGGCCGCTTCACTGCGCTCGCCTTCGGCTCGCTGCGCTTCGCGGCCGGCGGCTTCGTTCTTCTCCATCAACGACATCAGGTGCTCCGTTCACGCCCTCGGGGTTCAGTAATTCCCTGATCATGGGCGTCTCACGTGACGTTGGCAG
>CAWANE010000009.1:0-24615 GCA_963783345.1 uncultured Actinomycetes bacterium
CATGCAGTTGGCGCAACCGCTGCGGGTCGCCGCGAACGGCGGCAACATCGTCTCCCCACCGCTGGCGATGGCCGAATGGGCCGCGGGCGAGGTGCCCGGCGGGCGCTTCGCGGCCCCCACCGCCGACGCCAACATGCTGATGACGCCGGGAGGCAAGCAGGTCGCCGCCGGGCCCTCGCCCGACGTCGAAGACATCGTCACCGACCCCTACCTGGCCGACTGGCAACTCCCCCTCCTGCGCCGCAACGACCTCCGCTACGTCGTGGTCGACCGCCGCAAGGTCAGCGCCGACGGGATCCGCGGCTACTACTTCTCGCGCGACGACTCGCCCGTCGGCGAACAGCTGCTGCCGATCGGCGTGGTGAACAAGTTCGAAGCGGTGCCCGGCGCGGCGCGCATCTACAGCAACGGGGCGATCACCGTGTTCGACCTGCAAGGGCGCGGATGAGGGCTCACCGCGACCTCGAGGCGGCGGCGATCGCCGCCTGCGTCTGCGCCCTTGGGGCGCTGCTGGTGCCGGTCGACGCGGTGCGCCTGGCGTTCGCGCTGCCGTTGACGATGCTGCTGCCGGGCTACGGGATCGCCGCGGCGGCGCTGGCGGGGCGAAAGGTGGAGCGCCCGCAGATGCTGCTGATCGGCATCGGCCTTAGCCTCGCCGTCCTCGCCCTCGGCGGCCTCCTCCTCAACTACCTGGGCGGGCTGCGAGCCGGCCCCTGGGCGCTGCTGCTGGCGCTGGTCGTGCTCGGCTCCTGCCGGGCGGCGGCGCTGCGCCGCCGCCCGGCGACCCAGCCGGAGATCCGCAGGCCGCCCCGCCGGCGGCCGTCGCTCGGCGCCATCGGCTTCGTCCTCGGCGGCCTCGCGGCCACGGCCGCGGCGCTGGTGCTGGCCTTCACGCCGGTCGCCGCGAAGCACGCGGTCGGCTACAGCGAGCTCTGGCTGCGGCCCTTCGACCACGGCGGCACGACGGGTGTGCGGGTCGGCGTCGGCAACGAGGAACACGACCTCGTCGGGTACGGCGTGATCGCGAAGTTCGGCAACGGACGGCGGCTGGTGACCCGCCGCTTCGCCCTCGAGCCCGGACAGAGGCACGTCGTGGTCGTGCCGAGCGACCGGCAGAACGCATCGAAGCCCGAAAGGGTCGCCGTCACCCTGTACCGCGAAGGTGAGCCGAACGTCCCCTACCGCCGCGTCTCGGGTTGGGTGCCGGCGGGGGGCCCGGGCGCATGAGCGGCGCGGCGGCGGCCGAGCCGGCGGTCGACATCCTGATCAACAACTACAACTACGCCCGCTACGTGCCGGAGGCGATCGAGAGCGCCTGTCGCCAGACCCACGGCCGGGTCAGGGTGATCGTCGTCGACGACGGCTCCAGCGACGACTCGCGCGAGGTGCTCGCCGCCTTCGAGAACCGAGTCGACCTGGTCTTCAAGCCCAACGGCGGCCAAGCGTCGGCGATGAACGCGGCAATGGAGCACAGCGAAGGCGACGTCGTCATGTTCCTCGACGCCGACGACGTCCTGCACCCCGGCGCCGCGGCGGCCGCGGCCGCCGCCTTCGCTGCCCGGCCGGATCTGGTCAAGGTGCAGTTCCGCGCCGAGATCGTCGACGCCGACGGCCGGCCCACCGGCGAGGCCAAGCCGGCGGCCCATCTGCCGATGCCGAGCGGTGACATGCGGTCGGCAGAGCTCGCCTTCCCCTATGACCTGGTCTGGATGTCGACCAGCGCCAACGCCTTCCGGGCCAGCGCCCTGCGCCGGATCCTGCCGATCCCCGAGCAGCCGTTCCGCACCTGCGCCGACTGGTATCTGGTGCACTTGGCCGCCCTGCTCGGCCCGGTCGAGTCGCTGCCGGGCGCCGAGGTCTCCTACCGCATGCACGGGGCCAACAACTACGAGCCGCAGGCGACCGCGCTGGACCTCGGCCACATCCGCGAAACGATCGGCTTCGCCGAAGCGACCTCGCCGCGACTGCTGGCATTGGCCGACCGGCTCGGCCTCGAGCGCCCGGCGCGGATCCTCTCGCTGGCAGACCTGGCCAACCGGATGATCTCGCTCCGCCTCGAGCCCGGCCAGCATCCGAACCGGGGCGACCGACGCACCGGCCTGGTGCTCGACTCGGTGCGGGCGGCGCGGCGGCGAGACAACGTCTCGGCACCGATGAAGGCGATGTTCGTCTCCTGGTTCGCGGCGATGGCGGTCGCGCCGCGACCGCTGGCCCGGCAGCTGGCGGAGGCGTTCCTCTTCCCGCAGCGGCGCAGCGGCCTCAACCGGCTGCTCGGCCGGCTGCAGCGCTCCGAGCCCAAGGAGATGGGCGTGTGAGGGTCCTGCTGCTGGTACCGATCCTTCCCCAAGCCGAGGGCCGGGGCGCGATCCCGAAGCTGCTGCACGCCGAGCTGACCGGGCTGCACGGGCGCTGCGAGCTGACCGTGGTGAGCACGGTCGGCGAGGAGCCCGGCGAAGCCGCCGCGGCGGAGGCGCTGCTGCGCTCGGAGATCGACGCCCACCTGGTCGACCGCCGCCGGCCCGCCTCGGCACGGGGCCGCTGGCGCAACCGCCTCCGCCTCGCCGGGCGCTGGAGCCGCGGCCGCTGGCCCTGGCGCACCGTCTGGTTCGCGCCGCCGGGGGTGCAGGCGGTGCTCGACCGGCTCGCCGCCTCCCACCGCTTCGACGTCGTCGCGATCGAGGACAGCGCGATGTCCGTCTACCGGCTCCCGACCGGCGTTCCGACTGTGTTCACCGAGCACGAGGCGTTCCGGGCGCCGCTCGACCGGTGGCGCTCGCTACCGCCCTCGCAGTGGCCGATGCGCCTCCTGCGCGGGCTCGACTGGAGCCGCTGGGATCGCTTCGCGCGCTCCGCCTGGGGCCGCTTCGACCTGATCCAGGTGTTCAGCGAAGGGGACGGGCGAGCGATCGCCGATGCCGAGCCGGCGCTCAGCTCCCGGGTCCGCGTCAACCCCTTCGGGATCGTCCTGCCGCCAGCCCCCGACCCGGCCGTGCGCGAGCCGGAGACGATGCTCTTCGTCGGCAACTTCGCCCACCCACCCAATCGCGACGCGGCGATCTGGCTGGGGCGGACGATCATGCCCGAGGTGCTGATCCGCAACCCGCGGGCACGGCTGCGGATCGTCGGCACGGCGCCGCCGCCGGAGGTGCGGGCGCTGGCCGGAGCGGCGATCGAGGTCGTCGCCGACGCACCCAGCGTCGAGCCCCACCTGGCCGCCGCCGCGGTCGTGGTGGCGCCGGTGCGGACCGGCGGCGGCATGCGGATGAAGGTGCTCGAGGCGCTGGCCCGAGGGAAGGCGGTGGTGACGACCGAGCGCGGCGCCGCGGGCTTCCTCGGCTTCGAGCCCGACCCGCCCCTGGTGGTCGCCCACGACGCGACCGCGATGGCCGCCGCCTGCGCCGAGCTGCTCGCCGACCCCGCGCGCAGCGAGGAGTTGGGGCGGCGCGCCCGCGCCTTCGCCGAGCGCCACTACAGCCCCGACGCATGGGCCGAGCGCCTGCTCGTGCTCTACGCGGAAGCGGGCAAGGTGGCCGGCGGCAGACCGCGGCCCGCGACAGCGACCCTGCACGACTCGGGTGATGCGCCCGACAGCCGAAAGGAGAGGGAGTGAGCCAGGACCCGCCCGAGCTGAGCGTCGTCATCCCGACCTACAACCGCCGCGAGCGGCTGCAGGTCTGCCTCGACGCGCTCGCCCGCCAGAC
Organism: uncultured Actinomycetes bacterium; assembly: GCA_963783345.1. Taxonomy (GTDB): domain Bacteria; phylum Actinomycetota; class Thermoleophilia; order Solirubrobacterales; family 70-9; genus VAYN01. Next base: position 3,702 of record CAWANE010000009.1, read on the forward strand.
GCAGGACCCCGCCACCTTCGAGGTCGTGATCGCCGACGACGGCTCCGCCGACGGCACCGCCGACATGGTCGAGGCGATGGAGACGCCGCTGCAGCTACGGGCGCTGCGGCTCGAGAACGGCGGCTGGGCGCGCGCCGCCAACGCCGGCGCGGAAGCGGCCCGGGGCAGGGTCTGCCTGCAGATCGACGACGACGTGATCGCCTCGCCGCAGCTGGTCGCCGAGCACGTCGCTGCGCACCGCGACGGCGGGCCGCGGATGGCGATCGGGCGACTGGTCCAAGACCCGCCGAAGTCGAGGGACTGGTTCGTGGCCGGCTTCACCACCGCCTGGAACCGCCGCTACGACGAACTGTCCGAGCGCGACGCCGACTGGCGCGACTGCTTCGGCGCCAACTTCTCCGCCCCGCGCGAGATGCTGGCCGAGGTCGGCGGCTTCTCGACCGACCGGCCGGCGGTCGCCGACATGGAGCTCGCCTACCGGCTCGACCAGAAGGGCTGCATTCCCACCTACCTGCCCCGCGCCGAGGCCGTCCACGACGACGAGAAGGACCGCGCCCGGCTGCTCTCCGACATCGCCGGCTTCGGTTCCTTCGCCGCCGAGTTCGCCGACCGCCACCCGGAGACGCGGGCGATGCTGTTCGGCTGGTTCGGCCACGCGGAGCCGCGCGAGGCGTTCCTGCGCCACCTCCTCCTCGCCGCCAGGGTGTCGCCGGCGCCGCTGGCCGCGCTGGGGCGCTGGATCCCGCCCCGCGGGCGCCAGCTCTGGTACGACTTCATCGCCCGCTACGCCTTCTGGCTGGCCGCCCGCCGCAGCATGGGCCGCGCCGCCTGGCAGCGGACCGTCGGCGGCGTCCCGGTGCTGATGTACCACGCCTTCGCGGCCGGCGAGGAGCACGACCGCTTCGTCGCCCCCTCGCGCTCCTTCGAGCGGCAGATGGCCATCCTCAAGGCGCTGCGCTACCGGACGACCTCGCTCCAGCGGCTCGGCGAGGCGCTGCGGGGCGGCGAGCCGCTGCCCAGGCGCACCGTGGTGATCACGATCGACGACGGCTACCGGGACAGCTACGAGGTCGCCCGGCCGATCCTCAGGCGGCGCGGCTTCTCGGCGACCCTGTACCCGGTCAGCGGGCGCCTCGCCGACGCCAACGACTGGGACGCCGACGGCGCCGCCAAGGGCCGCCCGCTGCTCTCCCCCGAGCAGCTGCGCGAGCTGCGCGGCGAGGGGTTCGAGGTCGGTGCCCACACCCGCACCCACCGCTCGCTGGCCGGCCTCGCCGAGGAGGTGGCGAGCGCCGAGGTGGGGCAGTCGCGCAGCGAGCTCGAAGCCGCGCTCGGAGCACCCGTGGCCACCTTCGCCTACCCCTACGGCGAGTTCGACGACGCCGCCGTCGAGGTGGTCGAGAGGGCCGGCTTCAGCGCCGCCTGCACGACCCAGACGCGGATCGCCCGGCCCGGCGACGACCCGCTGCGGATCCCCCGCCTGGAGATCCAGGGCTCGGATAGCATCCGCAACTTCCTGCGGAAGATCTGGTTCGGTGGTTTCTGAACCCTCCTCCATGGCCGAAGCAGATTTCGACATAGTCATCGTCGGGGCCGGGCCGGCCGGCCTCAGCGCCGCGATCACCGCCGAGCGCGGCGGCAAGTCCGCCGTGCTGCTCGAGGCCGACGACGTCCCCGGCGGCCTCACCCGCAGCTTCGAGCGCGACGGCTACACCTTCGACTGCTCGGGCCACCTGCTCCACCTCTCCCACCCCGAGGCGCTCAGCCTGGTCGAGGAGGCGACCTCGCCCGAGGACTGGAACCGGGTCGCCCGCAACTCGGTGATCCACCTCGGCGAGACGATCATCCCCTACCCCTTCCAGCTCCACCTCGCCTTCGCCCCCGAGGAGGTACGGCGCGAGTGCCTGGCCGAGCTGCCCACCGCCCCGCCGACGCAGACCGAGTTCGGGTCCTTCGGCGAGTGGATCGACGCCACGCTCGGCACCGGGATCGGCCGCCACTTCATGGTGCCCTACAACGAGAAGCTCTCCACCGTCTCGGTCGACGAACTGACCTGCGAGTGGTTGGGGCGCTTCGTGCCGCAGCCCAGTCTCGACGACATCCGCCAGGGCGGCGAAAGCGGCCAGAAGCAGGACACCGGCTACAACCGCTCGTTTCTCTACCCGTCCGCGGGTGGGATCGCCACGCTCAGCTCGGGGCTGGCCGGCCTGGTCGACAACCTCGTGACCGGCGCCCGGGTGACGGAGATCGACAGCGACGCCCGCGAGGTCCGCACCGAGGACGGCCGCTCCTTCGGCTACCGCCAGGCCGTGATCGCGACCGTCCCGCTGCCCAGTCTGGCGGCGATGGTGACGCCGCCCGACCCCGCCCTGCAGGAGGCGGCGCGACTGCGGGCCAATTGCGTCACCTGCGTCAACCTCGGCCTCGAGGAGGCCAACCCGGAGTTCAGCCAGTACCAGTGGATCTACCTGCCCGAGCCGAAGTTCGCCGCCTACCGGGTCGGCTTCTACAGCCGCTTCGCCGACACGATGGCCCCGCCCGGCCGCGAGAGCGTCTACGTCGAGATCGCCCACCCACCCGAGCAACCCGAGGAGGAGGTCGTCGCGGCGGCGATCGCCGACCTCGAGCGACTCGGCGCGATCGACGGGCCCGAGGCGGTCGACACCGCCTTCCCGGTGCGGATCGAGTGCGCCTACGTGATCCACGACCACGGCACCAGCGCGATCCGGGCCAGCCTGCACCGCGAGCTGGAGCGCCGCGACATCGCCGTCGCCGGCCGCTACGCGAACTGGGAGTACTCGGCGATGGAGGACGCGATCGTCGACGGGATCGAGACTGCGCAACGATTCGTCGATGCCTGACGCGCGACGACGTCGCCTCCTCTGCTTCCTGCTCTCTGCCCTGGTGCTGTGGGCGGCTCCGGCCGCAGCGGGCGCCGCGACCCCGAAGCCCTGGATCGGCGTCCGCGGCAACCAACTGGTGGACGGCCGGGGCGAAGCCGTGCGGCTGCTGGGGGTCAACCGGGCCGGCTCGGAGTCCGCCTGCCTGCAGGGAACCGGCTTCTTCCTCGGGCCCGACACCGGCGAATCGATCAAGCCGATCGTCGGCTGGGGCGCCAACGCGGTCCGCATTCCCCTCAACGAGTCCTGCTGGCTCGGCATCAACGGCGTGCCGGCGGGCTTCGGCGGCGCCCCCTACCGCGAAGCGATCCGCGCCTACGTGACGCGGCTGGAGCGCCACGGCCTCTACGTGATCCTCGACCTGCAGTGGGCGGCGCCCGGCAGCGAGCGGGCGGAATCGCTGGTGCCGATGCCCGACGCCGACCACGCGCCGGAATTCTGGTCCACCCTGGCCAGCGAATACCGCAACGACCGCAGCGTCCTCTTCGACCTCTTCAACGAGCCGATATCGGGCTTCACCTGGGAATGCTGGAAACTCGGCTGCGAAGTGGAAGACCCGCTGGTCGGCCGCTACCAGGCCGTGGGCATGGCGGACCTGGTGGCGACGATCCGCGCAACCGGCGCCCGCCAGCCGATCCTGGTGCCGGGAACCGAATACGCCCACAACCTCGGCGGCTGGCTCGCCCACCTGCCCGCCGACCCGGCCCACGCGCTGGTCGTCTCGACTCACACCTACGACTTCAGCGTCTGCTACCACCACTGCCGCGACGTCCTCGTCTACCTCTCCCACCACTACCCGGTGGTCACCGACGAGTTCGGCCAGACCGACTGCCGGCACGACTACATCGACGGCTACATGCGCTGGGCCGACCGCCACGACATCTCCTACCTCGGCTGGGCCTGGACCACGGGGCCGGAATGGTCCTGCGAACAGGGCCCGTCGCTGATCCTCAACTACCTGGGGGCGCCGACCGAATACGGGATCGGGCTGCGCGAACACCTGCGCAAGGTCCGCAGGGAAGAAAGCCGCGAAAGGCGCGAGCAGGCGCAGGCGAAGCGCCGCGGCTAGTTCGGCAGTCGCCAGAGGTGCGGCAGGATCACGTCGCCGTCGGACCCCATCGCCGGCATCGGTCGGCCGTCGATGACGCCGGGCTCGACGTCGAAGAAGGCGGCCGCCTGCAGCCCGTCCTGCACGTGCTGCTGGGCCTTGAGCACGACGTCGACGCGGTAGCGCCCCGGCACCAGCGGCAGCGAGGGCAGTTCGCACTCGATCGTCGTCCCGACCTCGCCGCTGCGGTGGTCGGCAGCCGAGGAGAGTTCGCTGTCGAGCGTGGTGATCGGGTGGCCGAGGCTGTTGAGGATGGTCAGCTCGCAGTCCATCATCGGCAGCACCTCGGTGAATTCGATCTCGATCCTGGCGGGGCGGCCGCCGACGACCACGTCGGGCTCGCCGCTGGCCAGGTCGTAGACGCCCAGCCTCTTCACCAGGGAGTGTTCGGCGGCGCGCCCGTCGCGGTCGGTGCGGGTCAGGAGGTCGTCGACCGCCGCCCGCTCGAGCTGGCGCAGGTAGTCGTCGACAGTGTCCTGCACGGGGCCGTCGGAGAGCACCTTGCCCTTCTCCAGCAGGATGCCGCGCTGGCAGAGCGCCTGGATCGTCGCCAGGTTGTGGGAGACGAAGATCACCGTGGCGCCGGCCCTGGCGACCTCGCTCATCTTGCCGAGCGACTTGCGCTGGAAGTTGGCGTCGCCGACCGCGAGCACCTCGTCGACCAGGAGGACCTCCGGTTCCAGGTGGGCGGCCACGGCGAAGGCAAGGCGGACCGACATCCCGCTCGAGTAGCGCTTCACCGGCGTGTCGAGGAAGCGCGCCATGTCGGCGAATTCGACGATCTCGTCGAAGCGGGCGCGGATCTCGGCGCGCCGCATCCCGAGGATCGCGCCGTTGAGGAAGATGTTCTCGCGCCCGGTCAGCTCCGGGTGGAAGCCGGTGCCGACCTCGAGCAGCGAGCCGACCCGGCCGGTCACCTCCGCCCAACCGCCGGACGGCTCGACGATCCGCGAGAGGACCTTGAGCAGGGTGCTCTTGCCGGCGCCGTTGTGACCGATCAGGCCGACCGTTTCGCCGTTCTCGATCGCGAAGCTCAGCCCGTCGAGCGCCCAGAGCCATTCGGTCTCTTTCTTCGCGCGTTTGCCGACCATCCTGCCGGCGTTGCGCTTGAGGCCCTTGACGAGGGCGTCGCGAAGCGTCCCGTAGCCGTAGGCGAGCCCGATCTTGTAGCGCTTGCTGAGGTCGTTGACCTCGATTGCGATATCGGTCATCGGCTCAGATGATGTCGGCGAAGCTGCGCTCCACCCGGTCGAAGTAGGCGAGGCCGACGACGAAGATGACGACCGCCGAGACGAAGGAAATCGCGAGCACCCCCCACGACGGCGCTCCCATGTCGAGGACGGCCCAGCGGAAGGCCTGCACCACGCCGACCATCGGGTTGATCGCCGTGATCGTCCGCAGCGGCTCGTTGAGGAGAGTGCTCGGGTAGACGATCGGAGTGAGGAAGAACCACATCTGGACCGCGAACGGGACCACGTAGCGGACGTCTCGGTAGCGGACGTTGACCGCCGCCAGCCCCGCCGCGGCCCCGAGCGCCGTCGCCATCGTCACCACGACGATCAGCGGCAGCGCCAGGATCGCCAGCGAGGGGACGATGCCGTAGATCAGGACGATCACCAGGGTGATCGCCAGGGCGACGCCGAAGTCGACCAGGCCGGCGCCGACCACGGCCAGCGGCATGAAGATCCGCGGGAAGTAGATTTTCGCGACCAGCTCGGTGTGCAGGACGAGGCTTTCGGAGCCGAGCAGGAGGACGTTGGAGAAGTACATCCACGGCACCAGCGCCGCCAAGGCGAAGAGCGCGTAGGGAACGCCTTCGGAGGGGATCCCCGCGTAGCGCCCGAAGACGACCGCGAAGATCCCCATGTAGGCGACCGGCTGCAGGATCGCCCAGGCCGCGCCGAGAGCGGTCTGGCGGTAGCGGAGGGTGATGTCGCGGACGATCAGCTGCAGGGCCAGGTCGCGGAAGCGCCAGAGTTCGCGCGGCGCGAGGACGCGGCTGAAGCCGCTGGTCGGTTCCAGCCGCACGGTCACCGGCCGTGGCTGATCGTTGGCCTGCTCGGACGGATTGATAGCGGTCGGTTGCTGCATCTCAGTTCTCGCAGGTTGGGTTCGACGCGCGGCGCCGTGACCCTCGGGGCGGACACCCAACTCTTATCGGTCGCGGCGCCGGCGCACCTTGAGGCGGGACGCCGTGGCAACAGCGTATGCAGCTTCGAACTCCGGCACGATCCGGTCGGGCCCGAACTCGGCTGCCCGCCGCCGCGCCGCCTCCCCCATCCGCTCCCGCAGCGCCGGCTCGGCGCAGAGCCGGGCGAGCGCCGCCCGCAGGCCGTCGCGGTCGCCCGGCGCGACCAGGAAGCCGGTCTCGCCGTCGCGGACCACGTCGCCGAGACCACCGACATCGGAGGCGACCACCGGCTTGCCGGCGGCGGCGGCCTCGAGGGCGACGATCCCGAAGGACTCCGGCAGGAGCGAGGGGGCGACGCTGAAGGCGGCCCGGCGCAGCGCCTCGATCGCGACCGGGTGCGGCACCGGGTCCAGCGCCACCACCCCGGGCAGGTCGGCGGCGCCGTCGAGCAGCTGGCGGCCGATCAGGACCAGCGGCGGCGCCCCCTCGAGCCCGCGGTAGGCCTCGAGCAGGTTGCCGACCCCCTTGTCCTCGGTGACGTCGCCGAAGTAGAGGACGAAAGGCTCCGCCGGCAGCTCGGCGAGGCGCGGATCTGCGGCGGCCGGCGGCGCCGGCAGCTCGCCGATGAAGTTGGGGACCACCCGGTGCGGGACCCGAGCGTCGATCCCGTTGAGGTCGCGCACCGCGGTGCTGACCGGCAGGAACATGTCGACACGCCGCCGCAGCAGTGGCTCGGCGGCGCGCACGCCGGCGGCTGCGACGACCCCCTTGACCGCGCCGTAGTACTCGACCGAGTGGGCCAGGCACTTGCCCGCCGCCGGGCCGCTGCAGACGCCGCCGCGATAGAAGAACCGCTTGGTCGCGCAGACCAGGCCGTAGTCGTGCAGGGAGAGCACGAACGCCGCCTCGGAGCCGAGGTCGAGCGGCAGGTAGGAGTGGACGAGCCAGTTGTGGGCGTGGACCACCTGCGGCTCGAAGCGGCGGACGACGCGGCGCAGGTCGCGGAGCGAGAGCGGGTCGGGCACCGGCGTCGCGTAGCTGCGCTCGCTGTCGGCCGCGAGGCCGGGGATGCGCTGGACCGAGCTCTCCAGCAGGTCCACCTCGACTCCGTCGTCGCGCCGCGGTGGCTCACCGAGCGGCTGGCGCAGGGTGGCTACCCGCACCTCGTGGCCGCGCCGGTAAAGCTCGCGGCTGAGGTCCTCGACGATCCGCTCCTCGCCTCCGACCACCGGCGCGAAGGACTGGGCGACCATCAGGATCCGCATCGGCGGGCACCCTAGCGCCCGCCGCGAGCCGCACCCCGGAGCTGAGCCGCCTGCCAGAATCGGCCCGTGCCGACCGCCGCCGGAGCCGGGCAGAGCCCGCCGCCCTCGATCTCGGTGGTGGTCTGCGCCTACACGCAAGAGCGCCTGCCGGAGATCGCCGAGGCGATTGCCTCACTGCACGCGCAGACCCTGCCGGTCCGCGAGATCGTCCTCGTGATCGACCACAACCCGGAGCTGGAAGCGACCTGCCACGAGCGCTGGCCAGACGTCCGCGTGATCGCCAACGCGGAGGAGCAGGGCCTCTCGGGCGCCCGCAACACCGGCCTCGCCGCCAGCGATGGCGAGGTGGTCGCCTTCCTCGACGACGACGCCAAGGCCGCGCCCGATTGGCTCGAGCGGCTCGCCGCCGCCTACGCCGACCCCGGAGTACTGGGCGCCGGGGGCGCCGTCCACCCCGACTGGGCGGAGGGCCGGCCGGGCTGGTTCCCAAAGGAGTTCGACTGGGTGGTCGGCTGCACCCACAGCGGCATGCCCTCCCGAGCCGAACCGGTGCGCAACCTGGTCGGCGCCAACATGTCGTTCCGGCGCGAGGCGCTGCTCGAGGCCGGCGGCTTCCGCCACGAGCTCGGGCGCGTCGGCAAGATCCCCGCGGGCTGCGAGGAGACCGACCTCTGCATCCGGATCGGCCAGCGCCACCCGCGGGCGACGATCCTCTTCGAGCCGGCGGCGAGCGTCGACCACCTGGTCCCGGCTGAGCGGGCGACCCTGCGCTACTTCGTCTCACGCTGCCGCGGAGAGGGGGGCTCCAAGGCGATCCTCTCCGCTCTGGTCGGGCCGCAGTCGGGACTCTCCGCCGAGCGCTCCTACGTGCGCCGCACCCTGCCGCTCGGGTTCCTGCGCGGGATCCGCGACGCGCTCGGCGGCGACCCCGCCGGAGCCTCCCGCTCGGGCATGCTCGGCCTCGGGCTGGCGGCGACCACCGCCGGCTACCTCGGCGCCGGGCGCCGGGCGCGGCAGCTCGCCCGCCGCCGCGAGCGCCTCGGCGACGGCGAGCGGCTGCGGGTGCTGATGGTCACCCCACGCAGCCCCCTGCACCAGGGCGGCGTCGAGCGCCACGTGATGGAAGTGAGTAGGCGGATCGCCGGCGGCGGCGCCGAGGTCGAGGTGCTGTGCACCGAACCGGGCGGGCCGCCGGTCGCCGAGGAGGTCCGCGACGGGGTGAGGATCCGCACCGTGCGCGCCTGGCCGGCCAACCGCGACTGGTGCTTCGCGCCGCGGCTGTGGCGCGAGATGTCGCGCCAGCCCTGGGACATCGTCCACGTCCAGTCCTACCACACGCTGGTGGCGCCGCTGGCGATGCTGAGGGCGCTGACGCTCCGCGTCCCCTACGTGGTCACCTTCCACGGCGGCGGCCACTCCTCGGGCCTGCGCAACAGGGCCCGGGTGACCCAGCGGCGGCTCCTGCGCCCGCTGCTGGCCCGCGCCGCCCGCCTCGTCGCCGTCGCCCGCTTCGAGATCGAGCAGTACGGCCACGAGCTGCGACTGGGGCCCGAACACTTCGTCCTCGTCCCCAACGGCACCGACCTCGCCTTCACGCGGCCGCCCGCCGCCGAGCCCGCCGCCGGCAACGGCCGCACCACGATCGCGACGATCGGCCGCCTCGAGCGCTACAAGGGCCACCACCGCGTCATCGCCGCCTTCCCCGAGGTGCTGAAGCGCGACCCCGACGCGGCGTTGAAGGTGGTCGGCAGCGGACCATACGAGGAGGAGCTGCGACGCCAGGCCGACGCTCTCGGGGTCGCCGACCGGGTCGAGTTCGGCGCCGTCCCGGCCGACCAGCCGGCGGCGATGGCGGAGCTGCTCGGCCACGTCTCCCTGGTCGTCCTGATGAGCGAGTTCGAGACCCACCCGCTGGTCGCCCTCGAGGCGGCCGCCGCCGGCTGTCGCCTGCTGGTCGCCGACTCCAGCGGGCTCGCGGAGCTGGCCGCAGACGGCTTCGCGCGGGCATTGCCGCTCGACGCGAGCCCGGGCGAGCTGGCTCGGGCGGTGGTCGAGGAGCTCGCCAAACCCGCCCCGAGCCGGCGCCCGAAGCTCAGCTCCTGGGACGAGTGCGCGGCGGAGCTTCTGGCTCTGTATCAGTCGTTGAGCTGAGCGACGGACAAATGTCCAGTCCGCCTCGGCGGAGTTTGAGGCCCATGCACGGGGGTCGATCCCACCTGTGCAATGACCGCACTCGCCGACACCCGCGTACGCATCTTCCTCCTCGCGGTCCTCGCCGTCGCCTCGGCCCTCCTCTTCACCACGGCGAGCAGCGCCGAAGCCAAGCGCAGCCACAGCAATGATTCCGGCCGCGCCCGGCTCACCCGGGTGCACATGCGCACCCACGTCACCCACGTCAGCCGCGCCTCCGCCTCGCGGCTGACGCTCACCGTCACCTCCCAGACGCCGTCCGACGGCGCCACCGTCTCGGGCACGATCCCCTGGCAGGTCGGCACCGCCGGCGTCAGCGTCTCCCGGGTCGCCTTCGCGATCGACGGCACGGTCAAGCTGGTCGACAGGAAGGCGCCCTTCACCTACGGCTCCGGGCTGGACACCACCCAGCTCTCCGACGGAGTGCACCGGCTGACCGCAACCGCCTATGCGCGGCACGCCAGGAGGGCCAGCGCCACGATCCAGATAACCGTGCACAATCCGACTTCCGGCGGCGACCCGGCTCCGGTCCCGGCACCCGACCCGGAACCGGTCCCGGCACCAGCGCCTGAACCAACCCCGGCCCCGGAACCGGCACCTGAACCCGAACCGGCTCCTGAACCAGCCCCGGCTCCGGAACCCACTCCCGAACCGGAACCGGTTCCGGCTCCCGAACCGGAACCCGAACCGGCTCCCAGCCCCGCGCCCTCCTCCAAGATCTACTGGGGCGCCTGGATCGGCAGCCAGCTGACCGGGACCGAGGCTCCCTGGGACATGAACGCGGTCAGCTCGTTCGAGCAGAAGGCGGGCAAGAAGCTCTCGATCGTCAACTTCTCGGCCCCGTTCGCCAACTGCTCAGGCTCCTCCTGCTACTACTACAACTTCCCGGTCAACGAGTTCAACAGCATCCGCTCCCACGGCGCGATCCCGTTCTACAGCTGGGGCTCGCAGTCGATCCCGGTGCCGTCCAACAAGAGCGAGCCGAACTTCCAGCTCTCCGACGTGATCGCCGGCACCTACGACTCCTACATCCGCAAGTTCGCCGAAGCGGCGAAGGCATGGGGCCACCCGTTCTTCCTCCGCTTCAACTGGGAGATGAACGGCCGCTGGTTCCTCTGGTCGGAGGGAGTCAACGGCAACAAGAGCGGTGAATACGTCGCCGCCTGGCGCCACGTCCACGACATCTTCACCTCGGTCGGCGCCACCAACGCGACCTGGGTCTGGTGCCCGAACGTCGACCCCGAATCCAAGCTGCAGAACCTGGCCTCCCTCTACCCCGGCAACGAATACGTCGACTGGACCGGCCTCGACGGCTACAACTGGGGCACCAACCCCGCTGGTCCCGACCGCTGGCGCAGCTTCGACCAGCTCTACAGCTCGACCTACAAGCAGATCACCGGAACCGTCGCTCCCTCCAAGCCGCTGATCGTCAGCGAGGTCGGCTCGACCGAGTACGGCGGCTCCAAGGCCAGCTGGATCAGCGACATGCTGAGCAAGATCCCGACCGATTACCCGAAGATCCGCGGCGTCCTCTGGTTCGACAAGTACGACGACGGCATGGACTGGCCGATCGAGACCTCGACCAGCGCCACCAGCGCCTTCGCCAGTGGGATCCAGAGCTCCTCCTACGCGACCAACACCTTCGGCTCGCTCCCCTTCGGCAAGGTCACCCCCACGAGCTGACGAGCCGCTTCGTCAAGGCGACCGGACAATCGTCCAGTCGTCGCCTCATTCCTGAACGCAGTGCCGGTGCCGTCGATGGCAAAGCATGACCACCGGCACCGACATCCTTCGCACCGCCCGCAGGTTCTTCACCGCGCTCGCCGCGGCGCTGCTGCTGGCGGTCACCGGAATCGCCGCCACCGACGCCCAGGCCTCAGGCGGCCCCCAGCAGATCGGAGTCTCACACGCCCGCAAGCTCGGCGGCTCGGCCCGCTGCGTGCGCAAGGCCCGCCCCAACCTGACGGCACGCCAGCGCCGCAACGAATCGCGGCGCCTGCGTCGCTGCAACCAGCCCAACGACGCCACCGCCTCCGTCGGCGGTGGCCCGATGTACTGGGGCGCCTGGATCGGCAGCCAGCTGACCGGCACCGAGGCGCCGTGGGACATGAGCGCGGTCACCAAGTTCGAGGCGATGGCGGGCAAGCCGGCATCGGTGATCAACTTCTCCTCCCCCTTCGCCGACTGCACCTCCTCCTGCTCCTTCTACAAGTTCCCCACCGGAGAGATGGAAGACATCCGGGCGCACGGCTCGATCCCCTTCTTCAGCTGGGCCTCGCAGTCGACGCCGGCCAGCCTCAACGAGCCCAATTTCCAGCTCTCCGACGTGATCGCCGGCACCTACGACTCCTACATCCGCGAATTCGCCGAAGGCGCGCGCGAATGGGGGCACCCGTTCTTCCTCCGCTTCAACTGGGAGATGAACGGCAACTGGTTCGCCTGGGACGAGGGGGTCAACGGCAATCAGCCCGGCGAATACGTCGCCGCCTGGCGCCACGTCCACGACATCTTCACCTCGGTCGGCGCCACCAACGCGACCTGGGTCTGGTGCCCGAACGTCGACCCCCACGGCAAGCTCCAGGATCTGGCTTCCCTCTACCCCGGCGACGAATACGTCGACTGGACCGGCCTCGACGGCTACAACTGGGGAACCAACCCGACTTCGCCGCGAGGATGGACCAGCTTCGACGAACTCTTCCGCTCGACCTACGACACGATCACCGAAAGCATCGCCCCCTCCAAGTCGATGATCATCAGCGAGGTCGGCTCCTCCGAGTACGGCGGCTCCAAGGCGGCCTGGATCGCCGACGCGCTGGAATCGGCCCGCACCAACTACCCGCAGCTGCGCGGCCTGCTCTGGTTCGAGAAGTACGACGACGGCATGGACTGGCCGATCGAGACCTCCAGCAGCGCCGCCAGGGCCTTCGCCGCGGGGATCCAGAACCCGGCCTACGTCGGCAATTCCTTCGCATCGCTCAACCCCGGGGCCATTCAGCCGATGAGTTGACACCCGGCAAGTCCAGGGAACCGACTCCCTAGACTCCCCCGACCACGAAAAGGCAGGGAAGGACACGATGAACCTCCGCCGAGGAAGACTTGGCATCTGCGCGGTCGCCCTGACGCTGGGGCTGGGGCTGGCGACCGTCTCACCGGCCACCGCCGCGACCGCGCACTCCACCAAGCAGCACAAGCACCGCAGGCACATCGCCCCGAAGCAGCGCGGCATCTACTGGGGCGCCTGGATCGGCTCGCAGCTGACCGGTTCCCAGCCGCCCTGGGACATGTCGGCGGTCACGGACTTCGAAGGCATGACCGGCAAGGGCCTCTCGCTGTTGGAGTTCGCGGCGCCGTTCGCCGATTGCGGGTCCTCCCCGTGCACCTTCTATCGCTTCCCCACCTACGAGATGGAAACGATCCGCAACTACGGCGCGATCCCGTTCTTCAGCTGGGGCTCGCAGTCGACCCCGGTCCCACTCACCCCCGACGAGCCGAATTTCCAGCTCGCCGACATCACCGCCGGCACCTACGACTCCTACATCCGCGAATTCGCCGAAGGCGCGCGCGATTGGGGGCATCCCTTCTTCCTCCGCTTCGACTGGGAGATGAACGGCAACTGGTTCCCGTGGGCGGAGTTCGCGAACGGCAACCAGCCTGGCGACTTCGTCGCCGCCTGGCGCCACGTGCACGACATCTTCACCTCCGTCGGCGCCGACAACGTGACCTGGGCCTGGTGCCCCTACGCGAACCCGAAGCACCGCTTCGGCCCCCTCGCCCGCTACTACCCCGGCGACGAATACGTCGACTGGACCTGTCTGGACGGCTACAACTGGGCGAAGAACGGCGTCAACTCGCAGCCCTGGCGCAGTTTCGAAGAAATTTTCAAACCCGCCTACCGCACGCTCACCCGCAAGCTTGCCCCGTCCAAGCCGGTGTTGCTGGCAGAGATGGGGTCGGGCGGCGCCGGACACGCCAAGGCGGTCTGGGTCCGGAAGATGTTCCAGTCCCTGCGTACGAAGTTCCGGCGCATCCGTGGCCTGATCTGGTTCGACCAGGTCGACCGCGGCGTCCAATGGCCGATCGAGACATCCCCTTCGGTGCTCAAGGCATTCAGCCGCGGCGTACACCAGCGCGGCTTCGAGTCGAACCGCTACTCTGCCGCCGGGGGACCGAAGGTCGTGCCGCCGCATTGATCCGTGGTGGCTTTTTCCGTGTAAGGCCGGGTGGTGAATCGCAGCAAACGCGCGTCAACCGGGTTTCCGGTTCGAGATCGAATCCGAGTCCAGCCGTGAATCCCCTGCCAGACACCAGGCCCTCCGCCCGACCGCGAGCCATCCTCGCAATCGTCGTCGTGGCCGCGGTCGCCTGCGCCGGGCTGCTGGCCCCGGCGGGCGCCGCCGCCGGCGGCAAGAAGGCGAAGCCCCTGTACTGGGGAGCCGTGATCGGCGACCAGCTGACGGGCACGGCGGCACCCTGGGACATGGGCGCGGTCGAAGGCTTCGAGGGCAACGCGGGCAAGGGGATCTCGCTGCTCGCCTTTTCCTCGCCGTTCGCCGACTGCACCGACTCTCCGTGCACAAACTTCCAGTTTCCGTTCGTGGCGATGGAAAACCTGCGCGAACACGGGACGATCCCGCTCCTCAGCTGGGCCTCGCAATCGGTGCCGGCCAACCTGCGCGAGCCCGCATACAAGCTCTCGGCGATCATCCACGGCCGCCAGGATCCCTACATCCGCGAATTCGCCGAAGAGGCCAAGGAATGGGGGCACCCGTTCTTCCTCCGCTTCGACGCGGAGATGAACGGGTTCTGGTTCCCCTGGAGCGAGGGCGTGAACGGCAACAAGCGGGGCGAATTCGTCGCCGCCTGGCGCCACGTCCACCGCATCTTCACCTCGGTCGGGGCGACCAACGCGACCTGGGTCTGGTGCCCGAACGTCGACTTCACCCGCAAGCTGGCGCCGCTGGAGCGCCTCTACCCGGGCAACAAGTTCGTCGACTGGACCTGCCTCGACGGCTTCAACTGGGGGAAGACCTGGAACTCCGCCGGCTGGCAGAGCTTCGACCAGATCTTCAAGTCGACCTACCAGCGGGTCGTCAAGGTCGCCCGCCACAAGCCGATGATGGTCGGCGAGACGGCCTCCGAAGAAAAGGGCGGGTCGAAGGCCAAGTGGATCCGCAACCTGCTCAACGTAATCCCCAAGCGCTACCCCAAGCTGCGGGCGCTGATCTGGTTCGACGAACGCGACCAGGGGATGAACTGGCCGATCGAGAGCTCCAGGGCGGCGACCCGGGCCTTCGCCAAGGGCATCCGCCGCTCGATCTACCGGCCGAATGCCTTCTCGCAGCTGCCGTTCGGGCCGATCCGCCCGCCCGGGCGCTGAGCGCCCGGGCGCGACGCTCCGGTCTCAGCCCAGGCGCGCTTCGAGCGCCTCGAGCTGAGCGCTGACCCCCGCCGGCAGCTTGTCGCCGAACTGGGCCAGGTGCTCGCGGATCTGAGGCAGCTGGGACTTGACCAGCTCGGCGTCGACATCGTGCAGCTCGTGCATCGCGTCCTCGGTGATGTCGAGCCCGTCGGTGTTGATCGCGCCCTCGGCGGGCAGCAGCCCGATCGGGCTCTCGACCGCCTCGGCCTTGCCCTCGCAGCGGCGGAAGACCCACTCGAGGACACGGCTGTTCTCGCCGAACCCGGGCCAGAGGAAGTTGCCGTCGGCGTCTTTGCGGAACCAGTTGACGTAGAAGACGCGCGGCAGCACCGCCCCCTCGCGCTGACCGAGCTTCAGCCAGTGGCCGAAGTAGTCGGCCATGTTGTAGCCGCAGAAGGGCAGCATCGCCATCGGGTCGAACCGCAGCGCGCCGACCGCCCCGGCCGCCGCGGCGGTGGTCTCCGAGGACATCGTCGCCCCCATGAAGACCGCGTGCTCCCAGTCGAAGGCTTCGGTGACCAGCGGCACCACGGTGGCGCGACGGCCGCCGAAGAGGAAGGCGTCGATCGGGACGCCCGCCGGGTCCTCCCACTCGGAGGCGATCGAGGGGCACTGCGCCGCCGGGGTGGTGAAGCGGGCGTTCGGGTGGGCGGCGGGCGTCTCGGAATCCGGCGTCCACTCGTTGCCGTGCCAGTCGATCGCGTGCGCGGGCGGCTCGCCGGTCATCCCCTCCCACCAGACGTCGCCGTCGTCGGTCTTGGCGCAGTTGGTGAAGATCGTGTCGTGCTCGACCGTCTCCATCGCGTTGGGGTTGGTCTTGTGCCCGGTCCCCGGCGCAACGCCGAAGAAGCCCGCCTCGGGGTTGACCGCGTAGAGGCGGCCGTCCTCGTGGAACTTCATCCAGGCGATGTCGTCGCCGATCGTCTCGACCTTCCAGTCGGACAGGGTCGGGATCATCATCGAGAGGTTGGTCTTGCCGCAGGCCGAGGGGAAGGCGCCGGTGACGTACTTGACGACCCCCTCGGGCGAGGTCAGCTTGAGGATCAGCATGTGCTCGGCCATCCAGCCCTCGTCACGGGCCATCACCGAGGCGATCCGCAGCGCGAAGCACTTCTTGCCCAGCAGCGCGTTGCCGCCGTAGCCGGAGCCGAAGGACCAGATCTCCCGCGTCTCCGGGTAGTGGACGATGTACTTGTTGTCCTCGTTGCAGGGCCAGGAGACGTCCTCGGCGCCGGCGGCGAGAGGCATCCCGACCGAGTGGACGCAGGGGACGAACTCGCCGTCGACGCCGAGCGCGTCGAGGGCGGCCTTGCCCATCCGGGTCATGATCCGCATCGAGACCGCGACGTAGGCGGAGTCGGTCAGCTGCACGCCGATTTCGGAGATGTGCGAGCCGATCGGGCCCATCGAGAACGGGACCACGTACATCGTGCGGCCCTTCATGCAGCCCTTGAAGAGGCCGTCCAGGGTCTCCCGCATCTCGGCCGGGGCGCGCCAGTTGTTGTTGGGGCCGGCGTCGGCCTCCTGCTCGGAGCAGATGTAGGTCCGGTCCTCGACCCGGGCGACGTCGGCCGGGTCGGAGAGGCCGAGGTAGGAGTTGGGACGCTTGGCGTCGGAGAGGCGCTCGAAGGTGCCGGCGTCGATCAGCGACTGGCAGAGGGCGTCGTACTCTTCCGCGGAGCCGTCGCACCATTGGACGGAGTCGGGCTGGGTCAGCTCGGAGATCTCACCCACCCAGGCAAGTAGTTTGGCGTGGGTGGTCAGCGCGGGGGCCGTGGTCGAGTCGCTCATTCGCCTCTCTCTATTTGTTCGCTTTGAGTCCGACGATGGTGATGTCGGCTTCCTTGTTGCGGATTTCCAACGTCGCGGTCATCTGCTTCCCGTTGGGGAGAAACACGTCGCAGGTGAAGGTCGAGCCGGGGTCTACGGACAGTCCCGAAGGGCAATCGACGGTCTTGATCTTTTCATGAAGTGAGCCTTCGAGGCTTTGCTGCGCCGTGTCCTGGAGCTTTTCCTGGTCGATCACCGTGCCGCAGCCGGCCGCGACGAGCGCGACGCCGATGACGGCGACCGTGGCGAGGCACGCTCGCGCGTGCCTCATGTACCCGGTTTTCGGGCGGACTTCACCCCCGGAGTATCTCGGATAGGGTTGCGCGCCGCTGATGCGCTTCTACGAGTACGAGGCAAGGAAGATCGTCGAGCTGGCGGGGATCCCGGTCACCAAGTACGGGTTCTGCACGACGGCTGACCAGGCGAGGGCAGCCGCCGAGGAGATCGGCGGCCCGGTCGTGATCAAGTCCCAGGTGCTGACCGGGGGCCGGATGAAGGCCGGCGGCGTCAAGTTCGCCGACACGCCCGACGAGGCGGCGGCGCACGCCGAGGCAATCCTGAAGCTGGAGATCAACGGCCACATGCCGCGCGGAGTCCTCGTCGACCCGAAAGCCGAGGTCAAGCAGGAGTACTACGCGAGCGTCGTCTGGGACGGCACCGCGAAGCGGCCGCTGATGCTGTTCAGCGACATGGGCGGCATCGACATCGAGGAGGTCGCCGAGAGCCACCCCGACCACGTCGGCCGCGGCCACCTCTCCAACCTGCTGCCGATCCCCGACTTCGAGGCCAAGCAGGCGATCGCCGCGACCGGCGTCACCGGCTCGCAGCTGAATCGCGCCACGCCGATCCTCGCCCGCCTCGCCCGCCTCTTCCGCGACAACGACATGACCCTGGCCGAGATCAACCCGCTGGCCGAGCTGACCGACGGCAGCTTCGTCGCCCTCGACGCCCACATGGAGATGGAGAACGAGGCGGTCGGCCGCCAGAAGAAACTGCTGCGCGGGGAGCTGGGGATCGCCGAGGACGACACCCGCGAGACCTACGAGCCCTCCGAGTTCGAGCGCCATGTGGCCGCGATCGACGCCGCCGACCACCGCGGCGTGATCCAGGGCAAGGACCACGGCTTCTCCGGCAACCTCGGCCTCGTGATCGGCGCGGGCGGCGGCTCGCTGACGCTGACCGACGCGGTCCGCAGCCAGGGCGGCAAGCCTGCCAACTACTCCGAGATCGGCGGCAACCCCTCGGTCGCCAAGGCCTGCGGCCTGGCCAAGGAGGTGCTGGAGAAGGACGGCGTCGAGAAGATCGCGGTGATGATGTCGATCGTCTCCAACACCCGCGTCGACATCGTCGCCCGCGGCGTCATCAAGGCCTGCCTGGAGCTCGGCAAGGACCCCGGCGAGACGATCGCGATCTTCCGCATCCCCGGCGCCTGGGAGGACGAGGGCTTCAAGATCCTCGAGAAGTACGGGGTCGAGTACTGCGACCGCTCGGTCTCGATGTGGGAGGCGGCCGGGCGCGCCGTCGCCAAGATCCAGGGAGCGCCGGCCTGATGTCGATCCTGCTGAACCGGGACACCACCTTCATCGTCCAGGGGATCACCGGCCGCGAGGCGGTCAACCTGACCCGCGAGTGCCTCGACTACGGCTCCAGGATCGTCGGCGGCGTCACTCCCGGCCGCAAGGGCCGCGAGGTCCACGGGGTGCCGGTCTTCGACACCGTCGCCCAGGCGGTCGAGCACCACGGCGGCCCGATCGACGGCTCCGTCGTCACCGTCCCCCCCGCCTTCACCAAGGACGCCGTGCTCGAGGCGATCGTCAACGGGATCAAGCTGATCGTCGTCGTCACCGAGCGGATCCCGCGCGGCGACGTCGCCCAGATGGTCGAGCTGGCGGACATGAACGGGGCGCGGATCATCGGCCCCAACTGCCTCGGCCTGATCGTCCCGGGTGTCTGCAAGATGGGCGGGATCGGCGGCCCGGCGAAAGACGCCGCCAAGGCCTACGCCCCCGGTCCGGTCGGCGTGATGAGCCGCTCCGGCGGGATGACCACCGAGATCTCCTCCTCGCTGACCCAGGCCGGCCTCGGCGTCTCCACCGCCGTCTCGATCGGCGGAGACGCGATCATCGGCTCCACCTACGCCGAGCTGATGCCCTACTTCGAGGCCGACGAGGAGACCAGGGCGATCGTCATCTACACCGAGCCGGGCGGCCGCATGGAGGCCCAGCTCTCCCAGTGGGTCGCCGACAACGACAGCCGCCTCCCGATCGTCGCCTTCATGGCCGGCAAGTTCATGGACGACGACGAGATGAAGGGGATGAGCTTCGGCCACGCAGGCACGATCGTCGAGGGCAAGGAGGACACCGCGACCGAGAAGATCGCCCGCCTCGAAGCCGCCGGCATCCGCGTCGTCGAGCGGATCGACGAGATCCCCGGCGTGGTCAAGGAGAAGCTGGGGGTGAGCGCCTGATGGCCGAGCAGCTGAACGGCGTCTTCATCGACGTCGAGGTCGACGCCTCCGTCGCCGGCGACGCCGCCCTCGCCGCCAAGCTCGAGGAAGTCTGCCCGGTCGACATCTTCAAGGCGACCGACGCCGGCGTCGAGATCGCCGCCGCCAACGTCGACGAGTGCGTCCTCTGCAAGCTCTGCATCGAAGCCGCCCCTGCGGGCACCGTGCACGTCAAGAAGCTCTACGACGGCTCCGAGCTGGCGTAGTCCCCGAGCCGGGCGGGCAGGGGGTTTCGCTTAGTTTTTTCGACGGCCGGCTCCGGCTGTCCGAGTTTCGCTGCCACGAAAAAACACAAGACGCTCCACCCCTACCCGGTCCGCTCGTCCGGGTGGCTGGCTGGGCCGACTTGACTCGAATTTATAGTCGGGTAACCTCTACACCGATGGATGCATCGTTTGCACGCTCGCGGCTTCCTCGCGAAGACCGCATGGAGCAGACCCTGACGGCCGCTCACGGCCTCTTCGCCGAGCGCGGGTACGCGGCGGTGAAGATGGATGAGATCGCCGGCGCGGTCGGCGTGACCAAGCCGCTGCTCTACACCTACTTCGGCAACAAGGAACGGCTCTACATCGCCTGCATGGAGCGGGCCGGCGATGCGCTGACGAAGGCGGTCGCCGAGGCGGTCGCCGCCAGCGCCAGCCCCGGCGACGCGCTCGGGGCCGGCGTCCGCGCCTTC
The DNA here is from genome assembly GCA_963783345.1 of uncultured Actinomycetes bacterium. GTDB lineage: Bacteria > Actinomycetota > Thermoleophilia > Solirubrobacterales > 70-9 > VAYN01. The sequence continues at coordinate 23,727 of CAWANE010000009.1, forward strand.
TTCGGCTTCCTCGACTCCGACCGCGCCGCCTGGGCGGTGCTCTTCGACGAGACCCTGCCCAGCAACGGCGAGATCGCCGACCGGGTCGCCGAGTACCGCGGCCGGATCGCCACCCTCGTCTCCGGCTCGATGGTCGAGCAGCTGCGCGAGGACCGCCGCGACGCCGCCCGGACCGAAGTCGAAGCCCTCTCCACCGCCGTGCTGGGCGCCGCCGAGGCGCTCGCCCACTGGTGGCTGCGCACCGAAGCGCTCGGCGCCGAGCAGGCCGCCGAGCTCCTGATCTCCACCGTCGAGCCGGGCCTGCGCGCCCGCTCGGCGCCCGACGCTTCCCAGTCCCCACGAAAAGGAACCACCACCCGATGAGAACCGAGACCCGACGCGTGGCCGTGGTCGGCGCCAACCGCATCCCCTTCGCGCGCTCCGACAGCGCCTACTCGCACGCGACCAACCAGGACATGCTGACCTCCGCGCTCGACGGCCTGGTCGACCGCTTCGGCCTGCAGGGCGAGCGGCTCGGCGAGGTCGCGGGCGGCGCCGTGCTCAAGCACTCCCACGACCGCGACCTCGCCCGCGAGAGCGTGCTCGGCACCCGCCTCGCCGCCGAGACGCCCGCCTACGACGTCCAGCAGGCCTGCGGCACCGGCCTGGAGACGACGATCCTGGTCGCCAACAAGATCGCCCTCGGGCAGATCGACGCCGGCATCGCCTGCGGCGCCGACACCACCTCCGACGCCCCGATCGGACTCAACGAGCAGCTGCGGGCGACCCTGCTGGAGGCAAACCGGCGGCGCTCGACGGTCGGCAAGCTGCGCGCCCTCACCGGCGTCCGCCCCGGCCACGTCGTCCCCCACCTCCCCCGCAACGAGGAGCCGCGCACCGGCCTCTCGAT
>CAWANE010000010.1:0-801083 GCA_963783345.1 uncultured Actinomycetes bacterium
CGCCTGCGCCACCGACGGGCGCGGGGTCGACGTTGTCTTCGACAACATCGGGCCGAGACCTGGGCCCAGACCTCTCCTGCCTCGACCGCGCCGGGCGCCTGCTCTGCTCCGGCAGCACCGGCGGCTGGGAGGTCCCCCTCGACCTGCGCGACGTCTACCGCAACATGGTCGAGATGCGGTTCACATGCAGGGCGGGATGGCCGACATGCGGCGCTGATCGGGCTGCTCGCCCCGGGGAGCTCGAACCGGTGATCGACAGCGACGTCCCGCTCAGCGAGGCGGCCGCGCGCGCAGGAGCGTCTCGCCGCGCAGGAGCAGTTCGGCAAGGTCGTGCTCGTCCCCGACTCGGTCTTCGCCGGCGCTCGCCTGACGACGCCCCAACTATCGATAGCCGCGCCAGCGGCGAGAGGAGCAGCCGAGATGAGGAGCCACGAGGGACGCACCGCGGTAGTCACCGGAGCCGCGGCCGGGATTGGTCAGGCCTACGCGCAGCGCCTCGCCGCGACGGCGCCAAGGTCGTCGTCGGCGACATCGCCGACGGGACGGAGACCGTGGGCCTGATCGAGGCGGCCGGCTCGGAGGGGCTCGCCGTCAAGTGCGACGTCTCCTCGGCCGAGGACATGGCGGCGCTCGCCGCCGCCGCCGAGGAGCGCTTCGGCGGCGTCGACATCCTCGTCGACAACGCCGGCATCTACCCGATCTGCCCCTTCGACCAGATGAGCTTCGAGGACTGGCGCAAGGTGATGTCGGTCAACCTCGACTCGATGTACCACGCCTGCCACGAGTTCCTGCCGGGGATGCGCGAGCGGGGCTGGGGCCGGGTCCTCTGCATCGCCTCGACCACCTTCCACGATGGGACCCCGGGGATGTCCCACTACGTCGCCAGCAAAGGCGGCCTGATCGGGTTCCTGCGCTCGCTCGCCGCCGAGATCGGCGAGGACGGGGTGACGATCAACGCGCTGGCGCCGTCGCTGGGGCGCTCGAAGGGGACGATCGAGGGCCCGCACGAGGAGATGGGCCTGTTCGAGTTCGTCGCCCAGGGCCAGGCGATCAAACGGACGCAGGAGCCCGCGGACCTGGTCGGCGCCTGCTCCTTCCTCACCTCCGACGACGCGGCCTTCATCACCGGCCAGACGCTCGTCGTCGACGGCGGCTGGGTCCGGGCCTGACCCCCGCGACACCGGGCCCGCGGCTCGGCCCTCGACGGCCGAAACTTGACACATAATGGTTATAGCCTATAATCATTACGTGTTGAAAATCCGCGGGCGGGGACGCCCGCGCGACGGGATGGAGAGATGAGCGAAACCAGCACGCCCAGCCGGCAGCCGTTCCGCAGCCGACCAGCACCCCGCGCGCAGGCCGGTTCCGTGTCGGTGGCGGGAGCGCGCCCGCCGGGTCGTGCACCGCGTCTTCGCGATCGAGGAGATCGGGCCGCTGCTGGCGCTGATCGGGCTGGTGGTGTTGATCGGCGCCTTCCACTCCGCCTTCCTCGAAAAGGACGTCCTGCTCAACACGGTTCGCTCGGCGGCCTTCGTCGCGATCACCGCCTACGGGATGGTCTACCTGCTGGCGATGACCGAGATCGACCTCTCGGTCGGCGGCATCTACGCGCTCAGCATCATGCTCGCCGCCCAGTGGATGTCGAGCATCAACCCCTGCCTCGCGGCGCTGCTGGCGATCTGCATCGCGGTCGGCCTCGGCGCCTTCAACGGCTTCCTCTCCAACATCTTCCGCATCCCCGTGATCATCATCACCCTGGGAACGCTCTCGATGTACCGCGGTCTCGTCCAGGTCGTCTCCGACGGTAAACCGGCGACCGGGATCCCACTCGACTCGAGCTTCTTCACCAAGCTCGGCGAGAACACGCTCGGGATCCCGACCTCGGCCTGGATCGTGGTGATCCTCGGCATCGTCCTCACCTTCGTCTTCAAGAAGACCCGCTTCGGGGCGATGGTGCGGGCGACGGGATCGAACCACCAGGCCGCCGAGTTCTCCGGCGTCCCGACGCGGCGGATCCGGCTCTACGCGCTGATGCTGACCGGCGGCCTCGCCGGTCTCGCCGGCGTGCTCAGCCTCGCCTACTTCCAGGGCGCCGATCCGACCGTCGGCGCCGGCTACGAACTGCAGGTGATCGCCGCGGCGATCATCGGTGGAACCGCCGTCAGCGGCGGGACCGGCACCGTGCCCGGAGCGCTGATCGGAGCGCTGATCGTCGCCGTCATCAACAGCGGCCTGATCTTCTTCTCGATCGACTCCAACTGGACGAACTTCGTCACCGGCGCGGTGATCGTCGTGGCCGTCGGGTCCGATGCACTCGTCCGTCGCCGCCGAGCGGCACGTGCCCTGCGGGGCACCTGACTCACACCCAACAGCGGTACTCAAATGAGGAGAGAGGAATCACTGCATGAGTAACAAGAGAACCAGCAAGGGCCTGCTCGCCCTCGTCCTGGCAGCGCTGCTCCTGGCCCTTGGCCTTGCTGCCTGCGGAGGCTCCAGCTCCAGCTCGAGTACGAGCGAAGAACCCGCGACCTCGGAAGAAGTGAGCGGCGGCGAAGAAGAAGGCGGCGAAAAGGAACAGGTCTCGATCGCGATGGAGGAGATCCTGACCGGAGTCGCCTTCGGCCAGGAAATCAAGGAAGGGATCGAAGCGTACGGGGCTGAGGATTCCGCCGCCTCGGTCGAAGTCCAGGGCCCGCCCTCGACCGAACCCGAAGTCGCGCAGAAGCAGGCGACCGACATGCTCGCCAAGAACCCCGACGCGTTCGGGTTCGCGCCGTTCCCGCCCGAGCTGTGGACGCGCACGGCGCAGAACATCTGGGATCAGGTCGGTCCCAACGTGCTCACCTTCAACGAACGCCCGAGCTCGGAAGTGCAGGATGTCTCTTCCTCGCCGGTGCAGACGTTCGTCGGTACCGCCGACACCTCGGAGGCGCGCGAAATCCTCGAAAAGACGGTCGAACTGGCGGAACTCCCCGAATCGTTCACCGGCGAAGTGATCCTCGGCCAGTGTGTTGCTCAGGAAGCCGGCGTGCTCGCCCAGCGGACCGACGGCTTCGAAGAAGCCATCGAAAATCTGATCCCGAACGCGAAGGTCGAAAAGTTCACCTCGGAAGTCGAACCGCAGGCGAACACCAAGGCCTGGACGACGGAGCTCGCCGCCCACCCGAACGCCGAACTCGCGATCGGTACCTGCGACCAGGACGGCACCAGCCTCTACAAGGTGAAGAAGGAAAAAGGCTATGACCTGATCGTCGGCGCGATGGAGCTCCCACCCGAGACGGTTGCCGGCCTCAAGGACGGCTCGATCATCGCCGCCGTCGGCACCAACTGGTGGCTGCAGGGCTACACGGCCACCCGGATGCTCGCCGAAGCGGCACGCGGTGGAGAACTGCCCGAAGGCTGGGTCAACACCGGCTACAAGTTCTACACCGGCGAAAACCTCCCCGAAATCGAAGAACGGTCGAAGGAACCGTCGAAGTTCTACGCGGCCGACGTGGAAGAAATGTTCGCCAACGGTATGCCCGAAGCGGCACCGATCGAGGGGGCCTTCGAATAGAAGGCTGACCTCTCCTCCTATCCGGAACGACGTCATCGAGATGCCCATGTACACGGTCAAAGACCTCCACAAGAGCTATGGCGGTGTGAAGGCTCTCGATGGCGTCGATTTCGAGATCCACGAGGGCGAGGTCCATGCCCTGCTCGGCGCCAACGGTGCCGGCAAGTCCACCCTGATCAAGATCCTCGTCGGCGGCACCCGCCCCGACGAGGGGACGCTCGAGCTCGACGGCGAGCCGGTCGCCTTCCACAACTCCCGCGAGGCGGCCGACCGCGGCGTCGCGATCGTCTCGCAGGAGTTGACCCTCTTTCCCCACCTCGACGTCCTCCACAACCTCTTCCTCGGCCGCGAGCCGCTCGCCGCCGGCGTCGCCCTCGATCGCCGCGCGATGCGGCGGCTGGCACAGCCGGTGCTGGAGGCGATCGGCCTCGACGTCGACCTCAGCCGCGCCGTCGGCAACCTGCGGCTGGGGGAGCAGCAGCTGGTCGAGGTCGGGCGGGCGCTGCTCAACGAGCCCAAGATCCTCGTCCTCGACGAGCCGACCTCGGCCCTCCAGCAGGCCGAGACCGAGCGCCTGCTCGGCGTCGTCCGCAACCTGCGCGACCGCGGCGTCGCCGTCGTCTACGTGTCCCACTTCCTCGAGGACGTCTTCGCCGTCGCCGACCGGATCACGGTCCTGCGCAGCGGCAAGGTCGTCGTCGCCCGCCGTCCGCGCGAGGAGATGACGATCCAGGGGACGGTCGTCGAGATGCTCGGCGAGGCGGGGGCGCGCGAGAAGCACATCACCGACGCCACCCCCTTCGAGGAGGCGGCCGGGGCCGAGGCCCCGCTGGTGCTCGACGGCGTCGCCGTGGAGGGGGTGCTCGAGCCCTTCGATCTCACCGCCAGGCCGGGCGAAGTCGTCGGCCTCGCCGGCCTCGAGGGCTCCGGCGCCCATGCGGTCCTCGACCTGATCTTCGGCCGCCTGCGACCCGACCGGGGCTCGGTCTCGCTGCCCGGCGGCGGTCGCCGGCCGCGGACGATGAACCGCGCCGTCGCGGCCGGGATCGCCTATGTCCCCGCCGACCGCAAACGGCTCGGCCTGATGCTCGACAGCTCGATCGCCGAGAACATCAGCTCGGTCAAAGGCGGGCCGCTGCGGCGGATGGGGGTCGTCATGCGTCGCAACCAGATGCGGCGCCGGGCCGAGCACTGGCGCGAGGAGCTGAAGATCGTCACCGCCTCGACCGGCCTGCCCGCCGGGTCGCTCTCGGGCGGCAACCAGCAGAAGGTCGTCTTCGCGAAATGGCTCGAGGCCGAACCCTCCGTCGTCCTCCTCGACGACCCCTCCCGCGGCGTCGACATGGGCGCCAAGGAGGACATGCACGCGATCATCGCCCAGATGTCGGCGAGCAAGAAGGTGGTCCTCTACACGTCGAGCGACCTCGAGGAGATGGCCAAAGTCTGCGATCGGGTGATCGTCTTCTTCGCCGGCCGCGCGGTCGGGGAGCTACCTCCGAGGAGCTCTCCGAGCACGGCCTGCTGGAGTCGATCAACGTCGGGGCAGTGACGGTGGCCAACTAGGCGGACAGGTAGACTCGGTCCGGAATTACCGATGCAATCATCAGGGTCAAATAGACGGGGTGATGATGGCGTCGACTGAACCGGTCCGGATCTCCCGTGCCGAGGAGCTGTCGCGCCGCCTCGAGCAGGAGATCGTCGACCACGGTCTCTCGGCCGGTGAGCGGCTCGGCACCAAGGAGGACATCCGCAACCGCTTCGGCTACGCGGTGGCGACGGTCAACGAGGCGCTGCGCCTGCTCGAGACGCGGGGCCTGATCGAGGCCCGCCCGGGCCCCGGTGGCGGCATGTTCGTCGCCTCGCCCTCCTCGCGCGTGCGGCTCAATCACCTCGTGCTCGGGTTCAAGGTCGACGACGCGCCCTTCACCGACTGCCTCGCGGTGCGCAACGCGCTGGAGCCGCTCGTCTGCCGCGAAGCCGCGCAGCACTGCCGCGCCGCCGACGCCAAAGCGCTGCGCCAGACCATCTCCCGGATGCAGAAACAGACGGGCAACCCGAAGGCCTTCCTGCGCCTCAACTGGGACCTGCACCGGCGGATGGCGAAAATGGGCACCAACGCGCCGCTGAAGACGCTCTACCTCACCCTGCTCGACTTCGTCGACGACGGGCTCGACAACGTCACCGGCGACGAGTTCTTCGACGCCGAGGAGAACCTCTCCGTCCACGAAGAGCTGGTCGAGGCGGTGATCGACGGCGACCCCAAGCGCCTCTCGAAGGCGATCGAGCGGCACACGCCGATGGCGGACCGCTGGATCGCCAACGGCTCCTAGCGTCCCGCCACCGGGGGCCGGGCTCAGCCGCCCGCCCCGAGCTCGTGGTTGGCCTGGAATAGGCGCCCCGGATCGTAGGTCTCCTTCACTGCCCGCAGGCGGGCGTTGGTCTCGGCGTCGAAGAACGCCTCCGCCGGCGTCGTCCGCTCGGTGAAGTTGAGGTACTGGCCGACGTCGTAGGGACGGGTCGCGGCCTCGACGCGGGCCAGGTCCTCCTCGGTCTTCGCCGCGCTCGCCGGGTCGGCGAGGCCGACGGCGAAGGAGATGAAGCTGCCGGGGAGCGAGGCGGCGGCGCCGTGGTGCGGCCGCGACCGCGCCACCGCGCCACCGTTGTGGCGCAGCTCGACCGAGGCCAGCGTCGAGCCCGAGCCGGGGCCGGCGGCGGCGACCAGGTCGGCGATCGCCTGCCCGTCGAGCTCGCACAGCAGCGAGTGGGCGCTGGCCGAGGGCAGCGGGTCGCGGGGGTCCATGTGCAGCTCGGCGATCCCGTCCGGGGGCACCATCGCGAACGTGTCCAGTGCCGGTCCCAGCGCCCGCAGCGGTGCCAGCAGCTCCCTGCCTTCGGCCTCGCTACCGAGGAAGGCCGCCTCGACGACCGCGAACGATCTGCCGCGGACCGGCTCGGGGACCTCCTCGAGCGGTGGGAACTGGAGCAGGCGGCCGATCGAGGTCGCCTCGTCGGGGGCCTCGTCGGTCCAGGCGAGCCACGCCTGCAGCGCCTCTTCGGCACGCTCGAAGGGGAAGAACAGGATGCCCGCGTAGAGCTCGGCCAGGGGGAACAGCTCGAACTCCAGCGCCGTGACGACGCCGAAGTTGCCGCCGCCGCCGCGCAGCGCCCAGAACAGCTCGGGCTCGGTGCGGTGGCTGACGCGGTGGATCTCGCCGTCGGCGGTGACCAGCTCGATCGCGGTGACGCTGTTGGCGGCGAGCCCGCGCTTGCGCGCGTACCAACCGAGGCCGCCGCCGAGGGTGTAGCCGGCGACGCTGACGTCGGGGGTCGAGCCGTGCAGGGCGGCGAGGCCCAGCGAGGAGGCCCTGGGGACGACGTCCCCCCAGCGGGCGCCGGAGCCGACCCGCGCGCGCTCGGCGCGGGCGTCGATCTCGACCCGGTCCAGACGCGTCGTCTTGACCAGGACCGTCTCGTCGAGGCGGCCCAGCGGCGCCATGTTGTGGCCGGTGCGCTGCGGCGCCACCCGCAGCCCGTTCTCGGCCGCGAAGCGGACCACGGCGCCGACTTCCTCGGCGCTGCGCGGGACGGCGATCAGCGCCGGCCGCTGGTCGACGTGGGCATTGAAGCCGCGGCGTTCGGCCTCCCAGCCGTCCTCGCCAGGGCCGATCGCGGTGCCGCCGATCAGCCGCCGCAGGGCGGCCGCGTCGGGCATGCCGGTCTTCGTCTTGGGGTTCATGCGCTCCTCCAGTCCATTGCCCGCCAGCGCGAGCAGCTCGTCGATCGTGTGCATCAGGCCCAGCCGCCCGCTGAACTCGCGGGCTTCGCCGTCGCCGTCGAGGGCGCGCCCGCTGAGGCCGTCGCCGGCCAGCAGCAGCTCGAGCGTGATCGTCTTGGTGCGGTTCATGGCCCCAGAATCCGCTCTGGAAAGCCATCTGCCATCGAGGAATCCCCTGAACTCCAACCCCAAGATCGGCCCGGTGACCCCCTAGACCCGCCCTGCCCGCACCCCGGTTCAGGTGTGGGTGCGGGCAGGGCGGGTCAAGCCTGCAGGCGGGACGCCGTGGCACCGAGGATCGCCACCACGTGGTCGGGTTCGTGCTTGACCTGCCAATGCGAGAAGCGGATGGGCGTCAGGCCGGAGGCGGTGTGCAGCTGGAAGCGCAGGGCGTCGCGGGTCTGGGCGGAGGGGGTGCGGTGATAGCGCCAGCCGTCGGTCTCGACGACGAGGCCGAGGTCGGGCCAGAAGAAGTCGACCTCGAAGCCGTTGACGAGGACTTTGGATTCCGCGAGGGGGAGCCCGGCCTCCCGCGCCAACGGATGGAAGAGGAGTTCCAGTTCGTCGTCGGAGAGCAGGAAGGTGTCGCGGTCGAGCACCCTGCGCAGGGGACGGACGCCGGGCTCTCCGGCGTGGCCCTCGATCGCCCGGCGCAGGGACTCGGGGTCGATCAGGTCGCGCTTGTCGGCCTCGTTGACCGCGCGCTCGAGGCGGTTGGGTGGTTCCAGGGTCGCGAGGTCGAGCAGGGTGCGGACGATCGTGGTGACCGGGATGCCCTGGCAGGTCGTCATGTCGGAAGCCGGGAGCGCAGGGCGGCGGTGGGCGCGCAGGCCCGCCCGGCGCGCGCCCGCCGAGCACGGGGCGCTGATTTCGACCAGGCCCTTCGTCGAATCCAGGGTCCGCTCCCAGAGGCGCTCCCTGCCGATGCCCCAGAGCGCGGTGGCGCTGCGGTGGCTGAGGACGGCGCCGTCTCCGCAGGCCAGGATCGCCGCCATCCAGCGCCCCTCGGCGTCCACCTGGCGCCGGCCGACGGCGTAGACCCCGCGATGCAGAGGGTGCAGGCGCCCGGTCCTGACGCGGTGTTCGATCGCCTTTTCGGAGTAGCCCAGGTCGCGCAACTGGCGGCGCGCCACCACTCCGTGCTGACGCCGGGCCAGTCTCCAGGCCGCCGAGCTCCGCGTTTGCGTCGTTTCCGCCCCCATAGGGGGTGAAAAGCCGCAAACGGTGCGCGGTTCTCCCCTGCTGCGCTTTGTCTCTAGTCGGGCGCGAGCGCGGCGGCGAGCTGGCGGCGGGAGCTGATCTCCAGCTTGCGGTAGGCGTTGGAGAGGTGGACCTCGACCGTCTTCGGGGTGACGAAGAGCGCCTGGGCGATCTCGCGGTTGGTCATCTCCTCGGCCGCCATGCCGGCGACGCGGCGCTCGCTCGGGGTCAGCGACTCGACGCCGCCGAGCGCCTCGCGGCGGGGCCGGACACCGGCCGCGGCGAGCTCCTCGCGGGCGCGCTCGATCGTTGCCTCGGCGCTGCAGGCGCTGGCGATCTCCAGCGCCCGGCGCAGCGGCTCGCGGGCCTCGGTCGGCTGCCGGGCGAGGCGCAGGCCGGTGCCGAGAGCGAGCAGCGCCTTGGCGTGCTCGAGTCGCGCGGTCGAGCGCTCCAGTGTCTCGACCGCCTCGCGCAGCTCGCCGAGGCCCTCCTCGCGCCGCAGCAGTCCGAGCACGCGCAGGGCGCGGCCGACGGTCTGGGGCGCGCCCCAGGCGCGCGCCTCCTCCAGCTCCTCCCGGGCCAGCGCGATTCCCTCCTCGCGCCGGTCGAGGCGGTCGAGCGCTTCGGCCTTGACGCTGCGCCAGGGCGCCGCGGCCGGGTTGCGCATCATCCCCAGCATCGACTCGTAGACGTCGCAGAGCGCCAGCGCCTCCTCGGGCTCGCCGCGGGCGAGCAGCAGCTCGATCTTGCCGCGGCGCCAGAAGTTGGGCCCGTCGCCGAGGCTCTCGCCGCGGTAGCCGCGCTCGAGCACCGCTTCGGCCTCGTCCAGCCTGCCGCGCTCGACGAAGAGCTGGGCGAGCATCCCGGTCGGCCACTCGACCGTCATCTCCGCTTCCGAGCCGGCCCACAGCAACATGTCCTCGACCGCCGCTTCCAATGATTCCTGCGCCTGCTCGAGGTCACCGCGGCGCAGCAGGTCGAAGCCGCGCCAGAGGCTGAGGGTGAGGCCGGTGAAGAGGGAGCCGCGGCGGTGGGCGATCGCCCGCACCTCCTCCCAGATGTCCTCGTCGGAGTCGGCGTCGGCGTAGATGCGGACGACCAGCGCGGTCACCCAGAAGAGCCCGTTGTCGACCGAGAACAGGGTGTCGCCTTCGAGCGCTTCGTCGGCCATCCGCGCGCACTGCTCGGCGGTGCCGCCGTCGTTGGCCCAGGTGTAGGCGGTGACCGCCTTCAGCATCTTGCTGCCCGGGCCCTCGCCGGGGATCCCCTGCTCGCGCAGCGGCACCGTCATCGCCAGGTCCTCCCCGGCGGGGCGGCCGAAGTAGACGGTCTCCAGCTCCAGCGCCATCAGCGCCCGCGCGATGTCGTCGAGGCCCCCGGGCAGCTCCGCCCGCGCCTGCCGCGCGACCTCGGCCGCCTCGCTCTCGCGGCGGGTGAACATCAGCGTCCGCGCCAGCGCGTAGCCGGCCCAGGCCTTCTTCTCGGGCTCGCTCAGCTGCTCGTAGGCGGCGCGCAGGTGGGGGATCGCTTCGTCGCCGCGCACGTCCATCTCGCGCTGGCCCAGCTCGTAGAGCAGGGCCGTCCGCCGCGGCTCGGGCAGCGGCTCCCCCAGCGCCCGGCGCAGGTAGGCGACGGCGTTCTCGGCACCGCCCTTTTCGGCCGCTTCCTTGGCGGCGCCGGCGAGCAGCTCGGCGACCCATTCCTCGCCCACCGCCGGCACCCGCAGGAAGTGGGCGGCGACGCGCTCGGGCGAGGCGCCGGCGTCGTGCAGGAGCCGCGCCGCGCGCCTGTGTTCGAGCTCGCGCTGGGCCGGCGGCAGGTCGTCGTAGATGGCGTCCCGGACCAGCGGGTGGACGAAGCCGAGCGGCGGCTCGCGGCGCAGGATCTCGACCCGGGCCAGCTCCCCGGTCGCCGCCGCGACTGCCGTCTCCTCGAGGCCGGCGAGCGCCGCCAGCTCGGAGAGCTCGGCGCCCTCGCCGAGCACCGCCAGCGCCCGGGCGACGGCGACGTCGCCGTCGGAGAGCCGCGCCAGCCGCAGCAGCACCGCGCGCGAGACGGCGCGCGGGCCGAGGTCGCGGACGACGCCGGCGCGCGCGGCGCGTGGCTCGATCCCCTCCGCCGCCAGGCCCTTGAGCAGCTCGTCGAGCAGCAGCGGGTTGCCGCCGGTCGCCTCGTGGCAGGCGGCGGCGAAGGCGGCGTCGGGCGCGGCGCCGAGACGACGCTCGATCAGCCCCGGCATCGCCGCCGGGCTGAGCGGGACGGGGTGGATGCGCTCGGTCGTCGGGTCCTGGGCGATCTCCGCCAGCAGCGCCGGGTCGGTGCCGGGCTCGGTGCTGCGCACGGTGGCGACGATCAGCAGCGGCAGCCCCTCCAGCCGTCGCATGACGTAGGCGAGCATCCGCAGCGAGGGCCGGTCGCACCAGTGCAGATCGTCGATCGTCAGCAGCAGCGGTTTCTCTCCGACCAGGTCGAGGATCAGCCAGTAGAGGCCGTGCAGGACGGCGAAGGAGGCGTCGCCGCCGAGCGAGCCGCTGTCGGGCGGCTCGAAGACGGCGCCGGCGATCTCCGCCGCGCCCTCGAACAGCTCGGTCCGGTTGGGCCGGGCCATCAGCGCCGGCTCGAGCATCTGGCGGACGACGCCGAAGGGGAACTCGCGCTCGAGCTCCGAGCCGCGGGCGCCGAGCGAGCGGATGCCGTGCTCCCCGGCCGCCTGCCGCAGCTCGGTCAGCAGCCGCGTCTTGCCGATCCCGGCCGGGCCCTCGATCAGGGCCATCCGGGGCCGGCCCTCGATCAGCGCGTCGAGCAGCGCGGTGAGGGTTCCCATCTCGCGCTCGCGCTCGACTAGGTCCATCTAGCCGCCGATGGTCGACCTTTCGGCGGTTTCCCCACGGCCGACGAAGAGCTCGCTGACCATCGCCGGGGGGAAGAGGCCGTGGGCCGCCACCCCGGGGTCGGCGTCGAAGCGGGCGGCGAGCGCCGCCGGGTCGCCGATCGGGCCGCGGTAGTCGGCGATCACCCCGCCGTCGGGGCTGGCGGGCACGTCGCGCACCGCGACCTCCTTGCCGAGCCGGGCGAGGGCGGAGGCGAGGCCGAAGGCGAACAGCTCGAGCGGCACCGGGCCGCGCAGCGCCGGGACCGGCTTGCTCGAGTCGGCGATGACGACGAAGCGCTCGGCCGCCGCGGCGACGATCTTCTCGCGCAGGTGGGCGGCGCCGCCGCCCTTGATCAGCCAGCCGTCGGGCGTAACCTCGTCGGTGCCGTCGATCGCGATGTCGAGCCGCTCCAGCCTGTTGAACTCCTCGACCGGGATGCCGAGCTCGCGCGCCTGCTGCTCGGTCGCGACCGAGGTCGCGACGCAGCGGATCCCGCTTAGTTCGCGGCTGGCCAGGGCCGGCAGCATGAAGGCCACCGTCGAGCCGGTGCCGAGCCCGACGGTCATCCCGTCCTCGACCAGCTCGGCCGCCGCCTCCGCCGCGACCCGCTTCTCGGTTTCGACCCCGGTCACCGGGGGAACTCTATTCGGCCATACTGCTTTCAGCACGAACGGCTTCAAGACCGATCACGACCAGGAGAAGCTCGACTCAAGATGACCAGCGGCACCGCAACCCAGGACTACAAGGTCGCCGACCTGTCGCCTGGCCGAGTTCGGCCGCAAGGAGATCCGGCTCGCCGAGCACGAGATGCCCGGCCTGATGGCGCTGCGCGAGGAGTACGGCGCGCAGCAAGCCGCTCGCCGGCGCCCGCATCACCGGCTCGCTGCACATGACCATCCAGACCGCGGTGCTGATCGAGACGCTGGTCGCGCTCGGCGCCGAGGTGCGCTGGGCGTCGCTGCAACATCTTCTCCACCCAGGACCACGCCGCCGCGGCGATCGCCGCCGCCGGGCATCCCGGTCTTCGCCTGGAAGGGCGAGACGCTGGAGGAGTACTGGTGGTGCACCGAGCAGGCGCTGACCTGGCCCGACGGCGACGGGCCCGAACATGATCCTCGACGACGGCGGCGACGCCACGCTGCTGGTCCACAAGGGCGTCGAGTTCGAGAAGGCCGGCGCGGTCCCCGACCCCGCCGACGGCCGACTCGCGAGGAGTTCGCGGTCGTCCTCGGCGCTGCTGCAGCGCGTCGCTCGCCGAGGACCCGCAGCGCTGGACGCGGATCGCCGAGCGGCATCAAGGGCGTCACCGAGGAGACCACCACCGGCGTGCACCGCCTCTACCAGATGGCCGAGAGCGGCGACGCTGCTGTTCCCGGCGATCAACGTCAACGACTCGGTCACCAAGTCGCAAGTTCGACAACCTCTACGGCTGCCGCCACTCGCTGGTCGACGGCATCAACCGCGCCACCGACGTGATGATCGCCGGCAAGGTCGCCGTGGTCTGCGGCTACGGCGACGTCGGCAAGGGCTGCGCCGAGTCGCTGCGCGGCCAGGGCGCCCGCGTGATCGTCACCGAGATCGACCCGATCTGCGCGCTGCAGGCCGCGATGGAGGGCTACGAGGTGCGCGACGCTCGAGGACGTCGTCGACGACGGCCGACATCTTCGTCACCGCCACCGGCAACAGCGACATCATCACCGCCGAGCACATGGCGCGGATGAAGCACAAGGCGATCGTCGGCAACATCGGCCACTTCGACAACGAGATCGACATGGCCGGGCTCGAAGCGTCGCCGGCGTCGAGCGGATCAACATCAAGCCGCAGGTCGACGAGTGGCGCTTCCCCGACGGCCACGCGATCATCGTGCTGGCCGAGGGCCGGCTGCTGAACCTCGGCTGCGCGACCGGCCACCCGAGCTTCGTGATGTCGAACAGCTTCACCAACCAGGTGATCGCCCAGATCGAGCTGTTCGACCAAGCGCGACGAGCTACGAGACGAAGCGTCTACGTGCTGCCCAAGCACCTCGACGAGAAGGTCGCCCGCCTGCACCTCGACAAGCTCGGCGTCAAGCTGACCGAGCTGACGCCGGAGCAGGCCGACTACCTCGGCATCCCGGTCGAGGGCCCCTACAAGCCCGACCACTACCGCTACTGAGGCCGGCGGGGTGGACGCGCGGCTCTGGCTCGAGCGGGCCGGGGGAGGCGCCGCGCTCGGTCGCGCTCCGCGGCGAGCGCACCGTGGTCGGGCGCTCGCCCGACTCTGACGTCCGGCTCGAGGACGAGGCGGTCTCCTGGAACCACCTCGAGATCGAGCTGCGCGGCGACGTGCTGATGGCGACCGACCTCGACAGCCGCAACGGCACCGCGCTCAACGGCGAGCCGCTCGACCGGCCGCGGCGGCTGCGCGACGGCGACACCCTGATCGTCGGCGAGTACCGGCTCGAAGTGAAGACCGGCTCGAGTGACGCCGGTCGGCGCGACCGTCGCCAGCAGCGAGCCGGGCGTCGCGCTGACCGAGGAGGAGCGGGCGACCGCCGCCGCGCTCGTCGCCCCCTACCGCAGCGAGGGAGCCTTCGCCGGCCGCCCCGCGACCCGCGCCGAGATCGCCGCAGAGCCCTCCACGTCTCCGAGCGCACCGCCCAGCGCCGCCTCGACGCCCTCGCCGCCAAGCTCGACGTCTCCGGCGACGCCGGCCGCGACCGCCCGCGCCAGATCGCCGCCCGCGTGATCGAGCTCGGCCTCGACCGCCCCCGCTGAGCGGCGTGGCGGGCCGGACCGTGGCCGATCGGGACGCTGGCCCGGGTCGGGCAATGGCCCGCGGGTGGCGTTGTCGGGCACGGTGCGGCCGCGACGCAGCATCGGTGGGGCAATCGCTCAACGCTCGAAAGGAGCACGCAATGTCCACGTCGCACGTCATCACCGCCCTGCTCGCTCTCGTCGCCCTCGCCCTGCCCGCGCCGTCCGGCGCAGGCGCAGCGGCCGAACCACGCCGGCGCCGTCGTCTTCTCGCAGTCGACCGACAGTGAAAGAGACAGGCGAACTCGAAGGCGGCCTGTTCGCCGTCCGCTGTCGGCCGCCTCAACCAGCTGACCGAAGACCCGGCCGACACCGAACCGGCCTTCTCCCCCAACGGCCGGACGATCGCCTTCTCCCGCGACGGCGACATCTACACGATCCGGCCCGACGGCTCCGGCGAGCGCCGGCTGACCAGCGGCCCCGAGCTCGACTCGGCGCCGCAGATCGCGCCCAACGGGCGCTACGTGCTCTTCGAGCGGCGCGCGCGAAGCGGGCGCCGGCCGACCTGTACACGGTCCGGATCGGCGGCGGCCGGCGCACCGGCGCTGGTCACCGACGCCGCCGAAGACCGCGAAGCGCCGTTCCCGCCCGACGGCAGGCGATCGTCTTCGTCCGCGAGCGACACCGCCGCCGGCGACGCTCCACGACGACCTCTACTCGGTGCGACCCGAACGGGCCGGCCTGCAGCGTCCACCTGACCAGGACCCGCGCTCGACGAGTTGGCGCCGCGCTACTTCGCCGGCGGCATCGTCTTCAGCCGCGGCAACGCAGCCGAAGGCGCCGGCCGCCTACGCCGACATCTACACGATGAGGCGCAACGGCAGGCGAGGTGAGGCCGCAGGTCGCCGGCGTCGGCTCGGCCTACGTCGAAGACGTCTCGCCGCGACGGCCACACGCTGATCTTCCGCCGCGATCGCAGGGCCTCTGGGTGAAGCGGATCGGCCGCGGCCGCGCCCGCAAGCTGACCGAACTGCCCGACGGCTCGCAGACCAACTCGGTCTTCTCCTCCGACGGCCGCCGCGTCGCCGCCTTGATCGCCAACGGCGGAATCGAGCAGCTGATGGCGATCGACCTCGCCAACCGCCGCAAGACCGAGCTCGCCGACAGCTTCGAAGGAAGCGGGCACGCTTCGGGCCCGTCATCGACCTGGCAGCCGACGGCCGACTCGGACCCGGTGATCGCTCCGGCGCCGTGCCGGTGAGCCATCCGTCCCCGCACGGCGGTATAACCGCCGCGGTGGCAGACCCGCCGTCGGTCGACGAAGTCGC
Source organism: uncultured Actinomycetes bacterium (assembly GCA_963783345.1). Classification (GTDB taxonomy): domain Bacteria; phylum Actinomycetota; class Thermoleophilia; order Solirubrobacterales; family 70-9; genus VAYN01. The sequence continues at coordinate 15,468 of CAWANE010000010.1, forward strand.
CGGATACCGGATCGACGCCCGATCGCCCGCGGCGGGATGGGCGTCGTCTACCGCGCCACCCACCTCGGCCTCGAACGGCCGGTGGCGCTGAAGGTGATCGCCCGCGAGCTCGCCGGCGACGAGAGTTCCGCCAGCGCTTCCTGCGCGAGTCCCGGCTGGCGGCGCGGCTCGACCACCCGGCGGTGGTCCCGGTCTACGACTCGCGCGAGGTCGACGGCGAGCTGATCGTCGCGATGCGGCTGGTCGAGGGCGGCGACCTGCGCGCGGCTGATCGACCGCGACGGGCCGCTCTCGCCGGCGCGGGCGATCGCGCTGCTCGGCCAGGTCGCCGAGGCGCTCGACGCCGCCCACGCCGCCGGCATCGTCCACCGCGACGTCAAGCCGCACAACATCCTGGTCGAAGGCGATCGCGCCTATCCTCTCCGACTTCGGCCTCGCCAAGGCGCTGGGCGAGAGGGGCGCCTCGGCGGCGCCTCGGTCGTCGGCACCGCCGAGTACATGTCGCCCGAGCAGTGGCGGGGTGACGCGGTCGGCCCGCCGCCGACGTCTACTCGCTCGGCTGCGTCCTCTACGAGGCGCTGACCGGGATCGTGCCCTACGCCCGCAAGGAGCCGACACCGAGCCGCGAGATGCCCGAGGGGCTCGACGCGGTGATCGAGCGCGCGGTCGCCAAGGACCCCGCCGACCGCTACCCGAGCGCCGGCGAGCTGATCGACGCGGCGCGCGAGCGCGAGGGCGCGGCGCTGGCCGCGACCCGCGTCCTCTCGACGCCCCGGAGGCCGACCGCCGCAACGGCCGACCGCGGCCGGCGGGGCTGGGCCGGATCGGGTCCTCGGTGGGCCGGCTCGGCGCGGTGGCGGTGCTCGCGGCGATGTGGCGTCGCCGCCGCGGCCGTGCTCGCTCCTCGGCGGCGCGGGCGTCACGGTCTCCGGCGCCGATCGCGATCGGCAGGCCGCCGCTGCGGATCGCGGCGGGTCCGAGGAAGCGATCTGGGTGTCGAGCGCCGGCGACGGGACGCTGACCCGGATCGACCCCGAAAGCGGCCGGTGGTCGACGACGAACGCCGCTCGGGGCCGGGGTCGCCGGCGTCGCCGTCGGCGCCGGCTCGGTCTGGGTCTCCGATCCGCCGCAGGGCGAGGTCGTGCGGATCGACCCGAGAGCGGCGAGGTAGCGGACGCAGGATCGGCCGCGGCCGGCGAAATCCACCCCGGGCCGATCGCCTTCGGCGGCGACCGGATCTGGGTCGCCGACACCGACGGCGGCGGGATCAGCGGCGATCGACGCCCGCAGCGGCCGCGTCGAAGCCCGCGGCCTCGGCCCGCGCCGGCGCCGCTCGTCTCGCGGCCGGCGCCGGCGGCGTCTGGGTGACGAGCGCCGCAACCGGCACGGTGCGCCGCATCGGCCTCGGACGCTCGACCCCGGCCCGCCGATCCGGTCGGCCGCGGCCCCACCGGGGTCACGGTCGCCGACGGCCTCGTCTGGGTCGCCAACAGCCGCTCCGGACCGTCAGCACGGTCGACGCCGCGACCGCAGGTCGTCGGCCGCCCGATCCAGGTCGGCGACCAGCCGGGCGGGATCGACGCCGGCACCAGACCGTCTGGGTCGCCAGCTGCCGACGAGGACGCCGTCGCCCGCATCGACACTTCGAGCGGCGAGACGGAGGGCGACCCGATCGCGCGTCGGCCCCGAACCCGGCGCGGTCGCGGTCGGCAGCGGCGCGGTCTGGGTGGCCGACAACGGCGACGGCTCGGTAACGCGGATCGAGCCCTGAGCCGCAACCCCTGGGGGCCGGTATCCGTCCGGTCACGAGAACGTCGCAAGTCCGTCGGCACGGAATGACTAGGATCGGGCGTCCATGGCACAGGACATCGACCAACTCTGCATCAACACGATCCGCACGCTGTCGATCGACGCGATCCAGAAGGCCGACTCCGGCCACCCGGGACGCCGATGGCGCTGGCCCCGGTCGCCTACACGCTCTGGCAGCGCCACCTGCGCTTCGACCCCGCCGACCCGATCTGGCCCAACCGCGACCGCTTCGTGCTCTCCGCCGGCCACGCCTCGATGCTGCTCTACTCGCTGCTCTTCCTCGCCGGGGTGAAGGCGGTCGACGCCGACTACGAGGTGGTCGGCGAGCCGGCCGTGCTCGCTGAGGACATCGAAAGCTTCCGCCAGCTCGACTCGCGCACCCCGGGCCACCCCGAGTACCGCTGGACCTCGGGCGTGGAGACGACGACCGGGCCGCTCGGCCAGGGCGTCGCGACCTCGGTCGGGATGGCGATCGCCTCGAAGTGGCAGGCGCGCTACAGCCGGCTCCGAGCTCTTCGACTTCGACGTCTACGCGATCGGCGGCGACGGCTGCATGATGGAGGGCGTCTCGCACGAGGCCGCCTCGCTGGCCGGCCACCTGAAGCTCGACAACCTCTGCTGGATCTACGACAACAACCACATCACGATCGACGGCAAGACCGAGCTCGCCTACGACGACGACGTGCCGCGCCGCTTCGAGGGCTACGGCTGGAACGTCCTGCGGGTCGGCGACGCCAACGACCGCGAGCCTGCTCGCCCGCGCCTTCGAGGCGTTCAAGGCCGAGACCGGGCGGCCGACGCTGATCATCGTCGACAGCCACATCGGCTGGGGCTCGCCGCACAAGCAGGACACCACGGCCGCCCACGGCGAGCCGCTCGGCGACGAGGAGGTGCAAGCTGACCAAGCGCGCCTACGGCTGGCCCGAAGACGCCCAGTTCCTCGTCCCCGACGGGGTCCAGCGAGCGCTTCGCCGAGGGGATCGGCAAGCGCGGCGCCGAGGTGCGCGCCGCCTGGGAGCGAGCGGCTCGCCGCCTACGCGGCGACCCCGAGCTGCCGCCGAGATCGAGGCGATGCAGCGGCGCGAGCTGCCCGACGGCTGGGACGCGGCGATCCCCAGCTTCGAGGCCGACGAAGAGAAGGGCCTCGCCACCCGCAAGGCCTCGAACAAGGTCGAGAACGCGATCGGCGAGCGGGTGCCCTGGCTGATCGCCGGCTCCGCCGACCTCACCGACTCGACCTCGGTGCGGCTCACCTTCGAGGGCGCCACGGACTTCGAGCCCGGCAGCTTCGGCGGCCGCCAGCTCCACTTCGGGATCCGCGAGCACGCCGCCGTCAGCGACCTGCAACGGGCTCTCGCTCTCGCAAGCTGCGGCCGCTCTGGTCGACCTACCTCATCTTCTCCGACTACGCCCGCCCGGCGATCCGGCTGGCGGCGCTGATGGAGCTGCCGGTGATCTACGTCTTCACCCACGACTCGATCGGGCTCGGCGAGGACGGCCCGACGCACCAGCCGATCGAGCAGCTCGCCTCGCTGCGCGCGATCCCCGGGCTCGACGTGATCCGGCCCGCCGACGCCAACGAGGTCGCCGAGGCCTGGCGGCTGGCGATCGACCGCACCCAGGACCCGGTCGCGCTCGTCCTCACCCGCCAGAACGTGCCGATCCTCGACCGCTCCAAATACGCCCCGGCGGAGGGCGTGCGCCGCGGCGGCTACGTGCTCGCCGACGGCGAGCGGCGAGCCCGAGCTGATCCTGATCGCGACCGGCAGCGAGGTCTCGCTGGCGCTCGCCGCGCACGAGGAGCTGGCGGCGAAGGCATCGGCTCGCGCGTCGTCAGCCTGCCCTGCTGGGAGCTCTTCGACCGCCAGGACCAGGCCTACCGCGACGAGGTGCTGCCGCCGGCGGTACCGCGCGGGTCGCGATCGAGGAGGCCGCGACCCTGGGCTGGGAGCGCTACGTCGGCGACGAGGGCGTGATCCTCGGGATGCACAGCTTCGGCCTCTCGGCGCCGTTCAAGGACGTCGAGGCCGAGTTCGGCTTCACCCCCGACCAGATCGCCGCGAAGGCGAAGGAGGCACTCGGATGAAGCCCACCGCGAAGCTGCACGAGCTGGGACAGAGCCTCTGGCTCGACAACATCACCCGCACGATGCTCGACGACGGCACGCTGCAGCGCTACATCGACGAGCTCTCGGTCACCGGGCTGACCTCGAACCCGACGATCTTCGACAAGGCGATCTCCGGCGGCGACGCCTACGACGGGCAGATCGCCGAGGCTGCGCCGCGGCAGGTCGACGCACGCCGAGGAGCATCTTCTTCGAGCTGGCGATCACCGACCTGCAGCGGCGCCGACCGACCTGTTCGCGGCCGGTCCACGAGCGCACCGCCGGCGTCGACGGCTTCTGCTCGCTCGAGGTCTCGCCGCTGCTCGCCGACGACACCGCAGGCGACGATCGAGCAGGCGGCGGCGCTGCACGCCAAGGCCGAGCGCGAGAACCTCTTCATCAAGATCCCCGGCACGCCGGCGGGCCTGCCGGCGATCGAGGAGACGATCTTCGCCGGCATCCCGGTCAACGTCACGCTGCTCTTCGACGCCGAGCAGTACCTGGCCGCCGCCGACGCCTACATGAAGGGGATCGAACGGCGGATCGAGGCCGGGCTCGACCCCTACGTCGCCTCGGTCGCCTCGATCTTCATGAGCCGCTGGGACGTCGCCGTCGCCGACGAGGTGCCCGGCCGAGCTGCAAGGACCGGCTCGGCCTGCGCGATCGGCGTCCGCGCCTACGTCGCCTACCGCGAGCTGCTCGACTCCGACCGCGTGGCAGCGGCTGCAGAACGAGGGCGCCCGCCCGCAGCGGCTGCTCTGGGCCAGCACCGGGACCAAGGACCCCGACGCCTCCGACACGCTCTACATCGAGGGCTCGCCTCGCCCTTCACCGTCAACACGATGCCCGAGCAGACGCTGCTCGCCTTCGCCGACCACGGCGAGATCGGCGACCTGGTCCCCGCCGACGGCGGCGACTGCGAGCAGGTGCTGACCGAGTTCGCCGAGGCCGGGATCGACGTCGACGCCCTCGCCGCGCGGCTGCAGGAGGAGGGCAAGCAGAAGTTCGTCAAGTCCTGGGAGGACCTGCTCGAGCTCGATCGCCGCCGAGCGCCGGGGTCGCGGCCGGCTGATGAGCCGCCGCAGGGCGCCGAGCTGAAGCAGCTCCCCGCCTGGGCCGGCGCTCGCGGCCCACTACGCGGCGATCAGGACGCGCACCTGCGCGAGCTGTTCGCCGACGACCCCGAGCGCGGCGAGCGGCTGGTCGCCGAGGGCGCCGGCCTGCACCTCGACTACTCCAAGAACCGGATCACCGACGAGACGCTGATGCTGCTCGTCGAGCTGGCCCGCGAGCGCGGCGTCGCGGAGCGGCGCGACGCGATGTTCGCCGGCGAGCACATCAACGTCACCGAGGACCGCGCCGTGCTGCACGTGGCGCTGCGGATGCCGCGCGAGCGCTCGCTCGATCGTCGACGGCGACGACGTGGTCGCCGAGGTGCACGAGGTGCTCGACCGGATGGCGGCGCTTCGCCGAGCGGGTCCGCACCGGCGAGTGGACCGGCCACACCGGCAAGCCGATCCGCAACGTCGATCAACATCGGCATCGGCGGCTCGGACCTCGGCCCGGTGATGGCCTACGAGGCGCTGCGCCACTACAGCCGACCGCGAGCATGACCTTCCGCTTCGTCTCCAACGTCGACGGCACCGACTTCGCCGAGGCGACCCGCGACCTCGACCCGGCCGAGACGCTGTTCATCGTCGCCTCGAAGACCTTCACGACGCTGGAGACGATGACCAACGCCCACACCGCCCGCGAGTGGTGCGCTGGCCGGCCTCGGCGGCGACGAGGCGGCGGTCGCCAAGCACTTCGTCGCCGTCTCGACCAACGCCGAGGAGGTCGCCGAGTTCGGCATCGACACCGGCGAACATGTTCGGCTTCTGGGACTGGGTCGGCGGCCGCTACTCGATGGACTCGGCGATCGGGCTGTCGACCGATGATCGCGATCGGCCCGGAGCACTTCGCGCGAGATGCTCGCCGGCTTCCACGCGATGGACGAGCACTTCCGCACCGCGCCGCTCGAGCGCGAACCTGCCGGTGCTGATGGGCCTGCTCGGCGTCTGGTACGGCGACTTCTTCGGCGCCCAGACCGTGCGCGGTGCTGCCCTACGACCAGTACCTGGACCGCTTCCCCGCCTACCTGCAGCAGCTGACGATGGAGTCGCAACGGCAAGCACGTCACGCTCGACGGCGAGCCGCGTCGACTACGAGACCGGCCCGATCTTCTGGGGCGAGCCGGGCACCAACGGCCAGCACTCCTTCTACCAGCTGATCCACCAGGGCACGCGGCTGATCCCCTGCGACTTCATCGGCTTCGCCCAGCTCGCTCAACCCGCTCGGCGACCACCACGACCTGCTGATCGTCGAACGTCTTCGCCCAGGCCGAGGCGCTGGCCTTCGGCAAGACGCCCGAGCGAGGTGCGCGACGGAGGGGACGCCGGAGGCGTCGTCCCGCACCGGGTGTTCGAGGGCAACCGGCCCACGAACACGATCCTCGCCGAGCGGCTCGACCCGGAGACGCTGGGCAAGCTGGTGGCCCTCTACGAGCACAGCGTCTTCACCCAGGGCGCGATCTGGGGGATCAACTCCTTCGACCAGTGGGGCGTCGAGCTGGGCAAGGTGCTGGCCAAGGCGATCATCCCCGAGCTGGAGGCCGAGCGAGGAGCCGGAGCTGACGCCACGACAGCTCGACCAACGCGCTGATCCGCCGCTACCGCAGCGCCCGACGCGGCGAGTAGTCTCGCCGCCATGCTCGCGCTCGACCCGCTCCCCCTGGCGGCGTCGGCATCCAACCTGCTCGCCGCGCGCGAGCAGATGGCGTTCACGCTCGGCTTCCACATCGTCCTCTCCTGCCTCGGCGTGGCGCTGCCGGCGACGATCCTCATCGCCAACTACATCGGGCTGAAGCGCGGCGACGCGGACGCGATGGAGCTGGCCCGGCGCTGGTCGAAGGCGATGGCGGTCACCTTCGCGGTCGGCGCCGTCACCGGCACCGTGCTCACCTTCGAGTTCGGCCTGCTCTGGCCGCGCTTCATGGACCGCTTCGGCGCCGCCTTCGGGATCGCCTTCGCGATCGAGGGGATCTTCTTCTTCCTCGAGGCGATCTTCCTCGCGATCTACATCTACGGCTGGAAGCGGCTCTCCGGCTGGGCCCACTTCTGGTCCGGGGTGCCGATGGTGATCACCGGCATCGGCGGCGCCTTCTCGGTGGTCGCCGCCAACTCGTGGATGAACCAGCCGCAGGGCTTCACCCTCGACGCCGCCGGCAACGTCGTCGACACCGACCCTGGAAGGTCCTCTTCAACCCGGCGACCGGCTACGAGGTGCCGCACATGATCCTCGCCGCCTACATGGTCGTCGGCTTCCTCGTCGCCTCGATCTACGCGATCGGGATGCTGCAAGGGCGGCGCGACCGCCTCCACCGGCTCGGGCTGCTGATCCCGCTGACGATCGGGCTGATCGCGACGCCGATCCAGCTCCTCGTCGGCGACACCGCCGCCCGCGCAGTCGCCGACCACCAGCCGGCCAAGTTCGCCGGCATGGAGTGCATCCAGGAAACCGGCACCCACCAGACCGAGTACATCGGCGGCATCTGCACCGCCGACGGGGTCAAGGCCGCGATCCCGATCCCCGACCTCGACTCCTTCCTGGTCGGCTTCAGCGCCGACACCAAGGTCACCGGGCTGAACGACATCCCGGCCGACGAACGGCCGCCCGCCAACACGCTGCTGCACCTCGCCTTCGACGCGATGGTCGGGATCGGCTCGGCGCTGCTGCTGCTCGGGCTCTGGCTCGCCTGGTCGTGGTGGCGGCGGCGCGACATGCCGGAGACGCCGTGGTTCCTGCGCGCGGTCGCGGTCTCCGGCGCCGGCGCGATCCTGGCGCTGTGGTGCGGCTGGATCGTCACCGAGGTCGGCCGCCAGCCGTGGATCGTCCAGGGCTACATGCGCACCTCCGAAGCGGTCACCGAGGCGCAGGGGATCTGGTTCGCCTTCGCCGTCGTGATCGCTCGTCTACGCGACGATCGGGACGATCGCGATCCTCGTCCTGCGGCGATGTCGCGGCGCTGGCGCGAGGCGGCGGCGCCGAGGTCGAGGCCGGGGCGCCGTACGGCCCCGACGGCGGAGGGCCGGCATGAGCCCGCGGTCGATTCCCTTCGCCGTGCGGAGACGACGCGACGGCGGGGGGCGGTGCCGTGAGCAAGGCCGACGCTGCGGCGGCGATCCTCTGGGTCGGGGCGACCTTCTACGCGCTGTTCGGCGGCGCCGACTTCGGCGGCGGCTTCTGGGACCTCGTCGCCGGCGGCGCCGAGCGCGGCGAGCGGCCGCGGGCGCTGATCCAGCGCTCGCTGACGCCGGTCTGGGAGGCCAACCACGTCTGGCTGATCTTCATCCTCGTCGTCCTCTGGACCGCCTTCCCGCCCGCCTTCAGCGCGATCATGACGACGCTCTACGTGCCGCTGGCGCTGGCCGCGCTGGGGATCGTCCTGCGCGGCTCGGGCTTCGCCTTCCGCAAGTCGGTCGAAGGGCTGCAGGCGCGGCGGGCGATGGGGGCGACCTTCGCCTTCTCCTCGGTCCTCACCCCGTTCTTCATGGGCACCGTGGTCGGCGCCGTCGCCGCCGGCAACGTCCCCGCCGACGGCAACGGCGACGCCTTCTCCACCTGGCTGGAGCCGCTGCCGCTGCTGGTCGGGGCGATGTTCGTCGCCACCGGCGCCTACCTGGCCGCGGTCTTCCTCGTCGGCGACGCCCGCCGCGCCGGCGAAGACGACCTCGAGCGCTACTTCGTCCGCCGCGCGCTCGCCGCCGCCGCGGTCGCCGGGGTCGCCGCCGCGTTCGGCCTGATCGAGCTGCACTCCGAAGCGCGCTACGTCTTCGACCGCCTCGTCGACCAGGGGCTGCCGCTGGTGATCGTCTCCGGCGCTCTGCGGCGCTCGGCCTGCTGGTCGTGCTGCTGCGCGGCGGCGCGCGCGGCCGCTGCGCCCGCTGGCGGCCGGCGCCGTCGTCGCCGTGATCTGGGGCTGGGGCGTCGCCCAGTTCCCCTACCTGCTGCCGACCAGCCTGAAGATCGCCGAGGCCGCCGCCCCGGACCCGACGCTCGAGGTGGTCTTCGTCGTCTTCGTCGTCGCCGCCGTCCTCGTCCTGCCCTCGCTCGGCCTGCTCTACTGCGCTCAGCCAGCGTGACCTGCTCGAGCCGGAGCTGAGGCATCGTCTAGGTTCGGCCCGTGATCGACGCGGTCCTCTTCGACATCGACGGCACGCTCCTGGTCACCGGCGGCGCCGGCGGCGTCGCCTGGCAGCGCGCCTTCCGCGAGCTGTGCGGGGTCGAAGCCAACATCGACGAGCACACCGACGCCGGGATGACCGACCCCGAGATCGTCAAGATCATCTTCCGCGAGGTGGTCGGCCGCGAGGGCACGCGCGAGGAGCGCGCGCAGGCGATCGCCGGCTACCTCAGCCATCTCGCCCGACGCCGTCGCCGAGTCGGACGGCTACCGGGTGATGCCGGGGATCGAGGAGCTGCTGCCGCGGCTGATCGAGCGTGGCGTCCTGCTCGGCCTCGTCACCGGCAACATCGAGGCCGCCGCCCACATCAAGCTCGCCCGCGGCCGACCTCAACCGCTTCTTCGCCTTCGGCGGCTACGGCTCCGACTCCGCGCGACCGCACCGAGGTGACCGGGCCGCGCTCGAGCGCGGCGCGAGCGTCTCGCGGAGGCACCCTCGACCGACGGCGCCGATCGCGGTCGGCGACACCCCGCGCGACGTCGACGCCGGCCACGGCGCCGGCATCGGCGTCGTCGGCGTCGCCACCGGCAGCTACGGCGTCTCGAACAGCGCGAGGCCGGCGCCGACTGGGCGATCCCCGACGTCTGGACGGCTTCCCGCTCTGAGCGGCTGGACGCTCGCATCTCGGCGTCCTCGGTCGGGCGCCTTCGGGTCACGCACGTGAGTGCGCTCCCCTCGTCTTCCTCCCTGCGTCCTTGAGCTGCTCGGTCAGTCGCCTCAGACGACCGCAGCGTGGTTCAGGCCTTGGAGCAGCGCGCCTGGTAGATCGAGGTGAAGCCGCTCTCGAAGCCGTTGCGGGCGGCGCGCAGGTAGAGGCGCCAGACGCGGACCCGTTCCGGGCCGGCGAGGCGCGGTCGCCTGGTCGAGGTTGTCGTCGAGGCGGCGGGCCCAGTGGCGCAGCGTCTCCGCGTAGTCGGCGGCGAAGCTCCTCGACGTGGTCGGGTGACGAAGCCGGCCCGTTCGAGCGCCAGCAGGACGCGCGAGAGGTGCAGCGGGGCGGCGTCGGGGAAGACGTAGCGCTCGGAGAAGGGCCCGGCCTCGGGGTCGGTGTGGCGCAGGCGGGCGATGCCGTGGTTGAGCAGCCGCCCGCCCGGCTGCAGCAGCCCGGCGAGGGCTGCGGCGTAGAGGTCGATGCTGCGCGGCGCCGACGTGCTCGACCATGCCGATGCTGGCGATCGCGTCGAACTGCTCGCGGCGGCGAGGTCGCGGTAGTCCATGACCCGGATCTCGACCTTGTCGGCGACGCCGGCCTCCTCGGCGCGCTCGCGCGCGCCCGCTCGGCCTGCGGCGGCGAGAGGGTGATGCCGACGACGCTCGACGCCGTACTTGCGTCGCCGCCCAGAGCGGGAAGCTGCCCCAGCCGCAGCCGACGTCGAGGACCCGCTCGCCCTGCTTCAGGTCGAGCTTGCGGGCGACCATGTCGAGCTTCTGCTCCTGCGCCTCCTCCAGCGTCTTCGGCGCCGCGCGCGCAGATCGCGCAGCTGTAGGTCATCGACGTCGTCGAGGAAGAGCGCGAAGAACTCGTTGGAGACGTCGTAGTGGTGGCGGACGGCGCGCGGCGTCGCGCTCCTTGCTGTGGCGGCGGCCGCTCGGGCGCAGCTCGGCGGCCGGGCGGCGGCGGCGGGCGCTGTGAGGCCGGCGGCGCGCACGGCGGCGAGCAGCAGCGCCCGCTTGTCGGCGCCCTCCAGCGGCGGCGGCTTCCAGCTCGTCGAGCAGCTCGATCACCGCGTCGATGTCGTCGACCTCGAGCTCGCCGCTGACGTAGGCGCGGCCGAGGCCGAGCTGCCCGGGCGCGCGCAGCGCGTGGGCGGCGGCGCGCGGCGAGCGGACGCTGAAAGTCGGGCCGCCGTCGCCGTCGGTCGCCGGGAGCCGCGTCCCGTCCCAGAACTCGACCGTGAAGGGGCGCTCCGGGAGCCGGGCTTCGATCTCCCGGCGCAGCGGCGCGGTGTTGGCGAACGCCATCGCCGGCCACCCTACAGCGGCGGCGGCGCCGGTCGCCGCCGTAGGTCTCTCAGCTCCCCTTGAGCTGCGACCCGTATGATCGCCGCCCGCATGGCAAGCCGACAGGGACCACGTCCCTCCGATATTCAGCCGGTCGAAAACGAGACCAGGGACCGGATCATCACCGGGCTGGTCACGATGGTCCCGTTCCTCGCCCTCGGCTTCGCCGCCTGGCAGGTCTGGGGCGAGGCGCTGCACTGGAGCGACGTCTTCCTCTTCGTCGGCATGTACCTCCTCACCGGGCTCGGGATCACGGTCGGCTTCCACCGGCACCTGACCCACCGCGCCTTCAAGACCCACGCTGGCTGCACGGGCTGCTCGGCATCCTCGGCTCGGCGGCGATCGAGGGTCCGGTCATCTCCTGGGTCGCCGACCACCGCAAGCACCACACCTTCTCCGACGAGGAGGGCGACCCGCACAGCCCCCACGTCGATCACGGCCACGGCTGGAGCGGCGCCATGCGCGGCCTCTTCCACGCCCACATGGGCTGGCTCTTCATCCACACGCAGCGCGGCAACAAGGAGCGCTTCGCGCCGGACCTGATCAAGGACCCGGTGATCAGCTGGGTCGACCGCACCTTCCTGCTCTGGGCGATCCTCGGGCTGCTTCGTCCCCTTCGCGCTCGGCTGGGTGATCGGCGGCACCTTCTTCGCCGCCGTCACCGGGCTGCTCTGGGGCGGCCTCGTCCGCGTCTTCGTCCTCCACCACTTCACCTACAGCATCAACTCGCTCTGCCACGTCTTCGGCCGCCGCGACTACGAGACGACCGACCACTCGCGCAACCTCGCCCTGATCGCGATCCCCACCCTGGGCGAGGCCTGGCACAACAACCACCACGCCTTCCCGACCTCCGCCACCCACGGCCTCGGCCGCTTCCAGATCGACATCTCGGCCCTGGTCATCGACGGCCTCGAGAAGGCGCGGCCTGGTCTGGGACGTCGTCCGCGTCTCGCCCGAGCGTCTGGCCGCCAAGTCGGTCTGACCGCCGCGCACGAGGGCGCGGTCAGCGCCGGCGATTCGTACCAGTCGATCCAGCCGTCGCAGGCCTGCGCCAGCGGCACTTCGCGGTGCGGCTTGGCCGGGACCGCGACCAGCTCGCCGATGTAGGCCTTGCCGTCGTAGCCGCTGAGGCTCTGCAGGGTGGTGGCCGGCGGCGGTGCTCGGTGAAGCGCGTCTCGCCGCCGTCGCTGCGGTAGCGCGCCGGCGGGCCAGTACTGGCCGTTGTTGGCGAGGCTGATCGTATTCGGCCGCTGGCCGTCGAGCGCCGCCTTCAGCGTCTCGTGGAAGCCGGGCGCGGAGAGGGTGAGGTCGAAGGGGGAGAAGTACTGGAGCGAGAGGTTCCAGCGTGCCGGCCGGCAGCTTCAGCGTCTGCGAGGTCTGCGCGCCGGTGCCGAGGACGCTGCCGTCGCTCCAGTCGCTTTTGGCGCCGATCACGGCGTCGGGGAAGAGCGAGGCGCGCCCGGGTTCGTCGAGCAGGATGCGGATCTCCGGCGAGGCGCAGCTGGCTTTGGCGCCGGCCTCGGTTCCCTCCAGCAGCACGTGCCGTTCGGTCGGCGTCTGCCCTTCGCTGCGCCAGAGCACGTAGGAGGGGGTGGTCGCGACCCGTTCGAAGTTCGGCGGCGCCTGGCTGGTCCAGGCGGCGCGGCTGGTGATCACGTAGGGGAAGCGGTTGAGCGTGCTGGGGTAGAAGGAGTCGAAGTCGATCGGGCTGTAGGCGTTGCCGGTGTCGAACGGCTTCTCCGGGTTCGGCGGAGATCGCCTCGTCGGGGAACTCGACCAGCGGCACGTGGGTGTCGGCGCCGAGCAGGTCGTAGGCGGCGTAGCGGTCCTGGCCCGCGTAGAGGACCGGCTTGCCGTGGACGATCGGCAGGAACGCGCGCAGCTCGGCGCCGTGCCCCGGCGGCGCCACCGGCGCGTCGCGGAGGACGAGGAAGCTCGAGTAGATGCTGCCGCCGACGAAGGCGACCGCCAGCACGGCCCACCCGACTCGCAGGAGGCCGCCGCGCCCGCGCCCGCCATTCGCCGCCGACACCCTCCGTGGCAGAGCTTTGTTGCGGATAGCGCGACAAAGCTCTGCCACGCCAGGAGGGGAACTCGCCAGATCAGCGGTTTGACCGCGACCAGCATCGCCAGCGGCGCCGCGATCATCAGCGCCTTCGCCTGCGAGTAGTCGCCGCTGGAGGGCAGCGAGGCGAGGTAGAGGCCAGCGCTGGCGCCGAGCGCGATCGGGATCGTCGCTTCGCGCCGCGCCACCCACCAGGCGACTCCGACCAGCAGCGCCAGGACCCCGATCGCCCCGCCAGCCCGGTCAGGTGGGCGCCGCCGACGGCGTCGAGGCGGTAGTTGGAGGTGGGCCAGACGCCGAGTGCCTCGACCGCCGAGACGGGCCCGTACGTGTTGCTGCCGGCGACCTTGTTGAAGCTGCTGGCGAAGCCGAAGGGGCCGACCAGCGCCGCCAGCGCCAGCGCGGCGAGGACGACGAGGACGACCAGCGTCAGCGGCCGCAGCAGGAAGCGCAGCAGCGCCCGCGGCCGCAGCGCCCGCCGCACCGCCGGCTTGGTCAGGCTCCACAGCGCCAGGGTCGCAACCGGCCAGGCGAGGCCGGCGAAGCTGTAGGAGAAGAAGATGCCGCCGGCGAGGCCAGCGGCCCGAGCAGGAAGCGGGCTCGGCCCCAGCGCCCGGCGTCGGGCGCGCCGGGGGTCGAGCAGGAAGCTGGCGAAGGCGAGGACGAAGAGCGCCTCGGCCAGTCTCCTTGAAGGCGCGCCTGGGCGTAGTAGGAGGCGGCGAGGTAGGGGAGGGCGACCATCGTCGCCGCCAGCAGCCGCCGCCCCGGGCCGATGTCGCCGAGCGCGGCGAGCGCGGTGAGGCCGGTGAGGACGCTGATCGCGAAGATCTCGCCGACGAAGGCCTGGCCGAGCCCGATCCCCGGCACCGCCGCCGTCGCCACCGCGAGGCCGTGCGGGCCCGAGCGGGTAGCCGGGATCGGGCGCCGGCCCGAAGCCGCTGCGCAGCCACTCGGCCCAGGCCAGGTGCAGGCCGAGGTCGTTGTTGAGGCCGACCCCGAGCAGCCCCCAGTGGCCGCTGACCGCGAACGGGATCGCGAGCACCAGGGCGACCGCGATCGCCACCGGCAGCCCCGCTCGCCAGGCGCCCGGCGCCGGGTAGCGCAGCCGCGCGACACGACCGCCGCGGCGACGACCAGCAGCGCGACGAGGCCCGAGCGTCGGCGCTGGTCCCGTGCCCGGGGGCGCGGGCGAGGACGCCGGTGACGGTGAGGATCGCGCCGAGACCCGACAGCCGGCTCCAGCCACGACCAGCAGCTCCGCCCGGCGAGCGAGAGCAGCGGCGCGGCCCACCAGCAGCGAGGCGGCGCAGATCAGCGCCGCCGAGGCGTAGGTCCCGATCATCAGGGACAGCAAGTTATGTCACTTCGCTCAGAGCTTGTCGGCGGCGCGCTCGAGCGTCTCGCGCAGGTTGTCGCCGCGCAGCGGCCGATCGTGGCCCGTCGCGACCACCCTCGGCTCCAGCGCCGCCAGCCGGCGCAGCGACTCCTTGGCCTTCGCGTGGTCCCAGCCGAAGGCCGGATGGGGGATGCTCGCCTCGCCCTCGGGCAGCGGTTTAGCCGCGCCGCGTCGACCAGGTAGACGACGTCGCTGACGAGCGCCAGCCCGTCGCTCTCGCGCCAGAGGCCGATCAGCCCCGGCGCGTGGCCGGGGAAGTGGAGGACCTCGAAGCCGGCCACCTCGTCGCCCTCGGAGACGGTCGAGTCGATCTTCACCGGGCCGCCGTCCCAGTGCCGCAGCAGGAAGGGGTAGAGCCACCGCACCGGCGCCACCGGCAGCAGCGAGAGGTCCATGTAGGGCTGGATCGAGGCCGGGCTTTCGGCGTCGGCGACTTCGTCGGGGTGGCACTGGACCGGCGCGCCGAGGTAGGGCGCGGTGCCGCGGTGGTCGGCGTGAGCGTGGCCGAGCACGACGCGCTTGAGGCCGCCGAGCTGCCGCGCCTCGGCCGCCGCCGCCTTGCGCATCGCCTTGGTCCCGGCGTCGAACTGGACGACGCCGTCGCCGTCCTCGAGGAAGTAGATGTTCATCGCCCCGCGCAGATCCCCGCGCAGCAGCCAGACGCCGTCTGCAACCCTGCTCCACAACCCGATCAGGGCTTACCCTAGCCGCGTGCCGTGGATTTGGAAGGCCGGAATGGCGATTTTGCTCGTTTGTCTCGTCGCCTCGATCGCGATCGCGATCGTGCGCCTCTCGACGACCCCCGACGAAATCCTCGGTGACGGATTTCACGGACTGCCGGTCCACAGCAAGCCATAGTCGGCTTCATCGCCGCCGCTGCCGACATCACGACTAGTATCAACCGATCGGGTTCAGGGACCGAACGGAGGGAGCGCGCGTGTTCACTCGCATCGTGGTTGGCACTGACGGATCGGAGACGGCGGCGGAGGCAGTCCGCCAGGCGATCGACCTGGCCCGGGTCGCGGGCGCCTCGCTCACCATCGTCAGCGCCTACGAGCCGGTTTCCGAGCGACGGGTGAGGAGCGAGCAGCAGGATGCTCCGGCCGATGTCCAGCACGAGATCGGCCCCCGCGAGGACGTCAACCTGATGCTCGAGGCCGCCGCCGCGCAGGCGCGCAAGGAGGGCGTCGAGGACGTGCGCATCTACCCGGTCGAGGACGATCCGGCGGACGCGATCCTCAACGTCGCCGAAGAGATCGACGCCGACCTGATCGTCGTCGGCAACAAGGGGATGACCGGCGCCCGCCGCTTCCTGCTCGGCAGCGTCCCCAACAACGTCTCGCACCACGCTCCCTGCTCGCGTGATCATCGTCCGCACCACCTGACGGCTCGACGTCAGTGCGGGGTGGTGGCGCGCGCCGGCGTCGATCAGGCCGGCGCCCTGCTGCGTCGCGGGCAGGCCGATGTCGCGCGCGGTCCTGCGCAGGCGGCGGGTCACCGCCCTGACCCGCGCCTTCGGCTTCTTCCTCTGCTTGCCGAGGACGCCGCTGGCGAGGACCATCGCGGCGACGCCGGAGACGTGCGCGGCCGCCATCGAGGTCCCGGTGTAGTCGTTCGGGATCGTGAATTCGTCGGTCGACCGCGATTTCAGCGTCACCTGGTAGATCGGCCGGCGAGAGCACCGAGGGGCAGTCGCCGATCGGCTGGCCGCCGCCTGGGGCGACGACGTCGATTGCCGTGCCCGACAGCGAGTAGTCGCCGAGGCAGCCGCCCTCGGTGGTGCCGCCGACGGCGATCACGCGCGGGCCGGTGGCCGGCTCGGAGACGCAGTTCTTGATCGGCCGCCCGTTGCGGCTGCCTGAGAGCAGGTTGCCGGCCGAGGCGACGGCGACGATCCCGTGCGCGTAGGCCTCGCGCAGCGCTTCGTCAACGATCGGCACCTTCTGCCCGCAGTCGAAGTTGAAGCTCATGTTGATCACCTGGGCACGGTGGGCGATCGCGAAGCGGATCCCCTTGGCGATGATCGCGGCGTTGCCCACTCCCTTGCGGTTGAGGACGCGGACCGGGATCAGCTTCGCCCCGTAGGCGAGCCCGGTGAGGCCGATCCCGTTGCCGGTCTTCTCGGCGATCGTCCCGGCGACGTGCGTGCCGTGCCCGTTTTCGTCGAGGGGGAGCCGGTCGTGGCCGACGAAGTCGTAGCCCTTGAGGAACTGGCCCGGCGCGAAGTCGGGGCTGCGCCGGAAGTTGCTGCCCCTGTTGCGGTAGGCGATGCCGCTGTCGAGGACGGCGACCCTGACTCCCTGAGCGCCGGGCCGTCCGACTTCCTCGAGTCGCTGCCAGGCGGCGGTCGCGTCGATCCCGCCGGGCGAGATCAGCCGCACCGCGCCGCCGCTCTGCCAGGGGAGGAAGTTCCACTGCTTGAACGCCCAGCCGCCGGCGACGCCCGTTTCCCCCGATTCGTTCAGCGAGCCGGTGTCGTTCGGGATTTCGAAGGTCGAGCCGGTGTTGCGCACGGCCGAGGCGTGGGCCAGGTAGTTCGGCTCGGCGTAGACGACGCGGCGGTTGTCGCGCAGGGCGGCGGCGGCGCGCTGCACGCTGGTGCCGGCGGGGAGCCCGATCGCGTGGCCGCGGCGCTCGCCCTCGAACTTGACCACGAGCTGGCGCGGGGCGAACTTGCGCGCCTGTCCGATGCCGGTCTTGGCCGCCGCCGTGGCGGGGAGCAGGACGGCGACCATCACGGCCGCCGCGGCGATTGTCGAAAGCGGTCTTCTCATCTGGTCGGTGCTCGTCCTGGTCCGCTCGGTGCGCGGACGAGCGCTTTCTTGCCTAACACTGCAGCCCCCCCGAAGTTGTAGAGGTGAATACTCCTCGATCGATGGGCGCGGCGACAACAAGATCAGGTGATCGGGCGGCGATGGCCATCGCGATCGAGCAGGCGCGCCTGGCCGAGGCCCACGGCGACGTGCCGATCGGCGCCGCGATCCTGCGCGGCGGCGAGCCCCTGGCCCTGGCCGGCAACGAGCGCGAGCTGCGCCGCGACCCCACCGCCCACGCCGAGATCCTCGCGATCCGCGCCGCCGCCGCGGCGCTCGGCGGCTGGCGCCTGCCGGAGACGACCCTCTACGTGACGCTCGAGCCCTGCGCGATGTGCGCGGGCGCGATCGTCCTCGCCCGCATCCCCACCGTCGTGATCGGCGCCCCCGACCCCAAGGCCGGCGCCGCCGGCAGCGTCCTCGACGTCCTCGGCGAGCCCGCCCTCAACCACAATCCCGAGGTCCGCACCGGCGTGATGGAAGAGGAGTGCGCCGCGCTGCTGCGCGAGTTCTTCGCCGCCCGCCGCTAGCTGGTCCGGCTGGTTGCACGGTTCAGTCGCTCGGCGACGGCGCGGAGGTGGTCGATCAGCTCGGGCGGCTCGTGCACCTCGAAGTCGACCCCGAGCATCGCGATCCGCGTCGCCAGCCAGCCGAGGTCGTCGTCGCGGGCCCGGTACTCGCAGCGCCCGGCGTCGATCGGCTCGAACCTCCCCCAGTAGGGAGGAAGGCGAGCGGTCATCTCCTCGGCGGAGGCGTGCACGGTGACCCGCGCCCGGTAGCGGCTCGGCGCGTCCGAGATGCTCTTTTCGACATAGGCCGAGGCGTCCGGCGCCGGCAGCTCGCGGGGCGTGAACCGCGTTCCCATCGCGGCCGGGCTCTCGAGGCGGTCGACGCGGAACGTGCGCCAGTCCCCGCGGCGACGGTCGTAGGCGACCAGGTACCAGCGTTGGCCGCGGTTGACGAGCGAGTGCGGCTCGACCTCGCGCCGGGTCTCCGCCCCCTGGCGGCTCGTGTACGCGAAGCGCAGGCACTCGGAGTCGCGGCAGGCGGCCGCGATCACGGTCAGGTGGCGCGGGTCGACGAGCGGCCCGGCCGCCACGGGCGCGATCGTCGCCGAGCCGAGCGCGGCGACGCGGCGGCGCAGGTGCGCCGGCAGCACCTGCTCGAGCTTGACCAGCGCCCGCAGCGAGGTCTCCTCGATTCCGGTCACCGAGGAGCGCGCCGCGGTGCCCAGCCCGACCGCGATCGCGATCGCCTCCTCCTCGTCGACCAGCAGCGGCGGCATCGCGGTCCCCGCCCGCAACTCGTAGCCGCCGGCCGGCCCGCGCACCGAGTCGACCGGGTAGCCGAGCTCGCGCAGGCGCTCGACGTCGCGGCGGATCGTGCGCCCGGAGACAGCGAGCCGGTCGGCGAGCTCGGCGCCCGGCCACTCACGGCGCGCCTGCAGCAGCGCCAGCAACTCCAGCAGCCGGCTCGAGGTCTCATTCACAGCAGATCATCTTCCGCGATATTGCGGACATATCCTGGCCTAAATGCCGACTAGCTTGCGCTTCGACACCGACGACACGAAGGGAGAGCAGCGATGAGCGATCGAGACAGGTACATCCCCGGCGTCCCCTGCTGGGTCGACACGACCCAGCCCGACCCGGCCGCCGCGGTCGAGTTCTACGGCGGGTTGTTCGGCTGGGAGCTCGAGGACGCGATGCCGCCCGACGCGCCCGGCAACTACTTCATGGCCCGCCTCGGCGGCAGGGACGTGACGGCGATCGGCTCGGCGATGGGGGAGGCGCCGCCGATGGCGACCTGGAACACCTACGTGTGGGTCGAGGACGCCGATGCCACCGCGGCCAAGATCCGCGCCGCCGGAGGCAGCGTCCCGATGGAGCCCTTCGACGTGATGGACGCCGGCCGGATGGCGGTGTGCGCGGATCCCGAGGGCGCCATGTTCTGCCTCTGGCAGGCGAAGCGGCACCGGGGCGCCGAGGTCGTCAACGAGGCCGGCTCGCTCAACTTCAACACCCTGAACACGCGCGACCTGGACGGGGCGAAGGCCTTCTACGGCGCCGCCTTCGGCTGGGAGGTGCTCGAGCTCGGCGGCGGTGCGCGGATGTGGACCCTGCCCGGCTACGGCGCCTTCCTCGACGAGCTCAACCCGGGGACCGTGGCGCGGATGGCCGAGATGGGCGCGCCGGCCGGGTTCGAGGACGTGGTCGCCAGCCTCGCCCCGCCCTCCGCCGACCAGCCCGACGCGCCGCCGACCTGGGGCGTCACCTTCGCCGTCGAGGACGCCGACGCCACCGCCGCCCGCGCCCTCGACTGCGGCGGCACGGTCCTCGCCGAGCCCTTCGACGCCCCCTGGGTGCGGATGACCGTGATCCGCGACCCGCAGGGCGCCGCCTTCACGGCGAGCCAGTTCGTCCTCGAGAACAAGGACCTCTGAGCCTTGCTGTAGAGGTTCCTCGGGAATCGACCGAGGAACCTCTACAGCCGGCGGCCGGCGGGCTGCCTAGCTAGGCTTTCTCGGCACCCCGGAGAGGTGTCCGAGTGGCTTAAGGAGCGCGACTGGAAATCGCGTGGGCGGGGTTAACCCGCCTCGTGGGTTCGAATCCCACCCTCTCCGCTCCCGGCGCTGGAGCACCGCTCAGGCCTGCTCCAGCGCCGGCA
This sequence comes from uncultured Actinomycetes bacterium, assembly GCA_963783345.1. Taxonomy (GTDB): domain Bacteria; phylum Actinomycetota; class Thermoleophilia; order Solirubrobacterales; family 70-9; genus VAYN01. The sequence goes on from CAWANE010000010.1 coordinate 35,602, forward strand.
CCGGCGCTGGAGCGACCGCCGGGGGGCGGTAGTCGTCGAGGGAGATGACGATCGCTTCGGTCTCCGGGACCGGGGCGGCCGGGCGGCGGCCGCGCAGGCGCTCGTGGCTGCAGACGACGTAGCACCACTCCATCAGCCGCAGGCGCGCGTCGGGGTCGATCTCCTCGATCGTGGCGCCGACCAGGAAGCGGCCGTCGCTCTCGCGACAGCTGCGGACCTCGACCTGGGCGGCGACCTCGCGGCGCTGACCGGTGGCGTCGTCGAGCTGAGCAGGACCGCCGGCCGCGAGCCGACCTCCAGCGGCGCGGTCGCGACCAGGCCGAGGCCTGCGGCGCTGGCGTCGACGAGCCGGGCGGGCACGTTGCCGCCGGCTGTGACGCACTCGGCCGCGGCGTCGCCCTCGAAGCGGTAGACGAGCCGTCGCTGGTGGCGGCGGCCGACAGCCCAGGAGGTCTTCAGCAGCCGGCGCAGCTCGATCAGGCCGAGCAGCGGCACGATCGTCGCGGCGACGATCCCTCCCGGCAGGTCGGGCAGCGGCCCGACCCCGGCCAGGTCGAGCAGGCGCAGCAGCGTCCCGGTCCCGATCAGCACCGTGCAGAAGAGGACGAGGTGGAGCTTGCGCAGCGCCGCCCAGCCACCGCCGTCGCCGCCCTGCTTCGGCGTCACCTTGAAGGCCGTGCGGCTGGGCTTGAAGATGCAGCGCAGCGCGCGGGTGTAGATCTCCATCGTCAGCAGCTCGTAGTGCGCGGTCTCGGGGATCCGCATGTAGCCGCGGGCGAGCGCCATCCCGGCGCTGAGGTTGAGCAGCACCGAGGGCAGCCACAGCGCCGCCAGCGCGATGACGCTGATCTTCATCGGCAGCTGGCCCGTCCACAGCACCACCCCCAGGGTCAGCAGCAGGAGCAGGCGCATCGGCGGCGCCAGGTAGGCGAGCAGGCTGGCCAGGTAGGAGAGCCGCTGCAGGACGCCGAGGGTGCGGGCGCGGAACGGGGACTCGGGCAGGGTGAAGACGGCGAGGTTGCCGCGCGCCCAGCGGTCGCGCTGCAGCAGGTAGGCATCGAGGTCGTGCGGCGCGAGGCCCTGGACGAGGACCTCGTCGTGGTAGCGGGTGCGCCAGCCGTTGCGCAGCAGGCGGATCGTCGTGTGGAAGTCCTCGGCGATCGTCTCGGTCGCGACGCCGCCGATGCCGAGCAGCGCGTGGCGGTTGATCAGCGCCGCCGAGCCGCACCAGTAGACGGCGCCGTGGCGGTCCTTGCCGGGGCAGATCACGCGGTAGAAGAGGGACTGCTCGTGGCGGCCGCGGCCGTAGTGCTGGGCGGAGTCGTGGTTGAAGAAGTCGTGGGGCGTCTGCACGACCGCCATCTGCGGGTCGTCGAAGTAGCCGACGAGCGCGTCGAGCGCGTCCGGCATCGGCACGTGGTCGGCGTCGAGGACCAGCACCAGGTCGCCGTAGGTGCGCGGCAGCGCCGCGTTGATGTTGCCGGCCTTGGCGTGGGAGTTGTCGGGCCGGGTCAGGTAGCGCGCTCCGGCCATCGCCGCGATCTCGGCCATCTCCGGCCGGCGGCCGTCGTCGAGCAGGTAGGTGGTGTGCGGGTAGGTGAGGGCGCGGCAGCCGGCGAGCGTCGCCATGATCACCTCGCTCGGCTCGTCGTAGGTGCAGACGTAGATGTCGACGCGGCGCCCGGGGGTGGCCGGCGGCCGCTGCGCCGGCGGCCGCGACCAGGAGAACCAGGCCAGCACCGCGAGCGCGTAGAGGCCGTAGATCTCGGTCACCAGCAGCGTCGTGAACAGCACCGGGTTTGCTCCCTGGCCGCTCCAGCCGACGCGCCAGACGAGGTAGCCGACGCCCCAGACCAGCGCGACCAGCGCCAGCGCGCGCAGCGGCAGCGGGTGGCGGTCGAAGAACCGCCCGACGCGGGTCTGGGTGCCGTCGTCCACGCCTATTGATCGACATCTGGAGCAACGGCTTTAGGTACGGACCGTTGCCCGGCCCGCGTTGCCCGGTGCCCGGCGCGGGGCCGGCCCGCTAGGCGCCGGAGACGGCTCGCGCCAGCGCCGGCCCGGCGGCACGGAGCGTGGGGGAGCCGTGGGAGGTGAGGACCATCCTCACCGGCAGATCGAGCGCCGGTCGCAGCTCCGCGCGCAGCTCCTCCAGCGAGCTCGACGCCGGCAGCCAGGAGGCGGGGCAGGTGTGCAGCCCGCTGCCGCGTTCGCCGTCGCCGAGCAGGGCGTCGCCGGCGATCAGCGCCCTTGCTCGGGGCTCCCAGAAGAGCACCTCGGTGCGCGGCCGCGCGGCGAGCGCGACCAGCCCGGCCGGCAGGCGGTCGCCGAGGCGGAAGACGTCGGTGACGGCGACCCTGCGGCCGACGGCGGCGCGGCCGCGGGAGTGTGCCCAGACCCTGGTCTCGGGCCGGCGGGCCGCGACCTCGGCCGCCGAGCGGGCGTGCCAGTGGGTCGTCAGCAGGACGTGCGGTCGCCGCCCGCCGATCGTCGCCTCGAGCGCGGGCCACTGGTCGTCCGCGATCAGGGGGTCGATCAGGACCGCCTCGTCGGCGTCGAGGACGGCGATCGAGGCCACGTCCTTGCGCCACTCGTCGTGGTGGGCGATCCAGCGGCGCAGCCCCGGCGCCAGCTCCTCACCGAGCGCGGTCATCCGCGCGGCCGCCTGCGCACTCGGCGGTCGCGGTCCTGCGCCTCCTGAAGGTGGCGCTGCGACTGGGCGCTGGCGATGATCAGGCCTGCGAGGAACCTCATCTCGACTCCTTTCTGCGGCGTCGGCGACGCCGGTAGGTTGAACACTATCTATCGGCGTTTGCCGGTGTTGGAGACACTAGCTAAACTAGATAGGCGGTGTCAAGCGATTTCCAGAGATCTTCCGCGGAGGGGGAGGCCGAGCTGCTGGTCTCCTTCGTCAACACGCTCGACCTGGAGACGGGCGCCGACGCGGTCGAGGAGGCCGAGGCGCTCTCGGCCTGGGTCGCCGCCCACGTCGCCGATCTCGGCCGCCCGGCCGTCGACCGGGCGGGTCACCGTCGCGCCCTCGCCCTGCGCGAGGCGCTGCGCGAGCTGATGCGGGCGAACAACGGGGGAGAGGCGGCCGAGGAGCGGCTCGCGGCGCTGCGCGACGCCGCCGGGCGCGGCCGCTACCGCGTGGCGCTGAGGAGCGGCGGGGAGCTCGCGATCGAGCCGGCGGGGGATGGGCTCGCCGGCTTCGAAGAGCGGCTGCTGCTGGCGGTCGAGCGGCTGCAGGCGGCCGGCGAGTGGCCGCGGCTGAAGGCCTGTCCGGCCGCCGACTGCGAGTGGGCCTTCTACGACACCTCCCGCAACCGCTCCCGCACCTGGTGCTCGATGGAGGAGTGCGGCAACCGCGCCAAGACCCGCCGCTACCGCCGCCGCCGCGCCCCGCGATCGGAGCGCGGATGAGCCGCTCGGCCGAGGCGGACGTCGCGATCGTCGGCGCCGGGCTCGCCGGCCTCGTCGCGGCGCGGCGGCTGGCGGCGGCGGGGCAGCGGCCGCTGGTGCTGGAGGCGCGCGACCGCGTCGGGGGCCGCCTCCTCAACGAGCCGCTCGGCGAGGGCAAGGTGGTCGAGGTCGGCGGCCAGTGGATCGGGCCGACCCAGGAGCGGGTCGGGGCGCTGGCGCGCGAGCTCGGCGTCGACACCTTCCCGACCCACGACGAGGGCCAGCACCTGCTCGAGCTCGGCGGCAGGATCGCCTCCTACAGCGGCCACCTCGCCGACGCCAGCCCGGCGCTCCTGCGTGAGCTCTCCCGTGCCGCCTCGCCGCTGGCGCTGGCCGACTTCGAGCAGGCGCGGGCGCGGCTCGACCGGATGGCGCGCCGGGTGCCGCTGGAGGCGCCCTGGTCGGCGCCGAAGGCGCGCCTCTGGGACGGCCAGACGTTCGAGAGCTGGATCCGCCGCAACACCCGCTTCGCCGCGGCGCGCACCCTGCTGGAACTGGCGACGGAGGCGGTCTGGGCGGCCGAGCCCGGCGACGTCTCGCTCCTTCACGTCCTCTTCTACACGCGCTCGGGCGGCGGCTTCAACACCCTGCTCGGGACCGGCGGCGGCGCTCAGCAGGACCGCTTCCACGGCGGCTCGCAGCTTCTGGCGCTGCGGCTCGCCGAGCAGCTCGGCGCGGAGACGGTGGCGCTGGGGCGGCCGGTGCGGAGGATCGCCCACGGCGAGGGGGGCGTCGTCCTCGAGAGCGACGGCGAGCAGGGGCCGCTCACGGTGCGCGCGCGGCGGGCGATCGTCGCGATCCCGCCGACCCTCGCCGGCCGCATCGCCTACGACCCGCCGCTGCCCGGGCTTCGCGACCAGCTCACCCAGCGGATGCCGCAGGGGACCGTGATCAAGACGATGGCCGTCTACGAGACGCCCTTCTGGCGCGAGGAAGGGCGCTCGGGCCAGGCGGCGAGCGAGAAGGGCCCGGCTCGCGTCGTCTTCGACAACTCGCCGCCGGACGGCTCTCCCGGCGTCCTCCTCGGCTTCCTCGAGGGCCGCCTCGCCCGCGAGTGGGGTGCCCGCGCCGCGCCCGAGCGACGCGCGGCCGTGATCGCCGGCCACGTCCGCCTCTTCGGGCCGCGGGCGGCGGCGCCGGAGCGCTTCATCGAGCGCGTCTGGGCCGAGGAGGAGTGGACGCGCGGCTGCTACGGCTGCCTGATGACCCCGGGCGGCTGGACCGGCTTCGGCCGCGCCCTGCGCGAGCCCGTCGGCCGCCTGCACTGGGCCGGCGCCGAGACCGCCACCGTCTGGAACGGCTACATGGACGGCGCCGTCCAGTCCGGCGAGCGAGCCGCCGAGGAGGTCCTCGCCGCCGCCGGGGCCTAGATGGTCGACATCCAAGCCGGCGGCGCGCCTCCGTCGCTAGTCTGTGCCCTCGCCTCGGAGGGGTGCCGGAGTGGTTGAACGGGGCGGTCTCGAAAACCGTTGGCCTTCGTAAGGGGGCTCGTGGGTTCGAATCCCACCCCCTCCGCTTCGCAGGGCGGTTTCCGGCCGCCCTGCGGGCGTTTCTGGGCCGTTTGCGAGCCCGGGCGCACGGGAGTCCCTCGAGCTTCCCGCAACGGCAATCGCCGGGCTTGCCCCCCGCTGCCGATGTCCTTGCGCTGACAGATGTCTGACAACCAAGCGATCCGCCGATGGACAGGATTTCCCTTCCTGCAAGGCTCCCCGCTCTCTCGGCCTCCGACAATCCTTCAGGAGGACTCTGTGCAGCAGATCAGACAGGGGCAGCAGGCCCGACCGAGCCGACCGAGGCTCGTTCCAACCTTCCGCAAGCGTGGGCGCGAAGGAAGGCCGGCGGACCCGGCAGCGCAGCTCGCCCCGGCGAGGGCCCGCTCGATGGGACTGCGAGCCCTGTCGGCGACCGCGCTTGCCCTGCTGGCGCTGGCGACGGTGGGCGCCGCGAGCTCTGCCGCGGCACGGACGTGGCTCTCTCCGGTCGACCTCTCCGCCAATTGGAGGGGCCCCGTAGCCTGGACACCCCAGGTCGCGATCGACTCCGAGGGCGACGCGGTCGCGGTCTGGACCCTCGAGAACGGAGGCAAGGGCATCGTCCAGAGCGCCTCACGCCCGGCGGGCGGCGCCTGGTCGACACCGGTGGACCTCGACACGGTGCGGTCGTATTCCCAGCCCTGTCCCCAGGTCGCGGTCGACTCCGATGGCAACGCGGTCGCGGTCTGGGTGGGCACTGAAGGCATACGGAGCGCGCGGCGCCGGGCCGGCAGCGCCTGGTCGACACCGGTCACCATCTCCGCGCGGTGGCGGACCGCAAGCGACCCCCAGGTCGCGATTGACTCCAAGGGCAACGCGTTGGTGGTCTGGACGCGCCATGGCCGCATCGAGAGCGCCTCACGCCGGGCGGCCCGCGCCTGGTCGGCACCGGTGGACATCGCCGCGGCGGGGCCGTTCCCACCCCGGGTCGCGATCGACTCCAAGGGCGACGCGGTCGTGGTCTGGACCCTCGAAGACGGCGGCGTCCAGAGCGCCTCACGCCCGGCGGGCGGCGCCTGGTCGGCTCCGGTGACCCTCTCCGCGACGGCCTCGCGGCTCGCGAATCCCCAGGTCGCGGTCGACTCCAAGGGCGACGCGGTCGCGATCTGGAGCCCCGAAGACGGCGGCGTCCAGAGCGCCTCACGCCCGGCGGGCGGCGCCTGGTCGGCTCCGGTGACCCTCTCCGCGACGGCCCAGCGGCTCACGAATCCCCAGGTCGCGGTCGACCCCAAGGGCGACGCGGTTGCGGTCTGGAGCCTTTTCGATAGCCCCAACGGGTTCACGGTCAAGAGCGCGCAGCGCCTGGCGGGCGGCGCCTGGTCGGCACCGGTGAGCCTCCCCGCGGCGGGGGATTTCTCCGACCCCCATGCCCGGCTCTCGATCGACTCCCAGGGCGACGCGGTCGCGGTCTGGAGGGGCCCCGACGGCATCCAGAGCGCGCGGCGCCCGGCGGGGGGCGCCTGGTCAACAGCGGTAAGTCTCTTCGGACGGGGGCACGACCCCGAGGTCGCGGTCAACCCCCGGGGCGACGCGGTGGCGGTCTGGCTACGCGGCGGCGAATACGGGGTGGTCCTCCGAGCGGCGAGCTATGAAGCCGCCGCGCGGCTCCAGCGCGCTCGGGCCTACGCCGCCCCTGCCGCCCACCCCGAGGGCACCACGGTGCTGGTGCGGCTGCGCTGCCGCGGCCACGGGAGCTGCCGGGGCGCGGTCAAGCTCTACTTCGAGCACGAGCTGATCGCCAAGCGGCACTTCGCCCTCGCCGCCCACCGGTCCAGGACCCTGGGCGTCAAGCTCAACCGCAGGGGCAGGGAGCTAGTGCACAACACCCACCGCCATCGCCTCAAGCTGGAGCTGAGGGGCCGTGGCGTCAAGAATCGCACCGAGGTGCTGAAGGGGCTCTGAGGGCGGCCTTAACCGCGAGCCCACAGCAGGGCTATTCGGCGATCCCCCGTTGGTGGCGATGGGGACGGGGGTTGAGCACCGGCGGTGAGGGGCGTGACTCCTCCCAACGACGTCCGGAAGACCGGCTGGCCGGAGGTGGTCGACTGGCGCAAGCGCCGCCGCCCGCGGCGGCCGCCGGTCGCGAAAGGTCGGACGCTCGTTGTACGGTGGGAGGGGGTCGACGCAATGGGCGAGGAAGGAGGAGTCGTCATGGGGGATGCACGGCGTCATCGCTGTCGCCGTCCCCGTCGCCGCCGTGGCGGCGCGCGGAGGACGGGCATCGCGGGGCGACCGCGTGGCCCCGGAGGCTGCTCAGCCGGGCTGCAGCGCCAGCTCTTCGCCGGCCGCCTCATGCCCCTCGTAGGGGAGGACCACGAAGTACATCAGCGAGGGCAGCAGCGCTTCGAGGTCCTCGTACTCGCCTTTGCACAGGCGGGAGTAGAGGAGGGCTTCGACGCCGCCGACGATCCCGGTCGCCGTCGTCGGCGAGAACGAGCGGCCGTAGGGGAGGAGCTCGCGCGCCTGGGTGTCGAGGCAGTCGGCGAGGCTGTCGAGCAGCTCGACCCTGCGCTGCACGGCATCGGCGCTGGCGGCGCGCGCCTCGACGATCAGCGTCCGCGCCGTATCCGGCTCGGTGGCGGAGAACTCGAGCAGCGCTTCCATGCCGAAGCGAAGCCTGTCGCGCCAGACGTCACCGCCCCGGTTGAAGGCCGCCGTCACCTTTTCCGTCAGCCGCTCGGCGCTGGTGTCGAAGGCGGCGAGGAAGCAGTCCTCTTTGTTCGCGAAGTGCTCGTAGAAGGTGGGTCGCGAGACACCGGCGCGGTCGATCACGTCCTGCACGTTCGCTTCCCGGTACCCGAGCTCCGCGGCCGCCGCCAGCATTGCCACGATCAGGCGCTCACGCTGGACCGCGCGGACCAGGTCGGATGGCAGTCGGCGGGCGCCGGACGGAAACCGCCCTTCGCTGCTTACCAGCAGCTCGATGGCGGCGTCGACCTGCTCCGGAGGCCAGCCGTCTCCGATCGCGGCGACGAGAATCTCATGGCTCAGTTTGATGCGATCGGTGGACACCGAGAAACTCACGGGTTTCTATTAAAAACGACTGGAGTTTCTTCACGGTACCAGAAGGGATGGAAGGTTGCGTGTTAATTTGAACACCGCAGGTATTCTTCATTCCATGCTCCCACTTCGCCCCTGGGAGCTCGCGTGAAGAAACCTCGGCCGGAGTTGCCACGGGAGTTCGTCGCGGGCCACAAGCGGCGTCGCATGATGAATGCGATCGCTGACCTCAGCGCGGAACAGGGATACGAGGCAACGAAGATCGCCGACATCGTGCGTCGCGCAGGGGTGGCTCGCAAGACTCTGTACGACAACTTCGACGGTAAGGAAGACCTCTTCCTCGCCGCGATCGACAACTCGATCCGAGAGCTGAAGCAGGCGGTGGAGAACGCCTGCGAGGAGGTGGACGGCGTCTGGCAGCAGCGGGTCGAGGCCGGCCTCGGGGCCTTCCTCCAGTTCGTCGCCGACCACCCCGGGGTGTCCCGGATGTGCATGATCGAGGCACTCTCGGCGACCCGCTCCTCGTCGGCGCGCTACGACGCCGCCCTGCACGAGTTCGTCGAAATGCTGCGGCGGGCGACCCCCGACGGTGACAGTCTGCCGGCGACGATCGAGGAGACGCTGGTGGGGGGCGTGGCCTGGATCGTCAACCAGCAGATCCGCCGCGGCGAGGCGCAGGAAGCGGTCACGCTCCTGCCCGAACTCTCGGAGTTCGTGCTCTCTCCGTACCACGGTGTAGCCGAAATCGGGTCGATACCGCAAAGCGAAAGTGACAGTACGGTGGCAGACTTCAATGCATAGATGGACCGACTGCCACGTGGACGCCACGGCCTTTCCCCCGAGTTCGTCGCTCGAAATCAGCGCGAACGGCTGATCGCCGGGCTGATCGAAGTCCTCTACGAGGTGGGGTATCAGAAAACCACTGTGTCATTAATCGGGCAGCGGGCGGCCGTCTCCAAGAGTGACTTCTACAAACACTTCGAAAGTAAGGACGACTGCTTCTACGCCGCCTACGACGTCGCGATCGAGCGGATCCGGGCCGAGGTGCTCGCCGCCTGCGGCGAACACAGTAAGTCGCAGTGGCCACCGCGCGTGCGTGCCGGAATCGCCTCGCTGCTGACGACACTCTCCACGGATCCGGCGCTGGCCAGCATCTCCCTGGTCGAGGGCCTGCGCGCCGGGCGCGGCATCTACGATCGCTACCAGGCCGCGGTCGAGAGCTTCGTCGTCTACCTGCGCGAGGGCGCGCCGGAGGCGCCGGGGGGCGGAGAGGTGCCTGCAGCCACCGACGAGGCGGTCGTCGGCGGGATCGCCTCGCTGCTCGGCCGCCGGATCCTCGCCGGCGACGCGGAGAAGATCGACGACCTGCTGCCGGAGGTGCTCGAGTTCGCGCTGACGCCCTACCTCGGCACCGAGGAGGCACGGCGAATAATCTCTGCCGGATGAGCGAGCCGCAAAGCGCGGGGACCGTGGCGCCGGGGGCGGCGCCGGCCGGTGCGCCCGAGGGCGTCTTTCCCTCGCAGGCGCTGAACGAGGCGATCGAGCGGGAATGGGTCAGCTCCGGGGATTACCGGATCCGACCCGAGGCGATCCAGCCGGCCAGCATCGACCTGCGGCTCGGCGACGTGGCCTGGGCGCTGCGCTGCTCGTTCCTTCCCGATTCGGGCTCGACCGTCGAGGAGAAGATGGAGGGCCTCGCCTTCCAGCGGATCGACCTCCGCGACGGCGCCGTGCTGGAGCGCGACCGCCCTTACCTGGTGCCGCTGATCGAGGAGCTGGCGCTGCCCGACGACGTCCGCGCCAAGGCCAACCCGAAGAGCTCCACCGGGCGCCTCGACGTCTTCACCCGGGTGATCACCGACCGCCACCACCGCTTCGACGACGTCCGCGCCGGCTACCGCGGTCGGCTCTACCTCGAGGTCGTGCCCCGGTCCTTCGCGGTCCAGGTCAAGACCGGGCTCTCGCTCAACCAGCTGCGCCTGGCGCGCGGCGAGGTGCGGCTCGGCGACGAGGAGATCCGGGGCCTGCAGGAGTCCTCGCCGCTGCTCTACCTCGACGAGCAGCCGCTGGCGCCGGCCGACCTCGGCCTCGCCGACGGCCTCTTCCTCAGCCTCGACCTCTCCGGCCCGCCCGACCGCACCGTCGGCTACCGGGCGAAGAAGAACAGCCTGCCGGTCGACCTCTCGCGGGTCCGCGCCTATCGCTGGAGCGACTACTGGGACCCGGTCTACCCCGAGGCCGGCGGCCGCGTCGTGCTCGAGCCGGAGATCTTCTACCTGCTGCTCTCGGCGGAGGGGGTCTCGATCCCGCCCCGGATCGCCGCCGAGATGATGGCCTACGACCCCACCGCGGGCGAGCTGCGCACCCACTACGCCGGCTTCTTCGATCCGGGCTTCGGCTACGACCCGAGCGGGGCCCGGCCGGGCAGCCGGGCGGCGCTGGAGGTGCGGGCGCGCGACGTCTCCTTCATGGTCGAGCACCACCAGCCCGTCTGCAAGCTGGGCCTGGAGTGGATGCAGGCGCCGGCCGAGCGCCTCTACGGCGCCAGCCTCGGCTCCAATTACCAGGGCCAGGTGACGATGCTGAGCAAGCACTTCGCCGAGCAGACCGCGGGGGCGGCGCGTAACCCCTCCCGAAACGCGGGCTGCGCCGCGCTTGAGTGTTTCGGCAGGGGTTACGCGCCCTCCCTGCCGACGGCTTGGCGTTGGAGTTCGCGCACGCGCTTGCGTTTCGCCACCAGCTCCGCCTCGAGCTTGGCGATCTCGTCGCGGCGGCGGCGGACCAGCTCCAGCTGGCGCGCGATGTGGGCGAGGGACTCGGCGAGGATCTCGCGGCGGCGGACGGGGTCTTCGACGCCCTCGCGCCACTCGCGGCGCAGCGCGGCGCGGGCGCCTTCGACCGCGACCAGCTCCTTCAGCTCCTCGAGCGAGACGCCGAGCAGCTCCTTCAGCCGCAGCAGCTCGCGCAGCCGCTCGACGTCGCCCTCGGCGTAGGTGCGGTGGGCGCCGGGCTCGCGGTCCGCGGGCACCGGCAGCAGCCCGATCTCCTCGTAGTAGCGGATCGTCCGCGGGGTCGTCCCGGCCAGCTTGGCGACATCGCCGATCCGCAGCTCTCCGCGCTCGCTCATGGCGTCGCCTCGATCTCCTCGCGGATCGCCTCGTCGATCAGCAGGCCGCGCTCGCCGCGCTCGCCGCGCCTGCGCTCGCTCGGCCGCAGCAGCGAGACGCCGGCGCCGACCAGCGAGACCGCGGCCAGGGCCCAGAGCGCGGTGTGCATGTTGGCGATGAAGGGCTCGAGCTGGGCGTTGGTCAGGCCCGAGGCGAGGCCGGAGAAGATCTTGAACAGGACCGGTTTGGGCACCGCGGCGGTGATGATCGCGAGGACGAAGGCGATCGAGATCACGGCGCCGGTGTTCTGCAGCATCGTCCGCGCCCCGGCGGCGATGCCGCGGCGCTCGGTCGGCACCGTGCCCATCATCGCCGCCGTGTTCGGCGACATGAACATCCCCGAGCCGATGCCGACCAGCGTCAGCCACAGCATCGCCTCCCAGTAGGCGGTGTCGGCCTCCAGCGTCGTCATCAGCGCCAGGCCGAGCGCGGTGACCAGCATCCCCAGCGCCGCCAGCACCCGCGAGCCGTGGCGGTCGGCCCAGATCCCGGCAAGGGGGGAGGCGACGAGCATCCCGAGCGCCATCGGCGCCAGCTTGATCCCGGCCACGATCGGGTCGTCGCCCTGCGCGCCCTGGAAGTAGAAGACGAAGATGAACATCAGCGCGAAGCGGGCGAGGCCGTTGATGAAGGTCGCCGCGCTCGCCGCCGCGAAGAGCCGGTTGCGGAAGATCGTCAGGTCGAGCATCGGCGCCCGGCCGCGGTGCTCGATCAGGACGAAGAGCGGCAGCAGCAGCGCCGCGACAACCAGGCCGGCGATCACGAGCGGGTCGTTCCAGCCCGAGATGCCGCCGCGCGAGATCCCGTAGACGAGGCCGGTGAGGCCGACGACGAAGGTCGCGGTGCCGGCCAGGTCGAGGCCGCGGACGGTGTCGCGCCGCGCCAGCTCGCGCAGGACCAGCGCCGACCAGAGCGCGCCGGCCGCGGCCAGCGGCACGTTGAACCAGAAGACCCAGTGCCAGGAGATGGCGACGAGCGCGCCGCCGAGGACGGGCCCGATCACCAGCCCGATCGCGGCGATCATCGTGTTCGTCCCCATCGCCAGCCCGAGCTGCTCCCTGGGGAAGGCGTCGGTGACGAGGGCGGGGCCGTTGGCGAAGATGAAAGCGCCGCCGATCCCCTGCAGCACCCGCCAGAGGATCAGCTGGGTCCCGTTGGCGGCGAAGCCCGCGCCGAGAGAGGCGAGGCCGAAGACGAGGAAGGCGCCGACGAAGGCCGGCTTGCGGCCGAAGAGGTCGGAGAGCCGCCCCGCGGTCAGCACCAGCACGGTCGAGGAGATCATGTAGGCGAGGATCACCCAGACGAGCTCCAGCAGGCTCGTCCCCAGCGCCCGCTCGAGGTCCGGCAGGGCGATGATCAGCGTCCCCGAGTTGGTCGCGACGAGGAGCATCCCGAGGCTCGTGCAGGAGAGCGCCCACCACTTGTAGGCGTCCGCATCCGCGCCCCCACCAAACCTCTTTCTTACGTTCACGTCAACTACGATAGCGCGCCGCTGCGCGAGACCGCACAGGGCCGCGAATACCGCGGCTGAGCGCGGTCTCGTCGTAGGATCCCGGCAGTGAGCGAGCGCACCTGGAACGTCTATCTCTCGGGGGAGATCCACTCCGACTGGCGCGAGCGGATCGAGGCGGGGACCGCGCGCGGCGGGGCTGCCGGTCGCCTTCTCGGCGCCGGTCACCGACCACGCCGCCTCCGACGACGCCGGCGCCGGCACGCTCGGCGAGGAGAGCGAGGCGTTCTGGCGCGACCACAAAGGCGCCGGCGTCAACGCGATCCGCACGCGGACGCTGATCGCCGCGGCCGACGTCGTCGTCGTCCGCTTCGGCGACAGGTACCGGCAGTGGAACGCCGCTTTCGACGCCGGCTACGCGGCCGCGCTCGGCAAGCCGCTGATCACCCTCCACGACGCCGAGCTCGACCATGCGCTGAAGGAGGTCGACCGCGCCGCCGAGGCGACCGCGCGCACCTCCGAGCAGGTCGTCGACGTTCTCCGCTACGTGATCCGCGGCGAGCTGCCGGGCTGAGCCGCCGCCCCCGCCCGTACGAGTCTGCGCTTCGGCACGCATGGCGTGCTCATCCGCGATCTCGCGTGGTGCGCGTCCGCATCAAATGCGAACGTATGTTCGTATGAGGTGGGACGAGCAGCGAGTCGAGAACGACATGCGCCTGCCGGGGGTCGGCGACGGCACCGTCGTCCGCACCTTCGACGCCCCCGAGGCGCTGGGGGTCAACTTCCACGAGGTCCGCGCCCGCTCGGCCCTCAACCACGTCCCCGGCGGCCGCTACGGCTTCAGCTGGACGATCAATCCCTACCGGGGATGCACGCACGCGTGCGCCTACTGCTTCGCCCGCCGCACGCACACCTACCTCGACCTCGACGCCGGGCGCGACTTCGAGCGCGAGATCGTCGTCAAGGTCAACGTCCCGGAGCTGCTGCGGGCGGAGCTGGCGCGGACCGGCTGGAAGCGGGAGCTGGTGGCGCTGGGGACGAACACCGACCCCTACCAGTGGGTCGAGAGCCGCTACGCGATGATGCCGGAGATCCTCGCGGCGCTGGCGGCGGCGCGGACGCCGGTCTCGGTCCTGACCAAGTCGCCGCTGGTGATGCGCGACGTGGAGCTCTACGAGCGGATGGCGAAGCGGTTGCCGATCTCGGTCAACCTCTCGGTGCCGACCCTCGACGAGGATGCCTGGCGGGCGACCGAGCCGCACACGCCGAGCCCCGCCGCCCGCCTCGACGCGGTCGCCGAGCTGCGCCGGCGCGGCATCGACTCCGGCGTCCTGATCGCGCCGCTGATGCCCGGGATCAACGACAGCCCCGAGCAGGTGCGGCCGATCGTCGAGCGCGCCCGCAAAGCCGGCGCCAGCTTCCTCGGCGGCGTCGCCCTCCACCTCCGCGACGAGGTCAAGGACGTCTTCTTCGCCTGGTTGCAGGCCAAGCGCCCGGACCTCCTGCCCCGCTACGAGACGCTGTACGGCGACCGCGCCTACATGCGCCCCGAGCACCGCAAGCACGCCACCCGCGCCGTCCGCGGCTGGGGCAGGACCACGCGCCGGGCGGCGGAAGCTCGTCCAGAGCACGGGGCCGCCGTTCTCCGGCGGGTGGCGCCGCGGGGGACACTCCGAGAACGAAAACCTCGCCCGCAGGGGTGTCCCCCCGGAGACAGGACCCGCCGGACCAGCGCGCGCTCTTCTAGCCGCCCTTCGTCCAGTTGCTCGAACCTGCACTCGCGCGGCTCTTTGTCGTCCCTGAACCGGTGGAACCGCGCCCCGTGCCGGATCCGCCCGCCCGCCGCGTGGTCGTAGCCGACCTCGATCACCAGCTCCGGTCGCAGCGCCACCCACTCGAGGTCGCGGCCGCCGCTCCAGCGGCTCGGCTCGGCGCTGCCGCTCTCGCCCGTCTCCAGCGGCGCCAGCATCTCCCGCATGCTGCGTTTGGCGGCGGCGCTGAAGCCGGAGATGTGCCCGACGGGGCGCAGCTGGCCGCCGTCGTAGAGGCCGAGGATCAGCGAGCCGACGGTGCCCTCCTCCTTGCCCGGCCGCCAGCCCATCACGACGCAGTCGATCGTCCGCTCGCGCTTGACCTTCGCCATCCCCCGGCGTTTGCCGGGGACGTACGGCGCGTCGAGCTGCTTCGCCATCACCCCCTCGATGCTGCCGCAGCCACTCCTCCGCCTGGCCGGGTCGGTGGTCAGCGGCGTCAGCTCCAGCCCCGCCCGCGCGGCGATCTCCTCCAGCCGCCGCCGGCGCTCGGCCAGCGGCGCCTCCAGCAGCGATTCCTCGCCCTCGGCCAGCAGGTCGAAGGCGACGTAGGTGGCGGGGATCTCGCGCGCGAGCAGCTCGATCCGCGACTGCGCCGGGTGGATCCGTTCCTGCAGAGGTCGAACTCGAGGTTGCCCTCGGCGTCGCGGATCACCAGCTCGCCGTCGAGCACCCAGCGCCCCGGCGCGAAGCGCAGCTCCGGGAAGTAGCGGGCCAGCTCCTTGCCGCCGCGCGACTGGATGTAGAAGTCCTCGCCGTCGACGAAGACGATCGCGCGGAAGCCGTCGAGCTTCGGCTCGTACGCCCACTCCTCGCCGCTCGGCAGCTGTTTGCGGGTCAGCGCCAGCTGCGGCTTGATCGGCGGGGAGAGGGGGAGGGTCACGTCGCAGGCCGGCCGCTCGGCCGCCGCGCGCGCGGCTCTCGCGCGGGTCGGGGATCGGCACCGCCGACAGCAGCGCCTTGGTGTAGGGGTCGGCGGGCGCTCGCAGAGCTGGTCGGCGCTGCCCTCCTCGACGATCTTGCCCAGGTACATGACCGCGATCCGGTCGGAGATGTGGCGCACGACGCGCGAGGTCGTGGGCGATGAAGAGGTAGGTCAGGCCGAGCTCGTCCTGCAGGTCGTCGAGCAGGTTGACGATCTGCGCCTGGATCGAGACGTCGAGCGCCGAGACCGGCTCGTCGGCGACGATCAGCTTCGGGTCGCAGCGCGAGCGCGCGCGCGATGCCGATGCGCTGGCGCTGGCCGCCGGAGAACTCGTGCGGGTAGCGGTCGCAGTGCTCGGCGCCGCAGGCCGACGCGGTCGAGCAGCTCCTGCACCCGCGCTGCGCCGCTCGGCGCGCGGTCGCGACGCCGTGGACGCTGCAGCGGCTCGCCGACGATCTGCGCCGACCGTCATGCGCGGGTTGAGCGAGGCGTAGGGGTCCTGGAAGATCATCTGCATCTCGCGCCGCAGCGGCGCGCATCTGCCGCCGCGAGAGGCCGGCGATCTCGCGTCCCTCGAAGCGGATCGCGCCCGCGGTCGGCTCGAGCAGCTGCAGCACGCGCGCGGCCGAGCGGTCGACTTGCCGCAGCCGGACTCGCCGACCAGGCCCAGCGTCTCGCCCGCGCGGCGATCGAGAAGCTGACGCCGTCGACCGCGCGCACCTGGCCGACCTCGCGGTCGACGAGCAGCCCGCGCTTGACCGGGAAGTGCTTGACGAGGTCGGTGACCTCGAGCAGCGGCGTCGTCCGCCATCAGGCCGGCGCCTCGCACGCCGATCCGCCGCCGCGACCTGGCGCTGCTCGCGCTTCGTGCTCGGGCGTGAGCCAGCAGCGGTCGCAGTGGCCGCGGCGACTCGGTCAGCGCGCTCGGCAGCTCGGGCATCTCCGTGCACGCGGTCGAACTCGTGCGGGCAGCGCGGGCCGGAAGGCGCAGCCGTCGGGCAGCGTCGAGCAGCGACGGGCGGCGCGCCGGCGATCGGCGGCAGCCGCTGCGGCCGCGGCCGGTCGATCGCGGGCAGCGAGCCGAGCAGGCCCCAGGTGTAGGGGTGCTGCGGGTCGTAGAAGATCTCGTCGACGCGTGCCCTCCTCGACCACCCGCCCGGCGTACATCACGAGCACCCGGTCGGCGATCTCGGCGACCACGCCGAGGTCGTGGGTGATCAGCACGATCGCCAGTGCCGAGCTCGTCGCTGCAGCTCGCGCAGCAGCTCGAGGATCTGCGCCTGGATCGTCACGTCGAGCGCGGTCGTCGGCTCGTCGGCGATCAGCAGCTTCGGGTCGCAGGCCAGCGCCATCGCGATCATCACCCGCTGGCGCATGCCGCCGGAGAACTCGTGCGGGTAGTCGTCGACGCGCCGCGCGCGGCGTCGGGGATGCCGACCGCGCTCGAGCAGCTCGACGCGCGCGCGCCGCGCGCCTGCGCCGTGCGACACGTCGCGGTGGGCGCGGATCGCCTCGGCGATCTGGCCGCCGATCCGGTAGACCGGGTTGAGCGAGGTCATCGGGTCCTGGAAGATCATCGCGATCTCGGTCGCCGCGCAGCTGCGCGCAGCGTCGCGTCGCTGGCCTCGAGCAGGTCCGTCGCCTCGAGCTTCACCGAGCCCGCGATGCGCGGCGTTCTGCGACCGCGTCAGGCCGATGATCGTCAGCGCGGTGACGCTCTTGCCCGAGCCCGACTCGCCGACGATCGCCAGCACTTCGCCGCGGCCGACGTCGAAGCTGACGCCGTCGACAGCCTGCAGCAGGCCGTCTTCGGTGACGAAGCCGACGCGCAGGTCGCGGACGCTGAGCAGCGGGGCGCTCATGCCGCGGCCGATTCCCCCAGCCGCACCCGCGGGTCGAGGAAGGCGTAGGCGACGTCGGCCAAGGCGTTGAAGAGGACGACGAAGAAGGCGCCGTAGAGGGCCACGCCCATCACCGGTGGCAATTCGAAGTTGGCGGATGCCTGGGCCGCGTAGTTGCCGATGCCGTCGATCGAGTACAGGCTTTCGGTGATGATCGCGGTGCCGGCGATAGTCGCCCCGAAATCGAGGCCGAACAGGGTGACGATCGGGATCAGCGAGTTGCGCAGCACGTGGCGGGTCATCACCCGCCGCTCGGAGAGACCCTTGGCGCGAGCGGTGCGCACGTAGTCCTCGTTCATCACGTCGAGCATGTTCGAGCGCAGGACCCGGCCGTAGATCCCGATCATCAGGAAGGCGAGCGTGAACCAGGGCAGGATCAGGTGCGTGAGCCATTGCCAGGGATCCCCGGTCAGCGGTTCATAGCCCCCGCCGGGGAAGATTCCCGTCTTGTAGGAGAGGAAGTAGAGGAGCACCGGCGCGATCAGGAAGACCGGCACCGAGATGCCGGCGACGGCGAAGGCGGTCAGCAGCTTGTCGAGCCAGCCGCCGGCGCGAACGGCGGACAGGTAGCCGAGAAGGAGACCGAAGAAGAGCCAGAGGACGGCGGCGCCGATGCTCAGCGAGAGGGTTGCCGGAATCCGTTCGACGATCTGTTCGAGCACGTTGACCCGTGGCCGATAGGAGACGAGTTCGCCGGTGAGGACCTTGCCCATCATCGTCAGATACTGCGCTGGGAGCGAGTCGTTGAATCCCCATTCCTCTTCGATCGCGGCGACCAGCTCCGGGGTCGAGTTCTTGCCGGCCAGCTGCTGGGCGGGGTTCTGGGCCGGCAGCACGGTGAAGACGAGGAAGAGCAGCACCGAGACCGCAAAGAGGACCGCGATCAGCCCGATCAGGCGCCTGACGATGAAGCGGGCCATCAGAACGTACCCTCCGGGGCCTCGACCGGCACCGTGCCTCCGCGCGCCTCGATTTCGACCCCGGAGCGGGGATCCAGTGCGTCGCGAAGCCCGTCGCCGACCATGTTCAGCGAGAGCACGGTGAGCATGATCATCAACCCGGGCGCGATCGCCAGCAGCGGCTGGGTGTTGAGCAGGCCGACGCCGCTGCTCACCATCAGCCCCCAGGAGGAGTTCGGCGGCTGCACCCCCGCTCCGAGGAACGAGAGGCCGGCCTCGAACAGCATGCTGTTGGCGATCGTCAGGGTGGTGAAGACGATGATCGTCGAGGTGAGGTTAGGCAGGATCTCGCTCCAGATCAGACGCAGCGGCGTGGCCCCCTGGGCCAGCGCGGCCTCGACGAACTCCATCTCCCTGAGGCTGATCACCTGACCGCGGATGGGCCGGGCGATGTAGGGGACGGAGAAGACGGCGATGATTCCGATCGGGATCCAAAGCGAGCCGCTGGAGATCTCGATCGGGCCGAGCTGCAGGCCGCCTATCGCCAGCGAGATCCCGATCGCCAGCCCGAAGAGGAAGACTGGCAGCGACCAGATGACGTCGAGGGTGCGAGCGATCACCGCGTCGACCCAGCCGCGGAAGTAGCCGGCGAGGAGGCCGAGGGCGACCGCGATCGCGGTGGTCAGCAGGGCGGCACTGATCCCGACCAGCAGCGAGGTGCGGCCGCCGTACATCAGCCGCACCATCTCGTCGCGCCCGAGCCTGCCGTCGGCTCCGAGGAAGAACTTGCCGTCGGCCGCGAACCACTGCGGACCGATCGGCAGCCCTTCGACGTTGACCACGTCGCGCTCTTCGCCGCCGACCTCGATCTTGTCGACGGTGTGATTCGCGTTGGGGCCGGTGCCGGCGACGTGGTCCGCCCACAGCGGCGCCGCCAGCACGAAGAGGACGATCAGGACGAAGAGGGCCGCGAAGACGACGGCGGTGCGGTTGCGCAGGAACCGGCGCCCCGCTTGGGCCCAGGGGCCCCGAGCCGCCGGGGCCGTTGGAGCCGTCTGTCCGGGATCCGGCGACATCGGCCCCAATTCTCCCCGGCGGCGGCCCCTACTTGTATTCGAAGCTGGTCAGCAGCTGGCCGAGCGTCGGGTTGAAGATCACCTTTTCGAGGTTGATTTCTTCGGAGACGAAGGTGGAGATGGAGAGCGAGCCGAAGGGCGCCGCGGCGGCTTCTTCCATCAGCTTCCGGTCCAGTTCGGCGTAGGCGGCTTCCTGTTCGGGTCCGAGCGGTTCTTCGCCCAGTTCGCCGAGCCGCTTGTCGAATTCCGGGTTCGAGTACCGCGAGAGGTTGGTGGAGCCGCTCGCCGCGATCCCTTCCGAGGAGAACATCGGCAGCATGAAGTTGGTCGGATTGGGGTAGTCCTGGAACCAGGCCATGTAGCCGGCGTCGAGGTCGGGCGTGCTCTGGTTGCCGACCACCCCGTAGTAGTTCTTGGCGTTGATCACTTTCAGCTTCGCGTCGAGGCCGATTTCGTTGAGCACTCCTTCCAGGTATTCGCCCGCTTCCTGGCTCTGCGGTTCGTTGTTCGTCCAGACCGTGACAGTGCGGTCCTGCGGGTTCGCTTCGGCGATCAGTTCCTTCGCCGTTTCGACGTCGTAGGGGTAGAGGTCGAGTTCTTCGTAGCCGGGCATTCCCGGGGGCAGGATCTGCTGACCGGCGCTGAGCTGACCGGCGTAGATCCGTTCCAGCGCTTCGCCGTCGACCGCGTAGTTGACCGCCTGTCGCACCTTGACGTCATTGAAGGGCGCTTCCTGGTTGTTGAGCCAGAAGAGGTAGGTGCTGTTGGTCGGCGCCGACTTGAACTGCGTCCCTTCGAACTTGCTCTTGACTTCGGCGTAGCGATCGGCGGGCACCAGGTTCTGCATCCACTGGGCTTTGCCCTGTTCGATTTCGCCGACCTGGGTCTCCGCGTTGGTGATCTCGGTCGCTTCGACGTGGTCCATGTAGCCGGTCGGGTAGTCGGGCATCGCTTCGGAGTTCGCCTTCGCCCACTGCGGGTTGCGCTCGTATTCCCAGCTGCGCCCCGGTTTGACGTTGACGATCATGTAGGGGCCGGTGCTCGGCGGCGGGTTGCTGGTCTGGTCTTCGGCGGGCGTGCCGGGGGGTACCAGCGCGACGAAGATCATCGCCAGCTCGTTCGTGAAGGTGCTGCTGGGCGCGGTCAGTTCGATCGTGATCTTGCCCGTCTGGTCGTCCGTCTTGATGCCCGAGATCCCGCCCTTCTTGGTCTTCTCGAACTTTTCGGCGCCGACGATCTTCGAGTAGAAGAACGACCCGGGCGAGTTGACCTTGAACAGGCGTTCGACGGTCGCCGGGAAGTCGGAGGCCTTGACCGGCGTGCCGTCGGAGTATTTCAGGCCCTTTCGCAGGGTCAGCGTGTAGGTCTTGCCGTCGGGGCTGATTTCGGGCAGGTCTTTGGCGAGGCCGGGGATGACTTCGCTGCCTTCGCTGCCTTCGGCCTGCTTGTAGGTCAGCAGGGGGATGTAGACCTGGCCCATCGCGGTCCAGCCTTCCGCCGAGTAGTCCAGTGCCGGGTCGAGAGCTTCGGGGAAGGTCCCATAGGTCACCCGCATCGAGTGTTCCGCGCCGCCGTCGCCTTCGCCGCCGTTGCCTCCTCCGCAGGCGACCAGTGCAATCGAGAGAACCGCTGCAATTGCGGCGACGGGCAAGACGAGCGCGAGCTTCTTCAAGATTCAGCCTCCGGATCCAGCTTCGGGTGCAGGCCGCCGGGGATCAACTCCAATACGACGTCGGTTCCCCGATCGGGAAGTGACAAATCTTTCTCTACGTCCCGGCGGGACCAATTCCTTCCCAGCAGGGGGGCGAAGATCGCGACGATCAGAATGATCCCGCCGCCGGCGAGGAGGAAGGCCGCACGGGGGTCGAGGACCGCGGTCACGGTGCCGCCGATGACGATCCCGATGCCCGGCATCGCCGCCCCGATCGACTCCAGCACGCTCATCACCCGGGCCTGCATCGAGGCCGCCGTCAGCTCCTGGACCGCGCTGACCGCGGTGACCCACTGGACGCCGTTGCCGGTACCGCCGACCACCGAGGCGGCGCAGGCCCAGGCCAGCGTCGGCGCTGCGGCGGTGCCGAGGTAGCCGGCGCCGACCGCCAGCGTGCTGAAGAAGAGGAGCAGCGGCAGAGGCGCCCGCCGGACGCCGGCGAAGACAAGGCTTCCCAGCACCATGCCCGCGCCCCAGCTGGCGAGCAGCAGGCCGTAGCCGGAGTCGCCGGTCCCCAGCGTTTCCTTGGCGTAGATCACCTCGATCGGAATCACAGCGGCGAAGAAGACGAAGGCGGCGCCCTGCGCGGTGAGCAGCAGGCGCAGGGTCCTGTTCTTGCGGATGTAGGCGATGCCGGCGCGGACTCGCTCCCGCGTCCGGCCCGGTTCGGGTTGGGCCTGGGGCAGGTGGCCGGCGGTGAACAGGATCACCGCCACCGCGTAGAAGGAGACCGCATTGAGGAGGAGCGCGGTCTGCACGTCGAAGCCGGCGATGATGACTCCGGCGAGGGCGGGGCCGACGGCGGCGCTGGCGGTGAAGCTGATGTTGAGCAGCGCGTTGCCGGCGCGCAGCTCGCCCGCCGGCTCTAGCAGGGCGGCCACCACCGCCCGGGTCAGTGAGCGCCCGGTCAGGGCGAGGGCACCGTCGATCGTCGCCAGCGCGATCACCGCGGCGAGCGAGAAATGATCGGCGAGCAGCGCGAGACCGGCGAAGGCGCCCGCCTCGATGGCGTAGACCACAGGCAGCGCGAAGCGGGGCGGCGGCCGCTCGCTGCGGGTGACGAGGAGAGGCGCCAGCAGCGCAGGGAGGAAGCTGGTGCCGAGGAAGACCCCGGTCAGAGCCAGGGCGCTGTCGGTCCGTTCAAAGACGAGCACGGATAGGGCGACGATCCCCATCCAGTCGCCGAGCTCGTTGATCGCGTAGGTCGCCGCCAGGCGCCGGAAGCCCCTCCGGCGCAAGGGGTTAATCAGGCTTGAGCTGCGGATTCGCTGCATCGGTTCTCAGGGGTTCTTGCACAAGTTTTTCTGCAAGTGCACAAGTTTCGGCAAAGTTGTGCTACAACTTGCGCAGGCAATAAGCAAATCCTGCGTCGGAAGCGCACGAGAAGGGCTTCATCTTCTGTAGAAGGAGGACTGAGTAATGCGCTGGAAGCACTAGACAGATAGATCTTCAGGAGGCGGGCATGATTCCACGCCCGCCGCAGTTTGACTTAAAGGTAGGTACGGAGGGCACTATTCGGTGCCCTTTGTGCTTTTTACGGGGGAATGCGCCTCGGCGTCGCTCCCCTAGCGGAGCGGAATTGGGGCTCGCCGCGGCGTTCTGGGCGCCTTGCACGAGACCGATCATCCGGCTACAGATGTCGGTGGCACCGCGCTGAGCAGGGTAGTTTCACGAATCGGCCGGCGGCGGGGCACGACTTCGTGACCCGCGCACAGGGAATTCGAGCCCTCCGCGGAACCTCTGGCTAATGGCGGTGCGCCAAGCCGCCGATAGCAATCGCAGCGAGATGGATAGCAGCCGTCCCAGCAAACTGATCATCGCCGCGCAGATCGTCGGTCTGATCGCCGCTGCTGTCGTCGGCGTGCTGACCAGCGGCACGGCCAACTGGGACCTCGGTCTGTTCGGGACGCTGTTGGCGTTCCTGGTCCTCAGCGAATTGACCGCCGTCCCGACGACGTCGAAGCTGCGCCTCTCGGCCAGCTTCCTTCCCAGCGTGCTTGCGATGGTCTTCCTCGGTGGTCCCCCGGCCGCGGTCATGGACGTGATCGGAATCGGCATCAGCTGGGCCGTCGGTCGCGCCCGGGGCGCCAGGCGGCCACTCCACTACGAGCTCAACAACCTCTTCACCTTCGTGATTTCGTCTCTGGTCAGCGGCCTCGGCTTCTACTGGGTCACGACCAGCGCCGGCATCACCGAGACCGACCCCGCCTTCTACGCCCTGATCCTCGCCGTCTTCGCCTTCGCGCTGGTGATCGACTTCGTCGTGATCGCCTCCTACTCGTGTTATATCGAGCGGATCTCGCTGCTGGGACCGATTCGCAACTCGTTCCTGCCGGTTCTGCCCTCGGAGCTGGCGGCGGCGCTGATGGCGGTCGGCATCGCCTACCTCTACGTAAAGGTCGGCATCGGCGCGATCGCGCTCTTCGGCATCGTCCTGATCGCCTTTCAGTACCTGCTCGGCGCGCTGCTGGTCTCCCAGGAGCGCGCCGAGGAGCTGGAGCTGCGCAGCAAGCAGCTGGCCAGCTTCCAGGTCGGGATGTTGAGCGCGATGCTGCGCACGCTCGACCTGCGGGACCAGATGACCGCCCGCCACTCCGCCGCCGTCGCGCGCTACTCGCGGGCGATCGCCCAGCGCGCCGGCTACTCGCGCCGGGAGGAGGAGCTGGTCCACATCGCGGCGCTGCTGCACGACATCGGCAAGTTCATCCTCCCCGACCGCATCCTCAAGGCCAACGTTCCGCTCACCGACGAGGACTGGATGCTGATCAAGCGCCACCCGCAGCAGGGGGCGCGCGTCGTCTCCTCGCTCGACGGCTACGGACCGGTGGCGGAGATCATCCTCGCCCACCACGAGCGGATCGACGGGAAGGGCTATCCCCGCGGCCTGGTCGGCGACGAAATCCCGGAGCTGGCGCGGATCATCTCGGTCGCCGACACCTACGACGTGATGACGGCCCGCGACTCCTACCGGACGCCGATGTCCAGCTACGACGCGATCGTCGAGCTGCGCAGGGTCGCCGGCAAACAGCTCGACGCGCGCCTGGTCGAGGTCTTCATCGAGCTGCTCGAGGGCAAGGACGTCTCCTTCCAGCACGGCGAGGCCGCCGACTTCGAGAAGGAGCTCGCGCTCGAGGCGCGGATCGCCGAGACCGCCAGCCCCGGCAGCGAGGGCCAGAGTCGCTTCCAGGTCGCCGGCGTCAGCGCCTAGCCGACCGGGACCGAACCCCGGCCGCTCGCGATAGGTTGCCCCTGTGCGCGCGGTGACCTTTCAGGGGCTGGAGGAGGTGCGGGTCGAGGAGAAGCCCGAGCCCGAGCTGAGCGCGGCCGACGAGGCGATCGTCCGCGTCGAGGCCAGCGGCGTCTGCGGCTCCGATCTCCACATCTACCACGGCCGCGTCCCGGTCGAGCCCGGGTTCACGATCGGCCACGAGTTCGTCGGCACGGTCACCGCCGCCGGCGAGGGGGTCGACCGGGTCGCGGTCGGCGACCGCGTCGTCGGCACCTTCTTCACCGCCTGCGGCACCTGCGCCCCGTGCCTGCGCGGCGAGTACAACCGCTGCGCCAACGGCAGGACCTTCGGCCACGGGGCGCACCTCGGCGACCTCGAGGGGGCGCAGGCCGAGCAGGTCCTGGTGCCGCACGCGAACATGAGCCTGCGCCGGGTGCCGGAGGGGATCTCCACCGACGTCGCCCTCTTCGCCGGCGACGTGCTCGGGACCGGGTTTCACGCGATCGCCCACGGCGGGATGCGGGCCGGCGACACCGTCGCCATCCTCGGCCTGGGCCCGGTCGGCCTCTGCGCCGTGCAGTCGGCGCTCGCCGGCGGCGCCGTGCGGGTGTTCGGGATCGACAGCGTCGAGGAGCGGCTGGCGATGGCGGCAGAGTTCGGCGCGACCCCGGTGCACCTGACCGAGCAGGATCCCAAGCGGGAGATCCGCGCGGCGACCGGCGGCGCCGGGGTCGACCTCAGCGTCGACGCGGTCGGCCACCCCGATCCGCTGGCGCTGGCGGTCAGCCTCACCCGCGACGCCGGCACCGTCTCCGGGATCGGCGCCTACTCGGGTCGGGCCGAGGTCCCGCTCGGCCTCGCCTGGCTCAAGTGCCTCGACCTCCGCCTCGGGGTCGCCAACGTGATCGCCCAGATCGACCGCGTCCTCGCCCTGATCGAGGCCGGCAAGCTCGACCCGGGCCCGATCGTCTCCCACCACATGCCGCTCGCCGAGGCGGCGGAGGCCTACCGGATCTTCGACCGGCGCGAAGCGCTGAAGATCGTCCTGACGCCGTAGTACTCCGCCGCGCACGTTGCGCCGCATGTCTCCCCCTGCCAGCATGGGCGCGATGACGCTGCTCAGCGATGCCGAGATCGATGCCCGCCTCGCCGAGCTGTCCGGCTGGGAGCGGGCAGGCCGCGCGATCGAGAAGCGTTTTCAGCGCGGCGACTTCGTCGGCTCGATCGCCTTCGTCGACAGCCTGGTCGGGCCGGCCGAGGCGCTCAACCACCACCCCGACCTAGCGATCTCCTGGGACACGGTGACGGTGACGATCTCGACTCACTCCGAGGGCGGCCTGACCGCCGCCGATTTCGAGCTGGCTGCGAAGATAGACGCGCTTTGAGCACCTCGTCCACCCTGCGACTGGCCTTCGCCGCGGCGCTGCTCTGCCTGCTGCTCGCCGCCTGCGGCGGCGGCACGACCACGGTCACCGTCCTCGAAACCTCCCCGACCCAGGAGGGAGAAGCGGAAACCAGTTCGGACCAGGGAGCCGAAACCAGCTCCGGCGAGACGAGCTCCGGCGAGACGACCTCCGGCGAAACGAGCGGCGGCCTGGAGAGCTTCCAGACCCCGTCGGGCAACATCGGCTGCTACATCGGCCCCGAAGGCGCTCGCTGCGACATCGCCGAACGCGATTGGACGGCGCCGCGGCCGCAGGACTGCCCTTCGGAGGTCGACTCGGGCCAGGGCCTCGAGGTCACCGCCAGCGGTCCCGGGCAGGTCGTCTGCGCCGGCGACACGGCGCTCAACCCCGACGCTCGGGCCCTGCCCTACGGGGACGAGATCCAGGCCGGCGACTTCACCTGCCACAGCCGGGAGGACGGGGTCGAATGCCTGGACGACGGCGACGGCCGCGGCTTCTTCATCAGCAAGCAGTCCTACCGACTGTTCTGAGTCCGCCTTCGCCCCCCGGCCCCGCCGGTGGCAAACTCGGTGCATGGCGAAGCGCAAGAAGCAGAAGCAGCGAGGGCCGCGGCCGAAGGCGCCGACGGTCGACTACACCGACCCCGAGGGCAACGTCCTCACCCTGCGCGGGTCGCTCAGCGCCGGCACGATCGCCAAGATCGGCGAGCCGCCGGTCGGCGACGCGACCAGCCTCGAGGATGCCTGGCGGCGGCGCTCGGAGCTCGTCTTCGAGCGTCTCGCGGTGCGCTGGGAGATCGCCGGCCTGCCGCTCGATGACCAGAAGATGCTGCTCGGTCGCTACCGGATGGCGGACGCCGAGACCCAGCGTTGGGTGCGGCAGACGATCGCGACCCACCTGGAGCGCTACATCCCGGAGCTGGCCGGCTGAGGCACCACGGCGGTCGGCAATGGCGGACGAGCTGCGCATAGAGCCGGGCCTGGCGATCCCGCTGGCGGAGATCGAGCTGCGCGCCAGTCGCTCCTCCGGCCCCGGCGGGCAGCACGCCAACGTCACCGCCTCGCGGATCGAAGCGAGCTTCGACGTCGCCGCCTCCACCGCGCTCGACGAGGCGCGGCGGGCGCGCCTGCTCGAGCGGGCGGGACCCGTCGTCACCGCCGTCGCCCAGGACGCCCGCAGCCAGTCGCGCAACCGCGAGCTGGCGCTCGCCCGCCTCGCGGAGAAGATCGCCGCCGCGCTGCGCGTACCCCGCAAGCGGCGTCCGACGCGGCCGACCGCGGCCGCGCGCCGCAAGCGGCTGGAGGGCAAGCGACGCCAGGGCGAGCGCAAGCAGGCGCGCCGCCGCCCGGGACTTGAGGACTAGGGCGGCGCCGTCGGCGCCCCGGGAACGGGGCCGGGCCGGCGGCCCGCTCAGCCGGTCGCGGGTGCGCCCTGCACCCGGCCGGCGTGGTCGACCTCAACCTCGCGCAGCCCTCTCGGCCACATCGCGAGGGTCGCGAGGAAGCCGACGACGATCAGCGCCGCGGCGATGTAGGCGCCCGGCTGCAGCGTGAAGCTGTCGTCGAGGCCGGAGACCTTGTCGACGAGGACGACCCCGCCGCAGATCCAGAACACGGCGGCGATCAGGAGCCGGGCCCGGTACCAGCGCTGCAGCGCCACCTGGCGGCGGCGGCTGAAGACGAGGGGCAGCGCGATCAGGATCGCGATCGGCCCGAACAGGTACCCGGTGCCGAGCTTGATCGCCTGGAGTGAGCTCTCGGCGAGGTCGAACAGGGGCGAGCGGTCCCACCAGGTGACCGCCGAGCCCAGCACGCCGATCAGCAGCCCGACCGCGCAGAACGCGGCCACGTCGCTCGCGATCCGCACGCGACGGTCGGGCCGATAGGCCTTGCGCAGGGATGTCCCCTCGGCTGAGCCTCCCAAACTCATCCTGGCGACATTATGAACGCCACGCGGCTCAGCCTGCGGGGAGGTCCTCCGGGAACGGCACTTCCTGCGGCGAGCGGCCCTCGCCCTCCTCCTCCCAGGTGGTCCAGGCGCGGGCGTCGCGGCTCTGGTGCTCGCCGGCGCCGCCGAGGGCGAGGACCACCGTCCGCTCGGATCGCGGGTTGGTCAGCTGGCGGCGGGCGTGCGGGGCGACGCGGGCGACGTCGCCGACCCCGAGCACGTGGGGCTCGCCCTCGACGATCAGCGTCAGCTCCCCCTCGATCACCAGGTAGACCTCCTCCTGGTGCTCGTGGAGGTGGACGCGCAGCCGTTTGCGCGGCGCCAGCGTCAGCAGGTTGATCCCGAAGCTGGTCACGCCGATCTCGCGCCGCAGCGTCTGGAAAAAGTCCTCCTCGTCCGGCTTGAGGGAGGCGATTTGCACGTCGGCGTCGGTCATGGGGCTCCTATCGCTGCTCGGATTCGGTTTGCCCTCCGACTCTAAGCGGTCGCCGCGGGCTCCAGCTCGCGGCGCACGAGCGGCGCGACCTCGGTCCCGTAGAGCTCGATCGAGCGCATCACGTCGGCGTGGGGGAGGGTGCCGACGCTGAACTGGAGGAGGAAGCGCTGGTGGCCGAAGATCGAGTGCTGGTGGAGGATCTTCTCCGCCACCTGCTCGGGGTCGCCGACGAGGTTGGCGCCTTCGAGCTCGCGGCTCGCTTCGAACTGCGGGCGGGTCATCGGCGGCCAGCCGCGCTCGCGGCCGATCCGGTCCATCATCAGCGCGAAGGGCGGGAAGGCGGTGTCGGCGGCGGCCTGCGAGGTCGCGGCGATGAAGCCGTGGGAGTTGATGCTGAGCGGCGGCGGCTCGTGGCCGGCCTCGGCCGCGGCGTCGCGGTGCAGCTCCGCCAAGGGGGCGAAGCGCGCCGGCAGGCCGCCGATGATGGCCAGCGCCATCGGGAGCCCAGCGTGCCGGCGCGCACCGCCGAGTTGGGCGTGCCTCCGACGGCGATCCAGACGGGCAGCGGGTGCCTGCACCGGCCGCGGGGAGACGCCGCGGCCCTCGATCGGCGCGCGGTGCCGCCCCGGCCAGGCACCATCTCGGTCGCTCGCGGAGCTCGAGCAGCAGCTCGAGCTTCTCGGCGAAGAGCTCGTCGTAGTCCTCGAGGTCCTGGCCGAAGAGGGGGAAGGACTCGATGAAGGAGCCCCGCCCGGCCATGATCTCGGCCCGCCCGCCGGAGATCTGGTCGAGGATGGCGAAGTCCTGGAAGACCCGCACCGGGTCGTCGGAGCTGAGCACGGAGACCGCGCTGGTCAGGCGGATGCGCTTCGTGCGTGCCGCCGCCGCGGCCAGCACCACCGCCGGCGCCGAGACCGCGATAGTCCGGGCGGTGGTGCTCGCCCACGCCGAAGACGTCGAGGCCCACCTGGTCGGCGAGCTCGATCTCCTCCAGGAGGTCCCGGATGCGCCGGCCGGCGTGGATCTGGCGGCCGGTGGCGGGATCGATCTCCGCTCGGCGAAGCTGTAGATGCCGATTTCCACGTCGGGGAATCGTAGGGAGCGGCTGAGGCGGCCTGGCAACCCCCGTCGCGGCGGTGATCGAGGAGGGCGGCGGCTCAGGCGACCTCGCCGGGCTTCACCCCATAGCGCGGCAGGTTGAGCAGGTCGTCCTTCCACGTCCTTGCGTCGGGACTGGTCCTGATGTAGGCGTGCATGCCCACCGCGGCCGGACCGCGCGCACCGGCACGTCATGGCCTCGCCGGTTCCGCACGTGGACGAACCCCTCCTTGTTTTCGATCCAGTCGATCATCTCCTCGACGGTCGATTCCCCGGTCTCGTCGGGGCTGCCCCGGTGCTCCCACCGCACCGCCTCGATGTGCTGTGCCGTTGTCGCCGGTCTGACTCATTTGTACTTCGGTGATGTAGATCATGGGGACGAGGTTAGGTACGAGGCCGGTACTCAGGAATCCGCAAACCACCACAACCATCGTTCGGTAAACAACACGTGGCGGCCCCCCTCAATCGTCCAGCCGGCTCTTCTGGACCTTGCCCATTGGGCTCCGGGGCAGGGACTCGCGAAAGCGAATCTCGCGGGGCCGCTTGTGGGAGGAGAGCAGACCCGCCACATGGCCGCCCAGTTCCTCGGCAAGCAGCCGCGTATCCCCGCTCGGCACCACCCAGGCGACGATCCTCTGCCCGAGGTCGGCGTCGGGCTCGCCGGTCACGGCGACCTCGGCGACGCCGGGATGCTCCAGGAGGGCCGCCTCGACCTCGCCCGCCCCGACCCTGTAGCCACCGGTCTTGATCAGGTCGGTCTCGCGCCGGCCGACGATGCGAAACGCGCCGTCGAGGTCGCGGACAGCCAGGTCGCCGGTGCAGAACCAGCCGTTCCGATAGGCCTCCCGGGTCGCGTCCGGGAGGCCCAGATAGCCCTCGAACAGGGTCGGGCCGCGAACCTCGATTTCGCCGGCCGTCTCGGGCGCCCGATCGGGCAGGGCGCGGCCGTTCTCGTCGACCAGGCGCAGGCTCACCCCGGGAACGGGCAGCCCCACGCTCCCGGCCTCGCGCGGCCCATCGCTGCGCGCTGCGATGGTGATCATCGTCTCGGTCATCCCGTAGCGCTCGACGATTCGCTGTCCCGTCAGTCGCTCGATCGCGGCGTGCTCGGCGACCGGAAGGGCCGCGGAGCCGGAGACCAGTAGCCGGGCGCGGGCCAGCGCGGCGGCAATCTCCGGGTCCTCTTCCGCGGCAAGGCGGATCCGCCTGTACATCGTGGGCACGCCAAAGAACATCGTCGCCGGCCCGCGCAGCGCCTCGGCTACCCGTCCGGGCAAGAAGCGCCCCAGCAGCATCGCGGTGCCCCCGAGCCGCAACGGCCCGAGCACGCCGAGGATCAGACCGTGTGCGTGGAAGAGCGGCAGCGCGTGCGCGACCACGTCGTCACCGGTCCACTCCCAGGCTGAGGCCAGCCCGTCGATGTCTGCGGCGACTGCCCGGCGCGAGATCACCACCCCCTTCGGCGGGCCCGTGGTGCCCGACGTGTAGAGGATGAAGGCGGCGTCGTTCCCCGGCGGCTCGGTGGCAGCGGTGTCGCCGGGCGGGTCGCCGAGCCCGACCGTGATTCGCGGCCGGCCGGTCAGCGGCGCCGGCAGCGCGGCGCCTTCGGCGCAGACCACCGCATCGGGATCGCTGTCGGCGATCACGTGCCCCAGTTCCGTGCTCCCAGCGCCGGGGTTGACCGGGATGGTGGTCACCCCGGCGCGGAGCGCGCCGAGGATGCCGACGCAGGTCTCCGGGTCGGGCGTCGCCCAGACCGCGATCCGGGAAGCGCCGGCGAGGTCGGCGGCGACTCGCCCGCTGAGCGCGGCGAGCTCCGCGTAGGTGAGCACGGAGGCACCGGCGACGAGGGCGCGACCGGAGTTGGGCGAGTCGAGGTGGGGGAGGAGCCGTTTCATCGCGCCGCGCGCGGCCTCATCGGGCCCGTCGGCGGGCGCCCAGCGGGAGCTGCCAGTCGTCGCCCCGGCTCTCGAAGCCGAGCCGCCTGTAGAAGGCCTGGGCCGCCGTCCGTTGGTGGCCGCACTCAAGGCGCAGGACGTGGCAGTCGGCCACGGCGGCGAGCTCGACCGTCGCCTCAACCAGCAGCCTCCCTATCCCGGCCCCCCGCGCCTCGTCGTTGACGACCAGGTCGAGTAGGCGAGCCTCCGGCGAAGCGTGACCGAGCCGGGGCAGCGTCAGCAGGCAGGCGATCCCGACGATCCGGCCCTCCAGCTCGGCGACCAGAACCTCGGTGTCGGGGCGAGCGAGGATCGCCGCCGCGGCGTCCCGCACGGGCGCCGGCGAATCGGCGTCGCAGGGCCGGCCCAGCTCACCGAGAAGTCCGAGGATCTCGCTCAGCTCGGCTTGTCTGGCCGGTCGGACGAGGGGCGTTTGCATAAGTACGAATATGATATATCCTCCATCGAGTACGACGGACCCATACCTGTGGGCAGCGGACCGAGGACAAGTCAGCCAATGCAAGATTCGCGATCGCTGGACACCGCGCCGCAGGGTGGAACGGCCGTCAGTACCGCCATGGTCGCGTCGCGGAGCCAGACCCGCGGCGTCGCTCTTCCCGCAACGGTTGCGCCCCCGCGCAATCCAACGTCTGGAAAGGAAAGGAAAGGAAAGGATGCCTGTCCCGTCACAAGCGGCCGTGGTTGACGCGGTCGATCTCGACGACGTCGTCGCCGTCACCCAGGAAATAGTCAAGATCCCCAGCGTCTGTGGGGAAGAGGCCGATCTCTCCGACGCACTCACCGAGCGAATGCGGAAGATGGGGTTCGACGAGGTCTATCAGCAGGAGGCCCTGCCCGGCCGCAAGAACGTCGTCGGCGTCATCGACTCGGGCCGCCCCGGGCCGACGACCGTGCTCACCGGCCATATCGATACCAAGCCGGTCTGCGTCGGCTGGGACGAGGACCCCTACTGCGGCCGCCTCGACGGCGACCGACTCTACGGTCACGCGGTAATGGACATGAAGGCCGGGATCGGCGGCATCGTCGCCGCCGGAGACGCCCTCTCCCGGTGCCGTGACCAGTGGCGGGGCAAGGTGATCGTCAGCGGCGTCGTCGACCACATGGGACAGCAGATCGGCGCGATCAAGTTCTTCGACGAGCACCAAGCCGACTACTGCCTGCTGGCCGAGCTGACCGACAACGACATCTACCTCGGGCACCGCGGCCGTCTCTACTGGGACGTCACCTGTTACGGCAAAGCGGCCCACACCTGCCGCCGTCACGAAGCGATCAACTCGATCGCACTCGCGGTCCCGGTGATCGAGGAGGTCGAGGCGCTGCACTGGGAGCCGGAGGTCCCGGAGTGGATCACCGACCTGGTCGGCACCGAGCTCTACACCGCGGTCGGGCGCATCTACGGCGGCCTGCCGCCCGGAGGACCGTCGATGATCCCGGACGAGACCGTGCTGCGCATCGACTCCCGTCCTCTGCCCGGCATCGAGGCCGAGCAGGTTCGCGAGTACCTGCAGGCGGCAATCGACCGCGCCGCCGCGAAGCGGCCCGACGGGCGCTACGAGATGGTCCTCGCGGATCGTAAAGACTCGTACCTGATCGAGCGCGACCACCCGCTCGTCGAGGCCCTCGACAGCGCCTATCAGCAGGTCGCCGGCAGCGAGCCCCGCTACGCGGCCGGATCCTGGCTGGCGGATACTGCCAGCTTCGGTACGCAGGTGCCGACGGTCATCTTCGGCCCCGGTCATGACCCCGTCTACACGCCGAACGAGTGGCTCGATGTCGCCGACATCAAGCTCGCCGCGCGAGTAAACGCCCTGATGACCGTGATGCTGTCCAACCGAGACGAGTAGATGCTGCACGGGATCGACGGGATCGACGGCCTGCGGTGCCTGGCCACCGCCTGCGCGGGCGTCAAGGCCGGCGAGCGGTGCTTGTTGATCACCGACAGCCGCGCCGAC
This sequence comes from uncultured Actinomycetes bacterium, assembly GCA_963783345.1. GTDB lineage: Bacteria > Actinomycetota > Thermoleophilia > Solirubrobacterales > 70-9 > VAYN01. The sequence goes on from CAWANE010000010.1 coordinate 68,562, forward strand.
CAGACGGTGCTGGAGGCGATGGCGGTGGTCCTGCGCTCCCTCGAGGCGGAGGTCGTCGTGGTCGCCTCGGAGCCGGTGGAGCTGCCGGGGGACGAGCCCCCGGCAGCGGTTCGCGGCGCCATGGAGCCGGCCGAGATCGACGTGATCTTCGAGATGACCTCGATCTTCGCCGGCTCGAGCCAGGCCCGCCGCGACGCCTGCGCCCGCGGTGCTCGGTACATCACCGTCCCCGGCCTCTCCTGGCGGAGCCTGCGTCCCGGCGGCCCCTTCGCGGCCGACTTCGCGCGGATCGGTGAGCACGCGAAACGGCTCGGCGAGCTGTTCGACCGGGCCTCGGAGTTCCACCTGGTCAGCGAGCTCGGCACCGATCTGCGGGGCAGCTTCGAGGGCCGGGCCGGGCGGCCCCTCTGGGGCGTCGTCGACGAGCCGGGCGGCTACGGGGCGCCGCCCGACATCGAGGTCGGCTCGGCGCCGGTCGAAGGGACGGCGGAGGGGGTGGTCGTGATCGACGGCTCGCTGCTGTTCCTCAGCGCCGACCAGCTCCCCGCACCGGTCACCCTGCGCTTCCGCGGGGGGAACCTGGAGGACGCCTCGGGCCCCGAGGCATTCCGCCTGGTCGACGCGCTGGAGGCGGCCGGCGACCCGCGCATGACCAACCTCGCCGAGGTCTCGATCGGCCTCAACCCCCACTCGCGCCCGGGCGGCTCGGCGCTGGAGCTGGAGGGCATCGTCGGCGGTGCCCACGTCGCGCTCGGCAACAACGTCCCCTACGGGGGCACGGTCGACGCCCGCTCCCACATCGACTGCGTGATGCTCGCGGCCGAGCTTCGCCTCGACGGCGTCGCGGTCGACCCCGTCTGGACCGGAGCATGAGCCTGGTCGAGGACCTGATCGCGATCGCCTCGATTCCGGCGCCGACCTTCGCCGAGGACGCGCGCGCCGAGTGGCTGGAGAAGCGGCTGAGCGGGCTGCCGGGGCGGCGCCGCCGCGACGAGGTCGGCAACCTGATCTGGGAGTGGGGGGAAGGCCGGCCACGCGCCCTTCTCGCCGCCCACCTGGACACGGTCTTCCCAGCGGAGACGCCGCTCGAGTTCCAGCGGGACGGCGACTACCTGGTCGGCCCCGGGGTCGGCGACAACGCCGCCGCGGTCGCGGTCGCGGTCGACGTCGTCTCCGGCCTGCTCGGCGAGGTCTCGCTGGCACCGGGTGCGGTTGCCTTCACCGTCGGCGAGGAGGGTCTCGGCAACCTGCGCGGAGCGGCGCATGCCTGCCGGGAGTTGGCGCCGGAGGCGTTCGTCGCGCTGGAGGGGCACATGCTCGAGTCCGCGGTGGTCGACGCGGTCGGCAGTGTCCGTGCCCGCTTCGCGGTCAGCGCCCCCGGCGGCCACTCCTGGTCGGACCGCGGTATGCCGAGCGCGATCCACGAGCTGGTCGGCCTGGCCGGGGAGCTGCTGGCGCTGGGGGCGCCCGGGGCGCCGGTCAACGTTGGCACGATCGCCGGCGGGCGCTCGGTCAACACGCTCGCCGATCACGCCGAGCTCCTGGTCGAGTGCCGCTCGGTCGAGCAGCCGCCGCTCGACCGCTTCGAGGCGGCACTCGGCGAGCTCGCGGTCAGCGCCGGCTGCAAGCTCGAGGTGGAGCTGCTCGGCCGCCGCCCGGGCGGGTCGCTGGGGCGCGACTCCGAGCTGTTCGCCGCGATCGGCGCGGTGCGCTCGCAACTGGGGCTGGAGCCGAAGCTCGCGGCCGCCTCGACCGACGCCAACGCCGCCCACGCGCTCGGCGTGCCTGCGCTCTGCATCGGCGTCGCGCGGGGCAGCGGCATGCACTCGGTGACCGAGAAAATCGACCTGACCACGCTTCCCACCGGCGCCGAACAGCTGCGCGAGCTGCTCCTGCGGTTGCTGGTCGAGCCGACCAAGTCAAACGCCGCCGCGCGGCAGAGTTGAGAGGAGAGACGAGCACCATGCGCTACGGCGTCACCCTTCAAGGAGCCATCCCCCCAGCGGAGTTCGGCAGTCTCGCCAAGCACGTCGAGGACCTCGGCTTCGACGACCTCTGGGTCACCGATTCCTCGCTCCACGCCGGCGACGTCTACGTCTACATGACGACCGCCCTGCTGGCGACCTCGCGGCTCAAGGTCGGCTCCGCGGTGACCAACCCGCTGACCCGCCACGCCGGGGTCACCGCCAACGCCTTCCGCTCGCTGGAGCAGCTCGCTCCCGGCCGGGTCAACTGCGGAATCGCGGTCGGCGACCGGCCCCTGCTCGAGTTCGGGATGGGAATGGCGAAGCTGAAGAACCTGCGGGAGACGATTGAGGCGCTGCGCCGCCTCTGGGCCGGCGAGGAGATCAGCGGCCAGTTCGGCAGCAGTGAGTTCGAGGGGGCCAAGCTGCTCTCGCCGGCCGGCGACATCCCCGTGTTCATCGCAGCCAGCGGTCCGAAGACGCTCACCACCACCGGGCGGATCGCCGACGGCGTCATCCTCCTCGCCGGGCTCTACCCGGAGGGCCTCGAGTTCTCCCACGAACGCCTCGACGAAGGGCTGGCCGAGTCGACCCGGCCCTCCTTCAACCGCACCGCCTTCCTCTACGGGGCGATTGACGAGGACCGCGACTACGCGATCGACGTCGCCCGGCCGATCGTCGCCTGGTTCCCGCAGACCTCGCCGGCCCAGGCCCGGCTTGCCGGAATGAGCCAAGACCTGATCGACGAGGTCGTCGAGAAGTACAAGGGCGGGGAGTTCCAGCACGCCGGCGGCGCCGCCAGCCTGATCCCGGATGAGTTCGTCACGAAGATGGCCTTCGCCGGGACGCCCGGCGACGTGTCGGCAAAGGTCGATTGGCTGCGCACCCAGCGGCTCGACGCGATGACCGTGTTCCCGCTTGGCGACCAGAGGACGCGGCTGCGGACGATCGAGCACTTCGCGAAGGTCGCGATCGTCGGGAAAGCCTGACAGATATGATGTACGATACGGCGCGATAGGTCAGATGGAGGAGACGACCGTCAAGGACAACGAGGTCGCACGCGCCCGCGCCGATCTGCGCGCCGCCTACGAGCGCTGGCGCGAGGCGGTGGGGGATGTCGACCCCGCCTCCACCGACTCCGGCATCCCGGTCGACGTGGTCTGCGGGCCCGGCCACGGCGACGACCCGGAGGGCTATCTGGAAAAGGTCGGCTTCCCAGGTCAGCCGCCGTTCACCCGCGGGATCTACCCGTCGATGTACCGGGGCCGGCCCTGGACGATCCGGCTCTACTCGGGCTGGGGGACGGCCGAAGACACCAACGAGCGCTTCCGCTACCTGCTCGACCGCGGCCAGACCGGGCTCAGCGTCGCCCTCGATCTCCCCACCCAGATGGGTCTCGACTCCGACGCGGAGCTGGCCCGCGCCGAGGTCGGCAAGGTCGGCGTCGCGGTCGCCTCGCTCGCCGATATGGAGACGATCTTCGACGGGATCCCGCTGGAGCGGATCTCGACCTCGTTCACGATCAACGCCACCGCGCCGATCCTGCTCGCCATGTACCAGGTGGTGGGCGAGCGGCAGGGCGTCGACCCGGCACAGCTGCGCGGCACGGTCCAGAACGACATCCTCAAGGAGTACCTCGCCCGCAAGACCTACATCTACCCGCCGCGCCCCTCGATGCGGCTGGCGGCAGACGTGATCGAGTACTGCGCCGAGACGCTGCCGAAATTCAACCCGATCAGCGTCTGCGGGTACCACATGCGCCAGGCCGGCTCGGACGCCGTCCAGGAGATCGCCATCGCAATCTCCAACGGGGCTGCCTACATCCAGGAGGTGGTCGACCGCGGAATCCCGGTCGACCAGTTCGCGCCGCAGGTCTCCTTCAACAACTCGACGATGCGCGATGTCTTCGAGGAGGTCGCCAAGCACCGCGCCGCCCGCCGCGTCTGGGAGCGGCTGATCCGCGAGCGGTTCGGGAGCACCGACCCGCGCTCCTGCCGGTTGCGCCTCTACTCCGGGGGCGACGGAACCTCGCTGACTGCGGCCGAGCCGCACAACAACATCATGCGCATCACCCTGCAGGCGCTGACGATCGTGCTCAGCGGCGCCCAGGCCGTGCACACGATGTCCTGGGACGAGGCGCTCGGCCTGCCGACCGAGGAGTCGGTGCTGCTGGCTCTGCGGACCCAGCAGATCATCGCCCACGAGAGCGGGCTGGCGCGCACCGCCGACCCGCTCGGCGGCTCCTATTACGTTGAGTCCCTGACCGACGAGCTCGACCGCCGGATCTCCGCGATGATCGACGAGATTGAGGAGAACGGCGGCATCGTCGCCGGCATCGAAGACGGCTCGCTGGAGCAGGCGATCGCCGAGTCGGCCTACGAGCAGCAGCGCCAGATCGAGAACGGCGAGCGGGTGATCGTGGGCGTCAACAAGTTCGTCGAGGAGGGCATCGCCGAGAGCGTCGACACCTTTCAGGTCGGGGCCGACGTGCTCGACCGCCAGCTCGTCCGCCTGCGCCGGACCCGTGATGAGCGCGACGAGGAGGCGGTGACGCGGACCCTGGCCGGGGTGGAGGAGGCGGCCCGCGGCAGCGGCAACACGATGCCCGCGATCGTCGCCGCGGTGCGCGCCTACGCGACCACCGGCGAGATCAGCGGCGCGTTCGAGCGGGTCTTCGGCCGCCACCAGGGATCGACGGTGATCTGAGTGATGTCGCCGCTCGAGGCCCTCCAGGTCGACCACATCGGGATCGCCGCTCCCGGTGGGGGCACCGCGCTGACCCGGCTGCTCGGCTGCCCCGAGGTCGACGGCAAGGAGATGCCGAGCGGCGTGGCGGTGGGTCGCTTCGGGCCGGGCCTCGGCCTGGAGCTGGTCTGGGAGGCGCGGTCCGGCTCCCCGGTCACGAACTTCCTGGAGCGGCGCGGACCGGGCCTGCATCACGTCGCGCTGCGCGTCGCCGCGCCGATCGAGGACTCGCGGGAGCGACTGGAGAGAGAATCGGTGCGGCTGATCGGTGGCGGGATCGAACGCTCCTCCGACGGGCGCAAATGCTTCTTCGTCCACCCCGAGGCCACAGGGGGCGTCCTGGTCGAGGTCGTCGAGGGCGAGCCCGATGCCTGACGCCTACCCACTGGAGGGCGTCAGGGTCCTCGATCTCACCCAGTACGTCGCGGGCCCCTACTGCAGCCAGGTGCTCGCCGACCTCGGCGCGACCGTGCTCAAGGTCGAGCGGCGCAGCAGCGGCGACGTCTACCGCGGTCAGGGCCCCGTCTTCCTCGGAGGGGAGAGCGTCAGCTTCCTCGCCCTCAATCGCGGCAAGCGCAGCATCGCGATGGATCTGCGCGACGAGGCGGACCAGAGCGCGCTGCGGGCGCTGGCCGCCGAGGCGGACGTCCTGGTCGAGAACATGACGCCGGGGACTCTCGCCCGCTACGGGCTCGGCTACCCGGAGCTGAGCGAGGTCGCGCCACGGCTCGTCTACTGCTCGATCTCGGGCTTCGGTCAGCGCGGCCCGCTCGCCGCCGAGGGTGCCTACGACCTGACCATCCAGGCGCTCTCCGGGCTGATGTCGATGACCGGCCACCCGGGCCAGCCGCCGGTCAAGGTCCCAGTCGCGGCGCTCGACTTCGGAAGCGCCCTCTACGCGGTGATCGGGATCCAGTCGGCGCTCTGGCAGCGGCAGGCGAGCGGCCGCGGCCAGTGGGTGCAGACCTCGCTGCTGGAGACCAGCCTCGCCTGGCTCTCGATGCACATCGCCACCCGGGCCGCCGGCGGCGAGGAGCCGCGGCCGCTGGGCACCCGCAGCCCATTCTTCGCGCCCTACGAGGCGTACGCGACCGCCGACGGCTTCATCGTCGTGGTCGGTACCGGTGGCGGCGACGGCTGGGAGCGCTTCTGCCGGGCGATCGGCCGCCCCGAGCTGATCGAGGACGAGCGCTTCGCCGACAACTCCCTGCGGGTCCGCAACGTCGAGCAGCTGCGGGTCGAGGTCGAGCAGCGCCTGGTCACCGCCCCGACCGCTCAGTGGGAGCGGGAGCTGCGCGCCGCGAACGTGCCCTGCGCCCCGGTCCAGACACTCGACGAGGTGCTTGCCTCCGAACAGGTCGCGAGCCTCGGCTCGGTTCGCGAGGCTGACCACCCGGTCGCCGGGCCGGTGACCGAAGTACGCCTTCCGATCAGCTTCTCCGCCGCCCGCTCGACCGCCGAGCGGGGAGCGCCGCGCCTCGACGAGCACGCCGACGCCCGCTTCGGGAAGGCCGACGATGGCCGCTGAGCGGACCCAGCGCGTGGTCGTCGTCAAGCCCGGCCTCGGGCTGAAGGGGGCGTTGTGACCGCGTCGCCACCTCTTCACGGCATTCGGCCGGAGTATGATGTATCGAATTATGGGGTCCAAGCTAGAGGCAAGGGCGCTCGACGCAGCTGTCAGCGAGGCAATTCGTGAGCGGATCCTCTCCGGCGAGCTCCGGCCCGGCGACCCGCTGGTGGAGGCGCATCTCTCTGCCGAGTTCGGGATCAGCAAGACGCCCGTACGCGAGGCCCTCATCGCGCTCGGGCGCGACGGGCTGGTCGATCAGGTCCCGTACCACGTCACCCGGGTCGCCACCCCGGTTCCCGAGGACATCAAGCAGGCCTGCGAGGTCCGCGGCTGGCTCGAGGGTGAGATCGCGGCCCAGGCCGCGGTCGCGCAGAGCTCCGACCTCCGCGCCGCGCTCCAGAGCAGCATCGACGACTCTCGCCGCGCCCTCGAGGCCGGCGATATCCACAGCTACACCGAAGCCGTGGAGGCGTTCTCGGATCTCCTTCTGGAGGAGAGCGGCAACCGGTTCGCGGTCGAGTTCGTCCAGCGGCTCCGCAACATCCTCGCCCTCGCCGCCAACGTCGCGCAGCGCACCGCGGGCCGCCGAGAGCGCTCGATCGACGAGCACGTGGCGATCCTCAAGGCGATGGCCGCGGGGGACCCGGACGGTGCGCGCGCCGCGACGCGCACGCATATGGAGAGCATCGAGAGAGATGCGATGCGGGCTCTGGCCGAGCTCCCGACGGCGAGCGACGGCGAGGACTGACCTGGGGCCCGCGTCCCGGCTGCCCCGGCGCCGCCCGCAACGGAGGCGGCGGTGATGACGACGGTCGACCGGGTTCGGCGCGAGCGTGATTCGCTCGGAGAGTGCGACGTCCCGGAGTCGGCCCATTTCGGCGTCCACACGGCTCGGGCGCTGAGCAACTTCCCGGTGAGCGGAGTCCTGATCGCGACGCATCCCCATCTTGTCTGGGCGCTCGCGGCGGTCAGGGAGGCGGGCAGCACTCGCGAACCGACGAATCGGCGTGCTCGATCCCGCGAAGGTGGAGGCCATTGTTTCCGCCTGCAGGGAGATCCGCGAAGGAGCGCTGCGAGAGCAGTTCGTCGTGGACGTCTTGCAGAAAGGCGCGGGCACGTCGACAAACATGAATGCGAACGAGGTGATCGCGAACCGCGCCCTGGAGCTGCGCTCCGCGCCGGACCTGGTCGAGGCGACCCAGGACTGCAGCTGGGGAAAGGGCGCGCGGACTGGCTTTCGTGCCCCAAGGCGTCCCGAACGCGAGCCATAGGCGGGCGGTTGCCGGGAGCTGAGTGACGATGGCCCTCGTTGTAGTGGAGGAGCCGGTGTGGCAGCGCCGCCCGCCGGTCGGCGCTCGAGCGGTGGAACGGCGCCCCCCACACGGCGTCTTCGGCGGCTTCTCGCCGGAGTCGGTCAGGGAGCGGATGGCGTCGTCCGCCACACCGGGATCGAGTGCCCGATGACCGCGGGCCGCGACGTCCACCGGTGCGCGGCCGACGCCTCCTGCGCGACATCGCCGAGGAGGGTGACTGTGACAACTGCCGATAGTCGGCACCCTCGCTCCTTGACAGGAATGGGGCCACCCAATAGGTTGCGATATCTCATATTCGATGTCTGACAGAACGCCTACATCCGCCGTCTCCCCAGCGATTTCCTCCCTCCCAACTCAGCGCGAAGAAGCAAGCGCACGGGCCAGACGCGCGAGCCGGACACGGCTGGTCGCGCGCTATGCGCCGGGAATCCTTCTGCCGCTGCTTGTCTTGGCCGGGTGGCAGCTCTACGCGTCGGCGGCCAACGTCGCTCCCACGGTGCTGCCGACTCCAACACGCATCGCCGACCAGCTCTACCAGTTCCGCCAGGTCGCCTGGGAAAACACCTGGCAGACCCTCAAAGAGACGCTGATCGGTTTCAGCGTCTCCGTCGTCGTCGCCCTGCTCGTCGCGGTTCTGATGGACCAGGTCGCCTGGCTGCGGAGGTCGCTCTACCCGATGCTGATCGCCTCGCAGACGATCCCGGTGATCGCGATTGCGCCGCTGATGATCATCTGGTTCGGCTTCGGCTTGCTGCCGAAGGTCCTGCTGATCGTCCTGGTGACCTTCTTCCCGATCGTCGTGGCGCTCCTCGACGGCTTTGCCGCGACCGAGCGAGAGGCGATGGACCTGCTGCGAACGATGGGTGCCTCGCGGCTGCAGATCTTCCGGCTGGTCCGCTTTCCCGGCGCGATGCCCCAGATGTTCACCGGCCTGCGGATTTCCGCGACCTACGCGGTACTGGCGGCGATCTTCGCCGAGTACGTCGGTGCCTACCAGGGCCTTGGAATCTGGATGTCCACCTCCAAGAGCTCGTTCCGGACCGACCTCGTCTTCGGCGCAATCACCATCTCCGCGCTGATCAGCGTCAGCCTGTTCATGCTGATCGGGCTGGTCGCTCGGATCGTGATGCCTTGGTACTACGCCGCGAGGAAGTCGGAATGACCGGCGATGCGGCGGTGGCCAAGGGTGCGGCTGCGGAGATCGCTCTGCGCGGGGTCTCGAAGACCTTCTACGGCGCTTCCAGCGGTGATGTCCCAGTTCTGCAGGATGTCGACTTCGACGCCAAGCCGGGGGAGTTCGTCTCGGTGATCGGGCCCAGCGGCTGCGGCAAGTCGACCTTGTTCAAGCTGATCGCCGGCCTGGAGTCCGCCGACGCCGGTACCGCCGAGCTGAACGGACGCCCGCTCGACCCCAAGGAACACCCCGTCGCCTACATGCCGCAAAAGGACCTGTTGTTGCCCTGGCGCTCGGTCATACGCAACGTGACCCTCCCTCTGCAGGTCGCCTCCGTGCCCAGGTCGGAGGCGGACCGGCTCGCACGGGGCCTGTTCCCGCGGTTCGGGCTGGAAGGCTTCGAGGAGGCATACCCATACGCCCTGTCCGGCGGCATGCGGCAGCGGGCAGCGCTGATGCGCACCGTGATCCAGGAGCGCCCGTTGATGTTGCTCGACGAGCCGTTCGGTGCCCTGGACTCGCTGACCCGCACCGAGATGCAGGAATTCCTTCTCGATGTCTGGGCTGAGTTCGGTCACACGATCATCTTCATCACCCACGACATCCGCGAGGCGATCTACCTCTCCGACAGGATCTACGTGATGACGGCGCGTCCCGCCCGGGTCCGCATGGAGATAGACGTCGACATCCCGCGCCCGCGCCCGCTCGAGGTGATCGCGACGCCGCGATTTGGGCAGCTCGAGGCCGAGCTGCTGCATGCGCTCCGCGAGGAGAACCGCCAGCAGGAGGCGAGTCTGTGAGCGGCGACAGGTCTGTCTGTGCGCAGTTGCGCGAGGACTCCCTGGCCGTCTGGGAATCGCTCCATGAGCACCCGTTCCTGGCTGAGCTTGCCGGCGGCACGTTGCCGCCGGAGAAGTTCCGTTTCTACCTCGAGCAGAACCTGATGTACCTGCCGGAGTACTCGCGCGCGATCGCGATCGGCGCGGCACGATCGCGCGACAGCGACGAGCTGCGCGCCTTCGCGAGCGCGATCGACAACATCGTCCGGGTCGAGATTCCCGAAAACGAAGCGTTCCTGGCGCAGATCATCGAGCTCGGCGCCGAGGACCGCGGGGGCACTCTGGCGATGGCGCCGGGTACGCTCGCCTACACCAGCTTCCTGATCGCGGCGGCCTTCAAGGGCGGCCCGATCGACGTGATGACCGCGATCATGCCCTGCGCCTGGAGCTACGGCGAGATCGCCGCGCGGCAAGGGGCTGACTCGACCGACCACCCCGTCTACGGGGCCTGGCTCGGGTTCTTCGCCAGCGAGGAGTACGCCGAGCTGGTGAAGCAGATGAAGGACGAGCTCGACGCGCTCGCCCGGCGCGATGGCACCGAGCGGGCGCGGCTGAGCGAGACGTTCAAGACCGGGGCGCGGCTGGAGCTGGGCTTCTGGGAGATGGCCTACGGGCTCGAGCAGTGGCCGGACGTGGCGGTTGCCGCGGCGCCGGCATGACGTTGGCAACCACCGAGAGGAAACGAATCAGATGACCCAATTGAGACCGCCACAGCTTCGCCGGATCGCGGCCGCGCTGCTCCTCGCCGCCCTGGCGCTGCTCGTCGCCGCCTGCGGCGGCAGTTCGAGCTCCTCCTCCGGTGGGGGCGAATCCTCCTCCGGTGGGGGCGAAACCCACGAAGTCAGCTTCCAGCTCGACTGGACCCCGAACACGAACCACACTGGGCTCTACGTCGCCGAGAAGAAGGGTTACTACGAAGAAGCGGGCATCAAGCTGAAGATCCTGCCCTACAGCGAAGCGGGCGCGGACACCATCATCGGCGCCGGCAAGGCCAACTGCGGCATCACCTTCCAGGAAAACGTCCCGCTCGCGGTCGCCGCCGGGACCAACGAGATATCTGTGATGACGGTCGTCCAGCACCAGGTCAACGCCCTGATCACCAAAAAGGACTCCAAGTTCAAGTCGCCCAAAGATCTCTCCGGCGGGACCTACGGGGGTTTCGGCCTCCCCTACGAGGTGCCGATGGTCGACCAGATGATCGAATACGACGGCGGCAAGGGTGAAGTCAAGGGCGTCACCCTCAACACCGGTGCCTACGAAGCCGTCTACAACGGTTCGGTCGACACCTCGCTGGCCTTCCGCACCTGGGAGCTGATCGAAGCCAAGGAACGCGGCATCGAACTGAACGAATTCCCGGTCTCCGACTACGGGGTACCGGACTTCTACAACGTGGTGATCGCCTGTAATGACGACTGGTTGAAGGCGAACTCCGAAGTCGCCAAGGCCTTCATCCAGGCGACTGCAAAAGGTTACGAATTCGCGGTCGAAGATCCCAAAGAAGCGGGGCAGATCCTGATTGAAGCCAACCCCAGCGTCTTCCCCGACGAACACCTCGTCTACTCGAGCGCGGAAATGCTCGCGAAGGAATTCTACGACGACGAAGAAGGCAACTTCGGCTGTCAGACCAAGGCCCGCTGGGAAGAAGGCACCAACTGGCTGTTCGAAAAGGGCATCATCACCGGTTCCGACGGTAAGCCGGTGTCGAGCGCGCCTGAACTCGACACCCTCTACACCACCGAATACGGGCCGGAAGCCTGCGAAGGCACCGCCTGAGGCAACCGGGGGCGCCGCGACGCGGCGCCCCCGGCACCGCCCAGCCGGATTGGAGACCGATGCCAAATAAGACCAACACCACCGCCGACCGGGGAACCGGATTCAGCGCGGAGCTCTGGGAGTCGATCACGCCCACCTACGAGGCGATCATCGACCACCCGTTCCTGACCAGTGTCGCCGAGGGGACGCTGGCGCCCGAGCAGTTCATCTACTTCGTAGGCCAGGACCGCCTCTACCTCAAAGCCTTCTCCCGCGCTCTCGCCTACGCCGCCGGGCACGCCGATGAGCCGGAGCACGTCACGCTCCTGACCGGCTCGGCCTCGACCGCGATCGCAGTCGAGGCGGGGATGCACGTCGAGCTGCTCGAGGGCTTCGGGATCGATCCGGGCGCCGCCCAGGAAGCGAGGCTGTCTCCGAGCGGGGAGCTATATGTGCAGACGATCCTCGCCCACTCTTCCCGCGGTCCCTTCGCCGACGCCGTCGCCGCGGTTCTCGCCTGCTTCTGGATCTACGCCGAAGTCGGCAAGGAGATGGTCAAGAAAGGCTCGCCCGACCCTCGCTACCAGCGGTGGATCGACGCCTACGGCAACCCGGAATTCGCCGACACGGTGGCGCGGGTGCTGGACATGGTCGACCAGATCGGCGCCAGCGCCGACGACGCCGGCCGCGAACGCTTCCAGGCGATCCTTGCCCAGGGCTGCCGCCTGGAGTGGATGTTCTGGGACGCCGCCTGGCGTCAAGAGTCCTGGCCGATCGAGATCTGAGAAGGAGACCGCCATGAGCGACACGAGCGATTCGATAGTCATCCGTAACGGCACCGTCCTGACCCTGAACGACGTCGACGAGGTCCACTTCGGCGGCACCGTCGTCCTCGCCGGCGACCGGATCGAGCGGGTCGCCGCGGCGGGCGAGGCGGTCGAGGTGCCGGGGGCGCGGGAGATCGACGCCGCCGGCAAGATCGTCATGCCGGGCCTGGTCGACCTCCACTACCACACGGCCCTGGGCAAGGGCTGGAGCGACCACCTGCCGCTCTGGGAGTACCTGCAGACCTGCTGGTATCCGATGATCCGCGCGCTCGACCCCGAGGCTGCCTACTGGGCGGCGCTGGCCAGCTACGCCGAGTCGGTCCGCTGCGGCGTGACGACGGTCAACGACATGTACCGCCAGCTCGAGGCGCTGGCCGGGGCGGCCGAGGAGATCGGCATCCGCGCCGTCCTCTGCAACGACGTCGCCACCGACGAGCACGAGCTCGACAGCCTCGCCGACAACGCCGCCGCCTACCACGCCAAGCACGGCTCCGCCGACGGCCGGGTCGAGGTGCGGGTCGGGATCGAGTGGCTGCCGCTCGCCTCGCGCGAGCTGCTGCGCGACGCCCGCGCCCTCGCCAACGAGCTCGGCACCGGCGTCCACATCCACCTCAACGAGTCGCTCAGCGAGGTCGAGATCTCCAAGAAACTGTTCGGCCGCCGGCCTACCGAGGTCGCCTACGAAGAGGGCATCCTCGGCCCCGACTGCATCGCCGCCCACTGCGTCTGGCTCTCCGACTCCGAGATCGCGCTGATGCGGGAGACCGGCACGCAGATCTCCCACAACCCGTCCTCCAACGCGAAGCTCGGCAACGGCGTGATGCGGCTGCCGGAGATGTTGGCGGCGGGCCTCAACATCGGTCTTGGCCACGACGCCGCCGAGTGCAACAACAGCCGCGACATGTTCGAGGTGATGAAGTGGGCCTCGCTGCTGCACCGGGCGGTCCGGGTCGATGCCGGCCTGCAGCAGGCGCCCGACGTGGTGCGGATGGCGACCCGCAACGGCGCCGCCGCGCTCGGCCACGAGACCGGCGAGCTGAGCGCCGGCAAGAAGGCCGACGTGATCCTGGTCGAGACCAACTCGACGATGTTCACGCCGCTGATGCCGGAATCGGTCGAGCACGTCTTCTCGCACCTGGTCTTCGCGGCGAACGGGTCCTGCGTCGACACGACGATCTGCAACGGCAAGGTCCTGATGGAGGGCCGCGAGATCCTCACCGTCGACGAGAACGAGGTGATCGCCAAGGCCAACGCCGCCTTCCGCGACGTGGTCGGGCGGATGGTCGTGCCGGATCTGGAGTCGGTGGCGGCCTGATGCGGACCACCCTCACCTGGTCGGAGCGCTTCGGCCAGCACGACATGGGCGACTGGGCGATCTACGTCCCGCCCACCGGGCTGGTCGAGCCCGACGTGCACATCGACAACCCGAAGCGGACCGCGCGGCTGCGGCGGCTGATCGCCAAGACGGGGCTGGAAGAGCGACTCGACGTGGTCGCTCCCCGCGCCGCCACCGTGGCCGAGCTGGAGGCCGTCCACACGCCCGAGCACGTGACCGCGATGGCGGCGGTCTCCGAGGCGGGCTGGGGCGACGCCGGCGGCGGCTTCACGCCGATGAACGCCGACTCCTACGAGCTGGCGCTGCTCAGCGCCGGCTCGGTCCTGACCTGCGTCGAGCGGGTGCTCGGCGGCGAGGCCGATCGCGCCTACGCGATCGGCCGCCGCTCCGGCCACCACGCCTCGGCCGACACCGGCTACGGCTTCTGCATCTTCAACAACGTCGCCGTCGCCGCCGCGGCGGCGCGGCGGGCCGGGATCGAGCGGCTGGCGATCGTCGACGTCGACGCCCACCACGGCAACGGCACCGAGTCGATCTTCTACGAGGACCCCTCGGTGCTGACGATCTCCCTGCACGAGGACCGGATGTTCCCGCTGGAGACCGGCGCCGCCGAGGCCCGCGGGGGGGAGGGGGCCGAGGGGGCCAACCTCAACGTGCCGCTGGCGCCGGGCACGGGAGACGGCGGCTACCTCTACGCCTTCGACCGCCTCGTCGTCCCGGCCCTCGACGCCTTCGAGCCGCAGTTGCTGCTGGTCGTCGCCGGGGTCGACGCCGCGATGTACGACCCGCTCTCGACCCTCGGGCTGACCGCAGGCGGCTACGCCCAGGTGGCGGATCGGCTGGTGGCGGCGGCCGAACGCCACTGCGAGGGCCGCGTCGTTTTCGAGCAGGAGGGCGGCTACAGCCACGTCTACTCGCCCTTCTGCTGGTTGAAGCTGATCGAGGTGCTGGCCGCGGCGCCGCGCAGCGATGACCCGTTCGGCCCCTTCCTGGAGGGGGCCGGATTCACCTTCCTCGCCCCCCACCAGCGCGAGCTGGTGGACGGGCTGGCGGCCAGCCTCGAGCAGGCGCTGACGGTGAGCTGATGCGCCCCGCGAAGCAGCGATCTTCCCGCCGCCCGGGTTGCGGCGAGTCAACCGACGACCACTACAGGGGCGGCGCGCGCGGCGCAAACGCCCTTGCGCAAGGAGATCAAGAATGACGATCACGGACGTCCCCCTGCCCGATCTCGAGGCCAGCGAGCTGCGGCTGCTGATCGGAGGCGAGCGCGTCGACGCCGCTTCCGGCGAGCGGCTCGAGGTTCTAAACCCTGCGACCGGCGAGGTCCTGGTCGAGGTTCCGGCGGCGGGCGCCGCCGAGGTCGACGCCGCCGTCGCCGCTGCCCGAGAGGCGCTTCCAGTCTGGCGGGGCCTGGCACCGGCGCGTCGTGCCGAGCTGCTCTGGGACCTCGGTACGCGGATCGCGGAGCTCTCCGAGGAGTTCGCCTCGCTGGAGGCGCTCGACAACGGCAAGACCCGCGGTGACGCGCTGATGGTCGACCTGCCGCTGTCGAGCGAAATCTTCCGCTACTACGCCGGCTGGGCGACGAAGATCGAGGGGTCGGCGATCCCCACCGCGAGCGGACTGGCCCAGCACGTCTACACCCGGCGGGAGCCGGTCGGCGTGGTCGGCGCGATCATCCCCTGGAACTTCCCACTGCTGATGTGCGCCTACAAGGCGGGCCCCTCGCTCGCCGCCGGCAACACGATCGTGATCAAGCCGGCCGAGCAGACCCCGCTCTCGGCCCTGCGGCTGGCCGACGTGGTCCAGGAAGTCGGGTTCCCGCCCGGCGTCGTCAACGTCGTCACCGGCGACGGCCCCTCGGCTGGCGCTCCGCTGGCCGCCCACCTCGGCGTCGACAAGATCACCTTCACTGGTGAGACCGGCACCGGCCAGAAGATCCTCGAAGCCTCGAAGGCGAACCTGAAGCGGGTTTCGCTCGAGCTCGGCGGCAAGTCGCCGAACATCGTCTTCGCCGACGCCGACCTCGACGCCGCCGTCGAAGGAACATACGGGGCCATCTACTTCAACCAGGGCCAGTGCTGCATCGCCGGTGCCCGCGTCTACGTCCACGAGGACGTCCACGACGCGTTCGTCGAGAAGCTGCTGGCCAAGCTGAAGGCGGTCAGGCTCGGCAGCGGCCTCAGCGGCGAGACCGACATGGGCCCCCTGGTCAGCGCCGACCAGGCGGACCGCGTCACCGGCTACATCGACTCGGCGCTGGCCGAGGGTGCGACCGAGCTCGCCGGCGGCGGCCGGGCCCAGCTCGAGGACGCGCTCGCCGGCGGCTATTTCGTGAGGCCGGCGCTGCTCGCCGACGTCACCCCCGAGATGCGGGTGATGCGCGAGGAGGTCTTCGGTCCGGTCGGCATGGTCAGCCGCTTCAGCGAGGAGGAGGCGGTGGTCGCGGCCGCCAACGACACCCCGTTCGGGCTCGCCGCCGGTCTCTGGACCGCCGACGTCAAGCGCGCCCACCGGGTCGCCGCCGAGCTGCACGCGGGGACGGTCTGGATCAACACCTACGGCTTCTTCGACGTCGCGGTGCCCTATGGCGGGTTCCAGATGAGCGGTTACGGCAAGGAGCTGGGGCGCGAGGCGCTGGACCCGTACCTGCAAACGAAGTCGGTCTGGACCGACCTCTCCTGACCCGCCGCAAAACGAGAACGAGGAGCTGAGCATGAAAGCCGTGCTGTTGAACGAGCAAGCGCTGACGATCGGCGAGCTGCCCGCCCCCGAGCGGGACGACTGGGCGGTGGTTGAAGTCAAGGCGGCCGGTGTCTGCGGCAGCGAGTTGCACTTCCTTGACGGGATGATTCCGGCCCCCTTCGAGGACTTCGTCCTTGGCCATGAGATCGGCGGCGTGGTCGTCTCCGTTGCGGCTGGCTCGAAGGTCGCCGTGGGCGACCGCGTCGCGGTCTACAACTTCGTCGGCTGCGGCCAGTGCGAGAGTTGCCGCACGGGTCACGAGTCGATCTGCACGGACCCGGTCGCGCAGCTCGGCTGGACCGCCAACGGCGGCTTCGCCGAGCAGGTCGCGGCGCCCGCCGCGAACCTGATCAAGCTGCCGGACTCGGTCTCCTTCGAGGCGGCGGCGGTGCTCAGCTGCAGCGGCATGACCGCCGTCCATGCGGCGCGGCTGGCCGAGGTCTCCTTTGGCCAGACGGCGATCGTCGACGGCGTCGGCGGCGTCGGCCTGATGGTGATCCAGGTCCTGGCTCACGCCGGGCTGCGGGTGATCGCCGTCGCCGACTCGGAGTCGCGGGTGGCCCTGGCGACCGAGGCCGGGGCGGCCGAGACCGTCGTTCTCGAGGGTGGAGCCGGCTACGAGGGGCTGCCGGACCGGATCCGCGAGCTCACCGACGGCCGCGGCTCCGACTACTTCTTCGAGCTGGTCGGGACCGAGGTTTCGATGAAAGCCGGCATCGCCTCGCTGGCGCGGCGCGGGCTCGCCGTGCTCGTCGGCTACACCGAGGACGACCTCCGCGTCCACCCGATCGAGCTGATCCTCGGCGAGGCCCGGATCGCCTCCTCGGTGGCCGCCTCGCGGCACGATCTGGAGACCGCGATCGCGCTGGCGGCCGAAGGCCATCTCAGCGTCGCGATCGACACCGCCTACCCCATGGAGGAGGTGGAGACCGCGATCGCGCGGCTCCGGGCCCGCGAAGTCAAGGGCCGCAACGTGCTCGTGTTCTGAACCCCCGCTGGCGCGGACGGCCGACAAGGAGGGCCGGATGGGGACGCTGGCGATTGGCGACCCGGTGGTCGTGCTCGGCGAGGAGGAGGAGGACGCGATCTCCGACGGTGGCCTCGATCGTGATCGGCGACCTTCTTCATCCCCGGCCACACGATCGACACCGATCCGGAGCTCTGCCGCCCGCGCCCCCGGCCCGGCGACTCAGCCGAGCGTCGAGTAGTCGAGTACGGCGATGTCGTGGAAGGGGAGGATGCGGGCCTCGGGGATCGCCTTGATCGCCAGCATGCTGTCGTAGCAAGCCATGACGTCGGTGTGCATGCCGGTCGGAATCACCGTGTAGGTCCCCTTGGCGAGCACCTCCTCGCTGGGCCAGAAGTTCTCCGCGATCGTGCACATCCCGACGATCACGTGCGGGCCCGCGGCGGTGTCGGCGATCACCGATTGGCCGGCGGGCGAGTGCCCGGAGGTGACCATCAGCTTCAGGCCGGGGAGAATCTCCTGATCTCCCTCGAGCAGTTCGAAGTTCATCGCCTCGATCTGCGCGTAGGTCTCCCTGGGAGAGTAGGTGCCGGCGAAGAGCGGGTGGGCGGGGATTCGTTCCCACTCGTCGCGCTGGACGACGACCTTGACGTCGGTGCCGGCGAAGACGACCGGAGTGTTCATCGTGTGGTCCCAGTCGAGGTGGGTCTGGACGATCAGATCGATGTCCCCCGGCTCGAGGCCCTGTTCGGCGAGCCGCTTCTCCAGCGGCACGAGGTCTTCGACGTCGGCGAAGCGCTCGCCGGCCAGCAGCAGCGGGCCGTCTTCCGGCCGGATCTTCTCGGCGTACTCGGTGGCGCTGCAGCCGGTGTCGACGAGGACGTTGTGGCTGCCGTCCTGCAGCAGCCAGGAGACGTACGGCACGTCGACCTTGCCGCCGAAGTTGTGCATGTAGGTGAAGCGGCTCTTCTCGCGCTGCGGCCCGATCGCGACGACGAGCGGGGTGATCTTCCAGTCCGGCATCAGGATGCTCCTTGGTTGATTTCCTGTATGTTCATACAGTAGTGCCTCGCATACCCGTTATGCAAGCGTGTCCAGGCCGGATAATCGGCACCAGGGATAACTGGGCCGAGATTCAGGCTAGGACCAGAACAGGAGCCGGCGAAGAGAATCGGTCCGGCTGGATCGACTAGCTTTGACGCCCGTGGCACAGGCCGCAACGACCAGCACCAGGCGGGACCCGGAGGGCTCCCAGCGCAAGATCCTCGACGCCGCCGAGCTCGTCTTCGCGCGCAAGGGCTACGACGGTGCGACGCTGGCGGAGATCGGGCACGAGGCGGGCATGTCGGGCACCCTGCCGAGCTACTTCTTCGGCGACAAGGACGGCCTCTACGACGCCGTCATCGCCCGCCTCTTCGTCGACCGCGACGCCGCCCTGGAGTCGGTCTGCGCCGAGGCGGTCGAGATCGCCACTGGGTCCGATGGAGATCCCCGCCGGGCGCTCGAGCGGCTGGTCGGCGGCTACCTCGAGTTCGTCGAGGAGCGGCCCGGCTTCGTCCAGGTGATGACCCGCGACGCGCTCGACCTGGGGCGCCGCGGCCGGGCCACCGCCCGCCGTCACTCCTCCGCCTTCCAGCGCGGGGTCGCCGCGATCGCCGCCGCCTTCGGGCCGGCGCCGGGGCCGGCGGTGGACACCGACCAGCTGGTGATCTCGGTGATCGCGCTCTGCCTCTTCCCGCTCGAGCACGACGCGACGCTGCTGGCCGGGATGGGGTACGTCGCACGCAGCCCCGGCTTCTCCGAGCGCCGCGTCGAGCACGTGGTCGACCTGCTGGCGCGGGCGTTCGGCAGCCCGGCCCCTTGACGATTCCCCGCGCCGCGGGGCAGCGCTCAGGCGCCGGCTTCCCAGGCCTGGTTCCAGCAGGCGAGCTCGTGGCGGGAGCTGCGCATGAAGGCCTGCTCGGCCTGCTCTCGGACCCGCGGCGAGCTTTCCTCCGCGAGGCGGTCGGTCAGCTCGCGGCACCACACCGCGACGTCGTGGAAGCGGTCGGAGGCGTAAAGCTCGATCCAGCGCGCGTAGCGCGGCTCGGCGGGCAGCGGCCGCTCGGCTAGCCGTTCGCCGATCCAGGAGTAGCCCCAGATGCAGGGCAGGAGCGCCGCCGGCAGCTCGGCCACCTCGCCGATCAGCGCGGTGCGCATCAGGTGGTCGACGTAGGCCCGGGTCGCCGGCATCATCTCCTCGTTGGCCAACTCCTCGGTGTCGACCCCGAATTCGGCGGCGTAGCCGCGGTGCAGATCGAGCTCCATCCCAAGCACCCGGTGGGCGGCTTCCGCGAAGCGCTTCATCGTCTCCTCGTCGGGGGCCCGGGTCACTCCCAGCGAAGCGACGCGGACGTAGTCGAGCAGGTAGGTGTAGTCCTGCCGCAGCCAGACGCGGAACCGCTCTTCGCTGAGCGTGCCGTCGGCGATGCCCTGGATGAAGGGATGGGCGAACTGAGCCTCCCACAGCTCGTCTCCTTGCTGGCGCAGGTGGTCGCTGAATCGCATCCGGGTCTCCTTCCTTTCGGTCTGGTGCGGTGCTCGGCTCGGGTCAGTGGCGCTCGCGCGGCAGGGAAGGGTCGGCGGACCACTCCGACCAGGAACCGTCGTAGACGACAGCCCGGCCGTATCCGGCGGCCCGCAGCGCCATCCAGGCGCGGGAGGCTGAGACGCCGCCGCCACAGTAGAGGACGACCTCCCGGTCCGGCTCCAGGCCGAGCTCCCGGACGCGCTCGCGGGTGCGCTCGGGATCCTCGAGCCTGCCGTTGTCGCGGTCGGTCAGTGAGGGTGCCGGCAGCCGGCGCGCCCCCGGGATGTGTGCGCCGGCGCTGTCCCAGGTCTCGTCCATCCGGCAGTCGAGCAGCGGCACGCCCGCCGCGATCGCCCGCTCGACGTCGGCGCGCTCGTAGCGCAGGCCGGCGCGGGGGGCGGCCGTGAGTCGGCCCGGGGAGCGCCCGTACGCCGGCGCGCGGGTCTCGATTGGCCCGCCGGCCTCGATCCAGGCCGGCCAGCCCCCGTCTAGGGCGGCGGCGCGGTCATGACCGAGGACGGCCAGCATCCAGACGACCCGGGCCGCCGTGTAGATGACGTCGTCGTCGTAGGCGACTACCAGGGTGTCGTCGCCGACTCCGAGCCGCTCGAAGACCTCCGCCAGCCGCTCCGGGGCGGGCATCTGGCCGGCGACCTCGGAATCGGGGTCGGAGAGATCCTGCTCGAGGTGCAGGTAGGGAGCGCCGGGGACGTGCCCGAGCGCGTGGGCTCGCCGCGCCGCCTCGGGGTCGTCGAGGTCCCAGCGGACGTCGAGCGCGACGACGTCCTCGTCGCCGAGCCGCCGCCGCAGCTCGGAGGGCGAGATGGTGGCTCTTTTGCGTGCGTCGTTCATCATTTGTAGTATCCCATATCTTATGTATGGCTCGTCCTTCGACTACGTGATCGTCGGCGGCGGCACCGCCGGGGCGGTGATCGCCAGACGGCTCGCCGACGCCGGGGCCGGCACCGTCTGCCTGCTCGAGGCCGGGCCCAGCGACGAGTCCGACCAGCGCGTCCTGCAGCTGCGCGACTGGATGGGGATCCCCGAGACCGAGCTGAACCGCGACTACGCGCTGTCGCCGCAGGAGCACGGCAACAGCCGTCTCCGGCACACGCGCGCGATAGTGCTCGGCGGCTGCAGCTCCCACAACGCCGCGATCGCCTTCAAACCGCTGGACTCCGACCTCGAGGCCTGGGTCGCCGCCGGCGCCGAGGGGTGGGACCCGGATTCGGTGGCGCCGGCCTGGAAGCGCCTGCTCGAACGGGTCCGGATCGAGGAAGCGAGCGACATCAACCCCCTCTCTCGGGCCTTCGTCGCCGCCGGCGTCGAGACCGGCCTGCCCCGGACCCGGTTCAACGTCGACCCCCACGGCGAGGGGATCGGATGGCTGGCGCTCAACCAGCACGGCGGCATCCGCCAGTCGAGCTCGGTCGCCTACCTGCACCCGCTGGCGGAGCTGCCGGCGGCGCTCGAGGTGCGGACCGAGACCCCGGTGCGGCGGGTGCTGATCGAGGGCGGGCGCGCCCGCGGCGTCGAGACAGCCGCAGGCAGGATCGAGGCGCGCCGCGAGGTTGTCCTCTGCGCCGGGGCGTTCGAGAGCCCAAAGCTGCTCGCCCTCTCCGGGGTCGGCGACGGAGAGGAGCTGCGCGCGCTGGGGATCCCGGTGGTCCAGCACCTGCCGGGCGTCGGGCAGCACCTGCTCGACCACCCCGAGGGGACGGTGATGTGGGAGTCCGCGCAGCCGATTCCCACCGAGACCTCGCAGTACTGGGACGTCGCCTGCTTCGCGAAGAGCGACCCGGCGCTCGAACGGCCCGACCTGATGATCCACTTCGGCCTCACCCCCGGCGACGTGAAAGGAGCGCTCGCCGGCTACCCCGTCACCGAGCACATGTTCTGCCTCACCCCGAACGTGATGTACCCGCGCAGCCAGGGCATCCTGAAGCTGCGTTCGGCGAATCCCGAGGACCGGCCCGTCGTCGACTTCCGGTACTTCACCGATCCCGAGGGCTACGACCTGCAGATGATGATGGCCGGGTTGCGCCTCTGCCGCACGATCGCCGCCGCCCCGGCGCTCGCGCCCTGGCTCGGCCGCGAACTCGCCCCGGGCGTAGAGGTCGAGTCCGAGGAGGCGCTGGCGGCCTTCGTCGAAAACACCCACACGACCGTTAGCCACCCCGCCGGCACCTGTCGGATGGGCGCCGCCGACGACGCGATGGCGGTGGTCGACCCCGCCCTGAGGGTTCGCGGCGTCGCCGGGCTGCGGGTCGCCGACGCGTCGGTCTTCCCGGAGATCACCGGCGTCAACCCCTGCCTCACCTGCATGCTCGTCGGGGAGCGCTGTGCCGAGCTGGTGCGGTCGGAGGCCGTCGCTCCGGCCCCCTGATCCAGCCGCCGCCCGGGCCGGTCAGCCGATGCGCCGCTCCCTGCCCTCCCACTCGCGCTCGCGCAGGACGTACTTCTGGATCTTGCCGGTCGAGGTCTTCGGCAGCTCATCGACGAAGTGGATCTCACGCGGGGCCTTGAAGCTGGCGATCTCGCCGCGGACGTGGGCGATCAGCTCCTCTTCGGTGGGCGTGGCACCGGATTTGAGCACGACGTAGGCGGCGGGGCGCTCTCCCCAGCGCTCGTCCGGGACGGCGATCACCGCCGCCTCCAGCACGGCTGGATGCTCTTCGATCGCCTGCTCGACCTCGACCGAGGAGATGTTCTCGCCGCCGGAGATGATCACGTCCTTGCTGCGGTCGCGCAGCTCGACGTAGCCGTCCTCGTGCATCACGCCGAGGTCGCCGGTGCGGAAGCAGCCGTCGAGCATCGCGGCGGCGGTTCCCTCGGGGTCGCAGTGGTAGCCGAGCATCACGTTGTTGCCGCGCAGCGCGACCTCGCCCATCGTCTCGCCGTCGGCGGGGACGTCGCATCCCTCGGCGTCGAGCACGCGGAGTGACTGCGAGATCACGTTTGCGACCCCCTGGCGGGATTTCAGCCGCGCCTGCTCGGCGATGGCGAGGCCGTCCCACTCGGTCCGCCACTCGCAGATCACGGCGGGGCCGAAGGTCTCGGTGAGGCCGTAGAGGTGGGTGACCTGGATGTTGAGCTCGGCGAGGCGGGCGAGCAGGGCGGGGGAGGGGGGCGCGCCGCCGGTGGCGACGGAGATCGGTCGCCCGACCTTCGCCCGGTCGGCCCGCGGGTGGTTGGCGAGCGCGATCAGGACGGTCGGCGCGGCGTTGAAGTGGGTGACCCCCTCGCTCTCGATCAGGTCCCAGATCACCTCCGGGTCGACTTGGCGCAGGAGCAGGTGGGTGGCGCCGACGGCGGTGACCGCCCAGCTGAAGCACCATCCGTTGCAGTGGAACATGGGCAGCGTCCAGAGGAAGACGCCGTCGCTGCGCAGCCCGCTGTGGAGCGCCATCGCGAGGGCCTGCAGGTAGGCGCCGCGGTGGTGGTAGACGGCGCCCTTCGGCTTCCCGGTGGTGCCGCTCGTGTAGTTGATCGCCAGCGGCGAGCGCTCGTCGACGGGAGTCGGGTCGATCGGCTCGGCGGCCGCGACGAAGCCCTCGTACTCCTCGCCCTCGACGATCACCCTGACCTCGCCGCGGGCAGCGGCGGCGGCCTCCCGGGCAAGCTGCTCGAAGGCGCTGTCGCAGAGCAGCAGGGTGGCCTCGGAGTGGTCGAGGATGTAGGCGAGCGAGTTGGCGGGGAGGCGGATGTTGAGGGCGACAAGCACGGCTCCCGCCAGCGGGACCCCGTAGTGTGCCTCGAGCAGCAGGGGCGAGTTGGCGGCGAGCACCGCGACCCGGTCGCCGGGCTCGATCCCGGCCCCGCGGAGGGCGCTGGCCTGGCGGCGGGAGCGCTCCCAGAGTTCGGCGTAGGTGTCGCGACGGCCGCCGTCGACGAGGGCGATGCGGTCGCCGTGGACGAGTGCCGCCCGGGCCAGGAACGCGGTCGGCGTCAGTGGCTCGAAGGAGAGGCTGCTGTCGTCGGGCGGAGCCATTCCTGTATGACTGCACAGTATACTTTTGTGACTTGATCGTCTAGGGAAGCCATTTTCGACCCATCACACAGACCATGCTGTACGGTCAGTCAAGAACTCTGGACGATCGTCTAGTCGGCGCGTCCGTGCCCCGGCTCGATGCCCCTCGGCTGCTCAAGGGGCAGGGGAGGTTCTGCGCCGACCTGGTCCGCTCCGGGGCTCTGGACGCCGCCTTCGTCCGCTCCCCGCGGGCGCACGCCTCGATCATCTCCGTCGACGCCGCCGCGGCCCTCGCCCTCGACGGCGTCGTCGCGGTCTTCACCGCTGCCGACCTGCCCCACGAGCCGCTGGTGGACAGCGTCAGCATCGAGGGGCTGCGCCGGACTCCGCAGCCGGCGCTGGCCGGCGACCGCGTCCGCTTCCACGGCGAGGCGATCGCGATCGTGCTCGCCGAGAGCCGTGCGCTCGCCGAGGACGGCGCCGAACTGGTCCGGGTCGAGCTCGATCCTCTCGACCCGGTGCTCGACGCCGAGCGCTCTGCGGCGGGAGCGGCGCCGGCCCTTTTCGCGGGCGGCAACCTGCTCTACCGCGGTGAGATCGTCGCCGGCGACGCCGATGCCGCCTTCGCGGCGGCCGACCACGTCGTTTCCCAGCGGTACCACGGCAACCGCTACGTGGCGGTGCCGATGGAGGGCCGGGCCTGCATCGCCGAGCACGATCCCGGCAGCGGCGAGTTGACCTTCTGGTGCTCCACCCAGGGGCCGCACCACCTACGGCGCCGGCTTGCGCAGACGACCGGGATCCGCGAGTCGCTGATCCGCGTCGTCTCCCCCGACGTCGGTGGTGCCTTCGGGCAGAAGATCCCCGCCCAGGCCGAGGAGGTCGCGGTCGCCCTCGCGGCTCGCGCCGCCGGCCGCCCGGTGCGCTGGATCGAGGATCGCCACGAGAATCTGCTCGCCGCGCCCCACGCCAAGGAGCAGGTGATCGACGCTTCGCTCGCGCTGGCCGCCGACGGCACCTTCCTCGGGCTGCGGGCGCGCATCCTCGGCGACGCCGGCGCCTACTCGCACAACAGCGCCAGCGCCCTGATCGAGCCCTACCTCTCGGCTGGCCTGATGCCCGGTGTCTACCGGATCCGGGACTACCGCTGCGAGATCCTCGCCGCCGTCACCACCAAGTCCCCGATCTCGCCCTACCGCGGCGTCGGCTGGACCGCCGGCCACGCGGCCCGCGAGCTGTTGATCGAGCGCGCGGCCCGCACCCTCGGGATCGATCCCGCCGAGCTGCGCCGCGACAACATGGTCGACTCCTTTCCCCATCGCTCGTGCACGGGGATGCTCTACGACAGCGGTAGCTACGTGACCTGTCTCGACCGGGCGCTCGAGGCGATCGGGTACAAGGGGCTGCGCGAGGAGCAGGCGGCGACCGGAGGCGCCCGACGCCTCGGCGTCGGGGTCACCCCATACGTCGAGCCGACCGGGTGGGGAAGCGAAGGGGCGCTGCAGTCGCTCTGGTCCTTCGCCTCGCATGACTTGGTGCGGATCGAGGTCGACTCCTCCGGCGGGGTGACCGCCGCGGTCGGCACCCCCGCGCAGGGCCAAGGGCACGAGACGATGCTTGCCCAGATCGTCGCCGATGCGCTCGCCGTCGGGTTGGAGAACGTCCGCGTCGTCGCCGGCGACACCGCGAGCACCCCGATCAGCACCGCCGGCACCCGCGCCAGCCGCACCGCCGTCGTGATCGGTGGGGCGCTTGCGCTGGCCGGCGAGGAGCTGCGCGCCAGGCTCGACGCGATCGCCGCCTACCTGCTGGACACCGAGCCGGGCGAGGTGAGCGCCGCCGGCGGCGTCTTCGGCGTGGTCGGCGAGCCCGGCCGCACCGTCACCCTGGCCGAGGTCGCCGCCGCGGCGCACTACGACCACGCCCTGCGCGCCAGGGTTCCGGATCCCTCGCTCAGCGTCAGCGGCTTCTACGACCCGCCCGCCTCCTACGCCAACGGCTGCGTCGCCGTCGTCGCCGAGGTCGACGTCGAGACCGGTGAGGTGGAGGTCCGCAAGCTGGTCTCGGTCGAGGACTGCGGGGTGGTCGTCAACCCGGCGCTGGTCGACGGGCAGGTCAGCGGCGCCCTGGTCCAGGGCCTCGGCGGGGCGCTGATGGAGCAGATGCTCTACGCCGAGGACGGCACCCTGCTCACCGCCGACATGCGCCGCTACAAGATCCCGAAGGCGAGCGACGTGCCGGAGATCGAGCTGCTGCACGAGTGCTCGCCGTCACCCCACACGGTCAAGGGGATGAAGGGCGTCGGGGAGTCCGGCGCGATCGCGGCGCCGGGAGCGATCGCCGCCGCGGTGGCCGACGCGGTGGCCGGCCTCGGCGTCGAGATCGAGTCGTTGCCCGTCGACACCGACAGGATCGTCGCCGCCGCGGCGGCGGAGAGGAGGGAAGAGTGAGGGAAGCGGTGGAGGTGAGCGGCGTCGGGCCGCCGACCGGCAGCTACAGCCACGCGATCGTCAGCGCCGGGAACCTGGTTCACGTTTCGGGCCAGGTCGGCCTGCTGCCGGACGGCGGGTTGGCCGGCAGGAACGTCGAGTCGCAGGCGCGCCAGGCATTCCGCAATCTGGAGTCGATCTTGCGCTCGGCGGGGTCGGGCTTCGACTCCGTGGTCAAGCTGACCGCCTACCTGACCGAGGCGGGTCAGGTCGCCGATTTCGCCCGGGTGCGGGCGGAGTTCATCGGCGAGCCCTTTCCGGCCAGCACCGCGGTGGTCGTCTCCGCGCTGCTCGACCCTGCCTGGCTGCTCGAGATCGAGGCCGTCGCGGCGGTGCCGGGGTGAAATCGGCCCCGTTCACCCACCACGCGCCGGACAGTGTCGGCGCTGCGGTCGAGCTGCTCGGCGAGCATGCCGGGCGGGCCCGGGTGCTCGCCGGCGGTCAGAGCCTGGTGCCGCTGATGCACCGGCGGAGCGAGCGCCCCGCCCACCTGGTCGACATCAACCGGATCCCAGGGCTCGACCGCATCGCGGTGGGTCCGGAGGGGCTGTCGCTCGGGGCCGTCGCCCGCCAGCGTGCGGTCGAGACCTCGCCCGAGGTGGCAGGCGGCTGGCCGCTGCTCTGCGAGGCGATCGCCGAGGTCGCCCACCCGGCGATCCGCAACCGGGGGACCGTGGTGGGCAGCGTCTGCAACGCCGATCCCTCCGCCGAGCTGCCCGCGGCGGCGCTGGCGCTCGACGGTCGCGTCGTCGCGGTGGGCCCCGGCGGGCGGCGCGAGATCGAGCTGGGGGAGTTCTTCGCCGGATCCAGCCGCACATCGCTGGCTCCCGAGGAGGTGGCGGTCGAGCTGGTACTGCCGCCGTCGCCCCCGCGGACCGGTTCGACCTGGACGGAGGTGTGCCGACGCAGCGGCGACCTGCCGGTGGCCGGGGTCGCGGCCGTCGTCACCCTCGACTCCGGCGGCAAGTGCCGGCGTGTCCGGGTGGCCTGCGCCAACGCTGGCCCCGTGCCGTTCGACGCCGTGGAGCAGGTCGGGCCGCTGATCGGGAACGCGCTCGACCCCGAGCTTGCGTCTGTCGCGGGGCGGGCGGTCGCGGCGGCCTGCGCGCCGGTCTCCGACTACCAGGGAACCGCGGCGGAGCGGCGCCGGATTCTGGCGACGCTGACCCGCCGCGCGCTGCTCGTCGCGGCCGAGCGGGCCGGAGGGGCGCTGTGAGCGGCGGCCGCACCGAGATCGTGGTGACCGTCAACGACGAGCGCCACCGGTGCGACGTCGAGGACCGCACGACCCTGGCCGATTTCCTGCGCGAGGAGCTGGGCCTGACCGGGACCCACGTCGGTTGCGAGGACGGCTTCTGCGGCGCCTGCACGGTCCACCTCGACGGCGAGAGCGTCAGGTCCTGCCTGCTCTACGCGGTTCAAGCGGGAGGCCACACGGTCGAGACGGTCGAGTCGCTGGCCGGGCCGGATGGCGAGCTGCATCCGCTGCAGGAGGCGTTTGCCAACTGCCACGGGCTGCAGTGCGGCTTCTGTACGCCCGGAATGCTGATGGCGGCGCTGGAGTTCGTCGAATCGTGGCCGCCGGGGAGTCCTCCCAGCGACGAGGAGATCCGCGCCGCCTTGGCCGGGAACCTCTGCCGCTGCACGGGCTACCGGGGGATAGTGGCGGCGGTGCGGTCGTTGTTCGAAAGTTGAGTCGACAGACGGAGGAGTGATGGGCAATCAGGTGTTGGAGCTGCGCAACCACGTCGGCGGCGCCGCCGTCGACGCGGTGGAGGGGGGGACGCGCGAGGTCCTCAACCCGGCAACCGGGGCGGTGGTCGGGCGCGTGCCCGAAGGCACGCAGGCGGATGTCGAGAGGGCGGTGGAGGCCGCAGCCGCAGCCTTCCCGGCCTGGCGCGCCGCGACTCCGGGCGCCCGCGCGCAGGTCCTCCTCGACCTCGCCGACGTCCTCGAGGCGAACCGCGAGGAGCTGGCGCAGATCGAGTCCGCCAACGCGGGCAAGCCGATCGAATTGGCCCGCGAAGAGATGCCAACCTGCGTGGACCAGCTCCGCTTCTTCGCCGGCGCGGCACGCTGCCTCGAGGGGAAGGCGGCCGGCGAGTACATGGAGGGATACACCTCGATGGTGCGGCGGGAGCCGATCGGCGTGGTCGGCCAGATCGCGCCCTGGAACTACCCGCTGATGATGGCGATCTGGAAGCTCGCCCCGGCGCTGGCCGCCGGCAACACGAGCGTGCTGAAGCCCTCCGAGTTGACGCCGCTCTCCACCCTCCGCTTCGCCGAGCTCGCCGCCGGGGCGCTGCCCGATGGGGTCCTCAACGTGATTACCGGCGACGGCGAGCCGGTCGGCGCGGGCATCGTGCGCCATCGCGGGGTCGGGTTGGTCTCCTTGACCGGGGACGTATCGACCGGGAGGGAGATCGCCAGAGCCGCGGCCGCCTCCCTCAAGCGCGTCCACCTCGAGCTCGGCGGCAAGGCCCCGCTGATCGTCTTCGGCGACGCCGATCCGAAGGTCGTGGCGGAGGGGATCCGGTTTGCCGCGTTTTGGAACGCCGGCCAGGACTGCACCGCCGGGTCCCGGGTGCTGGTCAGCGGCACGATCCACGACGCCCTGCTGGAGGAGCTCGTACCGAAGGTGGAAGGAATCCGGGTCGGCGACCCGGCGAAGGGCGAGTCGATCGAAATGGGCCCGGTGATCTCCCGGCGCCAGCAGGAGCGGGTCCTCGGTTTTCTCGATCGCGCCGACTCTGCCGGCGCGGAGATCCTCACCGGGGGCGGGACCGGCGACCCTGCCGGGTGCTTCGTCGAGCCGGCCGTGGTCGCGGGGGTCGGTCAGGAGGACGAGATCGTCCAGCGCGAGGTCTTCGGGCCGGTGGTCAGCGTCCAGCGGTTCGACTCCGACGAGGAGGCGATCGCATGGGCCAACGATGTCGACTATGGCCTCGCTGCCTCGGTCTGGACGCGGGACGTGGGCCGCGCTCTGAACGCTGCCCGGTTGCTCGACTTCGGCTGCGTCTGGATCAACGCGCACGGGCCGCTCTGCGCGGAGATGCCGCATGGCGGCTTCAAGCGCTCCGGCTACGGGAAGGACCTCTCGATGTACTCGCTCGAGGACTACACGCAGATCAAGCACGTGATGGCGAAGCTGGAGTGACCCTCGCCAGCCTCGGGGGTGCCGGCCCGCTTCGATGAATGCGTCCCAGCTGTCGGAGCGGTTCCCTGGTGTCGGCTTCGCCCCAGTCTCCTGTGCGTCTGCAGATCGCCGATTGCGGGCTGGGGACCTCGACCTCCATCGTGCGCCGCTGGCGCCAGGGCGGCGAGGAGCGCCACCACCTGGTCGACCCCCGCTCCGGCCGCCCCGCCGAAGCGCACCTCGCCTCGGTGTCCGTGATCGCCGCGCACGGCTGGTAGGCCGAGGCGCTGGCCAAGGGCGCCTTCCTCTCGACCCCGCAGGGCGCCCTTGACCTGCTCGGCGAGAACGGCGCGACCGGGCTGCTGGTCGACCTCGATGGGAGGAGCGGGGGTTTACGGTCCCGCCGCGCCTTCCCCGGACGCTCCCGCGCCGGGTGCCCCGAGGTTCAGCCCGGTGGCTTCGGTGATCGGCGTCCCGCGGTAGCAGGCGACCGTGTAGGGGAAGTCGAGGGTCATCACGTAGTGGTACATCCGCCGCTTTTCGCCGTCCCACTCGACGGTGCTGGTCCGGCCGTGACAGGCATCGAGGTCGGCGCTGGAGAGCATCGTCCCTGCGGAGTCGCGTTCGACGTAGATGCCGAAGCCGTCGAGCGCCCAGCCGAGCAGCACCGACCGCGATTCGTCGGATTCCCAGTTGTAGAGGCAGGGCGACAGCCCGTGGTAGTGGTATTGCCCGGTTTTCTCAGGGTGGGCGTCGCAGTGGTCCTGGATCTCGGTCGCAACCGCGTCGCGACCGCCGGCGTCGAACGGGCTGTAGAGGGGGATGCCGTCCTTCATCACGCCGACGGTGCCGCCGACGCAGCTCGGCTCGGCGGCTCGCTTCGGGTTGGCGGGCAGGCTCGCCTTCAGTTCGTAGGAGGAGATCGTGTTCGGGTTGCGGTCGTATTCGTAGGCCGGGTCGGATTCCTCGACCGGGAAGGTGCCGGTCGTCTGCGGCGGCAGACCGTTGCCTTCGAGGTCCCGTTCGGGGCCCGAGGCGTACTGGATGAATTCGGAGTCCCAGTGGACGCGGCCTTCGACGTAGATCTTCTTGCTCAGGTTCCAGGTCCCGGCTTCGGCGTCGATCCACGGACCCTGCTTGAAGGCGCCGCCGCCGTTGAAGTTCGTGATGCAGGAGTAGACGTAGCCCTTCTTCGGCCCGCTGTTCTCGTATTTGCCGTCACCGAGCGGCAGCTTGTGGATGTTGATCGGGGTCGCCTCGAGGGCGGAGGCTTCGCTCGTCCCGGATTCGGTCACTTCCGCCGAGGCCGTCGTGCTTGCGGCGCCGTTCGTGCTCCCGCCGTCGCCGGTTCCCCCGCCGCAGCCGGCGAGAGCCACCAACCCGACCAGCAGGATCAGGGCGATCGCCGTCGACCGAAACCTCGTGCGCATGTGGATCCCCCGTTCCTGCAAGTGCCGGCCATCCTAGGAAGCTGATCGGATCGACCGGACCAGGATAGGGTGGTGCCGGTTCATGCGAACGGCCAGGACCCAACCGAGCAGCCCCGAACCGGAGGAATCGCGGAAGCGACGGCGGCGCCTCGCCGGCTTCGCCGCACTCGTTGCCGTGGCGCTGTCGCTGATCGCCTGCAGCTCCTCGGTCGCCGCCCGCCCCCACGGCCACCCGAAGATCAAGCACGTCGTCGTCACCATGCTCGAGAACCGCTCCTTCGACTCGATGCTCGGCTGGCTCTACAGGCCGGGGACCGAGCTGAGGGCGCCCGGCACCTCCGCCGGCAGGGCGACCTTCGACGGCCTGACCGGGAAGGAGTCCAACCGGGTCGTCAACGCCGATGGGTCGAGCAGGACCTACCGGGTGTGGCGGATCAAGAAGAACTCCTTCAAGGGGCCCGACGGCGTCGCCAGGCCCTACAAGCTCCCCGGCGTCGACCCCTGGGAGGGGGCCAACGCGGACAACTGGCAGATCTTCGGCTGCAACGGCAGCCGCTACCAGTGCAGCCCGCAATACAAGGCGAACGGTTATCCCAGCGTCTACTACGACGAACTCGAACCGGGCACCGAACCGAAGGCGAAGATGAGCGGCTACGCGAGCAACTGGGCGCAGTGGCTGCGCAACGGCTACTTCAGCGAAGAAAACACCGGCGGGGCCGGGCCCGGGGCGATCATGGGCGCCTACGCCCCGAGCATGCTCCCGGTGATGTCGACGCTGGCGCGGCGCTACGCGGTGTCGGACCGCTGGTTCAGCTCGGCGCCGACCGAGACGGCGCCCAACCGCGGCTTCGCCTTCGCCGGGACCTCGCTGGGGAAGATGAATGACTCAACCCCCTGGTGCTGGCAGACGAAGACGATCTTCCAGAGCATCGAAGAAGCGGGGAAGACCTGGAAGGCCTACGGGACGCCCGACAAGCCGCTGCTCATCACCAGCTACCCCTACCTCCTAAACCTCGCCAAGGGCCCCGAAGCTAACCGCTACTTCGGCGGCTTCCACAACTTTCTCGCCAACGCGAAGGCGGGCAAGCTGCCGAACTTCGCCTACGTCGAGCCGAGCTGGGGGACCTACACCTCGCAGTTCAACAACGTCAACATCGGCACCGACCAGCACCCGGTCCAGGACGTCGCCCAGGGCGAGAGGTTCCTCCTCGACATCTACCGGGCCCTGCGCGCCAGCCCCGACTGGGACTCGACCCTGTGGATCGTCTACTACGACGAGAGCGGTGGGCTCTACGACCACGTGCCGCCGCCGGCGACCGCGGTCCGGCCCGACTCGCACACGGACCTCAACACCGAGACCCAGTTCTTCCTCGGCACCAACTCGAGTGGCGAAACCGAACAGAACTTCTCCGACGCCGCCGAACGCGACCGCTACACGGGCTTCGAATTCGAACGCTACGGCCCGCGGGTGCCGGCGATCCTCGTCTCCCCCTACATCAAACCGCACACTCTGCTGCGGGCAGATGCGACCGACGCTGCCAAGGGGCGCCAGATCGACCACACCTCGGTGCTCTCGACGCTCGAGAGATGGTGGGGGATGAAACCGCTGACCAGGCGGGACCGGCTCGCGCCGACGATCGGGCGGGTGCTGACCAGGTCGACCCCGCGCAAGGACCACCCGCTCGCCGAGGTCAAGGCGCCGAAGCCCTCGCCGCCGCTGCCGGCGCCGAAGAGCGAGCGCTCCGAAGTGGCCGCCCAGATCGCAGAATCGCGTCGCTACGTCCTCGACCGCAGCGACGGCGACCTGCAGCGGATCACCGGCGAATACAGCAACTTCGCCCCGGGCGAACAACCGGCAGAGGAGGAACTGCCGAAGCCGGTATTCGGCCCGAGCTGGAAGCCCGCATGCGTCTCCCCCAAAGCCTTCGACACGATCGCCGCCGCCAAGCGGAGGCTGGCGCAGGAAAAGTAGGAGAGATGGGCGATCAGCCGCTATTTGCCTGCTCAGGAGGAGTGAGGCTTAGTGCTCCCCGCCAGAAATCCCTACCCGCTTGAAGGAGCCTCGACGGTTTCGGCGAATCAAGGGGCGATGCCGGGCCGCAGCCCCCACGAGATCGCTCTGAGTGAGGAGGAGCGCGCCGAGCTCAAGCATCGCGCCGCCTGCTACACCCGGCCCCATCGTGAGGTCCTGCGGGCAAAGCTTGTGCTGCTGGCGGCAGAGGGCGCGACCAACACCGAGATCGGCGAGCAACTGGGGATGACGCGCAAGTCCGTGGGGCGTTGGCGAAAACGCTTCTGCGAACAGGGCATCGAGGGAATCGAGGATCTGAAGCGCACCGGTCGCCCGCGGCGTTTTCCCCCCGGAGGAGATCGCCCAGGTCAAAGCGCTCTCCTGCGACCTGCCGCGCGCCCAGGGCATCCCACTCTCACGCTTCTCCCGCGCTGAGCTTCATCGCCCGTGATCGAGCGCGGCGTCACCGCCGCCTCCGCGGCGACGATCGCCCGCTGGCTTGCCGAGGGCTCGCTCAAACCCTGGCAGCACCGCTCCTGGATCTTCCCCACCGACCCCGACTTCGCCGAGAAGGCCGCCCCCGTGCTCGACCTCTACCAGGGACGCTGGAAGGGGAAGCTTCTTCACCCCGGCGACTTCGTGATCTGCGCTGATGAGAAGCCCTCGATCCAGGCGCGAAATCGCATCCACCCGGTGCTCGGGCCCGAACCAGGTTCCCGTGGCCGGAGGGTCGAGCACACCTACGAGCGCAAGGGCGCCCGCACCTACCTTGCCGCACTCGACATCGGCCGCCGCGGCGGCAGGGAGCCGCGGGTCTTCGGCCGCTCCGAGCCCAAAGGCGGGATCGCGCCCTTTGACCGCCTCGTTCACCAGGTGATGAGGAGGGAGCCCTACGCCTCCGCCCGCAACGTCTTTTGGATCGTCGACAACGGTTCCTCACACCGTGGCCAGCGCTCGATCGACCGGCTGCAGAGCCGCTGGAAGAACCTGACCCTGGTCCACCTGCCCACCCATGCGAGCTGGCTCAACCAGGTCGAGATCTACTTCTCGATCATCCAGCGCAAGGTGCTCACCCCCAACGACTTCGAGGACCTCGCTGTTCTTGCCCGCACCTTGAACGCGTTCGAGCGCCACTGGAATGGCGTGGCGGAACCCTTCGAGTGGAACTTCACCCGCGACAAGCTCGCCGAGCTGATGGAGCGGCTGAGCACCCGCGAGCCTGAGCTGCGTCTCGCCGCATGACCGAGTCGGAGCGCATCCGACTTTGACCCCACCCCAGGGTGGTCAATGTCGGATGCGCGCGATGCGCGGCCCATTCGCGGCGGAACTTATGACCAGGAGCACTTAGGGAATCGATGCCTTGAGCTCGCAGTTGGTGGCGACGTTGCGGCCACCGCCGCCGACGCAGCTGTCATAGCCGCCCCTGCCGTCGAGACGATCGTTGCCGCCACGACCGAGCAGCGTGTTCGGCCCGTTGTCGCCGATCAGGATGTCGGGCCCCGTCGAGCCCTCGATCTTCTCGACGCTGTGCGTGATGCGTCCCGAGTTGCAGTTGGCCAGGTTGGGGTCGAACACGGCCCCTCCGATCGTCGCCTTGACGAAGATGCCGCTGTTGCGGACGCGGGCGAAGGAGGCGCTGTCATTTGCACCGTGCCCGCCGTCGAAGAGATCGCCGTCGCAGGGTTGACCGCCGATCAGGAGGTCGTCGTTGGGGCCGCCGAACATCCGCGCCGGACCACTGTCGCGGCGCGGATGCAGGATGTTGAGGCCAAAGATCACGTCGTCGCCGCCACCGCCTTGGACCGTATCGGGAACGTGATCGTTGCCAGCGTAGATCATGTCGTTTCCCCGGCCCCCGCGCAGCGTGTCGCTGCCCTTGCCGCCGTCGACCAACGCGGAGACGTTCGCGGGCACGCTTTCATCGACCGCGAACGTGTCGTCGCCGCCTTCCATCGCGGCAAGGATCGAGGAGATCGCGCCCTGGCAGAACACCGTGTTGGTGACCGGATCGCGGGTGCAGGCGCCTGAGCTCGGGTCGCCGAGCGACACGACGTTGCCTCCGGGTTCGCCCCTGACGAAATAGGCGCCGCCGCCGAAGCCCACGGTCACGTTGTCGGCCCCTTCGTCGCCGGTGACGATCAGGCTGGTCGAGTTGTCGATGCTCGTGTAGATCTCGACCCCGGTCCCTGCTTCGCCCGGCGTGATGCCACAGGACGTTTCCGCGGCGAAGCCGGCACAGCTGTCGCTGCCGGGGCCGCCAAAGGCTTCGTCTCCGGGACCGACCCCCAGCAGCTGGTCGTTGCCCGGACCGCCGTCGAGTCGGTTCGTCGTCCCTCTTGAGCCGACGAGCCGGTCTGCGCTCGAGCCGCCGATCGCATCCTCGATTCCACTCAGGTTCTCGTTCTCGGCGCCGGACACGACGCCGGCTTCCAGGTCGATCGTGACCGGACCGCCGGCTCCCTTGAAGGAGGCGACGTCATGTGAGCCGGGGCCGCCGTCGAGTTGGTACGGCGCTCCCCCCGCGCCGATCAGCGTGTCGTTGCCGGCCCCGCCCGTGACTACGTCGAAGTCGCCGGCGCCACCCGAGAGAGAGTCGTCGCCGGGACCGCCGAAGACCCGGTCATGGTCGCCGGGACCGCCGTTCAGCGTGTCGTTGCCGGTGCCGCCGGAGAGGCGGTCCTCGCCGGAGAATCCTTCGAGCTCGTCGGAGCCGCGCCCGCCGTCGATCACGTCGTTGCCGGTTTCGCCGTCGATCACGTCGTTGCCGCGTTCGCCGTGGATCGTGTCCTCGCCGCCGCCGGAACAGATCACGTCGTTGCCGCCCTTCCCGTGGATCACGTTGTCCGCGCCGCGGGAGACGATCACGTCGGGCGCCTTCGTGCCGACGATTCTGGGCGCATTCGAGACGATCGTCGCCTTCTTGCCCCGACAGGTAGCCGCTGCGGCGGTGGCGCCGGGAACGGCGGCGACGAGCAGGAAGCAGGCGAGCAGGCCGACGATCGACGTCAGCGCTCCGATCGGCCGGGCTGGCAAAGACTGGTGCGGACGAGGCCTCCTGATGGCTTCCTTTCCGCCTCCCGCCCCTCCATCGACTTCGACTGCGTCGATCAACTGCGCGCTCCGGGGCTACCTGCCATAGGGGAAGTTACGGACGCCTCGTGCGTACGCCATCCGTGTTTTAGCGCACATCTGCGTACTGATCCCGGTCGGAATGTGCGCAAAGACCCGGATGTCTCAGGCACCTTGGGGACCTAGGTTCTCGGGAAGAAGCCCTGGAGCGCCGGGGAATCGGAGCGCCGGGGAATCGGGATTTGCAAGGAGATGGGCATGAACAGAGCTCGCTGGGCCCAGTCGTCGTCCGTCCTCGTGTTCAGCGTCTTCGCGTCGTGCGTCGCGCTGGTCGCGCTGGCTCTCCCGGTCGGGGCCCGGGCGGCCACGGCGATCGGCCTCGGAACCGCCGACAGCTACGCGGTCCTCGGTGGCTCGGGCGTCACCAATACCGGCCCCACGGTGCTCAACGGCGACCTCGGAACCTGGCCGACCCCATCCATCACCGGCTTCGGCGGCGCCCCCAACGGGACCGTGAACGGGACGACCCACCAGGCCGACGCGGCCGCGGCGCAGGCCCAGGCGAGCCTGACGACCGCGTATGACAACGCCGCCGGCCAGGGACCGGCCACCACCCGGGCCACCGAGCTGGGCGGATCGACCCTGACCCCCGGCGTCTACAAATCTCAGTCGGGGACCTTCGGGATCACCGGCGCGCTGACGCTCAACGCCCAGGGCAACCCGAACGCGGTCTTCGTCTTCAAGACGGCAAGCACCCTGATCAGCGCCTCGTCCTCACAGGTCAACCTGATCAACGGCGCCCAGGCCTGCAACGTCTTCTGGAAAGTCGGCTCCTCGGCGACCCTCGGCACCAGCTCGGCCTTCGCCGGCAACATCCTCGCCCTGCAGTCGATCTCCGTCAACAACGGCGTCTCCGTTAAAGGCAGGCTCCTCGCTCGCAACGGCGCGGTCACCCTGATCAACGACACGGTCACCCGAGCCGTCTGCTCGAGCGGCGGTGGCGAAGGCGGTGCCGGCGGCGGTGGTGGCGGTGGCGAAGGCGGTGCCGGCGGCGGCGGCAACAACGGCGGCGGCAACAACGGCGGCGGCGGCAACAACGGCGGCGGCGGCAACAACGGCAGCGGCGGCCCCACCGTGCAGATCAATGGGGTCCCGCGCAGCGGCGGTGGAGGAGGCAATGGCGGTGGCGGCTCGACTTGTGTCGATCACGCGTTCACCGCGACCTTCAGGATCCACGACTCGGTCGGGCTGCGACGGGTCGAAGTCTTCCTCGACGGCAAGCGCATCAAGCGCACCACCGCCAAGCGCTTCTCCGTCCGGGTCGGGGTCGCGGGGCTGCGCACGGGGAGAAACACGATCCGGGTGGTGGCCGTGGACAAGAACGGCCGTCGCGACGTCGCGACCCGGACTTTCCGCCACTGCGCGAGGTCCGCGACGCGACACCCGCATTTCACCGGCTGAGGTCGGCTGGCGCGATGAACGGCCTCGGACGGTCGGCGGCCCTGCTCGTCCTGCTGGGCGGGCTGATGCTGCCGGCGGCGGCGGCGGACGCCGGCGCCGGCCCGGGGGTCGCGGCCAGCGCCGGCCTTCCCGACCTCACCCCGGGCACCGTGCTGCTTTCCAACGAAAGGACGTTCGCCCGCTGGGCGCACCCGCTGCGCAGGGCGCCGATCCGCTGGGCGCCCAGAGCGGGTGCCCGGCTGGTCGCCTCCACTCACATGCGCACCGAGGACGGCTTCCCGGAGGTCTACGTCGCGCTGCGGAGCTGGGGAGATCGGGAAGGCCACAGCTGGGTCGAGGTTCGCATCCCGATGCGGCCGAACGGGCGAACCGGATGGGTCCGGCACTCGGCGCTGGGGCCGCTCTACCGCGTGCGGACCGTGCTGATCGTCGACCGCCAGGCCCTGCGCTCGACCCTCTACCGGCGCGGCCGGCCGGTCTGGAGCGCTCCGGTCGGCATCGGCAAGCCCGGCACCCCGACCCCCGCCGGGCGCTTCTGGATCCGGGAGAAGTTCAGGACCCACGCACCCGCGAGCCTCTACGGGCCGGTGGCCTTCGGCACCAGCGACTACTCGGTCCTCAGCGACTGGCCCGGCGGCGGTGTCGTCGGCATCCACGGCACGAACGAGCCCTCGCTGCTTCCGGGCCGGCCCTCCCACGGATGCATCCGCCTGCGCAACGCGGCGGCGCGGCGACTGTGGCGGCTGATGCCGGTCGGCACGCCGCTCCTGATCGGTCGCACGGCCAGATTCCTCGGCGCCCGTTCGGCGCCGGCTCGTCTGTTCCGAAGCGTGGAGGCGCCGATGCCTGTCGCCGTGGCCCGGCGAGTGGGTCAGTGACCGATATGGCTCTCGCTCGCGCAAGCCGTCCCCGGCGGCAGCCACCCGGCGGCCTCATTCGGGGGTAGGTGCCGCTTCTCTGGCCAATTGGGGCTTGCGCGCGTACTGTTACGGTGCCATAGTAGTACCAATTTCGTCCTTCGCCTGACTCATTCGTCCGGGAGGGCTCTCATGGAGAAGGCCAGACGTCGGCTCACGTATGCGAACGCGATGTCGTCCCTCGCAGTGTTCCTCGTTGTCGGCGGCGCCACGGCACTTGCCGCCGTCAATCTGCCGAAGAACAGCGTCGGCGCCAGGCAGATCAAGAAGAACGCGGTCAACAGCGCGAAGGTCAAGAACCACTCGCTGACCCTCGCGGACTTCAAGGCCGGGCAGCTCCCAGATGGTTCGCAGGGCGCCAATGGCGTCAATGGCGCGAACGGCACCAACGGCGCGAACGGCACCAACGGGATCGACGGAGCGAACGGGACGAACGGAGCGAACGGGACGAACGGGACCAACGGGACGAACGGCATCGATGGGACGATCACGCCGCTGACGGCCAAACAGGGCCTGACTGCCCTCCCGACTGGCTCCTCGCCGACCACGGTGGTCGAACTCTCGGTTCCGGCGGGCAGCTATGTCGTCTTGGCGAAGACCAACCTCTCTCAGACGGGTGCCGGCGACAGCGTTGAATGCGTCTTGAAAGCCGGCGCCTCCACCCTCGACCAGATCGCCATGAAGACGTTGCCCGCGCTCGCCGCGATTCCAGCGGCGCTGCAGGCGGTGACGATCGCCACGATGTCACCGACCCAGCTGAGCGTCCAGTGCACCGTCGCGGTGGCCAACGGTTCGGCCGATTTCAGCAGCCTGATAGCGATCCCGACCGCCTAGCCCGGATCCGGCGTTTTCACCTTGGCAGGTGTAGCTCGCCGACTTGACTCCCTCGCCGCCGCCCAGCGTGCGGTATCGAGAGATTGGCTCAGCGCGCGCCAGCGCCGAGTCGCCGCCAGTGTTCCCGGGCGGCGTCCAGCAGCTCGCAGGCCATCGCCAGCGTGCGGCTGGCGTGGCCGTGGGAACTGCGGAGGCCGGTCGCAGCCGAACCTGTGGCTTTCTACGGACGCGGTGCCCCGCCCGCGGGGGTAGCGTCAAGCGGGAACGATCCCGACTGGGAGGCGGGAAGCCATCCCCGGCTGGGAGAGGAGAGGCCACGATGGCTCTCACTCGAGCAAGACGTTCCGCCATCGCTGCGACAGCGCTTGTCGCCGCGGCCCTTCTCCTGTTGGCTGCCCCGGCGCCCGCTGCCAAACAGCGGGCGCTCTATTCGGGGGCCTTCAATGGTCCACGGCTGGACGGTGCGCAGGTGTTGCCCGCCCCGGCGTCCGCTGCCGAGCGACGGCCGCTCTACTGGGGGGCCTTCATCGGTCCGCAGCTGACCGGCGCTCAGCCGCCGTGGGACATGTCGGCCGTCGACCAGTTCTCGGCCCTGGTGGGCAAAGGACTCTCGATCGTCGCCTTCGGCTCCCCGTTCGCCGACTGCTCGGTGTCGCCGTGCTCCTTCTATCCGTTCCCTGCGGATGCAGCCGACAGCGTGCGTGAATACGGCGCGATTCCTGCGCTCAGCTGGGGCTCCCAGTCGACTCCGTCGAGCCTCGACGAGCCCGCGTTCCAGCTCTCCGACGTGATCGCGGGCACCTACGACTCCTACATCCGCACTTTTGCCGAAGGCGCCCGGGATTGGGGGCATCCGTTCTTCCTCCGGTTCGACTTCGAGATGAACGGAGAGTGGTTCCCGTGGGGGGTGGGAGTCAATGGGAATCAGCCCGGGGATTTCGTCGCCGCCTGGCGCCATGTGCACGACATCTTCACCTCGGTCGGCGCCACGAACACCACCTGGGTCTGGTGTCCCTATGCGGACGCGAAGCACAGGCACGGTCCGGTGGGACGGTTCTACCCCGGCGACGCCTACGTCGACTGGACCTGCCTCGACGGCTACAACTGGGCGCACAACGCGGTCAACCACAACCCGTGGCGGAGCTTCGAAGCGATATTCGCCCCGCTCTACCGCGGCATCGTGAGGACGGTCGCCCCGGACAAGCCGATGATGTTGGGGGAGATCGCGTCCAACGGCCCTGGGCCCGCCAAGGCGGTCTGGATCCGGCGCATGTTCGACGCCCTGCGCGACAGGTTCCGACGTGTACGTGCCCTGGTCTGGTTCGACGAATACGATCGCGGCCTCCAGTGGCCGCTCGAGACCTACCCCGCCGCCCTCAGGGCGTTCTCGCTCGGTGCCCGGCACGGCCCTTTCAGGGCGAACCTCTTCGGCGGCCTCGGCGACGCACCGATCCGGCCGCCGGGTTGATCGGCCTCGCGTCGACTCGATGGCCCTTTCACGCCCGCCGGGGCAGCAGCTGGGACAACGTGCCGATCGGGTCTAAGCTGGTCCGGTGATCGACGGGATAGTCGCGATCGACACCTCGGCTCCGATCTGGGACCGCATCTTCCAGGTCGCGCCGCTTGCGCTGGTCGGGACGCGGGAGCCGGACGGCGGCTTCGACCTCGCGCCCAAGCACATGGCGATGCCGCTCGGCTGGCAGAACTACTGGTGCTTCGTCTGCAGCCCGCGGCATGCGACGTATCGCAACGCCGAGCGGGAGGGGCAGTTCACGGCGAGCTTCCCGGGGCCGGGGGAGATGGTGGCGGCGAGCATGGCCGCGGGGCCGCGGGGATCGGGCGGCGAGAAGCCGAGCCTGGCCGCGATCGAGACCTTCGCGGCGCGTCAGGTCGACGGGGTGCTGGCGCGGGGGTCGCGGCTCTGGCTTGAGTGCGAGCTGGAGCGGGTGATCGACGGCTTCGGCGAGAACAGCCTGATCGTCGGCCGGGTGGTCGCGGCGGCCGCGCCCGAGGGGGCGCTGCGCTCGGCCGACCAGGACGACGCCGACCTGCTGCAGGCGGCGCCGCTGACCGCATATGTCAGCCCGGGACGGTTCGCGCCCGTCGAGACGACCTACTCGTTCCCCTACCACGTGGACTTCCACCTCTGAGCTTGAATCGCGACGACGCCGGCCTGATCCTTGCCTGGCTTGCCGAGCGGCAGGAGGAGATGGCGACGCTGCTCGAGCGCCTCGCCCGCGAGGAATCGCCGTCGGTCGAGCCCCGCACCCAGGAGGGGGCTTTCGGGATCCTTTCCGGCGAGCTGGGAGAGCTCGGCCTCACCGTCCGCCGGGTCCGCGGGCGGGGCGGGGTCGGCGACCACCTCTACGCCCGCCCGAGGCGCCGCCCGCACGGGGCCCCGTGGCAGCTGCTGGTCGGCCACCTCGACACCGTCTGGCCGCGCGGCACCCTGGAGCGGATGCCGGTGCGGCGCGAGGGCGACCGGCTGAGCGGCCCCGGCACCTACGACATGAAGGGCGGCCTGGTGCAGATGGTCTTCGCGCTGCGGGCGCTCGAGCAGGCGGGGGCCGAGCCCGGCGCGGCCCCGGTCGTCGTGGTCAACTCCGACGAGGAGATCGGCAGCCCGGACTCGACCCGGCTCCTGCGTCGCCTCGCCGCCGGCGCCTGCCGCGCGCTCGTCCTCGAGCCCTCCTTCGGCGAGGCCGGCTCGCTGAAGACCGCACGCAAGGGCGTCGGCCGCTTCGGGCTTCGCATCCACGGGCGCGCCAGCCATGCCGGGCTCGCCCCCGAGCAGGGCGTTTCGGCGATCCTCGAGCTCTCCCACCAGGTGCAGGCGCTGTTCGCGCTCAACGACCCCGAGCACGGGGTGACCGTGAACGTCGGCGAGATCGACGGCGGCCTGCGCGCCAACGTCGTCGCCCCCGAGGCGGGCGCGGTGATCGAGGCGCGGGCGCCGACCGCGGAGGCGGCCGAGCGGGTCGAGGCGGCGATCCGCGGCCTGCGCCCACAGCAGGAGGGGGTCGCGCTGGAGATCGAGGGAGGCTTCGGCCGGCCGCCGCTGGAGCGCACGCCGCGCAACCGCGAGCTCTGGGAGGCGGCGCGAGAGGCCGCCGGCGAGCTCGGCATCGAGCTGGGAGAGGCCGCGGTCGGGGGCGCCTCCGACGGCAACACGACCAGCCGCTACACCGCGACGCTCGACGGCCTCGGCCCGGTCGGCGCCGGCGCCCACGCCCCCGACGAGTACGTTTACGTCTCCCGTATGGCCGAGCGGGCGGCGCTCCTGGCGCTGCTCCTCATGACCCCGGTGGAGGCCGCTTAGTGCCGTACCCGTTCCTGACCAGCCTGTCGCGCAACGCGCCCTTCCGGCGCGAGAGCATCGAGACCGCGCCGCTGCCGCGCGCCGAGTGGAGCGGCGGCGAGTACGTCCTCGCGCGCGTCGCCGGGCCGCCCGCCCCGACCGCCCGCATCGAGTCCAGGAACGGCCGCATGGTCGAGGTGGCCGAGGGCGACAGCCTGGTCGGCGTTCTCGGCAAGCGCCACGCGACCCTCGAATCGACCGGCGACTGGGAGGAGATCGGCGAGGATCTGGCGATGCAGGCGCTGACGCCGGCGGGGGTGCTCGGCCGCTGCACGTCCCACTCGCGCTCGCTGCCGGCCCTGGTCGACCTGCTCTACGAGGGCCACGTCCAGGTCGGGGGCAAGCCGGCCCGGATGGAGGACTTCGCCCTGGCCCCCACCGGCGACGTCCTCGAGGCGCCCGTGGTCCTGCTGATCGGGACCTCGATGTCGGCGGGGAAGACGGCGTCGGCGAAGACGATCGTGCGGGCCCTCAAGCGCCGGGGCCTGCGCGTGGCCGGCACGAAGCTGACCGGCGTCGGTCGCTATCGCGACGTCCTCGGGATGGGGGACGCCGGGGCCGACCTGATCCTCGACTTCGTCGACGGCGGGCTGCCGTCGACGGTCTGCGCGCCGGAGGTCTTCGAGCGGGCCGTCGCCCGCGTCACCTCGAACCTGGCGCGGGAGGAGGTCGACGTGGTCGTGGTCGAGGCAGGCGCCTCGCCGCTGGAGCCCTACAACGGAGACACCCTCGTCGCCATGCTCGGCGACTCGGTCGCGCTGACGGTCCTCTGCGCGTCCGACCCCTACGCGGTGGTCGGGGTGACCGACGCGTTCGGCCTCCGGCCGGACCTCGTCGCCGGCCTCTGCACCAGCACCCGCGCCGGCATCGAGCTGGTCCAACGGCTCTCGCCGGCGCCGGCGCTGAACCTGATCGACCCCGCCTCGGTCCCGAGGCTGGAGGCGATCCTCGACAATGCCCTGGGTACCGCCGACGCAGATCGACTGGAGGGACGATGACGAGAGAGCTGGAGGCGGATGTCGCCGTGGTCGGTGCCGGCCTCGCCGGCCTCGTCGCCGCCCGGCGCATCGCGGCGGCAGGGGCGCGGCCGCTGGTGATCGAGGCGCGGGACCGGGTCGGCGGGCGGCTGCTGAACGAGCAGCTGGGCGACGGCAAGGTGGCCGAGATCGGCGGCCAGTGGAGCGGCCCGACCCAGCACCGGATCGCCGCCCTCGCCGCCGAGCTCGGCGTCGGCACCTTCCCCACCCACGACGAGGGTCGCCACCTGCTCGAGCTGGGCGGCA
This sequence comes from uncultured Actinomycetes bacterium, assembly GCA_963783345.1. Taxonomy (GTDB): domain Bacteria; phylum Actinomycetota; class Thermoleophilia; order Solirubrobacterales; family 70-9; genus VAYN01. Next base: position 112,321 of record CAWANE010000010.1, read on the forward strand.
AGCTGGCGTCCTTCACCGGCCACCTCACCGATGCCCGTGTCGAGCTGGTCCGCGATCTGGCGAAGGCGATCTCGCCGCTGGCCCTCGCCGACCTCGAACAGGCGCGCGTAAGGCTCGACCGGATGGCCCGGCAGGTGCCGCTCGACGCCCCCTGGTCGGCGCCGAAGGCCGAGCGCTGGGACGGCCAGACCTTCGCCACCTGGATCCGCCGCAACGCCCGCACCGCCGCCGCCCGCACCCTCTTCGAGCTCGCCACCGAGGCGGTCTGGGCGGCCGAGCCAAGCGACGTCTCCCTCCTCCACGTCCTCTTCTACACCCACTCCGGCGGCGGCTTCAACGCCCTGATCGGGACCGGCGGCGGCGCCCAGCAGGACCGCTTCCAGGGCGGCTCGCAGCGGCTGGCGCTGCTGATGGCGGAGCAGCTCGGCGCGGAGCGGGTGCTGCTCGGGCACCCGGTGCGCCGGATCGAGCACGGCGGCGGTGCGATCGTCGTCCACGCCGACGGCGAGGGCGGCGGGCCGGGCGGGCTGGCGGTGCGTGCCCGCCGGGCGATCGTCGCGATCCCGCCGACCCTGGCCGGCCGCGTCTCCTACGACCCGCCGCTGCCCGGCCTGCGCGACCAGCTGACCCAGCGGATGCCGCAGGGGACCGTGGTGAAGACGATGGCGGTCTACGACACTCCGTTCTGGCGCGAGCAGGGGCTCTCGGGGCAGGCGATCAGCGAGGCCGGCCCGGCCCGGGTCGTCTTCGACAACTCGCCTCCCGACGGCAGCCCGGGGGTCCTGCTCGGCTTCCTCGAGGGCCGTCTGGCCCGCCGGCTCGGCGCCCGCCCGGCGGCGGAGCGGCGCGACGCGATCCTCGCCGGCCACGCCCGCCTCTTCGGCAAGCGGGCGGCGCGGCCGGAGCGCTTCCTCGAGCGGGTCTGGGCCGAGGAGGAGTGGACCCGCGGCTGCTACGGCTGCCTGATGACGACCGGCGGCTGGACCGAATACGGCCGCGCCCTGCGCGAGCCGATCGGGCCGCTGCACTGGGCCGGGGCGGAGACCGCGACCGTGTGGAACGGCTACATGGACGGCGCGGTGCAGTCGGGCGAGCGCGCCGCCGCCGAGGCGCTCGCCGCGCTTGGGTGAAAGCCCCGGAGCAGCGTCGAATTCGAGGAGGTCGGGCACGTGGGCCGAACGGCCCAACTTGCCCGCCAGGCCTTTTCTGAGCGGGCCGGGTGCGGTTGCATCGGCGCCGATGATCGGTCAGGCAGGTATTCGTGTCCTCGCGCGCCGTGCTCCGCTGGCGCTCCTCTGTGCTCTGGTGTTGTTCGGCGCTGCGTTCGGCGCCGGCTCGGCCGACGCCGCGAAGAAGGGCCCACCCGTCAGCCTCTCGGCCCCCGGGGCCAAGGTCGTCTCCGGCAAGGCCACTCGCCTCAAGGGCTCCGTGAAGAAGTGGGCAAAGGGCCAGCGCGTGGTACTGCTCGCCAAGCCGACGGGTACGAAGAAGTGGGCTCGCGCCAGCGCCGCCAAGCTGAAGAAGAACGGGCGCTTCTCCTTCAAGGTCAAGCCGCCACTCGGCAAGACCGCCTACAAAGCGGTCGCCCTGCGCCGGAGCAGGAAGGCGCCGTCGGCGCACTCCAAGCCGTTGCGCCTGCTCGGGCTCCCCGGCGCAACGGCGGCCCTCTCGGTCGACGCCGGTGGCCAGGTGACGGTCGGCGGCCTGCTGCCGACCCCGATCAAGCGCAAGGTCGTCCTGCAGAGGCGCGAAGGCGGCGGCTGGAAGGCGGCCGGCTCGAAGTCCTCCAGCAAGCAGGGCCGGGTCTCGTTCAGGGTCCGCGTCACCGCTTCGGCCAGCTACCGGCTCTACGCGCCGAAGTTCACCGTGAAGGCGAAGGGCGGCAAGTCGAAGCACGGCAAGAAGCAGGGGTCGAAGACGAGGAGGCGACCGGGCGCGGTCCGCTCGCGAGCGAAGGGCAAGGCAAAGAAGAAGGCGACGACCTATCCGCCCTTCACCAGTCCGCCGATCACGGTGCGGATCAGCAGCCGCAAGGTGGCGCTGACCCTGCCGGCGGACCTCTGCACCGCCCAGCAGACCGATGCGACGGTCACGGTCTCCCCGGCGCAGGCCGGCGGCGCGATCCAGGTCCAGGTCTCCGAAGACGGCGGCGCGACCTGGACCGTGCTCGGCGAAGGTGGGGAGGACGCCTCCGGCACCTCGCCGCTGCGCTTCGTCGGTCCGGAAACGAGCGGCACCTACTCCTTCCGTGCGGTGCTCGCCGACGGCTCCGCCTCGGCCCCGCAGACGGCCGAAGTGCACGTCTGCTTCGGCTTCCCGCCGCTGCCGCAGATCTACAGCGGCGGGAACGACACCTGCGAGATCGACGCCTACGGAGAAGCCTGGTGCTGGGGCGAGAACCGCTTCGGCCAGCTCGGCGACGGCAGCTTCGAAGAGCGGACGAAGCCGGTCAAGGTCGCCGGCGGGAACAAGTTCGTCGAACTCGCCGTCGGGGCCGACCACACCTGCGGCCTCACCGCCGATGGCAGGGCCTACTGCTGGGGCGCCAACGGGGGAGCACCGGTCGAAGGATTCAACAACAACGACGAAGGCGCACTCGGCGACGGCAGCGAAACCAACCGCAACGTCCCGACCCCGGTCAGCGGAGGCCTTTCCTTCAAGCAGATCAGCGCCGGCGGGGGAAGTACCTGCGGCGTCACCACGGCCGGCGTCGCCTACTGCTGGGGGTACAACGCGCGGGGCCAACTCGGCGACGGCAGCCTCGACAACCGGCTGGTGCCGACCCGCGTCCAGGGCGGCGGCTTCGAGGAGATCGTCACCTACTCGTTCCGCACCTGCGGCCTCTCCGGGGGTCGCGTGTACTGCTGGGGAGAACCCCTGAATGCGCCCAACCCGTACACGCCCAAACCCGAGGACGGCGTGCCGCACCAGCTCGGCGGCTCCTACCCGCCACTTCACGGCCTCTCCCTCGGCTCCTCGAGCGGTTGTGCGCTGAGCTCCGCCGGGGCCGCGTACTGCTGGGGCAGCGACGACTACGGACAGCTCGGCCAGGGCTCACTCGGCACCTACTTCACCGAAACCCCGATCCCGGTGACCGGTGGCCACACCTTCAGCAAGATCGACGGCGGGCTTTACTACAACTGCGGCCTGGCCGAGGGGGGCTCGACCCTCTGCTGGGGCTCCAACAACTTCGGGCCGCTCGGCCAGGGGGATAGCGACATCGACGCCCACCCGACGCCGGAACCGGTTGTCGGCGGGCACGTCTTCACCCGTCTCGCGGCAGGCGGGCGCACCTCCTGCGCGATCGACAGCGGCGGGTTCGCCTGGTGCTGGGGCTGGAACTACCAGGGCCAGCTGGGGGTTGGCGTCGCCGGCGAAGAACACGAGGCGCGCTACAAACCCAACACCGTGCTCTTCCCGGGCGTGTCCTGAGCAGGCGGCGACGCTGCTCCGGCGCTACTCCACCAGCAGCGCGATCAGCGCCCCGCGCGAGCTGACCCCGGTGCGCCGGTAGACGTTCTCCAGGTGGCGCTTGACCGTGCTGGGGGAGAGGTGGAGCTCCTCGGCCACCGCCCGATTGGAGAGCCCGCGGGCGATCAGCCGGGTCACCTCGGACTGGCGGTCGGTCAGCCCGAGGGCGGCGATCCGTGTCTCCAGGTGTGACTCGGCGCCGTCGGCGACGCCGAGGTCGGCCTCCGCCTGCGCCTTCCAGAGCGGCGCCGGCATCGCCGTGTAGGCCGCGGCCGCAGTCCGCAGCGACCGCTGCCCGGCCTCCCGCTCGCCGACCAGCAGCTCGAGCCGCCCGAGGGCGTGGTCGACCAGGCCCCAGATGCTGACCGTCGTCATCGCCAGCCGGCCGCGATAGGGCTCGAGCACAGGTCGCAGCGTGGTGGCCGCCGCGGGGTCCTCCAGCTCGGCGATCGCGTGCGCGTAGGTGGTGGCCGCGGCGATCCAGATTGGGTCTCGGGGAATGTCGGCGAAGTCGGTGACGGTGTCGGTGGCCAGGATCTCGGCGGCGAGCGCCTTCTCGCCGGCGACGGCGTTGGCAAGGCTCGCCAGGGAGCGAAAGGCGGGGATGCCCGGGTACTCGTCGAGCGCCCGGGTCAGCAGCGGCGCCAGCTCGGCCAGACGGCCCTGCTGCCAGCGGATGCTGGCGATCTGGCTGACGTAGAAGGGAAGAGCGTCGGGCTGTGAGCTGCTCTTGGCCCCCTCCACCGCCCGCTGGGCGCGCGCCTCGGCCTCCGTCAGCTTGCCGCGCAGGGCGAGGTGCACAGAGGCGGAGCAATCGCAGAGCCAGCGGGCGGTCGCGTCGCCGACCCGGGTGGCGATCTGTTCCTGCTCGTGCAGGGTGTGGGCTGCGGCGGCGATCTCACCCACCTCCACCTGCGCGACCGCCTGCCAGTGCAGAGCGTGGAACAGGTCGAGCGGCTCGTCCAGCTGGGCGCCGATCTCGATGCTCTCGGCCGCGATGGCGATCCGCTCCTCGGGGTTGTCGGGGCCCCAGCGGGCGATCAGGCAGCGGATCAGCACCTGGGCGAGGATCCGCCGGTCGCCGCCGGAGCGCGCCGCTTCGAGGGCGCGGTCGGCGAGCCAGCGACGGCGTTCGACCTGCGGCGAGAAGGTCAGCTCGAGCGCCAGCTGGGCGAGGACGAGCGCCGCCTCCGGACGGTTGGGGTCGAGCCGCTCGGCGGCGCGGCTGAGCATCGCCCCGCGCTCGCGGTCGAGGCCGCCGACGTGGCTGACGAAGCCGCGGTTGTTGGCGAGCGCCGCCCGGGTCAAGCGCTCGGTGTCGTCGAGGTCGTCGGCGAGCCGGGCTGCTGCCAGCAGGTACTGGCGCGAGCGCTCCTGGTCGGCGAAGCGCAGCGCCGTGCCGAGGTCGATCAGCAGGTCGCAGTGCTCGACCCCGCGCTCTTCGTCGGGCATCTCCTTGCGCAGGGCCAGGGCCTGCTCGAACCAGCCGGCCGCGGTCTCGTGGTCGTGGCCACGCAGTGCCTGGCGTCCCGCCACCGCGCACCAGCGAGCCGCCCGGTGCCCGTCGGGGGGCTCGGCCCGGCGCCAGTGGTGGGCGAGCCGGCCGGCTCGCCCGTCGCCGCCCTCCGCTTCGAGGGCCTCGGCGAGATGGCGGTGCAGCTCTCCGCGGCGGGCCGGGGGCAGCTCCTCGTAAAGGCAGCGGGCGACGATCGCGTGGGCGAAGGCGTAGTCACCGTCGGTGGTGCCGGAGACCAGCAGGCCGGCGCGTTCGGCGGTCCTCAGCGAGCCCCTCACCGCGGTCGGCTCGGCTCCCAGCGCGGCGATCAACGCCGCCGTCTCGAACTCGCGGCCGAGCACCGCGGCGGCCGAGAGGTGCTCGTGGGCGCCGGTGCCGAGGACGCGCGCGCGGGCCGCGATCAGCGTGCGGAGGGAGTGGGGGGCGCGGCCGGGCAGGGGGTTGGTCGGCTCTCCGGCGCCGATCGCCAGCAGCAGCTCGCAGGCGAAGAGCACGTTGCCGCCGCTCTCGCGGGCAACGTCGGCGGCGGCGCGGTCGAGCGCCTCCTCCGGACCGATCCCCAGCGAGGCGGCGAGGTCGCGCAGCGCGGCCGCGCTGAGCGCCTTCAGCTCGAGGAGCCTGGCGTTCGTCGGGGCCGTGAGGGCGTCGACCGTCTCCGCCACCTCGCCGTCAGGCTCGACGTCGGTCGGCCGGTAGGTCGTGACCAGCAGCACCGGCGCGCCGGCGGCGGCGCGGGTGAGATGAGTTGCGAGGGCGAGCGTCGAGGCCTGGCAGGCGTGCAGGTCGTCGACCGCGAGCAGCAGGGGGCCGTGCCGGGCAAGCAGTTCCAGCATCTCCAGAGAGGCTGCGAAGAGCCTGGCGCGATCGTCGCCGAGGCTCCAGTTCTCCCGCGCCGGCGACCCGGCCTCGCGGATGAGCGCCCCGAGCGAGGACCGGCGCATCTCCTGCAGCAATGCCGCCGGCGCCTGGCGTTCGAGACGGGCGAGCGCGGTGACGAACGGAGCGTACGGGGTCAGCGAGTCCCCTTCGCCGCTGCCGTAGAGGACAAGGCCGCCGCCGGCGTGGGCGGCGTGCGCGGCTTCGGCAATCAGACGGCTCTTGCCCGCACCGGGCTCCCCCGCCACCACCACCGTCTCGCGGTTGCCCTCAGTGACCCGCGACCAGGCGGCTTCGATCTCACGCATCTCATCGTCGCGGCCAACCATCGGCCACGGCCGCTCCCGGGCGCTGCGCAGCGGTCCCGGGAGGGGGACGGGCGCGGCGGGGCCGGTTCTCATCGACGCCTTGACGACCGGTTGTGCCTCTGGCTTCTGCAGGGCGTTTACCCTAATGCCGGAACTCCAATCAACGTTCATCCGGCCCTGGGGAGCCTTCTGCGGCGCTTGGAGGATTGAGCCCGCCGACCGGTTCAGGGCCTGGCCCTGGGTTAAGCGTCCACCGGCGCTGCTGTCATCTACCTGACGATGTATCTCGCGACGATTCTCGATTCGCTCGTCGGCGGGCGCCTGTGAGCCGCGCTGCGGACTCGGTGCGCGCCGACGTCGAGGTGCTGGCGGGGATGGAGCGGGGTGCCGGCAGCCCGGGCGAACGCCGCTCGGCCGAGTGGATCGCGGCCCGGCTGACCGAGGCCGGCGCCGGCGACGTCCGCCTGCGGGGCTTCCGTTACCAGCGCACCTACGCCTGGGCGCACGCCGGCCACTTCGCCCTCGGGATGCGGGGAGGCGCCGCCGCGCTCGCCGCCGCGGTCTCCTACGAGCTGGAGTTCTCGGGGCGCTCGCAGTGGATCCGGAGGCTGCTGCCGGCCGCCGAGGCGTCCAACGTGGTCGCCCGTGTCCCCGCCGCCGGCGAGCGCCGCCGCACCCTGGTCCTGGTCGCCCATCACGACGCCGCCCGCACCGGCCTGATGTGGGATCCGCGGCTGGTGCGGCTCTCGCGCGGCGGCTCCTTCGCGACGCTCCCGGCGATCGGCTTCGCGCTTGCGGTGCCGAGGAGGACGCGGTGGCTCGGGCGCGCCCTGCTCGCGGCGCTGATCGGGTTCCAGCTCGACGTCGCCCATGGCGAGGTCGTCCCCGGTGCCAGCGACAACGCCAGCGGCGTCGCCGCGACGCTCGCCCTGGTCGAGCGCTGGGCCGCCGAGCCGCTCCCCGGCTGCGAGGTGATCGCGCTCTTCCCCGGCTGCGAGGAGGCGGGGATGGGAGGGACGGCCGCCTGGCTGCGCGAGGAGGGGGCGGCGCTGGATCCGGCGACCACGCTCGTCCTCGGGCTCGACACGCTCGGCGCGGGCGAGCCGGTCGTCGCGGCGAAGGAGGGCCCGCTGGTCCCGGTCCGTTTCCGCGAGCAGGACCTGAGCTGGGCCGACGCCGGCGCCGCCGCGGCCGGCCTCACCGCCCCGACCCGAGTCCGGGTCCCCGGCTGGACCGACCCCGCCCTGACCCTGCTCGCCGGCCTGCCCTCGATCTCCCTGCTCTCGATGCGGGACGAACTCTTCACCGAGTACCACCTGCCCACCGACACCCCCGACCGGGTCGATTGGGACTCGGTCGGGCGCTGTCTGGAGGTCGCCGTGGCGACCGGTGAGGCCTGGGCGCGGGGCCGCGCGGCCTAGGTGACGACCCCAGAGACGTTCCGAACGCCGTGAGGTAGGTCCGGGCCCCGGGTCCGCCGAGGGCTGCGGGTGTTCAAAGCTCACGGCCTCGAGGAGGCTCTGCCGGATCCCCTACCAGGTGGATCTCACCGCCACAGCTCGCGGCGCAGCATCTCGTTGCCGCGCTCGAGCTGCTCGATGGTGGCGCTGGCGACCGATCGCGCCCGGGTGGCGCGATTGATGCGGGCCTGGATCTCCCGGTGCGACTTGCCGGTGCGCCGGGCGACGTCGGCGACCAGGCGGCTGCGCTCGCCGCGCAGCCGCTCTCGGGTCGCGTAGGCCGACTCCCGCGCGGGCTCCAGGTCCCTCGACGCGGCTTCGGGCCTGGCGCGGGCGGCCACCTTCTTCCTCACCGGCTCGGGGTCGTCGGTCGGGAAGAGCTGCAGCGTGGTCTCGCTCATGATCGCCTCGTCCAGCTCGGCGTCGCCCGAGCTCAGGGCGGCAAAGCGGTCACCCGGCTCGCCCTGCTCCGGATCGGGGTCGTCAAACTCTTCGCCCTCTTCCTCCATGGCGTCCGGCGAGAGGTCGAGCGCGTGACGGCGCTCCAGCTCGATCTCGTGGGCGAGCGCCTTCAGTCGCGGGTCGGCCGGCATCAGGAGGTAGCTCATCTGGCGGCGCGGCCTCGGGGTGGTCCGGATGAAGCGACCGACCACCTGGCGGAAGAAGAGCTCGGTCCGGGCCGCCGTCGCGTAGACGCCGACCCGCAGGCGGGGGATGTCGACGCCCTCTGAGACCATCAGCACCGAGACCAGCCAGCGTCGATCGGAGGAGGCGAAATCGGCGATGCGCCGGCTGGCACCGGGCTCGTCGCTCATCACCAGCTCGGGTCGCTCCCCGGAGACCGACTCGAGCCGCGCCGCAATCGCCCGCGCGTGGTCCTGGTCGGAGGCGATGACCAGGCCGCCCGCGTCGGGGTGGCCTTCGGCGCGCACCTCGCTCAGCCTGGCGTCGCCGTCGCGCAGCACCTCGCCCATCCACTCGCCTTCCGGCGTGAGCGCCGTCCGCAGGCGCCGGGCCGACTCGGCCGCCGGCAGGGCGAGGTCGAAGTCGGCGCTGCGCAGGCGACCGTCCGAGAGCCACTCCATCTCGCCGTCATACGGCAGGAAGGTGATCGGGCGGCACACCCGGTCGATCAACGCCTGCGGGTAGCCGTAGACGTAGTCGGCCCGGCTGAGCCCGTCCTCGTCGTAGGTCACCCAGGGGATCGCCGAGTTGTCGGAGCGGAAGGGCGTGCCCGAGAGGAGCAGCCGGAAGCGGGCGCCGTCGAAGGCCCTGCGGGCCTGCACGCCCCAGGCGGCCTGGTCGCCCATGTGGTGCGGCTCGTCGGCGATCAGCAGGGTCGGCCGGCGGCCGGCGGCCAGCCGGTGGGTGTCCGGCCCCGCCGCGATCGTCTGGTAGGTGACGGCGACGCCGTGGAAGTCGGCCGACTCCGGCCCGTCGGAGTTCGGCCGGTTCGGCTCGAGGTCGATGCCGTAGCGGCCCGCGTCGGCGGCCCACTGGCGGCAGATGTGGGTGGTCGGGCCGGCCACGACAACGCGTGAGACGAACCCGGCGCTCAGCATCCGGTGGGCGATGTGCAGGCCGAAGGTGGTCTTGCCGGCCGCCGGCGTGGCCGAGGCCAGGAAGCTCGTGTCTGCGTGCGCTCGCACGGCCTCGGTCGCCTCCTCCTGCCACGAGCGGAGGGGTCGGGCATCGGGCCAATCCGGAAGCGATCGGGCGGGCGCCGCGCCGCCGATCAGGTGCTGAGAGGCGTCGTACAAGGGCGCGCAACAATAGGCTCGCCTACGGTCGGAGGACGGCGGCACGGCCGCCTGGACGCTGTTGCCGCTCGGCGACGCCGGTCGGCGCAGCGCCCCTGGCCGCGTAGGTCGACGACCTCGCTTCGTGCCGCCGCCGGAGGGAATCGCCCCAGATCCCGCGCAGGGCCTCGATGTCCGCTGCGCGGCACTCTGAGGCGCAGGTCGAGCGGGCCAACAAGGCTAAGCTCCTCGCCTAAGCTGGATTGCCACCGATAGAAGGAGGGTAGCTTGAGCGAGGAGGACCGAAACGAGTTGGGGCCGATCGACTATGTCCTGGTCGAGTGGCCGGGTCGGCAGCCGAACGGCGAAGCCGTCCCCCACCTGGTCGACCTCGTTGACCGCGGCCTGATCCGGGTCATCGACCTCGCCTTCATCAGCAAGGACGAGGACGGCAACGTCGCCGGCCTCGAGCTGGCCGAGCTCGGCGAAGAAGTGACTGAGCTGGCCATTTTCGAGGGCGCCTCCTCGGGCCTGCTCCACGACGACGACATCGCCGCCGCCGCCGACGTGCTCGAGTCCGGCACCTCGGCCGCGCTGCTCGTCTACGAGAATGCCTGGGCGGCGCCGTTCGCCGCCGCCGTCCGCCGCTCCGGCGGCCAGCTGGTCGCCAGCGGCCGGATCCCCGTCGAAGACCTCGTCGCCGCCCTCGACGCGGCCGACGCCAACGCATAGAGAGGAGCAGAAGATGCCAGGACTGATCAGGGGGATGGCCCGCACCGCCGTCGTCGCCGGCACCGCGACCGCCGTCAGCGGCCGCGTCCGCCGCCGTCAGGAGTCGCGCTGGGCCGAGAAGGAAGACCAGCAGTACGCGCAGCAGCAGGTGATGCAGCAGGCCCCGCCCCAGCAGGCGGCCCCGGCCGCCGCTCCACCCGAGGGCTCGGTGATCGACCAGCTGAAGGAGCTCGGTGAACTGAAAGCGCAGGGCATCCTCACCGAGGAGGAGTTCGCCGCGCAGAAGGCAAAGCTGCTCGGCTGAGGCCGAGGAAGGAGAATCGAATGAGCGAGGACAAGGGCAGCGGACCGCGGATCTCGGTGGACATCCGGGACTCCGAGCCCGACTGGGAGCCGTATCTGCCACCGAAGGCGCCCGAGGGTGCCCCGAACGTCCTCCTCCTGGCCTGGGACGACATCGGCTACGGCACGATGGACGCCTTCGGCGGGCCGGTCGAGACGCCGAACATGCGCCGCATCGCCGAGATGGGCGTCCGCTATGCGAACTTCCACACGACCGCGCTCTGCTCGCCGACGCGGTCCTCGCTGCTGACGGGCCGCAACGCGACCTCCAACGGGATGGCGACGATCGCCGAGTTCAGCTCGGGCTTCCCGGGAATCTCCACTCGGATCCCGTTCGAGAACGGGTTCATCTCCGAGGTGCTGGCGGAGGAGGGCTACAACACCTATTGCGTGGGGAAGTGGCACCTGACGCCGGGTGAGGAGACGACGATGGCCTCCTACAAGGGCCGCTGGCCGTTGGGGCGCGGGTTCGAACGCTTCTACGGCTTCCTCGGCGGCGAGTCGAACAGCTGGTACCCGGACCTCGTCCACGACAACCACCAGATCGACCCCCCGGCGACTCCCGAGGAGGGCTACCACCTCTCCAAAGACCTCTCCGACCGCGCGATCGAGTTCATCCGCGACGCCAAAGCGGTCGACCCCGACAAGCCGTTCTTCATGTATCTGGCCTCGCAGGCCGGTCACGCCCCCCATCACGTCTTCCAGGAGTGGGCCGACAAGTACAAGGGCAAATTCGACCAGGGCTACGAGGCGATCCGGGCGGAAATCCTCGAGCGCCAGATCGAGATGGGGCTGCTGCCCGAGGGAACCGAGCTCTCGCCGATCAATCCGCACGGCGAGCCCGAACGGACCGGTCCCGACGGCAAACCCTGGCCCGGGCTCGACACCGTGCGCCCGTGGGATTCGCTGAGCGCCGACGAGCAGCGCCTCTTCTGCCGCATGGCCGAGGTGTTCGCCGGCTACATCTCCTACACCGACGACCAGCTCGGCCGGGTCCTCGACTACCTGGAGGAGTCGGGCCAGCTCGACAACACGCTGGTCGTCGTCGTCTCCGACAACGGCGCCAGTGGCGAGGGCGGACCGAACGGCTCGTTCAACGAGTGGCGGTTCTTCAACGGGATTCCCGACTCCACCGAGCTGACGCTCCCGCACATCGACGAGCTCGGCAGCCCCGTCTCCTACAACCACTACAACACCGGCTGGGCCTGGGCCTTCGACACCCCCTTCCCCTACTGGAAGCGCTGGGCCGGGTACGAGGGCGGCGTCGCCGACATGTGCCTGGTCGCCTGGCCGGCGAAGATCGCGCCGCAGAGCGACCCTCGCCAGCAGTACGTCCACGCGGTCGACGTCGTCCCGACGATCTACGAGCTGCTCGGGATCGAGCCGCCGGAGACGATCAAGGGCTACCCGCAGAGCCCGCTGGAGGGCGAGAGCTTCGCCGCCTCCCTCTCCGACGCCGGGGCCCCGGGGAAGGAGACGCAGTTCTACGCGATGCTCGGGCAGCGGTCGATCTACCACGAGGGCTGGCTCGCCTGCACCGTGCACCCGCCGCTCAGCGGCTGGGGCAACTACGAGCAGGACGAGTGGGAGCTCTACCACCTCGAGGAGGACCGGGCGCAGGCGAAGAACCTGGCCGCGGAGGAGCCTGTGCGGCTCGAGCGGCTGAAGAGCCTCTGGTTCTACTACGCCGGCATCTACAACGGCCTGCCGCTGGACGACCGGACGGCGCTCGAGCAGGTGCTTGCCGAGCGGCCGAGCGCGGCCAAGCCTCGGGAGCGCTACGAGTACTACCCGGACACCGCGGACGTGCCCGAGGCGGGCGGCGTTCGCATCAACGGCCGCTCCTACACGATCGCGGTCGGTGTCGAGATCGACTCGGCCGACGCGGAGGGGGTGCTGTTCGCGCACGGCGGCGTCGCCGGCGGTCACACGTTCTATGTCAAGGACGGTCGGCTGCGGTACACGTTCAACTGGGTCGGCACGCACCTGCAGGAGGTTGTCGCCGACACCGAGATCGCGCCCGGCCGACACGTCTTCACCGCCGACTTTGCGGTCAAGGGCAAGAGCGAGGACCCGGCGATGCCCGGCTTCGCCGGGACGCTCGACCTCTACGTCGACGACAGCCGGGTCGGCGGCGGCGAGATCGTCACCCAGCCGGGCGCCTTCTGCCTGGTCGGCGACGGCATCTGCGTCGGGCGCGACAGCGCCTCGCCGGTCACTCCCGACTACACCTCGCCGTTCCGGTTTTCGGGAGGGACGATCGAGAAGGCAGTGGTCGACGTGTCCGGCAAGCGCTACGTCGACCACGAGGCCGAGGTGCGCGGCTGGTTCATGCTGGACTGACCCGCCAACCTGCTCCCCGTCGGAACCCCTCGTCTCGCGACGGCCACCGTTTGCCGGTGGCCACCGCCTGGGGCGAGCCCGACCGGCACTAGATCGCTCCGGCATCGAAGGAAGGTAGGCTCCAGCTCATGGTCTACGCCTTCCGATACGTGCCGCCCGAAGGCGAGCCGCAGCCGGTCGGCACAGGGGAGGGCAGCGGCGAGACGGCCGCGCTCGACGCGTTCAAGGACCTCCGCGACCAGAGCGAGGGCATCGGGTTGCCCGCCGGGGAATACCAGTACAAGGCGATGGCCGAGGGCGGGATACCGGGCGTCATGCCGGGAGTTTCGTCCGGCCCCGATTTCTGGGCGCCGTTGATCCTGGACGCGGACGGGACGATCAACGTCTAGGCGGTCTCGAGGACCCTCGCGCGCCGCTCGGGAGCGGTCGCGAGCAGCCCGTCCGGGCAACGTCGTCGGGCAGCACCGCTAAAGAATTCGGCGCGTCCTGCCGAACACAGGGCGGTGCCCTCGCCGATTCTCTCCGCGCTCCGCCGAAGCCTGCTCGCCGTGCCGCTGGTGCTGCTGGCGCTGCTGCTCGCGCCGGCGGCCTCCCCGGCCGCCGGCACGACGGTCGCCGACAACGGCTTCCGGCCGATCCCGAACGGCTTCTCGTTCGTCAACTACGGCAACGAAGAAGGGCCCGCCAACCTCGACGCAGGCGAGCTGCAGCGGCTGTACGGGTCCGGCGTCTGCCTGCCGGGACACGGCCGTTGCGTGCTGACGCCGGCCGCGCTCGACTACATGCGCGCGCTGAACCGCGGCATGGCCGACGGCCACTGCTTCGGCCTCGCGACCCTGAGCGAGCTGATCTACCGCGACGAACTGAGGCGGTTCGGGTACGCGAAGCTGAGCGCGCTCAGCCGCGGGGCGGAAAACACCTATGACGCCGATCTCAGCGGCAACCGGCTCCTCCAGCGCTCGATCGCCCGTGCCTTCGCCTTCCAGGACCTGGGGTCGGTCAAAGCGGGCACCGTCGAAGGGACGCCTCGAAAGATCCTCTCGGTTCTGCGCCAGAGCCTGCGGTCGCCGCAGGGCGAATACTGGACCCTGGCGATCATGAAGCCCGACTACGGCGACGGCCACGCGATCACGCCCTACGCGGTCGACGACATGGGCGGGGGCGTCTACGAGGTCCGGGTCTACGACAACAACTGGCCGGGCGACTTCAGCCGCCGCCTGACGATCGACACCAAGACCGACACCTGGCACTACGACGCGGCGGTCGGCCCCGGCGACCCGGAAGCGAGGTACGTCGGGAACGCCAGAACCAAGACCCTGCAGCTGTGGCCGGTGCGGCCCGGTCTCGGCATCCAGGACTGCCCGATCTGCGCCGGCCGGCGGGGCGAGCGCTCGAAGTACAACGAGATCCGCCTCGACGGCAGCGCCACCGAGCACGCCCGGGTGCTGGTGACCGACCCCGAGGGCCGCAGGTCCGGCTTCGTCGGCGACCGGCTCGTCAACGAGATCCCGGGCGCCAGGGTGATCCCGCAGAGCTCGGGCGGGATCCGCCCGCGGGTCAAAGGCGGGACCCTCTACTCGGACTCCCCGGCGCCGGTCATCGCCGTCCCGAAGAACGTCGAGTTCGGCGTCGAAGTGAACGGCGACAACCTCGGCTTCACCGACCGCGAGACCCTGACCCTGGTCGGGCCGACCTACGACGCGACGATCGACAACCTGATCATGGGCCCGCACCAGGTCGCCGACGTCGCCCTCTCGCCACACGGTGACGCGATCACCTACCGGAGCTCGCGCCGCACCAGGGTCCCCTCGATCTCACTCGGCGCCACCGCCAAGGGGACCGCCTACAAGGTCACGGTCGCCGCGATCGGCGCCCCGCGCGGCGCCGGCCTCACCTTCGTCAAGAAGCCGAAGCGCCAGCTGATGTGGATCGGCGACGGGACCGCGAAGCGCCGCCGCTACCGGCTGACGATCCTGCGCCGGACCAGGAAGGGGAGGACCGAGCTGCGCCGCACGTTCACGATCCGCGGCCGCCAGCAGGCCTTCCTCTACTACGGCCCGCTGGCCAAGCCGGGCGGCACCGCCAAGGTCGTCGTCTACAGCCCCGGCAAGGGCAAGCACGAGGTGCGGGTGCTGCCGGTCGACCACGAAGTGGGCTGAGCGGCCGGCGCCCCGAGGCGCGGACGCGTTTCCGTGTGGCCGCGCCCATCCGCGGCTTCCCTACCCTTTGGGGAGATGGTCCGGGACGAGGGTGCAGGCCGCAGGTGAGAGAGGCGGCCGGCTGGCCCGATCCCCTGTCCGCACCCGGCGCGGCGCGGTTCCTCTCCGACGAGCGCCTGGCTCGCCGGGCGGCCGCCGGGGACAGGCGGGCCTTCGCGGCGATATTCGGCCGCCACCACCAGGGCATCTACCGCTACTGCCTGGCGATCCTGGGGGACGCCCAAGAAGCGCAGGACGCGCTTCAGAACACGATGGTGAAGGCGATGCGGGCGCTGCCGGACGAGTCGCGCCAGATCCGCCTCAAGCCATGGCTCTACCGGATCGCCCACAACGAGTCGATCGACCTGGTGCGCGGCCGGCGCCGGGCGCAGCCACTTCAGCTGGAATTGGAGGCGGTCGTTACCGAGCCCCCGGAGAAGGCGGAATGGAGGGATCGGCTGCGGGGTCTCCTGGGCGACCTGGAGCGGTTGCCGGAGCGACCGCGCGGGGCGCTCGTGATGCGAGAGCTGGGCGGTCTCTCCTTCGAGGAGATCGGCGAGGCCCTCGGTGCCACGCCGGCGGCGGCGCGGCAGGCGGTCTACGAAGCGCGCCTCGGCCTGAGGCGGATGCAGGCCGGCCGTGAGATGGCCTGCGACGCCGTCACCAGGGCGCTTTCGGATGCCGACGGTGGGGTCCGCGGGCGGGCCGACGTCCGCGCCCACCTGCACGAGTGCGAGGACTGCCGCGCCTTCGCCGCCCGGATCCGGGCGCGCCGCTCCGACCTCGGCGCCGTCGCGCCGCTTCCCGCCGCGGCCACCGCCGCGATCCTGCGGCGGGTCGCCGGCGCTCACGGCGGGGCCGGGGGAGGGGTCGCCGCGGCGCTGGGCGGCGGGGGCAAGGTCCTCGGCGGCTCGGTCGCCCTCAAGTCGGCGGCGACGCTGGCCGTGGTCGCCGCCGTCGGCGCCGGCGCGGTGGAGCGGGACGGCCTGCTCGACAACGGCGCCGCCGCCGCGGGGCCCGGCGTCGAAGCGCCGTCGCGGCCCGGTGGGATCGGCCCCGGCACGCCGGCGGCCCGCGGCCGGGCGATCGCGGGACCGACTCCGGCCGCAGGCGGAGCGCCGCCGCCGCCGGGCTCGCGCACCGCCGCCTCGGTGGGCGGGGAGGAAGCGGCTGGCCCGCATGCCGAGTCCCCTGGGACGGTGCCTTCGGCGGACGCGCCCGTCGGGCCCGGCGTCCACGAAAAGACGGGAGTGCCCGCGTCCCAGGCCCAGGACCGCTCTGCGGGTGCCGGCGACAACGGCGCCGCCGGGCCAGGAACGGGTCCCTCCCGGACACGGAGGAAGCCCGCCGGGCCAGGGCAAGAAGACCGAATAGCCACGCCTCTTTCGCGACTGGCCTGACAAACGGCGGCCCGGATCGTTTCAACCTGTACGGGGCACATGGAAATGCGCCCCGGGTGAAAGTCCACCCCGAAGAGCGGGTCCGTGCGGGCTCGGTGATCGCGCGGTGGACCTGAGGTTTCAGCGGCCGAGCTGAGCCTCAGGGTGAGACGGGCGTCGCGGCCACCATGTGTCCTGGTGACCCCCCGCGGCGCCCGTCTCGTAGTTCCGCCCCGGGGCCGGCGGTGCTCCGTGTCAGAATGGCCGTCGTGGAGGGGGAACGCCGATACGACGTTGCGCTGTTCGGCGCGACCGGCTTCACCGGCGGCCTCACCGCCCGCTATCTGGCCCTGCATGCCCCGCCGCAGCTGCGTTGGGCGCTGGTCGGACGCAACCGCGCCAAGCTCGACGCGGTGGCGGCGCAGCTCGCGGACCTGGACTCTGCGGTGGCCGCTCCCGACCTGCTCGAGGCCGACGCCGCCGACCACGCTGCCCTGGCGAAGGTTGCCGAGGCGGCGCGCGTGGTGATCACGACCGTCGGTCCCTACGCGCTCTACGGGGAGCCGCTGGTCGCCGCCTGCGCGGCGGCCGGGACCGACTACGTCGACCTCACCGGCGAGCCGGAGTTCGTCGACCGGATGTGGATCGAGCACCACGCCGAGGCAGAGCGGACCGGGGCGCGCCTGGTCCACTGCTGCGGGTTCGACTCGATCCCGCACGACCTCGGCGCCTACTTCACGGTCAAGCAGCTGCCCGAGGGGGTGCCGCTGCGGGTCGAAGGCTACGCCCGCTTCGGCGGCCGCTTCTCCGGCGGGACCTACCACTCGGCGATCAACGCTTTCGGCCGCGGTCGCCAGACCCTGGCGGCGGCCAAGGAGCGCCGGCGCCTCGAGACGCGACCGCCGGAACGCGAGGTCCACTCCGCCCCGCCGCGCCTGCGCCGCGACCCCGACCGCGGCGGCTGGGTGGCGCCGCTGCCGACGATCGACGGCGCGGTGGTGCGCCGCTCCGCCGCGGCGCTCGACCGCTACGGCCCCGACTTCACCTACGGGCACAACCTGGTCGCCCGCCACCTGCCCGGCCTCGCGGCGCTCTCCGCCGGGGTCGGGACCGCCGCCCTGCTGGCCCAGCTGCGACCGACCCGCGACCTGCTGCTGAAGCTGAAAGCGCCGGGCGACGGGCCCAGCGAAGCCGAGCGCGAGCGCGCCTGGTTTAAGGTCACCTTCGTCGGCGAGGGCGGCGGCAGGCGCGTCGTCACCGAGGTCTCCGGCGGCGATCCCGGCTACACGGAGACGTCGAAGATGCTGTCGGAGTCGGCTCTCTGCCTCGCCTTCGACGAGCTGCCGGAGACGGCTGGCCAGGTCACGACCGCTGCAGCGATGGGTGACATGCTTCTCACAAGGCTGCAGAGGGCCGGAATAGCGTTCGAGGTTCTGGAGTCGGCTGAGGCCTGACGAGGGAGAGCGGAGAATTGGCAACCGAACATGTCGACGTGCTGATCGTCGGCGCCGGCCTCTCGGGCATCGGCGCCGCCCACCACCTGCAGGAACGCTGCCCCGGCAAGAGCTACGCCATCCTCGAGGCCCGCGAGGGCATCGGCGGCACCTGGGACCTCTTCCGCTATCCCGGGATCCGCTCGGACTCCGACATGCACACGCTCGGCTACCGGTTCCGGCCCTGGACCGAGGCGAAGGCGATCGCCGACGGCGAGTCGATTCTCGAATACGTCCGAGCGACCGCCCGTGAGGCCGGGATCGAGCAGAAGATCCGCTTCGGCCACCGCGTCGTCGCCGCCGCGTGGTCGAGTGAGGACTCGCGCTGGACGGTCGAGGCCGAGCGCACCGACAGCGGCGAGGCGGTGACGTTGACCTGCGGCTTCCTCTTCGTCTGCAGCGGCTACTACCGCTACGACCAGGGCTACGCGCCCGAGTTCCCCGGCATCGAGCGCTTCGGCGGCCAGGTCGTGCATCCCCAGCACTGGCCCGAGGGCCTTGACCACGCCGGCAAGCGGGTGGTTGTGATCGGCAGCGGCGCAACGGCGATGACGCTGGTGCCGGCGATGGCCGAGGACGCCGCCCGGGTGACGATGCTGCAGCGCTCGCCGACCTACGTCGTCTCGATGCCGGGCGAGGACGCGATCGCCAACCGCCTGCGCCGCCACCTGCCCGCGCGCGCGGCCTACGCGATCGTGCGCTGGAAGAACGTCCTCCTGCAGATGCTCAGCTACCGGCTCTCCCGCAAGCGGCCGGAGCTGATGAAGCGGCTGCTCCGCAAAGGCGTGGTCAACGCGCTGCCGCCGGGCTACGACGTCGACACCCACTTCAAGCCCCGCTACGACCCCTGGGACCAGCGCCTCTGCCTGGTCCCGGACGCCGACCTCTTCAAGGCGATCTCGCGAGGCAAGGCGGAGATCGTCACCGACCGGATCGAGACCTTCACCGAGAGCGGGATCAAGCTCGAGTCGGGGGCGGAGCTGGAGGCTGACCTGGTGATCACCGCCACCGGTCTCAACCTGCTCTTCCTCGGCGGGATGCGGCTCAGTGTCGACGGCGAGGAGCCCGACCTGGCCAGGACCCTCACCTACAAGGGGATGATGCTGAACGGCGTCCCCAACTTCGCGTTCACGATCGGCTACACCAACGCGTCGTGGACGCTGAAGGCGGACCTGACGGCCGAATACGTCTGCCGCCTGCTCCGGCACATGGACGCCGGCGGCTACCGCCAGTGCGTGGCGGAGGCGAGCGACCCCTCGATCACCGAGGAGCCGCTGCTGGATTTCAAGGCCGGCTACGTCCTGCGCTCGGTCGAAGAGCTGCCGAAGCAGGGTTCCAAG
Organism: uncultured Actinomycetes bacterium; assembly: GCA_963783345.1. Classification (GTDB taxonomy): domain Bacteria; phylum Actinomycetota; class Thermoleophilia; order Solirubrobacterales; family 70-9; genus VAYN01. Next base: position 131,518 of record CAWANE010000010.1, read on the forward strand.
GAACCCTGGAAGCTGAAGCAGAGCTATCCGTTCGACCTGCGAACGCTGCGCCACGGGCCGATCGAGGACAGCGCGATGCGCTTTTCGCGCGGGGGCGGCGCGCGCAGCGACCGTCCACTGGAGAAGGCGAGCGCCTGACCGCACCGGGCGCGCGCCGGCCCGCCCCCACGGATAACCTTGCGGCGATGGACGACCAGCAGGTACTCGACTACATCGACGCCTTGGTTCGCGAGGAGGAGGCGCTCCTCCGTCGCCACGAGGGCGAGGGCCTCGACGACGACGAGCATTCCCGCCTCGAAGAGCTGAAGACCCAGCTCGACAGAACCTGGGACTACCTCCGCCAGCGCCGCTCCCTCCGCCAGTACGGCGACAACCCCGACGACGCCAGTCCCCGCGACGGCGGCACGGTCGAGGGCTACGACAAGGCTGCTCCCTACGACGACACCGCGCCGGACGCCCCCGCCTGACCCAAACGGCGCGTCCGCCGCTAGGCTTCCCCGGGTTACCCGGCGCCTTGGCGGAGTGGCTACGCAGCGGCCTGCAAAGCCGTTTACACCGGTTCGATTCCGGTAGGCGCCTTTCGCTCTGGCAAGCGGTTTACGGCTTGCCAGAGCGGTTTGCGGGGGGTCTGGGGATGAGGACCGATTCCGGCTGATTCCGGCTGAAACCGGCTGTTTGGGTGGCACAGGGTGGCACGGGTCTGCAGTTGAGGCCGATTTCGTCGTGCGGCCTCCGAGGGGCCCCGTAGATAGTGCGCCGGGGGCTACCTGCGCAACCAACGCCTTGGAAGACCCTGCTGCTGAGGCGCCACATCCAGCGGAGACGTCCGTGCCGGAAGGGAGACTGTTCCGTACCGTGCCTCTTGCTGCTACCCATGATCCTGCTCATTTCGCGGCCGAGTTCGGCTCCAAGCTCGCCACGCGCTCCCGGCATGTCTGCACGTTGCTCGGGGCAGGCGCGGCACGCGCCTGCGGACTTCCGGACGTGTCGATGCTTGAGAAGGCGGTTGCAGAGGAGCTTGAGGGTGACGATCGCGCCCGCTTTCAGATGCTCCTTGCCGACCGAAACCTTGAGCTGGCCCTATCGCGATTGCGCCGGATCGCAGCGCTTCTCGAGGGCGACCAACAAGTAGATGGGCTGACCAGAGACGGGGCAGAAGCTCTCGACCGGAAGATTTGCGCGGCGGTCGTGAAACAGCTTGCCCTCGACAATGCCTCGCTTGACCCGATGAGACGCTTTGCGGCCTGGGTGAGTCGCGCCGACTACCACGACCCGGTCGAAGTCTTCACCGTCAACTATGACCTCCTCATCGAGACCGCCTTGGAGGAGATTGGCGCGCTCTGGTTCGACGGATTTGTCGGCTCGCTTATGGCCCCGTTTCGGGTGGATCTGGTCGAGAGCCTCGGGGAGAATGCGCACGCCCTACCGCCGAGTTTCGTCCGCCTCTGGAAGCTTCACGGCTCGCTCAACTGGACCTGGCGCATCGATCCCGCAGCAATCGTAAGACTCGGAGTGCCCGCCGCAGAGGGCCAGGCGGCGGCGATCTATCCGGCCGATACCAAGTACGAGGAGTCACGGCGCGTTCCATTCGTCGTTCTCATGGACCGCTTCCGACGCGCCCTTCATCAACCCGAGAGCCTTGTCATCGTCTCCGGCTACGCATTCGGCGATCAACATTTGGACGAGCTGATCTATGACGCTGCACTCCGTTGCCCACGCTCTGAGTTCGTCGTTTTTTGCCACTCAACAATCCCCGAGACTCTCGCGGACAAAGCCGGGGTTACGCCCGCGCTCTCGGTCGTAACCAAGAACGAAGCAATCTTGGGAACTGAGCGGGGTGAGTGGAAGGAGGGGTCTGAGGTGCCCCCGGGAATCTGGGCCGACGGCGCGCTCCAACTCGGGGACTTCGCTGTCCTTGCCGCATTTCTGGCCCGATCCTCTGGCCAGGCTGACGACGACGACGATGGCTGAGGCCGACCCTACCTGTATCGGTCGTGTCCGGCACGTACTCGGTTCGAGTGTTACCGTCGCCCTGGATCCAGACCTCGCCGGAGTTGCGCCGATCTTTCGTGGGAAGCTGCAATCGGTTGGGCAGATTGGCTCGATCGTTCGCTTCCCGCAGGGCTTGGTCGATCTGATCGGTGCAGTTACGCTGGTGGGGATTGCCGAGTTGACCCCTGCGTTGCCTCCCGTCGAGAACGTCCAGGTCGGCGAGCGCTGGCTCAGGGTGCAGCTACTCGGAGAGGTCGACAGCCTTGGCCATTTCCAGCGTGGCGTTGGCAGCTATCCGGGTCTGGACGATCCCGTCCACTTCGCCACGCCAGAAGATCTCGGCCGTGTGTTTCCGGCCGAGGGGCCGGGCCTCCTGAGGTTTGGCTCGCTTTCCTCTGCACCGGCGATTCCGGTTTGCCTTGATGCCGCGAAGCTTGTCCTTCGACACACTGCGATTGTAGGCTCGACCGGGGCGGGGAAGACGAGCGCAGTCGCGGAGCTGTTGCAGAATCTGGTGGCCGGTGATTGGCCGAGCTCCAATGTTGTGGTCATTGACCCGCATGGCGAGTACGCGCGGGCAATCGGCGACAACGGAAGTATCCGAAGCGTCCTCGATTCAAAGCGACGGCTCCGTGTTCCTTATTGGGCACTGCGTTCAGAGGACATCCTCAAGGCGTTTACCGGTGTGTCGCTCGGAAAGACGACTCTCAAGCGCTTCTCGGAGTTCGTCGCGAAGGCGCGCGTTGCATTCGTCGAAGAATCGAGCTGGCTCGACCTTGACCCAGTTGCAGTGACCGCAGATACGCCGGTGCCGTTCGACCTGCATCAAGTGTGGCATGAACTCGACTTCGAGAACCGTGAAACTCGCGATGAGAAGGGCGATCCGAGCACTGTGCGCATTGAGGAGGAGGGTGACCCGAAGAAGCTCAAGCCAACTCGCTTCACCCCCTATAAACCGGCTGGTGGGAAACCGAGTCGGGGCCCGCACTTCGAAGACCATGGCCGGATTCCCGAGCTGTTGCGCCTTGCCCTGGAAAATCCCGATTACGCCTTTCTCCTGCAACCTGAAGCCGATCCGAAAGGTGAGGATCCGCTGTGCGAAGCGATGATCGAGTGGCTGGGAGAAGAGAGGGCGATTTCGGTGCTCGACTTCAGTGGCGTGCCGACGGGAGTGGCCGACCTCGCAATCGGAGTTGTTTTGGAGCTGCTCTTCGAGCTGGCTCTGAGGAGTGAGGCTGACGGGCCGGGAATAGGTCGCCCCAGGCCGGTTCTGTTCGTGTTAGAGGAGGCGCACCGCTATCTGAACGACGAAGACGCCAACGACGTAACGGCACGAGCGGCTGCACGGATCGCCCGCGAGGGTCGTAAGTACGGAGTGGGGCTGGTGTTGGTCACCCAGCGTCCGAGCGAGCTGCCCGAGACGGCTCTCGCTCAGTGTGGAACCCTGATCGCGCTCCGTCTTACCAACGGCAAGGACCAGGGCCAGATACGCAGCGCCTTACCCGACAACGTGACCGGACTCGCCGATGTGCTGCCATCGCTGCGGACCGGCGAGGCGGTGGTCAGCGGCGAGGCAATTGTCCTGCCGGTACGAACGACGATCGACGAGCCCAGCCCGTATCCCAAGGCGGAAGATCCAGCCCTGGAGTCGTGGCGTGAGCATCAAGGGATACCCAACCTCGGCCCCTCACTTGCTAAGTGGCGCGGACTCTATGACGAGAAGAACCCCGGAGGCACGACCAAGGGAGGAAGCGATGGCTGAGATCGAGTGGATTGAGGTGACTGACTCTGAGCGGATCGTCGCCATGGCTTACGATGAAGATGAGGAGGTGATCTACGTCCGCTTTCCCAAGGGGGACGTGGAGTGGTGCTACGAAGACTGTCCACCAAATGTTTGGGAAGAGTTCGCGGCACCTGGCCAGAGCAAGGGCCGCTACATCAATGACACTCTGAACTACAAGCCGCACCATCGGCACGAGTAGCTGCGTGGCGCGGAGCCTCCGATGGCAGGACCGCGGCCCGAGAGCCGGTCGCGAGTGGCCTTCGGGCCACCGCTGCTGAAGTGCGCCAACTCGCTCACCGCACCCCTTGTCGGCGAGGGCAGCGGTAGAGCCTGCGCCCTTCATTTGGTGTTTCGGGCGAGTCACGATGACGAGGCTGATGTCACATCCTGATCATTGACGAGTGGGACGCCCGGCGAGGGCCGGGCCGGCGCCCAGGTCACCGCCGGCTGGCAGCGGGCGACGGCTCGGGCAGACACCGACGTGGGAGCCCGCTGCCGATCGCGACCCGGCGTCTGGGGGCGCAACACGATGTCCTGCGTCTTGTGGACTTGTTCGGGACCGCGAAAGGTATGGACGGGTTTGCCTCGTAACAGACTCCGGGGAAGGCGATGGCGGGCAAGCCGAAAGAGACGCGCTGGAAAAGGCACGGGCGGACCGAGGCCAAGCACCGCGTGCTGATCGAATACTTGGGTGCCTGGCTTCCGATCTGGGGCCAGCAACGGTGGGTTCATGATCTCGTCCTGATTGACGGTTTCGCCGGACCCGGTCGCTACGGCGGCGGCGAGCCCGGTTCGCCGCTATTGATGCTGGGCGCTTTCGAGGCACATCGCGACCGAGATCGACTGGACGTCACCGCCCATTTCTTTTTCATTGAGAAGGAAGAGAAGCGAGTCCGAAGTCTCCGAGATGAGGTCGCCGCGAGGGGTGAGCCGGATCCTGACGTCAACATCGAGATCATCCACGGTGACTACGCCGAGAAGTTCCCCGCCGTCGTCACTGGCGCCAGGCAACGATGGCCTAACTGCCCGATCTTCGCGTTCATCGACCCGTTCGGCGCCGACACCCAGCCGGACCTTACTGCCGGCCTTCTCTCCCTTCCGAAGTGCGAGGCGCTGACCTTCGTGCCGATCGGGTATTTCGCCGACCTTTTCTACGCCCCCGATATGCAGCGCACGCTCGGCCTCGTTTTCGGTGAGGACGTTTACGAGCGCTGCGCGCTCCCGGAGGCCTCCGCGCGTCGGGCGGCCCTCGTCGAGATGATGGAGGAGCGCCTCGGCGAATCATGCGACTGGGTGAGAGCGATCGAGTTGGTGCCGGTCGGAGGCAGCGGTCGCTACCACTATCTGTTCTTCGGGACCAATGACGAGATCGGCCTGGCCCGGATGAAGACCGCGATGTGGAAGCTGGATCCGGTGGGTGGCGTGAGCTTCATTGACTCCACCCATCCCGACCAGGCAGTCATTTTCGAGATCGAGCCAGACTTAACGCCGCTGCTTGCCGCGCTCAAGGAGCGGTTCGGCGACGACGAGTTCACGATTGAGGAAGCCGAACGCTTCACCCTCGGGACCGCGTTCCTGCACGACTCCCAACTGAAGTCGAAGACCCTCCGCCCGGCGGAGCTTGCAGGCGAACTCGTCCCGGTGGAGCCCCCGCCGGGGAGGCGGCGCAATACCTACAACACGCCCAGGCTTCGCCTCCGCTTCGTCGAGCCGCCCTCAGACGACCGCTTGTTTTGAGGCCTGAGGCATCGCGTTCCATTCGCGGCCTTCGAGAAGCCGGCCTCGGCTCTTCGGCCGCGCTCCGCCCCACTGCTTGAAGAAGAACGCGACATCCTGGTCCTCGCAGCGGTCGCGCAGGTCGAGCACCCACTCCTCGTGGATTGGCCGGTGGCCCGGTCCTGACTCGCCCCCCGCGATCAGCCAGTGGATGTCTGTTAGGTCGAGTCCTTCGAGTGGGCCGAGTAGCGGCTCGGCGGAGATGAACCGGATCGCCGCTGGAATGTCGCGCAGAAGGTCCGCGCGGTGGACGAATCGCCGGTTCTCGATCGACACGCCCATCCAGACGTGCGGCGGCCAGGGAAGCTCGTTGGCAAGTTCGACCAGGCGCTCCGGGCGCTTGGTGAGAATCTGGAAGACGTGCCAGTCGGCCTCGACCATGGTCGCGAAGACCTCCGCGACGAACTCGTCGGGGACATCCTCGTGGAACAGGTCGCTCATCGAGTTGACGAAGATCTGGCGCGGCCTCGTCCAACGTAGCGGCTGGTCGAGACGCTGCGGCCAGAGCCGCAGGTCGAAGCCCTGCTCGTAAGGGTGATCGGCGACACCGCGCCAGCGCTCTGCGAAGGTGCGCGCGTAGCAGTGCGCGCAACCGGGGGAGATCCGGTCACACCCGGTAACCGGATTCCAGGTCGCCTCGGTCCACTCGATCGCGCTGTTGTCGGCCATGTTGTCCTATACCCCCTCGGCGTCCGCATCCCCGCCGGTGGGCGAGATCCTTCGCCGCCCTGGTTTGCCGAAACGCGCCGGGTTGATTCGATGAGATGGCCGTTTCTTTCGCTTGGTCCCCTTTTGAGCGATCTACCGAGAATAGGCAGAGAGCAGACCGTTGGGCCAGCTATCCAGTGGACCGCCCTCGGTTTCGAACGACACCCGACCGCTGGGGTCGCAAGCCTCCGGCAGGAACGAATCCAGTATCCGTTCTCTGATAGAACCTAGAGCGTTCCGATACGCTTCTGGCCGTCAAACCAAGACGCAGGGAAGGGAGAACCTTGGCGACTTACGTCCATGCCCCAGGGGTTCCGAACATCTATCACTGGTGCAAGAACTGCTCGGACTATCCGAGCAACCCACAGGGCGCCACTACTCAGCGACCCGTGGGGCAGCTCTGCGACCAGTGCAGGGCCAAGGAACACAACGGGAACTGCAGTTCGTAGTCCAACGGCAGGCGATTTCCAGGGGCGGCCCTGCGCCGCCCCTTCTTCTAGAGCGAGTCGCTCTTGCGCCGATTGCAGTCGGCGCAAAGCAGCTGAAGATTCTCGATGGTAGTCGCACCACCGAGCGCGACAGGGAGGATGTGGTCGTACTGGAGGTCGAAGCTCGACCCGCACTCGACGCACTTGCCGCCGTCCCGCTCGAATACGGCCCGTCGAACCTCGACGGGAACGGGCACGCGCGTGGCCCGGCCCTCCTCTTCCGCCCGCATGAGGCTGTGCGCCGTCTGAAGCGTCTGGCGTGCCTTGCGCTCGCGCTGGAGGACGAGCGCCATGACGTCATCGGCGGACAGGCTGTCGTCCTCCCAGTAGATGCAGTCGTGAAACCACCAGTAGCGTCGCTTGCCCATCACAAAGAGAGCCACCGGCTGCTCTCGCTGAGCCGCGCGCGCCTGTTCGACCCAACCCCGCTTCCAGCGGGCATCGAAGACCCGCTTGCCCGACTGAAGGCCGTAGCGCCCGGTGAACATACGCGGGATCGACCAGGGAAGGGCAACGACGTCGGCGTTCTTGTCTGCTCTTAGCACGCCAGGAATGTAGCCGAGTAATCGGGCGGTACCCATGAACTGCAGCTGAGCCACGTCGACGCGATGACAGAGAACCACAAGCTCACCGAGCCAGAACCAGTCAGGCACGCAAGCAGACAGAGCCAGGCATCAGCAGCCATGAGCCAGACAGGCAGTCAGCCAGAGTCGCGCATCGAGTCAGCGACAGCAGGCCAGTAGCGATCAGCCAGCCAGAGCCAGGCATCCACCACAACAGCAGCACCCCTCACGCCCTATCACTGGAGTGATTGCCGGGGCACCCGGCCGCCCGCCGGCATTTCCCCGGCGTGGCCGTCGACCGCCCCCACGACGACTGCCCGGTGCAACCGCCCCTCCCGCTGGCCAGTGGGGGCATGGCACCGAAAGCCCAGGATCGATCCCGCCCCGCAGCCAGCCGCGGCACCGCCCCAAATCCACCCGGTACGACCGCCGCCCGCCTCTGCCAGGGGGAGTGATGCTGTCGATCGGAAAGCTCGGAGCAGGCCAGCACGCCTACTACCTCGGCAAGGTCGCCGAAGGCGCCGAGGACTACTACTCCGGCGAGGGGGAGGCCGAGGGCTACTGGCTCGGCGAAGCCGCCCGCCTGCTCGGCCTCGAAGGCAAGGTCGAGGCCGAGCAGCTGGTCGCGATGCTGACCGGCAACAACCCGGCGACCGGGGAGCCCTTGGGTCTGCGATCCGCACCGGGCCGCGAGCCGGTGCCCGGCTTCGATTTGACCTTCAGCTCGCCGAAGTCGGTCTCGCTCGTCTGGGCGCTCGGCGGCCATCCGGCATCGAGCGAGGTCGCCGCGGCCCACCGTGCCGCCGTCCGCGAAGCGCTCTCCTATCTGGAGCGGCAAGCGTGCTGGGTGCGGCGGGGGAGGGGCGGCGCCGAATTCCTCCCCGGCGCCGGCTTCCTCGCCGCCGGCTATGTCCATCGGTCGAGCCGGGCTGGCGACCCCCAGCTCCACACCCATGTCCTCATCGCCAACGCGACCCTCGGTCCCGACGGCCGCTGGTCACGGCTCTACCACCCGGCCCTCTACGAGCACGCCAAAACCGCCAGCTACATCTACGAGGCCCACCTGCGCTGGGAGCTGACGATGCGCCTCGGCGTCGAGTGGGAGGCGGTCAGGAACGGCATCGCCGACATAAGGGGCTTCAGCCGTGAGCAGCTGCGCGCCTTCTCGACCCGACGCGCGGAGATCATCGAGGCCGCCGGCGAGGGCGCCTCGGCACGCTCGATGCAGGTCGCGGCGCTTGCGACCCGCAGGGCCAAGGACCGCGACCTGACCACCGAGTCGCTGCGGAAGCTGTGGCGGGCGAAGGGGGCGGAGGTCGGCCTGGGCCGCGAGTCGATCGCCCGGATGCTCGGGCGCGAGCGGCCCGGCCAGACGGTCCTCACCCTGAAGCAGCTGGAGCGCTCGGCCACCGCCCACGTCTCCCACTTCGACCGCCGCGGGGCGATCCAGGCCGTCGCCGACAACCTGCCCCACGGCGAACCGGCCGCCGAGGTCGAGGCCCTGGCCGACGCCTTCCTCGCCTCGGGCTCGGTGATGCAGATCGCCGAGGGGCCGCGCGGCCCCCGCTTCACCACCCGGCGGATCTGGGAGCTTGAGCGCCGGGCGCTGGTCAGCGCCGGGGAGCTGAGCGACGCAGGCAACCGCTGCCTCGTCCACCCGATCCACGTGCAGCGCGTCCTCGACGCCCGGCCGAGCCTGAAGGGCGACCAGCGGGCGATGGTCGAGCGGCTGCTCTCGGGCGGCCGCGGCCTCGAGGTCGTGATCGGCGAGGCCGGCACCGGAAAGACCTATGCCACCGTCGCCGCCGCCCAGGGCGGCGGCGCCGAGGGCGTGCGCCTCTTGGCCGCGGCGCCGACCTGGCGGGCGGCCAACGTGCTGCGGGCCGAAGGAGTGCCGGCGGTCACGGTGGCAAAGCTCCTCGGCGACCTCGACGAAGGCGGCGGGGCGGCGATGTCTTCGCGCACCGTGCTCTTGATCGACGAGGCCGGGATGGTCGACTCCCGAAGCCTGGCGCGGCTGGTCGAGCACGCCCGCGCCGCCAAGGCCAAGCTGGTCGTGATCGGCGTCCCCGCTCAGCTCGGGGAGATCGAGGCCGGCGGACTCTTCTCGGCCCTCGCCGACCGAAGCGACCCGATCCGCCTCGACCAGGTGATCCGCCACGAGCACGCCCTCGACCGCGAGGCAGCGAAGCTGATCCGCGAAGGGCGGGGGGCGGAGGCATTCGACCGCTACCTGGCCGAGGAGCGGGTGCGGATGTTCATCGACGCGGCCGAGCGGCGCGAGGCGATCGTGGGCGAGTGGGCCGCCGCCAAGGGGCGCGGCTCCGACGCGCTGATGATCGCCAAGCTGAACTCCGAGCGGGCGCGCCTCAACGAGCAGGCGCGCGAGCTGCTGAAGGAGCAGGGCAGGCTCGGCGAGCGGGAGATCCGGGTGGGGGAGGGCCGCTTCGCGGCCGGCGACGAGGTGATCACGCGCGTCAACGACCAGCGCGCCCAGATCTACAACCGCGAACGCTGGCGGGTGGAGGAGGTCGACGTCAGGTCCGGGCGGATGCGGCTGGCCGGGGTCGACACCCCCGGCAGGCAGGTAGGTGTCGATCCCGGCTACCTGGGGCGAGTGAACCCCTCAGACGGGGCGCCGGCGCTGGAGTACGCCTACGCGGTGACCGTCTACCAGGCGCAGGGGGCGACGGTGGACAAGGCGTTCGTCCTCGCCGATGCCTCGATGGACCGCCAGGAGCTCTACGTGGCGGCCTCGCGATCGCGGCAGGAGACCTACTTCTACGCGACGCCGGAGGCGCGCATGGAGCGGGTGGAGATCGCGCCCCGGCAAAAGCCGGTCGGGATCGAGCACATAGTCGCCGCCGCTGAGCGAGACGGCTCCCAGTCCGCTGCCCACGACGCGGCGATGCGCCACCGGCTCGATGGCCTCTCCACCGGCCAGCTCTACGCCCACCGCGAGACGATCGGCGCCGAGGGCGAGGCAACCCGCCACGAGAGCCGCCGGGCGCTCGAAGGGCGGATCGCCGAGGGCTGGGCCCGCCAGGAGCGCGCCCGCCGCGAGCTTGCCCAGGCTCCGCCGCAGCGGGCCGGCTACCTCAGCGCCCAGATCCGCCATAGGCGCTCCCAGATGGCGCGAAACGAAGCCCAGCTCGCCGAGATGCCGCAGGTCAGCCACGAGGCCCGAGCGGAGATGGCGGTGACCGACCACCTGATCGCCGAGAGGCTGAGGGCGCGGGTTGCCGCCGTCCGCCTCGACCCCCCCCGGCTACCTGACCAAGGAGCTGGGAGAGCGGCCGGGACCGGGGAAGGAACGCGCGGCCTGGGATCGGGGCGCGGTGGAGATCGAGCGCTTCCGCGCCGAGCACGGGGTCAACGACAAAGCGCACGCCTTCGGCCCGGAGCTGAGCCGCGAGCAGCGGCGCTCGGCGCCAACCTCCACCGCACCGAGGTCGGGATGCTTGAGCGCGGCACTCGCCTGCCGAGGCTCGACACCCTGCTGAAAATCGCAGGCGCCCTTGATCTTGAGATGAACGAGCTGGTCGAGGGGATGGGCTGGACCCCCAGTGACCCCAGAGTCGGCCGCTTCCAGGTCGGCGAAGAGAAAGAGCCGGGACTGTGAGCGTCGCCGCGCGCTTCGCCGCCAACCTGATCGCCGCTCGCTCTGCCTCTGGTCTCTCCAAGGAGGAGGTCGGCTTTCGGGCCGAACTCCACCGCACCGAGATCAGTCAATTGGAGCGCGGGCTTCGCGTTCCGCGCATCGACACGCTGGCGAAACTCTGCGGCGCTCTTGAGATCGAGGCGGCGGTGCTGATGGAGGGCATCCGCTGGCGGGCGCCGAGCGTGACGGCCGGCGGGTTCGAGGAGCCGGGAGGCGGGTCCGATGGCTGAGGGGATCAGGAAGCGGCACAAGGCGGGCTGCCCGGCCCGCAGCGGCGGCCGGTGCCGGTGCGACGGCGGCTACGAGGCGTCGGTCTTCTCACCGCGTGACGGCAAGAAGATCTACAAGACGTTCGCCCGGGAGCCCGAAGCGCGTTCCTGGCGGGCACAGACCAAGCACGCACTCGACCGCGGCAGCCTGCGCGCGCCCAACGGGAAGACCGTGCGGGAGGCGGCGATAGCATGGCTCGAAGGTGCCGAGCGCGGTGAGATCCGCAGTCGCTCGGGCCAGAAGTACAAGGCCTCCACTCTCAGGGGCTACCGCCAGTCGCTGAAGGATCGGATCCTGCCCCTGCTCGGAAGCCGAGCACTCAACTCGATCACCGCCGCGGACCTTAAAAGAGATCGTCGACGACTGGCAGGTGGAGGGCCAGGCGCCGGCGACGATCCGCAACTCCCTAAAGCCGCTGCAGGCGATCTACCGGCGGGCTCGGAGGCGGGAAGGCGTCCCCGTCAACCCGACCCACGATCTCGAACTGCCGGCCCCGGATCCCTCTGAGGTGCAGATCCTCGCGCCCAAGGTCGCAGCGGGCCTGCTGCGCGCTCTGCCGGTCGAGGACCGGGCAATATGGGGAACCGCTCTCTACGCCGGCCTACGCTACGGGGAGTTGCGTGCCTTGAGGTGGGGCGCGGTGGACTTCGCGGGCGGGAAACTGTGGGTTCGCGAGTCCTGGGACCCGATCACCGGCTCGATCGCCCCCAAGACCCGGACCTCGAAACGCAGCACGCCGATGCCGAGCCTGCTGCGTCGGATGCTCACCGAATGGCGCGAGCGCGGGGGAGAACCGGCCGCCGGCCGGATGCTCTTCGCCCGCCGCGACGGCTCGCCGTTTCACGCGGCCAGCCGGTACCGGCGAGCCGACCTGGCCTGGACGCGGGCCGGCATCCGCGAGCGCCTACGCCTGCACCAGGCCCGCCACACCTACGCCTCGTTCATGATCGCCGCAGGAGTCAACGCCAAGGCCCTGTCCGTCTTCATGGGCCACTCCTCGATCAAGGTGACCTACGACCTCTACGGTCACCTGCTGCCCGGCAGCGAGGCCGAGGCGGCGGCGCTCCTCGACAAGTTCCTCGGTCCGGACTTCTAGCTTCACGTCGGCGCCGGGCGCAGACAGTTGTCCGAGCCGCTACGGTTGGGTGGCGATGGGCGGCCAACGCAAAGCCAAGGTTCAGCTCGCGGTAGGCGACCTGCTCGAAATTGACGGCCCGCCCTTCGAAGTAGATCTCGACAAGTTCGGCTTTCCCACGCCTGAGACGCCGATTACGCCGATGGCCGAGCTGGACAGGCGCCGGGGTACGCGGCCCGCCTCGGATGAGGAGTTCGAGCGGTTCGCGGGTGATCTCCCCACGGACGACGAGGGGTGACCGAGGCGTGGACCCGGAAGGCGTCCGGATCGTCTACCACCGGGAGCCCGGCGGCTGGTGGGCCGAGTCGCCCGACATCGAGCGATGGTCTGCCGCCGCCGACACCTACGCCGAGGTCGTCGCTCTCGCGGAGGAGGGCATTGCCTTCGTCCTCGATGAAGATCCTCGTGATCCCTTGCCATGACCTTCGCGCGGATCACCCTGCGACCGGAGCAGATGGGCGGCGTCCCCTGCATTCGTGGCCTGCGCATTCCGGTGGCCACGGTGGTCGGCATGGTCGCCGACGGGATGACCGAGCGGGAGGTCCTCGCTGCCTACTCCGACCTGGAAGTTGAGGACATCCGGGAGGCCCTTCGCTTCGCCGTCGAGGACGCCGAGTTCCGTTCTGGGAACCTCGCTCGCGAGCCGCAGGGCTGGGCGGAATGATGGAATCTCAGCAGGCAAGGGATGAGGCGCAGTTCCGCAAGGTCGAGGGCGCGATGCTGCACGTCGAAGATGCCGGGCGCTGTCTCGCCGAGGCCGCGGAGGATCTGAAGCGGGACGACGCTCCTGCCTACCTGGTCGCGGCGTTGGAGATCGCGGCGAGAGCGGTTCGTGCGGACCACAAGCGCCTGATGAAGTCGGTCTACTGGCCGGCGGTCGACGCTGAGTAGGGCTCGGATACTCTCGGGACAGGCATGGGGATCGATCGCTTCATCTGGACCGATCACGCCGAGCTGCGCCTCGGCCAGCGCGGGCTGACGAGGTTTGAGGTCGAGGTGGCAGTTCGTGAAGGGCACGAGGCTCGCCAGGAAAATCGGGGGGATGCCGATTGGCGGGTCGAAGGGGTCCGCGGCGATGGCCGTCGGTTCGTGGTCATCTACGACTGTCCGGTCAGAGGAGACGCCGGCCTGGCGCGCGTGGTCAGCGTCTGGCCGCTTCGGACCGGCGGTCGTTAGTGCGATCCCGCGTCGGAGCTATCCTGATCTCATGAGCGACAAATTCGCCTACTACGACCGGGACGCGGACATTGCATGGCTTCCTACGGGGGAGTCCGCCGACGTCGTCAGCGAGGAGGTCGAGTGGGGGCTAATCGACCATGACTCGACCACTGACGAGGTTGTAGCGGTCGAGGTTTGGTCCGCCAGCAAGCGGCTGCCGCCTGAGGTACTGGCTACGTTGCCGGCGCCGGCGAGCACGCACGGCGCGGCCGCGTAGCGAGGCCCGACGGTGGCACGGGCTGTGGCACGGTCCCGCTAAAGCCGCTTGAACAAGCCGAATCCGACGCCTCCAGGTACCCCTGCAAAGCCGTTTACACCGGTTCGATTCCGGTAGGCGCCTTTTTGGTTTGAGCAGGGATTTTGGCTTTGCGGGGCGGTTTTCGGTCGGCGTCTTGTCCGGTTGATTCCGGTTGAAACCGGTTGTTTTGGGGTGGGACTGGCGCACGACTGGCGCACGGAGGCCCCCGCCGGCGACGATCCATAGGGTTGGCGGATGAACGAAACGCGCGAGGACGTAGTCGGAGACTTCGCGGGGTTCAGTGATCGTCCCGAGTGGCCGTTCTACTGCTCCGCCGGGATCAGCGCTGTCGAGACCTGGGATCGCTCGGTCGATTTGATGGCGACCATAACCCGGGGGAATTAGCTCGGACGTAGCCTCCGCGTTGTCCAGCAAGACGACGCAAGGAGGTACGCCCGAGATGGCGAGGATAGTCCCGAGTGAGAGGTATCGCGATCAACTCGACGAGCTGATCGCGGGAGCAGGCGGCAGCGAGGACCCGGTCGAGGAGATCGCCCGGGCCGGCGCCCGCTTGGTGTTGCAGGTGGCGCTGGAGGAGGGAGGTGAGCGAGTTCCTCGGCCGAGCGCGCTATGAGCGCGACGGCGAGCCGGTTGCGCACCGAAACGGCTACGAAGACCGCAAGGTGGTGACGACATCGGGCCCGGTGGCAGTCGAGCGGCCGCGGATCCGCGAGGCCGAGAAGCTGGGCTTCGAGTCGAAGGTCCTGGGGCGGGGCGTCACCCGCACCAACGCCCTGGAGTCGCTGGTGATCTGCTCGTTCCTTCGCGGCCTCTCAGTGCGCGACGTCGAAGCCGCGCTGGCGGAAACCTTCGAGGAGAAGGTGATCTCCAAGTCGACCGTCTCGCGGGTCTGCGAGGACACCAGGGAGCGCTACCGGCGCTGGTGCGAGCGCAGCCTCGAAGAGCACGACCTCGTCTACTGCTTCCTCGACGCGATCTACCTGAAGCTGCGCCCCGACGAGGAGCCCGCCGAGGGGGTGCTCTGCGCCTGGGGGATCACCCTGGAGGGCAGAAAGGTGCTGCTCGGCCTGCAGCTGGGCTCTCGCGAGAGCTACGCCTGTTGGCTTGACTCCGGGCGCGACCTGATCAGGCGCGGCCTGCGGGCGCTGGCGCTGGTGATCGCCGACGGCGCGCCGGGGATCTGGAAAGCGGTGGGCGAGCTGTGGCCGAAGACGGCCCAGCAGCGCTGCAACGTCCACGCCCTGCGCAACGTGCTCGCCAAGCTGCCCGAGCGCCACCACACCGAGCTCAAGGCGCGCTGGTGGCGGATCTTCGACGAGGCCGCCTCGCCCGGAGAGGCCAAGGCGGCGCTGCTGGCGCTCGCCGAGGAGTACCGGCGCGCCTATCCCTCGGCGATGCGGACGATCACCGAGAACGTCGATGAGCTGGTCTCCCGCCTGCTCTTTCCCTCCTGCCACCGCAAGCGGCTGAGCAGCACCAACCTGCTCGAGCGCACCTTCGTCGAGGTGCGCCGGCGCACCAAGGTGATCGGCCGCTTCCCCGGCGAGACCTCGGCGCTGTCCTTGATCTGGGCGGTGCTGGAGCTGGCCTCGCGAGGCTGGCGCGGCGTCACCATGACGCCGAGGACCGTGGCCGAGATCGAGCCGATCAGGCGCGCCGCAGGCGGTTCCGCGGAACCGCCTGCGGCGGGCGAAGCAAAGGAGGTGATCGCCGCGTAGGATCGCGACCGAGCGCGGAAGCTACGTCAGGGTGAAATGACCCGGGAAGTGGGACGCGACCGGTGGTCGTCGAGGATCGTCTTGCCGCCCTCATAGCCGAGCTCGGCGAGCAGCTCGCGGATGCGGGTGCCGGGCATGCGGTGATCGGAGCGCAGCAGGCGCTCGATCTCCTCCTTGAAGGGGTCGAGCTTGGAGGGTGCCTTCGCTCGGCGATAGGCCGGCGGTTGCTTCGCCGCCAGGGCGCGCCGGATGGTTTCCCGGTGCAGCCCGGTGCGGCGGCGGATCTCCCGAATCGAGACGCCGTCGATGAAGTGCATCCGCCTGATCTCCGCCCAGTGCTCCACGTCGATCACCCGCTCCTCCTCGCCTCGATCTCTTCGATCGGGCGAGCGTCCAGACCCGGCCGGATGGCTCCGGCCCTGCGCCAGGGGGGTCAGTTTTAGACCGGCGCAGGTGGTCCAGTTTTCAGGCGGCGCCTACACGATGGGAACGCTCTTTTCGGCGGCCGCTGCAAACACCAGCAGCCCGTGCAGCGCGCGCATTACTGCGAGGAAGAGCTTCACGGTGGACGCGGGAGCACGTCGAGCCACCCGAACCCGTAGGCGTCTTTCGGCGCTCGGACCATTCGTCGCGATGCCCCCTCAATGTCGCGCCGCACTTCCTCGAGAGTTCGCCGGAGCGCATCTATCCGCTCCGGCGGCAACTGCGAATTTACCTGCGCCGCCGCGAGCGACCGACCTGCGACTGCGACCCTCAGCCGCCGATGCCGCGCAGCGCGGCGGCGGCGTGCTTGTCGGCCCGGCTCGCGTGCTTGGAGACGAGGCCGGCGGCGAACTTGCGGATGCTCTGGGCGAGGCGGCGCGGGCGACCGTGCAGCCCGCCGGCCACGCGGCGCAGCTCGCCTGCCGCGCGCAGCGCCAGCCTGTGCTGCCGCCCCAGCAGGTGCGCTGCCTGCTTCGCGTAGGCGACCACCGCCTTGTCCTGCTTGGCGAGCGGGCCGGCGGCGCTCTGATCGCCCCGGCCGAGCGCTGCGGCGGCGCCGCTTGAGCGGTTCTGAGACGTCATCAGCGCCCCGGTCAGCGCCTCGATCTTCAGCTTGGCCTTGAGCCAGCGGTAGCTGGCCGGGAAGTGGCGTCGCAGCAGGCCCGCGCGCTTGACCTTTGCGCTGTGCGGCTGGGCGACCTTCGTGTATGCGGAGGAGGGCGGATCGTTGACCACCTCTCTGAGGTGACGCTCTTCCCTAAGGTCGGACTTCCAGGCGGCCTTCATCAGGATGCACATCGTGCCGCCACCCTTGTCGATCATCTTCGAAAGGTCGAGGTTGATGCCCCCGCAGTTGACCTTGTAGCTGAGGCGGTCGTCCCTGGTCTGGGAGCCGAGCTCTTCCAGCGCCTTCTGCGCTTCTTCCTTGGCTTTCTTGTCGAAGCAGTTGGCGGCCTGATTCTTCACGCCGCAGTCGGTGGTGAAGGTCACGGTCCCGCTCCAGCTGATCGAGGCGCTGCAGCCGGTGTTGGTGATGTACGGGTTGATCGCCTTCTTGGCGCCCGAGCACTCTTCCGGCACCTGGGTCGGGGCGCTCGAGTAGCTGACTGGGACGCTGACGGAGCTGGATTTGGCCAGCGCTTCGGGTGGGATTTCCCCGTGGCCAGTCAACGCCCCCGGTAAGGACTCCTCGAGAACCGAGACGTCGTTTTCGGCCTCGACCTTGGCCGGACTCGGGCAGGCGGCACCGAAGGGACCGGGAGTTGCCGATTGGGCGTCGAAGACCATGTGGTAGGCGATCTCGCCATCGCCGAGCACCACTTCGAAGGTGGGTGGGGCCGCCGAGGGGAGCGGCCCCTGACACGACGGGATGACCTGCGCGGCGCAGGGCGGTTCTTCCCCGCCTTCCGCCACGATCTCTTCGCCGCCTGGGCCAAGCTGGTCGGTGGTGTCTATCGAGAAGCTGCCGGGCCCCTGTTCGAGCGAGCCGACGTTGCTGTCGAGGCTGAAGACGCCACCGGCGGAGATCGAGCCGTGGAAGACCGCCGTCCAGCCCAAGGCCATCGTGTCGTGCGTGGTGAGTTCGCAGATCGACCCCTGGTCGAGGTAGGTCTCTTCGACGCCCATCGTGCCGCTGCCGGTGAAGGTGATCTTCTCCGGGATTTCGGCGCTCAGCCCCCGGGCGCCGGCCGCCTGGGCGGGAGCGAGCCAGGCCGCGATGCCCACCACGACGGCGAGCGCGATGGCGAGCCGGGCACGACGCCCTGGTCTCACGACCGACCCCGATTAGCGGACGCGCCCAACGCCACCATGGTCGGAAATTAAACAGCAGCCGGCGAGGGCCGGGAAGAGCTTGTCTGAGATCTGACTAGCTATTTCCCCCGGTTCGATTCCGGTAGGCGCCGTTCTCCATTGTTAGGCGGGCCGACCCCGAAGATCCACGGCGATGGCGTCAAGCCCATCTGTCGAGACGAGGTCGGCAAGCCGGCCAAGCCGACTTACGATGTTGCCAAGTCAGGTCGGCGGTAGCGGTGTAACTCCTCGCGGATCTCTCCACGCGGCTTGCAGTGCATGCACCTCCTCTCGCGCTTCGTCGCCCTGGTCCTCGAGGACCAGGGCGATCGACTCCTGGGAGAGGCAGCCGCGGGCCAAGAGCCACTCGTCGCTCTGCCCGATCAGCAGCGCCCCGACGAGGCGGATCACGGAGCGGTCATTGGGGAAGATGCCGACGACGTCGGTGCTCCGGCAGAGTGAATGCCCGTGCGCAACCCAGAATCCGGGCCATCGCAGGGGAGGGCGTTCCCTTCGACCTCGACCGATGGCTCTGCGCTCATCTGTCCATGAGCTTCATGCGCTGTCGCCAGTGCTCGCCCGGCGGCTGAACGACGCCGGGCACCTGGCGGCGTCGTTCGGGACCACGGCCTGCAGGCCGCCCCCGACGATGAGGTCTTCGAGCGGGCTCAGGCTGAGCAGCGGGTGCTGGTCTCCGCGGACACGGAATTCGGAACCCTCCTCGCGACCAGGCACGAGGCCTCGCCCTCGGTGATCCTGTTTCGCCACGGCGATCGCCTCCGACCTCGCGGCGGGTAGCGCCGCGTGTGCCCGCTCCCACTCCTCTCGTAGGGTTTGCCGCCTAAGCTGGCCGGCGTGCGGTGGGCAAGGCGACCTGGGTGGCTGGCTGCGTTGGCGCTGGCGGCGGCGGCGCTCTCGGGCTGTGGGAGCAGCGGCAACCAGGGCCACGAATTGCCGAGCCCACTCAATCGAGACTTCGTAGCTACCTCCGTCGAGGGGACTCCAGCCCCACCGATCTCCGAACCCGCGGCCGTCCATGTCTCGTTCACGAAGCCGGCCGGACGGGCAATCAGCTGGGAAGCGAACTGCAACTCGTTCTTCGCCACGGTGCGCGTTGGCGCGCGGCGGCTGAAGCTGTCGGAAGCCGGCGGAACCCTTGTCGGCTGCGAGCCGGCGTTGGAACGAGAAGACGAGTGGCTCAATCGCTTCTTCGAGTCGGATCCCTACTGGGGTGTTGAGGGCGCCGCTCTGCTCCTGCGCTCCGACGGTCGGGTCATGAAACTTCGGGAAGTGAATGACTCTGGCAGCGGGGAGACGCCGAACGAGGAGAAGCCAAGCACGTCATTGTGAAATGGCTCGAGGAGATGGCTGCGTCGAACGTCAAGGCCGCCTGCCGATCGCTATGAAGCCCTTGACACGGCTCCTTGCGCTCCCTCGGATCTCGGAGATCGCCGGTTCCGGCGATTGGATGGCCCGGATGCAAGTACAGGCCGGGAGGCAGCGCTAATCAATAGGGTTGCCGCCATAAGCGGACGCGCGGCCAAACCGGGCCGCTGGGGCCCCTGAGTGCCCGCCAACCGTTTCCCAGGAAACCGAGCCGAGGGGGGTCCAACCGGATGAAGGCACCGAAAATTGGCGCAGGTCTCGCGATCGGAGCGGGTGCGGCACTCGCACTGCTTCTTCCCGTCGGCGCACAGGCCGGAGGGGTGGTGGGAGTCGAAGAAGCGGCTGCTCCGCCCGGGATCACCATCACCGGGATCGGCTTTGCGCGGCCCGGGGCACAGGCCCACGCCTCAGGCGGGGCGCGCGAACGCGTGATCGACGCCGCGAGCCCCACCGCGGTCGCCCGCGCCGTCCGGGACGCACGTCGGCGCGCACGGGCGATCGCCGGTGTGCTCGGGATTCAGGTCGGGGCTACGACCGAAGTCGACCTGCGGGAGATCGGTCAGTTCGGCCAGGCTCGATCCTGCCGCCCCGAGGGCGGCAGGGGTCGTTGTCGCCAGCCCACGCTCACGGCGGCGGCCGCGACTGTGACCTTCGGAATCGTCGGCGGCTCGGACGGCTCGGCGGCGGCAAGCGCGGTCCACGCTCACGGTGCGGCCTCGGTCGCCGTGCAACCGACCGACCCGAAGCGCAACCAGCCGATCAAGAGGGCGATCCTGGCCGCACGAGAGGCCGCCACGCGCCAGGCGGCGATGGGGGCGCGCCGGAACGCCATGACTGTGGCCCGTTCGACCGGCCTCGAGCTGGGTGGCGTCGTCTCGATCTCCGAAGCGGCACCGCCCTATGGCTTCGGGCCCTTCTACGGCTCCGCGTTCTACGACGCCGCCCTCGGGGCCTTCGGTCCGGGTCAGTTCTGCGGGTTCGTCGGGCGCCCGGTGGTCAAGGCAGACCCGAAAACCGGTGCCCGTCACGTCGTTCGCCGGGTTCGCGAACGTCGTTGCCGCCAAAGTCCGAGCTACGGCGTGTCCCTCAAGATTCGCTACGACGCAGGCTGAGGGAGCAGACCGGCGCCGGAGACTCGAGTGGCGCCACCGGCTCGGAGGAGGGAGGGGAGGGGAGCCTCTCCCTCGGTCCCGATCCAGGCGTGGAGGAACCCGGTCTTTGTGGGGTCCGACAGAGCGACACCCGTTCGGGGGGTTGACAGCCGAACGAGGCCGAGGCGTATCGTGCCCGCCGATGCCGACCATCATCCACTTCGTCGGGCGCGACCAGCTGATGGTCCGCGAGGACGAGACGGAAGTCCAGGACGCCTTCGACGCGAGCGGAGGCCGGCCATTGGCACTGACCCACCAGCGCACCGGCGAGGCCGTCTTCGTCAACCCGGGCCAGATCACCTACTGGCGCGGCCGCCGCGCGGCGCGGGCCGGCAGCGAGAGCTACCGGGCGGGCATCGCCCGCCTTCCCAGCCTCAGCTGACAGCCGCGCTCGGCGACCAGTTCGGACGCAGGTAGGCCTCCTCGAAGCCCGCCCGCAGGATGTTTCGGTAACTCCCGGCCGGACGGCCCGGGACGCGGGCGCCGGTCTCGACCAGCAGCAGCGTGCAGCCGGCCTCGGCGGCGTCGACGATGCGGCGGCGCAGCAGCGCCAGCTGGCAGCCCCGGCGGCGGCCCGCCTCCAGCGTGGCGCCGATCCCGAGCTCGGCGACCTCGCCGTCGACCCGCATCGCGCCGCACGCCTGCGCCGTCCCCTCGACCCGGGCGACGTAGCAGCGCCAGGCGGGGTTCTCGGGCAGCCGTGCGAAGAAGGCCGCGGTCCAGGCGGGCAGGTCGAAGCCGGCCGCCGCGATCATCCCGAACGGCTCCTCCTCGCCACTGGAGAGCCGGACCACCTCGACCCCGGCCGGCTCGGCGAAGCGGGGCGGGTGGGCGTCGCGGACGAACTTCATCCACGGGTAGGCGGGGGAGAACCCGTTGGCGGCCAGCCAGGCCTCGGCCGTCTCGCTCTCCGCCGCCCCGGGCGTGACCGGCACGTAGGGACTCACGCCCCGCGAGGCCACCCACGCCGCCGCCGCGGCGAGGTGGCCGCCCCCGACGGCGCCGGTCTCGGCCGCGCCGAGGATCAGGTTGAGCATCGGGACGTCGGGCGCGGCGCCGGCGACCGAGGCCTGCACCGGCCCGAACCGTCGCAGCTCGACGCCGCGCTCGGCGGCGACCTCCGGGGGGACCGAGTTCCAGGCGTCGCGCCAGAAGCCGCGCTCGGCCCGGTCCAGGATCGCCGGGTCGTACTCGACTCCACCCTCTGTCGTGGCCGGTGCCATGTCCGCGGTCAGGATAGGCGGGCGCGCCAACCCGGCTGCAGGTGACGCTGCGTTCACGGGTCGCTGCCGCGCATCTGTCAGCCTGGGGGAGTGAGCGCAGTAACCGCCCCCGCGACCGAGCGCAGACCCGCGGCACGGGTCCCCGAGGACCAGGTCATCGTCCTCTTCGGCGCCACCGGCGACCTCTCACGGCGCAAGCTCCTGCCGGGGATGTTCCACCTCACCCAGGTCGGGCTGATGCCGCAGCGCTTCCGCATCATCGGCACCGCCCGCAGCCGGATCGAGGTCGACGACTTCCGCCAGCTCGCCCGCGAGTCGGTCGAGGCCTCCAGCCGCCGCTCTCCGGACCGCGAGGCCTGGGAGCGCTTCGCCGACACCCTGGACTTCGCCAGCGTCGGGGAGGGCCTCGCCGCGCTCTCCCGGGCGATCTCCGCCGCCCGCGCCGAGGTCGGCGGCGATCCCCCGGTCCTCTTCTACCTCTCGCTGCCGCCGCGGGTCGCGGCCGAGACCGTGGAGCAGATCGGCGCGCTCGGCCTCGGCGACCGGGCACGGGTGATCACCGAGAAGCCGTTCGGCGTCGACCTCGCCTCCGCGCGGAAGCTGAACGCCGACCTGCACACAGTCTTCGCCGAGGACTGCATCTTCCGCATCGACCACTATCTCGGCCGCGAGGCGGTCCAGAACCTGCTGGCGATGCGCTTCGCCAACGGCATGTTTGAGCCGATCTGGAACCGCAACCACATCGACCACGTGCAGATCGACGTGCCGGAGACGCTCTCGATCGAGATGCGCGGCTCCTTCTACGAGCAGACGGGCGCCTTCCGCGACATGGTCGTCACCCACCTGTTCCAGGTGCTCGGATTCGTCGCGATGGAGCCGCCCACCTCGCTGACGCCGAAGGCGCTCGGGCTGGAGCGGGAGAAGGTCTTCGACTCGATGCCGCCGCTCTCCCCGGACGCGATCGTCCGCGGCCAGTACGAGGGCTATCGGGAGGAGGGGGGCGTCGCCGCCGACTCCGACACCGAGACCTTCGTCGCCCTGCGCGCCTTCGTCGACAACTGGCGCTGGGAGGGGGTGCCCTTCTACCTGCGCTCCGGCAAGCAGATGGCCGAGAGCCGGCACCTGTTGACGATCTCCTTCCGCGAGCCGCCGCGGCGGATGTTCGACCTCGACTGCGACCAGATCGCCGAGTCCTTCGGCCGCGACCACCTGACCTTCGAGCTGGGCGACCCCGGCAGCATCTCCGCCTCTTTCCTGGCCAAGGTGCCGGGGCCGACGATCCGGCTCGGCGAGGCCCACATGCACTTCAGCTACGCCAACACCTTCGGCGGCGCCGAGCAGGCGCTCGACGCCTACGAGCGCCTGATCCACGACGTGATGCTGGGCGACCGCACCTTCTTCACCAGCTCCGAGGCGATCGAGCGGCTCTGGGAGATCTCCGAGCCGGTGCTGCGCGAGTCGCCGCCGACCCTGTCCTATCGGCAGGGGTCCTGGGGCCCGCCGGAGGCCGACGCTCTGATCGCCCCGCGCCACTGGCACCTGCCTGCCGATCACGTCTGAGCGGGGCGCAAAAAGGGCCCCGGAAAGGGGCCCTTTGCGTCCGAAGGACGTACCTCCAGCGAACCGCGTGCCGCTGGCTCGTCGGTCCCTGAGCTTCGGAGCTTCCAGCTACCGGGCTCGTTGCGACTTTCCTATGAACACCGATCCGGCGAGAAAGTTGCACGCGCCACGTGGGTGCGGCACCCGACCTGGGGCTCCGGGATGGGCGTTACTGGGCTCGAACCAGTGACCTCCAGCTTGTCGAGCTGGCGCTCTCCCAACTGAGCTAAACGCCCCGGGGCGCCTGAATCTAGCAGCGACAAAGCGCCCGCAGACGGCCGGCCCTGGGTCGTCGGCCGGGGCATCCCAGGCGGCCGGCCCTCAGGCGGTCATCGGCAGCATCACCTGGGTGGGCCGGATGCTGTTCCCGGCAGGGTCCCGGAAGCCGGCGTCGATTCCGTCGGGCCGCTCCCGTGGCGGCGAGGCCCTTCGCCGGCCGCCGGCCCAGCGGATGGCGGGCGAGCGGTACGAACGCCATCGCTCGAGCCCAAGCACTGCGGTCAGGGTCCGTGGGTGGACCGAGGTCGTTGGAGGCGGGTGTGGCACTGCGCCGACCGCAGCTTCGCGTGCGGGTGGCGGTTGTGGGCGTGCACGGAGATGCGCAGGCGGCAGGTCGTCTGCGAGCGGGAGGTGCTGCCCCTGGCCGTCGCGGCGCAATCGACGCTGCGTTCGGCGATGCGCGAGCAGCGTCCCATCGAGAGCCAGCCGACCCGAGGGTTCCTGCGCACGTACCGCGTCGCGACCCGCAGCGCCGCGCGGCGGGCCGCTGCCTTGTCGAGCATGTAGGGGGGCTTTGGCTCGGGTCCGGGATCCCCGGCTCCGCCGGGACTGGAGGAGCAAGGGCAGGGCAGGTCCTCGCAGGCGATGCCGTCGTTGTCGCCGTCGAGTCGATAGGGATCACCCGGCAGCAGATATTCCTCCGCTTCGGCCTGGGTGCCGAAGTCCGAGCAGTCGTAGTCCCGCGCCGCCGACCGGTCGGGTGCGGCGAGGGCAACCCCTCCGATCGCGACCGCAGCAGCAGCCAGCGCAATCCACCAAAGCCTCATCCGTCTCCCTTCGGCGCGTCTCCCGTTACAAGGTGTGACCAATGTAGGAACTTGCTGCAAACCCGGCTGTAGGGCTGGAGCGGGATGTGCGGCGCTCCGCGGCGGTTCCTCTAGGCTCGCCGCCTCGTGATCGGGACCTATGCAGCGGTGGCGGCGGTTTGCGGCTCCTCGCTGGCGCTCGGGCAGGCGGCGATCGGGCTATGCGGCGGCCGGCGCTGGTCGTGGCTGTCGCCGCCGGTCGGGCTGGCGCTGCTCTGCGCGGTGTGCTGGGGGACGGTGCGGCTGCCGGGACACGGGACGCTCTCGGCGATCGCGGTCCTGGCCCTGGTCGTCGCCTCGGTCGCCTATCTGTGGGGGCGGCTGGAAGGCGGGGGGGAGGGGTGGCGGGCCGGCTGGCCGGTCGGGCTGGTCGCGCTGGCGGCCGCTTCGCTGCCGTTCGTGGCCGAAGGCCACTTCGGGATCCTCGGCACCAGCTTCAACCCGGACATGTCGCAGCACCTGCTGGCGGCAGACCGCCTCGCCCACGGTCAGGGCTCCCAGTTGCTGCATCAGGGTTACCCGCTCGGCCCGCACTCGATCGTCGTCGCCCTGAACCGGGGGCTCGGGATCGGGCTCGTCCAGGGCTTCAGCGGACTCACCGTCAGCGTCGCCGTGCTGGCGCCGCTCACCGCCCTCGCCGCCTTCTCCTCGCTGCGAGCGCTGCCTCGCACCGCCGCCTCCCTCGTCGTCGGTCTCGCCTACGTCGTCGCCTCCTACTTCGCCCAGGGCGCCTTCAAGGAGACGATGCAGGCCCTCCTCCTGCTCGCCTTCGTCCTCGCCCTGCGTGAGTCGACGCGCGGCTGGCGGGACCTGCCACTCCGCTTCGTCCCGGCGGCTCTCCTCGCCGTCGGGAGCGTCTACACCTACAGCTTCCCGGGGCTGCTCTGGCTCGGCGCCGCCGCGGTGCTCTGGCTCGTGGCCGAATTGGCCTTGAGTCGAACGGCCCCTTCCGCGGGTGGCGCCGCAGGGGGGCCCATGTCCGAGGAATCTTTGCCTACCGGAGGACATGGGGAGTCCCCTGCGGCGACAGGACCCGCGGGCCGGGGGCTCGGTCTAGCCCTGCTCGTCTTCGTCGTCCTGGTCGCCCCCGAGATCGGCCGCATGGTCGACTTCCGTCACTTCGAGACCTTCGACCCCAACGGCCCCGGCCTCGGCAACCTCTTCGGCCAAATCTCCCCCTTCGAGGCGCTTGGCATCTGGCCCTCGGGCGACTTCCGCCTCGCCCCCGGCGACGGCGCCGTGCCGGCCGCCGGCTACTACCTCGGCGCCGCCTTCGCCCTCGTTCTCCTGCTCAACGGGATCGTCCGCTGCTGGCGCCGCCGCGAGACCGCGGTCCTCGCCGGCCTCGCCGCCGCCGCCCTCGCCTACGCGGCGGCCCGCGTGGGCGGCACGCCCTACACCGCCGCCAAGGCGGTCGAGATCGCCTCGCCCCTCGTCGCCCTCACCATCCTCCTGCCGTGGCGACTTCGTTCGGGGGGGTCGAACAAACTCGCCACACCTCGCCTCGAAGCCGCGGCCCTCGCCCTTTTCGCTGCCGCGGCCGGCGGCTGCTCGCTGCTCGCTCTAGCCAACGCTCCGGTCGGGCCGACGAGCTACTCGACCGCCTTCAGCGACCTCCGCGGGATCGTCGGCGAAGGCCCGACCCTCGTCCTCGCTCCCGACGAACTGCTCGCCGACCAGCACGGCAGCCCGTTCCTCGCCTGGGAAATGCGCGGCGGTCGGGTTTGCATCGCCGCCGAATCCGAAGCGGGCAGCGCGCCGCCGAACGGTGTCCGCTTCGTCGTCACCAAGGGCACCGAGGTCGGCCGGGGCGGAGCGACCACCGCCAGCGCCCCATTCCCGGGATTCGAGCTGCGCCGCGTCGTCTCCCCCTACATCCTCTGGGAGGCGACTGGCCGCGTCGCCCCCCACAGCCCCTGCCCGCTGATCGCCGTTCGCCAGGCGCGGCAGGGTCCCGCCCGCTGACCCACCCCCCGTTCCGCTGTTCCTTTTCGGCGCTATCCCCTGCTAAAGAACAGCGGAACGGGAGTGTGGTGCGAGCGCTCCCCGCTCCCCGGATACCATGACCTCGGATGGAGGCCGCGACCGAGAAGATCGTCGTAACGCTGCCGGACGGCAAGCCGTTGGAGCTCTTGCCCGGCGCCACCGGGGCGGACGCCGCCGCCGCGATCGGCCCCGGGCTCGCCAAGGCGGCCCTGGCGATCAGGGTGGACGGCGAGCTGTGCGACCTCGCCGCGCCGCTGCCGGAGGGCGGGGCGGAGGTGGCGATCCTCACCGACCGCGACCCCGAGGCGCTGGAGCTGATCCGCCACGACGCCGCCCACGTGATGGCCGAGGCGGTGATGGAGCTCTACCCGGGGACCAAGGTGACGATCGGCCCGCCGATCGAGTCCGGCTTCTACTACGACTTCGAGTTCCCGCCCGATACAAGGATCACCGAAGACGACCTGCCGAAGATCGAGCAGGCGATGCTCGAGCACATCGCCGCCGACGAGGAGTTCGGCCGCCGCGACGTGCCCGTCGCCGAGGCGCTCGAGGTGTTCCGCGCCCAGGACCAGGGCTACAAGGTCGAGCTGATCGAGGACCTCGTCCGCGACGAAGGCGTGGAGACCGTCTCGCTGTACCGCAACGGTCCCTTCGAGGACCTCTGCCGCGGCCCGCACGGCCCCTCGACCGGCCGCATCAGGGCGATCAGGCTGAGCTCGGTCGCCGGCGCCTACTGGCGCGGCGACGAGAACCGCGAGAGCCTGACCCGGATCTACGGCACCGCCTTCTTCTCGAAGAAGGAACTCGAGCAGCACCTGCAGCGGATCGAGGAAGCCAAGGCGCGCGACCACCGACGCCTCGGGCCCCAGCTCGGCCTCTTCATGCTGCGCAAGGAGGCGCCCGGGATGCCGTTCTGGCTGCCCAACGGGACCACTCTCCTCCACCTGATCGAAGCCGAGGTCCGCGAGCAGCTGCGCAAGCGCGGCTACCAGGAGATCGCCACGCCGCACGTCCTCGACGAGGGCCTCTGGCACCGCTCCGGGCACTGGGACAACTACAAGGACGAGATGTACTTCATGGAGGACGACGACCGTCGCTATGCGCTGCGGCCGATGAACTGCCCGGGCGCCTGCCTCGTCTACGGTGCCGACCGCCACTCCTACCGCGAGCTGCCGCTGCGCCTGGCCGAGTTCGGCCGGGTCTCGCGCAACGAGCGCGAGGGCGTCCTGCACGGCCTCCTGCGCGTCCGCGCCTTCACCCAGGACGACGCCCACGTCTACTGCACCGAGGACCAGATCGGCGCCGAGGTCGGCTCGATCTGCGAGGCGATCGACGAGCTCTACGGGCGCTTCGGCTTCGACGACGTCCACGTCGAGCTGTCGACCCGGCCGGAGAAGTCGATGGGGAGCGAGGAGCAGTGGCGCAAGGCCGAGGCGGCGCTTGCCGAGGCGCTCGACAGCCAGGGGCGCGAGTACGTGCTCAATCCCGGCGACGGCGCCTTCTACGGCCCCAAGATCGACTTCCACGTCACCGACGCGCTCGGCCGCTCGTGGCAGTGCGGCACCTGCCAGCTCGACTTCCAGATGCCCGAGCGCTTCGACCTCTACTACACCGGCGCCGACGACTCCGCCCACCGCCCGGTGATGATCCACCGCGCCCTGCTGGGCTCGATGGAGCGCTTCGCCGGGATCCTGATCGAGCACTACGCCGGCCGCTTCCCGGTCTGGCTGGCGCCGGTGCAGGCGATCGTCCTGCCGATCTCCGACCGCCACAACGCCTACGGGGCCCGAGCGACCGAGGAGCTGCGCGAAGCCGGCGTCCGCGTCGCCCTCGACGACCGCTCGGAGTCGGTCGGCAGGAAGATCCGCGACGCCTCGACCGTCGGCCGTTACCCCTACATGCTGGTGGTCGGCGACCGCGAGTCGGAGACCGGCGCCGTCGCCGTGCGCTCCCATTCCGACGGCGATCTGGGGGCGATGCCGCTGGCCGATTTCGCCACCCGCGTCCGGTCCGAGACCGGGGGCGAGTGAGGGTCGGACTTGCGAGGCCGGCCAGTCCCTCTATACTCCGCACCACTTGACTGCCGGTACGCAAACTCATCACCGCCGCTGAGCGCCTCGTGCCCGCGTCTCGATCTCTCGTCCTCTTGAAGCTCCACCGCACCACTCGATAGTGCCGGTTCCGCGCAGGTTCGATCGGCGCCCACCAGAGCGCGACACGACGAGGATCAACGAGAGGATCCGCGTCCCCCAGGTGCGCCTGATCGGCGCCGAGGGCGAGCAGCTCGGCATCGTCGAGATCGGCGATGCCCTGAAGCGTGCCCAGGAGGCCGACCTGGACCTGGTCGAGGTCGCCCCCGGCTCGAAGCCGCCGGTGACCCGCCTGCTCGACTACTCGAAGTACAAGTACGAGCAGGAGCAGAAGCAGAAGCAGGCCCGCAAGCACCAGCAGCAGGTCAACATCCGCGAAATCAAGCTGCGGCCGAAGATCGCCACGCACGACTACGAGACCAAGAAGGGCCACGTCGAGCGCTTCCTCAAGCACCACGACAAGGTCAAGGTCACGATCATGTTCCGCGGCCGCGAGCAGGCTCATCCCGAGCGCGGCCGGGCGCTGCTGCAGAAGCTCTTCGAGGACCTCGGCGGGATCGCCGTGATCGAGTCCGCCCCATTGCAGGAAGGCCGCAACATGAG
This sequence comes from uncultured Actinomycetes bacterium, assembly GCA_963783345.1. Classification (GTDB taxonomy): domain Bacteria; phylum Actinomycetota; class Thermoleophilia; order Solirubrobacterales; family 70-9; genus VAYN01. Next base: position 160,486 of record CAWANE010000010.1, read on the forward strand.
CATGCTGCTGGCCCCGAGCAAAGAGGTCGACAAGCTCGAGGACACCGCGGCCGACGGCGACGGCGACGGCGCCGCAGCCGAGGCCTGAGCGCTACCGGAGCTCGCCCCACCCCGGTGGGGCCGCAGTCGGAGGCGCGTTACCCGACCAGCAGGTCGGCGATCCGCTCGGCAGCGTGGCCGTCCCAGAGGGGCGGCGGCTCCGCGGGCGGCGCCCCACGCTCGGCGAGGGCGGCGGGGATGCCGGCGATCGCCGCGGGGTCGAGGCCCAGCAGCGTGTTGGTGCCGGCGCGGACCGTCACCGGACGCTCGGTGTTGTCGCGCAGGGTGAAGCAGGGGACGCCGAGGTAGGTCGTCTCCTCCTGGATCCCGCCCGAGTCGGTGAGCACGGCGCCGGCGTCGGCGAGCAGCGAGAGGAAGTCGAGGTAGCCGAGCGGCTCGACCAGCGAGAGGCCGGGGTGGTCCGACTCGACGCTCTCCATCATCTTCCGCGTCCGCGGGTGGACCGGGAAGACGACCGGCATCTCCGCCGCCAACGCCGCCAGCCGCGCCACCGTCTCGGGCAGCAGCGGCCCGTCGACGAGGGCGGGGCGGTGGAGGGTGACGAGGGCGAAGGAGCCGGGCTCGACACCGAGCCGGGCGGCGGTCCCGGCCGCGCGGAAGCGCCCCTCCAGCGCCACCAGGGTGTCGATCATCGTGTTTCCGACGAGGTGCATGCGCTCGTCGGGGATCCCTTCGGCCCGCAGGTTCTCGACCGCCTCGGAGCTGTGCATGAAGAGCCACTCGGCGAAGCGGTCGGCGACGATCCGGTTCACCTCCTCGGGCATCGTCAGGTCGAAGCTGCGCAGACCCGACTCGACGTGGGCCACCGGGATTCCCATCTTCACCGCGGTCAGCGCCGCCGCCAGGGTCGAGTTGACGTCGCCGGGGACGATCACCAGGTCCGGCCGCTCCTCCAGCAGGACGGGCTCCAGGCGCTCCATCGTGCGCGCGGTCTGCGCCGCGTGGGTGCCGGAGCCGACCTCGAGCATGTGGTCGGGGGCGGGGACGCCGAGCTCCTCGAGGAAGACCTCCGACATCAGCCGGTCGTAGTGCTGGCCGGTGTGGACGATCGCGTGGCGGCCGGCCGGAAGGCGCTCGCGCAGGGCGGCTATCACCGGCGCCGTCTTGACGAAATTGGGCCGCGTCCCGACCACGTAGAGGATCCGCATCGCGGCGCCAGAGTACCTGCGGGCCTGACAGAAACCATCCTCGCGCTGTCGGGACGGGCACCGACAGGTCGGGTGGGGCCGCCGGTCTGCTTCAATAGCGACCGCGATGCCGAAGATGAAAACGCATTCCGGCGCCAAGAAGCGCTTTCGCAAGACCGCCAAGGGCAAGCTGCGTGGCCGGCACGCCTTCTCCAGCCACATCCTGGAGAAGAAGTCGCCGAAGCGCAAGCGGGCCATGGGCCGGCCGGCTGAGATCTCCCCGAACGACGCGCCGACCGTTCGCAAGCTACTCGGAGGCGGCAAGTGAGCCGGGTCAAGCGCTCCGTCCACGCGCGCAAGAAGCGCCGCAAGGTGCTGAAGGAAGCCAAGGGCTACTTCGGTCGCAAGCACTCCTCCTACCGCTTCGCCAAAGAGCAGGTGCAGCGGTCGGGGATGTACGCCTACCGCGACCGGCGCAACAAAAAGCGGACCTTCCGCCGGCTCTGGATCACCAGGATCAACGCCGCCGCGCGCCTGGAGGGGATGAGCTACTCCGAACTGATCAACGGCCTCAACAAGGCCGAAGTCAAGGTGAACCGCAAGATGCTGGCCGAGATCGCCGTCACCGATCGCGAGGCCTTCCGCCGATTCGTGGAGCTAGCCCGGGAGGGTGCGGCCGTCTGACGGCACACCCACACTCCACTCTCCCGGGCGGGCCGAATTTCGGCCCGCTTTTTTATTGCCCGCAGCGCCCAGGAGAAGAAACCGCCGACCAGAAGAGACAGCCGCAGACCTGACTCGACCGCAACGATGATCACCAGCCCCCACAACGAGAAGCTGAAGCTGGTCCGCAAGCTGCGCGAGCGCAAGCACCGCGAGCGCGAGCAGCTGTTCGCGACCGAGGGCGAGGACCTGGTCGACGCCGGCCTGGCGGCGGGCGCCGAGCCGCGCTTCCTGCTGACCGCGGCCGGCGCCGGTCTCGGCGGCGAGGAGGTCGAGGCGGACCTGCTCGCGGAGGTCTCCGCGCTCGGCTCCGGGACGCGTGCGCTCGCCGTCTGGCCGCTGCGCTGGGCCGCGGCGCCGGGCTCGCGCTGCGTCTACCTGCACGGCGTCGGCGACCCGGGCAACGTCGGCACGATCGTCCGCAGCGCCCACGCGCTGCTCGACGGCGCCGTCGCCGTCGGGCCCGGGTGCGCGGATCCGTTCTCGCCGAAGGCGGTGCGGGCCAGCATGGGGTCGATCTTCGCCCGGCCGCCGGCGCGGGCCGGGGTGGGGGAGACGCCGGCGCCGCGGGTCGCCCTCGTCGCCCACGACGGCGAGGGGCTGGAGGCGCTGGTCGGAGCGGCCACGCTCTGCCTCGGCGCCGAGCGCGAGGGGCTGCCCGAGGAGGTGCTCGCCGAGTGCGGCGCGCGGGCCACGATCCCCCTGTGCCCCGGCGGCGCAGAGTCCCTCAACGTCGCCGCCGCTGCGGCCATAGGCTGCGAGCGGATATCGTCGCTCGCCATGCAGGAGCCCCAGCCCGATGCTTGAGCGGATCGAGGAGATCAGGGGCGAGGCCTCCTCGTCGATCGAGGCGGCCGCTTCCAGCCCCGAGCTGGAGGAGCTGCGGGTCCGCTACCTCGGCCGCAAAGCGGAGCTGACGACGATCCTGCGCGGGATCGCCGATCTGGCCCCGGAGGAACGGGGGAAGGTCGGCGGCGCCGCCAACAAGGTGCGCAAGGAGCTGGAGGCGCTGCTGGAGGCGAGCGCCGAGCGCCTCGACGCCGCCGAGCTGGAGCAGCGGCTGGTCGTCGACCGGGTCGATGTCACCCTGCCGGGGGCGCCGCCGCGGCCGGTCGGCCACATCCACCTGATCGCCCGCACCACGCGGCTGATCGAGGACGTGATGGTCGGGCTCGGCTACGAAGTCGCCGAGGGGCCGGAGATCGAGCACGACTACTACAACTTCACCGCTCTCAACCACCCGCCCGGCCACCCGGCGCGGATGCTCCAGGACACCTTCTACGTGCAGTCGCACCCGGAGGTGCTGCTGCGCACCCACACCTCGCCGATGCAGGTGCGGGCGATGGAGACGCAGGAACCGCCGATCTTCGTCGTCGTCCCCGGCAAGGTCTACCGGCGCGACTCCGACGCCACCCACAGCCCGATGTTCCACCAGATGGAGGGGCTGGCGATCGCCGAGGGGATCACCCTCGCCGACCTGCAGGGGACGCTGCTGGCGATGTGCCGGGCGATCTTCGGCGAGGAGCGCGAGGTGCGCCTGCGGCCGCACTTCTTCCCCTTCACCGAGCCCAGCGTCGAGGTCGACGTCTCCTGCTTCCAGTGCTCGGGCACCGGCTCGCTCCCGGGCGGCGGGCGCTGCAACCTCTGCAAGGGCCAGGGCTGGATCGAGATCCTCGGCGCCGGGATGGTCGACCCCAACGTGCTCGGCTTCGTCGAGGACAACGGCTACGACCCCGAGCGGGTGCAGGGCTTCGCCTTCGGCCTCGGGGTCGAGCGGGTGGCGATGCTGCGCCACGGCGTCCCCGACCTGCGCCGCTTCTTCGACAACGACGTGCGGATGCTGGAGCAGTTCTCATGACGATCCTGTCGGTGGGGAGGGGGGCATGAGGGTCCCGTACAGCTGGCTGCGCGAGTACTGCGATCCCGGCGTCTCGCCGGAGGCGTTGGCCGACCGGCTGGTGATGACCGGGACCGAGGTCGAGCGGGTCACCGTGTCCGGCCCGCCGAGCGCCGAGAACTTCGTCGTCGGCAAGGTCCTGAGCGCCGAGCAGCACCCCGACGCCGACCGGCTGCGGGTCTGCAGCGTCGACACCGGCGACGGCGAGCGGACGATCGTCTGCGGCGCCCCCAACGTCGCCGCCGGGCAGACCGTCGCCGTCGCTCTGCCCGGGGCGCGGATGCCGGGCGGCGAGAAGCTGCGCAAGGCGAAGCTGCGCGGGGTCGCCTCGGAAGGGATGATCCTCGCCGCCGACGAGCTCGAGATCGGCGAGGACCACGACGGCACCCTCGTCCTCGACGACTCCTTCGCCGCCGGGGCGCCGCTGACCGAGGCGCTGCCGGTGAGCGAGCCGGTGCTGGAGATCGAGGTGACCCCGAACCGGGTCGACTGCTTCGGCATCCACGGCATCGCCCGCGAGGTCCACGCGATCACCGCGGCGGCGCTGGCGCCGGACCCGTGGGCCGACGACGCACCGGCCGAGGCGGAGGGCGAGGTCGGCGACTACGCCTCGGTGACCGTCGAGGTGCCGGAGCTGTGTCCGCGCTTCACCGCCCGCGTCTTCACCGAGGTAAAGATCGGCCCCTCGCCCCTGTGGCTGCAGGCACGGCTCTCGGCAGCCGGCCAGCGGCCGATCAACAACGTCGTCGACATCACCAACTACGTGATGCTGCTGACCGCCCAGCCGCTGCACGCCTTCGACCTCGACAAGGTCCCTGGCGGCGCCCTCACCGTGCGCGCCGCGGCAGACGGCGAGAGGATGACCACGCTCGACGACGTCGAGCGCACCCTCGACGCCGAGACGGTCCTCGTCTGCGACGCCGACGGCCCCACCGGCATCGCCGGGATCATGGGCGGCCAGGTCTCCGAGGTCTCCGACGAGACCACCCGGGTCCTGCTCGAGGTCGCGAACTGGGACGGGACCAACATCCTCCGCACCTCGCGCCTGCTGGGGCTGCGCTCGGAGGCCTCGTCGCGCTTCGAGAAGCAGCTGCACCCGGATCTCTGCATGCGGGCGCAGCGGATCGCCTCGCGGCTGATGGTCGACCTCTGCGGCGCCAGGCTGGCGCCGGGGACGATCGACGTCGCCGCCGCGCCGCCCCCGGAGCACCGGATCCGGCTGCGCGCAGCGCGCGTGCGCGGCCTGCTGGGGATGGAGGTCTCCCAGGCCGAGCAGGCCGCCTACCTGGAGCGGCTCGGCTTCGACGTCGAGCGCGACGGCGAGGACCTCGAGGTGACGGTGCCGCCCGACCGCCACTACGACGTCACCCGCGAGATCGACCTGATCGAGGAGGTCGCCCGCGTCCACGGCATCGACGAGCACCTGCCGACGACGCTGCCCGCGGTCGCCGGCCGGGTCGGCCGGCTCAGCCGGGAGCAGCGGCTGCGCCGGCGCGCCGAGGACGGCCTCCGCGACCTCGGCCTCGACCAGGTTGTCGGCTGGAGCTTCACCGACCCCGGCGAGCCGGGCCGGCTGCGGATCCCCGACGACGACCCGCGCGCCAACCCCGTCGTCCTCTCCAACCCCCTCTCCGAGGACCAGTCGGCGATGCGCACGACCCTGCTCGGATCCCTGCTCGACGTCGCCTCTCGCAACCTCGCCCGCGGCAGCGACCGCGTCGCCATCTTCGAGGCCGGCGCCACCTACCTCAACCACCCGCCGACGGGACGAAAAGGTGACCCCACGTCCCGAAACCGGGCCGTCGGCCCGCTGGGTGGGGAGTTCCGGGGGCGCAGGCCGGCGCCGGTGACGGAGCCGCACCGGTTCGGGGCGCTTGCGGTGGGGCCGCTGCTCGGCCGCTCGTGGCGCGGCGAGGCCGCGCCTGCCGACTTCTTCGTGCTCAAGGGCGTCGCCGAGGCGCTCGCCGCCCAGCTTGGGGCCGAGCTGGGCTTCGAGGCCGCGGCGGAGCCGTTCCTGCACCCGGGGCGCTCGGCGGCGGTCTCGGTCGCCGGCGCGCCGGCGGGCTGGATCGGCGAGGTTCACCCGCTGGTCTGCCGGGCCTGGGACATCGAGGCTGCGGTCGGCTTCGAACTCGAAGCGGCACCGCTGCTGGCCGCCGCCGGGGCCGGGATCGAGTCCTACGAGGACGTCACCACCTTCCCCGCGGTCTACCGGGACCTGGCGGTGGTGCTGCCGGTCGAGGTCGCCGCGAGCGACGTCCGCGAGGCGGTGATCGCCGGCGGCGGCGAGTTGCTGCGCGCGGCCGAGGTCTTCGACCTCTTCGAGGGCGAGCAGCTGGGCGAGGGACGCAAGAGCCTGGCGCTCGGGCTCGAGTTCCGCGCCCCGGACCGCACCCTCACCGACGAGGAGGTCGCCGGGCTGCGCGAGGCGATCGAGGCCGAGCTCGAGAAGATCGGAGGGACGCTGCGTGAATGAGATCGACGCCCAACCGCTGAGCGGTGAGCCCGCGGCGCGGGTCCTGGTCGCCGGCGCCTCCGGGTTCACCGGCGCCCTGGCGGCGCAGATCGTCTGGGACCACCCGCGGCTGAAGCTGGTCGCGGCGACCTCGCGCAGCGACGCGGGCACCCGACTGGACGCGCTCTACCGGCGCTACCGGGTGCCGGTCGAGCTGACCGAGGTCGACCTCGACCGACTCGACGGCATCGACGCCGCGATCGTCGCCTATCCGCACGGGGCGGCAGCGCCCACCGTGGCGGCGCTGCGGGCGGCCGGGGTCCTCGTCGTCGACCTCTCGGCCGACTTCCGGCTGCGCGACATGGACACGTACGAGCGCTGGTACGGCGAGCACGGCGCTCCCGACCTCTTCGGCGCCGGCACCTACGGGCTGAGCGAGATGTACCGCGACGAGCTGCGCGAGGCGAAGCTGGTGGCGACGCCGGGCTGCTACCCGACCGCCAGCGTCCTCGGGCTCGCCCCGCTGGCCGAGAAGGGCCTGCTCGCCGACGTCGCGATCAGCGCCATGCAGGGCACCTCGGGCTACGGCCGCAGCAGCGACGACACCGTCCACTTCAGCGCGATGACCGAGAACGCCTTCCCCTACAAGACCGAGGGCCACCGCCACCGGCCCGAGATCGAACAGGAGCTGGCGGCGCTCGGCAGCCCGGCGCCGGTCACCTTCGTCCCGCACCTGCTGCCGCTCGACCAGGGCGAGCTGGCGACCTGCTTCGCCCAGCTCGCCGAGCCGACCTCGAAGGAGGCGGTTCAGGCGCTCTACCGCGAGCGCTACGCGGGCGAGCCGTTCGTCAAGGTCCTCGACCGCCCGCCGGACCTGCGCAGCCTGCGCGACACCAACGAGTGCCACGTCTACGTCACCGTCGAGGAGCGGGGCAAGGTGATGGCCTTCTCGGCGATCGACAACATCTGGAAGGGCGCCTCCAGCCAGGGCGTGCAGAACCTCAACCTGATGCTGGGCCTGGACGAGACGGAGGGGCTGAGGTGAGCGAGCCCTTCTTCAGGTCCCGGTGGGTCGAAGCGCCGCAGGGCGTCGAGCAGCTGGACGCGAACGTCCTGGCGCCCGGTTTCCGCGCCGCCGGCGCCCACTGCGGCCTCAAGAGCGGCGGTCGCACCGACGTCGGCGTGCTCGTCTGCGACGCCGAGGAGGTCTCCTCGGCCCTGGTCCTGACCCGCAACGCCTCTGCCGCGGCGCCGATCCGTGTCTGCCGGCAGCGCCTCCAGCGCGACCGCGTGCGCGCCGCCGTCGTCAACTCCGGCAACGCCAACGCCGAGACCGGCGAGCAGGGCTTCGCCGACGCCTGGGCGATGTGCGAGGAAACGGGCGCGCAGCTGGGGATCGCCCCCGAGCTGGTCGCCGTCGCCGAGACCGGCACGATCGGCGTGCCGCTGCCGGTCGAGGCGGTCCTGGGCGGCATCGCCGTCGCCTCGACCCAACTCTCCGCCGACGGCGGCGGTGCTTTCTCCGACGCGATCCTGACCACCGACCGCTGGCCGAAGCGCTGCACCCTGCGCGCCGGCGGCGTCACCATCTCGGCCCAGGCGAAGGGGGCGGGGATGATCGAGCCGAACATGGCGACGATGCTCTGCTTCGTCCAAACCGACGCCGTCGTCGAGGGCCCCGACGCCGTCCTGCGCGAGGCCGTCGACGCCTCCTTCAACCGGATCACCGTCGACGGCCAGATGAGCACCAGCGACACGGTGCTGCTGCAGGCGACGGGCGCCTCGGGGAAACCGTTGCCCGAGGGCCTTCTGCGGGCGGTCCTGACTCAGCTGGCGATCGAGATCGTCCGCGACGGCGAGGGCGCGGTCAGGGTCTGCCGGGTCGGCGTCGAGGGGGCGGCGAGCGCCGCCGAGGCCGAGCGGGTCGCCCGCGCGGTCGCCAACTCGCCACTGGTGAAGACGGCGTTGTTCGGCCGCGACCCCAACTGGGGCCGGATCGCCCAGGCGGCAGGGGCGGCGCTGGCCGGCGAGGACCTGGAAGAGATCGGGGCCGACTCGATCGACGCCGCCGAGCTGGGCGCCGAGACGCCCGAGGCCGAGATCGGGCTGCGGCTCGGTCGCGGCGAGCACTCGGCCCACGTCTGGTTCTCCGACCTCGGCTACGAGTACGTGCGGATCAACGCGGAGTACACGACGTGAGGAGAGGCGGATGAGCGAACGGGCACCGCAGTCGAGGGTGGCGGGCACCAGCGTCGAGACGCTGCTGGAGGCGCTTCCCTATATCCGCGAGTTCCACGGCCGCACGGTGGTGATCAAGTACGGCGGCGCGGCGATGCTCGACGACTCACTGCGCGAGGCCTTCGCCGCCGACGTCGTCCTGCTCAAGTACGTCGGCCTCAACCCGGTGATCGTCCACGGCGGCGGCCCGGAGATCACCCGCTACATGGAGCGGCTCGACCTCGAGGTGCGCTTCCACGAGGGGCTGCGGGTCTCCGACGCGGAGACGGTCGAGGTGGCGAAGATGGTCCTGGTCGGCAAGCTCAACTCGGAAATCGTGCAGCGGCTGAACCGCCACGGCCAGCCGGCGGTCGGCCTCTCCGGCGAGGACGGGGCCCTGTTCAAGGTCTCGCCGGTGGCCAACTCCGAGCACGTCGGCTTCGTCGGCTCGATCGACTGGGTCGAGGTCGACGTCCTCAACCACATCGCCGCCGACTACATCCCGGTCGTCGCCTCCTCGGCCTCCAACCGCGACGGTCAGTCCTACAACGTCAACGCCGACGAGGCGGCGGGCAAGGTCGCCGCCGCGCTCGGCGCCCACAAGGCGATCTTCCTCACCGACGTCGAGGGCTGGCTCGCCGACCCGGGCGACGAGGAGTCGCTGATCTCGCGCGCCACGGTCGAGGAGGTCGAGGCCAGCCTGGAGTCGATCGAGGGCGGCATGCGGCCGAAGCTGCAGGCCTGCGTCGACGCGATCCGCGGCGGCGCCCAGTCGGCCCACATCATCGACGGCCGCAAGCCACACAGCCTGCTGCTGGAGCTGTTCACCGACGCCGGCATCGGCACGATGGTGACGCCATGAGCCTGGCACCTGCAAACCGGCGCCACGGGGGGCGACCATGAACCTCGCAGAGGTCCAGGACCTGGAGGAGCGCTACCTGATGCGCACCTACAAGCGTGCCCCCGTCGACTTCGTCCGCGGTCAGGGCACGCTGCTGTGGGACGCCGACGGCAAGCGCTACCTCGACTTCCTCACCGGGATCTCGGTCTGCTCGGTCGGCCACTGTCACCCGGACGTCGTCGCCGCGGTGCAGGAGCAGGCCGGCAGGTTGATGCACGTCTCCAACCTCTTCTACACCGAGCCGATGGCACGCCTGGCGCAGCGCATCTCGGATTCGAGCCTCGGGGGCCGCGTGTTCTTCGCCAACTCCGGAACCGAGGCGAACGAGTGCGCGATCAAGATCGCCCGCAAGCACGCCCACGGGCGGGGGATCGCCGAGCCGGAGATCGTCAGCTTCGAGGGGGACTTCCACGGCCGCACCTACGGCGCCCTCGCCGCGACCCCGGCGATGGCCCGCAACGAGGCGCTGGGGCCGATGCTGCCCGGCTTCCGCTCGGTGCCCCGCGGCGACGCGGCGGCGCTGCGCGAGGCGGTGGGAGAGCGCACCGCCGCCGTCCTGATCGAGCCGATCCAGGGCGAGGCGGGCGTGTATCCGATCCCGGACGAGGCGCTGCTCGCCGCCCGCCGGGCCTGCGACGAGGCAGGCGCGCTGCTGATCCTCGACGAGATCCAGACCGGGATGGGCCGCACCGGCTCGCTCTGGGCCTACCAGCAGACGCCGGTGCGCCCGGACGTCCTCACCAGCGCCAAGGCGCTCGGCGGCGGCGTCCCGATCGGCGCCTGCGTGACCGGCCCCGCCGCCGAAAACGTGCTGGAGCCGGGCGACCACGGCTCGACCTTCGCCGGCGGCCCGATCGCCACCTCGGCCGCTCTCGCGGTCTTCGACCTCGTCGACGACCCGGCGCTGCTGCGCCGGGTGCGCGAGCTCGGGCGGGGGCTGAGCGAGGCCCTGGTCGCGCTCGACGGCGTCCGCGAGGTGCGCGGCCGCGGCCTGATGCTCGGCGTCGGCCTCGAGCAGGGGATCGACGCCGCCGCGGTCGGCGCCGACCTGCTCGAGCGCGGTCTCGTCGTCAACGTCCCGGCGCCGTCGACCCTGCGCCTGCTGCCGCCGCTGGTGGTCGATTCCGCTCAGGTCTCCGAAGCGGTTGGACTGATCGGGGAATCGCTTCTAGGGTTGTCCGACTCTTGAGGCGCAAGGACCCGGCAGACCCGCGCCCGCTCGAGAAGAGCGCGGCGGAGCGGCTCGGCGAGATCGTCGAGGCGGCCGAGCGTGCCGCCGCGTCGGTGATCGACGACGCCGAAGCCGAAGCGCGCCGCTACCTCTCCGAGGCCCGGGTCGAGGCCGATCGCCTGGTCGCCGAGCGGCTCTCCTCGCTGTCCGAGCTGACCGACTCGCTGATCGCGGGGGCCGAGTCGATCCGCCGGCAGTCCGAGTCGCTGCTCGGCTCGCTGGAGGAGGCGCGCCGCCTGCTCGACTCCGAGCCGCGTCGCCCGCACGCCGCGCGCGGGTCCCACCTCAGCGCCGTCGCCCCGGTCGCCGAGCCGCGCCCCGGGGGGACGGGCCTGCGCGCCGCCGAGCCACCCGCCGCGGACAGGGGGGCCGCGGGCGCCCACGGCAGCGCCGCCGGCGCCCGCCTGCTGGCGACGCAGATGGCTGTCTCGGGTGCCGGGCGCGAGGAGATCGAGGCGAGACTGCGAAGCGGGTTCGAGATCGAGGACACTGCTGCGATCCTGGACGCCATACTTGGACCGGAGGGCTAGACCACCCGATGCACGAGGACCCGACCCGAATGATGCGCCCCGAGCCCGACCACGACGGCGGTCGCCCGCACGGCAACGTGCGGCTGCTGATCGCCGGCCTGATCGCGGTGATCATCGGCCTGGTGGTCGCGATCGTCGTGATCGCCGGCAACGGCAGCGGCGGTTCCAGCTCCACGACCGCGGAATCGAGCCTGACCACCACCACGACGCCGACGACCGCGACGACGACGCCAACGACGACGACGACCGGCTCGACCAGCACGACGACGACCGAAGGCACCACCACGACGCCGACGACGCCGACGACGACCGAATCGACGACGACGCCCACCACGCCGACCGAAGAAGAAGGCAGCGGCGGCATCGAAGTCCCCTGAGGGCGTCCGTCGTGCGAGACTTGCGGCCCCAGTGAGCGCCCCCCAGCCCACCGCCAGCTACGAGGCCGACCCGGCGACGGTCGATCGCGTGCTGCTGCTCTATTCGGGCGGCCTCGACACCAGCGTGATGCTGAAGTGGATCCAGGACCACTACGAGGCCGAGGTCGTCTGCCTCACGGTCAACCTCGGCCAGCCCGGCGAGGACTACGGGGTGATCGAGGCCAAGGCCCTGCAGCTGGGCGCGGTGGAGTGCCACGTGGTCGACGCGCGCGAGCGCTTCGCCGCCGACTTCCTCGCCCCGGCGATCCGCGCCAACGCCGTCTACGGCAACGGCTACCCGCTCTTCACCGCCCTCGGGCGGCCGCTGATCGCCCAGCTCGCGGTCGAACAGGCGCGCGAGTCAGGGTGCGACACGATCGCCCACGGCTGCACCGGCAAGGGCAACGACCAGGTCCGGATCGAGGCCACCGTCGCCACCCTGGCGCCGGAGCTGAAGACGATCGCCCCGGTCCGCTCCTGGGCGATGGGCCGCGAGGAGGAGATCGCCTACGCACGCGAGAACGGAATCCCGGTCAAGGGCGGCACCGAGGTCGCCCCCTACTCGATCGACGACAACCTCTGGGGCCGCTCCTCGGAGGGCCGCTGGATCGAGGACCTCGACCACGCCCCCGACGACGACGTCTTCCAGCTCGTCACCCGGCCCGAGCTGGCCCCCGACGAGGCCGAGACGGTCACCGTCGGCTTCGAGGCCGGCCTGCCCGTCTCGCTGAACGCCGAGCGGCTGGGCCTGGTCGAGCTGCTCGAACGGGTGGCGGAGGTCGGTTGCCGCCACGGGGTCGGGATCGTCGACCACATCGAGGACCGGATCGTCGGCCTCAAGGTCCGCGACATCTACGAGGTTCCCGCCGCGGCGATCGTCCTCACCGCGCACGATGAGCTGGAGCGACTGGTCGGCACGATCCACCAGAACCAGTTCAAGCCGGCGATGGACCAGAAGTGGGGCTACCTCGTCTACGCCGGCCTCTGGTGGGAGCCGCTGCGCAGCGACCTCGACGCCTACATGGCGGCGGTCAACGCCCAGGTCACCGGCGAGATCGGCCTGCGTCTTTACAAAGGGAGCGTCCGGGTCGTCACCCGCTCCTCGCCCAACGCCGTCTACGACGCCCAGCTCGCGACCTTCGCCGAGTCCGGCGGCCTCTTCGACCAGAACGCCTCACCCGGCTTCATCGAGCTCTGGTCGCTGCAGTCGCGGATGGCGCACCGGATCCGCGAGCGCGGGGAGGAGGGTTGATGTACGACTCGCTCGGCGAAGCCATGGTCCGCTTCGCCTTCCGCTACCTGCGCCGCCGCTACCGCCGTGAGATCCGGATCGGGATCGGCGTCGCCGCGGTCAGCGTCGGCGTCGCCGTCGTCTTTGCCAGCCGCAACGTCCGCGAGGGCTGATCCGATCCCCGCCCCGGCGAAGGGGTGGGTGCTGCTGGCGGCCGCGATCGTTTCCGAGGTCGGCGGCACGACCTGCCTCAAGCTCGCGGACGGGTTCACCAAGCTGGCGCCCAGCATCGGTGTCGTGGTCGGCTACGCCAGCGCCTTCCTCCTCCTGGCGCTGGTCCTGAAGTCGATGAGCGTCGGCGTCGTCTACGCGATCTGGGCGGGAGTGGGGACGGCGCTGGTGGCTGTCGTCAGCGCCCTCTTCCTCGGCGAGGCGATCGAGTGGCCGGCCTGGATCGGGATCTGCCTGATCGTCGCCGGCGTGGTGCTGGTCGAGGCCTACTCGGCGGCCGCCGAGGGGACGGCCGAGGGCTGATGCTCGGCGCCTGGCTGCTGGTGGTGGTCGCGATCGGCCTGGAGGTCGCGGCGACCACCTCGCTGAAGCTGTCCGACGGGTTCCAGCGCCTCGGGCCCAGCATCGTCGCGACCTGCCTCTACCTGGCGGCGTTCGCCTGCCTCGGGCTGGCCGTCGCCACGCTCGAGGTCGGCGTCGTCTACGCGGTCTGGGCCGGAGCCGGGACCGCGCTCGTCGCAATCGTCGGAACCGTCTACTTCCGCGAGCGACTGCTCTGGCCCGGGTGGTGCGGGGTCGGCCTGATCGTCACCGGGGTGCTGGTGGTCGAGCTGTTCTCGCCGGCAAAGTGACGTTCGCAACTTTCCTTGCGGATTATCGACAACTTGTGAGGAAGCGCTAACAAAGTCCGCTAGCCTCAGCCTTCTCTTGGCCACGGCTCGGATCGGAAAGAAGATCGCCGGGAGCTGCCTGGCTGCGACCCTCTGCGGGCTCGTCCTGGTTGTCCTGGCGCTCGCCCCCAGCGCCGGCGCGGCCAGCGCCGGCAAGCTGGAAGCGAAGCTGGCGACGGCGCGCAGCGAAGCCGGCTCGATCTCCGCGGCGCTGCGCGAGACGAACGAACGGCTGCTGGCCGCCGAAGGCGAAGCCGCCGCCGCGGAAGCGCGCGAGCGGCGTCTCTCCGGCCTGCTCGCCGAAGGCCGCGAGCGCGCCGCCCGGCTGAGCCGCAGGGTGCACCGCACCCGCCGCCGGCTGGCGGTCGAGAAAGCGCGGCTGCGGCGCGCGCGCCACGATCTCGCCGCGCGGCTGGTGGCGATCTACGAGAGCGGCTCCCCCAGCGCGGCCGACGTGGTGCTCGGCTCGGGCGACTACCGGGAACTGGTCACCCGGACCGAATACATGCGGCTGATCTCCGAATCCGACAGCGCCCTCGCCGACCGGGTGGCGCAGGTGCGCGACGAGGTCCATCGCGAGGCTCGGCGCGTCGCCGCGCTCGAGGCCAGGGCGGTCTCCTACGACGAACGCCTCGCCGCGGCCCGCGCCCAGATCGCCTCCGTGCGCGAAGCGGCGCGGGCGGCGGCGGCCCACCTGCAGTCGATCGGCGCCGAGCGCGAAGCCTCGCTGGCCGGCCTCAAGGCCAGGATCGGCAACTGGGTCGCGGAGGTCCAGGCGGCGCGCGCCGCCGAAGCGCGGGCGGCCGGCGCGGCCGAAGCCGAAGAAGAAGTCGGCCGCTGGCTCGGCGGCCCCTACTCGATCCCCACCTACATCGTGATGTGCGAGTCGGGCGGCAACTACAGCGCCGTCAACCCCTCGAGCGGCGCCGGCGGCGCCTACCAGGTCCTGCCGTCGACCTGGGAACTGTACGGCGGCCATGGCGAACCGCAGAACGCCCCGAAAGCCGAACAGGACCGGATCGCCGCCGAAATCTGGGCGGACTCGGGCCCGAGCGCCTGGGTTTGCGGCTGACCCCCCAGTACCCGGCGCTCAAACCGTCTCCGCCAGAGAGGCTGCGTGTAGCGCGCTCCGGCCGAGGGAGAGGGGGAACCGGCGGGACGAGTTGTCGGCATGCCGCTTTCGGCCGCCGCCGCTGGCGGAGTCTCGGCCGGCTTCGAGTCCGAGGCATCCGCGGGCTCTGGCACCTCCCCTCCCGGAGCACCCGCGATCGTCCCGGAACTTGCGCGAAACCCTCACGGGACCCGCGCTTGCCGTCGGACCCGGTTGCCATGATCGGCAACCCCATGAGCACCGGTTCGGCCGTACATCTGCATGCCCATAGCGAGTACTCGCTGCTCGACGGCGCCTGCAAGATCGACGCGATGGCGGCGCGGGCGGCGGAGCTGGGACAGCCGGCGCTGGGGCTGACCGACCACGGGGTGATGAACGGCGCCGTCGACCTCTACAAGGCATGTCGGAAGCACGGGATCAAACCGATCGTCGGGCTCGAGGCCTACCTCGTGGACGACCGCCGGGCGATCAGGGAGCAGACGCGCTACGAGCGCAACCACCTCACCCTGCTGGCCGAGAACGACACCGGTTTCGCCAACCTGGTCAAGCTCACCTCGGCCGGCTTCCTCGAAGGCTTCTCGCGCGGCAAGGCGAACGTCGACATGGAGCTGCTGGCCCAGCACGCCGAGGGCGTGATCGTCCTCACCGGCTGCCTGCAGTCGCGCTTCTGCCGCCGCCTGGTCGAAGAGCGCGCCGACGACGCCCGCGCCCACCTCGACGACCTGATCCAGTCCTTCGGGCCCGACCAGGTCTACTTCGAGGTGCAGAAGAACGGGATCGCCGACCAGGACAAGGCCAACGAGGGGATCGTGCGCTTCGCCCGCGAGCTGGGCCGGCCACTGGTCGGCACCGCCGACGTCCACTACCTGCGGCGCGAGGACTTCGACAACCACGCGGCCCTGCTCTGCGTGCAGACCAAGTCGACGCTGCAGCTGCCGAAGATGAGCTTCGACACCAACGAGTTCTACATCAAGAGCTCCGAGGAAATGGCGGAGTCCTTCGCCGAGTGGCCCGACGCGGTCCCGACCAGCCTGGAGATCGCCGAGCGCTGCTCGCTCGACATCGAGCTGGGCAGCCTGCTTCTGCCGCGCTACCCGACCGCCGACGGCGAGGAGCCGGAGGCGATGCTGCGACGGATCGCCGCCGAGGGGCTGCGCGCCCGCTACGGCGACCCGCCGCCCGCCGAGGCGGTCGAGCGGCTCGAGTTCGAGCTCGGGGTGATCGAGGAGATGGGCTTCTCCTCCTACTTCCTGATCGTCTGGGACTTCGTCCGCTACGCCAAGGAGAACGGCGTCGCCGTGGGGCCGGGCCGCGGCTCGGCGGCCGGCTCGCTCGTCTCCTACATCCTCAAGATCACCGACCTCGACCCCCTCGCCGAGGGCCTGATCTTCGAGCGCTTCCTCAACCCCGGCCGCAAATCGATGCCGGACATCGACATCGACTTCTCGGTCCGCGGCCGCGAGCGGATGATCCGCTACGTCGCCGACAAATACGGCCGCGAATCGGTCGCC
This sequence comes from uncultured Actinomycetes bacterium, assembly GCA_963783345.1. Lineage (GTDB taxonomy): Bacteria > Actinomycetota > Thermoleophilia > Solirubrobacterales > 70-9 > VAYN01. Next base: position 176,798 of record CAWANE010000010.1, read on the forward strand.
CAGATCATCACCTTCGGCAAGATGGCGCCGCGCGCGGCGACCCGCGACGCCGCCCGCGTGCTCGGCTTCGACTATGCGACCGGCGACCGGCTGGCGAAGCAGATCCCGGAGCCGATCATGGGCCGCAGCCCCTCCTTCGAGGAATGCCTGAAGCCCGGCCAGGAGCTGAAAAGGACCTACGACGCCGAGCCGGACGCGAAGAAGGTGATCGACGTCGCCCAGGGCCTCGAGGGGATCATCCGCAACAACTCGATCCACGCCGCCGCAGTGGTGATCTCCGACCGCCCGTTGCAGGAGGTGGTGCCGCTGCAGCTCGCCGAGGACCGCAACGCGCCGGCGGCCTCGAACGGGAGCGGCAACGGGTCGGGAAAAGCGGAGCGCCAGTACAAGATCGTCACCCAGTACTCGATGGGACCGATCGAGGAGCTCGGCCTGCTGAAGATGGACTTCCTCGGCCTCCGCAACCTCGACGTGATCGAGGACGCGATCGACATCATCGAGCGCTCGCGCGGCGAGAAGATCGACATGGAGCAGATCCCGATCGACGACCCCGAGACCTACGCGATGCTCGCCAAGGGCGACTCCACCGGCGTCTTCCAGTTCGAGTCGGAGGGCATGCGCGACGCCCTGCGCAAGGTCGGGCCGACTGAATTCGCCGACCTGGTCGCGCTCGGCGCGCTCTACCGGCCCGGCGCGATGGCCTACATCCCCGCCTACGCGAAGGGCAAGAAGGACCCCTCGACGGTCCGCTACCCCGATCCGCGCCTGCGCGCGATCACCGAGGAGACCCACGGCTGCGTCATCTACCAGGAGCAGTTGATGGAGATCTCGCGCTCGATGGCGGGCTTCACGGGTGCCGAGGCGGACGACCTGCGCAAGGCGATCGGCAAGAAGAAGCGCGAGCTGATGGCGACGATGCAGGACAAATTCATGCAGGGCCTGGCGGAATCGAACACCGCGCCAAACGTCGCCAAGGACCTCTGGAAGCTGAACGAAGCCGCGGCCGACTACTCGTTCAACAAGTCTCACGCCGCCTGCTACGGGTTGATCTCCTACCGCACCGCCTACCTCAAGGCCAACTACCCGGCCGAGTACATGGCGGCGGTGATCTCCTCGGTGATGAACACCAAAGACAAGGTGCCCTTCTTCGTCAACCGCTGCGCGGAGATGGGGATCGACGTGCTGCCCCCGGACGTCAACTCCTCCGACCACAGCTTCGTCGTCTCCGAGAACGCGATCCGGTTCGGCCTCGACGCGGTGAAGAACGTCGGCCACTCCGCGGTCGAGGCGATCCTGCGCGCCCGCGAGGACAAGCCGATCGAGTCGATCTGGGACTTCTGCGAGCGGGTCGACTCCCGCGCGGTGAACAAACGGGCGATCGAATGCCTGATCAAGTGCGGCGCGCTGGACTCGACCGAGGCCACCCGCAAAGGGATGCTGGAGGCGCTGCCGGCGGCGCAGTCGGCGGGGCAGAAGGCCCAGGAGGACGCCCAGCTCGGCCAGGGGTCGATCTTCGACTTCGGTGAAGAGGCCGGGGGAGGGGCGGCGCAGGCGCAGACCGCGCATCACCGGCCGCCGATCTCGGCCGCGGAGTACGACCGCGCCGAGCTGCTGGCGATGGAGAAGGAGACGCTCGGCACCTACCTCTCCTCGCACCCGCTGGCCGAAGTCGGGCCGGCGCTGCGGGCGCGGGTCGACTGCAGCCTCGCCCAGCTGGGGACCAAGCAGGACGGCGCCTGGGTGACGGTCGGCGGGATCGTCACCGACTGCAAGAAGATCCGCACCAAGAGCGGCAGTCAGATGATGTTCGCGACCCTCGACGACGTCGAGGGACAGGTTGAGATGCTCGTCTTCAAGGCCGACCAGGCCGAGAGCGCGGCGGTGATCGAGCCCGACGCGATCGTCCTGGTCCGCGGCCGCCTCGACCACAAGGACCGTGGCGAGACGAAGCTGGTGGTGCAGGAGGCGCAGCGCTTCGAACCGGACGGGGAGGAGATCGCGCGGGCGGAGAAGGTGCCGGCGGTGCCGGCCGGGCCGTTCGAGCTGACTATCGACGCCGCCAGCCTCAGCCCCGAGCTGGTCTCCGAGCTGAAGGCGGTCTTCGAGCACCACAGGGGCGACGCCGACGTCCACCTGGTGGTCAAGACGAGCGATGGGGCCAGGCAGCTGCGGTTCGGCGACGACTTCCGGGTCCGGCCCTCCACGCACCTACGCAACGAGTTGGATCAGGTTCTCGGCGCCGGCGCCCTGGCCGCTTGACCGATTCAAACCGCTTGGTTCCGCGGTCCCGGCTCCCTAAACTTCACCCATGACCGCCACCCGCACTCAGCTCGGTGAGTGCCGCCAGTGCCGCTCCTTCTGCGACAAGATGGTCGAGCCGCGCGGTTGCGTCGAACTCGGCTGCCGCTTCCTCTACAGCTACGTCGACCGGCTGACCGGGACCCAGTACGTCGGCTGCATGCAGCGCGTCTACGCCGCCGAGGTAGAGCTGGTCGCGGTCCTCGAGGCGGGCGGCTTCGGCGGCGTGAAGATGACCGGGGAGCCGCTGCCGCACTGCCAGTTCTCGGTCGAGCGGGCCTACGAGGGCGGCGGCGAGAGCTACTCCTGCGTCAACCGGCGCTTCTTCGACTGCACCGACGGGGGCGCCGAGGGGCTGCGCGCCTTCGATCTTCGCGACGTCTGAAGACAACGACACCGTTTCGTGTAATACTGCGGCCCGATGACCGAGACGGCTGGGGTTGCGGAGGTTGACGCGGGCGGCGTTTTCGGCGCTGCCGCCGACGGCGCCTCCGACGGCGGGCCCAGGTTCACGCTGGAACTCAACCAGGACCAGAAGGATATCCGCGAGTGGGTCCACGGCTTCGCCGAGGGCGTCGTCAGGCCCGCCGCCGCGGAATGGGACGAGCGCGAGGAAACCCCCTGGCCGGTGATCCAGGAGGCCGCCAAGATCGGCCTCTACAGCTTCGAAGCGATGGGCCAGTTCTGGGCCGACGAGACCGGCCTGACCCTGCCGATCGCCAACGAGGAGCTCTTCTGGGGCGACGCCGGCATCGGCATGGCGATCATGGGCACCGCGCTCGCGGTCGCCGCGATCTTCGGGCAGGGAACCCCGGAGCAGATGGGGGAGTGGATCCCGCAGTGCTTCGGCACGCCGGACGACGTCAAGCTCGGCGCCTTCTGCGCTTCGGAGCCCGACGCCGGCTCCGACGTCTCGGCGATCCGCACCAGCGCCAAGTACGACGAGGCGACCGACGAGTGGGTGATCAACGGCCAGAAGGCTTGGGCGACCAACGGCGGCATCGCCAACGTCCACGTGGTGATCGCCTCGCTCGACCGCGAGCTCGGCTCGCGCGGACACGCCGCCTTCGTCATCCCGCCCGGGACCAAGGGCTGCGAGCAGGGCGCCAAGGTCAAGAAGCACGGCCTGCGCGCCTCCCACACCGCCGACGTCCACCTCGACGACTGCCGCGTGCCCGGATCCTGCCTGCTGGGCGGGAAGGAGAAGCTCGACGAGCGGCTTGCCCGGGCGCGCGAGGGCAAGCGCTCGAAGTCGCAGGCGGCGATGCAGACCTTCGAGGCCAGCCGGCCCACGGTCGGCGCCCAGGCGCTGGGGATCGCCCGCGCCGCCTACGAGTACGCGCTCGAGTACGCCAAAGAGCGCAGGCAGTTCGGCAAGGCGATCGTCGAGAACCAGTCGATCGCCTTCGACCTCGCCAACATGAAGCTGGAGATCGACGCCGCCAGGCTGCTGGTCTGGCGCGCCGCCTGGATGGGCCGCAATGGCCACACCTTCGAAAACGCCGAGGGCTCGATGTCGAAGCTGAAGGCCGGCGAGGTCGCCGTCTGGGTGACCGAGCGGGCGATCCAGATCCTCGGCGGCAACGGCTACACCCGCGAGTTCCCGGTCGAGCGGATGCACCGCGACTCGAAGATCTACACCATCTTCGAGGGCACCTCGGAGATCCAGCGCCTGGTCATCTCACGGGCGATCTCGGGCGTCCACATCAAATAAATCTTGACGGCGGGAGAGCAAGGGCCGGTGCGGGGGCACGCGGCCCTTGTCGCCTGCCGCGACGCGGGCGCACCAGGAAGAGCCGGGCGCCGGGGGGCTCAGGCCGCGGAGCTCCTCGCCCAGGCTCAAACCGCGGCGCCTCTCGCCCGGGGCCCGAGCCGCGGCGCTTCGAGCCCGCGGCTCGGGCCATGGAGCTCCCCGCCCGGGGCTCAAACCGCGGCGCCTCTCGCCGGGGCCTGTTCCCGGCTTCAAGGGTGAGCGGGGCGGAGCCGGCCGGTTCCCGAAGAGCTCGTGCAGGGACGAAAGGCTCTGCTCCGGGAGCGTGGCCGAGCTTTTGCCCCCTATAGAGGGCAAAACCTCGGCCACGACGAAGCTTCCGTCCCTTGGAGCATCTCCCGATTCTCGGGAGCTGCCTCACCTCGGGAGGCGGGGACGCGATTCGTGGGGAGGGGTGGGGGTGTCCCTCTCGCGCAGCGGCGTCCTCTTCTTCGCTCAAGAGCTCAATCTCGGACGGCCGCGTGCTCCCCAGCGAAAAACCCAGCAAGCGAGAGGGACACCCCCACCCCTCCACGCCAAGCCCCGTCCCTACCCCTTCTACTTCTCGCGCCGCCTCAGCCCTTCTCGCCGCAGCTTCTTAGCCAAAGCGACTTCCGCCTTGGAGGACCCCTTCTTCTCCGGCCCTGGCGTCTCGAGGGTCGCCGGGAGGCCCTCGAAGCGGGGCTCGGAGAGGAAGGCGGAGAGGCCGCGCTTGCCCATCTCGCCCTCGCCGATGTTGGCGTGGCGGTCGCGGCAGGAGCCGAGCGGGGCGGCGGCGTCGTTGACGTGGACGGCGCCGAGGCGCTCGATCCCGACCTTGGCGTCGGCCTCGTCGAGGACGGCACCGAGGTGGGCCTCGTCGGTGATGTCGTAGCCCTGGACGAAGAGATGGCAGGAGTCGAGGCAGAGGCCGAGGCGCTCACCGCCGCCGGCGAGCTCGATCAGCTTCGCGGTCTGGTCGAAGTCGCGGCCGAGAAGCCCTTTGTGCCCGGCCGTCTGCTCGAGTAGCAGCGGGCAGCTCTCGCTGTCCTTCAGCGCCGCCGCGATCACTTTGGCTGCCCGTTTCAGCGACGGCCCCAGCGCCTCGCCCTTCTGCGCTCCCGGGTGGAGGACGACGCCGCGAGCGCCGATCCCGTCGCCGATCCGCAGCGCATGGGTGAGCGAGGCCAGCGACTTCTTGCGCAGCTCTTTGTCTTTGGTCGCGCAGTTGATCAGGTAGACCGCGTGGATGATCACCGCTTCCACCGAGGAGTCGCCGATCGCCTCGCGGAAGGCGGCGAAATCTTCCTCCCCGTATTTGGTCGGCCGCCACATGCGGGGGCTCTGGTGGAAGATCTGGATAGATTCGCACCCGCGCTCTTGGCCGCGCTCGACCGCCTTGTCGAGCCCGCCGGCCGTCGATACGTGCGCTCCGATCAACACGTCGCAACCAACATGACCAACGAAACCCTCCGTCTCCGATTTGCCCCCTCGCCGACCGGTGCGCTGCACATCGGCGGAGCGAGGACGGCACTCTACAACTGGCTCGCGGCCCGCCACGGGGGCGGCGAGCTGGTGCTGCGGATCGAGGACACCGATCGCGAGCGCTCGACCGAGGCCAACGTCGAGCAGATCCTCGACGCGATGCGGTGGCTCGAGTTGGACTGGGACATCGGCCCGGTTTCCCAGGCGGGGCGCGCCGAGCGCCACCGCGAGGCGCTGGAGCGGCTGCTGGAGTCGGGCCACGCCTACCGAGACCACGCGACCGCCAAGGACGTCGAGGCGTGGAAGGCCGAGCACGGCACCGGGCAGGGCTACCGCGGCACGCCGACCGACGACCCGACCGCGGCGATCCGCCTGCGCGTGCCCGACGAGGGGGAGACCGTGGTCGAGGACCTGATCCGCGGCCCCGTCTCCTTCCCCAACCGCAGCTACGACGACTTCGTCATCGCCCGCGCCGACGAGTCGGTCCTCTACAACTTCGCGGTCGCCGTCGACGACGCCGAGATGGGGATCGACGAGGTCGTGCGCGGCGACGACCACCTCTCCAACACGCCCAAGCAGCTGCTGGTGCTGGAAGCGCTCGAACACGAGCCGCCCCGCTACGCCCACCTGCCGCTCCTCCACGGCCCCGACGGCAAGAAGCTCTCAAAGCGCCACGGCGCCGCCTCGGTGCAGGAGCTGCGCGAGGCCGGTTACCTGCCCGCCGCGGTCCGCAACTACCTGGCGCTGCTCGGCTGGGGGACCGACGACGACACCACGCTGATGTCCACCGAGGAGCTGATCGAGCGCTTCCGCGTGCGCGACGTCGGCCGCTCGGCGGCGATCTTCGACGAGAAGAAGCTGCGCTGGCTGAACGGCCGCTTCATGCGCGAGATGAGCATCGACGAATACACCGCCGCGGTCGCCCGCCACCTCGGCCGCGACGCCGACGGGCGCCTGCGCGCCGCCTGCGGGATCGCCCAGGAGAAAGCGCAGACGCTGGCCGAGGTCTGGGGGCTGATCGCCTTCCTCTTCGAGCCGCCGGTCGACGACCGGAAGGCCTGGGCGAAGGTGATGAAGCCCGATTCGGGGCCGATGCTCGAGGCGGCCGCGGAGGCCCTGCGCGGCGCGGAGCCGTTCGACCCCGCCACGATCGAGGCGGCCCTGGCGCCCCTGCTGGAGCGTTTCGAGGTCAAGCCGGGCAAGCTCTACCAGCCGATCAGGGTGGCGATAACCGGAACCTCGGTCTCGCCGGGCATCTTCGAGTCGCTCGCGGTCCTCGGCCGGGAGAGCGCCTTGGAGCGCATCGAGGCGGCCGCCAGGTGTCTGGCGGCGGCCGCGGCGGACGCATAGCCCGGTTCGTCCAGCTGACACGACGGTACTTCCGGCTAAACCAAACGTCCTCCGTTGCCGATGAGCGGTGTATGAGTACCGCTGCCGCAAGTGGAAATGGCAAGGTGGCGAGCCATGAGGCTCCCACGAAAAGGTCGGATGGTCGGGGCGCGAACGCCCCCGGCACCCGCCTGGCCGAAGCCTTCGAGGCGGTCGAGCGCTTCCCGGTCCTGATCGAGTCCCGCGAGCGGGTGATCGCCGCGGCGACCGCCGAGACCGCCCGCGTCGGCGATCTGGTCGAGACGGTCGAGTCCGACGTCGCGCTCTCGATCTCCGTCCTGCGCTTCGCCAACCGCAGCGGTCTCGTCGCCGGCGGCGTCGGCAGCGTCCCGGAGGCGGTCGAAGTGCTGAAGCCCTCCGGCGTCCTGGCGATCGCCGGCACCGCGCCGAGCTTCGACTTCTTCGAGTCCAACGGCGGCTGGGAGTTGAAGCCCGAGCGCTTCCGCGTCCATGCCCTCGCCACCCAGCGCGCCGCCGAGGAGATCGGCCGCGCGGTCGGCTGGGTCGAACGCGACGAGCTCGCCGTCGCCTCCCTCCTGCACGACGTCGGCCGCCTCGTGATCTCTCGCCTGCACCCCGGCTACAAGGTCTACTTCGACGCGATCGCGCGCACCCCCGAGCAGCGTCTGCGCGACGAACGCGAGCAGCTCGGGATCGACCACGCCCTGGTCGGCGGCGTCCTCGCTCGCCGCTGGAACCTGCCGCAGCGGATCGCCGTCGCCCTCGAGCGCCACCACGCCGAGGACGCCGAGGGCCTGGCGGCGATGGTCGCCACCGCCGACATGGTCGCGCACTACGGCCAGGGGGAGGCGATCTCCCCGGACCGCCTCCGCGCCGCCGCCGAGCGCTCCGGGCTCGGCCCCGAGGCGCTCCGCGACCTCCTCTACGAGCTGCCGCTGAGCAATCACGACTCCTCCCGCATCAGCGAGCCCTGCCCCCTCTCGGTTCGTGAGCTCGATGTCCTGCGCCACCTCTCCGAGGGCATGGTCTACAAGCAGATCGCCGGCGAGATGCAGCTCTCCGTCTCCACCATCCGCACCCACCTCCACAACGTCTACGGCAAGATCGGTGCCGTCGACAGGGCGCAGGCAGTGCTCACCGCACGGGACCGCGGCTGGATCTGAGGCGGCGGCGTCGCCCCGGCCCCGCTAGTCGATCAACGACTCGCGGAGGGCGATCGCGATCGCGTGGGAGCGGTTCTTCGCGCCGAGGCGGGCGAGGGCGTTCTTGGTGTGGGTCTTGACCGTCTCTTCGCTGAGGTCGAGCTCGCGGGCGGCGACGGTGGTCGACTCGCCGTCGGCGAGCAGCTGCAGGATCTGGCGCTGGCGGCGGGTCAGCTTGCCGCGACTGCCTTTCGGCGGCACCGCCGGGTCGACGAAGCGCTCCTGGGCGGCGGCGGCGTCGACCGCCTGGCGCAGTTCCGCCGGGCGGGCGGTGCGGGCCACGTAGGCGCAGGCCCCGGCCTGCAGGGCGGCGGTGGCGATGTGGCGCTCGGGCAGCTCGCCGTGGGCGACGATGCCGAGCACGGGCGAGGCCCGGTGCATCGCCCGGATCGTCTCCTGGCCGCTGATCGAGGTCCCGGAGCCGTTGAAGCGCCAGCGCATGTCGACGATTGCGACGTCGAAGTCGTCGATGTCTCGGACCAGGTCCAGGGCCTCCTCGCGGCTGGCCGTCTCGTGCACCTCGAAGCGATCGCCGAGAACCTCGCGAAGGCCGAGTCGCACAAGCGGTTGACCGTCGATCACAAGGCAGTTTGGGCGCTCGCTCGGCACTGCTTCCGATCACTCGCTTGCGGGTTGGGCATGGGGTGGCTTCCTCCGCCCCAATGGATTTCGATCCTAGCCCAGGGCGGGGCGGTGCGGTAGAAAGTCCCGGTGATTTCGATCACGTCCAAGTCGCGCTACGCGGTCGTTGCCCTCGCCGAGCTCGCCCGCTCCGGGGATCGGCCCGTGCCGATCAAGGAATTGGCCGAGCGGCGCGAGATCCCGGAGCAGTTCCTCGAGCAGCTCTTCTCGACCCTGCGCCGGGCCGGGCTGCTTACCAGCCACCGTGGGATGCGGGGCGGCTACACGCTCTCGCGCCCGGCCGAGGAGATCACCGTGCTGGAGGTCGTGCAGGCGCTCGACGGCAAGATCGGGCAGGAGGCCGAAGAGGCCGGCGGGATCTGGTCGGAGGGAGTCACCGCGCTGCGCAAGGTCTTCGCCCAGACCACGATCGCCGAAGTCGCCCGCCGCGAGGCCGAAGAGGCCGGCTCGGGCATGTATTTCATCTAGCGGTGGGCCCGACGACCAAGACCGAGCGGCTGCTGCTGCGGCCGCCGGTGCCGGAGGACGAGGGTGCCTACCTGACGCTGTTCCCGCGGCCGGAGGTCGAAGCGTGGCTGCGGCCGGCGCCGCTGGCGCCTTTCACGGATGCGGAGCTGCGGCAGATGCTCGAGGAGGACATCCGGCACTGGCGGGACGCGGGGTTCGGGCCGTGGGCGCTGATCGAGCGGGAGAGCGGGGAGTACGTCGGCCGCGCCGGCCTGCGCTGGACCGCGGTCGAGGGCGCTGCCGCGGTGGAGGTGGCCTGGACCGTCGACCCGGCCTGGCAGGGCCGGGGCCTGGCGACCGAGGCGGCGCAGGCGGCGCTCGAGCTGGCACGCGCCCAGCGGGTCGAGGAGGTGGTCGCGCTGGTCCGGCCGGCCAACCTCGCCTCGCGCCGGGTGGCGGAGAAGCTGGGGATGCGGAGCGGCGGAGCCGCACAGCACGCCGGCCTGCGGCATCTCGTCTACCGGCAGTCGATGGAGTCCGACGCGGCGGCCGTTCGTCGCGAATAGCGCGACGGAGGCACGCCGCGCTCAACCGATCAGGCGCGCCCGGACGGCGGTGGCGATGTTCAGTCGCAGCGCCCGCCGGGTCGCGTGGGCGGCGGCGAGCAGGGCGAGCGCGAGCGCCGGCAGGATCACGAGCATGAAGCTGGGCGGCTCGGGGTGCAGCCCGATTTCGAACCACGCTTCGGAGATCCGCTGCGAGAGGGGGGACGCGATCAGGATCCCGAGCGGGATCGAGAGAGCGGCGGCGACCACGGTCTGGGCAAGCGCCTCGCCGGCGACGGCGGCGCCGATCTGGCGCCGGCCGTAGCCGAGTGCCGCCAGGGTGGCGAACTCGCCGCGGCGGTCCAGGTAGGAGAGGGCGAGGGTGGAGACGAGAAAGAGCGCCCCGACGCCGAGGCTGATCGCCTGCAGGATCGAGATCAGCCCGGTCAGCTCGCCGAGCAGCTCCCGCTCGGCGGTGAGGGCCGATTGCTTGGAGGTGACCCGCGCAACCTCCGGCGCGATGCGCAGGTTTCGGGCGACGCCGGCGCCGCCGTCGACGAGGACGCTGGTCGAGCGTCCGGGCAGGCCGAGCAGCCGCGCCGCCGCGGGGCGCGGCAGGTACGCCTGTTCGCTGGCCAGGGTGCGGACTATGCCGCCGACCGTGACCCGGGCGTCGCGCTGCGTGCCGCTCACCGACAGCCGGTCCCCCGGCCCGACCCCGAGCTTGCGCGCGCTCTGGGCGCTGAGCGCGATCCTGCCCGGCGACGGGGGGGAGCCGGCGGTGAGGTCGAGCCGCAGCAGCGCCGGGCGGCGCGGCAGGCCGGCGAGCTGGACGCCGACGCCGCTGCCGCCCCCCGCGGATCGCAGTTCCGCGGGGCCCTTGACCGTCGCCTCGGCGCGCCGGGCGCCGGCCTCTCTTGCCAGCGCGACCACCTGAGCGGTGGGCAGCGGCCGGGAGAGGTCGGCCGAGTAGGTCCAACCCTGGTTGGCGAACTCGGCGTCGACCGAGCTGTCGGTCGAGGAGACGAGGATGTTCAGCGCCGCCCCCAGCCCGATCGCGCCCGCGATGCTGACCACGGTGGCGGCGCTCAGCAGCGGTCGCCGCAGCAGCCCCCGCAGCCCGTAGGTGAGGGCCGGCGGGCCGACCGCGGTCAGCCGTTGCAGCCACTCCGGCAGCAAGAAGGAGCCGACGCTTTCGCCGCGCAGAGCCTCGATCGGGTCGAGCCGGGCGAGCCGGTAGGCGGGGAAGACCGCCGCCAGGAGCGTCGCCACGACCGCCAGGCCCGCCGCCAGCGCCAGCGGCTCGAAGGCCAGCGGGTGCAGCGTCTGGGGGAAACCGACCGCGCTCGAGTACTGGTCGGCGACGAGCCGGCCGACGGCCACGGTCACTCCGATCGCGAGCGCCCCGCCGAGCGCGGCGAGCGCGGTCGCCGGCAGCAGCACCGTCGTGACCACGGTCCGCGGCGGGTAGCCGATCGCCAGCAGCGCCCCGAGCTCGCGGCGCTGGGAGTTGACCAGGCGGCGCAGGCTGAGGCCGATCAGCAGCAGCCCGACGATCCCGAACACGATCCCCATCACCGGGGCGAAGATCGAGAAGCTGTGGACGTCGGCTTCGGTCAGGCGGAGCCCGTACTGGCTCGAGCGGGGGGTGACGCGGGCGGTCGGAAGCCCCTTCGCCAGCGCCCGGGCACGCCCGCCCTTGCCGCCGCCGGGAAGGTCGACGGCGAGGTCGTTGACCTGCCCGCGCAGTCCGGTCAGCCGCTGCACGGCGGCGCGCGGCAGCAAGGCGACGGCGAGCGAGCCGCGCTGCGGCACCAGATAGTCGGGGTTTGCGGTTGCGAGCAGGTATTCGGGGCTGCGCGCCAGGCCCCGCGCCCGCACGGCGATGGTCCGCCCGGCGACGCGCAGGAGGACCCGGTCGCCGAGCCGGATGCCGACGCGATCGGCGTAGTCGGTGTCGAGCACCGCGCCGCGCGGGTCGGCCGCGTCGAGGCCGCGGCCGGCGGTGACCGCGAGCCGGTTGAGCGATGCCCGCGGCGACATCCCGACCAGCTCGGCGGAGGCCTGCCCGCCGCCGCCGGAGGTGGCGGCGCCGTCGAGGATGAGGCGGGTCTCGACGCGCCGGGCACGCTGCGCCCGGGCGCGGCGCAGCAGCGGCCCGGCGGGCGTGGGGTGGCGCAGGCGCAGGTCGAGGTCCGCCAGCGCGTAACGGGCGTAGAAGTCGTCGCGGGTCTGCCGCACGTCGTGCAGCGCCAGGGAGATGCCGGCCGCCGTGCCCGGCCCGGCGCCGATCACGACCACGATCAGCACCGCCCGCAGGCCCATCGCCCGCAGGTCCCGGTACGCCTTGCACCACAGCATCAGGACTCCGGCGCGGCCGCCGGCCGGCCCTCGGCGAGGCGCCCGTGAGAGAGGCGCACGACGCGGTCGCCCGGCGTGGCGATCGTCGCGTCGTGGCTGACGATCACGAAGGTGACCGCGGTCTCGCGGTTCAGCTCGCGGATCAGTCCGAGCACGTCGGCCGAGGTCTGCTCGTCGAGGTTGCCGGTCGGCTCGTCCGCCAGCAGCAGCCGCGGCCACTTGGCGAGGGCGCGGGCGATCGCGACGCGCTGCTGCTGGCCGCCGGAGAGCTGTGCGGGGAAGCGCCCGCCCAGCTCGCCCAGCCCGACCCGGCCGAGCAGGGCGACGCTGCGCCGGCGCGCCTCCGCGCGCTCGACCCCCGCCACCCGCACCCCGGCCTCGACGTTCTCGAGCGCGGTCAGCGTGGGCAGCAGGTTGTAGAACTGGAAGATGAAGCCGACCGACCCGGCCCGGTAGGCGGTCAGCTCGGGCCGGGACGCGCCGGTCAGCTCGGTCCCGCAGGAGAGGATGCGGCCGCAGTCGGCGCGGTCGAGGCCGCCGATCAGGTTGAGCAGCGTCGTCTTGCCGCAGCCCGAGGGCCCGTGGACGACCGCCAGCTCGCCTGCGGCGATCTCGAGCGAGAGGTCCTCGAGGACGACCTCGGCGGCGGGGCCGCTGCCGTAGGACTTGCCGACGCCCTCCAGACTGACGAGCTGCTCAGTCACGTTTACGCAGTCTGATGCATAGATCGGAGGACTGCGCGGCGCGCGTCCGCCGCGTGGCTCTGGCTTAGAGTGGCGAGGCATGTGCGGAGCCCCGACCTGCGAGCGAGCCCGATGAAGATCGGGGCCGAGGCCTCGGCGGTCGTCGGCGCGACGCCGCTGGTGCTGCTGGACCGGATGTCGGAGGGAGTCGGCGGCCAGGTCTGCGCCAAGCTCGAGTACTTCAACCCGGGCGGCTCGGTCAAGGACCGGATCGGGGTGGCGATGATCGACGCCGCCGAGGAGGAGGGGTCGATCGAGCCCGGGCGCTCGGTTGTGGTCGAGCCGACCAGCGGCAACACGGGCATCGCCCTGGCGATGGTTTGCGCGGCGCGCGGCTACGAGCTGATCCTGACGCTGCCGGAGGGGATGAGCCGCGAGCGGGCGAAGCTGCTGCGCGCCTACGGCGCCGAGGTCCGCGAGACGCCCTCGCTCGGCGGCATGAACGAGGCCGTCGCCCTGGCCGAAGAGATCCGCGAGCAGCGCAAGGCATTCATGCCGATGCAGTTCTCCAACCCGGCCAATGCGGAGGCCCACCGCCGCACCACGGCGGAGGAGATCTGGCGCGACACCGACGGCGAGGTCGGCGCCTTCGTCACCGGCGTCGGCACCGGCGGCACGATCACCGGGGTGGGGAGGATGCTGAAGGAGCGCGCGCCGGAGGCGCTCGTCGTCGCCGTCGAGCCCGTCTCCTCGCCGGTGCTCTCCGGCGGCGCCCCCGGCCCGCACAAGATCCAGGGGATCGGCGCCGGCTTCGTCCCCGAGGTGCTCGACCGCTCGGTGATCGACGAGGTGCTGCCGGTCGACGACGAGGAGGCGCTGGAGACCGCGCGGCTGCTGGCCCGCCGGGAGGGCATTCTGGCGGGTATCTCCTCCGGGGCCAACGTCTGGGCGGCGCTGGAGGTGGCCGGGCGGCCGCAGATGGCGGGGAAGAGGGTCGTGACGGTCGTCTGCGACTCGGGCGAGCGCTATATGTCCCTACCCTTCTTCTCACCATGAGGCGCTGGAAGAGGCTGGTCTCCGAGGTGCGGGCCGACGTCGCCGCCGCGCGCGACCGCGACCCGGCGGCGCAGGGGGTGTCGAGCTTCGAGATCCTGACCAGCTGGGCCGGCGTGCAGGCGCTGCTCGCCCACCGCGCCGCCCACGCGCTGCTGGAGTCCGGGGTGCCGTGGGCGCCGCGGGCGATCGCCTACGTCAGCCGGTCGATCACCGGCGTCGAGATCCACCCGGCGGCCGAGATCGGCAAGGAGCTCTTCATCGACCACGGCTCCGGCGTGGTGATCGGCGAGACGGCGCGAATCGGCACGCGGGTGACGCTCTACCAGGGCGTGACGCTGGGCGGCACCGGCTTCCAGCGCGGCAAGCGCCACCCGTCCCTGGGCGACAACGTCACGGTCGGCTCCGGCGCCAAGCTGCTGGGGCCGATCGCGGTCGGCGACGGCGCCAAGGTGGGCGCCAACACGGTCGTCGTCGAGGACGTGCCCCCGGGGGCGACCGTGGTCGGCAACCCGGGCCATCCGGTTCGGCTGGAGGGCAAGCGGATCGAGGGGCCCGACGCCGACTGGATCCACCTGCCGGACCCGATCGCCGACGCGATCAAGGGGCTGGCAGAACGGATCGAGGAACTGGAGGCACGGATCGCCGCCCTCGACGGCGGCGAGGCGCCGGCCGAGGCACCGCGCATCCGACCGCGCACCGGCCGCTCTCCGGCCGGCGGCTGAGGGGCCGCCCGGGCGTTCGGGCCGACCGCTGCGGTAGCTTGGCCGCAGTGCCACCTTGTCCCCGTCCCGAAAGGAGCGCTTTGAGCAAGCGGCTTCCGGCGATCTCATCCCTGTTCCTCGTTCTCGCGTTCGCGCTCTCCGCCTGCGGTGGTGGCGGCGAAAGCAGCGAAGACAAGATCAAGAGCACGATCGAAACCTCGGCCACCAGCACCGACCCCGCGGTCTGCAAGGAAACCGAGACCCTGCACTTCATGGAAGAGACGACTTCGAGCAGCGGCAAGCAGGCCGAAAAGGAATGCGAAGAACACGCGGAAAGCGGTGAAAACAACCCCAAGTCCGTGAGCGTCGGCGAAGTCGAAGTCGAAGGCGAAAAGGCGACCGCGAACGCCGAATTCGAAGGCGGGAGCTTCGACGGCCAGACCCTCACGCTTGCCCTCGTCGAAGAAGGAGGGAAATGGAAGGTGGACGAACTCACCGGCTTCGTGAACTTCGACCCGGCACCGATCATCAAGGCGCTCGCCGAACAGCTCGAAGGCGAATCGTCGATCCCGGCGCGGGTCACGAGCTGCATCGTCGAAGGGGTCAAAGGACTGCCTGCGGCCAAGCTCGAACAGCTGGTGATCAGCA
Source organism: uncultured Actinomycetes bacterium (assembly GCA_963783345.1). Classification (GTDB taxonomy): domain Bacteria; phylum Actinomycetota; class Thermoleophilia; order Solirubrobacterales; family 70-9; genus VAYN01. The sequence goes on from CAWANE010000010.1 coordinate 191,945, forward strand.
ACGAATCCCAGCCGATCGTCGAACTGGCCGAAGGCTGCGAATAGGGGGGCGGCGCCCGAGAGGCCCCGCCGAGCCCCTGGCTATGCTCGGCGGGTGAGCCTCCAGACCGAGTTCGTTCCGCCCCCGGAGGGGGCCGGGGAGCCCCAGGGGGCGCCGACCGAACCCGGCGCCGACCGCGCCGAGCGGCTGCTGGCGGGCCTCAATCCCCCGCAGCGCCAGGCCGTCGAACACGGCGAGGGGCCGCTGCTGGTCCTGGCCGGCGCCGGCTCCGGCAAGACCCGGGTGCTGACCCACCGGATCGCCTACCTGCTCGCCACCGGCGCCGCCCGCCCCGGCGAGATCCTCGCGATCACCTTCACCAACAAGGCGGCGGCGGAGATGCGCGAGCGGGTCGGGCAGCTGGTCGGCCGCTCGGTGCGGGCGATGTGGGTGACCACCTTCCACTCCGCCTGCGCGCGGATGCTGCGCGCCGACGCCGAGCGGCTCGGCTACTCGAAGGGCTTCACGATCTACGACGAGTCCGACTCGCTGCGGATGCTGAAACGCTGCATGAGCGAGCTCGGCGTCGACCCCAAACGCTACCCGCCGCGGGCGATTCGCTCGAAAATCTCCGGCGCCAAGAACCAGCTGGTCGACGCAGCCGCCTATGCGGAAACGCCGGGCAGTGTCTTCGAGGAGGTCGTCGCCGAGGCATTTCCGCTCTACGAGAAGCGGATGCTCGCGGCCAACGCGATGGACTTCGACGACCTCCTGGTCCGCACCGTCAACGCGCTGGAGCTGTTCGAGGACGTCCGCGAGCGCTGGCGCCGCACCTTCCGCCATGTCCTCGTCGACGAGTACCAGGACACCAACCACGTCCAGTACCGGCTGCTGCAGCTGCTCGCCTCCGAGCACCGCAACCTGATGGTGGTGGGCGACGAGGACCAGTCGATCTACGGGTTCAGGCACGCCGACATCCGCAACATCCTCGACTTCGAGCACGATTTCCCGCAGGCCGAAGTCGTCAAGCTCGAGCAGAACTACAGATCGACCCAAACGATCCTTTCGGCCGCCAATGCAGTGGTCAGCAACAACAGGCAGCGACGGACGAACCCGAAGGCACTGTGGACCGAAGACGAGGGCGGCGAGCTGGTGCAGCTCTCCGAGCTCGCCGACGAGCACCAGGAGGCGCGCTGGGTGGCGGGGGAGATCGAGCGCCTGGCGGAGGAGGACGACGTCTCCCGCTCCGAGGTCGCGGTCTTCTACCGGACCAACGCGATGAGCCGGGTGCTGGAGGACACGCTGAAGCGCTTCGACCTGCCCTACCAGGTGATCGGCGGCACCAAGTTCTACGAGCGGGCCGAGGTCAAGGACGCCGTCGCCTACCTCAGCCTGCTCGTCAACCCGGCCGACCTGGTCTCCTTCGCGCGGGTCGTCAACTCGCCGCGGCGCGGGATCGGCGACACCAGCCAGGGGCGGCTGGCCGCCTACGCGAACACCGCCGGGCTGACGATCTGGGAGGTGATGGAACGGGCCGAGGAGGTGCCGATGCTGAGCGCCGCGGCGATCAAGGCGGTGGGCCGCTTCTACGAGACGATGGCGAGCCTGCGCGACCGCGCCGACAAGGAGGGCCCGGTGGCCGGCCTGCTGGAGTCGGTCCTGCACGAGAGCGGCTACCTGGAGGCGCTCGCGGCGGAACGCACGATCGAGTCCGAAGGCCGGGCGGAAAACCTCGAGGCGCTGGTCGCCGGGGCCGCCGAGTTCGACCTCGAGCGCGAGCGGGAGGGCGACAGCGAGGTGCCGCCGCTGGAGGAGTACCTGCAGCAGGTCTCGCTCTACAGCGAGCAGGACTCGCTCCGCGAGGAGCAGGGGATGGTGACCCTGATGACCCTGCACAACGCCAAGGGCCTCGAGTACGACACGGTCTTCATCGTCGGCTGCGAGGACGGCGCCTTCCCGCACATGCGGGCGCTGGAGGAGGGCGGCGAGGAGGAGGAGCGGCGCCTCTGTTACGTCGGCATCACCCGCGCCCGCAGGCGCCTCTACATGACCTGGGCGCGGGAACGCAGCCTCTTCGGGCGCTCCGAGCGCAACCTGCCGTCGCGCTTCATCGACGAGCTGCCGGCCGAGCTGACCGAGCGCCACGCGACCGCGTCGTCGAGCCTGGGGACGAGCTGGGGCACGCCGGCGCCGGGACCGGGGCGGGATCCGGCCCAGCCGGTCGACCCGGGGCCGGCGCTGCAGATGCAGATCGGCGACGACGTCGTCCACGTCACCTTCGGCGACGGGGTGGTGACCGGGGTCGAGCCGGGCGGGGTGATCGTCGTGCGCTTCGCCGCCGACGGCTCCGAGCGCAAGCTGATGGCCGACTACGCGCCGATCCGGAAGCGGTAGCGGTGGCGGCGCGGGCGATCGACGGCAAGGCGGTTGCGGCGGCGGTGCGCGAGCGGGTGCGCGGGGAAGTCGCGGCCTACGCGGCGGAAGCGGGGCGGACGCCGACGCTGGCGACCGTGATCGTCGGCGACGATCCCGCCTCCCGGATCTACGTGCGCAACAAGCACCGCGCCTGCGAGGAGGCGGGGATGCTCTCCGCCCATCACGGACTGCCGGCGGAGACGACCGAGAGCGAGCTGCTGGAGCTGGTCGGCGGGCTCGGCCTCGACCCGGAGGTCGACGGAATCCTGGTCCAGCTGCCGGTCCCCGGGCAGATCGACCCCGACGCGGTCGTCGCCGCGATCGACCCGGCCAAGGACGTCGACGGGCTGACCCCTGTCAACGCCGGGCTGCTCGCCCACGGCACGCCGGCGCTGGTTCCGTGCACGCCCGCGGGGGTGATGGAGCTGCTGAGCCACGAGGGGGTCGATCTGGAGGGCGCCGAGGCGGTCGTCGTCGGCCGCTCGAAGCTGGTCGGGGTTCCTGTGGCGCGCCTGCTGCTGTCCGCCAACGCCACCGTCACCGTCTGCCACTCGCGGACCCGCGACCTGCCCGCGACCTGCCGCCGCGCCGACGTCCTCGTCGCCGCGGTCGGAGTGCCGAGGCTGCTCGGTGCCGACGCGGTCAAGCCCGGGGCGGTGGTGATCGACGTCGGCATGAACCGGCTCGAGGACGGCCTCTGCGGCGACGTCGACTACGACGCGGCGAGCGAGCTGGCCTCGGCGATCACGCCGGTTCCCGGCGGGGTCGGGCCGATGACGATCGCGATGCTGCTGGTCAACACGCTGCAGGCGGCGCGCGCCCGGACGCTGCCCTCCTAGGAAAGGTGGCCAGGGCTTCACGCCCGCCGCCTGCGGCGGGTGTAGGGTCGAAACGACCGTCCCAGTACCAGGAGGGGTAGGAGATATGGAACTAGACCGGCTCAACACGGGAGAGAAGATCGCCGGAGCATCGGCGGTGCTGCTCTTCATCTTCATGTTCTTCGACTGGTTCGGGGTCGAAGTGTCCGGCCCGGGGGGGTCGATCGCCTTCAGCGGCGGCGGCGGCAGTGCCTGGGACGCGCTCGACTACATCCCGATCGTTCTCGTGATCACGATCGTGGTCGCGCTGGTCAGCGCCTTCGTCCGCCTCGCCGAGGCCGACATGGAGCCGCCGGTCTCGTTCAACGTGGCGGTCGCCGTGCTCGGCGCGCTCTCCTTCCTGCTGATCCTGTTCCGGATCGTCGTCCCGCCGAACTTCGGCGAAGGCGGCGGCGTCTCGGTCGACGGGACGGTCGAATTCGGGATCTTCCTCGGCCTCGTCGCGGCGGCCGGGATCGCCTACGGCGGCTACCGCGGCATGCAGGAAGAGGGCACCTCGTTCACCGAAACCGCGGACCGGCTGCAGGGGATGGGCCAGCAGCCGCCTCCGCCGCAGCAGCCGAGCGCCCAGACCCCACCGCCACCGCCGCCTCCTGCCGGGCAGGCTCCGCCTCCGGGCACCCAGCCCCCGCCTCCGCCGGCGCAGCCCCCGAGCCAGCCACCTCCGCCTCCGCAGCAGCCTCCGGCCGGCAGCGAACCCCCGCCGCCTCCACCACCAGCCAGCTAACCCTCCGGGCTCGCCTCCGCCGCCAACCAGCCGGCAACCGTCGGGGGGTGGCGGGCGGGGGCGGAGCGTCTTGTGCTTTTTTGGCGGCGCTGAATCTCGGACGGCCGGGACTCGCCGTCAAAAATACTAAGCGGAACCCCCACCGGCCACCCCCCGCGCAACCCGCTTGGCGAAGGCGATCACGGTCATCATCGGGTTGACCCCGACCGAGGTCGGGAAGAGCGAGGCGTCGGCGACGTAGAGGCCCTCGGTCCCGTGCAGCGAGCCGTCGGGGGCGCAGGCGCCCTGGCGCGGGTCGGCGGCGATGCGGGCGGTCCCCATCGGGTGGAACGCCTCGAGGCGCAGCTCCGAGGGCTTGAAGGCGGTCGCCTCGAACTGAGCCAGGTCCCGCGGTCGCAGCACCCCGACCCGGGGGATGTTCGGGTAGACCTCGGTGGCGCCGGCGGCGAAGTGGATCTCGGCGGCGCGGGCGATCCCGAAGGCGAGGCGGCGCGCATCGTCGTCGCTCAGCCTGTACCTCGCGCGCAGCGATCCCTCGGCGCCGAGGCCGACCCGGCCCGAGGAGTGGTCGGAGAGGTGGACGCCGATCGAGCCGACGTGGCCGAAGTCGAGCATCGCCCGCTGGTGCTCGGCGCCGGTCCCGAGCAGCCAGCCGCCGCCGAAGGCCAGCGGCGTGAAGGTCGCCTCGAGCAGGATCCGCTGCTCCTCCCACTGGTCGACGTAGTAGCTCTGCATCACGCCCTCCCAGCCGCGCACCTCCTCCTCGTAGCGGGCACCGACCCAGCAGGCGGGGTGGATGTGGAGGTTGCGGCCGACCTGGCCGCCGCCGAGCCCGGAGCGCTGCAGCAGCTCCGGCGTGCCGAGGGCGCCGCCGGCGACCACCACCGCCCGCCGCGCCCGCACCGTGTATCCGCGCTCGCGCAGCGCCCCGTTGGCGCCCTTCGCGCCGTACGCGGGCATTTCGCGCCAGCCGCGCACGCCGACGGCGCGGCCGTCCTCCAGCAGGACCCGGTCGACGTGGACGTTGGCGCGGACCCGCGCCCCGGCGGCGACGGCGCGCGGCAGGTAGCTGACGTGCATCCCCCGCTTGGCGTCGATCCGGCAGCCGAAGGGGCAGGAGCTGCACTGCACGCAGTTGCCGGCGTTGCGGCTGATCGGCCCGCCGCCGGCGCCGATCGCCGCCGCCCCCTCCATCGCCAGCTGGCCGTTGCGGCCCATCCGCTCGGGGTCGAGCCGGGTGACCCGCAGGAACTCCTCGGCCTCGGCGAAGTCGGGGCCCAGGTCGCGCGCCCACTCGATCCCGAAGCGCTGCCTCCAGTCGTCCAGCACGGCGTCGGGCGCTCGGAAGCAGGTGCCGGAGTTGATCACCGTGGTGCCGCCGAGGGCCCGCGCCACCGGCACCGGGATCGGCGGCCGCCCCTCGGCGATCGTCAGGCCGCCGTCGCGGTAGATGCGGGCGATCGCCTCCAGCTCGTCGCCCGGGTAGCTGTCGCGGTCGAACTGCTCGCCGGCCTCGAGCACGACCACGTCGAGCCCGGCCTCGGCCAGGGTCGCCGCGGCGACGGCGCCGCCGGCGCCGGAGCCGACGACGACGACGTCGCACTCCTCGCCCTCGCCGCGAGCCTCGGTATCGCCCAGCGAGCCGGCCGGCTCCGGCAGCGAGCCGTCGGCGAGCGCGCAGGAGACCTCGAAGCCGATTCGCTCCTGCACCTGCGGGGTGACCGCGTAGCCGAGGGTCGAGAACAGCTTCGCCATCAGCAGCAGGTCGTGGTGGAGGGAGCGGCGGGAGCGCTCCAGCCGCTGCAGGAAGCCCGCGGCGGCCGGCGGGTCCAGCCGGCTGAAGCGCCGCGGGAAGGGAAGCCACTCGAAGGCGCGCAGGCCGAGCCGCAGCCGCAGCATCACCCGCGGCGAGACCGAGCCGAGGAAGCGGGCGACGGGGCCGGAGACGTCGACGTCGCGCTCGGCCCGTGGCAGGCCGTCGATGCCCGGCGCCATCGCCGCGCAGATCGCGCTCAGGGTCCGTTGCTCAGCGGCGGAGAGCCCCGGCGGGCGCTGTCAACCCGGATCGACCGGTCGCCCGATCCGCCCGGCCAGCACCCAGAGCGAGAGCGCGACCAGGACGAGCGAGCCGTCGACGAGGAAGTTGAGCAGGTAGATGAAGACCGGTTCGTCGACCAGGAAGAAGGCCAGGGAACCCAGCGAGGAGGCGGCCTTGCCGGCGGCGAGGACCAGCAGCAGCGCCCGGTAGCGGACCGGGTCGGCCTGGGCGAGGAGGCAGATGCCGGTGATCACGACCATGTAGGCGAAGGCCAGGGCGAGCCAGAGGTCCTCCTGCGTGTGCGGCGCCCTGGTGTCGTTGCCGAGCCATTCGCCGAGGCCGGAGATCGCGTCGAGCACGCCGCTGGGAACGGCGATGAAGAGGATCCCGACCACGGCGAACGTCAGCGCCAACAGGCGCAAGCTCAAGATGACGAATCTCTCCGCGCGAGGCCCCTGCATCCGCGCGCACTCTAACTGGCTGGGCAGCCAGTCGCTCTGGAGCCGGGGTGGCTGCCTAGAATCCCGCCCGTGATCGACCGGGAGCAGGTACTGCACGTGGCGAAGCTGGCGCGCCTCCGCCTCAGCGACGAGGAAGTCGAGACGATGACGGGGGAGCTGTCCGGGATCCTCGAGCACGTCGACCGGATCGGCAAGCTCGACCTCGAGGGGGTCGAGCCGACCTCCCACGTGGTCGCGCTGGAGAACGTCTGGCGCTCCGACGACGCGCCCTGGCAGAGCCTGCCGCCGGAGACGGCCCTGGCTTCGGCGCCCGAAGCGGTCGACGGCGCCTTCCGCGTCCCCTCCCCGCAGGCCGACTAGGCGATGGCCGATCTGCTCGACCTCACGGCCCTGGAGGCCCGCGCGGCGATCGACGCTGGCGACCTCGACGCCGGCGAGTACACCGCGGCCTGGGCCGAGGCCGCCGCCGGCGACGAGCTCAACGCCTACCTCTGGCGCAACCAGGGCGGCGAGGAGGCGCGGGCGATCGAGGTGGCGGGGGACCGCCTGCCGCCGGTCGCGGTCAAGGACATCTTCTGCACCGAGGGCGTGCCGACCACGGCCGCCTCCCGCATCCTCGAGGGCTACCGGCCGCCCTACACCGCCACCGCGGTGCAGCGGCTCCTCGAGGCCGGGGCCCGCGTCCTCGGCAAGACGAACATGGACGAGTTCGCGATGGGCTCCTCGAACGAGAACTCCGGCTACGGCCCGGTGCTCAACCCGTGGGACCGCGGACGCGTGCCCGGCGGCTCCTCCGGCGGCTCGGCCGCGGTGGTCGCCGGCCGGCTGGCCCCGTGGGCGATCGGCACCGACACCGGCGGCTCGATCCGCCAGCCCGCGGCGCTCTGCGGCATCGTCGGCCTCAAGCCCACCTACGGCGCGATCTCCCGCTACGGGATGATCGCCTTTGCCTCCTCGCTGGACCAGTGCGGGCCGCTGACCCGCACCGTCTCCGACGCGGCGCTGCTGCTGGCGATCATGCAGGGCTGCGACCCGCTCGACTCGACCTCGGTCGGACTCGACGGCGAGATCCAGCTGCCCGAGCGCGAGGATCTCGCCGGCCTGCGCTTCGGCGTCCCCGGCGAGCTTGCCCGCGACGCCGTCGACGCCGGGGTGCGCGAGGTCTTCGAGGCGACCTTGGAGCGGATCGAACGGCTCGGCGGCGAGGTCGCCGAGGTCGCCCTGCCGAGCGCCGAGCACGGCATCTCCGCCTACTACGTGCTCGCCCCGGCCGAGGCCTCCTCCAACCTGGCCCGCTACGACGGCGTCCGCTACGGCCGCCGCTCCGGTGGCGACGGCGACCTGATCGAGATGTACGAGACGACCCGCTCGGAGGGCTTCGGGACCGAGGTGAAGCGGCGGATCATGCTCGGCACCTACGCGCTCTCCTCCGGCTACTACGACGCCTACTACGGGCAGGCGCAGAAGGTCCGCACCCGGATCGCCATGGACTTCGCCGCCGCCTTCGAGGCGGTCGACTTCGTCGTCACGCCGACCTCGCCCTCGGTCGCCTTCGGGCTGGGGGAGAAGACCGCCGACCCGCTCTCGATGTACCTCAACGACTTCTTCACCGTGCCGATGAGCCTGGCCGGGATCCCGGCGATCTCGATCCCCGGCGGCCTCGCCGAGCCCGAAGGCGGCGGCCCGAAGCTGCCGGTCGGCTTCCAGATCGCCGCCCCGGCCTTCGCCGAGCAGAAGCTCCTCGACGCCGCCCACGCGCTCGAGCGGGCGATCGGGTTCGACGCCCGCCCGGAGGGGCTCCGATGACCGCCGGCTCCGAGCTGGAGGCTGTGATCGGGCTGGAGATCCACGTCCAGCTATCGACCCGGACGAAGATGTTCTGCGGCTGCGAGCTCTCCTTCGGCGACGAGCCGAACGTCCACACCTGTCCGATCTGCCTCGCCCACCCGGGCGTGCTGCCGGTGCCCAACGAGAAGGCGATCCGCTACGCGCTGCAGATCGCGGCGGCGTTGGGCTGCGAGGTGGCGCCGCGCTCGATCTTCCACCGCAAGAACTACTTCTACCCCGACAGCCCGAAGGCGTACCAGATCAGCCAGTACGACATCCCGCTCGCCGGGCGTGGCCGGCTGGGCGACGTCCGCATCCACCGCGCCCATCTCGAGGAGGACGCGGCGAAGATGGTCCACGTCGGCGGGTCGGGGAGGATCCACGGCTCCGGCGCCTCGCTGGTCGACTTCAACCGCGGCGGCACGCCGCTGGTCGAGATCGTCACCGAGCCCGACCTGCGCGGCGCCGCCGAGGCGGCCGAGTGGGCGCGGCTGCTGCGCGAGACGGTGCGCCAGCTCGGCGTCTCCGACGTCAACATGGAGGAGGGCAGCCTGCGGGTCGACGCCAACGTCTCCGTGCGCCAGGCCGGCTCCGAGCGGCTCGGCACCAAGACCGAGCTGAAGAACATGAACAGCTTCCGCTTCCTGCAGCGCGGGATCGAAGCCGAGCTGCAGCGCCAGCGCGAGGTGATCGGGGCGGGGGGGACGATCTCCCAGGAGACCCTCCACTTCGACCCCCGCAGTGGCGACCTGACGCCGCTGCGCTCGAAGGAGGAGGCGCACGACTACCGCTACTTCCCCGAGCCCGACCTGGTCCCGATCGCGCCGAGCCAGGAGATGCTGCGCGAGGCTCGCGAGGCGTTGCCCGAGCTGCCGGTGGCGCGGATGGCGCGCTACGAATCGGAATTGGGGTTGGACCCGGAGCCGGCGGCCCTGCTCGCCCGCGAGCCCGAGGTGGCGGCCTATTTCGAGGCGGTCTGTGAGGCGGCCGGGGCGAAGGTCGGAGGGGGCGGCACCGAGCCGCGGGTGGTCGCGAACTGGGTCACCGGCGACCTCACCGCGGCGCTGCGCCAGCGCGGGGACGAGGAGGACCTCACCGACCCGACCGTGCCGGCCGCGAGCCTTGCCCGGCTGATCGCGATGGTCGCCGAGAAGAAGATCTCCCACGGCAGCGGCAAGCAGGTCCTGGCGACCCTCCTCGCCGAGGGCGGCGACCCGGCGGCGATCGTCGAGCGCGAGGGCCTCGCCCAGATGTCCTCGGAGGGCGGCGAGCTGGAGGCGATCGTCGCCAAGGCCGTCGCGGACAACGCCGCCGCCGCCGAGAAGGTCCGCGAAGGCAACCAGAAGGCGATCGGCGCGATCGTCGGCGCCGTCATGCGCGAGACCAAGGGCCGGGCCGATGGCGGCGAGGTCAACCGCCTGATCCGCGCGCAGCTCGGCTTGTAGTCGTCGGGAGCTGCGCGCGGGAGACGCTTGTGGCTTTCGATGCTTTGTAACACGTTGTTACAAAGTTGCTAGATTCGGATCTTGGCCTGGAACGTCGTCATCGCCGGTGGTGGATTCGGAGGGGCGGCTGCCGCTCGCGAGCTGGAGCGGGTGATGCCGCGGCAGTCGGCGCGGCTGATGCTGGTCAACGAGACGAACTTCATGCTCTACACGCCGTTCCTCCCGGAGGCGGCGGCCGGGACGCTGGAGCCGCGCCACGTGGTGACGCCGTTGCGCGAGATGCTCAAGCGCACCTACCTGCGACTGGGCTCGGTGGTCGGCCACGACCCCGAGGCGAAGACGGTCGCCATGCGAGCCAAGGCCGGCGCCATCGAGACGGTTCCCTACGACCAGTTGCTGCTCGCGCTGGGCTCGGTCTCTCGCGTCCTGCCAGTTCCCGGGCTGGCCGAGCACGCGGTCGGGTTCAAGGACCTGGCCGACGCGATCTACCTGCGCAACCACGTCGTCGAGACGCTGGAGGAAGCCAACGCCACCGACGACCCGGCCCGCCGCGACGAGCTGCTCACCTACGTCTTCGTCGGCGGCGGCTACGCCGGCCTGGAGGCGCTGGCCGAGCTGCAGGACTTCGCCGCCGACGCGATCGAGAGCTACCCGCGGGCGCGCCTGCACGGCATGCGCTGGGTCTTGGTCGAGGCGGCCGGGCGGGTGCTGCCGGAGATCGACTCCCAGCTCGCCGATTACGCCCTGCGCGAGCTGCGCGGGCGCGGGATCGACATCCGCCTGGAAACGACCCTCGACGAGGTGACCGCCGACTCCGCCCGCCTCTCCAGCGGCGAGACGCTGCCGACCCGGACGGTGGTCTGGACCGCCGGCGTGGCTCCGCAGCCGGTCCTCCGGGAGCTGGGGCTGCCGCTCGACGAGCGTGGCCGCGTCCCCGTCGACGAGCACCTGCGGGTGCAGGGGATGGACTCGGTCTGGGCGATCGGCGACTGCGCCGCCGCCCCGGACCCGCGCGGCGGCCTCTGCCCGCCGACCGCCCAGCACGCGGTCCGCCAGGGCCCGGTTGCCGCCCGCAACATCGCCGCCGAGCTCGGTGTCGGCAGCCCGCGGCCCTTCGAGTACGTCAGCAACGCCTCCTTCGCGAACCTCGGTCGCTACCAGGCGGTCGGCCGGGTCGGCGACCGGACCTTCCGCGGCTTCCCGGCCTGGTGGCTGGCGCGGACCTACCACATGAGTCAGATCCCGGGCCGGGCCCGCAAGGCCCGCGCCGTGCTCGACTGGACCGCCAGCCTGCCCTTCCGCCGCGACATCTCCGAGGTCGGCTCGATCGGCCACCCCAAGCGGCTGGGTTGATCCGCCACAATCAGCCCGTGGGCTACGGCTTCCAATACCTCCTCTTCGCGGGCCTGTTCGGGCTCCTCGCAGGGATCATCGGCAAATCCAAGGGCAGCTCCTTCTGGATCTGGTTCGTGGTCGGGACCGTCCTCCCGATCCTGGGCGCGGTCGCCGCCTTCCTCTACCGCTTCGAGAAGGACGAACCCGAACGGCAGTGCCCGAACTGCCACAAGGCGGTGAAGCTCTACGTCCAGGTCTGCCCCCGCTGCGGCACCGACCTCTACCTGCCCGACCCGGCGGCCGTCCGCCACCCCGGCGTCAGGTAGCTACCGCAGCCAGGTCCTGACGATCGCGTTGGCGAAGCCGACGCCGTAACGGAACACCGCCGGCTTCTTCGAGTGGCCGTGGAGGCGCTGTTCGACCGTGATCGGCACCTCCCTGGCGGGGATGCCGCGCTTGATCGCCTCGATCATGAACTCGGAGGTGTGGAACTGCTCCTGGCGCAGCACCAGCTGCGGCAGCACGGTGGTGCGGACGGCGCGGTAGCCGTTGGAGCAGTCGGTGACGTGGGTGCGGGTGATGAAGGAGACGAGCCGGTTGAAGAAGACGATCCCGAGCTCACGGGCGAAGTGGTTGCGGTCGGCCTGGCCGAGTACGCGGGAGCCGTGGGCGACGTCGACCTCGCGATCGAGCACCGGCTTCACCAGCCGCTCCATCTCCGACGGCAGGTGCTGGCCGTCGGCGTCGAGGGTGACCACGACCTCCGCCCCGGATTCGACCATCAGCCGGTAGCCGGTGCGCAGGGCGGCACCGCCGCCGCGGTTGGTGACGTGGCGGGCAACCAGCGCTCCGTGGCGGGCGGCGACGTCGCCGGTGCCGTCGCGGGAGCCGTCGTCGACGACCAGGACCGCGGTGGCGACGCCGCAGACCTCCTTCGGCATCTGCTCGAGCACGTGGCCGATGTTCTCGGCCTCGTTGTAGGCGGGGATCAGGATCGCGACCCTGCCGCGGAAGCGCTCTGGCAGCTTCGCCTGGCGGAACTCCTCCCAGGCCAGCCCCTCCAGCGCCGCCGAGAGCTGGCGGGCGTTGCGGGCCGCCTGCGAGAGCGCCCGCAGGATCATCAGAAAGAGGACGAAGATGGCGAAGACGGCGAGGCCGAGGATGCGGCCGCCGTTGCCCTTTTCGAAGGAGAAGGCGGAGAGCAGCTTGTCGGTGATTTCGGTCCCGGAGACGAGGACCAGGCCGAGGCCGACCAGAAGCAGGGTCAGCATGTCGGCGTTGCGCAGCGAGCGCCGGCGGACGACCGCGTAGGCGCCGACCGCGATGCCGATCAGCAGGCCGGCGCTGCGCAGTGCCGTCAGTTCGGCCGGGAAGATTCCTGCTGAGGGGACCATTTGCGGCCAGAGGATATGGCCGTGGCGGCCCAGGTCAGGGTCAGGGCGGCAAGTGGAAAGGCGAGCGTCATCAGCACCTCGTTGCGCCGCGGCGCTGCCAGCGTCGCCGCGCCGACCGCGGTGACGAGGGCGATCGGGGTCGCCGTCGCGAGCAGATCCCACCATCGCCGCCGCGTCCCGAGCAGCGCGAGGCCGGCCAGCCCGAGCGCCACGAGGAGGATCTGGACGGCGCGTCCCGGGCCGCTGCTCATCGCTTCGCCGACCCCGCTGCTCCACATCCGCCCGACCTTGCGCGCGGTCATCGCCAGATAGCCGAGCGGGTCTTCGCCGAAGTACTTGGAGAAGTTCTGCTTGCCGACCTTGCCGAGGGCGGCATCGCGGGACAGCTCGGGGTAGCGTTCTTCGGCGACGCGGCTGAACAGCGGCGTCGGGTCGACTTCGTTCAGCGCTTCGGATTGCGGTGGCAGGGAGATGTGGTGGTAGCGCTCGTAGAGCAGCGCCTTGACCCGCTGGTATTCGCCGTCGGCGGGCAGGAAGGTGCCGACGTAGAGCGCCTTGCCGCTCCCGGTGGAGATCGGCACCAGGCGGTGCAGGACAACCACGTTGCGGACCGTCCAGGGCACGACCACGGCGACCATCGCCGCGACCAGCAGCCCGGCGCTGGCAAGCCCGGGCCGCCAGCCGCGCGCCCGGCCGACCCGGATCGCGGCGAGGACGACGAAGGCGGCGCCGACCAGCAGGTACTCGGGGCGGAACATCGCCGTCAGCCCGAAGAGGAAGCCGGGCACCAGCCAGGCCCACGGCCGCTCGCGCTCGCTCGCCCAGAGGAAGGCGAGCACGGCGGCGGGCAGGGTCAGGGTCGCCGGCGGCTCGCTCATCAGCTCCCCGGTGGCGTGGATGAACGGCGGGTAGACGGCGACAGCGAAGGCGGAGAGCAGGCCGACCGCGCGCCTCCGGGAGGCCCCGCCGAGCGCCGCGCCCAGACGCTCGCCGAGGGCGAAGACGACGAGGATCGCCGCCACCCCCATCAGCGCCTCGACGATCCGCGCCGTGCCTTCGCGGGGGCCGCCGGTGGCATAGAAGGTCGCCGCGTAGAGCAGCGGCGCCCCCGGCGACCAGTCGCTGGGGTCGTGGAAGTTGGGCCCGCCGAAGCTGCCTTCCTCGTACAGCGCCTTGGCGAGGCCGTAGTAGGCGTGGGAGTCGTCGGCGGGGTTGGCGACCGGGTGGACGACGGAGTAGGCGCGCAGGCCGAGCCCGAGGACGGCGACCAGCCCCAGGACGACCAGGGTGCGCCTCCCGTATCGCTCGGGCAGCTCGCGGATCCAGGCGGTGAGAGCGGTCAAGGCCGGATCAGGCTACCCGGCGGTCCGGCTCAAGATCGGGGCGGCCGCGGCCGATCTGTCAGTTCGAAGACCCCCGTGCAGGGGCGGGGCGCGGGCCAGCGAACTGGCCGTTCGGTAACAACCACCCAGACAAGGAGCGCATATATGCGTCGCATCTCCCTGATCCTCACCGGCGCGATTCTCTGTGCCGTCCTCGCCTTCGCCGGCACCGCCGCCGCGAAGCCCGCGACGAGGACCTGCACCACCCAGTCCAAGAACGTCGTCAACCCGAGGGTGAAGGGCCACATGCTGGTCCGCAACGTCAATGCGGTCCAGAAGCAGTACGCCACCTGCGCCCAGGCGAAGAAGGCGATGAACCGGATTCTCAGCCAGGGCATCGAGAAGCCCGTGGCCGTCGCCGGCTACTACTGCGAACCGACCGTCGAAATGAGCAACCCGAACGTCGTCCGCTACAGGTGCGTCTTCAAAGGCGCCGACACGCCGATGTTCGTGCGGCTGGCGTTCAAGGTCCGGTACGCGAGCAACTAGGCATTGCGAGGGCGCCGGCCCGGCTCGGGCCGGCGCCACTCGAGCAGCCTCGTCCAGGCCCAGGTCGCGCCGACCCCGGCCAGCGCCGCGACCAGCGGCAGCATCACCAGCACCCGGCGCGGCGAGGCGACGAGCAGGGCGCTGATCGCGGTGATCGCGAGGAAGATCGCGCCCAGCAGCAGCGCCTCCCAGCGCCGCCGCCGGGCCAGCACGGCGAGGCCGAGCAGCCCGAGGGCGACCAGGGCCCAGTGCAACGCCTCCCAGAGCGGCTCTCGCATCACGTCGCGCGGCCCGTGCGACCAGATCCGGCCGATCTTGGCGGCGACGAAGCCGGCGTATTCGAGCGGCGCTTCGCCGATGTCTTTCCAGAGCCGTTCGCGCCCCATCCGCGCCAGCGCCGGGTCGGCTTCCATCTCCGGGTACCGGTGCGCGGCCAGCCGCGCCAGGATCTGCTCCAGGCGCAGCTTCTGCACCGCGTCGGCGGCGAACAGCTCCGGGTGCCGCGCCACCACTTCGGCGCCGACCCGTTCCGGGTTTCCCCCCGAGGGCAGGTAGGTCCCGGCGAACAGCACCTGCCCGCCACCGGTCGAGATCGGCACGAAGCGATGGAGCGCGACCACGTTGCGGATCGTCCATGGGGCGACGAGGACCGCGACGGCAGCGAACATCGCCGCCGCGCGCAGCAGCCCGGGCCGCCACCGATCCCATCGTCCATCCCCCGTCGCGCCCCGGCCGGCAGAGGACCGGGGGAGGGCGGTGACGAGGGTGAGCAGCACGGCGACGCCGAGGTACTCCGGCCGCACCATCGCCAGGGCGCCCAGCAGGGCGCCCGGCAGCAGCCAGCGGAGAGCGCCCGGCTCGTCGCGCGCCCAGAGCATCGCCAAGACCGCCCCGGACAGCAGCGTCGCCGCCAGCGGCTCGCTCATCAGCATCCCCTGGTACTCCAGGAACGCCGGGTAAACCGCCACCGCCGCGCCGGCCACCAGCCCCGCCGCCACCTCGGAGCCGCGGGCGACTGCTGCCTTTTCCCCTTCCTGCGGGGGAGAATTCAGCAAGCGTGCGAGGCGCCGCCCGATCAGGTAGGCGAAGAGGACGGAGAGCGCGCCGATCGCGGCGAGGACGAGGCGGGCGAGGCGTTCGTGGACCCCGCCGGTGACCGCGTAGAGGCCGGCGACGAAGAGCGGCAGGCCGGGGGAGTAGTTGCTCGAGGGCTGGGTGGCCCCGGGCCCGGCGGTGAAGCCGTGGCCCTGGTCGAGGTTGGCGGCGATCGCCGCGTAGGCCGCGGCGTCGTAGACCGGCGAGCGCCCTTCCCAGGCGTAGCCGAGCCGCAGGCCGAGGCCGAGCGCCAGGATCGCGGCCAGGGCCACGAGCCCCGCCCGGCCCCCGTTTCGCGCCGCCAGTCCGCTCGCCATCCAGCCGATGCTATGGCGCCGGGGGGCGTCCCCGGCCCCGCCGGCATCCCCCTTGTCAGCTACTCTGCCGCGCCATGCGAATCCTCATCCTCGGGGGCGACGGCTACCTCGGCTGGCCCACCGCCCTGCGCTTCTCCGCCCGCGGTCACGAGGTCTCGGTGGTCGACAACTTCAACCGCCGCCGCTGGCACAGCGAACACGGCACCGGCTCGCTGACGCCGATCGCCGACCTCGACGCCCGGATCGACGCCTGGCGCGAGGTCGCCGGCGAGCAGATCCGCAGCTACGAGGGCCCGGTCGAGGACGGCGACTTCCTCGAAGAGGTCGTCGCCGAGACTCTGCCCGAGGCGGTCGTCCACTACGGCCAGCAGCCCTCGGCGCCGTTCTCGATGCTCTCGCGGGAGCGCGCGGTCGAAACCCAGCAGGCGAACGTGATCGGCAACCTCAACCTGCTCTTCGCGATCCGCGACCACGTCCCCGACTGCCACCTGGTCAAGCTCGGGACGATGGGCGAGTACGGCCAGCCCAACATCGACATCGAGGAGGGCTACCTCGAGGTCGAGCACAAGGGCCGCAAGGACACGCTGCCCTACCCGAAGCTACCGGGCTCGCTGTACCACTGCTCCAAGGTCCACGACTCGACCAACATCCACTTCGCCACCCGCACCTGGGGCCTGCGCGCCACCGACCTCAACCAGGGCGTCGTCTACGGCGTCGAGACCGCGGAGACGGCCCGCGACGAGCGCCTGATCACCCGCTTCGACTACGACGAGCTGTTCGGCACCGTGCTCAACCGCTTCTGCGTGCAGGCGGTGGTCGGCCACCCGCTGACCATCTACGGCTCCGGCGGGCAGACCCGCGGCTTCCTCAACATCCGCGACACCCTGCAGTGCGTCGAGCTGGCCGTCGCCAACCCGGCCGAGCGCGGCGAGTTCCGCGTCTTCAACCAGTTCACCGAGCAGTTCTCGGTGCTGGAGCTGGCGCAGCTGGTCAAGCACGCGGCCGAGCACCTCGGCTACTCGGTCAAGGTCGACCACGTGGAGAACCCGCGGGTGGAGAAGGAAGAGCACTACTACAACGCGATCCACACCAAGCTGCTCGACCTCGGCCTCGAGCCGACCCTGCTGGGCGAGGAGCTGGTCGAGTCGATCGTCCACGCGATCGAGCGCTACAAGGGCCACGTGATCGAGTCGGCGATCGATCCGCGCACCCGCTGGGACCCGACCAAATCCCCCGCAGGCCAGGCGTAAGCCGCGCCGCCACGCGGTCCGGTTGCGGACGCGGGCCCGAGGTGGCACCACTGGTACCATCGCCAGTCCGATGAGAGCCGCCGACACGTTGATGGAATCGCTCAAGGCCGAGGGCGTCAGGGACGTCTTCGGGATCCCGGGCGGCGCCAACCTGCCGACCTACGACGCGATGGTGGACGCCGACTTCCGCCACGTCAAAACCCGCCACGAGCAGGGAGCCGGCCACGCCGCCGAGGGCTACGCCAGGGCCTCGGGGCGGGTCGGGGTCGCCTTCGCCACCTCCGGGCCCGGCGCCACCAACCTGATCACGGCGATCGCTGACGCGATGCTGGACTCGGTCCCGACCGTCTTCATCACCGGCCAGGTGAAGACGGAGCTGATCGGCACCGACGGCTTCCAGGAGGCCGACATCCTCGGCGCCACGCTGCCGTTCGTGAAGCACTCCTTCCAGGTGACCGATGCGCGCCAGATCCCGGAGTACGTCCACGAGGCCTTCCACGTCGCCTCGACCGGGCGCCCGGGGCCGGTCCTGATCGACATCCCACAGGACCTCTCGCGGGCCGACATCGAGTACGTGCCGCGTACCGAGCCGGTCGACCTGCCCGGCTACAGGCCCTCGACCGAGGGCAACATCAAGCAGATCCGGATCGCCGCCAAGGCGATGGCGAACGCGCGCCGGCCGATCTTCTACACCGGCGGCGGCGTGGTCAACGCCAACGCCTCCGAGGAGCTGCGCGAGCTGGTCGCCTCCGACCGCTTCCCGGTCACCTCGACGCTGATGGGGCTCGGCGCCTTCCCGTCCTCGAGTGAGAGCTGGCTCGGCATGCTCGGCATGCACGGCACCTTCACCGCCAACTACGCGATGGACAAAGCCGACCTGATCGTCGCCATCGGCGCCCGCTTCGACGACCGGATCACCGGCAAGCTCGACGAGTTCGCCCCGCACGCGAAGGTGATCCACATCGACATCGACCCGGCCGAGATCTCCAAGAACGTCGGCGCCCACATCCCGATCGTCGGCGACGTCAAGCAGGTGATGCCGAAGCTGACCCGCGAGTACCGGGCGCTGCAGACCGACTCGTCCCGGCTGGAGCCATGGTGGACCACGATCCGCGGCTGGCAGCAGGACCACCCGCTCTTCTACGAACCCGGCAAGGACGGCGAGATCAAGCCGCAGTTCATGATCGAGGCCCTGCACCGCGCCACCGGGGGCGACGCGATCATCACCTCCGACGTCGGCCAGCACCAGATGTGGACCGCGCAGTACTACGGCTTCGACAAGCCGCGGCGCTGGATCAACTCCGGCGGCCTCGGCACGATGGGCTTCGGCCTGCCGGCGGCGGTCGGCGCCAAGGTGGCATGCCCCGAGGAGACGGTCGTCTGCGTTGCCGGCGACGGCAGCCTGATCATGAACATCCAGGAGCTGGCGACCTGCGTGACCGAGGACATCCCGGTCAAGGTCTTCCTGATGAACAACGGTTACATGGGCATGGTCCGCCAGTGGCAGGAGCTGTTCTGGGACCGTCGCTACAGCGCCGTCGACAACGGCACCAGTCCCGACTGGGTGAAGCTGGCCGAGGCCTTCGGCGCCACCGGCATGCGCTGCGAGAGGTCCGACGAGCTCGAGGAGACGATGGTGAGGGCGCTCGAGACCGAGGGGCCGGTGCTGCTCGACGTGCGGGTCGCCCAGGAGGAGAACTGCTATCCGATGATCCCGCCGGGCAACGCCGCCCGCGACATGGTCGAGGCGCCGAGGGCGGTGCGCTGATGGAGGCCGGGACCCCGCAGACGGTCAAGCTCGAGGACCTTCATGTGCCGGGGCAGCTCAGCGGCCGCAAGCACGTCCTCTCGATCCAGGTCGAGAACAAGCCGGGGGTGCTGGCCCGCGTCGCCGGCCTCTTCTCGCGCCGCGGCTTCAACATCGACACGCTCGCGGTCGGGCCGACCGACGACCCCAGCATCTCGCGGATCACCCTCACCCTGGACGGCGCCGTGCACCCGATCGACCAGGTGACCAAGCAGCTGCACAAGCTGGTCAACGTGCTGAAGATCCGCGACATGGAGCCGGAGGAGACGGTCGCCCGCGAGATGGCGCTGTTCAAGGTCTCCTCGGCGGTCGAGAACCGGGCCGAGATCATCCAGTTCGCCGAGATCTTCCGGGCGAAGATCGTCGACGTCGCCCGCCGCACGATGACGATCGAGGTGACCGGGTCCGCCGACAAGATCGAGGCCTTCGAGCGCATGGTCCGCCCGCACGGCCTGGTCGAGATGGTTCGGACCGGCGAGATCGCCATCGCCCGTGGTAGCGACTGAGACTCTCCTCGGAGGGCTGCGCAGGGGCATAAGGCGCGGGCGGCGGACGCTGGTCAGCGTCACCGTCGAGGCCGACCCGGCCGATCCCTGCGCGGCGGTGTTCGCCTCGAGGCTCGCCTCCGACCGCTGGTTCTGCTGGGAGCAGCCCGACCGGGGATTTGCCCTCGCCGGGCTGGGTATCGCGCACGAGGCGGCCTCTCGGGGGCCGGACCGGTTCGGCGACGTCGCCGCCGAGGCGCTCGAGGTCGGCCGCGACTCGGTGCTCGACGAGCCGCCCGGCCTGCCGGCGGGCGCCGGCCCGGTCTGGCTCGGCGGCTTCGCCTTCGACCCGCAGGGCGGCTCCTCCTCGACCTGGTCCTCGCTCTCGCCCGGATCGCTGGCCCTGCCGGAGCTCTCGCTCTGCCGCAGCGGCGGCCGGACCTTCCTCACCGTCAACGCGGTCGTCCACCCCGGCGAGGACGCCGCCGCGCGCGCCGCGGTGCTGGAGGCGCGGCTGGCGGGACTGCGTGTCGAGGCGCCGCTGCCGATGCTCGACCCGCACCCGACCTCGCAGCCGCAGATCCGCAGCGCCCGCACGCCGGGGGAGTTCGAAGACGCCGTCTCGGCGGCGACCGAGCGGATCGAAGGCGGCGAGATGAGCAAGGTGGTGCTCGCGCGCGAGGTGATCGTCACCGCCGCGGCCGCCCATGACCCGGCGGCGCTGTTCGGCGCCATGCGCGAGCAGTTCCCGGCCTGCTTCTGCTTCTGCTGCGGCACCCCGGAGGCGGCCTTCATCGGTGCCAGCCCGGAGCTGCTGGTGCGCCGCTCCGGCGCCAGTGTCTCCACCGTCGCCCTGGCCGGCTCGACCCGCCGCAGCTCCGACCCCGCGGTCGACGACCACCTCGGCGAGCAGCTCCTGCGCAGCGACAAGAACCGCCGCGAGCAGCGGATCGTCGCCGAGCGGATCGTCCGCGCCCTGCGCCCCCACGCGGTCTGGGTCGAGGCCGCGGCCGAGCCGGAGATCGTCAAGGTGGCCAACATCCAGCACCTGGCGACGCCGGTGATCGCCCAGCTCGCCGAGCCTCACTCGGCGATCGAGTTGGCCGGGACGCTGCACCCGACCCCGGCGGTGGGCGGTGAGCCCTGGCCCGGCGCCGCGGCGGCGATCGCCGACCTCGAGGGCATGGACCGCGGCTGGTACGCCGGCCCGGTCGGCTGGATGGACGCGACCGAGGACGGCGAGTTCTGCGTCGCCCTGCGCAGCGCCCTCCTGCGCGACCGCGAGGCCCACCTCTTCGCCGGCGTCGGCGTAGTCGCCGGCTCCGACCCGGCGGCGGAGTTGGCGGAGACCGAGGTCAAGCTTCAGGCGCTTCTGCCGTTCCTCGCCGAGTAGGCGTTGGCGAGGGGTCGGGAGACCCTCGGCGGAGCAACAGCGGGGAGGCTCCGGCGAGGGTCTCCCGACCCCTCCTCAGCGAAGCGCGGCGAGGGACGACTGGACGCTCCCGGTGAGCTTCTGATGAGCCGCGACGTTGGTGTGGCGGTCGGTGCGGACCTCGATCAGGCCGGTGCCGGCGGCCAGGGCGTCGGGGAGGTCGGCGAGGGACTCGAGGCGGCGGTGGGGGAGGTCGAACAGGGCGGCGGCCCTGGCGGGGTCGATGCCGCCGGGGGTGCCGAGGAGGGCTTCGAATTCGTCGCCCTCCATCACTTCCTCCTGAGGGAGGAAGTGGAAGATCCCGCCGCCGCCGTTGTCGATGACGAGGATTCGGACCGGGGTGGAGACGCCGCGCAGGGCGGCGAGGCCGCCGATGTCGTGGAGCAGGCCGATGTCGCCGGTGACGATCGTCGTCGGCCGGCCGCTGGCCGCGGCTGCTCCGACCCCGGAGGAGATCAGGCCGTCGATGCCGTTGGCGCCGCGGTTGCAGAGGAAGAGAGCGTCGGTCGATGCGGCCGGGAGGAAGGACTCCTGGTCGCGGATCGGCATGCTGGAGGCGGTGTAGACGAGGTCGCCGTCGCGGTGGGCACGGCCCAGTGCCAGGTGCAGGGCCGGCTCGCTCATCTCACCCAGCTCGGCCAGCCCGGCCTCGATCGCGCCGCGCGCGGCTCCCTCGGCGGCCAGCCAGCGCTCCGGCGCCAGCCGCTTCTCGTTCTCCAGGCGCGCCGCCCAGCCGGACGCCAGCTCGGTCGGGTTCGCCC
The DNA here is from genome assembly GCA_963783345.1 of uncultured Actinomycetes bacterium. Lineage (GTDB taxonomy): Bacteria > Actinomycetota > Thermoleophilia > Solirubrobacterales > 70-9 > VAYN01. The sequence goes on from CAWANE010000010.1 coordinate 213,462, forward strand.
GCAGCAGCGCCGCCGCCCGTCTGGTCGGCTCGTTCCACCCCCCGTAGGGGTCGACGACGATCTCCTCGGCGCCGCTCGTCGCCAGCCAGGCGCGGAGCGGCTTGCTGGTCGGCATCTCGCCGAAGCGCAGGACCAGGTCCGGGACGACCGAGTGGGCGAAGCGCTCGTCGCGCAGCAGCTGGTCGTAGGTCGTCACCACGCGAGAGCGGTCGTGGGGGCCGCAGCGCAGCTGCGAGGTCGGCTCGGCCAGGATCGGGAAGCCCGAGACGCGGGCAAGGTGGGCGAGCGGCTCGCGCAGCTCGGAGTCGAGCTGGCGGCCGGCGACGATCACCCCGGCGATCGCACTGCCGATCTGGCCGGCGACCTCGTCGAGCAGGAAGGCCGACGGCTCTAGGTCCACCCGCGTCACCGCCGTCAGCGGCCACCCGATCCGGCCCTCTGTCGCCAGCGGGTCGGTGGCGGTGACCGCGCCCTCGACCGGCAGCGGCGCCAGCGGATCGCGGAAGGGGAGGTTGAGGTGGACCGGCCCGGGCCTGGTCTCGCCGCGCGCCACCGCCAGCGCCCGGCAGGCGACCGAGCGGTAGTGCAGGAGGCCGTCGTCGTCGGCGACGTGGGTGCCGACTTCGCAGAACCAGCGGACCGATGAGCCGAAGAGCTTGACCTGGTCGATCGTCTGACCGGCGCCGACCCCGCGCAGCTCCGGCGGCCGGTCGGCGGTCAGGACCAGCAGCGGCAGCGCCGACTCGTCGGCCTCGCAGACCGCCGGGTGGTAGTTGGCCGCCGCGGTCCCCGAGGTGCAGAGCAGCGCCACCGGCTCGCCGCTCGCCTGCGCCGCGCCGAGCGCGAAGAAGCCCGCCGAGCGCTCGTCGACGATCACCGTCACCTCGATTTCCTCCTGGCGCCACAGCGCCACCGCCAGCGGCGTCGAGCGCGAGCCGGGGGAGACCACCGCCCGCCGCAGCCCGCTCCTCGCCAGCTCCTCGGCGAAGGCGGAGGCGAGCGCGGTGTTGGTGTTGGTCGGGTCCATCAGACGGCGTGGCGAGTTTGTTCGCCCATGGATGACAAAATCGCCACGCGCAGGCTAGAGGCGGTGGGCGGCGAGCGCGTCCTCGTCGATCTCCACGCCGAGCCCGGGGCCGGGGGGGAGGTGCAGCCGATCGCCCCGCAACTCGCACTCGACCGCGGCGACGGTCGAGGCGAAGAGGCGCTGGGTGGCGAGGCCGTGGGCGAAGTCGAGCCGTTCCGGCCGGTCGGTCTCGCGCAGCGTCTGGGCGACCTGCGCGGCGGCGGCGATCCCGACCGGCCCGTCGAGGGCGCTGGAGACATAGGCGGGGAGGACGTCGGCGATCGCGATCGCCTCCTCCGGCCCGCCGACCTTGGAGAGCTTGACGCCGGTGTACGCGCAGGCGCCGAGGGCCAGCGCTCGCTCGGCGTCCTCGCGGCTGGCGATGCTCTCGTCGGCCGCCAGCGGGACGGAGGTGGCGCGGGCGAGATCGGCCAGCTCCTCGAGCGTCGCCACCGGCTGCTCGGCCAGCTCGATCTCCAGCGGCTCCAGCGCGGCCAGGATCGCCCTGGCGGTCTCCACGTCCCAGGCCGCGTTGGCGTCGACCCGGATCCGCGGCCCCGGCCCGAGCGCCTCCCGGACCGCCCGCACCTGGCCGATGTCCTCGCCGGCCCCGAGCTTCAGCTTGAAGGTGGAGAACCCCGCCTCGGCCCATCGCAGTGCGTCGGCCGCGACCGCCGCCGGCTCCCCGGCGACCAGCGTCGCGTTGCAGACGACAGGCTCCGACTCGTCCTCGGCGCCGGCGCTCGCCCGCCTGCCCCGCAGGTCGAGCAGCGCGGTGAGGGCGGCGCATCGGGCCGGCGCCGAGAGGTCGCTCGCCCCCCGCGCCAGGTCGCCCTCCTCGAGGTCGGCGACGCTCGTCAGGTCTTCCAGCTCCCGCACCACCTGCTCGATCCCGACCCCACCCCGCAGCGAGAGAGGCACCGCTTCGCCCAGGCCGACGACGCCGTCGCCGTCGCGCAGTCGCAGCAGCACCATCTCGCGCCGGGCCAGCGTCCCGCGCGCCGTCGCGTAGGGCTGTCTGAACGGGAGCGCGTAGGGGATGACCTCGACCGAGGAGAGGCGCATCAGCTCGAGATCAGCAGCCCGGCCGAGACGAGGACGCTGAAGACGGCGAGGACGCCGCCGGTCGCCGCCAGCACCCCGTTCAGCGCCGGGCCGTCGCTGTGGCTGGCGAGGGTGGCGGTCGGGCGCATCGCCAGCGGCGCCGCCAGCAGGCCGATCAGCGGCAGCGCGCTGGCTTCGCCCGCCGCCAGGGAGATCGGCAGCATCGCGAACGCCCCCAGCATCAGCAGCCGGTAGAGGTTGACGGCGTTGCGCCGGCCCATCCGCACCGCCAGGGTCATCTTGCCCGCGCGGCGGTCGGTTTCGAGGTCGCGGACGTTGTTGACGACGATGATCGCGGTGGCGAGGAAGCCGATCGCGATCGAGAGCCCGAGCGGCAGCGCGTCGAGCTGCTCGACCTGGACGTAGTAGGAGCCGTTGACGGCGACCAGCCCGAAGAAGAGGAAGACGAAGACCTCGCCGAGCCCGGCGTAGCCGTAGGGCCGCGGGCCGCCGGTGTAGAGGACACCGGCGGCGATCGAGAGCGCGCCGATCAGCAGGATCACGATCCCCGCCACCGCGGTCAGGTAGATGCCGCAGGCGACGGCCACGGCGAAGGCGATCCAGGTCGCCCGCAGCACCCGCTGCGGCGTCACCAGCCCGGCCGAGGTGACCCGCACCGGCCCGAGCCGGTCGGCGGTGTCGGCGCCGCGCTTGGCGTCGGAGTAGTCGTTGGCGAGGTTGGTGCCGATCTGGATGAAGATCGAGCCGGCCAGCGCCGCGACGAAGGCGCCCCACCGCGGCAGGTGGCCGACCCACTGCACCGCGGCCGCCGTGCCCACCAGGACCGGCGCGATCGCCGCCGGCAGCGTCCGCGGCCGCGCCGCCATCATCCAGATCCTCATCGGCCCACCCCCGCTTCCCGGGTGCTCACGGGCGGCGCGGGAACTTGGAGAAGTCGGGCGCCCTCTTCTGCTTGAAGGACTCGCGGCCCTCGCGGGCCTCCTCGCTCCCGTAGAAGAGCAGGTTGGTGTCGTGGGCGAGCTGCTGGATCCCGGCGTAGCCGTCCTCGTGGGCGTTGAAGCTGGCCTTGACCAGGCGCAGGGCGAAGGGGGAGAGGGCGAGCATCTCCCGGCACCAGGCGACCGTCTCCCGCTCCAGCTCGGCCAGTGGGACGACGGTGTTGACGAGGCCCATCTCCAGCGCCTGCCCCGCGTCGTACTGGCGGCACAGCAGCCAGATCTCCTTCGCCTTCTTGGTGCCGACGAGGTCGCGCAGGAGGGAGGCGCCGAAGCCGCCGTCCCAGGACCCGACCCGCGGTCCGGTCTGGCCGAAGCGGGCGTTGTCGGCGGCGATCGTCAGGTCGCAGCAGAGGTGGAGGACGTGGCCGCCGCCGACCGCGTAGCCCGCCACCATCGCCACCACCGGCTTCGGCAGCCGCCGCATCTGCACCTGCAGGTCGGTGACGTGGAAACGGCCCAGCGACTGGCCCTCGGCCACGTAGCCGGTGTCGCCGCGGACCTTCTGGTCACCGCCCGAGCAGAACGCCTTCTCGCCCTCGCCGGTGAGGATGACGACGCCGACCTCGGTGTCCTCGCGGGCCAGCTCGAGCGCGGCCGAGACCTCGATCAGCGTCTGCGGGCGGAAGGCGTTGCGCACCTCGGGCCGGTCGATCGTGACCTTGGCGATCCCCTCCGCCTTGTCGTAGCGGATGTCTTCGTACTCGCCGGCGGCGCGCCACTCGATCGGCGCGCGCAGCGTCTCCTCGGTCGGGGGGTCCTGATCTCGTTGGGGCATGATGGGCACGATATCCGTCCGATGAAGCTCGACAACTGGCTCGCCCAGAGATCCCTCAGCTGCCCCGACCGCACGGCCCTGTTCGCCGAAGGGGCGGAGATGACCTACGCCGAGCTGGAGGCCGAGGCGACCTGGGTGGCGCGCCGGCTCGCGGCCCACGGCGTCCGCCGCGGCTCGACCGCGGCGCTGACCATGCGCCCGCGCCGCGAGCAGGTGGTGTTGATCCACGCGCTGATGAAGGCCGGCGCCCGGCTGCTGCCGCTGAGCCCGCGCCTGACCGCCGCCGAGCGCACCGCGATCGTCGCTGCCGAGGAGCCGATCGTGGACCTCGACGACCCGGGCGAGCTGACCCAGACCGAGGCCGACCTGCCGCTGCTCGGCGAGCACGACATGGACGACGTCTGCGCCCGCGTCCTCACCAGCGGCAGCACCGGCATACCGACCCCGATCGGCCTCACCTACGGCAACTTCCTCTGGAGCGCGGTCGGCTCCGGCTTCAACATCGGCGTCGACCCCGCCGACCGCTGGCTCTGCTGCGTGCCGCTCAGCCACATCGCCGGCCTCTCGATCGTGATGCGCTCGGCGATCTACGGCACCGCCGCCGTCCTCCACGACGGCTTCGACGTCGACCGCGTCGCCGCTTCGCTGGAACGGGACGGGATCACGATCGTCTCGCTGGTGACGACGATGCTGGCGCGGCTGCTGGAGGCCGGTGCCGACCTCTCCGGCCCGCGGGCGATCCTGGTCGGCGGCGGCCCGGTGCCCGAGGAGGCGCTGGAGGAGGCGCTCGCCAAGGGCGCCACCGTGGTCCAGACCTACGGCCTCACCGAGACCTGCTCGCAGGCGACCACCCTGGCGCCCGCGGACGCCCGCCGCAAGCTCGGCTCCGCCGGGCGGCCGCTGCTGACCACGCACCTGCGGATCCAGGACGGCGAGATCCTCGTCCAGGGGCCGACCGTCGCCCCGGGCCGGGTCGACGCCGACGGCTGGCTGCACACCGGCGACCTCGGCCAGATCGACGAGGAGGGCTTCCTCTACGTCAAGGACCGGATCGACGACCTGATCGTCAGCGGCGGCGAGAACGTGGTCCCGGCCGAGGTCGAGGAGGTGCTGCTGCGCCACCCCGAGGTCGCCGACGCCGCCGTGGTCGGTCGCGAGGACCCGGAGTGGCAGCAGGCGGTGACCGCGATCGTCGTGCTCGAGGGCGATTCGCAGGCGACGCCGGACGACCTGCGCCGCTTCTGCGCCGAGTCGCTGGCGGGGTTCAAGGTGCCCAAGCGGGTGGAGCTGGCCTCTGCCCTGCCACGCACGCCCTCCGGCAAGCTGATGAGGCGGGCGCTCCGGTAGCCTGCCCGGCCATGCGCACAGACGACATCTTCTACGACAAAGACGCCGACCTCGGCAAGCTGGCGGGCAAGACGGTGGCCATCCTCGGCTACGGTTCCCAGGGCCACGCTCACGCCCTCAACCTGAAGGATTCCGGCGTCGAGGTCGTCGTCGGGCTCCGTCCCGGCTCGGCCAGCCGCGCCAAGGCCGAAGAGGCCGGCCTCGAGGTGCTCGACGTCGCCGCTGCCGCCGCCCGCGGCGACGTGGTGATGATCCTGCTCCCCGACGAGAGGCAGGGCCAGGTCTGGCGCGAGGAGATCGCCGCCGGCATCGTCCCCGGCAACCTGCTGCTGTTCGCCCACGGCTTCGCGATCCACTTCGGCGTGGTCGAGCCGCCCGAGGGGGTCGACGTCGGCATGGTCGCGCCGAAGGGCCCGGGCCACCTGGTCCGCCGCCAGTTCGAGGAAGGCAACGGCGTCCCCTGCCTGATGGCGGTCCAGCAGGACGCCACCGGCGAGGCCCACGGCCTCGTCCTCGCTTACGCCTCGGGGATCGGCGGCGGTCGCGCCGCGGTGATCGAGACCACCTTCAAGGACGAGTGCGAGACCGACCTCTTCGGCGAGCAGGCCGTCCTCTGCGGCGGCGCCTCCGAGCTGGTCCGGGCCGGCTTCGAGACCCTGGTCGAGGCCGGCTACGACCCCCGTCTCGCCTACTTCGAGTGCCTGCACGAGCTGAAGCTGATCGCCGACCTGATGTACGAGAAGGGGATCCAGGGGATGCGCTACTCGATCTCCAACACCGCCGAGTACGGTGACATGACCCGCGGCAAGCGGGTGATCGGCGAGGCTTCCCGGGCCGCGATGAAGGAGATCCTTGGCGAGATCCAGGCCGGCGAGTTCGCGCGCGAGTTCATTGCCGAGAACGAGGCCGGCGGCGAGAACTTCGAGCGCATGCGCCAGGAGGGCGCCGACCACGAAATCGAGCAGGTCGGCAAGCAGCTGCGCGACATGATGCCCTGGATCGACCAGGAGTTCTGAGCTCCGCGCCGGGGGAGGGCCGTGTGCCGCTCCCTCGGGCCGTCGCCCAGCTGAGCCGCTCCCCCGGGCCCGGCCGGGAGGCTTGCGCGATACGCGCCCGGCAGGATTCGAACCTGCGACTTCCACCTCCGGAGGGTGGCGCTCTATCCAGCTGAGCTACGGGCGCAGCCGGGACAGCTTAGCCAGTGGGTGCCGGCGGGGGCGTGGTCGAGGTTTGGTTCGGATAGCGGCACAAACCTCGACCACGTAGGCTCGCAACCGATGGATCTCTCCGTTGTATTCCTCGGCACCGGCGGCTCGGTTCCCTCGGCGCGGCGCTCGACCGCGAGCGTGCTGGTCGTTCGCGGAGGGGAGCGGCTGCTGTTCGATTGCGGCGAAGGGACCCAGCGGCAGATGCAGCGCTCGCTGGGGCTGGTCCAGGTCGACGAGATCTACCTCACCCACTTCCACGCCGACCACATGCTGGGGCTGCCCGGGTTGCTGAAGACCTACGACCTCACCGACCGCGAACCGTCGCTGACCGTCTACGGGCCGCCCGGCCTGCGCGACCTCTTCACGACGCTGCGGCCGCTGGTCGGCCGGCTCGGCTTCGAGGTCGAGCTGGTCGAGCTGCGGCCCGGCGACGCGGCGCCCCACGAGGGCTACGAGGTGCAGTCCTTCGAGGCCGCCCACAGCGTGCGGGCGAGCGGCTACGCGCTGGTCGAGGAGGACCGCCCCGGGCGTTTCGACCCGGCCGCCGCGACCGCCGCCGGCGTCCCCGAAGGCCCAGCCTTCGCCGCGCTGCAGCGCGGCGAGGAGGTGGAGGGCGCGAGCGGCACGGTCAGGCCCGACCAGGTGATGGGGTCGTCCCGGGCCGGCCGCACGGTCGTGATCAGCGGCGACACCGCCCCGAGCCCGGCCACGGTGATGGCCGCCGCCGACGCCGAGCTGCTCGTCCACGACTCCAGCTTCACCGAGGAGGAGGTGCAACGGGCGGCCGAAACCGGCCACTCGACCGTCGGCCAGGCCGCGGCGGTGGCCGCCGAGGCGCACGTGAAGATGCTGGCCCTGGTCCACATCTCCTCCCGCTACCACGTCGGCGCCGTGCTGGAGGAGGCACGCGAGGTCTACGAGGCGACCGTCGCCCCCCGCGACTTCGACATCGTCGAGATCCCCTTCCCCGAGCGCGGCGAGCCGCGCCTGGTCCCCAACGGCGCCCGCGAGCGCCGCGACGATCGCCTCCGCATCCCGCAACGAGCGGGATAGGGGTCGCCGGAGGCGGGCTGCCCCGTCGGCTGCCGCTGCTACTCTGGCGGCGTCCTTTAACCAGGTCCCGTGAGGCCAGGAAGGAAGCGAAGAGCAGAGTGAGTGAGAAGGTCGTGCTGGAGCACGACGACCTGAGGCGAACGCTGAGGCGGATCGCCCACGAGATCGCCGAGAAGAACCCCGGACCCGAGGGCCTCGCGATCGTCGGGATCCACACTCGCGGAGCGATCCTCGCCCGCCGCCTGCACGCGTTGCTGGGCGAGCTGACCGGGACGGACCTGCCGTTCGGCGACCTCGACATCTCCTTCTACCGCGACGACGTCGGCGCCACGTCGCCCGCCTCGCAGCCGGTCGTCCACTCCTCGCACCTCGACTTCGACCTCAGCGAGCGCACGGTCGTCCTCGTCGACGACGTCCTCTTCACCGGCCGCACCGTCCGCGCCGCGATCGACGCCCTCTTCGACTACGGCCGCCCGCGCCGGGTCCAGCTCGCGGTCCTCTGCGACCGCGGCCACCGCGAGCTGCCGATCCGCCCCGACTACGTCGGCAAGAACCTGCCGACCACCCGCGAGGAGCGGGTCAACGTCAGCCTCGAGGAGAGCGACGGCGCCGACCGGGTGACGATCTCCGAGGGGGTCCTGGCGTGAAGCACCTACTGACGATCGACCAGCTCAGTCGCGAGGAGATCGAGACGATCCTCGATCGCGCCGAGAGCTTCGCCGAGGTCGCCGAGCGCGACATCAAGAAGGTGCCGACCCTGCGCGGGCGCACCGTGGCGACGCTCTTCTACGAGTCGAGCACCCGCACCTCCAGCTCCTTCGAGTTGGCCGCCAAGCGGCTCTCCGCCGACCTCGTCTCGGTCAAGGCTGCCGGCTCCTCGGTCGACAAGGGCGAGTCGCTGAAGGACACCGTCGCGACTCTCTCCGCCTACGACCCGGCGGCGATCGTGATCCGCCATCCCCACGCCGGGGCCGCTCAGATGGTCGCCGGCTGGACCGGCGCCTCGGTGGTCAACGCCGGCGACGGCAAGCACGAGCACCCCAGCCAGGCCCTGCTCGACGTCTACACGCTGCGCCGCCGGCTCGGCTCGCTCGACGGCAAGCGGATCTGGATCGTCGGCGACGTCCTCCACAGTCGCGTCGCCCGCTCCAACCTGATCGCCTTCCGGCGGATGGGCGCCGACGTCACCGTCTGCGGCCCGCCGACCCTGATCCCGCGCGGGATCGAGGAGATGGGGTGCGAGGTGACGCACTCGCTGGAGCGGCTCGGCGAGGCCGAGGTCGTCTACGCACTGCGGATGCAGCTGGAGCGGATGAGCGAGAATTTCGTCCCCTCGCTGCGCGAGTACGCGGCGAGCTTCCAGGTCGACAGCCGCCGGCTCAACCCGCGCCAGCTGCTGATGCACCCGGGGCCGGTCAACCGCGGCGTCGAGCTCTCCGGCGAGGCGATCGACTCGCCGCAGTCGCTGATCGCCGAGCAGGTCGCGGCCGGCCTGGTGGTGCGGATGGCGATCCTCTACGAGCTGCTGGCCGGCGGCGAGCGGCCGTCGCCTCCGGGCGACGGCGAGGGCAGCCGTCGGCCGACGCGGATCGGGCAGCCGGCATGAGCCTGCGCGACGCGCTCGACGTGCGCGCCGGCGAGGCCGCGAACCTGGTCCTGCGGAGGGCCACCGTGCTCGATCCCGTGGCCGGGATCGACGGCGTCCACGACGTCGTCGTCCGCGACGGCGAGATCGCCGAGCTGGCGGCGCCCGGCGAGGCCGCGCTCGAGGGCGCCGAGGTGCTCGAGGCCGAGGGCCTGCACGCCTTCCCCGCCTTCTTCGACCCCCACGTCCACCTCCGCACCCCTGGCCAGGAGCACAAGGAGGACGTCGAGACCGGTACCCGCGCCGCGGCCGCGGGCGGCTACTGCGGGATCCTGGCGATGGCCAACACGCGGCCGCCGGTATCCACCGCGGCCGACATCAGCTCCCTGCGCGAGCAGGCGCGCGCCGGCGCCTCGGTCCCGGTCGGGTTCCTCGCCACCGTCACCAAGGGCATGAAGGGCGAGGAGCTAACCGAGATGGTCGAGCTGCGCGAGGCGGGCGCGATCGGCTTCTCCGACGACGGGCTGCCGATCGTCAGCGCCCGGGTGATGCGCCGCGCCCTCCAGTACCAGCGCCTCTGCGGGGGCAACATCGCCCTGCACGAGGAGGACCCCGAGCTCTCCGGCGCCGGGGCGATGCACGAGGGCCCGGTCTCCGCCGCGCTCGGGATCGCCGGCGTCCCCTCCGTCTCGGAGTCGACGATGGTCGCCCGCGACGCCGCCCTGGCCGCCTACGAGGAGGCCCGGATCCATGTCCAGCACCTCTCCGCCGCCGAGTCGGTGGAGGTCGTCCGCGCCGCCAAGGCCGCCGGCGTGCAGATCAGCGCCGAGGCCAGCCCCCACCATCTCTGCCTGACCGACGAGGAGGTGCGCGTCCTCGACCCGCACCGCTTCAAGATGAACCCACCGCTGCGCCGGGAGAGCGACCGCCAGGCGCTGATCGCCGGCCTGGTCGACGGCACCATCGAGTGCGTCGCCACCGATCACGCCCCGCACCAGGCCGAGGAAAAGGACGTCCCCTTCGAGCAGGCGGCGATGGGCGTGACCGGCCTGGAGACCGCCTTCGCGGCGCTGCACACCGAGCTGGTCCTGCCCGGGACCGTCGGTCTCGGTCTGCTGGTCGAGCGGATGGCGGGAGGGGCGGCCCCGTTCGGGATCGAGCGGCCGACCCTGGCGCCGGGCTCGGAGGCCAACATCGCCCTCTGCGACCTCGGCGCCGAGTGGACGGTCGGCGAGGATGGCTACGAGAGCCGCTCGCAGAACTCCTGGTGCGCCGGCCGCACCCTCACCGGCCGCGTCCTCGTAACCGTCGCCGCCGGCCAGATCGCGTTCCGCCTGCGCAGCTTCTCCCTCGGGGTGGCCGCTTGAGTGCCTACCTGCTCTTGGAGGACGGGACGCGGCTCGACGGGCTCGCCTGCGGTGCCGCGGGGCCGGTCACGGGCGAGGTCGTCTTCAACACGGCGATGACCGGCTATCAGGAGTCGGTCACCGATCCGTCCTACGCCGGCCAGATCATCGTCTTCACCTATCCGCTGATCGGCAACTACGGCGTCAGCGCCGCGGCGATGGAGTCCGACCGCGTCCACACCCGCGGCGTCGTCATGCGCGACGCCAAGAACCGCGAGGACGTGGCCAGCGCCGAGGGCGGCTGGCTCGACTGGCTCGGCGACTGCGGCGTCCCCGCGATCACCGGCGTCGACACTCGCGCCCTGGTCCGCCACATCCGCGACCGCGGCGCGATGCGGGGCGGCGTCTTCCCGGCCGAGGTGCCTGAGGCCGAGGCGCGCGAGGCGATCGCCGCCGAGCCTTCGATGGCCGGCGCCGACCTCGCCCGCACCGTCACCCCGCCCGAGCCGGTCCGCTTCGAGGGCGAGGGCCCGCACGTGGTCGGGATCGACACCGGGGTCAAGCTCAGCATCGTCCGCCAGCTGCGCGATCACGGCGCCCGCGTCACCCTGCTGCCCTGTGCCAGCAGCGCCGAGCAGGTCCTGGCCGAGGATCCCGACATCGTCTTCCTCGCCAACGGCCCCGGCGACCCCGCCGCGCTCGGCTACGTGGTCGAGACGGTCCGCGAGCTGGTCGGCAAGCGGCCCGTGTTCGGCATCTGCCTCGGCCACCAGCTGCTCTGCCGCGCCGTCGGCCTGGAGACCTACAAGCTGCCCTTCGGCCACCGCGGAGCCAACCACCCGGTCAAGGACCTGGAGACCGGCCGCATCGACATCACCTCCCAGAACCACGGCTTCGCGGTCGAGGGGCCCGGCGGGGAGCCGCGGATCGAGGGCGACGAGCCGGTCCGCTGGGAAACCGACTTCGGCGTCGCCGAGCTCTCGCAGCTGAACCTCTACGATCGCACCGTCGAGGGCCTGGTCCTGCGTGACGTCGCCGGCGCCACCGTCCAGTACCACCCCGAGGCCGGCCCCGGCCCGCACGACGCCCGCCACCTCTTCGACCGCTTCCTCGCCCTCGCCGCCTGACCCGATGCCACGCCGCGACGACATCCGCAAGATCCTCCTGATCGGCTCCGGGCCGATCGTGATCGGCCAGGCCGCCGAGTTCGACTACTCCGGCGTGCAGGCCTGCAAGGTGCTGCTGGAGGAGGGATTCGAGGTCGTCCTCGTCAACTCCAACCCGGCGACGATCATGACCGACCCCGAGTTCGCCACCGCGACCTACATCGAGCCGCTGCTGCCCGGGCCGGTGACGAAGATCATCGAGAAGGAGCGCCCGGACGCGCTGCTGCCGACGCTCGGCGGCCAGACGGCGCTGAACCTGGCGATGACCCTGCACGAGGACGGCACCCTGGAGAAGTACGGGGTCGAGCTGATCGGCGCCGACGCGGCTGCGATCCGCCGCGCCGAGGACCGCGAGGAGTTCCGCACGACGATGACCGAGGCGGGCCTGCGGATCCCGTGGTCGATCACGGTCGGGAGCGTGGCCGAGGTCGAGGAGGGCCTCGCCGACGGCAGCATCGCGCTGCCCGCGATCGTCCGCCCGGCGTTCACGATGGGCGGCCAGGGCGGCGGCGTCGGCCGCACCGGGACCGAGCTGCTCCAGGTCGTCTCCGAGGGCCTCGCCGCCAGCCCGATCAACCAGGTCCTGGTCGAGGAGTCGGTGATCGGCTGGGGCGAGTTCGAGCTCGAGGTGATGCGCGACCGCAACGACAACGTCGTGATCATCTGCTCGATCGAGAACGTCGACCCGATGGGAGTCCACACCGGCGACTCGGTCACGGTGGCGCCGGCCCAGACCCTCACCGACCCGCTCTACCAGGAGCTGCGCGACCAGGCGATCCGGGTGATCCGCGCGATCGGGGTGGAGACCGGTGGCTCCAACGTCCAGTTCGCCGTCGATCCGGACTCCGGCGAGATCGTCGTGATCGAGATGAACCCGCGCGTCTCGCGCTCCTCGGCGCTGGCCTCGAAGGCGACCGGGTTCCCGATCGCGAAGATGGCCGCCAAGCTCGCGGTCGGCTACGCGCTCGAGGAGATCCCCAACGACATCACCCGCGCCACCCCCGCCTCCTTCGAGCCAACGATCGACTACGTCGTCACCAAGGTCCCGCGCTTCGCCTTCGAGAAGTTCCCCGGCTCCGAGGGCCGGCTCTCGACCTACATGCAGAGCGTCGGCGAGGCGATGGCGATCGGCCGCACCTTCCGCGAGTCATTCGCCAAGGCGCTGCGCTCGCGCGAGCTCGACTCGACACCCGAAGCGCCCGCCGACGACGAGCAGCTGCTGGCGGCGATCGAGGTCCCCTGCGCCGAGCGCTTCGACCTGATCCTGGAGGCGTTCCGCCGCGGCATCGGGGTCGACGCGGTGCAGGAGCGCTGCCGGGTCGACCACTGGTTCCTGCGCGAGCTGGACCTGCTCGCCCGCGAGGGCGACGGCAGCGACGGCCTCATTCGCACCTACAAGGCGGTCGACACCTGCGCCGCCGAGTTCGAGGCGGCGACGCCGTACTACTACTCCGGCCACGAGCGCCCCGGCCCCGGCGGCACGCCGCCCGCCTCGGAGGTCCGCCGCGGCGACCGCGACTCGGTCGTGATCCTCGGCGCCGGCCCGAACCGGATCGGCCAGGGGATCGAGTTCGACTACTGCTGCGTGCACGCAGCGATGACCGCCCGCGAGCTGGGCCGCGACGCGGTGATGATCAACTGCAACCCGGAGACCGTCTCGACCGACTACGACACCTCCGACCGCCTCTACTTCGAGCCGCTGACCGTCGAGGACGTGCTCGCCGTCTGCGAGCAGGAGCGCCCCGAGGGCGTGATCGTCCAGTTCGGCGGCCAGACGCCGCTGAAGCTCGCCCGCACCCTCGAAGAGGCGGGAGTGCCGTTGCTGGGCACCCCCGTCCACGCGATTCACCTCGCCGAAGACCGCGGGCGCTTCGGCGCCCTGCTGCGCCGGCTCGGGGTCAAGCACCCGCCCTACGGGACGGCGCTGTCGGCCGAGGAGGCGGAGGTGATCGCGGCCGAGGTCGGCTTCCCGCTGCTGGTCCGGCCCTCCTACGTGCTCGGCGGCCGGGCGATGGAGATCTGCTACTCGACCGACGACCTCGCCGCCTACCTGAAGGCGCACGTCAAGGCCGACCAGGAGCACCCGCTGCTGCTCGACCGCTTCCTCGAGAACGCGATCGAGGTCGACGTCGACGCCCTCGGCGACGGCGAGCGGGTCTGGGTCGCCGGGATCATGCAGCACGTCGAGGAGGCCGGGGTCCACTCCGGCGACTCGGCCTGCGTGATCCCGCCGCTCAGCCTCGGCGAGGAGATGCTGGAGCAGATCCGGGCGACGACCGAGCGGATCGCCCTGGAGCTTGGCGTGGTCGGCCTGATCAACATCCAGTACGGCGTCGCCGGCGGCGAGCTGTACGTGATCGAGGCCAACCCGCGCGCCTCGCGCACCGTCCCCTTCGTCTCCAAGGCGATCGGGGTGCCGCTGGCGAAGATGGCCTGCCGGTTGATGCTGGGCGAGCGGCTCGCGGACCAGGAGCTGCCCGAGGGGCCGCTGGAGCACGTCAGCGTCAAGGAGGCGGTGCTGCCGTTCGCCCGCTTCGCCGGCGCCGACTCGGTGCTCGGCCCGGAGATGAAGAGCACCGGCGAGGTGATGGGCATCGCCGCCGACTTCCCGACCGCCTTCGGCAAAGCGCAGGCCGCGGCCGGCGCCGTCCTGCCCGAAGAGGGCTCGGTCTTCATCACCGTCACCGACACCGACAAGCCCGCCGCGACGCAGATCGCCGCCCGCTTCCACGACCTCGGCTTCGAGGTGATCGCGACCGGCGGCACCGCCCAGGCGATCGAGCGGATGGGGGTGCCGGTGACCCGGATCAACAAGATCGGCGAGGGGTCGCCCCACGTCGTCGACCTGATCCGCAAGCGTAGCTGCGACCTCGTCATCAACACCCCGACCGGCTCCGGCGCCCGCGCCGACGGCTACGAGATCCGCACCGCCGCGGTCCGCCACGGGATCCCCTGCATCACGACGATGACCGGCGCCACCGCCGCCGCCCGCGCGATCGCCGCGGGCAGGCGCGGCGACACCGGGGTGCGCTCGATCCAGGAGATCCATCGCAGCGTCGAGCGGGCCGCCGAAGCGCGATGAGCGCGCCCTTCGGCCGCCGCTCCTGCGAGGTCTCCGCGAACCGCGCCACCGGCGGCTACCGGCTCTTCTCGGTCCTCGACGCCGACGGTCCCGAGCCGGCGCCGGGCCAGTTCTACATGCTGTCCGTCGACGGCGGCTGGAGCGGAGAGGGGGGGAGGCCCTTCCTCCCGCGGGCGATCTCCGTCGCCGAGGCCGAGCCGGCGCGGGGCGGGGTGCGGCTCGACTTTCTGGTCGAGGCGATCGGGCCCGGCACCGACCGGCTCTGCGCGCTGGAGCCGGGCCGGCGCGTCCACCTGGTCGGCCCGCTCGGCAACGCCTTCCGCGAGCCGCGCAGCGTCAGCCCCGGCGCCGCGGGCGCGATCCTCGCCGGCGGCGGCATCGGGATCGCGCCGCTGGCGCTGCTGCGGCGGCGGCTGGTCGACCGGGGCGTGCCGATCCGCGTCCTGCTCGGCTTCCGCGACCGCGAGCACAGCGGTGGGATGGACGAGCTCTTCTGCGCCGGCGGCACCCTCTGCCCGGACGTCCGCCTCGCCTCCGAGGACGGGCACGCCGGCCACCGCGGCTACGTCACCGACCTGCTGGCGACGATGCTCGTCGGTGACGACGCCGGTTCCGCCGTGGTCTACTCGTGCGGGCCGCCGGCGATGCTGGAGGCGGTGCGGGCGATGTGCGCAGAGCGGGAGGTCGCCTGCGAGCTGGCGCTCGAGTCGCCGATGGCCTGCGGCTTCGGCGCCTGCTTCGGCTGCGCCGTCCCCAAGCCCGGCGGCGGCTACCTGCGCCTCTGCATCGACGGCCCGGTCCTGGCCGGGTCCGAGCTGGCGGAGGTGCCGCTTGCCTGACCTCTGCGGCATCGGCCTGGAGCACCCGGTGATCAACGCCTCCGGCACCTACGACGCGATCGCCGCCCGCCGGGCCTTCGGCGACGCCCTGCTGGAGGACTTCCCGTTCTCCGCGTTCGTCTCGAAGACGATCACCCCCGAGCCGCGCGCCGGCAACGCACCGCGACGGATCTGGGAGACGCCGAGCGGGATGATCAACTCGATCGGCCTTCCCAACAAGGGCCTGGCCGGATTCCTCGCCGAGGACCTGCCGCGGCTGGCCGAACTGCCCGTGCCGCTGATCGTCTCGGTGATGGGCACCAGCCGCGAGGAGTTCGCCCGCCTCGTCGGCGGCCTCGCCGATCGCGACGAGGTGGCCGCGATCGAGCTCAACGTCTCCTGTCCCAACGTCCACTCAGGCCTGATCGTCGGCGAGCAGCCGACCGAGACGGCGGCGCTGTTGGGGGCGCTGCGGCCGCTGACGCCGAAGCCGCTGGTCGTCAAGCTGACGCCCAACGTCGCCGACCCGGCCGGCATCGCGGTGGCCGCCGAGGAGGGCGGCGCCGACGCGGTCTCGTTGATCAACACCCTGAAGGCAAGCGCGATCGACCCCGTCGCCGGGGCGCCGGCGCTGGCGGCGGGCCACGGCGGCCTCTCGGGGCCGGCGGTGCGCCCGGTGGCGCTGCAGCAACTGCGCGCGGTGACCGCTGCGGTGGCGCTGCCGGCGGTCGGGATGGGGGGGATCTCGAGCGGTGCCGACGCGGCCGAATTCCTCGCCGCCGGCGCCTCCGTGGTGGCGGTCGGAACGGAGAACTTCCGTGATCCAAAGGCCGGCGCCAGGGTCGCGGCCGAGCTCGGTTCGGTGCCCGCGCCCGGCGTCGCTGCGTCCCCAGCACTCGACCTCGAGTAGAGGTCGAGATGAATTTGCGGTCAATCGGCGCCCGGCCTCTTGCGCCTGATCGGGGCGCGGCTATACTCGCCGCCCACATGCCCACCTCCTCAGTCAAGTCCTCGCTCGCGGCCCCCGAAAGGTCCCTCGATCAGAGGATGGAGGCATTGAAGCGGGCGAACGACATCCGCACCGCCAGGGCCAAGCTGAAGAAGGACCTGAAGGCGAGCCGGGCCAGCATCAACACGATCCTTCTCGACCCGCCGGAGTACGTGCTGACCGCGAAGGTCTTCGACATGCTCCTCGCCGTTCCCAAGTACGGCCGCGTGAAGACCAACCGGATCCTCAACCAGTGCCGGATCTCGCCCTCGAAGACGATCGGCGGCCTGTCCGAGCGCCAGCGCACCGAGCTCGTCTCGCTGCTTCGCCGGTAGCCGACCGCCGCGGCGGTCAGTATCCCGGGCCGCATGGCCAAGGTCTTCGTCATCACCGGCCCCTCGGGCGTGGGCAAGGGGACCCTGATCAGGGAGCTGCTGCGCTGCGTCCCCGACCTCGAGTTGTCGATCTCGGCGACGACGCGGGCCCCGCGCGAGGGGGAGCGCGAAGGGGTCGACTACCACTTCCTCTCCGCCGCGGAGTTCGAGCGCCGGGTCGCCGAGAAGGACTTCCTCGAGTTCGCCGCCTACAGCGGCAACCGCTACGGCACCCTGCGCTCGGAGGTCGAGCGGCGGCTCGCCGTCGGGCGCTCGGTGGTGCTCGAGATCGAGGTCCAGGGCGCGACCCAGGTACGGGCGGCGAAGCCGAACTCGGTCCAGATCTTCATCGCGCCGCCGGACCCGACCGTCCTGCGCCAGCGGCTGGCCGGCCGCGGCACCGACTCCGCCGAGGCGATCGACAAACGCCTCGAGACGGCGGAGATCGAGCTCGCCTCGCAGGGGGACTTCGACTACCGCGTCGTCAACGACGACCTCGAGGCGGCCTCCGGGGAGCTGGTTGGGATCGTGCGCGGGGAGCTCGGGCTGAGCCCGGCTGCCTGATCATCTAGACTGCCGAACCCAATGGTCAAACCACGCGTAGACAAGCTGCTGGAGCACGCCGATTCCCATTACGCCGCCGTCGTCGTTGCGGCTAAGCGTGCGCGGCAGATCAACAGTTACTTCCACAACCTCGGAGAGGGCGGCTTCGGCGAGTACCCGCCGCCGATGGTCGAGACGAACGCCGAGAAGAACTACCTCTCGATGGCGCTCGAAGAGCTCGCCGAGGGCAAGCTCAAATACGAGTACCGCAGCTAGCGGTCGCCGGCGCGGCCACGCGCATCCGAGGAGCCGACAGATGGCACGAGTCCTGCTTGGCGTCAGCGGTGGGATAGCCGCCTACAAGGCGCTCGAGCTCGCTCGGCTCGCCACCCTGGCCGGCCACGGCGTGCGGGTGCTGATGACCGAGACCGCGACCCGCTTCGTCGGCGCCGCCTCCTTCGAGGGGATCGTCGGCGCGCCCGTCCTCACCTCCGAGTTCGAGCGCGACCCGATGCGCGGCGCCTTCCCCGGCGAGGCGCCCCCCGCACACGACCCGATCGGCCACCTCGAGCTGGCCGCCAACTGCGACGCGTTCCTGGTCGCGCCGGCCTCCGCCAACACGATCGCCAAGCTCGCCGGCGGTCTCGCCGACTCGATGCTCGCCACCTCATTCCTCGCCTGCGCGGCGCCGCGCCTGCTGGCGCCGGCGATGAACGACCGCATGTACGGAGACGCGGCGACGCAGGAGAACCTGGGGACGCTGCGCCGGCGGGGGGTGGAGGTGATCGAGCCCGAGCAGGGCAAGCTGGCCTCCCGCGGCGAGTTCGGCCGGGGCCGCCTTCCCGACCCGGAGCGCCTGCTGGCCCGGCTTGAGGCGTCCCTGCCCGCCGGCG
This sequence comes from uncultured Actinomycetes bacterium, assembly GCA_963783345.1. Taxonomy (GTDB): domain Bacteria; phylum Actinomycetota; class Thermoleophilia; order Solirubrobacterales; family 70-9; genus VAYN01. The sequence goes on from CAWANE010000010.1 coordinate 231,769, forward strand.
ACCGGCCCTGGGACGGCCTGCGGGTCCTGGTCACCGCCGGCGGCACCCGCGAGCCGATCGATTCGGTGCGGTTCATCGGCAACCGCTCCAGCGGTCGGATGGGGCTCGCGCTGGCAGCCGCCGCCGTGCGCCGCGGCGCCGATGCCACCCTGGTCGCCGCCAACGTCTCCCTGTCGACGCCCGCCGGCGTTCGGCGGCTCGACGTCGAGACCGCCGCGCAGATGGCCGAGACGGTGGCGGCGGAGTTCCCCTCCGCCCACGTGCTGCTGATGGCCGCCGCCCCGGCCGATTTCCGCCCGGCCGAGGTTGCCGCCGGAAAGCTGCGCCGCGAAGGCGCCCTCGACCTGCATCTGGAGCCGACCGCCGACATCCTCGCCAAGGTGGCTGCCGGGCGGGCGGAGGGACAGACCGTGGTCGGCTTCGCAGCCGAGCACGGGGGAGACGGGGTCGCCAGCGCCCGCGCCAAGCTCTCCCGCAAGAACGCGGACCTGATCGTCCTCAACGACGTCTCCGACCCGGCGATCGGCTTCGAGAGCGCCGAGAACGCCGTCACCCTGGTCGACGCGGCCGGCGAGACCGAGGTCCCGATCGCCTCCAAGGAGGCGATCGCCGAGGCGATCCTCGACAAGATCGATGCAGTTCGCGCCGACGCCGGCAGACCGGCGCCTTGAGCGGGCTATACTGAGCGCAAGCTTTTCTGTCCCCTATCAGTGTCGAGAAGTGGGCCTGGCCCACTTTTTTTTCGGCCCGATCCAGGTATGAGCGACCTTCAGCAGAACATTCAGCAGCAGCTTTCCGACCTCGATTCGGCGCTCGACGTCGTCGCCATCGAGCGGCCGGGGGGCGAGTCGCTGCGCATCTTCATCGACCACCCAGAGGGCGTTGACCTGGCACTCTGCGAACAGGTGACCCGACACCTCGGTCATCTCCTGGTCGATTATTCGCTCGAGGTTTCATCGCCTGGACCCAAGTACCGACGCCACCCCAGTACCCTTTCCGAGACCAAGGAGTCCACTCAGTGACCAAGGAGATCGTCGACGCAGTCAAAGCGCTCGAGCAGGAGAAGGGCATCTCCGCCGACAAGTTGATGGACGCGCTCGAGGACGCGCTGCTCTCGGCATACAAGAAGACTCCCGGCGCCGCCAAATACGCGCGTGTCGACCTCGACCACGAGACCGGCGACTTCCTCGTCTTCGAACTGATCCTGCCGCCGGAGCTGGAGGAGAAGCTGCTGGCCGAGGCCGCCGAGCTGCAGGAGGAGCCCGAGGTCGATCCCGAGACCGGGGAAATGCGCGAGCCCGAGGATCCCGAGCTGGACCCGGAGATGATCGCTCCCTACGAGGACCAGATCACGACCCGCGACGTCACCCCCGAAGACTTCGGCCGGATCGCCGCCCAGACCGCCAAGCAGGTGATCCTGCAGCGGATCCGCGAGGCCGAGCGGCAGATGATGTACGACGAGTACCAGGACCGGGTCGGCGAGCTGATCACCGGGATCATCCAGCAGTCCGACAAGCGCTACACGCTGGTCCAGCTGCGCGAGCGGGTCGAGGCGCTGCTGCCCAAGTCCGAGCAGGTCTACAACGAGCGCTACGACCACGGGATGCGGGTCAAGGCCGTGATCACCGACGTCTCCGACTCGACCAAAGGCCCGGCGATCGTCGTCTCGCGGCGCAGCCCCGAGTTGATCAAGAGCCTGTTCGAGCTCGAGGTTCCGGAGATCGCCGACAAGCTGGTCGAGATCGTCGGAGTCGCCCGCGAGCCGGGCTACCGCTCGAAGATCGCGGTCGTCTCTCACGCCGACGGCGTCGATCCGGTCGGCGCCTGCGTCGGCCCGCGCGGCTCGCGGGTGCGGATGGTCGTCTCCGAGCTGCGCGGCGAGAAGATCGACATCATCCCTTACAACGAGGAGCCCGCCCGCTTCGTTGCCAAAGCGCTTTCGCCGGCGCGGGTGCGCGAGGTGATCGTCGACGACGAGGAGCGCCAGGCGACCGTGATCGTCCCCGACGACCAGCTCTCGCTGGCGATCGGCCGCGACGGCCAGAACGCCCGCCTCGCCGCCCGCCTCACCGGCTGGCGCGTCGACATCAAGTCCGAGAGCGAGTTCGCCTCCGAGGAATCCGACATCGAGTACGAGGGCGAGGAGCAGTTCGACGGCCGCTGCATGGCGTTGCTGTCCAACGGTCGACGCTGCCCCAACGCGGCGGTGCCGAACTCGACCTACTGCGGCCTGCCGCAGCACCAGGCGCTCTCGCGCTTCGACACCAGCCAGGTTGCGATCCTTGCCGACGTCTCCGAGACCGAGGTGGAGATCCTCGCCGACCCCGACGCCGACCAGGGTCAGGTCGACGAGATCGTCGACCGCGCCGCGGCCGCGTTCGTCGAGGAGGTCGAGGAGGCTGTGGTCGAGGAGGTCGCGGAGGAGATCGTCGAGGAGGCGGTTGAAGAGGCGGTTGCCGGAGAGGCCTCCGAGGAGGCCGCCGAGGGGGCGGAGCAGGCTTAGTGGCTAAGAAGCGGGTTCACGAGATCGCCAAGGCTCAGGGCGTCAGCAGCAAGGATCTGCTGGCGGCGCTGAAGGCCGCCGGAGTCGAGGCCAAGGCCCCGGCCTCCAGCGTCGAGGAGAGCGAGGCGCTGCGCGCGATCGCCGCCGCCAAGGGCAATGGCGCCGGGGCCGGCGGAGACGGCAACGGAGCCAAGGCCGCGCAGCCCAAGCCGGCCGCCGCCACGAACCCCGCGCAGCAGCCCGCAGCACAGTCCGGGCCGCCGCAGCAGTCGGCGCCCGCAGGCAAGCCGTCCTCGCCGCCGGCGAAGTCGCAGACGTCGCGCAAGCCGGTGCGCCCGGCCGGCCCTCAGGGCGGCACGGGCGGCGGCGCGGCTTCGAAAAAACGCCGCGTGGTGATCGACTCCCAGGCCGCCCGCCGCGACCAGATGGGCGGCCCGCCGCCGCAGCGCCCGCCGCGCCGCCGTGGCGGCCGTCGACGCCGGCCGCTGCTGGAGGAGCCGCCGAGCAGGCCGGACACGCCGGTGGAGCCGGAGGCGACCAAGGTCAACTCCGGCGCGACGGTGCGCGAGGTCGCCGAGTCACTCGGCCTCGCCCCGGCCGAGGTGATCAAAAAACTGATGATGATGGGCGAGATGGCGACGCTCACGCAGACCCTCACCGACGACTCGGTGAAGGCGATCGCCGACGAGTACGACCGCAAGGTCGAGATCGTCCGCGCCGCCGACGAAGAGCCCGAGGAGCCGGAGTTCTCCGACGCCGCGGAGGATCTCGCCGACCGGCCGCCGGTGGTGACGATCATGGGTCACGTCGACCACGGCAAGACCTCGCTGCTGGACGCGATCCGCGAGACCGAGGTCGCCGCCGGCGAGGCCGGCGGGATCACCCAGCACATCGGCGCCTACCAGGTCCACCGGGACGAGAAGACGATCACCTTCCTCGATACCCCCGGTCACGCAGCCTTCACGGCGATGCGCGCCCGCGGCGCCAAGGTCACCGACGTGGTCGTGGTCGTCGTCGCCGCCGACGACGGGGTCATGCCCCAGACCAAGGAGGCGATCGACCACGCCCGCGCCGCCGGGGTGCCGATGCTGATCGCCGTCAACAAGATCGACAAGGAGGGCGCCAACCCCGAGCGGGTCCGCACCGAGCTCGCCTCCGAGGGGATCTCGCCGGAGGAGTGGGGTGGCGACACCGTCTTCTGCGAGGTCTCGGCCAAGACCCGCGAGGGGCTCGACAACCTGCTCGACATGATTCTGCTCGTCACCGAGCTGGAGGAACTGACCGCCAACCCCGACGCGCCGGCCTCCGGCAACGTGATCGAGTCCCAGCTCGACCCCGGCCGCGGCCCGGTCGTCACCGTGTTGGTCCAGCGCGGAACCCTGCGGGTCGGCGACTCGCTGGTCGCCGGGCCACAGTGGGGCCGGGTCCGCGCGATGCACGACTTCACCGGCAAGGTGGTGGAGGAGGCGGTGCCCGGGATGCCGGTGGAGGTGCTCGGCTTCGACGGCGTCAGCGACGCCGGAGAGTTCGTGCAGGTGGTGGAGAACGACCGTCGCGCCCGCCAGATGGCGCAGGAGCGGGCGGACCGGCTGCAGCGCGAGGCGCTGGCCCGGCGCCAGGCGCGCAAGGTCAGCCTCGACGAGGTCTTCGCCCGGGTCCAGGAGGGCGACATCAAGGAGCTCAACATCGTCCTTAAGGCCGATGTCGCCGGCTCGCTGGAGGCGCTCCAGGACGAGCTCGCCAAGGTGCCGCAGGAGCGCGTCGCGATCAACATCATCCACTCCCAGACCGGTGGCATCAACGAGTCCGACGTGATGCTGGCTTCGGCCTCCGACGCGATCATCATCGGTTTCAACGTGCGCCCCCTGGCCGACGCCCGCAAGGCGGCCGAGCGCGAGGGGGTCGACGTCCGCACCTACTCGGTCATCTACAAAATCACCGAGGACCTGCGCAACGCGATGGAGGGCCTGCTGGAGGCGGTCGAGGTCGAGGAGACGATAGGAGAGGCGCTGGTCAAACAGACCTTCAAAGCCTCCAAGGTCGGCCGCATCGCCGGCTGCATCGTCTCCGAGGGCCGCGTCCGCCGCGACGCCAGCGTCCGCCTGGTCCGCGAGGGGACGGTTGTCTGGACCGGCAAACTCGGCTCCCTGCGCCGCTTCAAAGACGACGTGCAAGAGGTCGAGGAGGGCCAGGAGTGCGGCATCGTGCTCGACGGCTACGCTGACGTCAAGGAGGACGACGTCATCGAGTTCTTCCAGACCAAGCAGGTCGAGCAGACCCTCGACTAAGATGGCCGGCGCTCGCATGCGGCGCATCAACGAGGTGCTCCGCGAGGTCGTGGGCGCTGCGATAGCCAGCGATTTGAGCGACCCCCGTATCGGCTTCGTGACCGTCACCTCTGTCGAGACCAGCCCCGACCTGCGCACCGCCAAGGTGTACGTCAGCGTGCTCGGCGACTCCGAGGCCCGCGAGGCGACGCTGGACGGCCTACGCTCCTCCCACGGTGTGATCCAATCCCGGATCGCCGCCGAGACCCGGATGAAGCGGACCCCGACCTTGACCTTCCACTACGACGACACGATCGAGCAGGGCGTGCGGATCTCGCGCCTGCTGGAGGAACGGCCGCCCGCCGACCGGGAGCGGAGCGGATGAGTGAGATCGGCGGCGGCGTCGCCGCCTCCGACCTCGAGCGCGTCAGCGCCGAGCTGCGCAGCCGCGACCGCTACCTGCTGACCGCCCACGAGGGCCCTGACGGCGACGCCCTCGGCTCGCTGCTCGGAATGCACCAGCTGCTGACCCAGCTCGGCAAGGACTCGGTGATGTTCCTGGCGGCGAAGGAGTTCCCACTGCCGATCGAGTACCGCTTCCTGTCGCTGGAGGAGGTCTTCCACGAGCCCCCCGCCGACATGGCCGACCGCACCGTCGTCTTCCTCGACTGCGGCAACATCGACCGCATGCCGGTCGACTTCCTCACCGCCGGCGGCAACGCGCTGATCAACATCGACCACCACCACGACAACACCCGCTTCGGCGACTTCAACCTGGTCGAGGTCGAGGCCTCCTGCACGGCGGAGATCGTCTACGACCTCGCCCTCTCGCTGGGCGCGCGGATCACCCGGGAGATGGCCGCCGCGCTCTACGTCGGGTTGATCACCGACACCGGCAAGTTCATGTACGAGAACACCACTGCCCACACGCACCGGGTGGCGGCGGAGCTGATCGACGCCGGGGTTGACGTCGACGACACCTACCGGCGCCTCTACGAGCACGTTCCGCTGGAGAAGCTGCGGCTGGTCGCGCGGGCGCTGGAGAAGATTCACCGCTACTGCGGCGACCGCCTCGTGATCAGCTACATCACCGCCGCCGACTACGAGGCGACCGGCGCCGGCGAGGAGATGACCGAGGGGATCATCGACAACCTGCGCTCGATCGAGGGCACCAAGGTGGCGGCGGTGGTCCGCGAGCTGGGAAGCCGCGGCCGCGCCGCCCGCAAGGTCAGCCTGCGCTCCAGCGAAGGCGACGTCGACGTCTCGGCGATCGCCCGCAAGCACGGGGGAGGGGGCCACAAGCGCGCCGCGGGGTTCTCCACCGACCTCGAGCTCGACGAGCTGGCGGCCTTCCTTCGTCGCGAGGTCGAGCTCCAGCTCGGGCTCTGAGGATGGCGACGCCTGGTGCCGGGGGCTCGGTGCTGCTCTACGACAAGCCCGCCGGGCTCACCTCGCACGACGTGGTCGCCCGGGTCCGGCGCGAGCGGGGCTGCAAGGCCGGCCACGCCGGCACCCTCGACCCCTTCGCCACCGGCCTGCTGCTGATCCTGCTCGGCCAGGCGACGCGGCTGCAGCGCTTCCTCGTCGGCCTGCCCAAGACCTACCTGGCGACGGCGCGGCTCGGCTGGCGCTCCAGCACCGGGGACCCCGACGGCGAGCTGACCGAGACCGGCCGGGTCCCGGGCTCCCTGGAGCTGCCGACCGGCACCGTGCGCCAGCGGGTCCCGATGACCTCGGCCGTCCGCGTGGGCGGCGAGCGCCTGTACCGCAAGGCGCATCGCGGCGAGGTGGTGGAGACGCCGTTGCGCGACGTTCAGGTCCACCGCGCCGAGCTGCTCGCGGCGGAGGGCGAGGAGGCGAGCTACGAGATCGAGTGCTCGGCCGGCACCTACGTGCGCACCCTGGTCGAGACCCTCGAGGACGCCTACTGCGCGTCGCTGAGGCGCACCGCGGTCGGGCCGTTCCGGGTCGAGGACGCGGGCGAGGAGATCGCCGCCGAGCGGGTCGGCGAGATGGTCCCCGCGGTTGCGGAGGCGCTGCGGTGACGCTGCGGGTGACGCCGCTGCCGCGGGCCGAGCCGCGGCTCCGCCACGTCGCGATCGGGACCTTCGACGGCGTTCACCTCGGCCACCAGGCGGTGATCGACAGCGCCGACACGGTGCTCACCTTCGACCCCCACCCGCTCGAGATCCTGCACCCGGCGGCACTGCCGAAGCTGATCATGCCGTTCAGCGTCAAGCGCGACGTGATCGAGGGCCTCGGCGTCGCCGAGCTGGTCGTGATCCCCTTCGACGAGGAGTTCGCGCAGCGCTCGGCCGAGGACTTCGTCGAGAAGGTGCTGCTCGAGCGCCTCGGCGCGACCACCGTCTCGGTCGGCGAGAACTTCCGCTTCGGCGCCCGGGCCAAGGGCGACCCGGCGATGCTGGAATCCCGGCCGGAGTTCGAGACCAGGGTCGTGCCGCTGGTCGAGGTCGACGGCGAGACCGTCTCCTCGACCCGGGTCCGCGCCCAGGTCGCCGCCGGCGACGTCGCCGGTGCCCGTCGCTGCCTCGGCACCCCCTTCATGGTCGAGGGCACGGTCGTGCAGGGGGATCAGCGCGGCCGCGAGCTCGGCTTCCCGACCGCCAACGTCGTCCCCGACGACCGCCTCGCGATCCCCGGCCACGGCGTCTACGCCGCCTTCGCCAACGGTGCTCCCGCCGCCGTCAACGTCGGCATCAGGCCGACCTTCGAGAGTGGCCGCGGCGTCCTCATCGAGACCTACGTCATCGACCGCGACGAAGACCTCTACGGAAAGACCCTGCGCGTCGCCTTCGTCAAGCGCCTGCGCGGCGAGCGCCGCTATGCCCGCGTCGAGGACCTGGTCGCGCAGATGCAACGCGACGTCGACCAGGCGAGGCGGGCCTGCGCCACGTACACGACGTAGGAGCTCCGCGCGAGGGAGCCGATGTGCCCAGCAGGTCTGTCTCGCTGCGCTGTTCCTTTGCGGGGCATAGCGCGGCAAAGGAACAGCGCAGCGCGGTGGTGAGGAGGGGAGACGGCCACCCTTCCGCAGCCGCCCCGCCGCTTCAGCGCCGCCAGGCATGGATCCTGCAGGTGCGGCGATGCGCTCCCCGGAGCCGCTCCGGTCGGCCTCGACGCAGTGGCCGACGGTGAGGACGCTCCTCGGGGCGACGACGGTGCCGGTGCGGTCGAAGCCCTGGCCGGGCCCGGTTTCGGCTTGGACGAACGCCACCCGCGGGTGCTCCGAAGAGGCTGGAAGGGACGTTGACTGTGCTAGCTTCCAGCGGGCCGTGACCCGCCGGGTGCACGGTTTTTTTGAGGGGAACAACGAGATGAGCCTGACCAAAGAGAAGAAGAACGAGCTGATCGGCAAGTACGGCCGCGCCGAGGGGGACACCGGTTCCGCCGAGGTCCAGATCGCACTGCTGACCGAGCGGATCAACGAACTCACCGGACACCTGCGCGAGCACAGCAAAGACCACCACTCGCGGCGCGGCCTGCTGATGCTGGTCGGCAAGCGCCGCCGCATGCTGCGCTACCTGGAAAAGACCAACCTCGAGCGCTACCGCGCCCTCGTCGCGGAACTCGGGTTGCGCCGATGATCGCCGCCGGCGAGGCCGCGCCTCAGTTCACCCTGCGCAACCAGGACGGCGAGGACGTCTCGCTGGCCGATTTCAAGGGGCGCAAGGTCCTGCTGGTCTTCTACCCGATGGACTTCAGCCCAGTCTGCTCGGACCAGCTCTCGATCTACCAGGAGATCAAGCCGGAGCTGGGCGAGAAGGGCGTCGAGGTGCTCGGCATCAGCGTCGACCACGCCTGGGCCCACAAGGCGTTCCGGGAGAAGCTCGGGATCGACACCACGCTGCTGGCCGACTTCGAGCCCAAGGGCGAGGTCGCCCGCGCCTACGGCTCCTACCTCGACCTCGGCTTCGCCAACCGCACCCTCGTCCTCGTCGACGAGGACGGCAAGGTCACCTGGGCCTACGAGTCGCCGACGCCGGGCGAGTTTCCCGGCGCCAACCTGATCTTCGACGCGCTCGCCTCCTAGCGGGCGAGGCCGCGACTACCCGCAGACAGCGCGGGTTGAGGCAGGCTCGCCCGTCATGGAGGACCTGACCAGCGCCCCGATCCCGCCGGTCGGGCCCGACGACCACGTCCGCGGCGAGGGCGAGACGGTGATCGTCTACGCGGACCTCGGCTGCCCACACTGCGCGGCTGCCTGGCGCGAACTCTCCTCGCGGCGCTGCCGGCTCGTCTTCCGCCACTTCCCGGTCGCCAGCAAGCACCCACGGGCGCCGGCGCTCCACGCCGCGGCGGAGGCGGCCGGGCGACAGGGCGGCTTCTTCGCGATGGTCGACTCGATCTACGCGGACCACAGCCACGTCGACGACCCGCACCTCTGGCAGCGGGTCGAGCGGCTCGGGCTCGACCTCGAGCGCTTCCAGCGCGAGCGCCGCTCCGAGGCCGTCGCCGCCCGCGTGCGGCGCGACTTCGAGTCGGGAATCCGCGGTGGGGTCACCGGCACGCCGGCGATCTTCGAGTGATCTGGCCGCTCCGAGCCGCTCTGTCTTCCCTTTCCTGCAATTTGCGGCCGAGAAGAAGAGGGAGAGGCGCGGCGTGTACTCTCCAGGACGAAAGAGAACGAGAGTTCTGAAAGCAAGATGGCCGCCATCCGGGCGGCCGGAGGTAGGACAACTAAATGAGCATGTTTGACGTAAGCCGAGTCTCGGTGGATGTCGGCGAGAGCCAGATCTCCTTCGAGACCGGAAAGCTGGCGCGGCAGGCGGGCGGCGCGGTCGTCGTCCAGTCCGGCGACACGATGGTGCTCTGCACCGCGACCGTCGGCAATCTGCGCGACGTGGACTTCCTTCCCCTCACCGTCGATATCGAGGAGCGGATGTACGCCGCGGGCAAGATCCCGGGCTCGTTCTTCCGTCGCGAGGGCAAATCGAGCGAGAAGGCGACGCTGACCGCGCGCATGATCGACCGGCCGATCCGACCGCTCTTCCCCAAGGGCTGGCACTACGAGACCCAGCTGGTCGCGATCCCGATGTCGGTCGACCAGGTCAACCCGTACGACATCCTGGCGATGAACGGCGCCTCCGCGGCGCTGGCGATCTCCCCGGTCCCGGTCGCCAAGCACGTCGGCGCGGTCCGCATCGGCAAGCTCGAGGGCGACTTCGTCGTCAACCCGCCCGAGGACCGTCACGAGGAGCTGGAGCTCGACCTGATCGTCGCCGGCACCGACGAGGCGATCCTGATGGTCGAGGCCGGCGCCGAGGGCGTCACCGAGGCCGAGATCCTCGACGCGCTCGACATCGCCCACGGCGAGATCAAGAAGCTCTGCGCGGCGATGGAGGAGCTGCAGCAGAAGGCCGGCAAGGAGAAGATCGAGGTCGAGGCCCCCAAGATCGACGAGGGCCTGATCGGCGACATCCGCTCCTCCCACGGCCAGACTCTGGTCGACGCGATCGCCACCGAGGGCAAGCTCGAGCGCTACGACGCGATCGACGAGGTCAAGGACGAGGTGGTCGCCAAGTACGCGCCCGAGAGCGGCGACGCGGAGGCCGACGCCGCCCGCAGGGCCGAGGTCAAGGCAGCCTTCGCGAGCATCGAAAAGGACACGATCCGCAAGGCGATCGCGGTCGACAAGAAGCGCCCCGACGGTCGCGCCCAGGACGAGATCCGGCCGATCGAGACCGAGGTCGACATCTCCCCGCGCGTCCACGGCTCGGCTCTGTTCACCCGCGGCGAGACCCAGATCCTCTCCAACGTGGCGCTGGGCACGACCCGGATGGACATGCGGATCGACACGCTCGGCCTGCAGACCACGAAGCGCTTCTGGCACCACTACAACTTCCCGCCCTTCTCGGTCGGGGAGGCGGGCTTCATGCGCGGCCCGAAGCGGCGTGACATCGGCCACGGCGCGCTCGCCGAGCGGGCGCTGTTGGCGACGATCCCCGACGAAGAGTCGTTCCCGTACGTGATCCGGGCGGTCTCCGAGACGCTCGAGTCCAACGGCTCCTCCTCGATGGGCTCCGTCTGCGCCTCCTCGATGGCCCTGCAGGCCGCGGGCGTCCCGGTCTCCGCACCGGTCGCCGGCGTCGCCATGGGCCTGATCAAGGAGGGCGACGACTACATCGTCCTCACCGACATCGCCGGCGTCGAGGACCACCTCGGCGACATGGACTTCAAGGTCGCCGGCACCGCCGAGGGCATCACCGCCCTGCAGATGGACATCAAGATCACCGGCGTCACCTTCGACATCCTCCGCGATGCGCTGGAGCAGGCCAACAAGGGCCGCCAGTTCATCCTCGGCAAGATGGCCGAGGCGATCGACGGCCCGCGGGAGAAGCTCTCCCAGCACGCGCCGGCGATCGAGTCGATCAAGATCGACCCGGAGAAGATCGGGGCGGTCATCGGCAAAGGCGGCGAAACGATCCGCGCCCTGTGCGAGGAGTTCGAGGCCGAGATCGACGTCGAGGACGATGGCACGGTGCGGATCTACGCGCCGACCGGTGACCTCGTCGACGGCTGCGTCTCCCGGATCCAGGGGATGACCAAGGAGGCCGAAATCGGCGACCGCTACGACTCCGCCAAGGTCGTCAAGACGACCACCTTCGGCGCCTTCGTCGAGCTGGTCAAGGGCACCGACGGCCTGCTGCACATCTCCAACGTGAAGCCAGGGGAGAGGGTCGACTCGGTCGACGACGTGCTGAAAGCCGGCGAGGTGATCGACGTCACCGTGGTCGAGGTCGACAAGGAGCGCGGCCGGATCGGCCTGCGCCTCTCCGACGACCCCTCGGTCGCCGGCAAATCGCCCGACGAACTGGCCTCCGTCGGCTCCGGTGACGGCGGCAGGCGCAACGGCGGCGACCGTGGCGGCCGTGGCGGCCGCGACCGCGGTCCCCGTCGCGAGCGCCGCGGCTAAGCGTTGAGCGAGGCCAAGCTCACCACCCTTGGCTCGGGCGTCCGGGTCGTGACCGAGGAGGTTCCCTCGGTCCGATCCGTCGCGCTCGGCCTCTGGGTCCGCACCGGTTCCCGCAACGAGACGCCCGCTCAGGCGGGCGTCTCGCATTTCCTCGAGCACCTGCTGTTCAAGGGCACCGCGCGCTACTCGGCGATCGAGATCTCCGAGCTCTTCGACGGGCTCGGAGCCTCGGTCAACGCCGCCACCGGCAAGGAGACGACGCACCTGCACGCGCGCTTCCTCGACGAGCACACCGAGGCGGTCTTCGACCTGCTGGCGGAGATGCTGCTGGCGCCGACCTACCCGGAAATCGACTCCGAGCGCCAGGTGGTGCTGGAGGAGATCGCGATGTACGAGGACGAGCCCCAGGACCGCGTCCACGACGTCCTCGCCGAGGCCGTCTTCGGGCCCCACCCGCTGGGCCGCCGCGTGCTCGGCGAGGCCGAGGTGATCGCCTCGATCCCGGTCCCCGACATCGAGTCCTACCACCACGCCCACTACGCCGCCTCGGAGATCGTCGTCGGCGCCGCCGGGCACCTCGACCACGACCGCATCGTCGAGCTGGCCGAGCGGCTGGTGCGGCCGGCCGAAGGCGGGGGGGTGGCGCCCGAGACGGCGCTGGCCGGGTCCGCCCGCCGCCGCTTCCACGAGAAGGAGACCGAGCAGTACCACATCTGCTTCGGCGCACCCGGGCTGCGCCGCGACGACGAGCGCCGCTACGCGATGGCCGTGCTCGACTCGATCTTCGGCGGCTCCTCCTCCTCGCGCCTGTTCCGCGAGGTGCGCGAGAAGCGCGGGCTGGCCTACTCGGTCGGCTCCTACAGCGAGCAGTTCACCGACCAGGGGCTGGTCGCCACCTACGTCGGCACCCGCGAGGACAACGTCGAGGAGGCCTGCGACATCATCGGCGCCGAGCTCGCCCGCCTGCGCTCGGAGCCGGTCTCCGGCGAGGAGCTGGCGCGGGCCAAGGAGAGCGTCAAGGGGCGCCTCGTGCTCTCCTCGGAGTCGACGGCGGCGCGGATGTCGCGGATCTCCCGCGCCACCCTGTTCGGGCTGCCGATCGAAAGCCTCGACCAGATGCTGGCCAAGGTCGACGCGATCGCGGTCGACGACCTGACCGCGCTGGCCGCCGAGCTCTACGCCGCCGAGCGGATCTCCGCCGCCTGCGTCGGCGCCGACGAGCGGCGCTTCCAGAACGCGCTGGCGCCGGTCTCCGAGGCGCTGGTCGCGGCATGATCCGGGTCGCCGTCTCGGGCGCCGCCGGGCGCATGGGGCAGGCCGTCTGCGAGGCGGTCGAGGGGGCGGACGACACCGCCCTCGCCGGCCGCGTCGATCCGTCTCTCGGCATCGCCCTGCCCGACGTCCTGGGCGAGGCCGACGTCGTCGTCGACTTCTCCGTGCCCGCCACGGCGCTGGACAACGTCCGCGCCTGCCTGGAGGCCGGTGTCCACGTCGTCGTCGGCACCACCGGCTTCGACCTCGAGGCCGCCCGCGCTGCCGCCGAGGCGGCCGGCGCCAACTGCTTCGTCGCCCCCAACTTCGCGATCGGCGCGGTGCTGATGATGGTGGTTGCGCAGACGATCGCCCCGCACATGCCCGAGTGCGAGATCGTCGAGCTGCACCACGATCGCAAGCTCGACGCGCCCTCGGGGACGGCGGCCCGAACCGCCGACCTGATCGACGCCGCCGGGGGCAACGTCCACCGGCCGATCCACTCGGTCCGGCTGCCCGGCCTGGTCGCCCACCAGGAAGTGATCTTCGGCGGCGAGGGCCAGACGCTCTCGATCCGCCACGACTCGATCGACCGCCGATCGTTCATGCCGGGTGTCCTGCTCGCGGTGCGCCGGGTCGCCGACCTGCCGGACCGCTTCACGGTCGGCCTCGAGAAGCTCCTCTAGAGATGGATCCCACCGGGCGGGCGGACGGGGTACGCTGGCAGCGATGAAGCGGATCGAAGGAGCGATCACCGCGATGGTCACGCCGTTCGACGAGTCGGGCGCCGTCGACTCCGACGCGGCCCGGCGCCTGGCCGTCCACCTGCTGGAGCACGGTTCCCACGGCCTGGTGATCTGCGGCACCACCGGCGAGTGCCCGACGTTGACCGACGAGGAGGACATCCTGCTGCTGCGGGCGGTCCGCGAGGAGGTCGGCGACGAAGCCCTGCTGATCTGCGGCACCGGCACCAACGACACCCGCCACTCCTGCGAGCTGACCAAGATGGCCGCCGACGCGGGCGCCGACGCCGCACTGGTCGTCGCGCCCTACTACAACAAGCCCAACCGCGCCGGCCTGCGAGCGCACTTCGAGACGATCGCCGCCGCCGTCCCCGAGCTGCCGCTGGTCATGTACAACATCCCCTCGCGGGTGGTGATCAACATGCCCCCGGATCTCCTGGCCGAGCTGGCCGCGGTCGACAACATCGTCGCCGTCAAGCAGGCCAACGACGAGGAGCTGGGCCCGATCGACGGCCTCGCCGTCCTCGCCGGCAACGACAACACCTTCTGCCGTGTGCTCGAGTTCGGCGGCGCCGGCGGCATCCTCGTCGCCTCGCACGTCGTCGGCGAGCAGATGCGCCAGATGTGGGACGCGGCCCAGGCTGGCGACCTGGCCCGCGCGCGGGAGATCGACACCGAGCTCACCCCTGTCTACAGGGGCCTCTCGGTGACGACCAACCCGATCCCGGTCAAGGCCGCGCTGTCGATGCTCGGCCTGGCCCCGGACCGGATGCGCCTGCCGCTGGTCCCTGCGGACTCCGAGCAGCGAGCCGCGGTCAGGGCCGCGCTGGAGGGCATCGGCCTTCCGGTCGCCAATTAATCGCAACTTCGAAGAGAGTGAGCAACTAGTGCCAAGCAAGAAGCTCCGAGTGCTGCCCCTGGGTGGCCTCGGCGAGATCGGCAAGAACATGACCGTGATCGAGTTCGACGGACGCATCGTCGTCGTCGACACCGGGTTGATGTTCCCGACCGCCGAGATGCACGGCATCGACCTCGTCCTGCCCGACTTCTCCTACCTGCGCGACCGCGCCGACGACATCGAGGCGATCGTGCTGACCCACGGGCACGAGGACCACGTCGGCGCCCTGCCCTATGTCCTGCGCGAGATCGGCTCGCCGCCGGTGATCTACGGCGGCCTGCTGACGATCGGCATGGTCCGCTCCAAGCTCGACGAGCACAAGCTCGACGCGGCGCCGCTGCAGGAGCTGCCGCCGGGCGAGAAGGTCCAGCGCGGGCCGTTCGGGATCGAGCTGGTCCACCTCGCGCACTCGATCCCGGACATGCGGGGCGTCCTGATCACCACCGAGGTCGGCACGATGCTGATGACCGGCGACTACAAGTTCGACCAGACTCCGGTCGACGGCCGCCCCGCCGACATCCCGCGGCTGGCGGAGATCGGCAAGGAAGGGCTGCTGCTGCTCTGCGGCGACTCGACCAACGCCGACCGGCCCGGGGTGGCGCCGTCGGAGTCGAGCGTCGGCCCGGCGCTGCTGCAGGAGTTCTCGCGCTGCGGGGGACGAATCATCGTCACCTCCTTCGCCTCCAACATCCACCGCGTCCAGCAGGTCATCGACGCTGCGGTGGCGCTGGACCGCAGGGTGGCGCTGGTCGGCCGCTCGATGCGCAAGAACTTCAACATCGCCTCCAACCTGGGGATCGCCGGGGCGCCGCAGGGAATCTTCATCCAGCCGCGCGAGATCGCGAACTTCCCCGACGAGAAGGTCGTGGTGATCTCGACCGGCAGCCAGGGCGAGCCGCTCTCGGCGCTGCGGCGGATGGCCAACAACGACCATCGCGACGTGCAGCTGCACTCCGGCGACACGGTCGTCTTCTCGGCGACGCCCGTGCCCGGCAACGAGCGCGCGGTGAACGAGACGATCGACCGGATCTACGAGATCGGAGCGACCGTGATCACCGCCAAGGACGCCCCGATCCACGCTTCCGGCCACGGCTGGCAGGAGGAGCTGAAGCTGATGCTCAACCTGACCAAGCCGCGCTACGTGATGCCGGTCCACGGTGACTTCCAGCGCCTGCGGCTGCACGCCGAACTGGCCGAAGCGGTCGGCGTCGACTCGGCCGACATCTTCAAGGGCCGCAACGGGCTGCCGCTGGAGATCGACGAGGATGGCGCCCGCTTCGGGGAGGACATCCACGCCGGCGTCATGTACGTGGACGGCGTCAACATCGGCGACCCCGACGACGCCGCCCTGCGCGACCGCCGCGAGATCTCCGCCGACGGGATCTTCATCGTCGTCGTCACGATCTCCTCCGACGACGGCACCGTCGTCGCCGACCCCGAGGTGATCTTCCGCGGCGTCGCCTTCCTCGAGGAGGCCGATGCCCTGGTCGAAGAGCTGAGCGACCTGGTCGAAGACAAGCTCGAAGACGCCGCCGAGGCGGGCAACCGCGAGTCGCACCTGATCGAGGAGGACCTGCACGAGGCGATCGGCAAGTTCGTCTTCCAGCGCCTGCGCCGCCGGCCGATGATCCTGCCGGTGGTGATCGAGGTCTGAGCCGCCGCGAAGCCGTGGTGGCGGGAGAGGGGCCTCGCTGCGAAAGCTGGGGCCCAAGCAAGAAAATAGCCCGCCGGGACAGTGTCTGGGGAGAATCCCGGCGGGCTAGTGTCTCGTCCGCGGGGGAATCTAGGAGCGGGGCTTAAAGCGCCGTTAAATGATCAGGCCGGGAGGTCTCCGCGCTGACAATCGGGATCCGGGCGCGGAAGAGAGCGCCGCCGGAAGCGGACTCCGTCGCCTCCACCGAGCCCCCGTGGGATTCGGCGACGGCGCTGACGATCGCCAGCCCGAGGCCGGTGCCGTTGCCACGGGCGGTGTCCGCCGGGCCCTCGCCGCGGACGAAGCGGTCGAAGATCTGACTGCGCATGGCGGCCGGAATCCCGGGGCCGTCGTCGGCGACCTCGACCACCGCCTCGCCGTCCTCATGGCGCAGGCTCAGCTCGACCCGGGCGCTGGGGGGGGTGTGGCGGGAGGCGTTGTCGAGCAGGTTGAGGACCATCCGGTGCAGCTCGTCCGGGTTGCCCTCGACCCGCAGCGGCCGGTCGTTGTCGACGACCAGCTCGCGCTCGCCCATCAGCGGCGCCGCCTCGGCGGCCGCCTCGCCGGCGATTTCGGCGAGGTCGCAGCGGCGGTGCCTGCCGAGCTGGCCGGCGTCGGCGCGGGCGAGCAGCAGCAGGTCGGAGACGAGCCGGCTCATCCGCCGCGAGGAGCGCAGGGCGGAGTCGACGACTTCGCGGTCTTCGGCCTGTTCGGCCCCGGCCAGGGACGCCTGCAGCAGCTCGAGGTTGGCGAGGACGCTGGTCAGCGGCGTGCGCAGCTCGTGCGAGGCGTCGGCGACGAACTCGCGCTGCTTCTGCATCGTCTCCTCGCGCTCGGCCCGGGCGGCGTCGAGCGAGCGCAGCATCTCCTCCAGGGTCTGCGCCAGTTCGCCGACCTCGTCTTCGACCGCCGGCTCGGGCATCTGCAGCGAGGGGTCGCGGGTGGTGGCGATCTTGCGGGCGGTGGCGGTCAGCGAGGCGATCGGGCGCATCGCCCGCCCGGCGATCGCCACCGCGGCGAAGCTGGCCAGCAGCGTGCCGCCGAAGATGCCGGCGGCGATCAGCAGCCAGACCCGGTCGACGGTCGCCTCGACGTGGTTGATGCTGCGGCCGTATTGGATGTAGCCGGTGATCCTCCCCGATTCGTTGGTGATCGCCGCGCCGGCGACGCGCATCGATCCGTGGCTGCTCAGCCCCACCGTCACGCGTCCCATCGGGACCGAGTTCCTGCTTTCGACGCGCAGCTTGCCGCTCGCGTCGTAGATCCTCACCGAGGCGTCGTCAGACGCCACGTAGGCGTCCAGCTGCAGGCCGGGCACGACCTGGGGCGCGTGGAAGAGGGAGTAGGTGATGCGGGTTTCGCTGGCGAGGATCTGCACGGCGCTGCTCACCTCGCTGTTGAAGTCGTCGCGGATGCGCGAGGTGGCGATCTGCCCGATCGCCCCGCCGAAGAGCAGCAGGATGACCAGGGTGAAGCCGGAGGAGACCGCCGCCAGGCGCCATCGCACCGGCCAGGAACGGGGATGTCGGAGACGTCGCGCGACGGCGACGGCGCGCTTCGCGGCCGTGGTCACGCTAGTCCTTGAGGACGTAGCCGGCGCCGCGTTTGGTGTGCAGCAGCCGCGGCTCGCCGCCGGCCTCGAGCTTGCGGCGAAGGTTGGAGATGAAGACGTCGATGGTGTTGGTCGCCGCCATCGGGTCGTAGCCCCAGACTTCGTCGAGCAGGCGCTCGCGGGAGACGACCAGGCGCTCGTTGCGCATCAGGAACTCCAGCAGCTCGAACTCGCGGTTGGTCAGCTCGATCTCCCGCTCGCCCCGGTGCACCTCGCGGGTGTCGGGGTTGAGGGCGAGGTCTCCCACCTCCAGCGAGGCGGCGCCGCGGGGCGGGCGGCGGCGCAGCAGGGCGCGGATCCGCGCCAGCAGCTCCTGACGCTCGAAGGGCTTGACCAGGTAGTCGTCGGCGCCGCTGTCGAGCCCCGTGACCCGGTCCTCGGTCTCGGCGCGCGCGGTCAGCATCAGGATCGGCACGTCGCCGTCCGTGCGCAGGCGGCGGCAGACCTCGACCCCGTCCATCCCGGGCAGCCCGAGGTCGAGCACGACCAGGTCGGGGATGAAGCCGGCGGCGACGTCGAGCGCCTCGACCCCGTCGGCGGATGTGCGGACCTCGTAGCCCTCGTTGCGCAGCGAGCGGCGCAGGACGTCGGCGATGTCGGCGTCGTCCTCGACGATGAGGACGCGGCCGCCGGTCTGTTCGCTGATCATGGACTGATGGTAGCCGTGCGCCGGCCGGGCTTCCGCCGCTTTTAGCGCGAATTTATTCGCTCCCGGAAACTCGCCCCGGCAGCGGCGCAGGGGACCGGCGCTGCGCGTCGAAGCGGGGGACCATGTTCGTCCGCAAGAAGAGGGCCGCGCCTGCCCGCAAAGGAAAGGCCGCGGCCAAACGCGGGAAAGCCGCGAAACCGAAAGGGAAGGGCCGCCTCGGCGGTGGGCTGGAGCAGCGCCACCTCGACCTGATCGGCCTCTTCCTCGTCGCCTTCGGCGTCTACCTGGTCTTCGTCCTCTTCGGCGGCTGGGAAGGCGGCAAGGTCGGCTACGGGGTCGAAACGGCGCTGGTCTACCTGTTCGGAAAGGTCGGCTCGCGGATCTTCACCCTGCTGATGCTGCTGGTCGGCGGCATGCTGCTGACCGGAACCTCGGTCTCGACCCTCGCGCGGGGGATCGGCCGTGCCCTGCGCGGCACCTTCCGCGCCGTCTTCCTCAGCGGCGACGCAGCAGCGCGCACGGTCGCCCGGGGCCACGCCGACTGGCGCCAGCAGCGGGAGGAGCGCGCCGCGGCGGCCGAGACGGCAGCCGGCCCGACCGACGTGATGAGCTCCTACCCCGAGGACGACGAGGACTTCGAGCCGACCGTGCAGCTGGCCGAGGAGCCCGAGCACGAGCCGGACCTGGCGGTCGCCGCCGACGCCTTCGACCGCGAACTGGAGGAAATCTCGACCTCGGAGGAGGACGCGGTCGCCGAGGAGCCCGCCCCGGAGCCCGAGCAGGGCCAGCTGACCCCGATGGGCAACGTGCGCGGCGTCACCACCTCGGACGAGATCGACTACCGGCCGCCGCCGCTCAAGGTGCTCGAGCGAGGCAAGAACAGCGACCAGGGGCCGGACCCGCGCGACCACGAAATCGTCGGTCGCAAGCTGGTCGAGACGCTTGGCCACTTCGGGGTCGACGCCAAGATCGTCGGCGTCGTCAGCGGGCCCCACGTCTCCCGCTTCGAGCTGCGCCTGGCGCCGGGGACGAAGGTGAAGAAAGTCACCGAGCTGTCCAACGACCTCGCCTACGCGCTGGCCTCCACCGACATCCGCATCCTCGCCCCGATCCCCGGCAAACAGGCCGTCGGGGTCGAGGTCCCGAACACGCGCCGGCGCATCGTCCGCCTCGGCGACATCTACGCCGGCAGGCCGGAGAAGACCTCGCCGCTGGTCGCCTGGCTGGGCAAGGGGATCGACGGCAACGCGGTCTGGACCGACCTGGCGAAGATGCCGCACGTGCTCGTCGCCGGCACCACCGGCTCGGGCAAGTCCGCCTGCGTCAACGGGATCCTCTCCTCGATCCTGATGCAGGCGTCGCCGAACGAGGTCCGCCTGGTCCTGGTCGACCCCAAGCAGGTCGAGCTCAACCACTACGAGAACGTCCCGCACCTGCTGACGCCGGTCGTGACCTCTCCCCGGCTGGCGGCCAACGTCCTCTCCAACCTGATCGGCGAGATGGAGACCCGCTACGGGATCATGAGCGAGGCGCGCTGCCGCAATCTGGTCGAGCTCAACCGCTACCGCAAGAAGAAAGGCGACGCGCCGCTGCCGCACATCCTCTGCGTGATCGACGAGCTCGCGGACCTGATGATGGTGGCCCCGGCAGAAGTCGAGGACTCGATCATCCGCCTGGCACAGAAGTCGCGCGCGACCGGGATCCACCTGGTGCTGGCGACGCAGCGCCCCTCGACCGACATCATCACCGGCACGATCAAGGTCAACATCCCCTCGCGGATCGCCTTCGCGGTCTCCTCGCAGACCGATTCGCGGGTGATCCTGGACCAAGGTGGCGCCGAGGCCCTGCTCGGCCAGGGCGACATGCTCTTCCGCGGCGCCGGGACCTCGAAGCTGCAGCGGGTCCAGGGCGCCTTCATCACCGAGGACGAGATCGCCCGCATCACCGAGCACTGGGCCAGGCAGGGCGAACCGGAATTCGAAGCGGAGCTGCTGGAGACGCCCGAGGACGCGGCCGAGGAGGGCGGCGAGGGCGAGTTCGACCCCGACAGCGACGACCTGCTCGACGAGGCGATCCGGCTCGTGGTGCAGACCGAAACCGCCTCGGTCTCGATGATCCAGCGCCGCCTACGAGTCGGCTACACCCGCGCCGGGCGGCTGATCGACATGCTCGAGCGGCGCGGGGTGATCTCCGGCTACGAGGGCTCCAAACCGCGCCAGGTGCTGATCACCCAGGCCGACCTGGCCCGTGTTCTGGCTCCCGCCGGGCGGGGTCCAGCCGCCGAGCCGGTCGCGGCGGACGCGGACAGGGACGCCCAGTAGCACCAATCTCACCCGCCTCGCTTGCCTCTCTGGCAACAATGGGGGGATGGACGACGGAGTAGGCGCGAAGCTGCGCGAGGTGCGCACCCGGCGCAAGATCGACCTGGCCTCGGTCGAGGCGGCGACCAAGATCCGCGTGCGCTACCTGCGGGCGATCGAGAACGAGGAGTGGGACGCGCTGCCGGGCGAGGCATACGCCCGCGCCTTCGTCCGCACCTACGCCAACCACCTCGGCCTCGACGGCACCCGGCTCTCCGAGGAATACCGCCGGGAGGCCGGCGCGCTGCGGCCGGCCGAACGGCTGGCGCGGATCGAGGCGACCCCGGCGCGCCGGGGCGGCCGCGGGCGACGGGTCCCGCGCGTGCCGCCTCGCCTCCTCGCCGTCGCCGTGTCGTTCGTGCTGGTGGGGGCCCTGCTTGCGATCGGCCTCTCCAGCGGCGGCAACGGCTCGAGCGGGTCGAGCGAGGAATCGCCGCGGTCCGCGATCGGGCCGGCGATCCCGGTCGCGCCGGCCGCCGGGGAAGGCCGCCAGGGCGGGAGCGCCGCCGTTACCGTCGACCTGACCGCCGAGGCCGAAGTCTGGGTCTGCCTGCTCGACGCGGGGGGGCGCAAGCTGATCGACGGACAGATCCTCGAACCGGGGAGCGAAGAGGGTCCGTTCCGTTCCGGTAGCTTCACGGTCGCGCTCGGCAACGGCGAAGTGACGATGACGGTGGACGGACAGCAGGCGAACATCCCGCAGACCTCCGACCCGGTCGGGTTCTCGATCGACGGCTCCGGCGCGCTGCGCGAACTGTCCGAAGGCGAACGGCCGACCTGCACGTGATCAGAGCCGGAATCGTAGTCACCGGGACCGAGGTCCTGACCGGTCGGATCGCCGACGCCAATGGCCCGTGGGTCTCCGAACGGCTGGCCGAGTGCGGGGTCGAGGTCGCCCACATCGTCGTCGTCGGCGACCGCCGGGCGGACCTCGAGGCGGCACTGCGGTTCCTCGCCGCCGAGGGGATGGACCTGATCGTGACCAGCGGCGGCCTCGGGCCGACCGCCGACGACCTCACCGCCGAGGTGGTGGGGCGCTTCGCCGAGCGTGAGCTGGTCCTCGACGAGGAGATGCTGGCGAAGATCGCAGAGATCCTGCGAGGCTTCGCGCGGCGCTTCCGGGTCGACGAGGCGGCGCTCCTGGAGGCCAACCGCAAGCAGGCGATGGTGCCGGAGGGGGCGCTGGCATTGGACCCGATCGGCACCGCGCCGGGCCTGGTCGTGCCGGCCGGCGAGCGGGTCGTCGTCGTCCTGCCCGGGCCGCCGCGCGAGCTGCAGCCGATGTGGCCGGTGGCGCTGGAGACGGCGCCCGTGCGCGCCGTGCTCGACCGGGCGACGCCGCTGCGCGCCTACACGATGCGGATGTTCGGCGTGCCGGAGTCCGAAGTCGCCAGGAGCCTGCGCGAGATCGAGGCCGAGGGCGTCGACCTTGAGGCGGTCGAGATCACCACCTGCCTGCGCCGCGGCGAGATCGAGATCGACGTCCGCTATCGCGACGGGGAGGCCGCGATCGCGGGCCTGGTGCGCGACGGCCTCGCCGCTCGCCACCGCCGCGAGACCTTCAGCCTCGACGGCACCACCGTCGACGCCCAGGTGGCGGCACTGCTGCGGGGTCGGCGGCTGGGCCTGGCGGAGTCCTGCAGCGGCGGCCTGATGGCGGCCCGGATCACCAACCTCCCGGGCGCCTCGGAGTACATGGCGGGCAGTGTGGTCGCCTACTCGAACCAGGCCAAGGCGGCGCTGCTGGGGGTGGACCCGGCGTTGATCGAGGCCGAGGGCGCCGTCTCCCCCGAGGTCGCGGAGGCGATGGCGGTCGGGGCGCTGGAGCGCTTCGGCGCCGACGTCGCCGTCTCGATCACCGGCATCGCCGGCCCCGCCGGCGGCAGCGAGGAGAAGCCGGCCGGCTACGTCTGCTTCAACGCCCGCCTCGCCGATGGCACCGCGATCGCCCGGGACCCGATCATCCCCGGCGGCCGCGCCGACGTCCGCGAACGCTCCGCCCTGGTCGGGATGCACCTCCTGCGCACGCTGCTCGGCGGCGGGGAGGAGGCGCCGTGAGCGCCGGTTTCACGGTTCCGTGCGCCTTCCGCCGGCCGATCGTGGCGATCGGGTGTTGTTCCGTGCGCCTCGCCCCCGTAGCGTGGCGGACATGGCAAGGGAGCGACTGAAGAGCCCGCGGGCGCGCCTGTTCGTGGCGCTGGACCTGCCCGAGGCGGTCAAGGCGGGAATCGAGGAGTGGGGCGCGAACGCCCTCGCCGACCCGGCCCTGCGGCCGGTCCCGCGGCAATCGCTCCACGTCACCCTCGCCTTCCTCGGCTGGCGGGCGCTGAAGGAGGTCGACCGGATCGCCGCGACGGTCCGTGAGAGCGTCGGGCCGGCGCCGCTGGTCGAGCTGCGCGACCCCGAGCCACGCCCGCCGCGGGGTCGGCCGCGGCTGTTCGCATTGCCGGCGCTCTCGCCGGGCGCCGAGCTGCTGCAGGCGGCGCTGCAGGAGCGCCTGGTCGAGGGCGGCTTCTACGAGCCCGAGAGGCGGCCCTACTGGCCTCACGTGACGGTCGCCCGGGTGCGGCCGGAGACCCGCGGGTCGAAGCGGCCGGCGCTCGTCTTGGCGCCGCCGGGGAGGCTGCCGCCGGGTATGTCCGAGGCGTTTTTGGGCGTCCGAATGACGCTCTACCGTTCTGAACTCCAGCCGACCGGTGCGCGATACGTGCCGCTGGCCCAAGTCAAGCTGCCCGGAGCAGGGCAGCAGTGAGGTGATTCGAGATGGCGGATAGGAAACTGAGCTTGAACGCGGTATCGGCGAAAGAGGCCAAGGCCAAGGACGCGGCGCTGGAGAGCGCGGTCAGCGGCATCGAAAAGGAGTTCGGGGCGGGCGCCCTGATGCGCCTCGGCGACAAGGGCACGGTCAAGGTGGCGGCGATCCCCACCGGCGCGCTGGCGCTCGACCTGGCGCTCGGGATCGGCGGCGTGCCCCGCGGCCGGATCGTCGAGATCTTCGGCCCGGAGTCCTCGGGGAAGACGACGCTGGTCAACCACATCATCGCCCAGGCCCAGGCCCGGGGCGGCGTCTGCGCCTTCATCGACACCGAGCACGCGATCGACCCCGTCTACTCGCGGGCGATCGGCGTCGACACCGACGAGCTGCTGGTCTCCCAGCCCGACTACGGGGAGCAGGCGCTGCAGATCGCCGACCGCCTGATCGCCTCCGGCGCGGTCGACGTTGTCGCGATCGACTCGGTCGCGGCGCTGACCCCGAAAGCCGAGCTGGACGGCCAGATCGGCGACACCACGGTCGGGCTGCAGGCGCGCCTGATGTCGCAGGCGATGCGCAAACTCGCCGGCAACCTCAACCGGACGAACACCGTCTGCCTCTTCACCAACCAGATCCGCGAAAAAGTCGGCGTCCAGTTCGGCTCGCCGGAGACCCAGCCGGGCGGGCGGGCGCTGAAGTTCTACGCCTCCCAGCGGCTGGACATCCGCCGTATCGAGACGCTCAAGGACGGGACTGAGGCGGTCGGCAACAGGGTCCGTGTGAAAGTTGTCAAGAACAAGGTTGCGGCGCCGTTCCGCCAGGCCGAGTTCGACATCGAGTACGGGGTCGGCATCTCCCGCGAGGGCGGCCTGCTGGACTTCGGCATCGAACAGGACCTGGTCCAGAAATCCGGCTCCTTCTTCTCTTACGGGGAGACGAGGCTCGGCCAGGGGCGCAACAACGCCAAACAGTTCCTGACCGACAACCCGGAGCTGGCGCTGGAGATCGAAACCAAGGTTCGGGCGGCGCTCGGCATCGACGGCGAGGTTTCGGACGATGCGCAGGCCGCCGACGCCGAGGCTCCGGTCGCAGAGGCGCGGGCGGCGTAGCGAGCCGTCCGCCGCCTAACGGCGGCGCTCGCCCGTCACTGGATAGGATGCCCGCCGCATGAGCAACGAAACGATCTTCTTCATCTTCGGCATCGGGCTGGCCGTCTCGGCCGTGCTCGTCAGCTTCGCCGGCCTGCGCCTGAAGGACTTCCCCGGGCGGGCAATGCCGGTGGTCGTCCTCTGGTTCGCGATCCTGATCGGCGGCGCGACGACCTTCGCCGTCCTCCACGCCAAGGACGAGGACAAGGCCAGGGGCGCCGAGTACGCGGAAGCCGGGAAGGAGATCGAAAAAGCCCAGAGCAGCGGTCCCTTCGAAAACGGCGCATCCGGTGAAGCCGGCGAAGAAGAAGAAGGAGAAGAAGAAGCCGGGGCCGCTGAACCGGGAGCCCAGGTCTTCGCGAGCAATGGCTGCGGCAGCTGTCACACCTTCAAAGCGGCCAGCTCGACTGGAACGGTCGGCCCCGACCTGAACGAATCCCTCGCGCCCGACGACGATGCAGCCGGGATCGAAGAAATGATCGTCGACCCCGAAGCCGAGATCGCCGAAGGCTACTCGGGCGGCATCATGCCCCAGAACTTCGGGGAAACCATCCCCAAGGAAGAACTCCAGGAGCTGGTCCAGTTCCTGGTCAATAACTCGCGCGCGGGCGGCACGGAAAATGAGGGCGGCGGCGGCGAGGAAAACGACGCCGGCGGACCCACCAACTGAGACCGGACCCCGGTTCGAAGCCCGCTGAGCGCCAGCTAACCTCAGGGGCCATGGCCAAGCGGTTCCACCTCACCACCTTCGGGTGCCAGATGAACGTGCACGACTCCGAGCGGATGCGCGGGATGCTGGCCTCGCTCGGCTACGAGGAGGCGGCCAGCCGCGAAGAGGCCGACCTGATCCTCTTCAACACCTGCTCGATCCGCGAGTCCGCCGACAGCCGCTTCATCGCCCATCTCGGCGAGGCGAAGCGGCTGAAGGGCGAATGGCCCGAGCGCCTGGTCGGCGTCGGCGGATGCTGGGCGCAGTCGGTCAAGGAGGAGGTCTTCCAGCGCTTCCCGTTCGTCGACGTCGCCTTCGGCCCCGGCCAGATCCACAAGCTGGCCGAGTTCCTCACCTCCGACTCGCTCACCGCGCAGGGGTACTTCGAGTTCGAGGACTTCTCCGGGCACCTGCCGACCAGGCGCGAGCGCGAGTTCCAGGGTTGGCTGCAGATCTCGCAGGGGTGCAACTGCGTCTGCTCCTACTGCATCGTCCCCTCGACCCGCGGCCGCGAGGTCAGCCGCGCCCCGGAGGAGTTGATCGCCGAGGCCGAGGCCCTCGCCGCCGACGGCGTTCGTGAGCTGACGCTGCTGGGCCAAAACGTCAACAGCTACGGCCGAGACCTGCCGCGCGAGCGGCGAATCGGGTTCGCCGAGCTGCTGGCCCGGGTCGACGCGATCGAGGGCATCGACCGGATCCGCTACACCAGCCCTCACCCGAAGGACATGAAGGAGGACGTGATCCGTGCCCACGCCGAGCTGCCGTCGCTCTGCGAGCAGATCCACCTGCCCCTGCAGTCGGGGTCCAGCGCCGTGCTCAAGCGAATGCGCCGGACCTACGACCGCAGCCGCTACATGGACCGGGTGGCGCTGATCCGCGAGCACGTCCCCGACTGCGCGATCACCACCGACATCATCGTCGGCTTCCCCGGCGAGACCGAGGCCGACTTCGAGCAGACCCTGGAGGTGGTCGAGGAGGTCGGCTACGACGGCGCCTTCACCTTCGTCTTCTCGCCGCGACGCGAAACCGAGGCGGCGACGATGGAGGGCCAGCTGCCGCACCCGGTCAAGGTCGAGCGGATGGAAAGACTGGTCGAGGCGGTGCAGCGGCGGGCCACCGAGCGATCGCAGCGATTCGTCGGGCGGACGATGGAGGTGCTGGTCGAAGGGGTCAGCCGCACCGACGAGACCAGGCTTCGCGGGCGGACCAGGCACAACAAGGCGGTCAACTTCGACGGGGTCGCCGATCCCGGTGAGTTCGTCGACGTAGAGATCGACTCGGCTACGTCCCAGACGTTGAGTGGGGTGTCGGTGAAGCCCCTCAGTCGCCTGCTTTGAGCGTGATCGCCATATTCGGGCCGACCGGGGTCGGAAAGACCGGCGTCGCGCTCGCGCTCGCTGACAGGCTTCGTGAACGCGGCGGGGACCCGGTGGCGATTTCCTGCGATGCGCTGCAGGTCTACGAGGGCCTCGGGGTGCTGACCGGGGCGGCGACTGCGGAGGAGCAGGCCCGATTGGAGCACAGGCTGCTCGGGTTCGTGCCGGTCACCCGGCCCTTCTCCGTCGGCGACTACATGCGGACCGCGCACGCGGAGGTGGACGCGGCTCTCAGAGCCGGCAGGATCCCGATCGTGGTCGGCGGCACCGGCCTCTACCTGCGGGCGGCACTGGCGCAGCTTTCGCTGGTCAAGGCACCGCCGGAATCGGAGGGCTCGGAGCTGTGGTCGCCGGAGACCCGCCATCCGACCACGATCTTCGGCCTCGACATGGACCGGGCCCTGCTCTACGAGCGGATCGACGCTCGCACCGAGGCGATCGTCGCCGGCGGCGCCGAGCAGGAGGTGCGCCGGGCGGAGGCACTCGGCCCCTCGCGCACCGCCCGCAAGGCGCTCGGCTTCGACGAGCTGCTCGCCGGCGACCTCGAGCTGATGAAGAAGCGCTCCCGCAACTACGCCCGCCGCCAGCTCACCTGGATGCGCAAGATCCCCAACCTCCAAACCATCGACCGCACCACGCTCAGCGACGCCGAGGTCGCCAAACACATCGCCGAGGGGACGATTTCGGGAGACATGGGCCCGAAATCGGCCCGTCGGCGGAAGGAATAGGGTGCGCGCCGATGAGATTCGAGAAGTGGCAGGCGCTGGGCAACGACTACGTGATCCTGGAGTCGGATCTGCTTCCTTGGGAGCTGACGGCCAAGCGGGTCGAGTGGCTCTGCGACCAGCACTTCGGGGTCGGCTCCGATGGAGTGCTGCTGCTCTCGCGCAGCGAGGACCCGGAGTTCGTCGCCAGGCTGCGGATCTTCAACCCGGACGGCTCCGAGGCCGAGCTCTCCGGCAACGGGGCGCGCGAGGCGATCCTCTACCTGCGCCGCAACGGCTGGACCGACGAGGAGACCTTCGCGATCTCCACCGTGGCCGGGCCGATCGTGCCGACGATCACCGGCGAGCTGACCTGTGCGGTCGAGATGGGCCGCGCCTCGACCGCGTCCAAGGACTTCCCCTCCGGCGGTGAGGACGGCAGCGGCACGCTGACCGCGGCCGGTCGCGAGTGGGCGTTCCAGCACGTCTCGATCGGCAACCCCCAGTGCGCGATCGTCGTCGGCGAGGAGCTTGACGACCTCGATCTGGGCGAGATCGGGCCGGAGATCGAAGCTCACACGCTGTTCCCCAATCGCACCAACGTCTCCTTCCTCGAAATCGACGGCAGCCGGGTGCGGGCGCGGATCTTCGAGCGCGGGGTGGGAGAGACGCTCTCCTCGGGGACCGGGGCCAGCGGCGCCGCGGTCACCGCCCACCTGCGCGGCGCCGCCAGCCCGGTCCTGGTCGAGCTCGAAGGCGGCGAGCTGCAGGTCGAGGTCGGCGCGGACCTGGCCGTGCGCCTCACCGGGTGGGCCGAGCCGGTCTTCGCCGGCGAGCTCTCCCCGGAGCTGATGCAGGCACTGTCCGAGCTGGACGACTAGATTTCCGCGCCCATGGGAATCGCCGATCCGTCCAAGCGCCTGCAGGCCATCCCGCCTTACAAGTTCCAGGAGCTGGAGCGCCAGATCGCCGACAAGCGCGCCGCCGGCATCGACGTGATCAGCCTCGGCATCGGCGACCCCGACGAACCGACCTACCCGTACATCGTCAAGGCGATGCAGGAGGCGGTCGCAGACCCCGGCACCCACCAGTACCCGAGCAACCGCGGCCGCGCCGAGTTCCGCCAGGCCTTCGCCGAGTTCTACGACGAGCGCTTCGGGGTCGAGATCGACCCCGAGTCCGAGGTGATCCCGGCGATCGGCGCCAAGGAGTGCATCTACAACCTCTGCTTCGCCTTCCTCGACCCCGGCGACGTCGCCCTCGCCTCCGATCCCGGCTACCCCGTCTACACCGGCGGCCCGCTGCTCGCCGGCGCCGACTCGGCGCTGCTTCCGCTGGTCCCGGAGCTGGGCTTCGCCCCCGACCTCACCGCGGTCCCCGCCGACGTCGCCGCCAGGGCGCGGCTGATGTTCCTCAACTACCCGAACAACCCCAGCGGCGCCGTCGTCCCCGAGGGGTTCTTCGAGATGGTCGTCTCCTTCGCCCGCGAGCACGAGATCCTCGTCGTCCACGACAACGCCTACTCGGAGACGACCTACGACGGATACGTCGCCCCGAGCTTCCTCGCCACGCCGGGCGCCAAGGAGGTCGGAGTCGAGGTCTTCTCGCTCTCCAAGGGCTACAACATGACCGGCTGGCGCTGCGCCGCCATCCTCGGCAACGCCGATGCGCTGGAGACCTACTGGCGACTGAAGACCAACGTCGACTCCGGCCTGTTCGAGGCGGTTCAGCTGGCCGGCGCCGCCGCCCTGCGCGGCCCGCGCGGGCCGCTGGAGCGGATGAACGAGACCTACGCCCGCCGCCGCGACCTCGTCGTCTCCGCTCTGCGCGAGATCGGGGTCGAGGTCACCGCCCCGAAGGGCACGATCTACGTCTGGGCGCCGGTCCCGGCCAGCCACACCTCGACCTCCTTCTGCGAGCTGGTCCTGGAAGAGGCCGCCGTGGTGATCTCGCCGGGCTCGATGTACGGGCCCAGCGGCGAGGGCTTCTTCCGCATCTCCCTCACCGCCCCCGACGACCGCATCGAAGAGGCGGTCGAGCGGATGCGCGAGCACCTGGCCTAACCGGCCGGTTTCCGCCGCGCCGCCGCTTCGCCCTGGTTCAATGACGGAATGCCTCGTCTCCTAGCGGCGCTTCTCGGCCTCGTCGCCGTGGCCGCGTTGCTGGCACTGGGCATCGCGATCACGTCGGGGGGCGGCAATTCCGGCTGTGTCGACATCCCCGGCGGCTTCGAGCCGCGAGCGAGCGAAGAATTCACGCTCGAGGCCTCGGTCAGGCCGGAATCCGCGTCGGCGCTGCCGCTCGACAAGTGGAGCACCGTGGCCCTCGTCTCCGGCGGCGATCGGGTCCGCTTCTATGTCAACGGCGAGCGCGCCGGCTCGGTCAGGACCGATGGCATCGCCTCGGGCGAAGGGCGCCTGCAGCTCGGTTGCGCACGGATCTGGGACGGTTTCGAGGGCAGGATTGCCAATGTCCGCGTCTACGACCGGGCGCTCGACGCCACCGAAATCTCCGCTGGGGTCCCTCCGCGGATGTACTGGGGCGCCTGGCTCGACCACGAAGACGGGCAGTCCCCGTTCGAGATCGGCGCCCAGAGGAGGTTCGAGAGCCTGGTCGGCAAGACCGCCTCGCTGATCCAGTGGAGCAGCCCGTGGGAAGCGAGCCAGTTCTGCGAAGACGGCGGCTCGGCGCAGTGCCCGTTCCGAGCGGCCGAGTTCGACAAGGTCCGCTCGCACGGCTCGATCCCGTTCTTCTCCTGGGCCCCGAACTTCCTCTCCTGGCCCGGGCCGGGAGCGGCCCCGACCGACCGCGAGATCGCCAACGGAGTCGAGGACGGCTACGTGCGGAAGTGG
Source organism: uncultured Actinomycetes bacterium (assembly GCA_963783345.1). Taxonomy (GTDB): domain Bacteria; phylum Actinomycetota; class Thermoleophilia; order Solirubrobacterales; family 70-9; genus VAYN01. The sequence continues at coordinate 262,220 of CAWANE010000010.1, forward strand.
GCTGAAGCCGCCCGGGACTGGGGACACCCGCTCTTCCTCCGCTTCGCCTGGGAGATGAACGGCTCCTGGTTCAGGTGGGGCGTCGGCGAATTCGAGGAAAACGGCAAGCGGTTCATCAACACGCCGGCCGATTACGTCGCGATGTGGCGGCACGTCCACCGCGTCTTCGCCGAAGCCGGAGCCGACAACGTGACCTGGGTCTGGTGCCCGAGCGTCGACCCGCACCACAAGCATGCGGCGATGAGCAGCCTCTACCCCGGGGGCGAATACGTCGACTGGACCTGTCTCGACGGCTACAACTGGGACAAGCCCTGGACGTCGTTCGACTCCCTGTTCCAAAGCTCCTACGAAACGATCGCCGACCGCATCGCCCCCGGCAAGCCGCTCGTCATCGGCGAGACGGCGAGCACGGAGAGGGGCGGCAGCAAGCGCGAATGGATCGAAGCCATGTTCTCCAGCCTCGCCTCCGGCTATCCGAAGGTGCGCGGGCTGCTGTGGTTCGACGTCGAAAACGAAGGCCCCGGGGACTGGTCGGTCGAATCCTCGGCCGGCGCCACCGAGGCGTTCGCGGCCGGCATCCAGAGCGGCCTCTTCGTCGGCGCCGACTACGGAGCCCTCGAAACCACGCCGATCCCGCCGCCGTAGCCGGCTCTCAGCGCTCGGCCCGCTTGCGCCAGTAGCGGCTCAGCCCGCCCCACTGGTAGGCGGTGGGAACCGCCTGGAGGACCTCCTCGGCGACCTCCGAGTCGTGCCCTTCCGCCGCCAGCTCGGCGCGGATGCGGCGCTCGAGGTCGGCGTTGTACTCGTCCTCGGCCATCTCCCGGGCCAGCCCTGCCTCGCGACGCAGGTGCTCGCGCACGCTCGCGACGTGCGCCGCGGGCTCCTCGATCGGGCCGAAGTGGGTGAGGGCCAGGCGCTCCGGTTGCCAGGCCTCGATCGCGTCGAGCGATTCGTTCCATGCCTCGACGTCGATGTCGGGAGGCGGGGTGGGGGGGACGACCAGGCGCGAGGGCGGGATCCGACAGGCGGCGACGTCGCCGCAGAAGGCGGTGCCGCTGTCCTCGTGCAGATAGCAGACGTGGTGCGAGGCGTGGCCGGGGGTGTAGGCGACGCGCATCCCCAGGGCCGTCTCGCCGCCGCTGAGCGCCGTCACGTTCGCCTCGGGGACCGGCAGGATCTTCCCCCACAGGTACTCCATCCGGTCGCCGTAGAGGCGCTCGGCGCTGGCCAGGAGCCTGGACGGGTCGACCAGGTGCGGCGCCCCGCGCTCGTGCACGTAGACCTCGAGGTCGGGCCAGCGCTCGACCAGGGCACCGGTCGCGGCGGCGTGGTCGAGGTGGATGTGGGTGAGCAGGATCGCCCGCGGCCGCTCCTCGCCGATCGCCTCGAGCAGGGTCGGCAACGAGGAGGCGGGACCGGGGTCGACCAGCGCCCCGTCGACCTCCCAGCAGCCGATCACGTGCGGGCGGCCGAGGTGGAGGACGTCGATGACGCGCATCGGCCGGGAGCCTACTGAGCAACCCCTAGCTGCTCAGCTTGCCTTCGGCCTCGAGCAGGTCGCGCAGGCCCTGTTCGAGGCCGCGCGGCTCGTATCCCAGCTCGCGCTGCGCCTTCTCGTAGCTGGCCCAGAAGGTGACGCCGTCGGCGGAGGAGATCAGCTCGCGCAGGTTGGGCGGCTGGCCCATCAGCTTGCCGACCAGCGGCCCGATCGGGATCATCGCCTTCAGCAGCGGGGTCGGCAGGGCGCCCCTGGGGGGCTTGCGGCCGGTGGCGTCGGCGACGACGCCGATCGCCTCGCGCATCGTCGTCGCCGGGCCGCTCAGCACGTAGGCCTCGCCCGGCGCGCCCTGGTCGAGGGCGAGCAGGATCCCGGCGGCGATGTCCTCGACGTGGGAGAGGCAGATGCCGAGCTCGGGGAACGGCATCAGCGGCATCTTCCCGGAGAGGAACTGGTCGAGCAGCCGGCCGAGCGAGGAGGTGTCGCCGGGGCCGTAGACCCCGCCGGGCTGGACGATCACGCAGGGCAACCCCTCGCCGATCAGCCGCTTGGCGACCTGGTGGGCTTCCCACTTGGTCTGCTCGTAGCAGGAGGTGAAGCTCTCGGCCGGGTGCTCGTAGGTCTCGTCGACAACCTTGCCGCCGGTATTGCCGAAGACGCCGACCGTGGAGACGTAGACGACCTTCGGGACCTTCGCCGCCAGCGCCGCCCCGAGCACCCGTTCGGTGCCGCCGACGTTGGCCTCCTTCATCGCCGCTCGCTGCGAGGCCGGGATCCCCACCTCGTAGACCGCGGCGGCGTGGATCGTCGCGTCGCAGCCCTCCATGCCCTCGCGGATCGCCCGCTCGTCTCCCAGGTCGCCGCTGACCGTCTCGCAGCCCAGCTCCACGACCCTGCCGGCCTTCTCGGGACTGCGGACCAGGCAGACCACGTCGTCGCCGCGCTCGCGCAGTTGCCGCACGACCTCGCCGCCGATAAACCCGGTGCCTCCCGTTACGAAGACCTTCACGGTTCCCAACCCTATCCGGCCGGGGGGTGCGCATACAATGGATTTGAGTGCAACGTTCGAGAAACGGCCGCGACACGCAGACGCGCTACGGCGCGGGCAACGGCGACGGCGCCGGCCTCTCGAACCCGCGGGCCCGGCAACGGGCGCTGGCGATCGGGATCGTCGACGGCCGCGAGGAGGGCGACCCGCTGGCCGAGCTGAAGGAGCTGCTGCGCACCGCCGGGGTCGCGACCGCCGGCGAGGCGACCCAGCAGCGGCCCCAGCCCGATCCCGACCGCTACTTCGGTCGCGGCCGCCTCGAGGAGCTGAAGCGGCAGATCGCCGCCTGCGACGCCAACGTGGTCGCCTGCGACGACGAGCTGGCGCCGCGCCAGGAGCGCAACCTGGAGGCGGCGCTGGGCGTGCCGGTGATAGACCGCACCGCGGTGATCCTCGACATCTTCGCCGACCACGCCCACTCGGCCGAGGGCAAGCTGCAGGTCGAGCTGGCCCAGCTCGAGTACAACCTCGCCCGCATGCGGGGGCTGTGGACCCACCTCGAGCGGCTCGGCGGCGGGATCGGCACCAGGGGCCCGGGCGAGAGCCAGATCGAGACCGACCGCCGCCTCGCCCGCGACCGGATCGCGGCGCTGCGGCGCCGGCTTTCGCGCCTGGAGCGCAACCGCGGCGTGATGCGGGCCAGGCGCGAGAGCTCCTCGCTGCCCCGCGTCGCCCTGGCCGGCTACACCAACGCCGGCAAGTCGACGCTGCTGAACGCGCTCACCGGCGCCGAGGTCGGGGTCGGCAACCGGCTCTTCCACACCCTCGACCCGACCACCCGCAGCGTCGAGCTCTCCGGCCGGGACTACCTGCTGACCGACACCGTCGGCTTCATCGAGAAGCTGCCCCACCAGCTGGTCGAGGCCTTCAAGGCGACGCTCGAGGAGACCGTCCTCGCCGACCTGATCCTGCACGTGGTCGACGCCTCCGCCTCGGAGGCGCGGCGGCTCGCCGACATGCGCGCGGTCGACGAGGTGCTGGAGGAGATCGGGGCGGGCGAGAAGCCGCGGCTGCTGGTGCTCAACAAGGCCGACCTGCTGAGCGAGGAGGAGCGACACGAGGTCGCCCTCAGCCACCAGGGCGCGGTGCTCGTCTCCGCCCTCGACGGCGAGGGCCTGGGCGAGCTGCGCGAGCGGATCGAGGAGGCGTTCGTGGAGACGCTGACCGAGGTCGAGCTGCTGATCCCCTACTCGCAGGGCGGGCGCCTGCACGAGCTGCACGAGGTGGCCGGCGACCTCGAGCGGACCGATCGCGAGGACGGCGTCCTCGTTCATGCCCGAGTCCCGTCTGCCGAGCTGCATCGCTTCGACGACCTCGCGGTGGCCTGAGTAGGCTGCCGGACGTGGAGCTGCCGGTTGCGAAGCTGAAAGAGGGGGCGGTGCTGCCGAGCCGGGCGCACGAGGGCGACGCCGGGCTCGACCTCTACGCGTGCGAGGCCGCCCACATCGGCCCCGGCGAGCGCTGGAGCGTCGGCACCGGCGTTGCGGTCGAGATCCCCGCCGGGCACGCCGGGCTGGTGCTGCCGCGCTCCGGGCTGGCCCGGGAGCACGGGATCTCGCTGGTCAACGCGCCCGGCCTGATCGACTCCGGCTACCGCGGCGAGATCCGCGTCCTGCTGCTGAACAACGACCCGGCGGAGATCTTCCGGGTCGTCGCCGGCGACCGCATCGCCCAGCTGGTGATCACGCCGGTCACGCTGGCCGAGCCGGTCGAGGCCGCGGCGCTGACCGACTCCGCGCGCGGCGAGGGCGGCTTCGGCTCCAGCGGCCGCTGAGGCCGCCGCTCTGATGCCCTCTCCCACTGACACTTCCCCGTCGACCAGCGCGGCCTGGCGCTCGGGTGTCAACAACGCCGTCGGGTCAGCGGGATGTTCGTCGGGCTGGTGGTCGGCGACGGGTCGACGATCACCGGGGCCGACCGCGGCGGGAACCGCGTTCGTCGCTTGTTGCGCTCCGTGGGACATGCGACGAACGCGCCCTGTCCCTCAAATGCCGAAGGCTTCGCTTCCGACGAGGGAGATCGTGCCGGAGCGGGCGCCGAAACCGGCTTCGCTCTTGAGAATCCGTGTGAGGCGGGACGACAGCGTCCTGGTGCAGTTCGATCTGCCTTTGCACAGTCCCGCCGCGAAGCCGTTCCCGGTCAGCGGCACTCGCCCGAGGCCGGGCAGTTCGACGGCGAGTTCGCCCGTCCAGCTCGCCGTTCCTGCGTCTTCGAGGAGAAAGCCGGCGGAACCGGAGAAGGGCGCGCGCGGCTTGATCGTCGCTTCGGCGAGCGGTTCGATCAGGTTCGGGGTCCGGAAGCCGGCGCCGGGATCGAAGTGGAAATCAAGGACGAAGGCGCTATGGGTGACCGCGAGCTCGCCCACCTCGTCGATGACCGACACCAGGAACGAGGTGGGGGTGACCTTCGACCCTTTGGACACTTCTTCGCGGCTCGCCCGCAAGATGGTGTCGGCCGTCCCGTCGCCGGCGACGAGCCTGAATTCGTCTTCCTTCCGTTCTGCTTCTTCGGCGCGCACCGATTCGCGGCCCGAATCGACCGACGAGGACCGCGTCACGCAGCGTGCGGCGGCGATTCTGGTCACCGTACCGCGCGCCCGGCGCGCGTGAACGCGGGTGTAGCCGCGTTCACCGCGGAAGTTGAGTGACCCGACGAAGAAGCCCTGTTCGACGGTGGTCGGTTCGCCCTTGCAGCCGTCGTCGATGCCTTCTCTGGTCCTGGTCGACGTGGGCACGAAGCGCGCGCGGAACCGACCGAGGCGACCGACGCGCACGTTGAGCTTGCCGCCACTGAGGCCGTCCGTGGGTCCCGCGCGGCGGCGGGAAGAGTAGGTGACCCCCTCTTCGCCCAGCTTCGAGACCCTTTTCGAGGCGAGCAGAACGGTCGAGCGACCCCAGACACCAAGGCGCACAGCGAAACCGCGCGTACCGCGCAGCTTGACTTCGGCCTTCACCGACGCAGGGCGGTGGTAGTGGCGCGGGGTCGCCCGCGCGACCACGGGCGACGCAAACACAGCCAGCGCCAGCGCGGTTATGAGCAGCGTCGCTCCTGCCTTTGGATTCACGACAGCAGAATACTCATTGGTCCTTTTACTATTGGTGCTGTTGTCGCATGGTGCCGGAAGCGCCACCGGGACGATCGCGGTCGGCGGCTAGATTCCTGCCGCGGCGCGGGCGCTCGCTTCGGCGGCGAGCTCGATCTCGTCGGCCAGAGGATCGAGGACGGGGCGCTCTCCGTAGCGGCGCTCCAGCGCCAGTTCGATCAGGTGGTCGGCGAACCAGGCGTTCTTCGGCAGCAGCGGCCCGTGCAGGTAGGTGCCGATCATGTTCGCCCGGCGCACGCCCTCCTGGCCGTCGCGGCCGTTGTTGCCGTGGCCCTTGAGCACCCGGCCGAGCGGCACGGCGCCGGGGCCGAGGTGGGTGCGGCCGCCGTGGTTCTCAAAGCCCGCCAGGACCCGCGGGCCGGCACCGAGGTCGACCTCGATCGCGACGTTGCCGATCAGCCGCGGGCCCGGCTCGCGGACCGTCTCCAGGTCGGCGAGGCCGAGGCCCGGCAGCTTCTCCTCGCCGAGCTCGATAACTGTGGCCGAGCAGCTGGTAGCCACCGCAGACCGCGAGCAGGACGGCGCCGTCCTCGACGGCGGCGGCGATCGCCTCGCGCTTGCTCGCGACCATGTCGCCGGCGACCATCCGCTGGTCGCGGTCCTGACCGCCGCCGATGTAGAGGAGGTCGTGGGCGGCGGGGTCGAACCCCTCGCCGGGGCCGGCGCCGGCGAGGACGAAGCCGATCCCGCGCCACTCGCAGCGCCGCTGCAGGAAGACGATGTTGCCGCGGTCTGCGTAGATGTTCATCTGCTCCGGGTAGAGGCTGAGCACGCGCAGCTCCATCAGCCCTCCCTCCGCAGCAGCACCACGGTCGAGCCGACGTGGTCCTCGGTGGGGCCGATCTCGCGGCGGCCGGCCGGCCGCAACCCCGCCTCACTCGGCCTCGGCGCTCCAGCGTGCGCCGCCGAGAGCACCGCAGGTCGATCACGGTCGTCCTCGCGGCTCAGGGCTCCCGTCCGGCGACACCGTCTGCCGCAGCCGCCGAACGCTGATCGTCTCGGCGCGCGACCGCCGTCTCCAGCGGCAGGCTGGCGTAGAGCCAGCCGTCCACTTCGCGGCTGTCGGGAACGGCCTCGGCCTCGCTACAGCGCCCCCGGCGTCATCGACTCCACCAGAGCCAGCGCAGCGGCGCCCCGGGGCCAGGTGGGCCGCCATGCAGTGGAGGAAGCGCCACCCGCTCCTCGCCGCTCCGCGATCAGCTGGACCAGCTGCATCGGGGCCAGGGAGAGGGCGAAGCCGGCGGCCGCGGCAGGGAGAACTCGCGTGCATCGCCCGTGAGCGCCCGCGCCGGCAGCCCCTCGGCGCGGCGGTTCAGCTCCTCCACCAGGTCCGGCTCGCGGTCCAGGCCGGTCACCGCGTGCCCGCGGCGGGCCAGGTGCAGAGCGACGCGGCCGGTGCCGCAGCCGAGGTCGAGGACCGGCCCGCCGGCCCGCTCGGCCAGCTCCTCCCAGAGCGAGAGGTCAGCGCCGTAGGCGCCGCACTCGACGTCGTGCCAGATCGCCGCCGCGTTCGCGGTCACCGCCAGAACTCCTTGGCGAGGCCGCGGTCGGCGAGAAGCTTGCGCAGTTCCAGCAGCGCCGTGTAGGTGGGGAGGGCGAAGAGGCGCGCGGCCGAGTCTTGACCTGCCCGGCTATGACGAGAATCGGCTGCGATGGAGACGGCGGCGTCGAGGGAGGCCTCGATCCCCGGCTCGACCGCGATCCGGTCCTCGGGCCAGCCCGCGTACTTCAGCCGCAGCGCCATCTCCGGCGCCCGCGTGCCGGCGCAGACGACCCGCCGCACGGCGCCGGCGAGCAGCTCGAAGTCCGCGTCCCAGACCCAGGAGACGTCGCGTCCGTCGGCAATCCGGTCGTTGAGCGCGACCCAGAGGTCGAGCCCCTCGCCGCCGGCCTCCAGCTGCAGCGTCCGCAGCACCTCGTTGGCGCCGGCCGGGTTCTTGATCAGCAGGATCGAAACCGGGGTGCCGGCGACCTCGATCGTCTCCACCCGGCCGAAGGCCGCCCGCATCTCGCCGAGGGCGGCGGCAATCCGCTCCGGGGCGACTTCCAGGCGCAGCCCGGCGGCGACCGCGGCGAGTGCGTTGTAGACGTTGTAGAGGCCGGGGAGGGGGAGGTCGAGGCGGATCTCGCCGTCGGGGGTGCGGACGGTGCAGCGCGACCCGTCCATCCCGCGCAGCTCGATCGCCGTCGCCGCCACGTCGGGGCGCGGGCGCTCGGCGCCGCAGTTGGGGCAGGAGTAGTGGCCGAGGTGGCCGACGAAGGCCCGTTCGTAGGCGTAGGGGTGGCCGCAGCGGCGGCAGTGCTTGGCGTCGAAGGCGTGCTGCAGCTCGGGCAGCGCCTGGGAGGCGTCTTCGATCCCGAAGTAGAGGACGCCGTCGCGGCGGCGTTCGCGATCGGGGTCGCGGCCGAGGTCGGCGATCAGCGGGTCGTCGGCGTTGAGGACGAAGCCGGTGCGGCCGGCGCGGGCGGCCACGGTCCGAGCCCACTCGTCGGCCAGCGCCTCCATCTCGCCGTAGCGGTCGAGCTGGTCGCGGAAGAGGTTGCCGAGGACGATCAGCGAGGGCTGCAACTGCTCGGCGACGCGCGGCAGCCAGGCCTCGTCGACCTCGAACAGTCCCTCGCCCCGCGCTGCTCGAGCAGCGCGGTGGCGACGCCCCAGGTCATGTTCGAGCCGGCCCGGTTGTGGACGGGGCGGCGGCCGTCGGCGGCGAGGATCGCGGCGATCATCCCCGCCGTCGTCGTCTTGCCGTTGGTGGCGCTGATGACCGTGGTGCCACGGTCGAGGCGGGCTCCGAGGCGGGCGATCGCCTCCGGCTCCAACCGCAGCAGCACCCGACCCGGCAGGGTCGTGCCGCCACCGCGGCCGCTGGCCCGGCTGGCGACCCCGATCGCCCGCGAGGCAGCGAGCTTGGCGCCGAACAGCGCCCCTCCTCTGCTGCGAGCCGCCACGGCGGCGCTCAAGCGCCGGCCTGCGCGGGGACGAGCACGCCGAGGGACTGCGGCAGCACCCTCAGGCTCGCGGGCAGGTCGGTGAGGTGCTCGCCGTCGGCGTAGACCGCGAAGGGCCGGCTGGCCGTCAGCTCCAGGTGCGAGGCGCGGAAGACGCGGACCTCCTGCTTGGCGACATGGGTGCCCTTGAACACCTTCGGCAGGTTACCCACGAAGCGCAGCTTGCCGACCGCGCCGACCGAGACGACGTCGAACTCGCCGTCGTCGAGCCGGGCGTCGGGAGCGAGGCGCATGCCGCCGCCGTAGACGCCGCTGTTGGCGGCGGCGACCGAGTAGCCGGTCAGGCGCAGGGTTTCGTCGTCGACCTTGATGGTGAAGCGGGCCGGCTTCCAGCGGGCCAGGGTCCGCAGCGCCGCGTAGGCGTAGACGAGGTTGCCCTTGAGGAAGTGGGTCTCGTTGGCGATCCGGTTGGCCTCGGAGTCGAAGCCGACGCTGGCGATCCCGAGGAAGCGCTTGCCGTTGACCTCGCCGACGTCGATCAGACGGCTGTGCCCCGCGAGCAGAGCCGCGACCGCCGCCTCGGGATCGTCGGGGATGCCGAGCACGCGGGCCAGGTCGTTGCCGCGCCCGCAGGGGACGATCCCCAGCGGCGTCTCCGAGCCGGCCATGGCGCCGCCGACGGCGCCGATCAGGCCGTCGCCGCTCATCACCACCGGCACCTCCTCGGCTTCGATCGCCCGCAGCGCGTGCTCGACCCCGTGCTCGAGACCCTGCGTGTGCTGGACGCGGAAGGGAGCGCGGCGGGCGTCGAGGGCCTGCTCGACCCGTGGCAGCAGCTTCAGCGCCCGGCCGCCGGCCGAGGAGGGGTTGACGAGCAGCGCCAGTGGCATCCCCGCGATGTCCATGGGAGCGCCAGCCTAACCGGCCGAGGGGAGGGGGCCGCCGCCCTGCAGGCGCCCGACCGAGAAGCTGCCGTCCCCGGCCGTGCCGGCGGCCACGGGCTCGATCCCGGCCCCGCCCAGCCGCCCGCGCAGCACCCACCGGCGCAGACCGCGCGGCGCCCGCGAGCGACGCGAGTAGGCGAGGACGAGGAAGCCGCCCGGCCGCAGGACCCGGGCCACCTCGCGAGCCGAGGGCTCGGCGTCGACCGCCGCCACCAGGTCGAAGTGGTCGTCGGGGAAGGGGAGGTCGCCGGGACGGCCGACCTTGAAGGCTACCCGCCCCTCGGGGTCGAGCCCGACCCGCCCCGTGGCGGCCCGTACCGCCTGCTCGGAGCGGTCGACGCCGCGGACCCGCGCCCGCGGGAACTCGCGGGCGAGGAAGAGCACGCCCTCGCCGTCGCCGCACTGGACCTGCAGCACCCGCTCGGGCTCGCCGACCTCGAGGACGGCTGCCGCAAGCGGGGTCAGCGGAGGGCTCGACATCCCGCCCATACTTACACCGGGTCTCCCAGGCCCGGTCCTTCGGCGCATTTGCACTACGCTCCCTGACCGTGGAGGCGCAATTCGATCGTCGCTGGATCATCCTTGCCGTGTTCGCAGTGGTCGCGGCCGGCGTCGTCGCGGCGATCCTGATCTCGCGGGGGGGAGGCGGGAGCAGCTCCTCGTCCAACTCGAGCGCGAGCGCCGGCAGCTGCAAGGAAGTGGAAGCGCCGGCGCCGAAGCAGGTCTCGCTGAAGGCGCCGAAGCAGACGGTCAAGGCCGGCGAAAAGCTGACCGCCGTGGTCGAAACCAGCTGCGGCACCTTCGACATCGAACTCGACACCAAGCAGGCGCCGAAGACGACCAACTCCTTCGCCTACCTGGCCGAAGAAGGCTTCTACGACGGGCTCACCTTCCACCGCATCGTCCCCGAATTCGTCATCCAGGGCGGCGATCCGCAGGGGAACGGGACCGGCGGCCCGGGCTACCAGGTGGTCGAGAAGCCGCCCGCGAACCTGAAATACACCCTGGGAACGGTGGCGATGGCGAAGGGCGGAACCGACCCGGCGGGCACCTCGGGAAGCCAGTTCTTCGTCGTCACCGGCCCGGGGGGCGAATCGCTGCCGCCCGAATACGCCCTTGTCGGCAAGGTCAGCAGCGGCATGAACGTGGTCGAAACGATCGGCGAACTCGGCACGCCGGAAGAAAAACCGAAACAGACCGTGCTGATCGAAAAGATGACGATCGAAAAGGGCTGAGGAGCCCGGCAGCTAAGCTCGAATCGTGGCGAAGGTCGACGTAGGCGATCCGGCTCCTGACTTCGAGCTCCCGGGGACGGGGGGCAGGACCTACCGCCTCGCCGACTACCGCGGACGCCGAGTGATCCTCGCCTTCTACCCGGGCGACTTCACCGCCGTCTGCACCAGGCAGTTCTGCTCCTACCGCGACCAGGGAGACCGGCTCGACGGGCTCGGCGCCGACGTGCTCGGGATCTCGCCGCAGTCGGTCGAGTCACACGAGCGCTTCACCGAGGAGAAGCGGCTGAACGTGCCGCTGCTGGCCGACGAGGACAAGGAAGTCGCGCGAGCCTACGGCGTCCTCGCCGGACCGATGGTGCGGCGGGCGATCTTCGTAATCGACGAGGAGGGCGTCGTCCGCCATCGCAAGGTGACGCTCGCCGGCCTCACCTACGAGTCGGTCGACGACCTCGAGCAGGCGCTCGCCAAGCTGGGCTGATGCGGACCGCGACCGAGACCTCCTTCATGGTCGGCGCCGCGCCGACGATCCACGGCGAACGCGACGGCGAGGGGGCGCCGATCGTCCTCTGCCACGGGATCACGGCGACCCGGCGCTACGTCGTCCACGGCTCGCGGGCGCTGGAGCGGGCGGGTCACGAGGTCCTCAGCTACGACGCCCGCGGCCACGGCGACTCCGACCCCGCCCCGCCGGGGCAGGGTTATGGATACCCGCACCTGGTCGAAGACCTCGAGCGCGTCGTCCGCGCCGAGTTCGGCGAGCGGCGCTTCGTCCTCGCCGGCCACTCGATGGGCGCCCACACCGCGGTCTCCTACGCGCTGCGCCGGCCGGAGCGGTTGGCCGGGCTCGTCGTCGTCGGGCCGGTCTACGCGGGCGAGATCACGGCGGGGTCGCTCGGCTACTGGGACGGACTGGCGGCGGCGTTGGAGCAGGGCGGGGTCGACGGCTTCGTCGACTACATCGCCGCCAACCAGGGGATCGACGCAGGCTGGCGCGACTCGGTCCTGCGCTTCACCCGGGCCCGGATGGAACTGCACCGCAACCCCGAGGCGCTGGTGCAGGCGCTGCGCGAGGTGCCCCGCTCGCGCCCGTTCGGGGCGATGGCCGAACTGGAGGGCCTGCAGGTGCCGACCCTGGTCGTCGCCAGCCACGACGCCGCCGACCCCGGCCATCCCTACGCTGCCGCCGCCGCCTACGCCGAGGCGCTGCCACAGGCGCGCCTGATCAGCGAGGGGGAGGGGGAGTCGCCGTTGGCCTGGCAGGGCGGCAGGCTCTCGCGGGAGATCGCCGCCTTCTCGCCGAGCCGGCCGTCGCCACGATCTGAGACGTCCTGGAACGCCTTTAGGCTCGCCTCTCTATCCTCATCACTATGAAGTTTCCGAGTGAAGCCACGCTGCGCCGCGTGATCGCCTTCGTCGCGGCGCTGGGAATCGGCGTAGCCACCTACATCACGATCGCCGACTCCGGCGGCGGGTCGCCGACCTGCCTCGCCGGCGGCGGTGGCTGCGAGACGGTCGCCAACAGCTCCTACTCGCACATCGCCGGGGTCAACGTCTCGGTCTTCGGGATCATCGGCTACATCGTCCTGCTGGCGACGGCGTTCTTCGCCAGCGACGCGGCGCGTTTCGGCGGCTTCGCCGTCTCGCTCGGCGGCTTCGGCTTCAGCGTCTACCTGACCTACCTGGAGATCTTCAAGATCGAAGCGATCTGCCAGTGGTGCGTCTCCAGCGCGGTCCTGATGACGATCCTCTTCCTGCTCAACTCCACCCGCCTGATCGGGTACGCGGGGACCGGCCCGCCGGCAGCGGCCGCCTCCGGGCCGGAGGGGACGGCGACGCCGGATCCGCTCCCCTCCGGAGAGGGCTGAGCGCGGCGCCGAACGCGTAGAGTCGCGGGGGCGCGCAACGCGCCTCGCGCGGCATCACGACAAAATCACCACGGAGGAGAGATGAGCAACAAGCGGGAGAGGGAGAAGCGCCGCGAAGAGCGGATGGCAGAGGAGACTCAGGTCCGGTCCCAGGATCGGCGCCAGCGGATGCTGCAGCTGGGCGCGGGCGCGGTATTCCTGGCAATCGTCGTCGTGGTGGTCCTGGTCGTAGTCAGCTCCTCCAGCGAAGAAAGCGGCGGCAATGCCGAGAAGATGCAGGAAGTCGCCGCCGTCGACAGCCTGCTCGCCGGCCTCCCGCAGAGCGGGACGACGCTCGGCAAGGCGAAGGTCCACCTCTACGAGTACGGGGACCTGCAGTGCCCGATCTGCAAAGAGTACTCGGAAGAAATCCTGCCGCAGATCATCCACGGCCAAGTCAAGAACGGCGAAGCCGACCTCACCTTCCGCAACTTCACGATCATCGGCCCGCAGTCGCCGCCGGCCGGGGCCGGGGCGATCGCCGCCGGCGAACAGGGTCGCGCCTGGAACTACATCGAGCTCTTCTACCGCAACCAGGGCAAAGAGAACTCCGGCTACGCCACCGACGAATTCCTCGAAGCGGTCGCCAAGGGCGCCGGGGTCAAGGACATCAAGAAGTGGAACGAAGATCGCAAGAGCGCCAAGGTCACCAACGAGGTCCAGGAACAGTCGGCACAGGCGCAGCGGTTCGGCTTCACCGGCACGCCGTCGTTCGCGATCAAGGGGCCGAGCAGCAACGGCATCGAACTGCTCGGCACGCCCGGCTCTCGCCGAAAAGCGATCGAAGAAGCGATCGAAGAAGGCCAGCTGAGGCTACTCCGAGGAGAGCGCGGGCGCGGTCCAGCGTCCCGCGGCTCCCGTCACGGCCTGCTTTCGCTGTCAAGTTGACATAACCACCATTATCGTGCGTTGGGTCGGTGGCCGAGGGAACTCGCAGCTCCGCCAGTCAACGCACGAACGCTGCGACCGCCCGTCCGACCTCGTGGGCGCTCAGCGGCCCGAATCGCAGCGACCAGGAGTTGTCCAGGCCTTGGAGCATCCGGCACTTGACGCCCGCCGTGTCGAGCGCGCTCTTGTGTTCTTCGCAGCGTTCGAACCCCGAGACGCCCTGGAAGACGGCATCCAACCCGTAGCGCCCATCGTCCATCGGCCACAGGGTCAACTTGTCCGCCACCGGCCCGGCGGGAACGTCGATGTCAAGCGTCATATGGCTTGAATTCTCCCGATTCGGGCCGGCGGTCGGTCGGACACGATTGAGGACGCCGCCGCTCGGCGGCGGATCCGGAGGACTCAAGGACTCGATTCGCCGCTTCATATGATCGCCCGGTGCGCGACTGGCTGAGCGAGGCGGAGGCGGTCGACGTCGCGGTCTACACCGCGATCGCGGCCAGCGAGACGCCCGCCCTGGACATGGTGATGCGGCGGCTCTCCCGGGTCGCCGACCGCGGCCTGCTCTGGTTCGGGATCGGCGCCCTGGTCGCTGCCCTCGGCGGCGCTGACGGCCGCCGGGCCGCCCGCCGCGGCGTCGTCGCGCTGGGCCTCGCCTCGGGGTTCGCCAACCTGGTCGGCAAGCCGCTGACCGTGCGCGGCCGGCCGGAGCGCCGGGAGCTCGAGGAGGTTGCGCGTCGCCACGTGCCGATGCCGCGCACCAGCTCCTTTCCGTCCGGTCACGCCGCCTCCGCGTTTGGCTTCGCGACCGCCGTCGGCCGGGCCCGGCCATCCCTCTCGGCGCCGCTGCGGGCGCTGGCCACGCTGGTCGGCTACTCGCGCGTCCACACCGGGGTCCACTACCCCGCGGACGTCCTCGCCGGCGCCTTCATCGGCATCGCGGCCGCTGAGCTGGTGGCGCGGTTCAGCGCCGCTTGACGATCCGTACCGGTGCCCGGGCGGCGTTGCAGTGCGGCGAGCTGGCCGCTGCGTAGTGGATTCCCGGACTGCCGATCCGCGTCGTGATCCGGGCGATCCCACGGCCGTCGGTGCGGGCGTAGCGCTTGCCGAAGTGGATCCTGGCGCCCTGTCGGCACCGTGGGAGTTCGGTCTTGAAGCGGAAGCGGAAAGCGGTGCTCCTGCCCGCCACGGCCCGCGACGGGCGCGCCGTGAGCGAGGTCTTCAGCCGGCAGCCGGGCCGCGTGAAGACGTCGCTGCCGAACGGCGTCACCCCGGTCCGGGCCGCTTCGGCGAGGTGCTTGCGGCCGAAGTCGTCCTCGACCCAGCGCAGCATCGAGTAGTGGTTGTATGCCCTGCGGGCGACGGTGCCCGGCCGCACGCAGGGCGAGAGCATCACCGCGCCGACCCGGCCGCCCCCTTCGCCGACGGCGACCCCGTCGCCGTTGTTGGCCGTGTTCGGCCCGCTGCGCTCGCCACAGCACGATTCCGCGCCGTTCGCGGACTCGTCGAAGGTGATCAGGATTGCGCTGCGCGAGTCGTAGGCGGGCGAGGCCTGGATCCGCGGCACCCACTCGCGCAGGAAGGCTTCGACCCCGGCGAAGCCTCCGGGCTGGCTCGGGTCCGGGCAGGTCGCGTCGTGCCCGTCGGCGCAGAGGTCCGGGGTGATGAAGCTGTAGGCGGGGGTCGTGCGCTCCCGGCGCAGGTCCCTGGGCAGCTGGGAGAGGTCGACGTCGTTTTCGTCGCAGGTCGGGTGGTCGATGATCGAGTGGAAGTAGACGAAGGGGTTGTGACGGGTCGCGTACTGGTCGGTCGCTGTGGCGACGAAGGCGTTGTCGTGCGCGCCGATTTCCGGGTGGCGACAGGTCCCGGGCACCCCTTCGAAGACCGCGCTGGCCTGGTCCTGCATGTAGCCGCGCCAGCCGAGCCCCTTCTCTTCGAGCTGGTCGACGATCGTCTGGACCGAGCCCGGGTAGACGCAGCCCTGACCGCGGGCGACGCCGTCTGAGCCGAGGCTCCCCGGCATCATCTCGAGATAGACCGGGCAGTCGCCCTGGCTCACTTCGTTGGGCGGCTGGCCGCTGACCATCGAGATGTAGTTGTCGAGGCTGTGGTGGCCGGTGCCGTGGTAGTTCGGCATGTAGGCGCCGGCGGCTTTCAGTGTCCGGCCCAGGTAGGGGGCCGGCGGGATGGCGCCGAAGGTCTCCCCCGCGTTCTCGTTCTCCAACACGATCACGAAGAAGTGCCGGATGTGGGACGGGCTCGCCGCGTCGGCGGCGTCCGCCCGCGCGAGCCAGGCCAGCGCCAGTGGCGCGAGCACCGCCAGCAGCGCGATGCGACGGGACAGGGCCATCGGGGCCAGGCTACCCGAGCCGGCCGGCGGCGCAAACCCCCCTCAACCCTGCCACCCGCCGTCGATCGCCGCCAGGATGCCGGCGGCGATCTGCTCCGGGGTCGGCGGGCAGCCGGGGATGCGCAGGTCGACGGGCAGCAGCTCCTCCAGCGGCGTCGCCAGCTCCGAGGCGGTGCCGAGGACGCCGCAGCCGATCGCGCAGTCGCCGAGGGCGGCGACTCGGCGGGGCTCGGGCATCGCCTCGTAGGCGGCCCGCAGCGCCCCCTCCATCCGCGTCGTCACCGCGCCGGTGACCAGCAGGACGTCGGCGTGCCGCGGCGAGGCGACGATGTCGAGGCCGAAGCGCTGGAGGTCGTACTGCGGCGCCGCCGTCGCCGTCAGCTCGTGCTCGCAGGCGTTGCAGGAGCCGGCGTCGACGTGGCGGATCGCCAACGAGCGGGCGCCGCCGAGCCGCGGCAGCGCGGTTTCGCGACGGACCCGCTGGAGGTGGCGCAGGAGGACGAACACCTCAGCGGTCCACGCAGGCGTAGCAGAGCTCGAAGCTCTTGTTGATCAAGGGGAAGTCGGGCAGCAGGTTGCCGGGGGTCGCCTCGGCCAGCGCCGGCCAGTTGGCGTAGGAGCCCGTACGCAGATGCAGCCGCCCGAGTTGGCCTGCCTCGCCCTCGACGACGCAGACCGTCTCGCCGCGCGGGCTCTCGACCCGGGCCACGCCGAGCGGCGCCGCAGGTGCGCCCGGCGTCGCCGCGTCGGCCTCCAGGGGCCGCGAGAGCAGCTCGTCGAGGATCTCGAAGGTCGCTTCCAGCTCGGCCGCGCGCACCTGCAGCCGCGCGGCGACGTCCCCGGTGGCGGCCTCCGGCGCCGCCGCCGCGAAGGACGCCCCGTACCAGAGGCCGGGACAGTCGGCGCGGGTGTCCAGCTCGACCCCGGAGGCCCGCGCCGCGGGCCCCACGGCCCCGAGCCGGACCGCAACCTCGCGGTCGAGCACCCCGACCCCGCGGAGCCGCTCCTGGACGGAGGCGCTGAAGCGGATCTCGCGCCAGATCCGCGCCGCGTCCACCCGCATCTCCCTCAGCAGGTCGCGTGCCCGCTCCACGGCGGGGGTCGCCAGCTCCAGCCTGCTGGCCCCGACCTCGACCGAGCCGAAGAGGAAGCGGTGGCCGGTCAGCTCCCGGTTGATCCGCATCGCCCGCTCCTTCAGTGCCGCGAAGGCCATGTTCCCGGTCGCGAAGCCGACCCCTGCGCAGGCCGCGGCGAGGTCGTTCAGGTGGTTGTAGAGGCGCTCCAGCTCGAGCAGCAGGGTGCGGGCGCGGCGCAGTTCCCGTGAGGGGGCGAGGCCGTACAGCCCCTCGCACGCCTGCGCGTAGGCGACGGTGTTGGTGACCGCGCAGGCCCCGCAGGCGCGCTGCGCGTAGGCGAGGCCGTCGGCGAGGTCGCCTCCGACGGCGGCGCGCTCCAGGCCGCGGTGCTTGTGGAAGAGCCGCGCGTCGAGCTGGAGGATCCGCTCGCCGACGACGTGGAAGCGGAAGTGCCCGGACTCGATCACCCCAGCGTGGATCGGGCCGACCGCGACCTGGTGGGTGCCCCTCCCCTCGACCGGCGTCACCCAGTCCGCGGTCTCGACCGGGTGGTCGACCAGCGGGCGCAGCGGTTCGTGCCCGTCGAAGCGCAGGCCGTACAGGTCGTGGGCCTCGCGCTCGTCCCACTGCGCCGCCGGCACGAGGTCGACGATCGTCTCCGATTCTCCGTCGGGGACCGGCGCCCGCAGCACCCGGGTCGCCGAGCCGCGGGCAAAGAGAGCGCTCCAGGTCAGGGCGCCGTCGCGGCCGCTCGCCATGGCGCCGCAGAAACGGCCGCCGTCGCTCAGCTCCCGCGCGCAGGCCTCGCGCCAGCGCGCGGCGTCGACGGCGATCGCCTCGACGGACTGGCGCGGCTCCCCCACCCCGGTCACCCGCCCCTCCCCACCAGCGCTTCGACGATCCCCGAGTCGGGGATCGCGAAGGCGACAGCGGTCAGGGCGAGCAGCAACGCAGCCGCCGTCGCGGCGAGCAGGGCCACCACCCGGGCCGAGCGCGGGGTCGGCTTGGCTCCGTGCCCCGTCCTCTCTCCCAGCAGCCCCTCGACCAGCGTGTGCGCGAGGCCGACGAAGCCGAGCGCCAGCAGCACGGCCGCCACCGCGACGACCGCGACCAGGCCGGCATTCATCCCGCCCAGCAGGACCATCAGCTCGGAGACGAACAGGGGCGAGGGCGGCAGGCCGGCCAGCGACAGCAGGCTGACCGCCATCGCCGCGCCGGTCGGCGCGCTAGCCCGGACGACGCCACGCGCCGGCGCCGTCGCTGCCTCCGGCTCCTGGCGCAGCAGGGGGATCGCGGCGTAGAAGCCGAGCGACTTGGCGACGCCGTGGCCGGCAACGTGGAGGACGACGCCGGCGATCGCCAGCGGCGTGCCGAAGCCGATCCCCAGCGAGAGGATCCCCATGTGCTCGAGGCTGGAATAGGCGAGCAGCCGCTTCCACGGCAACGGCCGCCAGAGGAAGGGGACCGCGATCGCCAGCGAGACCAGGCCGAAGCCGACGAACAGCTCGCGCACCGCGTCCGCGCCGAACGCCGGCTGCAGCGCCAGCGAGGTCCGCCAGGCGACCAGCAGCACGGTCGGCAGCAGCGCCGCCGAGAGCATCGCGCTGACCGGCGCCGGGGCCTCGCTGTGTGCGTCGGGCAGCCAGTTGTGGACCGGCGCCCAGCCGATCTTGGCGGCGAGGCCGACCATGATCAGGACGAAGGCGAAGAGCGTCGTCTGCGCCGGCAGCCCACCGGCCCCGTCCGCCAGCGCACCCCAGTCGAGCCGGCTGAGGCCGGCGCCCGAGCCGCCCGCGGCGGCGTAGAGGACGACGATCCCCAGCAGCGCCACCGCCAGCCCGAGGGTGGTGAGGACCACGTACTTCCAGCCCGCCTCGAGGGCGCTGCGTTTGCCGCTGAAGGCGACCAGGACCGCCGAGGACGCAGTCGTCGCCTCGACCAGGAGCCAGGCCAGCCCCAGGTTGCGCGCCAGCGGCAGCGCCAGCAGCGCCGCCCAGAAGAGGTCGAAGGACGCGTAGTACCAGGCGTGGGAGCGCCGAGCGCTGAACCAGCTGCGGCCACTGTGGCGCAGGTAGGTGGGCGAGACCGCGGCGCTGGCCAGCCCGACCACGGCGACGAGGGCGAGGAAGACGCCGGCGGCGGCGTCGAGCACCCACCAGCCCCCGGCGGCGGCCGGGCCGGGCGCCGCCAACAGGGCGATCGCGGCCAGCGCCAGCGCCAGCGCCGCCGTCAGCGCCGAGCCGGCGAGGTTGAGGCGGTCGGCGGCACGCGGGGTCGGCATCAGGCCGACCAGCACGGCGGTGGCCACCGGCACCGCGAGGACGGCGACGACGAGGGTGCCCTCAGTCACGCAGGCCCCGCAGCATGTCGGTGTCGCCGCTGCCGATCTCGCCGTGGATCCTGTGCGCGAAGGCGGCGGAGACGGTGACGACGAGGGCCAGGTCGAGCAGCACGCCCAGCTCGATCGCGAACGGCAGCCCGCCCCGAGCCGAGACTGCCAGCAGGTAGACGCCGTTCTCGGCGACGAGGATGCCGAGGACCTGCACGAGCGCCGGCCGGCGCATCGCCACGATCGCGATCCCGAGGCAGACCAGCGCGATCGCGCCGTGCTCGGCCGGGGCGTCGCCGAGCCCGAGCGGCGGCAGCGAGGCGACCGCCGCGAGCGAGACCGCGGTGGCGACGAGGAGGCGGACGACGACGGTGGTCGCCGGCGCCACCGGCCCCGGCTCCGGCGTGCGGCGGCGGGTCAGCGCGAGCAGCGCCGGCAGGGCCACTGCGCGGACGACGAGGACGGTCCCGGCCACCAGCAGGCCGGAGCCGGGCTCGGCCAGGGTCAGCGCCGCCACCCCGACCAGCAGCGACTGTGCCGTCAGCAGCCAGATCGCGAAGCTGCGCCGCCGCACCAGCATCACCCCGAAGCCGAGCGCGACCAGGGCTGCGATCGGCGCCGCGCTCACACCAGACCCCCGGCCAGCCAGCTCGTCAGCCCGACCAGCGCCAGCAGGCAGCCTCCTGCGAGTACCACCGGCGCCCGCAGGATCCGCATCTTCGCCTGCGCCGTCTCGGTCACCGCCAGCGCCACGCAGAGCAGTGCCAGGGCGGCTCCGAGGAACGCCAGCTGCGGCCAGAAGCCGCCCCAGTGCGGCAGGAACAGCTCGCTCGCGAGGACGAGGACGATCCAGTGCCGGGCGGCGGCGCTCCACTGCAGCAGTGCCAGGTCGCGCCCGGCGTACTCGAGCAGCGGGCCCTCGTGGATCATCGTCAGCTCCAGGTGCGTGTCGGGGTTGTCGATCGGCTGGCGCCCGGTCTCGAAAAGGACGAGCAGGCCGAAGGCGGCCGCGGCGCACCAGTGGGCGGGCTCGCTCCAGATCGCGGAGCCGCCGGCAGCGGCGCTCATCGCCGCCAGGCCGGTGCTTCCCGCCGGCGCCGCGGCGAGGACGACCGCGAGGACGAGCAGCGCCTCGCCGGCGACCGACATCGTCAGGTCGCGGCTGGACCCCATCAGCGCGAAGCCCGAGCCGGTGTCCCAGCTGGACAGGGCGAGCGCGAAGCGGCCGAGAGCGAGCAGCCCGGCGAGGACGAGTGCGTCGTCCCCGATTCCCCAGCCCGGGGAGATCCCGGCGATCGGGACCAGGAGGACCCCCAGACCGGTGGCGGCGGCGACCAGGCAGGGCGCGAGCCGGTAGACGAGCGTGCTCGGTTGCGGGTCGGCGAGGGACTTGCCCCAGAGCCTGCGCAGCTCCCGGTACGGCTGCAGCGGCGAGGGGCCGCGCCGCCCCTGCAGGCGCGCCTTCAGCGACTGGATCGTCCCCGGCAGCAGCGGCGCCAGGGCGAGGCCGCCGAGGACCTGGATCGCGACGGCGACGGCGATCACCCGATCGCCCCCACTCTGGTCAGGAGCAGGACCACCAGCAGCAGCGCCAGCAGGTAGGCGGCGTAGGCGCGGACGCTGCCCGACTGGATCCGCCGCGCGACCCGGGCGCCGCGCAGCGCCGCGCCGCGCACCGGCCCGTACAGCGCCGTGTCGAACAGGTGCGGGATCTCGCCGCTGTAGCGGACGGAGCGCACCAGGCCGTGCTCGCGCTCGGCGGTGATCTCACGGCGCGGCCGGAGCACCGACTCGAGCACGAGGTGGATCGGCTTGATGAAGCCAGCCGAGGTCCAGCCGAGGGCCGGCTCGATCCGCTGCCCGCAGGCCCAGGCGGGCACGGGCGCGGCCCGGCGCGATCCGCGCAGGAGCCAGAGGGCGGCGGTCAGGCCGAGGACCGCGAGCAGCAGCCACGGCGAGGGCAGCGAGCCGGTCCCGGGAACGCTCAGGCTCGGCTCGCTTCCCAGTTGCGAGGACCAGGGCGAGAGGCCGGTCAGCGACGGCAGCAACAGCCCCGGCACGGCGCCCAGCCCGATGCAGGCGGCGGCGAGGGCGACCGGCGCCGCCCGCATCGCCACGGGCGCCTCGCCTGCCTCGGCCGCCTCGGGCCGGCGCGGGGCACCGAGCAGGACCAGCCCAGCGGCCTTGGCGAAGGCGAACGCGGCGAGGCCGGCGGTGGCGGCCAGCCCGGCCGCGGCGAGGGCTGCGGCGAGCCCCACCCCGAGGGTGGGCCCGAAGGCGGCGTGAACCAGCGACTGCAGGGTCAGCCACTCCGAGGCGAAGCCGTTCAGCGGCGGCAGGCCGGCGATCGCCGTCGCCCCGACCAGGAAGGCCCCCCCGGTCCACGGCATCCGCCGCAGCAGGCCGCCGATGCGGTCGAGGTCGAGCGAGCCGACGGCACGCTCGAAGGAGCCGGCGGCGAGGAACAGCAGCGCCTTGAAGGCGGCGTGGTTGAGCGTGTGCAGGAAAGCGGCGCCGAAGGCGATCGCGGCCCAGGTCGTCTCGCCCTCGGCGGCGAAGACGAGCGAGACGCCGAGCCCGAGGGTGACGATGCCCACGTTCTCGATCGAGGAGAAGGCGAGCAGCCGCTTGAGGTCGCGCTGGGCGAGCGCGTACATGGCGCCGCCGAGCGCCGACAGCAGCCCCAGCCCCAGCAACGCGAGGCCGGCCCACAGCGGCGCCGGAGCGGCCCACTCGAACAGCACCCGCACCAACCCGTACAGGGCGACCTTGACCATCACCCCCGACATCAGCGCCGAGACCGGGCTCGGGGCCACCGGGTGTGCCCGCGGCAGCCAGGCGTGCAGCGGCATCAGACCCGCCTTGGTGCCGAAGCCGACCAGCGCCGCGACGATCACCAGCGCCTGCGCCCCGGCGCCCTGGGCGGCCAGCGCGCTCGGATCGCCGAGAGCGCCGTAGTGGGCGAGCGCCAGGATGCAGATCCAGACCCCGGCGCCGCCGAGGTGGGTCACCGCCAGATAGACGAAGACGGCCTCGCGGACGGGACCGTCCCCGCGCCGGGCCAGAATCGCCGCCGCGGGCGCCAGCGTCATCAGCTCCCAGCCGGCAAGGAAGGTGCTGGGGTCGCGGGCGGTGACGACGAGGGCGAGCGAGAGCAGGAAGAGCCCCCCGAGGGCAACGTGCAGGCGCTCGCGCGGAGCGCCGGCGAAATAGCCGCGCGCGTAGAGCAGCGAGGGAATGCCGGCGACGGCGATCGTCACCAGGAAGAAGCCGCTCAGCCCGTCGATCCCGAGCGCCGGGTCGAGGCCGTCGCGGAAGCCGGCGCCGAGCGGCGCCGCGCCGAAGAGGACGCCGGCGCCGGCGATCCCGAGCAGCGCCGCCCCGACCGCCTGCAGGGCGAGCGAGCCGCCGGCGGGCAGGCGCAGCAGCGGTGCAACGGTCCCGGCGGCCAGCAAGGTGGCGCCGGCGACCGCCAGCAGGTCCAATCCGCTCAACCCGGGCGGCCTATCGCGACCGGGTCTTCGCGGTGGGCCTGTCGGCCCTCGACGCCGGTTCCTCCCCCAGCTCCCCCAGGAGCGCGTTTGCTTCCTCGAGATGGGACCCGATCACCTGCCGGGCGCTCTCCAGCATCTGGAAGACGCGCGGGTCCCGGATCCTGTAGTAGACGCTGGTGCCCTCCTTGCGCGCCTCGAGGATGCCCTGCCGGCGCATCGCGCTGAGGTGCTGAGAGGCGCCGCTGGAGTCGATCCCCAGCGCCGCCTGCAGGTCACCCACCGTCATCTCCCCGCCCTTCAGCAGCGCCAGCACCCGCACCCGGGCCGGATGGCCGAGAGCGCGGAAGAACTCGGCCTCGATGCCGTGGATCGGCTTCGCCGGCCCCGCTGCTGTCTTCACGGTTCCCATGTGAAAGTCAGCTTATCTTAGAAGTTCTTAAGACTTGAATCGAGCCGGGACCGAGGTCGAGTCGTCGGCCGGCCCGGCGCCGCTCAGGCGGTGGCTGAGCCGCGGGCCAGCGGCCGCACGATCGGGATCGCCTTCGGCAGTCCGCCGCGCTGCACCTCGCCGAGGTCGAGCGGAGAGGCGGCGAGGGTGGCGAGGGTGGCGCGGTTGCAGTGACAGCCGTCGCCGAGGAACCGCCAGGGCTTCTCGAGGCGGTCCTGCCAGCGGGCCAGGCCGGGGTCCTCGGAACGGACGTGCTCGATGAACAGCAGCTGCCCACCGGGCTTCAGCACCCGCGCCAGCTCGGCGATCGCCGCCTCCGGGTCGGGAACCGTGCAGAGCACGAGCGTCGTTACCGCGGTGTCGAACTCGGCGTCCCCGAAGGGGAGGCTTTCCGCCGGCGCCTCGCTGACCGTCGCCTGGCGGCCCGAGCCCGCCAGCCTCTCGCGCAGCCGGGCACGCATGTGCGGATCCGGCTCGACCAGCGTCAGCTGCTCGACCGCCTCGGGGTAGAGGCCGAGGTTGACCCCGGTCCCGGCGCCGATCTCGACCACCCTCCCCCGCGCCTGCGCCAGCAGCCCGCGGCGCATCTCGCCGAGGCCGTTCTCCTCGGTGGCCTTCAGGCCGCGGTCGTACAGCGAGGCGAACAGCCGGCCCCACGTCGCGTCGTAGATCCGTCCCAAGTCAGGCGGCGTCCCGTTGGGCCGGCGTCGGCTGCTCGCCCTCGCCCTCGCGCTTGCTGGCGGCGGCCCGCTCCTCGTAGGCGCGGCGGGCGGCGTGGTCGACCTCGAACATCAACTTGTCGACGCCCATCGCCCGTCCGATCGCCTCGCGCCAGGCCCGGGGCAGCAGGCCCATCACCCGGTGCAGGACCCCGTTGGCGCTCGGCACGAAGACGTCGAAGCGGGGCACTTCCATCGCGTCGACGATCGCGTTGGCGACGTCGGAGGCCTCGACCGGCTTGATCCATTTCTGGTCGAGGCCGCTGGTCAGGTCGGTGTTGACCACGGTCGGCATCACGCAGAGGACCTCGATGCCGCTGCCGCGCAGCTCCGCCCGCACCGCCTCGCTGAGGCCGACGACGCCGTGCTTCGTCGCCGAGTAGGTGGCGATGCCGGGGATCCCCGACTTCCCGGCCTGCGAGGCGATGTTGACGATGTAGCCGCCGCCGCGGGGCCGCAGTCGCCCCACCGCCAGCTGGGTGCCGGTGATCACGCCGTGCAGGTTGATCTCCACCTGGCGGCGGATCGAGTCGTCGCTCTCATCGACGAACGGCGTCACCGGCATGATCCCGGCGTTGTTGATCACTGCGTCGATCGGGCCGAGCTGGCGCTCGGTCTCGTCGAGGAAGGCGGCGAAGGAGGAGCGGTTGGTGACGTCGAGCCGCAGCGCGACCGTGCCGCCGCCGAGCCCGGCCGCGGTCTGCTCGGCCAACTCCAGGTCGATGTCGCCGATCGCGACGCGGCAGCCCTTGCCGACCAGCGCCGTCGCCGTCGCCTTGCCGATTCCGCGGGCGCCGCCGGTGATCGCCACCACCTTGCCGTTGAGTGAACGCCGCTGCTTCGCCATCTGTCTCCTCCTCCTCGCGGCGGGCGCTAGCTCGCCGGCTTGTAGACGGTGACCACGGCCGCTCCGCCGAGGCCGATGTTGTGCTGCAGGGCCACCTTCGCACCCTCGACCTGGCGCTTCCCGGCGTCGCCGCGCAGCTGCCAGGTCAGTTCGGAGCACTGCGCCAGCCCGGTCGCCCCCAACGGGTGCCCCTTGGAGATCAGCCCACCGGAGGGGTTGACCACGACCTGCCCCCCGTAGGTCGTCGCTTCGGCCTCGACCAGCTTGTGCGCCTCGCCCTCGGCCGCGAAGCCGAGCGCTTCGTAGGTGATCAGCTCGTTGGCGCTGAAGCAGTCGTGCAGCTCGCAGACGTCGACCTCCTCGGCGCTGACCCCGGCCTCGGCGTAGGCGCTCTCGGCCGCGACCTTCGACATCTCGGAGCCGACGATCGTCATGCAGTCGGCGTCGGCGTCGAAGGTCGAGCTGAGGTCGGTGACCATCGCCTGGCCGACGATCTCGACCGCGCGCTCCCAGAGGCCGTGCTCCTCGACGTAGCGCTCGGAGGCGACGATCGCGCAGGCCGAGCCGTCGGAGGTCGGCGAGCACTGCAGCTTGGTCAGCGGGTCGTGGATCATCTTCGCCGCCTTGATGTCCTCCAGCGAGTACTCGTCCTGGAACTGGGCATAGGGGTTGTTGACCGAGTGCTTGTGGTTCTTCCACCCGATCCAGGCGTAGTGGTCGGGGGTCGAGCCGTACTTGGCGATGTGGTCGCGGCCGGCGTTGCCGAACATCTGCGGCGCCGGCGGCGAGGCCTCCGGGGCGCGGAGCTCGAACATCCGCGTCGCGTGCCTGTCGAGCGCGTTGGTGCGGTCGGTGTACTTGACGCCGAGGCTGCCCGGCTCCATCTTCTCGAAGCCCAGCGCCATCGCGCACTCGACGATCCCGCCCCTGACCGCCTGGCGGGCCAGGAACAGCGCCGAGGATCCGGTCGAGCAGTTGTTGTTGACGTTGACCACCGGGATCCCGGTCAGGCCCAGCTGGTACAGCGCCCGCTGGCCGTAGGTCGAGTCGCCGTAGCAGTAGCCGGCGAAGGCCTGCTTGACGTCCTCGTAGGGGACGCCCGCGTCGGCGAGCGCCTTCTCCCCGGCCTCCTTGGCCCAGTCCGGGTAGTCGCCCTCCTTGGTGCCGGGCTTCTCGAACTTGGTCATCCCGACCCCGATCACGAACGTCCTCTCGCTCAAGTCTCCGCTCCCCTGGTCCGCCGCGACGTGGCGCGGCACGTTTGGCTGGCTGGCCAAATCTAGCGCGCTGCCGCCTCCGGCGGGGAAATCCGCCCTCCCGAAACGGCCTTCTCCCCCTCCCCTTCGCCCGGGTTCGGCCAGAGGACGAAGGCCAGCGCCGAGATCGCGATCCCGACCGCGGTGCCGATCGCCCGCTGCCCGGCGGCGTCGAAGGCGCCCTCGCCGAGGGTGTCGGTGAGCAGGACCACGTAGGTGGTGATCGCCGCCGTGAAGAGCGCGTACTGGACGGTCAGCAGGCCGAAGCTGAGCGCGGCGGAGACGGTGAGGACGACGATGACCACCGCGTCGACCCCTCCGAACGCCTCCGCCACGGCGGTTGCCGCGATCAGGCCGAGGACGGTGCCGACCGCGCGCAGGATCAGGCGGTGGTAGGTCTCCTCGCGCCCGGGGCGCATCACGAAGAGGATCGTCAACGGGATCCAGAACCCGTGCTGCTCCATCCCGACGATCCGGTAGACGGCGACGCCGGCGGCAAGGGCGAGGCCGAAGCGGATCGCGTGGCGGGCCACTTCGGATTCCAGGGTCAGGTTGGAGCGCAGCTCCGCCAGGGCGGCCGGGGTGCTCCAGGCGAGTTCGGGCTCGTCGGCGGCCCGGTCGACCGCGAGCCAGACCAGCAGCGACCAGAGGACCTGGGCGAGGCCGCCGGCGGTGACGTAGACGAGCGCGGGCACGGCGTCGGAGGTCGGCAGGAAGAAGCCCTGGGCGACGACCAGGCCCAGCGCCACCGAGAGGCCGAGAATCGCCAACCGCAGCGAGACCGCGAAGCAGTACCCCGCCGCCGTCCCGAGCAGGCCCATCGCCAGAACCGCAGCCAGGGCCGTCTGTCCGCTGAGGACGCCGAGCGCGGCGGCGATCCCGATCAGTGGCGCGGCGACCGCCTGCCAGGCCGCCCGGGGCAGCGCCGGGGCGTCGAGCCCGGGGAAGCCCGCCAACAGGGCGCCGGTGGCGATCGCACCCTTGGTCGGGGAGTCGAAGCCGAGCTCGACCGCCAGCGAGGCGCCGATCGGAACCGCGATCAGCGCGCCCCGGCGCAGCGCCGGCCCGGGCTCGCTCGGTCCGAGGCCGAACAGCGGCGCCGCACGCAGGCGGTGCGCCAGGCCGGAGGCGTTGAAGAGGCTGGCCGAGCTTCGGTCGGGCGACACCCGGCGGAGGGTAACCTGGGGGCCGTGGTAATCGCGGCTCTCAGCTCGAACCCCGCTGCCGGAGTCGGCATCCTCGCGGCCCTGGCGGCGGGAGTCGTCTCCTTCCTCTCCCCCTGCGTGCTGCCGCTGGTCCCCGGCTACCTTTCGGCCGTCACCGGCGTCTCCGCCGCCGAGCTCGACGACGCTGGCTGGCGGCGGGTCCTCGGCCCCAGCCTGCTCTTCGTCGCCAGCTTCTCGACCATCTTCATCCTCCTCGGGCTGACCGCCACCGGCCTCGGCTCGGCCCTCCAGGACCACAAGGAACTGCTGACCAAGCTCTCCGGCTGGCTGATCATCGCGATGGGCGTCCTCTTCGTCGGCTCGCTGTTCGTCACCCGGCTCAACCGCGAGTGGCACGTCGACGCCCTGCTGGAGCGCGCCGGCAAGGGCGGCCCGATCGTCGCCGGCGCCGCCTTCGCGATCGCCTGGACCCCCTGCATCGGCCCCACCCTCGGCGCGATCCTCTCCGCCGCTTCGCTCTCCGGCTCGGCCGCCCGCGGCGCCTTCCTGCTCGCCGTCTACTCGGCCGGCCTGGCGATCCCCTTCATCCTCACCGCCGTCGCCTTCTCCCGCATGACCACCGCCTTCGCCGTGGTCAAGCGCCACTACCAGGCGATCGTCGCCGTCGGCGGCCTGATCCTGATCGCGATGGGCATCCTCATCGTCAGCGGCGAACTCTCCCGCCTCAACATCGAAGCCCAGAACTGGCTGTCGGGACTGGGCATCGACTTCTGGAACACCGTCTGAGAATCACTCGTTCCCTGAGTTTGGGGGTCCATGGACCCCCAAGAGTCGGAAGCGCGCTCAGTTATTCGTCACCGGGACGGCCGTCTCGATCTCCTGGCCGACCGCCTCGACCTCCTCGAGGCCCTCGCCCTCGAGGTCGCGGGAGCAGACGATGCGGAAGCGGCCGGTGCCGATCTCGGCGTCGGGGACGACCGGCAGGCCGCGGATGTGGTCCCAGCCGAGCCGTTCGACCTCGAACGGGTTCATCCGCACCTCCGCCGCCGGGAAGGGGCAGTTGGCGTTGTGCTGGTCGATCGCCCTGGAGATCGCCTCCAGGTTCTTCGCCTCGGGGGAAGCCATGCCTGAATTCTAGGCGCCTACAGCGTGCCGCCGGTCTCCTGCGCCGCGCCAGGGTGTCACCGAGCGCACCGAGGGCTCCTGGCACGACCGCGCCGCCTCCCGTGTCCGTCCCTCCCCCACCCTACGATCACGCCGTGTCCTTCGATCGGACGATCGCCCACCTTGACATGGACGCGTTCTACGCGTCCGTTGAGCTGCGGCGGCGGCCGGAGCTGCGGGGGAAGCCGGTGGTCGTCTGCGGGTCGGGGCCGCGGGCGGTGGTGACGACGGCGAGCTACGAGGCGCGCCGGCTGGCCGGGATCCACTCGGCGATGCCGGCCGCGGTGGCGCGGCGCCGGCTGCCCGACGCGGTCTACCTGAAGCCGGACTTCCCCGCCTACCGCGAGGCCTCGGCGCGGGTGATGGAAGTGCTGCGGCGCAACGTCGAGACGGTCGAGGTGGTCGGGCTCGACGAGGCCTACCTCGACCTCACCGGGCTGTTCTCGCCGAAGGCGACGATGCGGCGGATCGTCGCCGAGGTCCGGGACGAGACCGGCCTCGGCTGCTCGGTCGGGATCTCCGAGAGCCGGATGCTGGCGAAGATCACCAGCGAGCTCGGCAAGCCGGCCGGCCTGGTCGTCCTCTCCCGTGAGGGTGCGTTGGAGCGGTTCGCCGGCGCCTCGCCGGGGCTCGTCCCCGGGATCGGGCCGAAGACGGTGGAACGACTGGAGAAGATGGGGGTCCGCACCCTGGTCGAGCTGGCGGCGCGCGAGCCGGCCGATCTGGAGGCGGCCTTCGGTCCGCGCTCGGGTGCCTGGCTGCATGCCCGCGGCAGGCTCTGGGACGAGACGCCGGTCACCGTTTCCCGCGAGACCAAGTCGCAGTCGGCGGAGACGACCTTCGACGTCGACGTCGGCGACCGGGCCGAGCTGGAGGCCCACATCGCGGAGCTGGCCGCCGAGCTCTGCCGCCGGCTGCGCAAGCGCGACCTCGAGGGCCGCACGATCGGGATCAAGGTGCGGCTCGACGACTGGACCAACGTCAGCCGCTCGCACACGGTCGAGCAGCCGACCAACGACCCGGCCGTGGTCGGGCGGGTGGCCCTCGACCTGCTGCGCGCCTACGACCCGCAGCGGCCGGTGCGGCTGCTCGGCGTCCGCGTCGCCGGTTTCGACGCCGGAGCCGGCGAGGAGCCGGAGGCGGTCGGCGACCAGCTCCGGCTCGCCCTCGCCGGCTGAGCGGCGCTCAGTGGTCGGCCAGCACGGTCCCCACGCCGGGGAACCCGAGCCGGTTCTTGACCGCTTCGGTGAGGTCGTAGTCGCGACCGGCGACGTAGGGGCCGCGGTCGATCACCGGCACGGTGACCGAGCGGCCGTGGTAGCGCAGCGTCACCTTGGTGCCGCAGGGCAGCGTCTTGTTGGCCACGCCCATCGTCCCCGGCGTCAGGGTGCCGCCGCAGGCGACGCCGTTGCCGTAGAGGCCGGGGCCGTAGTAGGAGGCGCCGGCCGAGTGGTACGCGGTCAGCGCGCGAGCCGGGCTCACGGCGGCCCGCACATGGCGGTCGTGCACGCCGAAGGCGCGCGCCGAGTAGTCGCCGAGGCGCCGGGGGGCCCAGCGCATGGCGAAGGTCCCGTTGCGGCGCGTGCGCGTCCGGACCACAGCCGGGTCGGCACCGCCGAACACGACCTTGACGCGGCGGCGGCCGCTCGGCCGGACCTTGCCGCGAACGGCGATCCCGTCCCCCCTCAGCACGGAGTGCCTGGAGAGGTGCAGGGACACGTGGGAGGAGACCCGGTGGGCCCGGTGGTGGCGGTGGTGCGAAGCAGCCGCGGCCGGCATCGCGCCCACCGCGAGAGCGGTCGCGGCTGCGACCGCGGGCAGGAGGTATCGCATCGTCTCTTGATCACTCGCTTTCTCGCTGCCTACGGGGTTAGCTGACGGGCTCGCGACGCCGGCAGGTCGCCGGACGCTCGCTACGGGCGGCTCGCCGCCCGATTCGCCCCGGCCGCGGAGAGAAGCTCCGCGGCATCTGGGTCCCCCGATCCCCGTCGCGCCTGCGAGGGGACTCGGCAGATGGGTTCATTCGTCTAGGAGCAGAACACGGTAGAGAGGCCCGATGTCGCGGTTTGTGAGCAGACGCACACAAACCGGCCCGCGCAACGAACCGTGCACAACGGCTTCGCAGAGCCAAAAAATGCCCCTACCTAATTTGAGTGACCTGTGCGAAGATGAGTGGGTGGCAGACAGGCTGAGCGGGTTGGACGCCTCCTTCATCCACCTCGAGCGTGCGGGGGCGCACATGCACGTCGCCTCGGTGAGCGTCTTCGAGGGCCCCGCGCCCATGCACGAGGAGTTCCGTGGCCACATCGCCTCGCGGCTGCACCTGGTTCCGCGCTTCCGCCAGAAGCTGCGCTCCGTGCCGCTCGGCCAGGGCCGGCCGGTCTGGGTCGACGACCCCCACCTCAACCTCGACTACCATGTGCGCCAGACCGCGCTGCCGGCGCCGGGCTCCGAGGAGCAGCTGCGCAACCTGGCGGCGCGGATCTTCTCCCAGCAGCTCGACCGCTCCAAGCCGCTCTGGGAGCTGTGGCTGGTCGAGGGCCTGCACGACGGCCGCTTCGCGATCATCGGCAAGAGCCACCACGCCCTCGTCGACGGCGTCTCCGGGGTCGACATCACCACCGTCCTCTTCGACCTGGATCGCGAGCCGAAGGGCCCGCCGCCGACCTCGCCGCCGTGGCTCGCCCGGCCCGAACCGACCGACCTGAAGCTGCTCGGCGACGCCGTCCGCGAGCGCCTGACCAGCCCCGCGGAGATCGTCCGCGGCTTCCGCGCGGCGCTGCGTGGGCCACGCCAGGTGGCCCACGGGATCGGCGCGACCTCGAAGATGATCGGCGCCGGGCTCGGCGCCCCGCACACCGTCTTCAACGTCGAGATCGGCCCGCACCGGCGCTTCGCGATCAGCCAGGCGCAGCTGGCCGACCTGAAGCGGGTCAAGGACGCCCACGGCGGCACCGTCAACGACGTCATCCTGGCGATCGTCAGCGGCGGCATCGGCCGCTACCTGCGCGCCCGCGGACACGACACCGAGGAGCTGACGATGCGGGCGATGGTGCCGGTCAGCGTCCGCGCCGCGCAGGAGCAGGGGGCGCTCGGCAACCGGATCTCGGCGATGATGGCGCCGCTGCCGGTCTGGTGCGAGGACCCGGCCGAGCGCCTGCGCCTGACCACCGCGACGATGGGCGACCTGAAGTCCTCCGGCCAGGCGGTGGGGGCGGAGATCCTCACCAAGGCCACCGACTTCGCGCCGACCACGCTGGCCTCCCAGGCGGCCCGCCTGCAGCCCGCGCAGCGCTTCTTCAACCTCGTCGTCACCAACGTGCCGGGGCCGCAGTTCCCGCTCTACGTGCTCGGCCGGCAGATGGAGTCGATCTTCCCGATGGTGCCGCTGGCCCGCCGGCAGGCCCTCTGCGTCGGGATCATCTCCTACAACGGCCAGGTCAACTTCGGCCTGGTCGGCGACTACGACGCGATGGCCGACCTCGACAGCTTCGCGCTCGACCTCGAGGCGTCCACCGAGGAGATGATCGCCACCGTCCGGCCGCGGCGGCCGCGGCGCAACGGCGCCAAAGCCAACGGCAACGCCGCCGTCAGCGAACCAGCCGGCCGCTGATCTCGAACGGGACCCGGTCGGTCAGGTAGCGCCAGTCGAGGTGACGGGCGTCGTAGCCGTGGGCGCGGGCGTCGGCGTTGACGATGACGGCGGTGATGCGGCTGAAGCGACCGGGGTCGGGGAGGCGCACGGTCATCCTGCCTCCGTCGCGGTGGAAGCTCAGCCTGATCACGGGGCGGCCGTGGCGCTCGCTGCCGATCCTGCCGACGAGGGCGAGGCCGGCGGCGGCCCCGATCGGTGCCGCCGCCTGGACGACGACGGCGCGGCCGCTAGGGGCGTGGACGCGGAGCAGGGTGAAGGTGGTGTGGTTGAGCCGCCGTGTCAGCGTCGCGCCGCCCAGCCGCAGCCGACCCTGGCGCGGCATGTCCGGGTACGCGTAGCTCTCGCGAAAGCCGTTGCCGGTGCGCCACTCGGCGACGTCGGCGGCGAAGCGGGTGAAGTTCTGGCCGAGGCCGGGGGCACCGACCGAGCGCAGTGCCGCTTCGTAGGCGTTGACCGAGAAGCCGCCGGGCCGGGTGTGGATCGCCCGCGACCAGGCCTTGCGGACGATCGAGGTGCCGTAGCGCCGCTGCAGCCACTGGTTCCAGACCGCCGAGCCGTACTCCTTGATCGAGCTCGTCGTCAGCGGCGTGTCCCAGCGCTTCACCCAGCGGCCGACGTAGCGCAGGTAGTCGTTGATCCCGTTGTACACCTGATCCTCCATCCAGGTCGCGCTCGACTCCGCGAACCAGGGGTCCTGGAAGGCGTCGTAGCCGAACTGGAGGATGTGGTTGTACTCGTGGGCGAGGGTCACCTCGAGGTCGTGCGCCTGCGTCGTGCCCGGGAACTCGAAGGGGCTGTAGTCGTTGTCGAGGACCAGGTAGCCGTGCAGGCGCCGCGGCAGCCGGTGCCCCTTGGTCGCCTGGCCGCGGTCGGGGGCGGCGTAGCCGAACAGCTGGCCGCCGATCTGGGAGAGGTAGATGTCGGTCTTGCCGTTGCCGCCACCCTGGCGCCCGTCGCTCTTCGGCTCCCGCCAGCCGAGCTTGACGTTCTCCACGTAGTGGACGTGTTCGGCGACGCGCAGCACCCGTTCGACGTAGTCCGGGATGCCGTCGCCGTTGCTGTCGGTGAGTTTGGGCGCGTCCAGCCCCTCGGCCACCCAGTGAACGCAGAAGTTGGCGTCGCAGGCGGGCGAGCGCGGCGCCTCGGGGACCGTGTAGGCGTTGCGGTTGGGGTCGGGGTTGTCGGTGGGCCGACCGCGCGATTCGGTCGGTCGCGACTCCGGCAGGATGAACGGCTTCTGCGATTTCGAGGCGAGGCTGGGGGTCGCCTGGGCCAGGCCGGTCGAGGCCGACGCGGCCCCGGGCGCGGCGGCGAGCAGCAACAGGACCGCCGCCGAGAGACCGGCCAGGTGGCGACGGCGGCTCCGCATCGCCGGCACCCTACCGGGGGCGAGGGACCTCCCCGGGCAGCCGGCGGGCGATACTTCCGCGATGAGCCCCGGCCCCACCCCGTGCCCGTGCGCATAGCCCTCGCCCAGATCGACCCCACCGTCGGCGACATAGACGGCAACGCGGCGACGATCGCCGAGTGGATCGGCCGCGCCCGCGCCGAGGGCGCCGAGCTGGTGGTCTTCCCGGAGCTCTGCGTCCCCGGGTACCCGGCGGAGGACCTCTACCTGAAGCGGCACTTCCTCGCCGCCAACCAGCGCGCGGTCGAGGAGCTGGCCCGGGGGGTCGGCGAGATGACGGTGCTGGTCGGCTTCGCCGAGCCGGCGCCCGACGGCGGTCTGCGCCACGCCAGCAACGCGCTCGCCGTCCTCGCCGACGGCGCGGTGCGCGGTGTCTACCGCAAGAACCGGCTGCCCAACTACGCCGTCTTCGACGAGCAGCGCTACTTCGTCCCGGGCTCCGAGCCGGTCTCGATCGAGGTCGGCGAGACCCGGGTCGGGCTGACGATCTGCGAGGACTGCTGGGTCGCCGGGCCGCCGGCGTCGACCGAGGCCGAGCAGGGCGCCAAGCTGATCGCCAATCCCTCGGGCTCTCCCTACCACCGCGGCAAGGGCCGCGAGCGCGAGGCGATGTTCGCCGAGCGCGCCCGCGCCTACGGCACCCACTTCGCCTTCTGCAACCTGGTCGGAGGCCAGGACGAGCTGGTCTTCGACGGCCAGAGCCTGGTGATCGGCCCCGACGGCGAGACGATCGCCCGCGCCGCCCAGTTCGAGCCCGAGCTGCTGGTCTGCGACGTCCCCACCACCGCGCCAGGCCCGCTGGCCGAGCCGCTGGCCGACCTCGACGAGGTCTACGGAGCGCTCACCCTCGGCCTGCGCGACTACGTCGCCAAGAACGGGTTCCGGCACGTCGGCGTCGGCCTCTCGGGCGGCATCGACTCGGCCCTGGTGGCGATGCTCGCCGCCGACGCAGTCGGGCCCGAGCGGGTCAGCTGCGTGGTGATGCCGTCGCCTCATTCCAGCACTGCAACCCAGCAGGACGCCAGAAATATCGCTGTAAGCCTCGGCTGCGAGCTGATCGAGATCCCGATCGAGCCGATGATGGACGCTTACGCGGGGTCGCTGAGCGGCTACCTGGACGAGGAAGAGCGCTCGGTGCCGCGCGACCCGACCCGGCCCTCGGCGGCCGACCTCACCGCCGAGAACATCCAGGCGCGGATCCGCGGCAACCTGATGATGGCGCTCTCCAACCGCCACGGCTGGTTGGTCCTGACGACCGGCAACAAGAGCGAGATGTCGGTCGGCTACGCGACCCTCTACGGTGACATGGCGGGCGGGTTCGCGGTGATCAAGGACGTGCCGAAGCTGCTCGTCTACGACCTCGTGCGGCGCCGCAACGAGCGCGCCGGGCGCGAGCTGGTGCCGGCCAGCGTGATCGAGCGGGCGCCCTCGGCCGAGTTGCGGCCCGACCAGCGCGACGTCGACTCCCTCCCCCCCTACGAGCTGCTCGACCGCATCCTCGAGGCCTACGTCGAGCGCGACCAGGGCCAGGCGGAGATGGTCGCCGCCGGCCTGCCGGCCGAGACCGTCGCCGAGGTCATCCGCCTCGTCGACCGCTCCGAGTACAAGCGCCGCCAGGCCGCCCCCGGGATCCGCATCACTCCCAAGGCCTTCGGCAAGGACCGCCGCCTGCCGGTCACGAACCGCTTCGGGGAATGACCGGCCCCGAAAACCAAGCCTGACAAGGACCCGGGGAGCCTGGCGTGCTCCGCACGCGAGCGACGGATGACGCCGTCAGGCGCCGGTTTGCAGAGGCCTGACGGCGATCGTCATCTGGGCGAGGGCGCAGAGGCGGTCCTCGGAGTCGCGGACCTCGGCGTCCCAGACCCAGGTGGTGCGGCCGCGGTGGCGGGCGCGGGCGCGGACCTCCGCCGCACCTTCGGTGACGGGGCGGATGAAGCTGACGCCGATCGACTGGCCCATCGCCATCATCCCGTCGCCGAGCACGGCCAGCGCCGTCGCCCGCGAGCAGACGCTCTCGACCAGGGTCGAGATCACGCCGCCGTGCATCAGGCCGACCGGTTGGCGCAGCTCGTCGCGCATCGCCAGGCGCACGCGGGCGTGGTCGGGGTCGTCGTCGAGCCATTCGGTCCCGACCAGGGCGTCGAAGTGGGAGAGCGGCTCCTCGGCGGGCGTCATCGCCGCGAACCCTAGCCGGGGCTGAAGTTAAGCCTTCGCGACCATCCCCGGTCGCGGCCCACCGCAGCCGCCGCGCCGCATAGGCTTCCGGCGGTGGGGTTGAGCGACGACCAGAGAGCGATGCTGCGCCTGCTCGCGCAGCGCGAGCAGGGATACGAGGACATCGCGGCGCTGATGGGCCTCAGCGTCGAAGAGGTCCGCGCCCGCGTCAAGGACGCCCTGGCCCAGCTCGAGGAGGAAGGCCAGGCGCCGCCGGAGCTGCCGCCCGAGCCGGAGCCCCCCGCAGCCGTCGAGCCCGAGCCGGCGCCGGAGCCCCCCGCTCCCGAGCCCAGCCCGGCGCCGGCCACCGAGGAGCTCCCGCCACCTCCCGCTGAGCCAGCGGCACCGAGCGCCGCGCCGCCGGCCAGCGACAGGCGGCAGCGACTCGGCCTGCCGAAGGACACCGGCGCGCGGCTGGCGATCGCCGCCGGGGCCGTGGTCCTCGTCGCGATCGTCGTCGTCCTGATCGTCAGCGGTGGCGGCAGCGGCAACGGTTCCACGACGACCACCTCGGCGTCCTCGGCGGCCGAAACCGCCGAAGGGTCCGGCACGACCGCCGCGGCGTCGAAGGCACCGACCAAGGCGGTGCTCACCCCCGCGGCCGGCGGCGAAGGCAGCGGCGAAGCGCTCTTCGGTCGCTTCAAGGAAAAGCTGGCGCTGCAGGTGACCGCCGACGGCCTGAAGCCGACCGGCAAGAACGAGGCTTACACGATCTGGGTCGCCAGCTCTCCAAAGAAAATGCTGCCGCTGGCCTCGGCAAAAGCCAACGCGAAGGGGCGGATCCGGGCCGAGTTCGAAGTCCCGACCGAAGTCCTCGTCTACCTGGCGAACGAAACCTTCCGCAAGATCGTCATCTCCCGCACCTCGACGCCGCTGCTCGAAGCCGCGCTGGCCAAGGCGACGAAGGAAGAAAAGGCGCCGATCTACACCGGCACCCCGGTGCTCGAAGGCACGGTGACCGGCCCGATCGTCGGCGCCGCGCAGCGGGCGGAAGAAGAAGAAAAGAAGAAGGAATAGCGCCGGCTGGGGCGCCGCGCCGCCTCAGCCGAGCAGCTTCCCTGGGTTCATGATCCCGGTCGGGTCGAGCCGCTCCTTGACGGCGCGGAGCGCCTCCAGGCCCAGCTCCCCCACCTCCGCCCGCATGTAGGGGGCGTGGTCGCGGCCAACCCCGTGGTGATGGGTGATCGTGGCGCCGGCGGCGACAATCGCCTCGCTCGCCGCCGTCTTGACCCGGCGCCACTGCTCCAGCTCGGCGCCACGGCGGGCGCGGGCGATGAAGGTGAAGTAGAGCGAGGCCCCGTCGGGGTAGGCGTGGGAGAGGTGGCAGAAGACGAGCCCGGGGGTGCCCTGGGCGGCGAGCGAGTCGTGGATCGCGGCCGCGACCGCCGCGTGCAGCTCGCCGAGACGGCTCCAGGTGTGGGCGGTCTCCAGCGTCTCCACCATCGCCCCCGTCGCCATCAAGGTGTCGCGCAGGTAGGGGCCCTGGTAGCGGCCGTGCTCCCAGGAGCGCCCCGCGGCCTGGCCGAGGTAGGCGGCGCCCCCGGCGCGCAGCTCTCGCACCGCCAGCGCCCGGCGCCGCGCCACCGACTCCTCGTCCCCCTCGAGGCCGACGACCATCAGGCAGCCGCCGCGACGAGCGCGCAGGCCCAGGTAGCCGCCGAAGAGCGTGCCGGCCAGCCCGCGCGGCCCCGACAGCGCCAGCGTGCCCGCGGTCTCCTCCTCGTCGGAGAGCCGGACCACGTCGGGCAGGCCGGCGCCCTGAGCCATCGCCCGGACGATCTCCGCCCCGGCTTCGAAGCTCTCCGCGATCCAGGCCTCGTAGCGGCGCCTGCGCGGCGCCGGGCGCACGCGCACGGTGACCTCGGGGATCACCCCGAGGGTTCCCTCCGATCCGATCACGAGCTCGCGCAGCGCCGGCCCCGCGGCGGTGTGTGGCGTCTCCAGGGTCCGCAGATCCCCGGCCGGGGCGACCAGCCGCACGGAGTCGACGAGGGCGTCGAAGCGACCGTAGCCGCTCGACGCCTGCCCGGCGGAGCGGGTCGCGGCGAAACCGCCAACCGTCGCGTACTCGAAGGACTGCGGAAAGTGGCCGAGCGTCAGCCCCTCGCGGCCGAGCGCCGCCTCGGCCTCGGGTCCGCGCAGCCCGGCTCCGAGCCGCGCGGTGAGCGATCGGCGGTCCACCTCGACGTCGCGCAGGCCACCCAGGTCGAGGCTGAGCAGCCGCGAGTGAGTGCCGCGCAGCGGCTCGACGCCGCCGACGACGCTGGTGCCGCCGCCGAACGGGACGACGGCGACTCCCTCGGCTGCGCAGGCATCTAGGAGGCGTCGCAGCGCCGCCTCGTCGTCCGGCATCGCCACCGCGTCCGGCGCCGCCTCGAGCGAGCCGTCGCGCATCCGCGCCAGGTCGACGTAGCCGCGGCCGCTCGCGTGCCGCATCCGGTCCTCGGCGGAGGTGAAGACGTTCCCCTCTCCCGCGGCGTCGAGGACCGCGGCCGGGAGCGGCTCCGCCGTGGGCAGCTCGAACTCCTCGAGGCCGCGCGCGAGAGGCCACGGCTTGAGCTCGCCAATCCGCTCCCGCAGCACCGCCAGGGCCGCGTCGTCGAGCGCAGGCTCGAGCGCAGGGTCCCCCCACCCCCACCACTTCGAGTCGCGGCGCGGCGTCACGGTCGCCTCCGTGGCGAGTTTGCAAGGCAGGGCCGAACAAACTCGCCACGCCTCACGTCAACGCCCTCTCGAGGCCGTCGAGGGCATCGTCGAGGATCGCGCCCTGGCCGCGGCGCATCAGCGGCGAGCCGAGTCGCGACATCCCCTTCAGCGACTGCACCGAGGCGATCGTCACCCGGGTGCCGCCGTCTCCGGGCCGCAGCCCGATCTCCACGCGCGAGGCCCGCAGGTGGCGGGCGAAGGGCGTCCCCTGCAGCTGCTGCTCCCAGACGTAGCGCTCGCCCTCGGCCGAGCTGAGGCAGCGGTAGTCGGCGCGGACGCCGCGCCCCTCGGTCGTCTCCAGCACCTTGGTCCACTGGCTGCGGCGCCCGCTTCCGCGGCGGTCGACGTTCTCGACCCGGCTGGTGCGCGGCCACCAGCGCGGCAGGCTGTATGGGTCGGAGACGAGCTTCCAGACGTCGCCGACCGGGGCGCCGATCGTGCGCTTGCGGGTGACCTTGGGCACGCTCGCGGCGGCGTCAGTCGCCGGCCAGGCGGCGGAGGTCCCGGACCAGCAGCAGGTGCTTGAGGTGGCTGACCGTCGCCGCCAGGCTTTCCAGGCTCGCCAGAGCCTCCTTGCGGCGGTCGGGATTGCGAGAGCGCAGCGAGGGGCCCAGCAGCGCTTCCAGCAGGTTCGCCTCGCGATCGGCCGAGGAGCGGAAGACGCGCAGGTTGCGGGCGCCGACGCCGACCCGGGCGAGTTCGTTGGCGGCGCGGACGATCTCGCGGTCGGTCTCGTCGTAAACCCTCTTGCCGTCCCGCTTCTCGGGCTGGACGATGCCGAAGTTCTCCAGCTCGGAGACCAGCTCTTCGCGGGCGCCGGTCTCCTCCACGACCTCCTCCAGCGTCAGGTAGGCGCGCGAGGTGTCGACCAGGATCGCCCGGCGCACGGCGCCGCTGGCCGGCTTGCGCTCGCCGTCTCCGCCGCCTCCCAGCGCCAGATCGCCGCCGGCGGCCAGCTCCTGGCGGATCACCCGCAGCGGCAGGAACTCGTCGCGCTGCAGCCGCAGGATCTTCCGCAGGCGCTCGACGTCGGACTGGCTGTAGAGACGGTAGCCGCCGGAGGTGCGACGCGGGCTGAGCAGCTTCTGGTCCTCGAGGTAACGGATCTTCGAGATCGAGACGTCGTCGAACTCGCTCTGGAGGATCTTGCAGACGGCGCCGATCGTCAGCGCCTTGCGCGGTCGGCTGGCCGACTCCGGCGGGCGCGCCGGCTGCTCTGACACGGGCACCGTCAGCGCTCCAGGTAGCTCAGCTTGTACTTGCCGACCTGGATCTCGTCGCCGTCGGCGAGGCGGTGGGACTCGATCCGCCGCCGGTTGACGTAGGTGCCGTTGAGCGAGCCGAGGTCGTCGATGTAGAGGCCGTCGCGGCGGCGCACCAGCAGCGCGTGGTTGCGGGAGACGGTGACGTCGTCGAGAAAGACGCCGGCGTCGGGGCTGCGACCGATGCTGGTCCGCTCGCCGTCGATGCTGAAGCTCTCGCCGGCGCGGCCGCCACCGGCGCGGATCACCAGCGCCGCCCCGGTCTCCTCGATCACCTCGTCGATGTCGACCGGCTGCATGTCCCCGGTCTCGTCGACCCGGTAGGTCATCGTCGTCGGGTCCTCGCCCGCCTCCGCGGCCGCCGCGCCCAGATAGGCGCCGCACTTCTGGCAGTAGTTCGCCCCCTCGGGGTTGGCGAACCCGCACTCCGGGCAGTGGACGGTCATGATCGCGACGCACGCCGCTCAGGCGACGGCGTCATCCTCCGACTTGGGCTGCTGCGCCTTGCCGGCGAGGATCTCGGTCAGCTGCTGGACGTCGTCGCCGGAGATCAGCGAGCCGCCCTGCTCGCGCTTCTGGCGCAGGCGGTTGACCAGCTCTGCGCGGAGGATGTCGATCTTCCCGTGCAGGACGCGACGTTTGTAGGAGATCTCGTTCTCCTCCTTGGTGAGGTCGTCGATCAGCCCCTTCAGCTCCTTGTCGCTGAGCGAACCGAGATCCGGAAAGGTGTCCTCCATCGTGCTCCTAACTCGAGGAGGCCGGGCCTCCGTTTGCGCGGGGAGGGATTATAGGTCGAGACCGCTCAAAGGTTCAACTCCAGGTTGAAGGTTCGCCCGGATGGCGCTCAGCTTGCAGTCCGGGCGGCGCGAACCGCGAGCAGGCCGGTGCGCGCGTAGAGCACCGTGGCGACGATCGCCAGGACGAGGCCGACGATCAGCAGGGCCGTCGGGACCCAGCCGGCGAAGACCATCGAGAAGAAGATCCCGCCCATGATCGGGAAGACCGAGAGGCGGCCGGGCCAGTTGACCTCGACGTCGACGCCGTGGCGCAGCCCGAGCTCGGCGAGGCCGAGCATCGCCAGCTCGCGCAGCGCCAGCAGCGCCAGTGCCCAGCGCGGCAGCAGCTCGAAGTGCCAGCAGACGACGGCGCCGGAGAGAATCGTCAGCCGGTCGACGAGCGGGTCCAGCAGCGCCCCCATGCGGCTGTACTGCCCGGTGACGCGGGCCAGGAAGCCGTCGAGGTAGTCGCCGGCGGCGATCAGCCAGAAGACCGTGGCCGAGGCGACGCTGCGCCCGTCGCCGGAGTCGAAGGCGAGGTAGAGGAAGACCGGCAGCGCCGCCAGGCGGGCGTATCCGACCAGGTTCGGGATCGTCCAGGGGTGCAGCGGCTCCCCCCTGCGGGTCGGCCGCGGTTTCCTGCCGGTCCGGTCGAGCCCGAGGAGGCGCCGCACTCGGCCGCGGCCGAACGGGGCCGCGTCGGTCATCGCTCAGCCGCCCCCGGGGTCGGCGTCGATCCCCTCCAGCAGCGCCTGCGCCCGCGCCGCCGCCTCCTCGACCGGCAGCTCGTGCTCGGCGCTGGAGGCGCGCTCGGTGGCCTCGACCACGCCCCTGGCGAGGCCACGCCGGCCGGCGACCAGCCGCAGCGGGCAGCCGAGCAGCTCGGCATCGGTCAGCTTCTCTCCCGGCCCGGCGTCGCGGTCGTCGTACAGCACCTCGATGCCGGCGGCGAGCAGCTCCTCGTAGATCCGGTCGGCGACCTCGCGCTCGGGCTCGCCCGCCTTGGCCAGGGAGACCAGGTGGACCTGCCAGGGCGCGATCGCGCGCGGCCAGACGATCCCGCGCTCGTCGGCGCGCTGCTCGATCGCCGCGGCGACGATCCGGGCCGGGCCGATTCCGTAGCTGCCCATCAGGATCGGCCGCTCGGTCCCGCTCTCGTCAAGGTAGGTGGCGCCGAGCGGCTCCGAGTACCGGGTCCCGAGCTTGAAGATGTTGCCGACCTCGATCGCGGTGACGATCTCGATCGCCTCGCCGCCGGGGGCGGTGTCGCCCGCTTCGACCGTGCGCACGTCGAGCTCCTCGAAGGCGAAGTCACGGCCGGGCTCGACCCCGCGCAGGTGGGCGTCGGCCTCGTTCGCGCCGCAGACGTAGCCGCCGCCGGCTATCGCGGCGTCCTTGACGATCGGGACGTTCGCGCCGACCGGGCCGACGTAGCCGGTCGGGCCGACCTCGGCGTCGATCTCCTCCGGCCGGGCCTGGCGGAAATCGGCGCCGAGCGCGTTGCGCAGCTTGATCTCATTGAGGCGGTGGTCGCCGCGGATCAGGACCATCACCATGCCGCGACCCTCGACGATCACCGGCAGCGCCTTGATCAGCGCTCCGGCCGGCGCCTCCAGCGCCCTGGAGACCTCCTCGACCGTGGTTAGGCCCGGCGTCTCGACCCGCTCGGGGACGTCCAGCGCCGCCGGCATCGCGACCGGCTGCGGCGTCGCCGAGGCGACCTCCAGGTTGGCCGCGTAGCCCGGCGCCAGCGCCACCTCGTTCTCGCCCGCAGGGCAGGGAGCCATGTACTCGTCGGCGCCGGAGCCGCCCATCATCCCGACGTCGGACTCGACCCGGTACCAGCGCAGCCCGCAGCGGTCGAAGATCCGCGCGTAGGCCTCCGCCTGCAGCTCGTAGCTGCGCGCCAACCCCTCCTCGTCGCGGTCGAAGGAGTAGGCGTCCTTCATCTTGAACTCGCGGGTGCGCAGCACGCCGGCGCGCGGGCGCGGCTCGTCGCGCTCCTTGGTCTGCAGGTGGTAGAGCATCATCGGCAAGTCCCGGTAGGAACGGACCTCGCGGGCGACGTGGTAGGTGAGGCACTCCTCATGGGTCATCGCCAGCACCATCGGAGCGCCCTTGCGGTCCTCGAGCTTGAACAGCTCGTCGATCTCGTAGCGGCCGGTGGTCTTCCACATCTCGGCCGGCTGCAGGACCGGCATGAAGACCTCCTGACACCCGATCGCGTCCATCTCCTCGCGCAGGATCGTCTCGATCTTCTGCATCACCCGCCAGCCCGCCGGCAGGTACGTCCAGAGCCCCGCCCCCAGCTGCCGGATCAACCCGGCCCGCACCATCAACTTATGCGACAGCGCCTCCGCGTCGGCGGGGGCGTCCTTGAGGGTCGGCAGGAAGGTCTGGGAGAGTCGAGTCACGCGGGAAACCTATCCGCTCGGCCGAGCGGCTCAGGCCCTGGTGAAGCGCCGGCCCGCGGTCGGCGAGGCCTCCTCGTCGAGCAGGACCTTGTCCGACTCGCCCTTTTGAGCCGCCTCGTGCTCCATCTGGGCGATCCTCTCCGGGGTCAGGTCGTCGGCGTTTTCCTCCTCGATCTTCGCCAGCCACCTGGCCCCCTCGCGCGACTCGGTCTCGTCGAACTCGACCCGGCCGTCGCGGCCGAGGCTCTTGTCGATCTCCTCGAAGAGGGTGTCGACGAGCTTCGCCTGCGGGACCTTGCGCAGCGGTTTGCCGGCGGCGAAGATCAGACCCTCGTTCTTGGCGCCGGCGATGCCGAAGTCGGCGGCGCTGGCCTCGCCGATCCCGTTCACGGCGCAACCGAGCACGGCCACCTCGACCGGCTCCTCGTAGGCCTCCAGCCGCCGCTCGATCTCGGCCACCACCGAGTCCATGTCGAACTGGAGGCGGCCGCAGGTCGG
Source organism: uncultured Actinomycetes bacterium (assembly GCA_963783345.1). GTDB lineage: Bacteria > Actinomycetota > Thermoleophilia > Solirubrobacterales > 70-9 > VAYN01. The sequence continues at coordinate 305,574 of CAWANE010000010.1, forward strand.
GCAGGCGATCAGGACCGGGCCGCGCTCGCGCAGCTGCAGCGCCTTGAGGATCTCCCAGGCGACCTTGACCTCCTCCTCGGCGTGGAAGGTGGAGAGGCTGATCCGGATCGTGTCGCCGACCCCGTCGGCCAGCAGCGTCCCCAGGCCGACCGCCGATTTCAGCGAACCCCCCCACTTCGTCCCCGCCTCGGTGACGCCGAGGTGCAGCGGATAGGGGATCTTCTCCGCCAGCAGGCGGTTGGCGGCGATCGTGTACGGCACGTTGGTCGACTTGATCGAGACCTTGAAGTTCTCGAAGTCGAGGCCCTCCATCAGCTCGACGAACTCGACCGCGGCGGCGACCAGCGCCTCGACCGGCGCTTCGCGCTCGAGCGCGTGCAGGTGCTTGGGCAGCGAGCCGGAGTTGACGCCGATCCGCATCGGCACCCCCTTGGCGCTCGCCTTCTCGGCCACCTCGGCGACCTTCTCACGGCCGCCGATGTTGCCCGGGTTGAGGCGGATGCAGTGGGCGCCCGCGTCGATCGCTTTCAGCGCCAGGGTGTGGTTGAAGTGAATGTCGGCGATCACCGGGATCGGCGACTCCCTGACGATCGTCTTCAGCGCCTCGGCGTCCTGTTCGCGCGGCACCGCGCAGCGGACGATGTCGGCACCGGCGTCGGCGACCTTGCGGATCTGCTCCATGGTCGCCGTCAGGTTGGCGGTCTCGGTCTTGGTCATCGTCTGCACCGCCACCGGCGCCCCGCCACCGATCGGCACCTTGCCGACAAAGATCTGCCTTTTGGAAGCCATCAAAGACAGTTTAGGCCCGGCGAGGAGCGGGCGGGCGCACTGCGAGCGGGTGAGCCGAGCAGTGCGCCCGCCCCTTCTCGCCCGTCACTTGCTGACGTTGAACCCTTCGCCGGTGATCCGGCCGATGTCGTTGGAGAGGCCGATGAAGAAGAGCATCGCCACCAGGGCGAAGCCGATGATGCTGGCCCGCTCCATCACCCGCAGCGAGACCGGCCTGCCGCGGCGCAGTTTCTCGACCACGGCCCAGAAGATGTGGCCGCCGTCGAGCGGCAGGATCGGCAGCAGGTTGATCAGGCCGAGCGAGAGGCTGACCAGGGCCAGCAGCAGCAGCGCTTCGGTGGCGCTCTTTTCGACCGTTTCGTGGGCGACATCGCTGATCCCGACGACGCTGGAGATTTCCTTGCGCTGCTGGGATTCGAAGATGTGGGAGAAGACCGAGGCGGTCCGGTGGGTGACCAGCCAGATCGAGTCCCAGGCGCGCCCGGCCGCTTCGCCGGGGCTGATCGTGACCGGCGTCGAGCCGTAGACGAAGCCGATCAGCGCCCGTCCGGCGGCCTTGTCGTATTCGGGCCGGACCGAGATCGTGCGCACCGCTCCGTCGCGCCGGACCCGCAGCGTCACCGGCGTTTCCGCCCGGCAGCCCTGGACCTGCTCGCCGGCGCATTCGTGTGAGGCGACGTCTTCGCCGAACTTCTGCAGCCGCTGTTCGCGGTCGAGGTTGGCGTAGGCGTTACCGTCGACCGCGAGGATCTGGTCGCCGGACTTCAGCGCCGTCGCCGCCGGCGATCCGGAGCGGATTTCGCCGACCGACTGGCTGACCTGCTGGGCGTTGCCGTAGTAGACGGCGGCGAAGATGAAGAAGGCGAGGACGATGTTCACCGCCGGCCCCGCGGCGACGACGACGATCCGCTTCCAGACCTTCTGCCGGTAGTAGGCGCGGTCGGCCACCTCCGGAGGCATCTCCTCCTCCGGGTTCATCCCGGTGATTTTCACGTAGCCGCCGAGCGGGATCGCTTTGATCCCGTACTCGGTCTCGCCCCGTTTGAACGACCAGATCGTCGGCCCGAAGAAGAGGAAGAAGCGCTCGACCCGCATCCCGGTCGCCTTGGCGGCCAGGAAGTGCCCTCCCTCGTGGAGGATGATCAGCGCCGAGAAGCCGACGAATACCCAGAGCCAGCTCATGCCGGAGTCAACCCCCGGACCTGCTCCTCGGAGCGCTCGCGGGCCTCGGCGTCGGCGGCGAAGAGGTCCTCGAAGTGGCCGACCGGCTCGGCCGGCATCTCGGCGAGGACCCGCTCGACCACCTCGGCGATTCCGGTGAAGGGGATGCGGCCCTCGAGGAAGGCGGCGACGGCGACCTCGTCGGCGGCGTTGAGGACGCAGGGCGCCGTCCCCCCCGCACCGCCGGCCTCGAGGGCCAGGCGCAGGCAGGCGAAGGTCTCGGTGTCGGGCGCCTCGAAGGTCAGCGAGCCGGCCGCGGCGAGGTCGAGCTGCGAAACCGCGACATCGGCGCGCTCGGGGTGGTGCAGGGCGTAGGAGATCGGGACCCGCATGTCGGGGTGTCCGAGGTGGGCGAGGGTCGAGCCGTCGTTGAGGTGGATCAGCGAGTGGACCAGAGACTGCGGGTGGACGACGACCTCGATCCGCTCGTAGGGGACGCCGAACAGGTGGTGCGCCTCGATCGCCTCGAAGCCCTTGTTCATCAGCGTCGCCGAGTCGATCGTGATCCGCCCGCCCATCGCCCAGGTCGGGTGGTCGAGGGCGTCGGAGACGGTCACCTCGGAGAGGTCGGTGCGGCCCCGGAAAGGGCCGCCGGAGGCCGTGAGAACGAGCCGCTCGACAGTCCCCGGGGGCTCGGAGGCAATCAGCTGGTGCAGGGCCGAGTGCTCGGAGTCGACCGGCAGCAGCCGCGCCCCGGTCGCCTCCGCCAGCGCCATCACCAACTCGCCGCCGAGCACCAGGCTCTCCTTGTTGGCGAGGGCGACGTCGATCCCCTCGGACAGGGCGACCACGGTCGAGCCCAGGCCGGCGGCACCGACGATGCCGTTGAGGACCAGGTCGGCGCCGGAGGTCGCGATCAGCTCGCGGATTCCCTCCTCGCCGGCCAGGACCCGGCCGCTCCAAGCCTCGCGGGCGCGCGCGGCGGCGTCCCCGTCGCGGAGGGCGATCGCCGGCACCCCGTGCTGGCGCGCCTGCTCGACCGCCAACTCCCAGCCGCCACCGGCCGCAAGGCCGACCGCCTGCAGCTGCTGGGAGGCGCCGATCACTTCCAGCGCCTGCGTGCCGATCGACCCGGTCGAGCCGAGTATGAGGACCTTCTTCATCTGCCTCAAGAGGATACGGAGACGACCTTACGGACAGCCAAATTCAGTAGACGAGCCAGACGGCGAGGTAGTAGCCGACGACGACGGTGAAGAAGACCGCGTCGAGGCGGTCGAGGATGCCGCCGTGGGGGCCGAAGATGGTGCCCGTGTCCTTGACGCCCAGGTCGCGCTTCAGCATCGACTCGAAGAGGTCGCCGACGGGGGCGATCGCGGCCACGGCGGCGCCGATGATCAGAGCGTCGACCCCGCTCAGCCAGTCCTGATAGAGACCGGCGAACCAGAACCCCATGGTGCCGATCAGGAAGCCGCCGACCAGGCCCTCGATCGTCTTGTTGGGCGAGATCGTCGGGGCGATCTTGTGGCTGCCGAACATGCGTCCGGTCGCGTAGGCGGCGGTGTCGGCGACGAAGGTGCCGACGAGGACGTCGATCAGCAGCCCGGCGCCGTGGTTCGGGAGGTCGCGCAGCAAGACCGCGTGGACCAGCGGGATCCCGATCCAGACGACGCCCAGCAGGGTCACCCCCATCGAGACCAGGATCCCGTCGCGGTGGCGGCTGCGGGCGCCGAACGCGAACAGCAGCGGGAAGGAGGCGGCAAGGATCATCAGCACGGAGTAGGCGGTGCCGAAGTGAGCGGCGAGGATCAGCGCCGCGACCGCCGCGTAGGCGGGGATCGGGATTGGCCGCCAGCGCTCGGAGATCGTCACGAACTCGTGCACGCAGACGGCACCGATCGCGATCATCGCCGCCGTGAAGACGATCCCACCGGCGACGGTGATCGCGATCGCGAAGGCGATCCAGGGCACCGCGACGAGGATCCGCTTGGCGGTCTCGCCGCGCATGCCGCGGCGACGCGGGGGCCTTGGCGGTTTCGGCGCCGGCTCGGGCTCCGGCTCGAACATCTCGTCGTCGAAGAGTTCGACCGTCACGTCCGCGCCCCGAACCGCCGTTGGCGCGTCTCGTACTCCTGCAGCGACTCCTCGAAGGCCGCCCGGTCGAAGTCGGGCCAGAGCTCGTCGCGGAAGACCAGCTCCGAGTAGGCGCACTGCCAGAGCAGGTAATTGGAGGTGCGGCGCTCGCCGCTGGTCCGTATCAGGAGGTCGGGGTCGTGCATCTCAGGCGCGTAGAGGTGTCGGCGGAACTCCTCCTCGGAGTCCCCGTTGAAGCTTCGCGCCGCATCGACGATCTCCGCCCTGCCGCCGTAGTTGAATGCGACGAAGAAGACGATCCGGTCGTTGTCGGCGGTCGTCTGTTCGGCCCACTCCATCTGCTCGACCAGCGCGGGGTCGACGCCCTCACGGCGGCCGATGAAGCGCATTCGCACGCCTTCGGCGTCCAGCTCCGGGGTCTCGGAGGCGATCCGCTCGCCGAACATCCGCATCAACCCCTCGACCTCCTCGGGAGGGCGGCTCCAGTTCTCGGTCGAGAAGGAGAACACGGTCAGCTCCTCGACCCCCAGCTCGGCGGCGTCGCGCAGCCGGGCCTTGACCACGTCGGCGCCCGCCCGGTGGCCCTCGACGACCGCCAGCCCGCGCCCCTGGGCCCAACGGCCGTTGCCGTCGGTGATGATCGCGACGTATTTGGGAGCGGTCACGCTGACCGCCTCAAACCTCGAGGATCTCGGATTCCTTGCCCTTGAGGAGCGAGTCGATCTCGGCGATCGCCTCGTCGGTCTGCTTCTGCAGGGCGGCCTCGGCGCGGCGCTCGTCGTCCTCGCCGGCTTCGCCCTCTTTCTTCAGCTCGCGCAGGTCGCTCATGATGTCGCGCCGCACGTTGCGGATCGCCACCCGGCCGTCCTCGGCGACGCCGTGGACGACCTTGACCATCTCGCGCCGCCGCTCCTCGGTCATCTCCGGGATCTGCATGCGGACGAGGTTGCCGTCGTTGCTCGGGGTGAGGCCGACGTCGGACTCCTGGATCGCCTTCTCGATCGCCCCCAGCGCCCCCTTGTCGAAGGGAGTGATCGTGAGCAGGCGGGCGTCGGTGGCGGCGACGTTGGCCAGCTGCTTGAGCGGCGTCGGGCTGCCGTAGTAGTCGACGACGATGCGGTCGAGCAGGTGCGGGGAGGCGCGGCCGGTGCGCACCGTGGCCAGCTCGCCACGGCTCGACTCGACCGATTTGGCCATGCGCCCCTTGGCGTCTTCGAGCAGTTCGTCGATCAGCTCCACTGGTTCCCGTCCTCGCTAGGCGGTGGGACCGTTCGAGACCAACGTTCCCACCTTCTCGCCGGAGACGATCCTATCTATGTTCAGCTCGTCGCCCATGTTGAAGACGTAGATGGGCAGGTCGTTGTCCATACACAGGGAGAGGGCGGTCGAGTCCATCACCCGCAGCCCCCGCTCGATCGCCTCGCGGTGGCTGAGCGCGGGGATGAACTTCGCCTCCGGATGCGTCGCCGGGTCGGCGTCGTAGACGCCCTCCACCCCGTTCTTGGCCATCAGGATCGCCTCGGCGTGGATCTCCAGCGCCCGCAGCGCCGCGGCGGTGTCGGTGGTGAAGAACGGATTGCCGGTGCCGGCCGCGAAGATCACCACGCGCCCCTTCTCCAGGTGGCGCATGGCGCGGCGGCGGATGTAGGGCTCGGCAACCTCCTTGACGTCGATCGCCGACATCACCCGCGTGTGCTGCCCGAGCCGCTCCAGGGCGTCCTGCAGGGTGAGCGCGTTCAGCACCGTGGCCAGCATCCCCATGTAGTCGCCGGTGGCGCGATCCATCCCGCTCGCCGCCCCGTCGAGGCCGCGGTAGATGTTGCCGGCGCCGACCACGATCGCCACCTCGACGCCGCGGTCGCGCACCGCCGAGACCTGGCCGGCGATGCGGTCGACCTCGGCCGCGTCGGTGCCGTACTCGAGCCGCCCCATCAGGGCCTCGCCGGAAAGCTTCAGCAGGATGCGCCCGAATCGCGGCTCGGGAGAGGTCACGTCGCGGATGACTCTATTCCCCGCCGACGCGAAAGTAGGCGAGACGGGCGATGCGGATGTTCTCGCCGGTCTTCGCCGCCATCTCCTGGCGCAGCTCCTCGATCGTCTTCGAGTCGTGCTTCTCGACGTTGACGTGCGTCTGGTCGAGCAGTGCCACTTCGCTGGCCCACTTCTGCAGCTGACCGGCGACGATCTTCTCGACCACGTTGTCGGGCTTGCCTTCTTCGCGCGCCTTCTCCTCGAACACCCGCTTTTCGGCCTCGCGCTGCTCCTCCGGGATTTCCTCGGTGGAGACGTAGCTGGGAGCGGTCGCGGCGGCGTGCAGGGCCACCTGGTAGGCGAAGACCTTGAAGTCCTCGTTGCGGGCGACGAAGTCGGTCTCGCACTGGACCTCGACCATCGCCCCGACCTTGTCGTTGGCGTGGATGTAGGAGGCGATCACGCCCTCGTCGGTGCCGCGGCTTTCGCGCTTGGCGGCCGACGCCTGGCCCTTCACCCGCAGCAGCTCGACCGCGCGGTCGAAGTCGCCGTCGGCCTCGCTCAGCGCGGCCTTGCAGTCCATCATCGCGGCTCCGGTCTGGTCCCGGAGCGCCTTCACGTCAGCGGCGCTGATGCTCATTTCTCGCCTTTCTCGGTCTCAGTCGTCTCGGCTTTCTCGGCCGGCTGCGAGGCAGCGGGCGGGGCGGCGGGAGCAGCGGGCGGCGCCGGAGCCTGCGCGGCGGGCGGCGCGGCCGCTGCCGGCGGAGCGGGCGGCGCCTCCGGCGCTTTCTCCTGAGCCGCTTTGGCGGCGGCTGCGGCGGTCGCCTTGGCCGCTTTCTCAGCCTCTTCGGCCGCTTTCTTGGCTTCCTCGGCTTCGACCCTCGCTTTCTCTTCTTCCTCGCGCTTCTTGCGCTCTTCCTCGTCGCGTTTGCGCCGCGCCATTTCCTCGGCGATGCGCTTCTCCTCCTGGACCCGCCAGGCCGAGGAGCCCTCCTCGACGGCGGCGCCGATCGTGCCGATCACCAGCTGGCAGGAGCGGATCGCGTCGTCGTTTCCGGGGATCACGTAGTCGACCGGCGTCGGGTCGCAGTTGGTGTCGACCAGCCCGATGATCGGGATCCGCAGGCGGGCCGCCTCGTGGACCGCGATTTCCTCGGTTTTGAGGTCGGTGACGAAGACCGCGTCGGGCAGCCTGTCCATGTCGCGGACGCCGCCGAGGTTGAACTCGAGCTTGGCGAGTTCGGCCTCCATGCTCATCCGCTCCTTGGTCGGAAGGAGGTCGAGTTTGCCCTCCTCTTTCCAGCCGTTGAGCTCGTGCAGGCGGGCGATCCGGCCCGACATCGTGTTGAAGTTGGTCAGCAGCCCGCCCAGCCAGCGTTTGTTGACGTAGGGCATGTGGCAGCGTTCGGCCCACTCCTGGACCGTGTCGCGGGCCTGCTTCTTGGTGCCGACGAAGAGCACCGTGCCACCGCCGCTGGCGAGCTCGCCGGCGAAGCGGCGCGCGTTCTCCAGCAGCGCCTCGGTCTGCAGCAGATCGATGATGTGGATCCCGTCCAACTCGCCGAAGATGAAGCGGCGCATGTTCGGGTTCCAGCGGCGCGTCTGGTGGCCGAAGTGGACTCCGGCCTCGAGCAGCTCTTTCAGGCCTGCCTCTGGCATTTACGTATCTCCTTGGTTGCGTTGCACTTTCCCCGCTCCGCTTACCGGGACCTGGCGCCTGGCCAGGCAGGATCCGGCTCACCGCGAGCGGGGGTTGGATTGGACGGCCGATTGTAGAGCGCGGGGCTGGAAGCTGATTTCGCGGTGGTGCGGAGGACGGCAAGAGACGGTGGTTCGGCGTGGAGGGGTGGCGGTGTCCTCCTACCTTCGCTGGGATTTTCGCCCCGGACTATGCGGCCATCCGAGATCGAGCGCCCGGGCGAAGATCGGGAGCCGCTCGTACGAGGGACGCCCCCACCCCTCCCCACGAATCCGGTCCCGGCTTCCAAGGTCAGAAGCTTCCGCGGGCCGCTGAGCTTCCAAGGGACGGGAGCTTCGCTGAGAACGCACTTCTTACCGCGGGCATGTGAGAACGCACTTTGTCCCGGTATGCGGGAAGAAGTGCGTCCTCAGCCGGAGGCGGGAAGAAGTGCGTCCTCAGCTCCCGAGGGCCGGCGTCCCTGCGCAAGTTCTTCGAGAGCCGGCCGGCTCCGCCTTGCCGACGATACGAAGCTGGGAACCGATCCCGGCCGGGAGGGTCGGGGTAGACAGTCGGCCACCCTCCCCCCGCGACCTCGTCCCTGGCCAAAAGGTGCCCTCAGGCGACGCGTGCCGCCGTAAGTGCCGCCTCGAGGTCCGCCGGCAGCGGCGAGGAGAAGCTCAGGCGCTCGCCGCTCCGCGGGTGGGCGAAGGCGAGCCGGTGGGCGTGCAGGAATTGGCGCTGGATGCCGTAGCGATCGGTGCCGCCGTAGGTGACGTCGCCGCTCAGCGGGTGCCCGATGGCGGCGAAGTGGGCGCGGATCTGGTGGGTCCGGCCCGTCTCCAGGCGCGCCTCCAGGTAGGTCTCCCGGGTCAGCAGCTCGAGCACGGTGAAGTGGGTCCGGGCCTGGCGGGAGGCGGCCCCGGAGACCGCCATCCGGTGGCGCTGGCGCGCCGCGCGGCCGATCGGGGCGTCGATCGTCCCGGTCCGCGAGGCGAGCCTGCCGCCGGCCAGTGCCAGGTAGATGCGTTCGACCTCGCGTCGCTGCACCTGCGCCTGCAGGGCGGCGTGGGCGGCGTCGTCCCGGGCGACGACCAGCAGGCCACTGGTGCCCTTGTCGAGCCTGTGGACGATGCCCGGGCGCTCCGGGTCGTCGCCGCCGCCGAGGACGTCGGCCAGCTCGGAGACCAGGGTCGGGCCGCTGTGCGAGGGGGCCGGGTGGACGACCAGCCCTGCCGGCTTGTCGACGACGGCGAGCGCCTCGTCGAGGTGGACCACCCGCAGGCCGGGCTCAGCCACTCGCCGGCTCCCTGGCGCCTTCGCGCAGGTAGATCACGACCAGGATGATCACCCCGGCGGTGATCGAGACGTCGGCGAGGTTGAAGGGCGGCCACGACGGCAGGTCGACGAAGTCGGTGACGGCGCCGGCGCGGAGGCGGTCGGCGAGGTTGCCGAGGGCGCCGCCCGCGAGCAGGCCGGCGGCGACCCACATCCCGGGCCGGGTCGGGTTGCGGGCGAAGACGATGCCGACGATGCCGAGCGCGACCAGCGTAACCAGCACCAGCCGCACCCCGGCACCGCCGGCGAGGCCGAAGGCGACCCCGTTGTTGTGGGACAGGGTCAGCCCCAGCGGCCCGAAGACGTGGATCTTCTCGCCGATCGTGACGTGGGCCGAGATCGCCGCCTTGGCGGCCTGGTCGACGACGACGACGAGGCCGCAGAGGGCGCCTGCGAGGCACCAGGCGCGGGTTGCGGTCCCGCTCATCCGCTGATCGCGCGAACCACGATCCCCTGCAGCAAGACCAGGACGATGATCCCCACCATCGGACTGAGGTCGATGCTGAGCCCGCCACCGCCGATCGGGCGCAGGATCCGGCGGAACACGTTCAGGTACGGGTTGGTGGTGTCGGTGATGAAGTCCAGCACCGACCGCAGCCAGGGGCGGTACGGCATTCGCGGCACGAAGGAGATGACGATGTTGGCGATGATCAGGATGATGTAAACGAGGAAGAGCGCGTTGACGTAGTCGGCGACGTCGCCGCGGCTGAGGGCCAGCGGGATCATCGCTTCATCCGCTCCAGCGATGCCTCGACGGCGGCCTCGAAGGCTCCCCTCGCACCTTCGCGATCGAGCGCTTCGAGGCCGGCCTCGGTGCTGCCGCCGGGGGAGGCGACGGCGCGGCGGACGTCGGCCGGGTGGCGGGCCCGCAGCAGCTCCGCGGTGCCGGCCGTGGTCTCGACCACCAGCTCGCGGGCCAGGTCCGGGTCCAGGCCCGCCCGCGCCCCGGCGTCGGCCAGCGCCTCGACGGCCAGCGCCAGGTATGCGGGAGCGCAGCCCATCACCGCGGTCGCCTCGTCGAAATCCTCGTCGGCGACCTCGACCACGCGGCCGAGCGCCGCCAGCTTCGCCCGGACCGCGGGATCGGCGGTCCCGGCGACACAGAGGACGCCCCGCCCCACCTCGACGCCCACGTTGGGCATCACCCGCAGCACCTCGGCCCGGGGGAACGCCTCCTCCAGGCGGCGCAGCGGCGTCGCTGCCAGAACCGAGACGACGCGCGACGCCACCCCCAGCTCAGGCGCCACGGCGTCCAGGGCCGCCGGCTTGACCGCCAGCACGACCAGGTCCGCCCTCGCCGCGATCTCGGAGTTGGCGGCGACCTCGCCGCCCATCTCGCGTGCCAACTCCGCCGCTCGGCCGGAGCCGCCGTCGGAGAAGAGCATCGACTCGAATTCCCCCGACCAACCGCGAGCGAGGGCGGCAGCCATGCTGCCGGAGCCGACGAATCCGACGATCATGGCCCGCAGACTAGATGGTGCGCGGCGCGGACCGTCAGGACTGGTTGAAGAAGCCCTTGTCGATCAGCCTCGCCTTTTCCTCGGCCGAGACCTCGACGTTGCGCGGGGTCAGCAGGAACATCTTCTCGGCGATCCGCTGCATGCCGCCGTCGAGCGCGTAGGTCAGGCCGGAGCAGAAGTCGATCATCCGCTTCGACAGCTCGTGGTCGGCCGTCTGCAGGTTGAGGATCACCGGCACCGAGCGTTTGAACTGGTCGGCGACCTGCTGGGCGTCGTTGAAGTTGCGTGGGATCACCAGGTGGACCTGGATGTCGCCGCCGTTCTCGACCGGGCGCAGCGTCCGCGTGCGGCTGGCGGCGATCGGCTCGTCGTCGGCGAAGATGTCGTCGATCTCGTCCCGGCGCGGCCGACGCGAGGTCGGCAGGCGACGGACGGACCCCTGGTCGCGCTCGCCGCGCTCGCCGCGGTCGCGCTCGCGGCGCGCTTCGAAGACTTCCTCGGTGCCGGTTTCCGGCTCGAATTCGTCCTCGTACTCGGGGCCGTAGTCGTGGTCCTCGGCCAAGCCGAAGTAGACGAGTGCTCTATGCCAGGTGTCGCGCAGGGCCATCTCTGGAGGATGTTTCGGCCTCGGGGGGCCGACTCCTTTAGTCGACTTTCCCCAGGTTAGCGCCGTTTGGAACGAACATCACGCTGCCGAGGCGAATGATCGTAGCCCCCTCCTCCACCGCGACGCGCCAATCCTGGGAGGTGCCCATCGAGAGCCGGGTCAGGCCGTTGTCGGCGGCGAGGCGGGCGAGGCGGGCAAAATGGGGGCGCGAGTCCTCCGGGTCCTGGCTGAACGGCGGCATCGTCATCAGGCCCGAGACGCGCACCGGGCAGCGGGCGATGAGCGCGGGCAGGTCGGCCGGGGCGACACCGCCCTTGCCCACCTCGCCGGCGGCGTTGACCTCGACCAGCACCTCGGTCTCCGGGCCGCCGTGGCGTCCGAGCTGCTCCAGCGCCGAGTCGGAGGCGACCGAGTGGATCAGCCGGCAGAGCGGCAGCAGCTGCTTGACCTTGCGGCTCTGCAGGTTGCCGATGAAGTCCCACACGAAGGCGTCGCCCCAGCGCTCGTGCTTGGCGGCGAGATCCTGCTGGCGGTTCTCCCCGACCAGCCGCACCCCGGCCTCGGCCAGCGTCCCCATCTCCTCCGCCGGCACGTACTTGGTGGCGACGAGGATCTCGACCCCATCGCCGACCTCAGCCCGAACCGCCTCGAGGTTGGCGGCGACGGTGGCCGCCTCAATCCCATGGATCAGCCCCGCCACCAGCCCACCTCCCCGCCGACGGGACGAAAGCGTGCCCACATCTCCCGAAATCGGCCCATCGGCTAATTGTCCTCCAGCCAGGCGACCCCGGCCTGACGCCCGGTGCGGCCGGCGTCGCGACGGTGCGAGAAGAACAGCCGCTCCTCGCAGCGCGTGCACAGCCCCGCGGCCTCGACCTCTCCCACCCCGGCCTCGGCCAGCAGCCGTCGCGCCAGCTCGGGCAGGTCGAGATGTCGGCCGGCAGATCTCCCGCCCCCGGCGTTGCCTTCCGGCGCGTCGACGGCGATCCCGGGGCCGAGACGGGCGAAGGCGTCGAGGACCTCGTCGCCGACCTCGTAGCAGCAGGGGCCGATCCCGGGGCCGATCGCGGCGCGGGTGGCGTCGACCGCCTGGGCACCGGCGGCAACGATCCCGCCCGCGAGGCCGCGCCAGCCGCAGTGCAGCATCGCCACCCCGCGCGGCCCCGAGAGCGCCACCGGCAGGCAGTCGGCGACGAACACCAGGCCAGCCGTCCCAGGCTTCGTCACCACCTGGCCGTCGGCCACCGGCAGGCCCTCTCCCCCTTCGGCGTCCGTCTCCCCTCCGCCCGCAGGCGAGGCGAAGGGGCGGTGGAGCGGTGGGCCAGCCTGGGTGATCAGCGCCGAGCCGTGGACCTGACGGGCGAAGGCGACGCGGTCGACCCCGAAGCCGAGGGCGGCGGCGAGCCGGCCGCGGTTCTCGGCCACGGCGTCGGCGCCGTCCTCGGTGAGCAGGCCGAGGTTGAGCGAGTCGAATGGCGCCGCACTGACCCCGCCGAGTCGCGTCGAGAAGGCTGCCCGGCCTCGCCCGAGGTCGGCCTCGAGCCACCGCACGCCGCTGCGTTCAAGCCACTCCACCCCGGTAACAAAGCAGAACCGCCGCCGACGGGACGAAGACCTGCCCTATGGGCCTGTTTTCGTCCCGTCGGCGGGGTTGGCGGCGCGGAGGGCTACGGCTAGTTGCTCGTCGCGGCCTGCTGCTTCGCCGTCGAGGCGGGCGCGCAGGGCGGCGGCAAGGCCGCGCCCGAGGGCGGGGCCCTGCGGCACGCCGGCGGCGAGCAGGTCGGCGCCGTCGATCTCGAGGCCGACCGCGCGCCACTCCTCCAGGTAGCGGTCGAGCCACCCGGCGCCGAGCGCGCGCGCCAGCGCCAGCTCGACCGGCTCGCGCCCACGCGCGAGCTCGACCGCCTCGGAGGGACGCCGCGGGTCGGCGGCGGCCAGGTCCTCCTCCCCCCCGGCCGGGCCCAGCGCGGCAGCCGTCACCGTCTCCCCCCGCGGCGCGAAGGCGCTCCAGAGGTCACGATCGAGCAGGTCCGAGACGGCGCGCGTCAGCGCGACCCCGCCCGCGCGCAGCTCGACCAGCCCCCACCCGGCGAGCAGCTCGAAGCCCCGTGGAGCCGACGGTTCGGCGGCCAGCCTGGCCAGCTCGGCGCGGCGGCGGTCGGCGGAGACCGTCCCGAGGTCGGCGCCGTGGATCAGGCGCTCGGTCTCGGGCTCCAGTACGAAGCCGAACCGGGCCGCGTACCGAGCGGCGCGAATCGCCCGCGTCGGGTCGTCGCGAAAGGAGGCCGGATGCAGGACTCGGAGCAGGCCGCGCTCGAGGTCGGCCCGGCCGTCGTGCGGGTCGATCAGCCTCGGCTCGCCGGTCAGCGGGATCGCCATCGCGTTGACCGTGAAGTCCCGGCGCCCGAGGTCGTCCTCGATCGCGGCGGCGGGCTCGACCAGCGGCAGCGCGCCCGGCCTCGGGTAGACCTCCGCCCGGGCGCGGGCAATGTCCACCTCGTGCCCATCGAGCCGCGCCTTCGCGGTCCCGAAGCGGTCGTGGGAAGCGATCGTGTCGGCGCCGAGGTCGTGGGCGAGCCTGCCCGGATCGCCCACCACGGCGACGTCGATGTCGGTGCGCGGGTGGCCCCGCAGCAGGTCGCGCACGGCGCCGCCGACAAGGTAGACCGGGATGCCGGCCCCGCGCAGCGCCTCCAGCTCTGGGTAGGCGCGGTGCACCGCCTCGGCGAGGCTCTCTATCGGGCTCTCACGGCTCGCCATCCTCCTTCCCTACCATGATCGGCTGCGCGGATGACCAACAGCAGACACCGAGAGAACCCGCTCCCACCCGGGGATCGCGAGGCGCGAAGCGACCGGCGCGAGGCGCGGCGGCGCCAAATCCGCCGGCGGCGCCTGCTCGCGGCGAGCGCGCTGCTGCTGATCGCGGTCGCCGTTGTCGCCGCGGTCTCGCTCGCCAGTGGCTCCGGCAGCTCCAACGGCCCGACCGGCGACAACGCCGCCAAGCAGACGGCAAAGGCGGAGACGGCCGCGGCGGGAAGCGAAGCGAGCGGCGCCGCGGCGGAAGGCGGAGGCTCTGGCAAGGTCCGCAACGCGACGCCACAGCCCGGCTGGAAGCCCTACGCCGGCCCGGTCCCGATCCTCGAGTACCACGTGCTCGGCAAGCCCGGCGCCGAAGTCGCGTACCCCGAACTGTACGTCGGGCGCACCGACTTCTCGAAGCAGATGGACTGGCTCGACGAACACGGCTACGAAGCGGTCACCCTGGAACGGGTCGAGGACGCCTGGTATCACGGCGGCACGCTGCCCGCCAAACCGGTCGTCGTCTCCTTCGACGACGGCTACCGGCCGCAGTACACGTTCGCGATGCCGGAGCTGCGCAAGCACGGCTGGCCGGGGGTGCTGAACCTGAAGGCGGAAGGGTCGGACCTCTACCACAGCAACGTCGAAGCGATGATCGACGCCGGTTGGGAGCTGGCCGCGCACACGATCAACCACTCCGACCTGACCACGCTCGAAGGGACGGCGCTGGAAGAAGAAGTCGCCGGCTCGCGAAAGATCCTCCAGCGCGAATACGGCGTCCCGGTCAAGAACTTCTGCTACCCGGCCGGCCGCTTCGACGAAACGGTGGTCGCCGCGGTCGAAAAGGCCGGGTTCGTCGGCGCCACCACCGAGGTCCCCGGCTTTGCCACCAAGCAGTCCCCCTACGAACTGGCCCGGATCGAGGTGCTCGGCGACTGGGGCGTCACCGGCATGGCCGAAGCGATGCGAAGCGACGCCGAAGCAGCCGGCCTCCCGGCCCCCTAGACCCGGACCGGAATCCCGTCGCTGGCCAGGCGCTGCTTGGCGTCGCGGACCCGGTGTTGTCCGTAGTGGAAGATCGAGGCGCAGAGCACTGCGTCGGCGCCGCCCTCGGCGATCGCCTCGCTCAGGTGGGAGAGCTCGCCGGCGCCGCCGGAGGCGATCACCGGCACCGGCACCGCATCGGCGACCGCCCGGGTCAGCTCGATGTCGTAGCCGTCATTGGTGCCGTCGCGGTCCATGCTGGTCAGCAGCACCTCCCCCGCCCCCCGTTCGACCGCCTCGACCGCCCAGGAGACCGCGTCGCGGCCCTCGACCCGCTTGCGGCCGCCGTTGACGTAGACGCCCCAACCGTCTTCCTCGCGCTTGGCGTCGATCGCGATCACCACGCACTGGGCGCCGAAGTGCTCCGCCAGCTCGGTCAGCAGCTCAGGCCGCGCCAGCGCCGCCGAATTGACCGAGACCTTGTCAGCGCCGGCGTCGAGCACCGCCTGGGCGTCCGCGACCGAGCGGATGCCGCCGCCGATCGTGAAGGGGATGAAGACGTTGTCGGCGGTGCGCCGGGCCAGCTCGACGATCGTCTCGCGCTTCTCGTGCGAGGCGGTGATGTCGAGGAAGACGAGCTCGTCGGCGCCCTCGGCGTCGTAGCGTTCGGCCAGCTCGACCGGGTCGCCGGCGTCGCGCAGGCCGACGAAGTTGGTGCCCTTGACGACGCGGCCGGCGTCGACGTCCAGGCACGGGATGACGCGTTTCAGGACCATCGACAAAGCGTAGAGACAGAGGGTCGTGGGGTGCCCACTGGGAGGGGGTGGCCCAGCTTTTCCTACCGCAACGCAGCGATGCCCTCGGCGACGGTGAAGCGGCGCTCGTAGAGGGCGCGGCCGACGATCGCGCCCTCGACGTTGGGAGCGGCCTCGCGGGCGAGCGCCTCCAGATGGGGCAGCGCGCCGACTCCGCCGGAGGCGATCACCGCGGCCGGCGTTGCCGCCGCAATCCGGGCGAGCTCTCCCAGCGCCGGCCCCTCCATCGTGCCGTCGACCTCGATCGCCGTGCAGAGGAAGCGGCGGACGCCGCGCTCGCCGAGCCGGGCCACCGCATCGGCCACGTCGACGTCGCTGGTCTCCGTCCAGCCGGACAGCGAGACCTTGCCGTCGCGGGCGTCGACCGAGACCACCACGCGCTCGCCGTGGGCCGCGAGGGCGGCGTCGAGGAGGGCGGGATCGCGCAGGGCCGCGGTGCCGATCACGACGCGCTCGGCGCCCGCCTCCAGCACCGCGTCGACCGCGGCGGCGTCGCGCAGGCCGCCGCCGACCTGGATCGGACAGCCGACGGCAGCGGCGATCCGCCGCACCGAGTCGAGGTTGCGCGGCTCCCCCGCCTTCGCCCCGTCGAGGTCGACGACGTGGAGGAACTCGGCTCCTTCGCCGGCCCAACGGGCGGCGGCGTCGACCGGGTCGGCGTCGTAGGCGGTCTCGCGCTCGTAGTCCCCCTGCAGCAGACGCACCGCCTGCCCGCCACGAATGTCGATGGCCGGGTAGAGGATCACGCCGTCGCGGGCGCCGTCGCGCAGACCCCGGCGAAGTTGGAGAGCAGCCGCAGTCCGGCGGCGCTCGACTTCTCGGGGTGGAACTGGACGCCGAAGACGTTGTCGCGCTCGGCGGCGCAGCAGAAGCGCTCGCCGTACGCGGCGCTGCCGAGCAGCTCGTCGGGCTCCGGGCGAGCCGCGAAGGAGTGAACGAAATAGAACGGCGTCTCGGTCTCGATTCCCTCCGTGAGCCGCGACTCGCGCTCCCAGCGCACCGGCGCCCAGCCGATGTGCGGGACCTTGAGGCCGCCGGCCTCGACCTCGGTCACCGCGCCGCCGAGCAGCCCGAGACCGGCGGCGCCGCCGAGCTCGGTGGTCGAGTCGAAGAGCAGCTGCAGGCCGAGGCAGATGCCGAGGATCGGCACCCCGGCCTCGCGGCGCTCGGCGACCAGCTCGGCGAGGCCGAGCTGGTGAACCCGCTCCATCGCCCGCGGGAAGGCGCCGACGCCGGGCAGGATGACGCCGTCGGCCGCGCGCACCTCGTCCGCGTCGTGGCTGATCGCCGCCGTCGCGCCGACGTGCTCCAGCGCCTTCTCGACAGAGCGCAGGTTCCCCATCCCGTAGTCGAGGATCGCGATCCGGGCGGTCATCGGCTCAGGGTTCCCTTGGTCGAGGGGACACCGGTCTCCTCGGGGTCGATCGAGACCGCCACCCGCAGGGCGCGGGCGAAGGCCTTGAAGCTGCCCTCGATCATGTGGTGGGCGTTGGTCCCGTAGCGGACCGATACGTGCAGGGTCAGCTTGGCGCTGTTGGCGACGGCGCGGAAGAACTCCTCGGCGAGGTCGGTGTCGAAACCGGCGATCGAGGTCGCCGGCAGGTCGGCGTCGAAGACGCAGAGCGGGCGCCCGGAGATGTCGATCGCGCACTCAGCCAGCGACTCGTCCATCGGCACCAGCGCCGAGCCGTAGCGACGGATCCCGGCGCGGTCGCCGAGCGCCTCGTCAAGCGCCTGGCCGAGGACGATGCCGACGTCCTCCACGGTGTGGTGGGCGCCCGTGTCGAGATCGCCGTTCGCCTGCACCTGTAGCCCGAGGCGCCCGTGGCGGGCGAGCAGATCGAGCATGTGATCGAGGAACCCGACCCCGGTCGCCGCGCTCGCCTCGCCGCCGTCGAGGTCCAGCGAGAGCCGGATCTGGGTCTCGGCGGTCTGTCGCTCTTTCGATGCGCTCCTGCTCATCGCCTAATCATCGCTGACTCGCCGTGAACGGGGAAGCCCTCCGCCCGGGCGAGGGCGTCGACGTGCGGGGCCAGCGTCGCCGCGGCCTCGGCCGAGACCTCGACCGTGGAGATCCGGCGACGGAAGGCGCCGGGCCCGAGCGGGCCGGAAAAGCGGCCGGCGCCGCCGGTCGGCAGAACATGGTTGGAGCCGGCCGCGTAGTCGCCGAAGGCGGTGGCGCCATAACGGCCGACGAAGACGCAGCCGGCGGTGGTCACCCGCTCGGCGAGCTGCGCCGCACCCCCCTCGATCAGCTCGAGGTGCTCGGGCGCGTAGGCGTTCGCGAGGTCGATCGCGTGGTCGAGGTCGGGCACCTGCACCAAGGCCAGCGGCGCCTCCTCGACCCCGGGCCGCGCCGCGGCGGCAGCTTCGGCGGCGGCCGCGAGCGCATCGAGGACACCCGCCTCGACGGAGGCGACGACGAGCGGGCTGTCGGGCCCGTGCTCGGCCTGGGAGCAGAGGTCGAGTGCGACCCACTCGGGATCGGCGTCGGGGCCGGCGACGACCATCAACTCCGACGGCCCGGCCAGAGAGTCGATCCCGACCTTGCCGTAGACGGCGCGCTTGGCTTCGCGGACCCACGCGTTTCCGGGCCCGGCGATGACATCGACAGGCGCGATCGTCCGCGTCCCGTAGGCCAGGGCGAAGATTGCCTGGGCGCCTCCCATCGCGTAGACCTCGTCGGCCCCGCAGAGCGCTGCCGCGGCGAGGACGAGCGGATGCAGCCGGCCCTCCTCGTCCGGGGGCGAAGCGAGGACGACCCGTCCCACGCCGGCGACCCGGGCCGGGATCGCGCACATCAACACGCTCGACGGGTAGACGGCGCGGCCACCCGGCGCGTAGACGCCCGCGGCGCCGACCGGCACCTCGCGCACCCTCACCCTCTGGCCCTGGGGAAGCTCGACCGAGCGCGAGTCCGAAAGCTGCGCCTCGGCGACCAGGCGAATGTTCGTCGCCGCGAGCTCGAGGGTCCCCCGGAGCCCCGAGTCGAGATCGGCGAGGGCCGCCTCGGCGAGGGCCCGGTCGACCACCAGCGAGTCTCGCGGCGAGGCGGTGGCGTCCAAGCGGTTGGTCAGGCCAAGGACCATCTCCTCGTCGGCGCGCGCTTCTTCGAGCGCATCGCCGCCGCTGCCAACGACCTGGCGAAAGATCTCGCCGACGTCGACGGGGGCGCTCGCCGACGCGGACCAGCTGCGCATCCGGGCTGCGGTCGTCGAGGCGCCTTCCCACTCGAAGCGCCGCGTCCTCATCCCCCGCTTGCCTCTCTCAATCTCGCGGTCAGCTCGTCGACCTCGGTCGCCCGCAGCTTGTGGGCGACCCGGTTGGCGACGAAGCGGGCGGTGCACTCGAGGATCTCCTCGCGCACCTCGAGGTCGTTCTCCTCCAGGGTGCGACCGGTGGCCACCAGGTCGACGATGCCGTCGCCGAGGCCGATCAGCGGTGCCAGCTCGACCGACCCCTTCACTTCGACCACTTCGACCTGGCGCCCGGTGGACTCGAAGTACCGCTCGGCGATCCGCGGGTACTTGGTCGCGATCCGCATCATCCCCAGCCGTCGCTGCGCCTCGCCGAGGCGGGTGTCTCCCTTGCGGCCGGCGAGGACCATCCGGCAGCGGCCGAAGCCGAGGTCGAGCAGCTCGTAGACGGCCCGGTCGGCCTGCTCTGCGAGCACGTCCTTGCCGGTGATGCCGACATCGGCGGCTCCGGCCTCGACGTAGGTGGGCACGTCGGAGGGGCGCATCGTCACCAGCGTCATCCCGCTGGCCTCGAAGATCAGCGAGCGCGAGTCGCCGCGCAGCTCGGAGGTGTCGATGCCGGCGCCGTCGAGGACATCGAGCGTTTCGCCGAAGAGAGCGCCACGCGGGACCGCCAGCTTCAGCGGCCCCTCGGCCTTGGCGCGGCTGCCCGCCACCTGGAAGCTCACACGGACCCCCTCCCCCGCCGCGACTCCTCCTCCATCTGGGCGACGTGAACGCGCTCGAGGTAGAGGGCGAATCCCGCCGCCGGCAAGTCGAGCCCGAAGCGTTTCATCAGGCGGTCGTAGCGGCCGCCGCCGCCGAGGACGTGGCCCAGCGCCGGGTCGTAGACCTCGAGGATGGCGCCACTGTAGTACCCGAGGTCGCGCAGCAGCCCGAGGTCGATCTGGACGCGGTCCGCCGCGCCGCGCCGGTCGAGCTCCTCGTAGGTGCTCTGCAGCCGTGCGATCGCGCGCTCCACGGCGACCCCGCCGAGACCCCTGGCCTGCTCGAGCACCTCGCTGCCGCCGCGCAGCTGCGAGAGGGCGACGCAGGTGGCGACCTGCTCGTCGCTGATCCCCTTGACCTCGGAGAGCTCGACCTCGAGGCCGACCAGGTCGTGTGTGGCGAGGCGGCCGATGATCGAGTCGCGGGCCTCCCCCTCGATCCCGATCTCGGTCAGCAGCTGGCGGTAGAGGTCGGCATCGCCGAGACCGATCACCGCGCGGTCCAGGCCGGCGGCGTCGAGCGCGGCCTCCAGCACCTCGATTACCTCGACCGTGCCGTCCGGCGCCGAGGCGCCGATCAGCTCGACCCCGGCCTGGACGAATTCGCGCATCTGGCCGCGCTGCGGGCGCACCGCGCGGTAGGCGCTGGCCAGGTAGCAGAGGCGGATCGGCGGCTCGGCGCCCGCGTAGCGGCTGGCGACGAGGCGGGCGATCGGGATCGTCATGTCGGAGCGCAGCGCGAGCAGCTCGCCGTTCTCGTCGAAGAAGCGGTAGGTGCCGCCGGTCGAGCGCCCGTCGCCGCGCGCCAGGACCTCGTCGTACTCGATCGCCGGCGTCGCGACCTCGCCGTATCCACGCGATTCGAAGACGTCGACCAGGGCGCGGTTGAGACGGCGCAGCTCCCGCATCTCGTCGGGGAGCACGTCACGGGTACCTGGGGGGATCGGGTGGATCATCGGGAGGACCTTACGAGAGTGGCGGCCAAAGCCCTGCTAGGCAGGGACCTCTGCGGAGACCCGCTCGATCTGGGCGCCGAGCGCGCGCAGGCGCTCGTCGATCTGCTCGTAGCCGCGGTCGATCTGGCGGATGTTGCCGATCTCCGAGGTGCCCTCGGCCGCCAGAGCGGCGATGAGCATCGCCATCCCGGCGCGGATGTCGGGGCTCTCGACCCGCTCGCCGTGAAGGCGGCTCGGACCACTGACGATCGCCCTGTGGGGGTCGCACAGCGTGATCCGAGCGCCCATCGCGACCAGCTTGTCGACGAAGAAGAGGCGGTTCTCGAACATCTTCTCGAAGATCAGGACCTCGCCCTTGGCCTGGGTTGCCAAGGCCAGCGCGATCGAGGTGAGGTCGGCCGGGAACGCGGGCCAGGGGCCGTCCTCGATCTTCGGGATCGCGTCGCCGAGGTCGGCTTCGATCTCCAGTTGCTGTCCCGGCGGCACGACCATGTCCGACCCCTCGATCTCCGAGTGCAGACCGAGGCGCCGGAACTGGCGGCGCACCATCGTCAGGTCGCTCGGCTCGACGTCGCGGATCCGCACGGCCCCGCCGGTGGCGGCGGCCAGGGCCATGAAGCTGCCGACCTCGATGTGGTCCGGCGAGACCGAGTGCTCGGCGCCGCCGAGGCTCTCGCGCCCGTTGACGGTCATCACGTTGGACCCGATCCCTTCGACCCGGGCCCCCATCTTGGTCAGCAGCCGGGCCAGGTCCTGCACGTGCGGCTCGGAAGCCGCGTTGGAGATAGTGGTCGGGCCCGGAGTCAACGCGGCGGCCATCAGCGCGTTCTCAGTGCCCATCACCGAAGGCTCGTCCATGAAGATTTCGCATGCCCGCAGGCCACCCGGGGAGCTGAGCTCGATCCAACGACTGCCGTCGACCACCGCCCCGAGGTCCTTGAAGGCGTCGAGGTGGGCGTCGAGGCGCCTGCGGCCGATGAAGTCTCCACCCGGCGGCGGCATCCGCGCCGCCCCGAAGCGGGCGAGCAGCGGCCCGGCGAGGAGGAACGAAGCGCGGATCCGGCGTGAGAGCTCCTCGTCGACGGACGGATCGGACACGTCGCGAGCGCAGAGCCTGATGCTGTTGTCGGCGACCCACGCGACCTCTACGCCGAGGCGCTCGAGCAGGGCCACCTGGGCCTCGGTGTCTCGGATGCGCGGGACCCGGTGCAGCAGCACCTCCTCCTCGGTCAGGAGGCAGGCGGCGAGAATCGGCAACGCCGCGTTCTTGTTGCCCGCGACGGTGAGCTCTCCGGAGAGCGGCGCGCCGCCCTGGATTACGAACTTCTCCATGGTCGGGCAAGGGTAACGACCGCCATCGGCACGCGAGTGAAGATCCGACCGCCAAGAGAATTTCGAGCGCAGATTTGCAGCCAGGAGCCTCGATCCCATAGGATCTTCTGTGAGGGACATCACGGAGCGTGGCACCAAGCCACCGCAAGCTCCATGGGGACGTCCCCTGATTCGCGCTTCTGGGGTTCGCAGCGCCACTGTCGCCAGTGGCGCTGCGGCATGTCTGGAGCCGCATTCCAGAGCCGACCGCCGCCCCGCCTGCAATCCACGTTGCAGGGAAGCAGTGCCGTCCGGAGCCCTCCGTACAGTCGAACCCATGTTCGATTCTAAGCAAACGCTAACGCACCGCATCGCCGACGCCGCCGACCTCCTGATCGACTTCGCCACCCTCGGCGAGTACGGACTCGAGCCGGTGGAGAACGCCGGCCAGACCTGCAACGGAGCACGCACCCGACCGCTCGCGATCACCGACCGCGAATCCTTCAGCGAGGTCCTCTTCCCCAACCGCCACCGCGGTGACAGGAGAACGACCTTTTCCAGAACTCGCGCCACCGCGGCGACCCGCGGAGATCAGAGCTCGTCCGCACCCCCCTCCCTCAATGCCCTCTCCAACTGCGGCGGTTCGGGCCGGGGTTTGGCGCGGACGCGCGGCTCGCGAGGAGCAAGCGGAGGGTCCACGTCGGCCGGCGCCGCGTAGCGGCCGCTACGCAAGCCGGCCGACGGGGGCGCAACGCGCCGCTCATCGCGAGCCGCAGCCCGCGCCACACCGTGGCGCGGACCGCTGAAAAAGAACCGGCGGCGACCTACTCTCCCAGGGGGTTGCCCCCCAAGTACCATCGGCGCTGAGTGGCTTAACTGCTCTGTTCGGAATGGGAAGAGGTGTCTCCCACTCGCTATACGCCACCGGAAAATTTGCGAGACAACCGCCCCGGTGGAGCTTGAAAACTGCACAAAGCCTCAGGGTAAGTAAAAAATATCCGTCAAGCCCTCGACCCATTAGTACCGGTCGGCTGAACCCATTACTGGACTTACACCGCCGGCCTATCAACCTGGTGGTCTACCAGGGGTCTTACTCCCTCAAGGGGATGGGAGAGT
Source organism: uncultured Actinomycetes bacterium (assembly GCA_963783345.1). Lineage (GTDB taxonomy): Bacteria > Actinomycetota > Thermoleophilia > Solirubrobacterales > 70-9 > VAYN01. The sequence continues at coordinate 328,614 of CAWANE010000010.1, forward strand.
TCATCTCGAGGACGGCTTCCCGCTTAGATGCTTTCAGCGGTTATCCGTTCCGTGCGTAGCTAACCTGCGATGCCCTTGGCAGGACAACAGATACACCAGCGGCACGTTCATCCCGGTCCTCTCGTACTAGGGATGACTCCTCTCAACTCTCCAACGCCCACAGCAGATAGGGACCGAACTGTCTCACGACGTTCTGAACCCAGCTCGCGTACCGCTTTAATGGGCGAACAGCCCAACCCTTGGGACCTACTCCAGCCCCAGGATGCGACGAGCCGACATCGAGGTGCCAAACCGGTTCGTCGATGTGGACTCTTGGAACCGATAAGCCTGTTATCCCCGGAGTACCTTTTATCCGTTGAGCGACGGCGCTTCCACTTGCTACCGCCGGATCACTAAGCCCAACTTTCGTTCCTGCTCGACCTGTCGGTCTCGCAGTCAAGCTCCCTTGTTGCCTTTACACTCTACGCACGATTTCCAACCGTGCTGAGGGAACCTTTGGGCGCCTCCGTTACACTTTAGGAGGCGACCGCCCCAGTCAAACTGCCCACCTGACACTGTTCACCACCCGGATCACGGCATGGTGTTAGAAGCCCAGACTACCAAGGGTGGTATCTCAAGGGTGACTCCCCAGCGGCCAAAGCCGCTGGTTCACTGTCTCCCACCTATCCTGAGCGAGATACCCCAGACTCCAATATCAAGTTGCAGTAAAGGTTCACGGGGTCTTTCCGTCTAGCTGCGGGTACTCGGCATCTTCACCGAGACTTTAATTTCACCGAGCCTCTCGTTGAGACAGCGTCCAACTCGTTACGCCATTCGTGCAGGTCGGAACTTACCCGACAAGGAATTTCGCTACCTTAGGACCGTTATAGTTACGGCCGCCGTTTACCGGGGCTTAGCTTCGCTGCTTCGCACCGAAGTGCTAACAAGTCCGCGTAACCTTCCGGCACCGGGCAGGCGTCAGCCCCTATACGTCGTCTTACGACTTAGCAGAGGCCTGTGTTTTTGGTAAACAGTCGGTTGGACCAATTCACTGCGGCCCCCTCAGGCTCCCTCCGTGTGGAGTTCACCCTACCGGGGCGTCCCTTCTCCCGAAGTTACGGGACGATTTTGCCGAGTTCCTTAACGAGAGTTAGCTCGCTCACCTCAGTATGTTCTACTTGTCCACCTGTGTCGGTTATCGGTACGGGCACGCGAATCCTGCCTAGAGGCTTTTCTTGGAGGCATGGGATCAGGGACTGGCCGGCAATAAGCCAGCTGGCATCGCACCTCGCGTTAAAACGCCGCTGCGGATTTTCCTACAGCGACTAGCTACGTACTTGCCCCAGGACGACCATCGCCTGGGTTCCCTTACCCTTCCCCGTCCCCCCATCGGTCATAACGGAAACGACGTGGTACAGGAATATCAACCTGTTGGCCATCGGCTACGCCTTTCGGCCTCGCCTTAGGTCCCGACTAACCCTGAGCAGACGAACTTTACTCAGGAAACCTTGGACAATCGGTGGTGGGGAGTCTCACCCCACTTTCGTTACTCATGCCGGCATTCTCACTTCCAACCGCTCCACGGAGCCTTTCGAATCCGCTTCACGCAGTTGGAACGCTCTCCTACCGCGTACAGAGCCCGCAGGCCTGCACACCCATAGCTTCGGAGGCTAGCTTTAGCCCCGTTGAATTATCCGCGCCCGAACACTTGACCAGTGAGCTGTTACGCACTCTTTTAAGGGTGGCTGCTTCTAAGCCAACCTCTTGGTTGTCTCTGCATTCGGACATCGTTTGCCACTTAGCTAGCACTTGGGGTCCTTAGCTGATGGTCTGGGTTGTTTCCCTCTCGCGTACGAAGTTTATCCCCCGCACACTGACTCCCGAGTTAAATGTAACGGTCTTCGGAGTTTGCCTGAAGTCGGTAACCTGGTAGGGCCCCTAATCCAAACAGTGCTCTACGGCCGCAACACAATTACTCGAGGCTATACCTAAATATATTTCGGAGAGAACCAGATATCTCTGAGCTTGATTAGCCTTTCACTCCGATCCACAGGTCATCCGCCCAGTTTTCAACCTAGGTCGGTTCGGCCCTCCACGAGGTCTTACCCCCGCTTCAGCCTGCCCATGGATAGCTCGCTCAGTTTCGGGTCTACCGCCAGTGACTGTGTCGCCCTATTCAGACTCGCTTTCGCTACGGCTCCGCTCATCGCTTAACCTTGCCACTGACGAGTAACTCGCCGGCTCGTGATGCAAAAAGCACGCCGTCACACCCGAAGGTGCTCCGACCACTTGTAAGTCTACGGTTTCAGGTACTATTTCACTCCCCTTCAGGGGTGCTTTTCACCTTTCCCTCACGGTACTAGTTCACTATCGGTCACCAGGTAGTACTTAGCCTTGGAGGGTGGTCCCCCCAGGTTCAGACCGCGTTTCACGGGTGCGGTCTTACTCAGGAACGTCAATCGACAGATCAGCGCGCTTTCACCTACGGGACGATTGCCCTCTGTGGTGCGAGGTTCCACTCGCTTCGGCTAACGCCTGATTTTGTAACTGTCGCCGAGCCAGGCACGGCTCGGGCATGACGCCCTACAACCCCTAACAGCCAACGCGTGCCCGCTTACAGCTGTCAGGTTTGGGCTGATCCCCTTTCGCTCGCCACTACTAAGGGAGTCTCGGTTGATTTCTATTCCTCGGGCTACTTAGATGTTTCAGTTCGCCCGGTTCACCTCCGGCGGCTATGTATTCACCGCCGAATGACGCCGCATTACCGGCGTCGGGTTTTCCCATTCGGAAATCCGCGGGTCAAAGGCTGTTCAGCGCCTAACCGCGGCTTATCGCAGCCGTCCACGTCCTTCATCGACTCCTGGTGCCAAGGCATCCACCGTAAACTCTTACTATCTTGACGGTGAGCGATCCACACTCTAAGTGTGGATCGTAATTAAATACCCATATTGGCCTTGTGCAGTTTTCAAGGTCCACCGAGGCGCACCCGCGGGGTTATCCCGAGGGTGGTCTCTCAAAACTGAGCAGCGTACCCACCGACCCGAAGGTCAGTGGGGAGCCCGGTCGACGTTCTAGAGAAATCTCCCTAGAAAGGAGGTGATCCAGCCGCAGCTTCCGCTACGGCTACCTTGTTACGACTTCACCCCAATCACGGGCCCCACCTTCGACGGCTCCCTCCTTGCGGTTAGGCCACCGGCTTCGGGTGTTGCTCGCTTTCGTGGTGTGACGGGCGGTGTGTACAAGGCCCGGGAACGTATTCACCGCGGCATTGCTGATCCGCGATTACTAGCAACTCCACCTTCATGGAGGCGAGTTTCAGCCTCCAATCCGAACCGAGGCGCACTTTATGGGATTTGCTCCACCTCGCGGTATTGCTGCCCTTTGTATGCGCCAATGTAGCACGTGTGTAGCCCTGGACATAAGGGGCATGATGACTTGACGTCATCCCCACCTTCCTCCGGTTTGTCACCGGCAGTCTCCCATGAGTCCCCAACTTAATGCTGGCAACATGGAACGGGGGTTGCGCTCGTTGCGGGACTTAACCCAACATCTCACGACACGAGCTGACGACAGCCATGCACCACCTGTGATGGTGTCCCGAAGGAAAACCGTGTTTCCACGGCGGTCACCAACATGTCAAGCCCAGGTAAGGTTCTTCGCGTTGCGTCGAATTAAACCACATGCTCCGCTGCTTGTGCGGGCCCCCGTCAATTCCTTTGAGTTTTAGCCTTGCGGCCGTACTCCCCAGGCGGGGTACTTAGTGCGTTAGCGACGGCACGGGAGGAGTCGACACCTCCCACACCTAGTACCCATCGTTTACGGCGTGGACTACCAGGGTATCTAATCCTGTTCGCTCCCCACGCTTTCGCGCCTCAGTGTCAGTAACGTCCCAGCGAGCTGCCTTCGCTATTGGTGTTCCTCCTGATATCTGCGCATTCCACCGCTACACCAGGAATTCCACTCGCCTCTTCCGTACTCTAGCTCCACAGTATCCATCGGCTTTCAAAGGTTGAGCCTTTGACTTTCACAACGGACTTATAGAGCCACCTACGCGCGCTTTACGCCCAATGATTCCGGACAACGCTTGCTCCCTACGTATTACCGCGGCTGCTGGCACGTAGTTAGCCGGAGCTTCTTGTGGAGGTACCGTCAATCCACACGGCTATTCACCGGTGAACCTTCGTCCCTCCTGAAAGGGGTTTACAACCCGAAGGCCGTCTTCCCCCACGCGGCGTTGCTGCGTCACGCTTTCGCGCATTGCGCAAGATTCCCCACTGCTGCCTCCCGTAGGAGTCTGGGCCGTGTCTCAGTCCCAGTGTGGCTGATCGTCCTCTCAGACCAGCTACCCATCGTTGCCTTGGTAGGCCGTTACCCCACCAACAAGCTAATGGGCCGCGGGCTCCTCCCAATGCGGAGGCCGAAGCTTCCTTTAGTGCATGGCCTTGAAGCCATGCACCACATCCGGTATTAGCCCGAGTTTCCTCGGGTTGTCCCGGTCATCGGGGCAGATTACCCACGTGTTACTCACCCGTTCGCGGCTTTGCCCCAGGGCAAGCCCTGGTTCGTCGCACCACTTGCATGTGTTAAGCACGCCGCCAGCGTTCGTCCTGAGCCAGGATCAAACTCTCCGTGAAGTGTACTTCTACAGAGAGCCTGTCATGCCTGGCTTGGCCGCCGAGTACACAAATACGGCGACCGGCATGACGAGGTAAATCAAGACCACCCGGTGCGCTGGCGCACCGAATGGATCGGGCTCAAACATTCCGCAGGCCTGTTGTTGGACCTGCGGAGTGCACGCTGCTCAGTTTTCAAAGACCGCTGCGCCTCTGCGACGGGTCTCGTCGCTCTCAACGCTTGGGGCAACCAGGGGAAGCCCCAGAAGGACGCGGGAGTATAGCGCTGCGGCGGACGTTTGGCTAGTCGCCCGCCCGAAGCCGCCGGAAACGCCGCTTCCCGGCCTGCAGAACCTTGCCGTCGAGGTCGGCCGCGTCGAGGTCAAGGGTGCCGGCCGGCAGCGCCGCCCCGTCGAGTTTGACGCCGCCCTGCCGGATCAGGCGCCGTCCCTCGCTGCTGCTGATCTCGAAGGCGCCGGCGATCAGCCGCGGCAGGTGGACGAGGCCGTTGCCGTCGGTCAAGAAGGCGGCGAGGTCGACCTCGGGCATCTCCTCCGGCGCGGCCCTCTCGACGAAGACGCGGTTGAAAGCCTCCTCGGCTGCGACTCCGACCCCCTCGCCGTGGAAGCGATCGACGATGCGCCGGCCGAGCGCCCGCTTGGCCTCGTTCGGCGGGAGTGCGGGCGGCTCCTCGGCCAGCAGCAGCCGGTAGTACTCGGCCATCGCCTCGTCGGGGATGCTCATCAGCCGCCCGAACATCTCCTCCGGCGGGTCGGTGACGCCCACGTAGTTGCCGAGCGACTTGCTCATCTTCTGGGTCCCGTCGGTCCCGACCAGGATCGGCATCGTCAGGATCGACTGCGGCTCCTGTCCGTAGGAGACCTGGATGTCGCGACCGAAGAGCAGGTTGAACTTCTGGTCGGTCCCACCCAGCTCGATGTCGGCTTCGACCGCGACCGAGTCGTAGCCCTGCAGCAGCGGGTAGAGCAGCTCCAGCGCCGCCACCGGGTGGCCTGCGCCGAGCCGCTTCTGGAAGTCGTCGCGCTCGAGCAACCGGGCGACCGTCGTCCGTGCCAGCAGGCCCAGCAGCGCCTCCGGCTCCATCCGCAGCCACTCGCTGTTGAAGCGGACCTCGGTCCGCTCGCGGTCGAGCAGCTTGAAAGCCTGCTCCTGGTAAGTGGCGGCGTTGGCCTCGATCTCCTCCGGCGAGGGCATCGGCCTCTGGCTGGAGCGGCCGCTCGGGTCGCCGACCCGGGCCGTGAAGTCGCCGATGATGAGGACCACCTGATGGCCCTCCCTCTGGAACTCGGCCAGCTTGCCGAGCACGACCGTATGGCCGAGGTGGATGTCGGCGGTGGTCGGGTCGATGCCGAGCTTGACCCGCAGCGGACGCCCCTTGGCGAGCTGCTCCGCGAGCCTCCCCTCGGGCAGCACGTCGACCGCGTTACGCGTCAAGTCGGGCATGAGGCGAATGCTAGACTGCCGCCTGCGCTCGGCGGACCCACGCGGTCGTCGAGTTTTCTTTTTCACGCGATGGCGGTCCTAGGTCTAAAGCGCCGGCAGGATGACGGCGGCACGGCTCCGCCCGTGCCACCGGCACCTCCCGCACCTCACCCCAGCAAGACGAAGCCGCGCCTCAAGAAGCTGCGGTTCCTCTTCGTGCTGCTCGGCCTCGGCATCCTCGCCGTCGTCTCGATGGTCTTCGGGATGATGGCGGCGATCTCCCAGGACCTGCCGGCGATCTACAACTTCGCCGAGTACAAGGCCTCCAAGAACAGCGAGATCTACGGCGACAACGGGGAACCGCTGGGGACGCTGACCAGCAACCAGAACAAAATCCTGCTCAACTCGAGCCAGATCTCCCCGAACATGAAGAACGCGGTGGTCTCGATCGAGGACGCCCGCTTCTACGAACACAACGGCGTCGACTTCAGGGGCATCGCCCGCGCGCTGGTCAGCGATGTCCTCAGCCAGAGCGCCCAGCAGGGCGCCTCGACGATCACCGAGCAGTTCGTCAAGAACGCGCTCGAAGCCGAAGGCAGCCGCACGGTCCTGGAGAAGTTCCGCGAGGCGGCGCTCGCCTACCGGCTCGAGAAACACTGGACCAAGGACAAAATCCTCACCGAGTACCTGAACACGATCTACTTCGGCGAGGGCGCCTACGGGATCGAGGCCGCCGCCCGCACCTACTTCGGCCAGGCCCACCCCGGCTGCGGGACGCCGCAGGAGCCCTGCGCCTCGGTGCTCGAGCCCTGGGAGGCGGCGACGCTGGCCGGCATCATCGCCTCGCCCTCGGCCTTCGACCCGAAGGTCTACCCAGAAAACGCCCTCGGCCGCCGCAACCTGGTCCTCGAAAAAATGTCCGAACAGGGCTACATCTCCCACGAACAGCTCGACGAAGGCCTGAAGCAGGCGTTGCCGTCTCCGAGCGACATCAAGCCGCCCACGCTCGACTCGAAGGCCCCCTACTTCACCGCCTACCTGCGCCAGCAGCTGCTCGAACGCTACGGCGCCTCGAAGGCCTTCTACGGCGGGCTCAAGATCAAGGCGACGCTCGACCTGAGGCTCCAGCGGGCCGCCGAAGAAGCCGTCAACTCCTACCTCGGCTACCTGCCGGCGACCGCCTCGGTCGTCGTGATCGACAACCGCAACGCCGGCATCAAGGCGATGGTCGGCGGGCCGAACTTCGAAACCAAGCCCTTCAACCTGGCGACCCAGGGCCACCGCCAGCCCGGCTCCTCGATCAAGCCCTTCACGCTGCTGACCGCGCTGGAACAGGGGATCTCGCCGGAAACGGTCTACGAATCGGCGCCACAGGAATTCCACTACGGCAAGCACGGCGGCGAAACCTTCGTCGTCCACAACGACGCGAACTCCTACCTCGGGTCCTGCTCGATCGTCTGCGCGACCACCTACTCCGACAACACGATCTACGCGCAGCTGGCGCTGGAGGGACTGCAGGGGAAGACGATCGCCGACCGGACCGGCTCGATCGCGGCGACGATCCACAAGGCCGGCTACACCGACCCGATCTCGACCAACCCGGCGATGGTGCTCGGCGGGCTGCAGGAAGGCGTCACGCCGCTCGGCTGGACCTACGCCTACTCCACGATCGGCAACAACGGCGACCGCATCAGCGGCTCCCTGGCGCCCCGCCCCGGCGACAGCCCCGTCGCCTTCACCAAGGTCACCGACAAGGAGGGGCACACGATCAAGGGCGGCGAAAACAACCCCACCCACGACCAGGTGATCTCCCAGGGCACGGCCGAAGAGGCCAAGAGCATCCTCGAAACGGTCGTCTCCCAGGGCACCGGCACCAACGCCCGGACCGGGGCCGAAGGGGAGTGGGGGAAGACCGGGACCACGACCGAAGAGGCCGACGCCTGGTTCTGCGGCGGCGTCGGCAGCGAAGTCACCGCCTGCGTCTGGGTCGGCTACGCCGATACGACCACGCCGATGACGACGCTCTATCAGGGCGGTCCGGTGATGGGCGGCACCTTCCCGGCGCTGATCTGGGCCCGGGTGATGAGCGCTTGGGAAGAAATCCAGAAAGAACGCGCCGCCGAAAAGGCGGCGAAGAAGGCGGCGAAGGAAAGCGGCGAACAGTCCTCGACGAGCGGCGAAGCCGAAACCTACGTCCCCTCCGAATCGGAATCGACCGAATACGAAGCGGCGCCGGAAGCCGAAGAAGCAGCGCCGGCTCCCGAAGAAGAACCGGCCGAACCGGAAACCAAAGCGCCTGAAGCCGCCCCGGAAGCGACCCCCGAACCGACGCCGGAACCCGGTGGTGGCGGTGGCGGTGGCGTAACCGCCGGCTAGGGTCGCGGGCGGGAGACGAAGGGGCTGGCGACCGCACAGAACCGCCAGGGGCGGTCGACCGCTTTGGTGATCCCGACCCGTGGGCCGGCCGCGACGTCGGGAGGCTCACCCGCCGGCCCGAGCAGGACGAAGGGGTCGCGGGCGAGGTCGGCGTCGTTGTGCTCGAGGCCGATGCCGAGCGCCTCGGTCAGCTTGCCGGGACCCGAGCAGAGGTCGACGTCGGGGCGCTCGCGGCGGCGGGCGCGCATCCGCTCCAGCCCGGCGGTTGGCTCCAGCGCCCGGATCAGCACCGCCGCCGCCTCACCGTCGGGCTCGGCGACGGCGTTGAGCAGGCTGTGGATGCCGTAGGAGAGATACACGTAGGCCCGCCCGGGCGGGCCGAAGAGGGTCCGGGTCCGGTCCGTCAAGCCGACGTAGGCGTGACAGGCGGGATCGTCGCGCTCGTAGCTCTCGGTCTCGACGATCGTGCCGCCGCAGCCGTCGAAGAAGAGTCGGCACCCGACCAAGTCGCGGGCCACCGTGTGAACCGAGCGGTCGAAGAACTCGCGCCCCAGGCGCGGCCCGCTCGCCGCGACCGCTTCAGCCACGCTCCTCGCCGACCCGGGCACGGACGGCGGAGAGGGTCTCCCGCGCCGTCTCGATCTGGGCGGCGAGCGGGACCGAGCCGGTGCCGCCGGCGATCCGCTTGGACTCCAGCCAGCTGCCGCGCTTCAGCACCTCGTAGTAGGAGTCGTCGAGGTGCTTGGAGCGCTCGCGCAGCTCCTCCGCGCTCAGCTCGGAGAGCGACTTTCCGCGTTCGACCGCGTCGCGGACCAGGCCGCCGACGATCCCGTGCGCCTCGCGGAACGGGACCCCGCGGCGGACCAGCAGGTCGGCGACCTCGGTCGCCGCCAGCATCTCGTCGCCAGAGGCCTCCTCCATCCGCGCCCGGTCGAAGGCGATCCCGCTCAGCATCCCGGCGCCGACCTCGAGGCAGATCTCGACCGTGTCGATCGCGTCGAACAGGGGCTCCTTGTCCTCCTGCATGTCCTTGCCGTAGGTGAGCGGCAGCGCGTGCATGACGCCGAGCAGGGTGCCGAAGCTCGCCGCCACCCGCGGGCTCTTGGCCCGCAGCAGCTCGGCCGAGTCGGGGTTCACCTTCTGCGGCATGATCGAGGAGCCGGAGGAGAAGGACTCGTCGAGCTCGCAGAAGCCGAACTCGGTGCTCGACCAGATCACGATTTCCGAGCCCAACCGCGAGAGGTGCATCGAGCAGGTCGAGGCGGCGGCCAGGTAGTCGAGGACGAAGTCACGGTTGGAGGAGCCATCGATCGAGTTGTGGCTGACGTGGGCGAAGCCGAGGTCGGCGGCGACGGCCTCGCGGTCGATCTCCCAGTTGACGCCGGCGAGCGCGCCGGAGCCGAGCGGCATCACCGAGGCGGCGTCGAGCGCGAACTGGAAGCGCAGGACGTCGCGGGCCAGCATCCAGAAGTAGGCGAGCAGGTGGTGGCCGAGGTAGACCGGCTGGGCGCGCTGGAGGTGGGTGTAGCCGGGCATCGGCCAGTCGCGGTGGGCCTCGGCCTGCTCCAGCAGCCGGGCCATCGCCTCGCCGCAGAGCTCGATCGCGCGCAGCGAGTGCGCCTGGACGACCATCGCCACGTCGGTAGCGACCTGGTCGTTGCGGGAGCGGCCGGTGTGGAGCTTGCCCGCGAGCGACCCGATCTCCTCGCCGAGCAGGCGCTCGACCGCCATGTGGACGTCCTCGTCGGCGTCGGCGAAGCGGAAGCCGGGCTCGGCGAGGCGGGCGCGCACCCGCTCCAGCCCCTCGTCGATCCGTCCCAGCTCCCCCGCGTCGAGAACGCCGATCCCGAGCAGGCCGCGGGCGTGGGCCTGCGACTGGTCGATGTCGTAGGGCGCCAGCCGACAGTCGAACTCGATCGAGCGGTTGAGCGCCCAGAACCGCGGGTCGGGGTCCTTGCGGAATCGGGACTTCTTCGGGTCGGCCTCCCTCGCGGGGCGGGCCGCGGAGGCGTTCGCGGGGTCGTCGGGCATCAGCGTGATCGTATTGCTGCCGCCAGCGCCTGGCAGACCCGCTCCACCTGGGCCTCGCTCATCGTCGGGAAGAAGGGCAGCGCCAGCGAGCGCGCCGAGGCGGCTTCGGCGACCGGGAACTGGCCCTCGCGCCAGCCCAGCTCGCGCAGGTGCGGCATCAGGTGGATGCACGGCAGGTACGCCTTGCTGGCGACGCCTTGCTCGGCGAGCCGGGCGACCGTCGCGTCGCGGTCGACGCCGTCGGGCAGCCGCACCGGGTAGACGAACCAGCTGCGCCGCTCGGCGCCGCGGCCGGCGATCGGCGCCTCGACCCCCTCGACCCCGGCGAGGGCCCGCTCGTAGAGGCGGGCGACCGCGGCGCGGCGCTCCAGCAGCGAGTCGAGCTTCTCGACCTGGGCGACACCGAGCGCGGCGGCGAGGTCGGAGAGCCGGTAGTTGAAGCCGAGCCGATCGTGGTCCAGCCAGCCCATGTCGACGGCGCGGCCCTGGTTGCGCTCGGAGCGCAGGCGGGCGGCCTCGGCGGCGTCGCGGGGGACGATCATCCCCCCCTCCCCCGTGGTCATCTGCTTGTTGGCGTAGAAGGCGAAGGTGGCGAGGTTGCCGCGGGCGCCGACCGCACAGCCCTCGGAGTCGACCGCCCCGAGCGCCTCGCAGGCGTCCTCGAGGATGCCGAGGCCGCGGGCCGAAGCGAGCGCCTCCAGCTCCGGCATCGCAGCCGGGTAGCCGAAGATGTGGACCGGCAGCAGGCCGACGGTACGCTCGCCGACCGCCGCCGCGGCGGCGCCGGGGTCGAGGTCCAGGGTGACGGGGTCGACGTCGCAGAAGACCGGCCGGGAGCCCTCGTAGAGCAGGCAGTTGGCCGAGGCGACGAAGCTGAAGGGGCTGGTCAGGACCTCATCCTCCGGGCCCCAGCCCAGCGCCCGCACCCCGAGGTGCAGGGCGGCGGTGCCGCTGGATACGGCGACCGCGTCGGGGACCCCGAGCCAGGCCGCGAACTCGCGCTCGAAGCGTTCGCCCATCGGCCCCAGCGAGAGCTGCCCGGAGCGCAGCACCTCGAGCGCCAGCTCCTCCTCGCGGGCGCCGACGTCAGGCTTGGCGAGCGGGATCTGCTCCGGCCCCGCGCTCATAGGAGAACCTCCCCCTTGTTCTCCTGAGATCTAGATATGGAGGCCGAGCGCAGCGAGGCCGTCGAGGATCCCAGGCGAACGCATAGAGAAGCCGACCGCCGTCGGGAGAGCACCTGTCGCGCTAGCCCCGCAGAGGGCCACAGTGAGACCAGTGCCTCCCGGCGGTGAGAGGCGCCAGAAGCGCCAACAGGACGTGGTGCCGCAGAGCACCACCCTATGAGCATGCGCAACGGCTCCTCGCGGCCGGCTCTCAGCCGAGATGAATCGACCGAGGAGGAAGCATGGCAGCAACGAAGACGGGCGGCGTCGACTGGGCCGCCGAGGCCCATGAGGTCTGCGTCAGCGAGGAGGGCCAGGTGGCCGAGCGCTTCTCCGCGCCCCACGACGAGCGCGGGATCGCCGCCCTCGCGGCAAGGCTCAAGCGGGCGGGCGTCGCCCGGGTGGCGATCGAGCGCCCCGACGGGATCCTGGTCGAGCGCCTGCTCGCCGCCGGCCTGGAGGTCCTGGCGATCCACCCCAACCAGGTGAAAGCCGCCCGGGCCCGCTTCGCCGTCGCCCACGGCAAGTCCGACCGCTTCGACGCCTACGTGCTGGCCGAGCTGGCCCGCACCGACGCCCACCGCTTCCGGGCGCTCGTCCCGGACTCCGATGAGACCAAGGCGCTGCGGGCGCTGACCCGCGCCCGTGAGGACCTGGTCGGGGTGCGGGTCGAGCTGGCCAACCAGCTGCGCGCCCAGCTGGAGGCGTTCTGGCCCGGCGCCCTGATCTTCAGCGACGTCGACAGCCCGATCTCGCTCGCCTTCCTGGGGCGCTACCCGAGCCCGGCCGCCGCCAAGGGCCTCGGCGAGCGGCGCATGGCCGCCTTCCTCGAGCGCAGCTCCTACAGCGGGCGCTCCGAGGCGGGCGAGCTGGTGGCGCGCATGCGCTCGGCGCCGCAGGGGACCGCGGGTCAGGCTGAGGCCGAGGCGCGCGGCGCCGTCGTGACGGGGCTCGTCACCTCCCTGAAGCCGATCGTCGCCGAGATCGCGAAGCTGACCGCCCAGATCCGCGAGGCGCTCGCCGCCCATCCCGACGCCCAGATCTTCGCGCCGCTGTTTCGCGACCCGAAGACGGCGATCTGCCCGGCGACTCTGATCGCCGAGCTGGGCGACGCGCGAGGGCGCTACCCGACGGCGGCCGCGATGGCCGCCGACGCCGGCATGAGCCCGGTCGCCCTGGAGTCCGGCAAGCTGCGGGTCGCCACCTTCAGACGGGCCTGCGACAAGCGGCTGCGTGCCGCCGTCGCCACCCTCGCCGACACCACCCGGCACTGGCATCCGTGGGCTCGTGACGTCTACCAGCGAGCGAGAGGACGAGGCCAGGACCACCCCCACGCCATTCGCACCCTGGGGCGCGCCTGGCTGCGCGTCCTCTGGCGCTGCTGGCGGGACGAAGTCTCCTACGACCCCGCTCTTCACGGCAATCTTCGACGACTCGAAGCGGCAGGGGGTTGACACAGGGCGTCTCACTGGAAGGCGTACTCCAGCGAGTCGACCAGCGCCTCCCAGGAGGCCTCGATGATGTTCTCCGAGACCCCGATCGTCCCCCACTCGCGCTCCCGGTCGGCGGAGTCGAGCAGGACCCGGGTGACGGCGCCGGTGCCGTGCGCTTCGTCGAGGATCCGCACCTTGTAGTTGGTCAGCTCGATCTCGGCCAGGTGCGGGTAGCGGTCGACGATCGCCCCGCGCAGAGCGCGGTCGAGGGCGTTGACGGGGCCGTTGCCCTCGGCCACCCGCAGGTAGCGCTTGCCGTCGACCTCGACCTTGATCGTCGCCTCGGTCTCGACCTCCCCCCCGGCCCGCTTCTCGGTGATCACGCGGAAGCTCTCCAGCTTGAACAGCGGTTTGTAAGCGCCGGACTCGCGGCGCAGCAGCAGCTCGAAGGAGGCCGGGGCCGCCTCGTAGTGGTAGCCCTCGTGCTCGCGCTGCTTCAGCCGCTCCACCGCTCGCGCGGCCGCGGCGTCGTCGACCTCCAGCCCGGCCAGCTCGGCCTGGCTGCGGATCGTCGCCTTGCCGGAGAGCTCGGAGGGCAGGATCGCCCGCTCGTTGCCGACCGCGGCAGGGTCGACGTGCTCGAAGGTGCGGGCGTCGGACTCGACCCCGGCGACGTGCATCCCACCCTTGTGGGCGAAGGCGTTGCGGCCGACGTAGGGCGCGTCGGGGTTCGGCTTGACGTTGCAGAGCTCGTCGAGGAAGTGAGCGGTCGAGGTCAGCGAGGCCAGCTGTTCGGGCGAGACGACGTCGAATCCCATCTTCAGCTGCAGCGCCGGCAGGATCGTGGTCAGGTTGGCGTTGCCGCAGCGCTCGCCGTAGCCGTTGATCGTCCCCTGCACGGCTCGAGCGCCCTCGCGCACCGCCGCCAGCGAGTTGGCGACCCCACAGCCGGCGTCGTCGTGGACGTGGATGCCGATTTCGGTCATCTCGCCGAACCGCCCCGCGACCTCGGCGGTCGCCGCCGCCACCTCGGCGGGCAGGCTGGAGCCGTTGGTGTCGCAGAGGGCGACGTTCTCGGCGCCGGCGCCGATCGCGGCCTCCAGGCAGGCGAAGGCATACCCGGCGTCGTCGCGATAGCCGTCGAAGAAATGCTCGGCGTCGTAGACCACGCGCTTGCCGCGCTCGCGACAGAAGGCGACCGAGTCGGCGATCATCGCCAGGTTCTCCTCACGCGAGACCTTCGTCACCTTCTCCAGGTGCAGCCCCCAGGTCTTGCCGACCAGGGTGACCACCGGGGTGAAGGCCTCGACCAGGGTGCGCAGGGCGGGGTCCTCCTCGGCGGCGGTGTCGCGGCGGCGGGTCATGCCGAAGGCGCAGACCGTCGCCTGCTCCAGCTCCAGCTCGGCGAGCCGTTCGAACAGCTCGACTTCCTTCGGGTTGGAGCTGGGGAAGCCGGCCTCGATCATCTGCACCCCGAGCGCGTCGAGGGCGAGGACCACGCGCGCCTTCTCGGAGGCCGAGAGGGACATGCCCTCGCCCTGCATGCCGTCGCGCAAAGTCGTGTCGTAGAGCTTCAGCTGTTCCATCGGCGATGCCTTTCGAGTCGAAGATCAGGGGGCCGCAGCGGCCCGCGCGCGCGGGTGGTGGGAACCGCGCCAGCCGCTAGGCGGCTGAGGTAATTCGCCCGATCGACTCGTCCGGGGACTCGACGAAGTCCAGCCACTCCAGGTACTCCTCGGCGCGCCCGTGCAGGGCATCCTCGAATTTGGCCTGGATCACGCGGGTGACCTCCCCCGGATCGCCCAGCGGATGGTCGTCGACCTCGCGCACCGGCACCAGCTCGGCGGCGGTTCCGGTGAGGAACACCTCGTCGGCGAGGTAGAGCTCGGCCCGGGCGATCGCCCGCTCCTCGACCGCGTAGCCGAGGTCGGTCGCGATCTGCACGATCGCGTTGCGGGTGATCCCGTCGAGGATCGCCGAGGTGTGGCCCGGCGTGATCAGTGTGCCGTCGCGGACGATGAAGACGTTCTCGCCGGAGCCCTCGGAGACGTGGCCGTGCTGGTCGAGCAGGATCGCCTCCTCGTAGCCGGCCTTGGTCGCCTCGGTCTTGGCCAAAATCGAGTTGAGGTACTGGCCCGAGGCCTTGGCGTGCGGGATCAGGCTGTCGCCCGAGATCGTCCGCCAGGAAGAGACCTTGGTGCGGATGCCGTTGCGCTTGCCGTCGTCGCCGAGATAGCTGCCCCAGGGCCAGGCGGCGACGATCACCTCGATCGGGGCGCCGTCGGCGTAGAGGCCCATCTCGCCGTAGCCGCGGAAGGCGAGCGGGCGGATGTAGCCGGAGCGCAGGCCGATCCGGCGCAGCAGCTCGTTGGTTGCGAGGCGCAGCTCCTCGGCCGTGTAGGGCAGCTCGAAGTAGTAGAGGGCGGCGGACTTCTCGAGGCGCTCGAGGTGCTCGCGGTGGCGGAAGACGGCCGGACCGCGCTCGGTCTCGTAGCAGCGAATTCCCTCGAAGACGCCGGTCCCGTAGTGCAGCCCGTGGGTGAGGACGTGGACCTTCGCGTCCTCCCAGCGCACGAACTCGCCGTTCTGCCAAATCAACTCCGCCTTGTCCATGTTGAGGAAGTATGCCCGATCAAACGAAGGTGTCCACCTCACGGGCGCCGAAGCACGGTCGAAACCCGAGAAAAGGAGGCGCATCTCAATGAAACAGAGCTTTCTTCCGAAGCTCAGCTACTCGAACGTGGTCGCCAGCCTGGCGCTGTTCATCGCGCTCGGCGGCGCCGCCGTCGCCGCCGGGCTGCCGAAGCACAGCGTCGGCCCCAGGCAACTGAAGCGCGGCGCCGTCACCACCTTCGCCCTGCGCAAGAACGCGGTGAAGGCCGGCAAGCTCGCGCCCAAGGCGGTGATAGCAGGCAAGCTGGGGCCGAGCTCCGTGCTGCCGGGCAACCTCGTCAACGGCGGTGTCAACTCGAACAAGATCGCCAACGGCGGCGTGCGGGCGGTCAACATCAAGAACAACGTCGTCACCACCAACAAGCTCAACAACAACGCGGTGACGAACCAGAAACTGGCGCCGGAAGCGGTCGCGGCTGGGAACCTGCAGGCCAACGTCGTCGGGCCGGCCAACATGAGGATCAACTCGGTCGGGACCGACACCCTGCAGAACGGCTCGGTGACGGCGGCCAAGCTCGGCAACGACGTGGCGCCCCTGGTCGGCACGCTGAAGAGCGGGCAGACGCTGCGCGGGGTGTTCGACGTCGGCGGTGGCGGGGCCGAAACGGCCGCGGACGAAGTCGTCAACTCGGCGGTGAGCTTCCAGTTCCCGCTGGTGGCGAAGCCGGCGGTGACTGTGCTGAAGGAAGGGCAGACCTCGGCCAACTGCGCCGGGCTGAGCGGCGGCAACGCCGAAACCCCGCAGGCGACCGCCGGCAACCTCTGCATCTACGTCACCAAAGAAGTCAACCTCAAAGAAATTGCGGCGAACGTCCCACTGGAAGTCGACACCAACACGCGGCTCGGCTTCGGCCTGGTCGCCAGGGCCAAAGCAGGGTCGGAAGCCTTCTACGGCTACGGCCAGTGGGCGGTGACCGCGCCCTAACCCTGGAGCAGCCCGAGGACCGCGGAGGTCATCTCCGCGGTCCCGACCTCCACCTCCTGCAGCGGGTGGTCGCTGAGCGGCGCCTGGGCGACGGTGCCGCTCGCCAGGTCCGGGGTGCGCAGGCCGCGCTCGAGCACGGCGTCGACCGCCGCCTCGATCCGGGCGGCGTCGTCGGGGCGACCGAGGCCGTGGCGCAGCATCATCGCCACCGAGAGGAAGGTGGCGAGCGGATTGGCGATCCCCTTGCCGGCGATGTCCGGGGCGGAGCCGTGGACCGGCTCGAACAGGCCCGGGGCGCCGTCGGCGCCGAGGCTGGCCGAGGGCAGCATCCCCAGCGAGCCGGTCAGCATCGCCGCCTCGTCGCTGAGGATGTCGCCGAACAGGTTCTCGGCGACGATCACGTCGAAGTCGGCCGGGCGGGAGACCAGCTGCATGGCGGCGTTGTCGACCAGCAGGTGGTCGAGGTGGACGTCCTCGTACTCGAGGGCGACGCGGCTGACCACCTCCCGCCACAGGCGCGAGGTCTCCATCACGTTGGCCTTGTCGATCGAGGTCACCTTCGGCCGACGCCCGGAGCTCTCGGCGCGGCGCCGCGCGGCCTCGAAGGCGGTGCGGGCGATCCGCTCGATTTCCGCGGCCGTGTACTCGCAGGTGTCGTGGGCAGCGTCGCCCTGGCGGCCGGAGTCGCCGAAGTAGATGCCCCCGGTCAGCTCGCGGACGACCAGCAGGTCGGTGCCGGCGATCCGCTCCTCGCGCAGCGGGCTGGCCCCGACCAGGGCCGGGCTGGGCCGGACCGGGCGCAGGTTGGCGTAGAGCCCCATCCCCTTGCGCAGCCCCAGCAGGCCCTGCTCTGGGCGCGGGTCGTCCGGGTTCGTGGTGTCCCATTTGGGGCCGCCGACCGCGCCGAGCAGGACGGCGTCGGCGGCGCGGCAGGCGTCCAGCACCTCGTCGGTGAGGGCGACGCCGTGGGCGTCGATCGAGCAGCCGCCCATCAGCCATTCCTCGAAGGAGAACTCGCCGAGGGCCTCCAGCAGCCGGCGCGCCGCAGCGACGATTTCCGGGCCGATCCCGTCGCCGGGGAGGACGACTATGCGGGGCGTCTCGCTCATGCGGGCCGCACTCTACGCACTACGCGGCGACGGCCTCGATGTTGAGGCGCACGTAGTCGAGGGTCAGCGGCTGCTCGGAGGCGGCCAGGACCGCCTCCGCGAACGGTCGCCTCAGCTCGTCGGGGAGCTGGGCGAGGAGCGGGCCCAGGGTCACGGTCGAGATGAACTCCAGCGGGCGCGCCGGCGTCACCGGCTTCGGCTCCAGCCAGCAGCGCGCCTCGGCGAAGCCGGCGGCACGCAGGCGCTCCTCCGTCTGCTCGGCGGAGGCGAAGTTCCAGAGACCGGAGGCCTCTGCGAAGTGGCTGGCGAACTCGGGTCGGGCCGCGACGGCGGCGATCGTCCGCGCATGCGCGGCGACGTTGCCCTCTCCCCCGCACTGGGCGACGAGGCGGCCACCGGGCCGCAGCGCCGCGCGCAGCCGCGCGAAGAGACGGTCGTGGTCGGCGATCCAGTGGAAGGTCGCGGTCGAGAAGACCAGGTCCACCGGCTCGTCCAGCTCTAGCTCGGAGAGGTCGGCGACGAGGTACGCGGCGACGGCGTCGCCGAGCCGCTCGCGCGCCTTCTCGACCATCGCCGCGGAGCCGTCGACCGCGATCAGGCGCCCCCGCGGCAGTCGCTTCGCCAGCTCGGCGGTGACCCGCCCCGAGCCGCAGCCGGCGTCGACGGCGACCTCGTCACCGCGCAGCTGCAGCCGCTCCAGCACCTCCATCCCCCAGCGGAACTGCGGGTCGGAGACCGCGTCGTAGGTCTCCGCGTCCCACTCGCGCGGGCCGCTGTTCATCGGCCGGCTGTCGTCGGCGAGGCTCACAGCCCGGTCGTCACCGGGCCCCTCGCCGCAGCGCCCGAGCCCTCGAAGGCGTCGATCGCGCCCGCGTTCTCCAGGGTGATGCCGATGTCGTCGAGGCCGTTCAGCAGGCGGTGCTTCACGTCGGGCTCGACCGCGAACTCGAAGACGCCGGCGGCGCAGGTGACGGTCTCGTCGTCGACGTCGATCCGCGCCTCGCCGGCCTCGGCGACGGCGCGGCAGTGCTCCTCGTCGAGGATCGCCGGCAACAGGCCGATCTTCGTGCAGTTCGAGTAGAAGATGTCGGCGAAGGAGGGTGCGATGATCGCCTCGAAGCCGAAGTCCTCCAGCGCCCAGGGGGCGTGCTCGCGAGAGGAGCCGCAGCCGAAGTTGCGGCCGGCGACCAGGATCGGGTTGGGCTCCAGCTCGATCTCGCCGTCGCGGATCCAGTCGTAGAAGAGGAACTCGCCGAAGCCGGTCCTCTCGACCCGCTTCAGGAACTGCTTGGGGATGATCTGGTCGGTGTCCACGTCGGCGCGGTCCAGCACCGACACCTTGCCCTCGATCACGTCGATCGGTCGCATGTTCAGCTCCAGTCTCTGATGTCGACGAAACGTCCCTCGATGGCGGCCGCGGCCGCCATCTTCGGGCTGACCAGGTGGGTGCGCCCACCCTTCCCCTGCCGCCCCTCGAAGTTGCGGTTCGAGGTCGAGGCGCAGCGCTCGCCCTCGGCGAGGGTGTCGGGGTTCATTCCCAGGCACATCGAGCAGCCCGCCTCGCGCCATTCGAAGCCGGCGCTGCGGAAGACGTCGTCGAGGCCCTCGGCTTCGGCGGCGGCTTTGACCTGCTGGGAGCCGGGGACGACCATCGCCCGCACCGAGCCGGCGACCCTGCGGCCGTCGACGATCGCGGCGGCCTCGCGCAGGTCCTCGATGCGCGAGTTGGTGCATGAGCCGATGAAGACCCGTTCCGGGGCGACCTCGGTCATCGGGGTGCCGGCCTCCAGGCCCATGTAGGCGAGCGCCCGCTCGGCCGCTTCGCGATCGGCCGGGGACTCCATCGCCGTCGGGTCGGGGACGCTGTCGGTGACCTCGACGACCATCCCCGGGTTGGTCCCCCAGGTGACCATCGGCGAAATCCCGGCGGCGTCGACCTCGATCTCGGTGTCGAACGAGGCGCCCGGATCCGTGGGCAGCGACAGCCAGCGCTCCGCGGCGGCCTCGAAGTCCTCGGGGGCGCCGGGGCGACCGCGGACCCACTCGACCGTGCTCTCGTCGGGGGCGATCATGCCGGCGCGGCCGCCGCCCTCGATCGTCATGTTGCAGATCGTCATCCGGCCCGGCATCGAGAGCGCCTCGATCGCCGGCCCGGCGTACTCGACCGCGTAGCCGGCCATGCCGCCGGTGCCGAGGCGGCCGATCGTCGCCAGGATCAGGTCCTTGGGGGTGACTCCGGAGCCGAGCTCGCCGGCGTAGGAGATCCGCATCGTCTTCGGCCGCTTCTGGACCAGGCACTGGGTCGCCAGCACGTGCTCGACCTCCGAGGTGCCGATGCCGAAGGCCAGCGAGCCGAAGGCACCGTGGGTGGAGGTGTGGCTGTCGCCGCAGACGATCGTCATCCCCGGCTGGGTCACCCCCAGCTCCGGCCCGATCACGTGGACGATGCCCTGGCGGTCGGAGCCGAGCGAGTACAGCGGCACGCCGAACTCCTCGCAGTTGCGCTCCAGGGTTTCGACCTGGACACGGGAGAGCTCGTCGGCGATCAGGCGGGCGGCCATCGTTCCGTCGGTCGGCGTGTTGTGGTCGGCCGTGGCCAGGGTCTTGTCGGGGCGGCGCACCGTGCGCCCCTCCATCCGCAGGCCGTCGAAGGCCTGCGGAGAGGTGACCTCGTGGACCAGGTGCAGGTCGATGTAGATCAGCCCCTCGGAAACCTCGTGGGCTTCCCAGATCTTGTCGAACATCGTTTGTGGCACCGGGGACCTCCTTTCTCAGCCGCGCCTGAGGCCGGCGGCGATCACGGCGATGAACCGGGTCGGTTCCTCGCCATCGTTCTCGAAATGATGGGGCAAGTCCGCGTCGAAGGTGACGCTGTCTCCCTCGTCGAGGTCGTAGCGTGTCCCGTCGACGACGAGCGCCAGGGTGCCGGCGAGGACGACGGCGGTCTCGCGGCTGCCGGGCTCGTGCATCGGCGGATCCTCGCGGCCGCCCGTCGTTGCGCCGGGCTCGAGGTCGTGCAGGGAGACGTCGGCGCGCTGACCGGGCAGCGGCGGGGTCAGCTCCTCGAAGCGGTGCCCCCCGCGCTCGTTGCTGCGCCGGCCGCTGGCGCGGCTGACGGCGACGTGCTGGCCCTCGTCCAGGCGCAGCAACTGGGACAGCGTCAGCTCCAGCCCGGCGGCGATCTTCGCCGCCGAGGCCAGCGTCGGGCTGGTCTCGCCGCGCTCGACCTGCGACAGCATCGGCGCGCTGACGCCGGAGCGCTCTGCCAGGTCTCGCAGCGAGAGGCCCATCGCGTCGCGCAGCGCCTTGATCCGCGGGCCGACGGTCGGCGAGGGATCGGCGGCGGGGGTGGCGGGCATCGCGGTGGGCGCCATCATGGGGCGTACGTTATCACGGACGGTTGTATAGCGAACCGCGGCATCGTCGGAACCCGAATCAGATGCGGTTCCGGCGGCGGCCCGGTGCCTTTTCGGCAGCGAGAAGTCCTCGGAGGTCGCGGGCGACGAACTCCGGTTCGTCTTCCAACTGGTTCCAGGTGAGGCGGGTGACGCCGTAGCCGGCGGCGCGGAGGCGACGGTCGCGGGCGCGGTCCTCCCGAAAGGCGGCGCGGGTACCGTGTCCCTCCCAGCCGTCGAGCTCGACGATCTCGCGGGGGCCCGGCCAAAGGCAGTCAACCTCATGCCACCTGCCGCCGGCTTCGACCCGGGCGTTGAACCGGGGGCGCGGCAGGCCGTGCCGGTCGAGGAAGGGCAGGAACCGCTCTTCGAGCGGGCTGCGGACGCGGCCGTCGGGGGTTTCCTCGCGGCGCTCCAGGCAGGCGCGGACCTTGCGCGAGCCACGGCGGTGCGGGTGGCGGTCGAGCAGATCCCAGAGGGAGAGGCGGTCGTAGAGGCGCAGGTATTCGGACTCGCGCAACATGACCTCGACCGTCGCTCCCGAATAGGGCCGAATCCTCCAGAGCGCAGCGGCGCAGCGGTGGCTCAACGCGGCGCCGACCCTCGCGGGCCGCCTGGAGCCATGCCCGAAAGGCCGGTGCGCCAGCACCGCCGTCATCCAGCGGCTCTCCCTGGGGAGGGCTGTGTGACCAACGGCGTAGACACCCCGCCTGACCACGTGCAGCCGCCCCACTGCGCACCGGTGGTCGATCGCACTCCCGCTGAACCCAAGCTCGAGCAATTGCCATCGCGCAACCACCCCGTGCTGGCGCCCAGCGAGCTCCGCGATCCCACCCTCGCCTGGGCGCGTCTGCAACTTGCCCTGGATAACGGGGTCAACGGCAGGCTCGGTGGGCATGCCTCCCAGGGTGGGGCGTGGCGGCGCACTTGTGGTGCGCACTTCGTGCCAAATGCGTCCCGAGACAGGCGCGGTTTGGGGTCGGGCGGCTCCCCTATGCTGCGCGGCGATGGAGGCCAGCGAGGGACAGGCTCTGCTCACGGTGCTGCGGGGCAGCGCCGTGCCCTACGGGTACACGCTGACCGTCCTCTCCTCTCACAGCATCCTCGCCAACCGGCACGGGGGGCCGGACGTGATCGAGATCATGTTCTTCGTGATCGGGGCGATGCTCGGCTTCGCGACGCTCGGGCTAATCGCCCAGAGGCGGCCGCGGCGAGCGCTGAAGCCGGACCAGGGATCGATGATCCACGCCGGGATGTCGCACGTCTTCGCGATCGGCGCCGCCTTCGGCGCCTCGGCGCTGATCGCGCTGATCCCCGGCCTGATCGCCTGGGCCCTGGGCGCCTTCGCGGCGACCGTCCTCTACCTGCTGATCACCAGCATCGAGATCGACTTCGCCAGCCGGGTCGACGACTCGGCCGAGCGCGGCTGAGCGGGCCCGGCCGCAGCCAGGCCCGCTCAACGGGGCCACCGGACTCGCCTAAGGGCCCGGGGTCCGCTCGACCATGGCCTCGGCGGTGGCCGCCTCGGCCTCGCGGGTCGCCGCGCCTTCCAGGGCATTGGACAGCGCCCGCAGGTAGGCGCGCGCCGATGCCTCGATGATGTCGGTGGCGACCCCCGATCCGCTGGCCAGACGACCGTCGGTGCGCAGCACCACGGTCACCTCACCAAGCGCGTCCTCGCCCCCGGTCACCGCCTCGACCGTGAACTTGCTCAGCTCGCTGTCGGTGCCAGTCGCGCTCTGGATCGCGCGGAAGACGGCGTCGACCGGGCCGTCCCCGCTCGACTCGCCGACCACCTCCTCGCCCGACGGCAGCCGGACGCCGACCTTCGCCAGCGGCTCGCGCTCGGAGGAGGCGACGACCTCGAAGGAGGCCAGCTCGTGGGCATCGTCGCGCTCGCGCATCTCGTCGGAGACGATCGCCTCCAGGTCGAGCGCGGTCACGTGCTTCTTGCGGTCGGCGACCTCCTTGAACGCCTTGAAGGCCGAGTTGAGGGCGTTGCCCTCGACCTTGAAGCCCAGCTGCTCCAGCGCGTCTTTCAGGGCGTGCCGGCCGGAATGCTTGCCCAGCACGATCGAGTTCGACTCCAGGCCGACTTCGGTCGCGTCCATGATCTCGTAGGTGCTGCGCTCCTTCAGCACGCCGTCCTGGTGGATGCCGGACTCGTGGGCGAAGGCGTTGCGGCCGACGATCGCCTTGTTGGGCTGGATCGGGTAGCCGGTCAGGCGCGAGACCAGGCGGCTGGCGCGGGCGATCTCGCGGGTGTTGATCCCGGTCGAGAGGCCATGGACGTCCTCACGGACGTCGATCAGCATCGCGATCTCCTCCAGCGCGCAGTTCCCCGCCCGCTCGCCGATCCCATTGACGGCGCACTCGACCTGCCGCGCCCCCGCCAGCACCCCGGCATAGGAGTTGGCCACGGCCAGCCCCAGGTCGTCGTGGCAGTGGACCGACATCTCGACCCCGCTCAGCGCCGGCACCAGCTCGTACAGGCGCTGGAAGTAGGCCGCGTACTCCTCCGGCGTGGTGTAGCCGACGGTGTCGGGGATGTTGACGACGGTAGCCCCCTCCTCGACCGCGATCGCGCAGACTTCGGCGGTGAACTCGACGTCGGCACGGGTCGCGTCCATCGGCGAGAACTCGACGTCCTCGCAGTAGGACCTGGCCAGCGCCACCGCCGCCCGCGCCTGCCCCTTGACGTCCTCGCGGTCGGTCTGCAGCTGGTGCTCGATGTGGATGTCGGAGGTGGAGATGAAGGTGTGGATGCGAGGCCGGCCGGCGTCGCGCACAGCGCCCCAGGCGGCGTCGATGTCCGCCTTGTGAGTGCGAGCGAGGCCGCAGACCACCGGCCCCTCGACGCCGCGCGAGATCTCCTGCACCGCCTCGAAGTCACCGGGGGAGGTGATCGGGAAGCCGGCCTCGATCACGTCGACCCCCAGGCGGGCGAGCTGCTGGGCGATCTCGACCTTCTCGGCGGTGTTCAGCGAGATGCCGGGCGACTGCTCGCCGTCTCGCAGGGTGGTGTCGAAGATGTGGACGCGGTTTGCGTCAGCTACGTCGGTCTGCGGTCCCATTGGACCTCTCCTTCTCTACTTGGATCGAACGGCCTTTTCTCTCGCGGCTAACGCGCCGCCCAGCGCTATTCCCCCCGAGGGGGGAGGAGAAGGAGAAGCGCGAGGCTGTCGAAGCAACGGCTCATTCGGCTCCGGAGCTTAGCGTAGGCTGCGCCGATCGCAAAGTCGCAGAAGACGAACTGGCTGGCGGTGTTCGCGATGGGGGTCGCGGTGGTGGTGATCGCAAACGACTTCTCGGCGATCAACGTCGCCCTGCCCGCGATGGAGAGCGACTTCCACACCAACGTCAACACGATCCAGTGGGTGATCAACGCCTATGCGCTCACCTTCGGCGTGATGATCGTCACCGGCGGCCGGCTCGCCGACATGTTCGGACGCCGCAACGCGTTCTTTTTCGGCACCGCGATCTTCGCCTCGATGTCGGCCCTGGGCGGGGCGGCGCAGTCCGAGACCTGGCTGATCGCGAGCAGGACCCTGATGGGGATCGGCGGCGCCCTGATGTGGCCGGCGATCCTCGGCATGACCTTCGCGATCCTGCCCAAGGAGAAAGCGGGGCTGGCGGGTGGGATCATCCTCGGCGCCGCCGGCCTCGGCAACGCGATGGGGCCGCTGATCGGCGGCGTCCTCACCGACCTCGCCAGCTGGCGCTGGATCTTCTTCCTCAACGTTCCGATCGCCATCTTCGGCGTCGTCGTCACCTACTTCCTGGTCCACGTCGAGGAGCCCGAGTCGAGCGACCACCGGATCGACTACGCGGGGATCTCGGCCCTCTCGGTTGGCCTGGTCTCGCTGCTGGTGGCGCTCGACCAGGTCGACGACTGGGGCTGGAGCGACCCGCGGGTGCTCTTCATGCTGGCGCTGGCGGCGACGCTGATCGTCGCCTTCGTCCCGATCGAGCGCCGGGCCGGGTCGCACGCCCTGGTCCCGCGCGCGGTCATGCGCAACCGCAGCTTCACCGCCTCCTGCGTGGCGATCCTGTTCATGTCGGCGACCTTCTTCGCCGCCCTGCTCTACCTGCCCCAGTTCATGGAGAAACAGCTCGGCTACTCGCCGCTGGAAGCGGGTGTCGGGATGCTGCCCTTCCTCGGGACCTTCGCCCTCGTCTCCTTCGTCGCCGGGCCGCTCTACGACCGCGTCGGGGCCAAGACCCTGGCCGTCGTCGGCGCCGCCTGCATAACCGTCGCGCCGCTCCTCTTCTCGCTGGTCGACGGCGGCTCCGGCTACTCCTCGCTGGTCGTCGGCATGGTCGTGCTCGGGATCGGGATCGGCAGCTTCTACCCGACCGCCACCACCGCCGGCGTCACCTCTGTCGACGAATCGCAGACCAGCCTCGCCGGCGGCATCGTCTACATGTTCCAGATCGCCGGCGGCTCGATCGGCCTGGGGCTGACGACGACCGTCTTCTCGGCCTCGATCCCGCCCTTCGTCGACGGCATCCGCGCCGCTTTCCGGCTCGACTCCTCGCTCTCGCTGGTCGGGCTCGTGGTCTCGCTGCTGTTCGTCGGCGGCACCCTGCTGGCGCGGCGCCGCCCGGCGCCGCGCGGCGCCTGACCGCGGCGCTCAGGCCGTGAGGCGACGCACCGAGGCGTGCTTCCCACCGGGGCCCGGGCTCAGCGTGTCGTGCCCCGGGCCCCCACGCATCGTGTCGTTGCCGGGGCCGCCGTAGAGGCGGTCGTTGCCGGGGCCGCCGTAGAGGGAGTCGGCTCCCGCGCGCCCGACCAGGATGTCGCGGCCGGCGCCGCCGACCAGCTTGTCGTTGCCGGCGCCGCCGACCAGCTTGTCGTTGCCGGGGCCGCCGCGCAGCGTCACCGGCACCGGCACCTTGGCGGCGATCACGACCGAGTCGTTGCCGCCGCCGGCGTTGACTTCGAAGCCGGCGATCACAGACGCTTCGCAGAGCAGTTCGGTGGGGATCCCTTCGGGGTGCACACAGACTTCGCCCCCGACTTCGAGCGGGACGATCGAGGCGATCGAGTAGCTGCGCCCGTCCGGGCTGAGGCTGACGTAGATGTCGTTGGCTTCGGCGCCGCCACTGAGCAGGATCGTCACCGACGGTTCCGAGCCCTGCGCGTGGGCATGGGCCGACCCGGCGCTCAACGCCACCAACGCCATCGCAGTCAGGATCGCCTTCTTCATCGCAGCAGTTCTCGGCCCTCGAGCAGCTCGGCCCTGCCTATGGCAACAACACGACCTTGCCGACGTTGCGCCGCTGGGCGATGAATTCGTGCGCCTCGCCCGCCCGCTCGAACGGGAACGTCGCCGCCACGACCGGCTCCAGGCGGGCCGCGTCGAGGTCCTCGAGCAGCGGCGCGGTGAGGCGGTCGAGGCTGCCCTCGCGATCCCACCAGCTCAGCATGTTGAGCCCGAAGACCCCTTTGTTCTCGTTCATCAGACCGAGGCTCTTCCACCAGGGGATCGTCGCCAACGGCATCGTCGCCAGGCTGCGCAGGGTCGAGGAGATGCTGCGGGCGCCTGCCGGCGAGGCTTCGGAGAGGCCGAACATGACCAGCCTGCCGCCCTCGCGCAGTAACCGGTAGTCCTTGCGAAAGGAGGCCGGGCCGAGCGCGTCGATGACGACGTCGACACCCTCGCCTCCGGTCAGGCGGCGGACCTCGGATTCGAAGTCCTCGTTGCGGTAGTCGATCGGGTCGGTGATGCCCTGGGCGCGGATCGCGTCGTGCTTGCCGGCCGAGGCGGTGCCGAACAACCGGGAGGCGCCGACGTTGCGGGCGATCTGGGTGGCGGCGATGCCGACACCGCCAGCGGCGGCATGGATCAGGGCGCGGTCGCCGCTGCGCAGGCCGCCCATCACGACAAGCGCCGCGTAGGCGGTCCCGTAGTTGACCGGGAAGGCGGCCCCCTGCTCGAAGCCGAGGCGGTCCGGCAACGGCAGCGCCTGGGCGGCGGGGACGACGACCAGCTCTGCCTGTCCGCCGAAGCGGGTGCCGGCCATCACCCGGTCCCCGGGAGCGAAATCGGCCACCCCCTCCCCCACCGACTCGATCTCACCGGCGACCTCGTAGCCGAGCACGCAGGGGGGCTTCGGGGCGTCCGGATAGAGGCCCACACGGGCCATCGTGTCGGCGAAGTTGACGCCCGCGGCGCGGACCGCGATCCGCACCTCGCCGGGGCCGGGCACGGGGTCGGGCCGCTCCTCGACGCGAAGAACCTCAGGACCGCCCGTTCCGGTCAAGACCACCGCCCGCATGGGACGAAGCCTAGACGCTCTCCGCGACCTCAGAGATCGACGGAGCGGCCGGCGGAGAAACCGTCGATGCCGAGGATCTTCTCGATCGCCTCGGGGCGGACCGCGGCGTCGGTGGTCAGCGCCATCACCGCCGTGTCGCCCTCGAGCTCGGCCCCGACCGCGGCGGAGACGATGTTCACGCCCTCCTCGCCGAACAGGGTGCCGACGCGGCCGATCATCCCCGGCTGGTCGGCGTAGCGGAAGACGGCGATGTGCTCGGCGAAGGGCAGGTAGAAGCCCTCGCCCCAGACCGAGACCAGATATGGCTCGGCGCGCGGGCCGACGCTGGTGCCGGCGACCTCCACCTCGCGGCCGCCCGACTCGAGCCGGACGGTGACCAGCTCGGTGAAGTCCTCGGCGATCGAGTCCTTGGTCTCGACCAGCTCGATCCCGCGCTCCTCCGCCATCTGCGGGGCGTTGACCAGGTTGACCGGCTCCTCCGTGTGGCCCGAGAGGATGCCGACGAGGACGGCGATCCCGAGCAGGCGGGTGTCGTGGGAGGCGATCTTGCCGCGGAACTCGGCCGTCACCCGGTCCACCGATCCCTCGCCGAGGCCCTGGGCGAGTCGGCCGAGCTTTTCGCAGAGCGGGACGAAGGGGGCCAGCGCTTCCATCGCCTCGGGCCGCACGGCGGCGATGTTGACGGCGTTGGTGACGACGCCGCCGCTCAGCGCCGCGGTCACCTGCTCGGCGGTGACGACGCCGGCCCGGTCCTGGGCCTCCGCCGTGGAGGCGCCCAGGTGGGGGGTGAAGACGACGTCGTCGCGGGCGAAGATCGGGTGCTCGGTGAAGGGCTCGGACGGGAAGACGTCGAGGGCGGCGCCGCCGAGCTTGCCCGACTCCAGGCCGGCCAGCAGGTCGTCGAGGTCGACCAGCTCGCCGCGGGCGCAGTTGACGAGGCGGGCGCCGTCCTTCATCGCCGCGATCGCCTCGGCGTCGATCAGGCCGATCGTCTCCGGCGTCTTCGGAACGTGCACGGTGACGAGGTCGGCGCGTCCGAGCAGGTCCTCGAGGCTCTCGGCGCCCTCGACGCCGAGGTCGCGGAAGCGCTCGGCGGAGACGAACTTGTCGAAGCCGACCACCTCCATCTCGAAGCCCTGGGCGCGCTTGGCGACGAGCTGGCCGATGCGGCCGAAGCCGACCACCCCGAGCGTCTTGCCGTAGAGCTCGGCGCCCTTGAACTTGCTGCGGTCCCAGCGCCCGGCGACCAGCGAGGCCTGTGCCTGCGGGACGTTGCGGAACAGCGCCAGGGCCAGCGCCAGGGTGTGCTCGGCGGCAGCCACCGAGTTCGATTCGGGCGCGTTGGCGACGATGATCCCGCGGCGGGTCGCGGCGGGGATGTCGACGTTGTCGACCCCGGTGCCGGCGCGGCCGATCACCTTGAGGTTGCCGGCCAGCTCGATCAGCTCGGGGGTCATCTTCGTCGCCGAGCGGATCAGGATCGCGTCGTACTCGCCGATCCGCTCGCGCAGCTCCTCGTCGGACATCTCCAGGCCGAGCTCGACGTCGAACTTCGAGCGCAGCAGGTCCACACCCGAGTCGGCGATCTTCTCCTTGACCAGGACCTTCACCGAGCCACCCCCTCGACGTTCTCGACCACCCAGTCGACGCAGACGGTGAGCGCCTCGACGTCAGCGGGGTCGACGGCCGGGAACAGCCCGACCCGGAGCTGGTTGCGGCCGAGCTTGCGGTAGGGCTCGACGTCGACGATCCCGTTGGCACGCAGGGTCGCGGCCAGC
Source organism: uncultured Actinomycetes bacterium (assembly GCA_963783345.1). GTDB lineage: Bacteria > Actinomycetota > Thermoleophilia > Solirubrobacterales > 70-9 > VAYN01. Next base: position 357,817 of record CAWANE010000010.1, read on the forward strand.
GCCGCGGCATCGACCGAGTCGTCGAAGTCGATCGTGCCGACGACCAGCGAGCGCTTGGCCGGGTCGGCGACGAAGGGAGTCGCGAACTCGCTGCGCTCCGCCCAGCCGTAGAGGCGGCCCGAGGAGTCGCCGGTGCGCTCCACGCACCAGTCGAGGCCGCCGCCCGCCAGCATCCACTCGACCTGGTCGGCGAGCAGCAGCAGGGTCGCCACCGCGGGCGTGTTGTAGGTCTGCTGCTTGCGCGAGTTCTCCAGCGCCGTCTGCAGCGAGAGGAAGGCCGGCTGCCAGCGGTCGGCGGCGCCGTCGAGCTGCTCGATCCGGGCGGTCGCGGCCGGGCTCAGCAGCGCCAGCCAGAGGCCGCCGTCGGAGCCCAAGCCCTTCTGCGGCGCGAAGTAGTAGGCGTCGGCCTCGGCGATGTCGACCGGCAGGCCGCCGGCGGCCGAGGTGGCGTCGACCAGGACCAGCGCATCGCCCGCGCCCTCGGGGCGTCGGACGTCGACCATGACGCCGGTCGAGGTCTCGTTGTGCGCCCAGGCGATCGCGTCGGCGGCGGGGTCGGCGACCGGCTCGGGCGCATCGCCCGGCTCGGCCTCGAACAGGACCGGGTCGGCGAGGAAGGGGGCGGCCGCGGTCGCCTTGGCGAACTTCTGCGAGAACTCGCCGTAGGTCAGGTGCAGCGAGCGCTCGCGCACGAGCCAGGCGCAGGCCGCCTCCCAGAAAGCGGTGGTGCCGCCGTTGCCGAGCGCGACCTCGTAGCCGTCGGGCAGCGAGAACAGCTCCGCGAGGCCCTCGCGGATCGCGCGGACGACATCGCGGACGGGGGCCTGGCGGTGCGAGGTGCCCATCACCGAGGCGCGCTCGGCGAGCCGGGCGAGGGCCTCGGGGCGCACCTTCGAAGGGCCGCAGCCGAAGCGGCCGTCGGCGGGCTTCAGGGCGGCGGGAATCTGGCTGGTCTCGGTCGTCTGGGGCGCCATCGGAGCCGACAGGTTATTGACCGGCGCGGGTGGACTTCGCTCCGAGGCCGGGGTTAGGCTGACCACGGGTCCGCTTCGGGCCACGTACAGGAAAGGGGAGTCATGTATCCGATCAGCTACGAAGCCGATTTCAACCCGGCGCCCAACCGATGGACCACCTTCTTCCGGTTCATCCTCGTGATCCCATGGGTGATCGTGATGGTGGTTTATCTGATCGCCTTCATCTTCACCCACCTATTCGCCTGGATCGCGATCATCATCCTCGGCCGCTACCCGGAATGGCTCTACGAGTTCAACTCCGGGGTGATCCGCTATTGCGTCCGCGTCTCCGCCTGGGGCTACCTGCAGACCGACGCATGGCCCCCGTTCGGGCTCGCCGACGACCCCAGCTACCCGATCCGCGTCAACTTCGCCCCACGGCCGGAGCGCCAGAGTCGCCTCAAGGCCTTCTTCCGCCTGATCCTGGTGATCCCGCTGGAGATCGTGATCTACCTCGGCGTCAGCTACCTGCAGACCGGCGCCGCGATGGTCGCCTGGCTGACGATCGTCTTCCGCGGCTACCTGCCGGAGGCGGTCAACAGCATCTTCACCTACGTCAACGGCTTCTACGCGCGCACCGCCGGTTACATCGCCTTCCTCACCGACGACTACCCGCCGATCGGCCTCGAGGCGGCGAAGCCCGTCCCCCCCGCGGCGACGCCGCCCCCGCCCCCTCCGGCCCCGGCGGTCTGAGGCTCTGACGACCTCGGCGAGGGCCCCGGGCTCCGCAAGGAGTTCGGGGTCGCCGCCCCGATCTGGAGACGGGCCCGCGAGGGCCCGAGTGAGGGGGCGCCGACCTCCTCCCGCGGTTACGCCGTCTTGAACATCGCCTGCCACTGCTCGCGGTCGAACTCCGCGGGCTCGGTCTCGGCGAGGAAGCGCTCGAGGACGGCGACGAAGCGGCCCGGCTCCTCCAGCTGGGGCAGGTGGCCGACGTCGTCGAAGATCTCCAGGCGGCTACCGGGGACGGTCTCGTGGGCCGCCTCGCCGTGGGAGACGGGGATGATCGGGTCGCGCGAGCCCCAGACGATCATCACCGGCAGCGCCTCCGCCAAGTAGAGGCGGTCGACGGCGGCGACGCGCTGGCCGCTGGTTCCGACGACGGAGCGCAGGGTGGCGAGGAAGGCGGCGCGGCGATGCGGGTCCGAGAGAGATCCGTAGCCACGGGCGACCTCGGCGACGTCGGCGTTGGGGCGCAGCCCGAACGCGCCCAGCCCCCGGCCGACCGCCGAGCCGACCTTCTGCCCGGCGCCGGCGGTGGCGGCGATGAAGAGGTCGGCGCCGGGGAGCGCGGCGGCGCGCAGGATCAGGCTCACCTCGGGACCGAGGCCGCCGCTGGAGACGAGGACGAGGCGCTCGACCATCTCGGGGAACTGGTAGGAGAACTGCATCGCGATGCCGCCGCCGAGCGAGTGCCCGACCAGCGTCGCCCGGTCGTGCCCGAGCGAGACCAGCAGGTCGCGCAGCCCGGCCGCCAGGGCACCGAGCGAGTAGTCGCCACCGCCAGGCTCCGAGAGCCCGTGTCCGGGCAGGTCCGGGGCGATCACCGTGTGGGCGCGAGCCAGTGGCTCGATCACTCCGCGCCAGTTCTCGGCGTTGCCCGCCATGCCGTGGATCAGCAGCAACACCGGCCCCGATCCGGCCTGCACGTAGTTGACGGAGCGGCCGTGAACGATCGCCGTTCCGGACTCGACCGTAGCCGCCTTCAGCGTCGTCACCTTCTCAGCCATACCTACACGGTACCTGTTGCGGATGATGTCGGGGGCCGGATCGCGTCTGTGGCGGATTCAATACTGTCGCGCTGGTGAGGTTCGGCAACCTGAAGCTGCGCAGCGAGAGGCCCGAGGACCGCGTCCCCCGCGCGGCCCTGATCGTGGTCGCGGTCGGGCTGCTGGCCTGCGTGGTCGCCGCCGTGGCCGCCTCGTCCCCGTCCGGCGGCGCCGCCGCCCAGCTCGAATGGGTGCAGACGACGCCGCTGCCGGACTCGAAGCGGGTTCCGGTGCCGGGTGGCGGCGGCACCGTGCAGCTGACCGAAGGCGGGATCCGCAGCACCGGGACCAACTTCAGCGGCTACGCGCTCTACCGGACGGCCGCGACGCTGAAGATCGACGCCGGCTCGCCGGTCGGAAGCGGGAGGATCCGCTGCTCGACCAAGGTCCCGCAGGGGACCGAAGTGGCCCAGACTCCCGGTTCCCGCGCCTCCTATCCGCGCTCCAGCGAAGAACTGATCGAACAGAAGGTCCCCGAAGTCGTCCTCGCCCAGTTCAGCTCCCACAACGACAACCTCGCCGTGCTCGAATTCGAAGACCTCTTCCAGGACGGCTTCGCGCCCGTCAAGGGAATCAAGGTCGAATGGCCCGAATACAAGGTCGGCGACGAGCGCTGGGAATGGTTCCTCCCCTCCGGCCCACCGGCGCGGACGCTCGACCTTCCCTTCGCCAGTGTCTGGAAGTCGACGTCGATCCCCGCGGCACGGATCGCCTGCACCCTCACCACCAGTGCCGGCACGGCGACGGTGCGCACCCACGGCTCCCTCCCGCACCGCTCCGAAGCGATCGCCGAATAGCGGCGCTCCTACGGCGCGACGAGCAGCTCCGGTCCCTCGGCCGTCCCCTTCCCCACCTTGTTCAGCTTCGGGTTTGCCGGCGCGCTCTGCATCCGGCCGGCCTCAAGCGGGCCGCACATCGCCACCGCGTCCTCGGCGCCGAGGTCGGGGCGCAGCCAGGCGGCCTCCGCCTCGGGCCCGGAGAGGATCGCCGGCATCCTGTCGTGGACCCGGGCGACCAGCTCGTTGGGCTCGGTGGTGACGATCGTGGCGCTGTAGAGCCAGCCGTCGTCGAAGCCGCGATCGCCGGCGTCCTCCCACTCCTTGCGGGTGCAGAGCCCGGCGAAGGCGAAGGGCTCGCCGCCGTCGACGGTGAAGCGCCAGGGCTGGCGCGGCTGCTTCGGGTCCTCGGCCTTCATCCACTCGTAGAAGCCGTCGGCGACGATCAGGCAGCGGTGGCGGTACTTGCCGACCAACGGGCCGTAGGCCCGGCTGGCGGTGAGGTTCTCGGCTTTGGCGTTGATCATCCGGTACCCGACCTTGAGGTCCTTGGCCCAGCGCGGCACCAATCCCCACCGCATCAGCCGCGCCTCGCGCTCGCCGCGGGCGGCCTCCTCGGGGTCCGGCGAGGAGCGCACGACGAGGATCTCCTGGGTCGGGGCGACGTTGAAGCGGCCCAGGCCGGGGGGCGCTTTCTCCCTCGCAGCCACCCGGTCGCTCGCGCTCTCCCTCGCCGCCGGCGCCCCATCGCCGCCCCCGCCTCGCTGCAGCGCCTTCTCCAGCTCGGTCTGGAAGCGGTCGGCGATCTTCTTCGTGTCCTTGGTGGTAACCGTGAAGCGCCCGCACATGGCAGGTGAGCCTAATGCCGCCCTACCTCGGCCGAACCTCCGGGTGGCCGCGGTACCAGTCGAGGGTCCGGATCAGACCGTCGCGCAGCGTCACCGCCGGGCGCCAGCCGGTGATCTCGCGCAGCTTCGTCGAGTCGACGTACTGGCGGTCGATCTCCCCGGCCGGGCTGCCGCTGCCGTGGTACTCGGGGTCGAGCCCGCCGCCTGCCACGGCCGAGATCGTCTCGAGGATCTCGGCGACCGCGTAGGGGCGCTCGCCGCCGGCGTTGAACGCCTCCCCGGCGCCCGGCCCACCGGCTCCGACCGCGCGCTCGACCGCGAGATAGGCGGCGACCGCGTCGTCGATGTAGAGCAGGTCGCGTTCGGGGCTGCCGTCGGAGCGGATCTGGGGGCGGCGCCCGTCGAGCACGGCGGCGATCGTTTCCGGGACGAGGCGGGAGAAGCTGAGGTCGCCGCCGCCGTAGATGTTGGCGAAGCGGGTCACCGCGACCGGCAGCCCGTAGGCGGGGCGGTAGCTGAGCGCGATCGCGTCGGCGGCCGCCTTGCTGGCCTCGTAGGGCGAGGCCGGCGCCAGTCGCATCTCCTCGCGGTAGGGCAGCTCCTCGCTGGGGCCGTACGCCTTGTCGGAGGAGGTGACGACGACGGCCGGGACGTCAGCCGCGCGACAGGCCTCGAGCAGGGTCCAGGTGCCGCGGACGTTGACCTCGAAGGTCCGGGTCGGATCGACCATCGCCGGCCCGACGAGGGTCTGGGCGGCGAGATGGAAAACGGAGTCGAACTCGCCGGCGCCGATCGTCGCCCCGACCAGGGCGTGGTCGCGGACGTCCCCTTCCACCAGGTCCACCTCGGCTGCGACCCCCTGCAGGTGCAGCCCGGACAGCGGCGGCGGCGGCAAGTCCAGCACGGTCACGGCGTCGCCGCGCTCGAGCAGCGCCCGCGCCAGGCAGGAGGCGACGAAGCCGTGCCCGCCGGTGACCAGCGCCCGCTTCAACGCGCCTCCGCCGGCGTCGCGCCCCAGATCCGCCAGGGAGCCTGGCCGGCGGCCCAGAGGTCGTTGAGCTCGGCCACCGCCTTCGGAACCGACTCGGTCCGCTCCCGCAAGCGGGTCCCGCGCCCGCCGCAGAGGATGACCACGGGTGGTCTCATCGCATCGGAGTTCGACCCCACCCCAGCGGGGTCAAAGTCGGCAGCGCTCAGCCGCCCGCCACGGCCGGGAGGATGGTTACCTCGTCGCCGTCGTTGATCGAGGTCTCGAGACCCTGTTGGAAGCGGATGTCCTCGCCGGAGACGTAGACGTTGACGAAGCGGCGCAGGTCGCCGTCCTGGGTGATCCGGGAGCGCAGTTCGGTGTGGGCGTCGAAGACGGCGTCGAGCGCCTCCCCGACGGTCGAGCCGGCCACTTCGAGCTCGGATTGGCCGCCGGTGGCGGCGCGCAGCTGGGTCGGGATCTTCACGGTGACTGCCATCAGACGGCTACCTCCTGGCGGAACTCGGCCTCGAAGCTGTCGAGGTCGGGGTCGATCTCGTGCATCTGGAACGTATCGCGGACGGCGTCGAGAGTCTTCAGCCCCTCGCCGGTGATGTAGACGACGACGCGCTCGCCGGCGGCGATCTCGCCGCGTTCGGCCAGCTTGCGCAGGACGCCGACGGTGACGCCGCCGGCGGTCTCGGTGAAGATGCCGGTGGTCTCGGCCAGCAGCCGGATCCCGGCGCGGATCTCGGCGTCGCTGACCGCGTCGATGCCGCCGCCCGTCCTGCGGGCATGTTCGACCGCATAGGGGCCGTCGGCCGGGTCGCCGATCGCCAGGCTCTTGGCGATCGTGTCGGGCCGCTGCGGCTTGCAGACGTCCCAGCCTTCGGCGAAGGCGGTGGCGACCGGGCTGCAGCCCTGCGCCTGGGCGCCGTGGAAGATCGGCTGCGAGCCCTCGACCAGCCCGATGTCCAGCCACTCCTGGAAGCCGCGGCCGAGCTTGGTGAAGAGCGAGCCGGAGGCGATCGGGCTGACCACCCGGTCCGGCAGCTCCCAGCCGAGCTGCTCGACGGTCTCGTAGGCGAGCGTCTTGGAGCCCTCGGCGTAGTAGGGGCGCAGGTTGACGTTGACGAAGGCCCACGGGCGCGTCTCGGCCAGCTGCGTGCAGAGCCGGTTGACGTCGTCGTAGTTGCCGCGGACGCCGACCAGGTTGGTGCCGTAGACGCCCGTCGCCAGCAGCTTCTGCTCCTCGAGGTTGGACGGGACGAAGACGTAGGACTCGAGGCCGGCCGCGGACGCGTGGGCGGCGACGGCGTTGGCGAGGTTGCCGGTCGAGGCACAGGCGACGGTCTCGAAACCCAGCTCGCGGGCCTTGGCGACGGCGACCGCTACGACCCGGTCCTTGAAGGAGTGGGTCGGGTTGGCGGCATCGTTCTTGACCCAGAGCTCGGCCTCGAGCCCGAGCCGCTCGGCGAGGCGGTCGGCGCGCACGAGCGGCGTCATCCCCGGCTCGAGCGGGTCGCCCGGGCGTCCCTCGAAGGGGAGGAAGTCGGCGTAGCGCCAGATGCCCTGGCTCCCCGCCTGGATCCGCCGTTTGGCCTCGACCGCGTCCAGGTCGGAGTGGTCGTAGGCGACCTCGAGCGGTCCGAAACAGTTTTCGCAGTAATAGCTGGCACCCAACTCGTAGGCGGTGCCGCACTCCTTGCACTTCAGGCTTTCGATTGACATCCGATCCTCATTTCGCTTGCTACGAAAAAACCTCTGCCATCCGTGGGGCAGAGGTCCGATCGGACGTCCCCCACATCTTCCAGGCGCGAAATCGTCGAATTCGCGGCCTGCTGGAGTTGGCACCTCCCCCCGGACCGAGGTCCGAGGTGGTTGCCGGGGCTTCACTGGGCCAGTCCCTCCACCCCTCTAGATGTGGCGCTTATGTTGGGAGAAGCCTACCAGGCACGCCTGCGGCCATTTTTCCCGAGCGATGCGGCTAACCTGTCTGCCGACGATGAATCCACTGCGCGACGAGATGGCGACCCCTGGCGATGCCGAACCTTCCGAAACCACGGCTTCGCCGGTCTTCCCATCGCGGAGACTTCGTCTCGGCGCCGCCGGCGCCTGAGCCGCAGACTCCGAACGTCGAGCAGATCGAAGCCAGCGGGCTGCGCTGGGTCAACATCGAGCGCCCAGGCGCGCTCGAGCGCGCCTGGCTGGAGGAGCACTTCGCCTTTCACGCCCTCGACCTCGAGGACGTGCTCTCGCGCAACCAGCGGCCGAAGATCGACGTCTACGACGACTACCTGTTCATCGTCCTGCACCTGCCGGTCTTCGACAGCACCGTCGGCCGCCTCGGCACCGGCGAGCTCGACCTCTTCGTCGGCCCCGGCTACCTGGTGACGATCCCCAACCAGCCGTTGCAGCCGATCGAGTACCTGTTCGAGCGCTGCCGGACCAAGGAGGAGGTGCGCGAGCAGCTCTTCTCGCCCGGCTCGGGCCACCTGCTCTACCGCATCGTCGACGACAGCTTCGACTACTGCTTCCCGATGCTGCGCAAGATCGGCAACAAGCTCGACGCGCTCGAGGACGACATCTTCGAAGAGCGCGCCGAGGAGGTCGTGCGCGACATCTCCAACGTCAAGCAGGAGATCATCAACTTCCGCAAGATCATCCGGCCGCAGCGGCCGGTGCTGCGCGACTTGGAGAAGGTCAAGCAGCGCTACCTCGCCATCGACCTCGACCTCGAGATCTACTTCGACGACATCGTCGACTCCCACGAGCGCATCTGGGACATGCTCGAGAACTACAAGGAGGTCGCGGAGGCGCTGGAGGAGACCAACGAGTCGGTGATCTCGCACCGGCTCAACGACATCCTCCGCGTGCTGACCTCGATCAGCGTCGTGATCCTGCCGCTGACCCTGATCGCCAGCATCTGGGGGATGAACGTCAGGGTGCCGGGGCAGGACAACCTGGCCGACTTCTTCGTGATCCTCGGCGCGATGGGGCTGATCCTGGTCGGGATGGTCTTCTACTTCCGCAGGCGCGGTTGGCTATAGCCTGAGCGTCTGTGGCAAATTTCCGCATCTGGGCGCCCTGGCGCCTCGCCTACGTGAAGGACGCCTCCAAGGACAACGAGGAGCAGTGCATCTTCTGCGCCAAGCCGGCGGCGGGCGATGACGAGGCGAACCTGATCGTCCACCGCGGCGAGCGCTGCTTCGTGATCCTCAACCTCTTCCCGTACACCAACGGGCACCTGATGGTCGCGCCCTACGACCACATCGGGCGCATGCAGGAGATCCCGGCCGAGACCCTGGCCGAGATGATGGCGCTGGCGCAGCTGGCGATGCAGCGGCTCGAGGACGTCTACGAGCCTCACGGCTTCAACGTCGGCTGCAACCAGGGGCGAATCGCCGGCGCCGGGGTCGAGCACCACATCCACATGCACGTCGTCCCCCGCTGGGCCGGCGACAACAACTTCATGCCGGTGATCGCCGACACCAAAGTGATGCCGCAGACGCTCGAGCAGAGCTATGCGGCGCTGAAAGGGGCGTTTTGACCGAGACCTCACCCCTGGCCCCGGCCGGGATCTTCAAGGCCTACGACATCCGCGGCCTGTACGGCTCGGAGATGGACGAGACGACCGCGCACGCGATCGGCCGCGCCTTCGCCCGCGTGCTCGGGCGGCTGCGGGGCAAGTCGCCGGCGGAGCTGCGGATCGGCCTCGGCCGCGACATGCGGCTGACCGCGCCGGCGATGGCCGCGGAGCTGCGCGACGGGATGATCTTCGAGGGCGCGACCGTGCTCGACGCCGGCATGGTCGCGACCGAGATGCTCTACCACCTGGTCGGCTCCCGCGAGCTCGACGGCGGCGCGATGGTGACCGCCTCCCACAACCCCAAGGCCTACACCGGGGTCAAGCTGGTCCGCGAGGGGGCGCTGCCGCTCTCCGGCGACGCCGGGATCGGCGACGTGCGGGCCGAGATCGAAGCCGGCCTCGGCCACGCGCCCGGGGGCGGCTCGCTCGAGGAGGTCGACGTCTGGGACGAGTACCGCGCCCACGCCCTCTCCTTCGTCGATGCCGCCAACGTGAAGCCGATGAAGCTGGTCGTCGACGGCGGCAACGGGATGGCCGGGCCGATGGTCGGGCCGATCCTGGAGAAGCTCGGCCTCGACCTCGAGCGGATGTACTTCGAGCCCGACGGCGAGTTCCCCGACCACGAGCCCAACCCGCTGCTGCCCGAGAACCGGCAGATGATCATGGACCGGGTGCGCGCCAGCGGCGCCGACCTCGGGATCGCCTGGGACGGCGACGCCGACCGCTGCTTCTTCATCGACGGCAGCGGCGAGTTCTGCGACGGCGACTTCATCTGCGCCCTGCTGGCGCGCTCTGTACTGGGCAAGAACCCGGGGGCGACGATCCTCTACGACCCCCGCTCCAGCCGCGCCGTCCCCGACCTGATCGCCGCCGAGGGCGGCCACTCCGACCTCTCGCGGGTCGGCCACGCCTTCTTCAAGGCGCGAATGCGCGAGGAGGGCGCGGTCTTCGGCGGCGAGGTCTCCGGCCACTATTACTTCCGCGACTTCTGGAACGCGGACTCGGGCACGATCCCGGCACTGCTGATGCTGGAGCTGCTCTCGCTCGACGGCCGCGGCCTGGGCGAGCTGATCGACGAGTTCCGCTCGAAGTACTTCATCTCCGGCGAGATCAACTCCGAGGTCGCCGACCAGGAGGCGAAGATGGCCGAGATCGGGGAGCGCTACGCGGACGGGAAGATCGCCCACCTCGACGGGATCTCGGTCGACTACGAGGACTGGCACTTCAACGTGCGACCCTCGAACACCGAGCCGCTGCTGCGGCTCAACCTCGAGTCGCTGGTCTCGCGCGAGGACATGGAGCGCCGTCGCGACGAGGTCCTGGGGCTGATCCGGGCGTGAGCGAGCTCACCCCCGAGGGGGCGCTGGAGCAGGCGGCGCTGGCCGGGATCCACTGCCTGCGGATACCGACCCCCTTCGCGGTCGGGCGGGTCAACTGCTACCTGATCGAGGACGAGCCGCTGACCCTGGTCGACGTCGGCCCGAACTCGGGCAAGGCCCTCGACGAGCTGACCACGCAGCTCGGCCACCACGGCCACACGCTCGAGGACCTCGGTCTGATCATCGTCACCCACCAGCACATCGACCACCTCGGCCTGGTCGAGATCGCCGTCCAGCACTCCGGCGCCGAGGTCGCCGCCCTCGGCGCCGCCGCCGAGCGGCTGGCCAACTTCGAGGACGACGCCGAGCTCGAGGATGCCTTCGCGGTCTCGGTGATGCTGCGCAACGGCATCCCCGAGGAAGTGACGGTGGCGTTGCAGAGCGTCTCCCGCAGCTTCCGCGGCTGGGGCTCGCACGTGACCGTGACCAAGCCGCTCGAGGACGGGCAGGCGCTGCCGCTGCGCGACCGCACCCTGCAGGCCCTGCACCGACCCGGCCACAGCCCCTCCGACACGGTCTTCTGGGACGAGGAGCGGCGGATCCTGATCGCCGGCGACCACCTGCTCTCCCACATCTCCTCCAACCCCCTGATCGCCCGCCCGCTCGACGGCTCCGAGCACCGCACCCAGTCGCTCGTCACCTACATCGAGTCGCTGCGCAAGACGCGCGAGATGCCGGCCGAGCTGGTGCTCTCCGGCCACGGCGAGCCGATCACCGACCACGTCGCGCTGATCGACTCCCGCCTCGCCGCCCACGAGCGCCGCAAGGAGAAGATCTTCAAGCTGATCGCCGAGCGCCCCCGCACCGGCTACGAGCTGGCGCAGGCGATCTGGGGCAACGTCGCCGTCACCCAGGCCTTTCTCACCCTCTCCGAGGTGATCGGCCACGCCGACCTGCTGGTCAACGAGGGTCGCGTGCGCGAAGCCGACGACGGCAGCGTGATCCGCTACGAGGCGGCCACCTGAGCGCGCCGCGGCTGCAAGGGGGCCTTCAGCTGTGCGGCCCCGCCGCCGCGGCGGGTATGGACTCGGACAGCCACGGGTCGTTCATCCGCTCGCGCCGCTTCTGGGAGCGCTTGAACAGGTAGCAGCCGACCAGCCCCCCACGCGTCTCGACGTGGATGAACTTGCCGGTGATGAGCTTCCAGCCCTCGGCGGCGACGGAGTTGAGGACGTCGACGGGATCGAGCGTCTCGACGGCGGGTGAGCCGAGCCGGCCCGGGACCGCCATCGGGCGCATCTGGTCGACGTCGAGCGAGTACTGGAAGTGGCGCTGGCCGCGTTCGAAGGCGACCCGCGCCCGGCCGGCCGGGGTCCGGAGAAAGGCCTGGCGGGCCGCCTCGGTCAGCAGATCCTGCCGCTCCCGCTCCCGCTCCCGGGCCCGCTGTTCACGCGCCCCCCTGCTCAGCGGGGGCACGGTAAGGGTCGGCCGGCGACGCAGGCGGCCCAGGCGCCGGGCCGGGCCGGCGCCGTTCTCGACCACGTCGCGCTCCAGCCGCGCCCGAGCAGCCTTCACGCCCTCCCGCCAGGAGCCGTCCCAGTAGCGCTCGCCGGTGCTGCCCAGGGGGTCGGGGTACCAACCAGAGACCCCGGTGGGCGGCGGCGGGCAGTCCCCCAGCCTCTCCTGCTGCGTCTGGTCGGCCTTGGCGAACACGGAGCGAGCGCGCAACAGTAAGGGGCAGGGGCCACACCGAACAATCAGACATCCGGCCAGCAGGCTTGACTGCAAGCGAGGCGCCAGCGCTGCCCTCGGGTGCCGAATCGGGATAGCCTGCGGCGTCCCCGCGGGCCTGCCGGGTCCCTGTCCGGCGTGGCCCGGCGCAGAAGACCGATGAACGCCAAACTCCGCGACCGCCTCCACCGCAAGCCGCACAAGAAGCGGATGCTGATCATCGTCAACCCGTACGCGAAGACGGTGTCTGACCGGCTGCGCAACCTGGTCGTCTACGCGCTTCAGGGTCGCTTCGACGTCGAGGCGGTCTCCACTCAGGCGCAGAACCACGCGACCGAGATCGGGCGCGAGGCGCGCGACGGCGGCTACGACGTGGTCGTCGCCTTCGGCGGCGACGGGACGCTGAACGAGGTGGCGAACGGGCTGGCCGGGTCCGATGTCCCGGTGGCGATCCTGCCCGGCGGCTCGACCAACGTCGTCTGCCGGATACTGGGGATCCCCACCGACGTCGTCGACGCGACCGAGCACCTGCTCTCGCTGGCCGACGACTGGCAGCCGCGCAGGATCGACCTCGGCCGGGTCGACGAGCGCCATTTCGTCTTCGCCTGCGGGGCCGGGATCGACGCCACGGTGGTGCGGCGGGTCGACGAACACCCGCAGCTCAAGCACCGGGCCGGGCCCTGGTACTACAGCTGGGCGGGGATCTCCGGCTTCTACCGCAAGTACCTGCTCAACCCGACCCGGGTGCGGGTCAAGGTCGAGGGCCACGAGCCGGTCGAGGGCGTCACCGCCGTCAGTCAGAACGCCGACCCGCTCACCTACTTCGCCAGCAAACCGATTCGCGTCTGCGAGGGAATCGCGATCGACGACGGGACGCTCTCGATGGCGGTGCTCAAGCGGGCGGCCCAACGCGACATGCCGACCCTGGTCAGCCGCCTGCTCAGCGGCAAGCGAACCGCCGTCGGACACCGCCAGGTCGTCCCGTTCGACGACGTCCTCCGCGCCTCGGTCGAGTCGATCTCCGAGGACAAGGACGGAGCGCGGCGCCCCTTCCCGCTCCAGGTCGACGGCGACTACATCGGCGAACGCACACGGGTCGAGCTGCGGGCGGAGCCCGGTGCGCTGACGATCATCGCCTGACCGAACCCGTTCCGCTAGTCGAGGAGGCCGTCCTCGCGGGCGCCCACTGCGGTCTGCAGAAGCGTCTCCGCCGCGTCGAAGCGCGGCACCCAGCCGAGCTCGCGGCGGGCCTTGCCGGCGTCCATCATCACCGGGGTGCGCAGCGCCGTCGCCCACTCCAGCTGCGGCGAGAGGAAGGCGAGGCGCTCGACGGCCGCGGCGGTGAGGCCAGCGGCCCGACCCGGGACGGGTACCGAGCGCCAGCCGATCGCGTGAGCGACGTCGCCGAGGCCGACGGTGCCCTCGGCGCAGAGGTTGTAGGCGCCGGGAGGCCCGCCCCCCACGACCGCCGCGGCGAGCGCACGGGCGACGTCGTCGTGATGGGCGAGCTGGATCGGCACCCCCGGGTCGGGCAGGATCGGGGCCACCAGGGGCAGGCGGCCGATCAGCCTGCGGGCCAACGGCAGCGGGTCGCCGAGGCGGGTCGCCTCGACGACTTTGCGGATCAGCATCGGCGCCCGCGGGCCGGCGACGATCGAGGGCCGGAAGACGTAGGCGTCCACCCCGCTCCCGGTCAGGGTCTCATCGAGCACCGCCTCCAGCTCGGCCTTCTGGGCGGAGTAGTAGAAGCCCTCGCTGCCGAGCGCCGGAACCTCCTCGGTGAGCGGCTGCGGGTTCTCTGCGTGGAACCCGTAGGCGGCGACCGACGAGGTGTAGACGAGCCGCCCGACACCGGCGACCGCGGCGGCTTCGAAGGCGTTGCGGCTGCCCTCGAGGTTGACCCGGCGGCTCTGCTCGCGATCGCCGAAGATCGAGAAGGCGAGGTGGACGGCGACGTCGGCGCCGTCGAAGAGCACCGCCAGGGCGCCGCGGTCGAGCACGTCGCCGCGCCGGTAGGCGACCTTCTCCCAGCCCTCGCGCTCAGGCTCGAACGGCCGCCGCGCCATCCCCCGCACCTCGCCGACCGCGGGATCGGCGTCCAGCGCCGCCAGCAGCGAGAGCCCCACCTCCCCGGTCGGCCCGGTGACGGCGACAATGAGGGGTGCCTCGGGCATCGCGATTCAGGGGGCGGGGGTCAGCCTGTAGGCGTCGAACACCGACTCGACGTTGCGCAGGCGCGAGATGCAGTTCTTGAGCTGCTCGGTGTCGCCGACCTCGACCACGAACCGGTTCTTCACCATCGGGTGGTTGGTGGTGCAGGTGGCATTGATGATGTTGATCCCGGCCTCCGAGAAGGTCCGCGCCAGGTCCTCGAGCAGGCGGGTGCGGTCGTAGGCGTCGATCTGCAGCTCGACCCGGTAGGAGGACTCGTTTTCGCCTTCCCAGTCGACCTCGACGAAGCGCTCCGGCGCCTTTTTCAGCGCCTTGACGTTGCGGCAGTCGGTGCGGTGGATCGTGATTCCCCGCCCCAGCGAGACGTAGCCGGCGATCTCGTCGCCGGGCACCGGCCGGCAGCACTTGGCCAGCCGCACCGCGACCTTGTCGACGCCCTTGACGACGATCCCGTAGTTGGAGGCGTCCTTGGTGCGCCGGACGCGGTCCTCGCGGCCGGCGGTCAACGCGCCCGGCTCCTCCTCGACCGCCTCGCCGGCCTTCAGCCGCTGCATCAGCTTGTTGGCGGCGGTCTTGGTCGAGACCTTGCCCTGACCGAGGGCGATGTAGAAGTCCGTCCCTTTGCGGTAGCCCATCTCGCGGATCACGTCGGCGAGAAGCGGCGAGCCGGCCACCTTCTGCATCGGCAGCCCGCGCTTGCGCAGCGCCTCCTCGAGGCCCTCGCGGCCGTCGCGCTCGGCGTCCTCGCGGCGCTCCTCTTTGAACCAGGCGCGGATCTTGTTGCGGGCGCGGCTGGTCCGCACCAGCTTCAGCCAGTCCAGCGACGGGCCTCGCTTCTGCTTCGCGGTCAGCACCTCGACGATGTCGCCCGAACGCAGCTGGTAGTGCAGCGGCACGATGTTGCCGTTGACCTTGGCGCCGACGCAGCTGTGGCCGACGTCGGTGTGGACGGCATAGGCGAAGTCGAGCGGGGTCGAGCCGGCGGAGAGGTTCTTCACCTCACCCTTCGGCGTGAAGACGAAGACCTCGTCTTCGAACAGGTCGACCTTGAGCGACTCGAGGAACTCGGCCGGGTCCTGTTCGCCCTCGGCCTCGACCAGCTGTCGCAGCCAGGTCATCTTCTCCCGTTTCGGGTCCTGCGCCCCGCCCTCTTTGTAGGCGACGTGGGCGGCGATCCCGTACTCGGCCAACTTGTGCATCTCGTCGGTCCGGATCTGGATCTCCAGCGGTTTGCCCTCGGGGCCGATCACCGTCGTGTGCAGCGCCTGGTACATGTTGGCCTTCGGCATCGCGACGAAGTCCTTGAACCGGCCCGGGAGCGGCTTCCACAGCGAGTGGATGACGCCGATCGCGCCGTAGCAGTCTTTGACCGAGCCGACGATCACGCGCATCGCCGTCAGGTCGAAGATCTCGTTGAACTCACGGCCCTTCTTGGCCATCTTCGTGTAGATCGAGTAGAAGTGCTTGGCGCGGCCGGAGATCTCGGCCTCGATCCCCACCTGCTCCAGCTCTTCGAAGAGGAACTGGCCGGCGTCGGAGACGTAGCTCTCGCGCTCATCGCGCTGCTGGGCGACCAGCTGTTTGATCTCCGCGTACTTGCGCGGGTGCAGGGTGGCGAAGGCGAGGTCCTCCAGCTCCCACTTGATCGCGTGGATCCCCAGCCGGTGGGCGAGCGGCGCGTAGATCTCCAGCGTCTCGTGCGACTTCGCCAGCTGCTTCTGCTTCGGCAGCGCCCCCAGGGTCCGCATGTTGTGGAGGCGGTCGGCCAGCTTGATCAGGATCACCCTGACGTCGGTGGCCATCGCCACCATCATCTTGCGGTAGTTCTCGGCCTGACGCTCGTCGCGGCTCTCGAAGGTGATCCCCGTCAGCTTGGTGACGCCGTCGACCAGCTGGGCGATCTCTTCGCCGAACTCGGCCCGGATCTCCTCCAGGCTGGCGCTCGTGTCCTCGACGGTGTCGTGCAGCAACGCGGCGCACAGCGTCTCGGTGTCGAGCCGCATCCCGGCGCAGATCTGCGCCACCCCGACCGGGTGGGTGATGAACTCGTCGCCCGAGTAGCGGCGCTGGTCGGCATGGCGGTCGCAGGCGAAATCGAAGGCGCGCTCGACCTTGGCGCGGTCGATCGTCGCCACGGCCACCGCAGTCGCGGTGGCGCCGTCGCCGTGGGCGCTCGGCGCCGAGTCGAACTCCTCGACCACGGCGAACAGGTCGCCGAGAAGCTCGGAGTGCTCTACTGCGGTTTGGGTCTTTCGAGGAATCGCCTTGCCTCCGCGTGCTCTTCGCTGTATGCCCGGAACGCCGCCGAGCGCTCCAGTTCGGTCCTCTCTGAGGATACGACCCCGACGGTTCCCTCGCCGCCTCTGGGCTCGCCGCGGAGCAGGCCGACCTCGTGCAGGACGCGGAAGCAGCGGGCTGCGGTCTCGGGCGCCAGCCGATGGGGACCGCTCCCGGCCAGGGCCTCACGCAGCGCCGGACCGCTCGCCTCGCCAGCCTCGCGCAGGGCGCGGAAGACGGCCGCGATCGTGTTGCGGGAGGGCATCTCGGCCTCCAGCACCGAGATCGCGAAGTCGCGCTCCGCGTCTCCCCAGGGCAAGTGGAGAAAGCCCGCCGCGGGGGCCTCGTCACGGTCGCCGCCGCTGCGGGCACCGGGGACGTCGGATGCCCGGCCGCCGCCATCCAACGATGGCAGCGAGGCGAGGGCCTCGGACCGCTCCGACGGTGGCGGGTCGACGAGAACGACGTGCTCGAACTCCTCCGTGACGCTGGATCCGCGCCGCTCCAGCGTCGCGTAGTCGGTCAGCGCCAGTCCACCGACCCCTTGCGCCGCGACTCCGTCCAGTGCCGGCGATCCGCAGCGCGAGCAGGCGACCCGCCCGCCGCCGCCGTTGAACCGGGCCAGGCCGGTCGCCCCGCTGGCCAGCGTCGCCCGCCGCGAGGCGTCGGCGCAGACCGCGAGCACGCCGGCGCCGCTTGAGACCAGCTCTGCGATCCGCGCCACCGCCGAGCCACCGCCGGCGATCGCCGTTCGTCCCTCCTTCGCGGGGCGCGTTTGCAGACCACAGGTTGACGAAAGCTCCCCGCCCGGCTCGCGTGCGAGCTCGACCTGGAAGCGCTGCCACCACTCCGCGTCGTCGCACTCGCACGAGTGGGCGACCCCCTCCGCCGCGTCCCCCTCGAGCGGATACAGATCGCGGAGCACCACCCGCGGCTCGACCGAGCCATTCCAGTGGTTGACCTCGAGCCGCACCGCGGCGTCGACGGGGTCCTCGTCCTCGACCCCGAGGCTGGAGCGGCCGAAGGCAACGCCGAGCGCCCGATGGGAGCCGCTGTGGAGGCTGAAGCGGGCGTGCTTGCCCTCGCCCATCGTGCGCACGTCGGTGACCCGGGCCGAGGGGACCATCAGCCGCACGCCGGGATTGCCCATCCCGAACGGGGCGAGCCGGCCGAGCTCCTCGGCCAGCTCCAGCCCCAGCCCGACGCCGCCGACCAGGGCGTCGAAGCGCTCGGTCCGGCGCAGGTCGTCCGGCCCGAGCATGGAGCCGGCGTGGGCAGCGAAGGCGGCCCGGAAGGCGTCGAGGTCCTCGGCGCGCAGCGAGAGCCCGGCGGCGGCGCGGTGGCCGCCGAAGCTGACCAGGTGCTCCGAGCAGGCCTCGAGCGCCGCCAGCAGGTCGAAGTCTGGGATGCTGCGGCCCGAGCCCCGCCCTCCCCCCTCCTCGTCGAGGGAGACGACGACCACCGGGCGATGGTGGCGCTCGACCAGCCGCGAAGCGACGATGCCGATCACACCGGGGTGCCAGGCCACACCAGCCAGCACCAGGCCCGGGGCTTCGCGCAGCTCGTCGCACAGCTCCCGCCGTGCCGCCTCGGCAGCGGTGTCGACCTCGCGCTCGGCCGCCCGCCGCTCGGAGTTGGCCCGGCTCAGCTCGGCCGCGATCTGCTCCGCCCGCCCCTCGTCCTCGGTCAGCAGCAGCTCGACGCCGGCGTCGGCCCGATAGAGGCGCCCGGCCGCGTTGATCCGCGGCGCCAGGCGGAAGCCGAGGTCGCTCTCGTCCAGCTGGTTCGGATCGCATTTCGCTGCCGCCATCAGCGCCCGCAGCCCCGGCCGCCGCGCCCGCCGCATCTCCGCCAGTCCCTTCTTCACCAGCGCCCTGTTCTCCCCCACCAGCGGCACGACGTCCGCCACGGTGGCAAGGGCAACAAGGTCCAGGTCGGTATTGACGGCGGCATTCAGCGCGCCGGCCAGCTTCCAGGCAACCGCGGTTCCGCAGAGGTGCTCGAACGGGTAGCCGCTCACGGCCGGGTGCAGGATCGGACAGGCGGGCAGCTCGTCGCCGGGCTGGTGGTGGTCGGTGACGACGACCTCCATCCCCAGCCCCTGCGCGAGCCGCACCTCCTCCACCGCCGTGATGCCGCAATCGACGGTCAGCAGCAAGGAGGTGCCGCGGGCCGCGAGCCGCTCGACGTTGCCGGCGCTGAGGCCGTAGCCGTCGGCGATCCGGTCGGGGATCAGCCAGTCGCAATCGGCGCCGAGCCCGCGCAGGGTGGAGACCATCGTCGCCGTCGCGCAGACCCCGTCGACGTCGAAGTCGCCGTGGACGGTGATCCGCCGGCCGGCCGCGATCGCCGCTCCGATCTGCTCCACCACCGCCGCCATCGAGTCGAAGGCCGAAGCCGGATGGGACTCGTCGGCGGTGAGGAAGGCGCGCGCCTGCTGCGGCGTCCTGTAGCCGCGTCGCACCAGCGTCACCGCAACCGGCTCGCTCAGCTGCAGTCCGTCGGCGACGGCCCGCACGTCCGCGTAGGAGTAGGGCTCGGCTGCATATGCGTGGGGGGATTCCGGCACAGGCTCAGGCTAGGCAGCGACGCGGCGGCAACCGGGCCGCGGAAAGGCGGAGGATGCCCGGAAGCGAGGGGCGGCGCCCGCCGCCTATTCGAGTAGCCGCCGCTCGGCGCGGACGCCGATGGCGTAGACGATGCCGAGGCCGATCACGACCCCCGGAACCGCCGCCAGGGCGGTACCGAGGTCGGTGTCGCCGACGCTCTTGCCGGTGGCAACCAGGACGATCGCCCCGAAGGCCATCGCCCCGAGCACCGAGCCGAGGAAGGCGCCGACGATGCCCTGCCAGAAGCGCTCCGGCAGGAAGACGGTGAAGTGCCAGAGCGCGATGCCCATCGTGAACCAGACCAGCAGAGCCATCAGGCCGCCTCCCCTCTCATCGCTTCCTCCCGTGTTTGCGCCGGGCCTGACGGCGGGCCTTGCGCTCGGCGTTGCGCTCGCGGCGCTCGACCGAGGCGGGGTCGGGGCCGGACGCCACCGGGTCGCCGCCATTGCCCTCGCTCGGGCGCTCGGCGGTGGCGACGGCCGGGCGGGCGGCCTCGGCCTCCCCGCCCTCGGCCGCGATCTCGGCTTCGGTCTCCTCGTCGGGGCCCAGCTTCGCCACCTGGATGTCGTCGGCGAAGGCCGGCACGCTGCCCTCGGCCTCGACGATCCGCAGGCGCCGCCGCACGAAGCCCGGCTCGCGTTCCTTCCAGGCGGTCAGGACCGGCGAGGCGATGAAGATCGAGGAGTACGTGCCCGAGGCGATCCCGATCAGCATCGCGAAGGCGAAGTCCTGCAGCGTCGCGCCGCCGAAGATCAGCAGCGAGACGACCGCCAGCAGGGTCGAGAAGCTGGTCGCCAGAGACCGGTTCAGCACCTCGCTCATCGAGCGGTTGACGATCTGGGAGAACGCCGCCCGCGGCATCCGGGGCATGTTCTCTCGTATTCGGTCGAAGACGATGATCGTGTCGTAGAGGGAATAGCCCAAGATCGTCAGGAAGGCGGCGACGGTCCCGCTGCTCACCTCTTTCCCCGTCAGCGAGTAGACACCGGCCGTGATCAGGATGTCGTGGAACAACGCGATCAGCACCGGCACCGCGAACTTCGGCTCGAACCGCAGCGCAACGTAGGCGCAGATCACCAGCAGCGAGAAGATCAGCGCCTTCAGCGCGCTGTTGGCCACCTGCTGGCCGAAGGTGGGCCCGACGCTGGTGCTGTCGAACCCGTTTTCGACGATCCCGAAGTCGGATTCGAGTGAGGCCTGGGCTTCCTTCACCTCACCCGGGTGGAGCTGGTGCGACTGGATCTGGAAGACGTTGGAGCCGAAGTTCGGGTCGGTGACCTGCTGCACCGACTCGCCGCTGATCCCGGCCGAGTCGAGCGCTTCGCGCACCCCTTCCTCGTTGGTCGGCTTTTCCAGCGCCACGGTGATTCGCGTCCCCGACTCGAAATCGATGCCGAAGTTGAGCTGCTTGGTCGACAGCGCCAGCGCCCCGACCAGCAGGATCAGGCCGGAAACGGTGAAGAACCAGCGGCTGGCCCCCATGAAGTCGAAGTGCCAGCTCCGGCCCTCACCGGTGGCCCCGAGCGCCGCCGGCGAGCGCAGCAGCCGCGTGCGGCTCATGCTGCCGAGCAGCGCCTGGGTGAAGACCACGGCGGTCAGCAGCGAGACGATCGTGCCGACGCCGAGGACGAAGGCGAAGCCCTTGACCCCGGCGGTCGCGAGGACGAAGAGGATGAACGCGGTGAGCAGGGTGACGACGTTCGCGTCGATGATCGTCGCGATCCCGCGTTTGTAGCCGGCCGCGATCGCGCCCGACATCGAGCGCCCCGCCCGCACCTCCTCCTTAATTCGCTCGAAGATGACGATGTTGGAGTCGGCGGCGACTCCGATCGTCAGCACCAGCCCCGCGATCCCCGGCAGGGTCAGGGTGATCGGGATCAGTTTGACCAGGGCGAAGAAGATCACCCCGTAGGCGCCGAGGGCGACCGAGGCGATCAGGCCGAGGAAGCGGTAGTAGAAGAGCAGGAAGATGACGACCAGGGCGAGGCCGATGATCCCGGCCTTGATGCCGTCGTGAAGGGCTTGGCTCCCGAGCGTCGCCGAGACCTGGGTCTCGCTGATCAGCTTCAGGTTGACCGGCAGGGCGCCGATCTGCAGCGTCGTCGCCAGTTCCTGTGCCTTTTCGAGCCCGTGCGAGCCGTTGAAGCCGCCGGAGATCTGGGCGCCGGTGCGGCCGTCGATCCCGTCCGGGTTTTCCTTGAAGTTGATGATCGGACGGGTCTGGACTTCGTTGTCGAGGATGACCGCGAAGTGCCCCGACAGCGCCGCCGCTTCTTCGTTGGAGACCAGCCCCAGCGCCTGCGCCTGCCCCCGCTGGGCGATCTGGCGGGTGACTTCGTGGAAGGCGTCGCGGCCGCCTTCGGTGAAGCCGAAGGTGACGATCGGTTCGTTGAACTGGCCATAGTTCTGCTGCGGTTCGGTGATGTCGTTGCCCGAGAGCGCCGGCTTGTCCTTGATCACGAACCAGCCGGGCTGCGCGGTTTCGTCGAGCTTGCCCGATTCGTCCGTCGGGTATTCGGAGACGAGCACGGTGCCGGCCGGCACCTCGACGACGATCCCGTCCTTCGGCAGCTTCTTGCCCGTGGGGCTGATGTAGAGGTCCTTCTTCTTCAGCTCCGGCCCGGCCAGGAGCTTGTGCGGCGCTTCCTTTTCGAACAGGTAGTAGCGCGGCTTCGCCACCGAGCAGCTGGTGCAGTTTTCGACCGGTGCCTGTTCGGCCGCCAGCAGCGCCGCCGAGTAGGCGTCCGGGTAGGCGCCGGCGTAGATCAGCTGCAGGCTCTCCTGGCTCTTTACGTTGCGGCCCGCTTCTTCCCAGCGCTTTTTCGATTCGTTCAGGGCCTTTTTCGGCGCTTCGCGCCCGGGCTGCCCGCCGATCGCCTTCTCGGGCCCGACCAGGTTCGTCTCCCAGTCGTAGAAGTAGAGCTGCGCGGTGGTCCCCACCTGTTCGGCGGCGCGGTTGGCGTCGGTGATACCGGGCAGGCTGACCGTGATCTCGTCGGTCCCCAGGCGGGCGACTTCGGGCTCGGAGACGCCGAGCTTGTTGATCCGCTTTTCGATGATGCCGATCGAGTCTTCGATGTCCTGGCCGCTGACCGAGGTCGCGGTCCCGGTCGGCTGGCCCTGGTAGACGAGCTCGAGCCCGCCCTGCAGGTCCAGCCCGAGCTTCGTTTCCTTGGTGGCGACGACGATCCCCGAGACCACGAGCAGCCCGAGGACGAAGAGCAGGACGAAGAGGTGCCTCCGCCTCGAGCCCATTCCCGCTAGCCCTCCGGGGTGAGGACGAGCAGCAGCCCGCCGTCATCGTCGTAGGCGGGGAAGACGTCGGCCACCGCCTGCGCGGGCAGGTCGCCCTCGGCGTTCACGGAGACGCGCTTCTTCAGCGAGCGCACCCCCCACTCCAGCGAGGTCTCGATCGGGTCGGTGACGCCGTCGCCGTTGGTGTCGGCGCTCTCGCCGCCGTCTCCCTTGTCGATCCAGTCGAGGCCGAGGACTTCGCTGATCGGCCGGCCGATCACGTCCTCGTCGGTCAGCCCGGTCAGTTCGTAGCTGCCTTTGCCGGCCTCGATCACGCGGCCCTCCTTGTCACAGACGAAGAATGCGGCATTCGGCGCCGGATAATAATCGTCGAGTAATTCGAAGACAAAGCCGAAGCCGCATTTCGAGCAACCCTTGGGGCGGGTGCTGAAGCCGGCGGTGCGATCGCTGCTGACTTCGCGATGCCCGCAGTTGGGACAGATGAAGAACGGCATGCTCGACAGGCTAGCGTCGCCGGCCTAGAAGAGGCTCGCCGCGCCCTCGGGCGCAACCAGGCCGAGATGGTCGTAGGCCCGCTGCGTCAACACGCGGCCGCGCGGGGTCCTCTTCAGCAGCCCCTGCTGCAGCAGATAGGGCTCGAGCACGTCCTCGATCGTGTCCTGCTCCTCGCCGATCGCGATCGCCAGGGTCGAGAGCCCGACCGGCCCGCCGCCGAACTTGGTCGCGACGGTGTCGAGCAGGGCGCGGTCGGCGCGATCGAGGCCGGCGGCGTCGACCTCCAGCATCTCCAGCGCGTCAGCGGCCACCTCGGCGCCGATCTCGCCGCTGCCCTTGACCTGGGCAAAGTCCCGGACCCGCTTCAGCAGGCGGTTGGCGACTCGCGGCGTGCCGCGCGAGCGGGAGGCGATCGTGTGGGCGCCGTCGGCGTCGATCTCGACCTCGAGGATCCGCGCCGAGCGCTCGACGATCGTCGCCAGGTGCTCGGGGGTGTAGTGCTCGAGGCGGTGGGAGACGCCGAAGCGGTCGCGCAGTGGAGTGGTCAGCAGCCCGGAGCGGGTGGTGGCGCCGACCAGCGTGAACGGCGGCAGCGGCAGCGTCACCGTCCGCGCCCCCGCCCCCTGGCCGAGCACGACCGGCAGCTCGCCGTCCTCCATCGCCGGGTAGAGGGTCTCCTCGACGGCGCGGCCGAGGCGGTGGATCTCGTCGATGAAGAAGACGCTGCCCGGCTCCAGGGCGGTGAGGAAGGAGGCGACGTCGGCCTTGCGCTCGAGCGCCGGGCCGGCCGTCTGCACCATCGGCACGCCCATCTCGGCGGCGACGATGTGCGCCAGCGAGGTCTTGCCGAGGCCGGGCGGGCCGGCGAGGAGGACGTGGTCGAGCGGCTCGCCGCGCCGCCGCGCCGCCTCGATGAAGATCGCCAGCTGCTCGGTCACCTGGGCCTGGTTGACGAAGTCCGAGAGGGTCGGCGGCCGCAGCGAGCGGTCGAGGTCCTCGTCGGGCGCGTCGGCACGGGCGTCGTGGACGCGGACCTCGGCGTCGACCGGGATCGGGTCGGCGTCGATGCCCGGGGTGCGGATCCGCCGGCCGCCGATATCCGGCGACTCGCTCACGCCGTGCTCCGCGACGACCCGGCCTTGCGCAGCGCGCCCGCCAGCAGCTCCTGCGGGTCGGAGCCGTCCATGCCCTCCAGCAGCTGCTCGGCCTCCAGCGGCGCGTAGCCGAGGTTGACGAGGCCGTCGCGGGCGAGGGCGCGCGCGTCGCCGCTCTCGGTGACGGCCGCCGCCACCTCCTCCTCGAGGGCGCCGGCGACCTTCTCACGCAGCTCGACGATGATCCGCTCCGAGGTCCGCTTGCCGATCCCCGGCACGGCCTGGAAGCGTTTGGCGTCGCCGGCCGCGATCGCCCGCAGCAGATCGCGGGAGGTGCCGCCGGAGAGGGCGGCCATCGCCACCTTCGGACCGACCCCGCTGACCGTGATCAGCATCAGGAAGAGGTCCCGCTCCTCCTCCGAGGCAAAGCCGTAGAGCGAGAGCGAGTCCTCGCGTGCGATCAGCTCGGCGTGCAGGAACGCCTCGCGGCCGGTGGCCGGCACCGCCTTCAGCGTCTCGGAGGAGATCGCCAGCCGGTAGCCGACGCCGGCGGCGTCGATCACGACGTGGTCGGCGCGCCGCACCATCACCTCTCCGCGGACCGCGGCGATCATCCGGCGAGCCGCTCCGCGGCCGGGCCGGCGGTCTCGGCGACCGCCTCCCGGTGGCCGTTGCCGCCTCCGTGGCAGATCGCCACGGCGAGGGCGTCGGCGGCGTGGTCCGGCGTCGGCGGCTCGGGCAGCCCCAGCAGGGTGCCGACCATCCGCTGCACCTGTCGCTTGCCGGCGGCGCCGGAGCCGCAGACCGCCATCTTGATCGCCTGCGGCGTGTAGGCGAAGCAGCCGATGCCGCGCTGCGCCGCCGCCAGCATCGCCACACCGGTGGCCTGGCCGACCGCCATCGCCGAGCGCACGTTCTTGCCGAAGTAGACCTCCTCGATCGCCATCGCCTTCGGCTCGTGCCAGGCGATCAGCTCCGAGAGCGCGCCGTGGATCCGTTCCAGGCGCCGCTCCATCGGCTGCTCAGGCGTCGTCTCGACCACGCCGCCGTCGAGGGCGACCATGTGGTTGCCCTCGATCCGGACGATGCCGAATCCCAAATTCGCTGCGCCGGGGTCGATCCCCATCACCACTTGCATGAGGAGGGATTCTGGGGTCGGGGTCGGATGCCTTCCTGAGGCCGTCTGACGCGGCGCCAGAGCGCGCCCACCTCCTCGCAAATAGCGCTGCTATTCGCTCGTCGGCGTGCACGCTCTGGCTTGGTCTGACGACCTCAGGCGGCGAGTTGCTCGAGGACGTCCTCGGGAATGTCGAAGTTGGCGAAGACTTCGTCGACGTCGTCCTGGTCGTCGAGCGCGTCGAGCAGCTTCAGCAGCCGCTCGGCGTCGTGCCCCTTGACCTCGACCGTGCTCTTGGGCTCGGTCGCGAGGCCGGCGGAGACGATCTCCACCCCGGCCCCCTCGAGGGTCTCGCGCACCGCGGTGAGGTCGCCCGGCTCGCAGAGCACCCGCAGCCGGTCGCCCTCCTCGCGCACGTCCTCGGCCCCGGCGTCGATCGCCGGCATCAGGTCGTCCTCGCTGTAGCGATCGGCGTCGACGCCGATCGCTCCCTTTTTCTCGAAGATCCAGGCGACCGAGCCGGGCTCGCCGAGACTGCCGCCGTGACTCGAGAAGGCGAAGCGGATCTCGGCGCTGGCCCGGTTGCGGTTGTCGGTCAGGGCTTCGACCAGGACCGCGACCCCGGCTGGCCCGTAGCCCTCGTAGACGATCCGTTCGATCGCCTCGCCGCCGGCGCCGGCGCCGGTCCCGGTGTCGATCGCCTTCTGGATCTTGTCCTTCGGCATCGAGGCTTCGCGGGCCTTCTGGATAGCCGTCGCCAGGGTCGGGTTGCCGTCGGGGTCGCCGCCGCCGTCACGGGCGGCGACCGTGATCGCGCGCGCCAGCTTGCTGAAGAGCTTGCCGCGTTTGGCGTCGGCGGCGCCCTTCTTGTGTTTGATCGAAGACCACTTGGAGTGCCCGGACATCGCCTGCCATTCTATGAGCTAGGGAGATGACCTCGGACGCCGACACCCAGGGTCCCGGCAGAGGACTGGCCGCGGGCGCCGTCTTCGTGGCGATGCTGCTTGCCGCTTTCGCGCTCTGGACGGCGATTCCGCTGGCCTGGGTCTACATCGCCTCCAAGGTCTCCCACACCCAGTTCCCGAGCGGCGGGCCCTACGCCGTGGTCACCGTGGGGATCATCGCCACGGTCCTCTTCGACGCCTGGCTGATCGGCCGTCTCAACAACCTCTACGTTCGCATCACCGGCACCAACCGCCTGGCCCCGATCCGACCCACCTGGCTGCGCAGCATGCGCGACACCGGCCCGGCCCAGAGCTCGGTGACCGTGGTCGAGGCGGTCCTGATGGGCTCGGTGATGCTGGCCGCCCTCGCGCTGACGATCTGGTTCTTCCTCCTCGCCGGGTCGCCGATTCCAAACCAGTGAGTCGGCGTCAGACGACGAACCTGCCGTCTTCCTGCATCACCTCGCCGTCGAGTTCGAGCTTGCCGCCGAGACGGAGGTCGCAGACCAGGTCGGTGTGGACAGCGGACTCGTTCACTCCTCCGGACTCGGGGTAGGCGGTGCCGACGGCCATGTGGACGGTGCCGCCGATCTTCTCGTCGAGCAGGACCTCGCGGGTGCCGCGGTCGATCCCGTAGTTGGTGCCGATCCCGAGCTCTCCGAGGCGGCGGGCGCCCTCGTCGGTGTCGAGCAGGGCGATCAGGTAGTCCTCGCCGCGCTCGGCGCTCGCCCCGACCACCTTGCCCGCCTCGAACTCGAGCCGCACGCCGGAGACCTCGCGGCCGCCGATCACCGCCGGCAGGTGGAAGCTGACGACCCCTTCGACCGAGTCCTCGACCGGGCCGGTGAAGAACTCGCCGTCGGGCATGTTGTGGTCGCCGACGCAGGGGATGAAGCGGCGGCCGGCGATCCCGAGCTTGATGTCCGTGCCGGGCGCGGTGACGCGGACCTCCTCGTGGCCCTCCGCCCACTCGGCCAGGCGCGTGGTCTCCTCGGAGGCGCGCTTCCAGGCCGTCAGCGGTTCGGGGTCGTCGGCCAGGCAGGCGCCGTAGTAGAAGTCTTCGTAGTCGGCCAGGCTCATCTCCGCCTCGGAGGCGTAGGCGCTGGTCGGGTAGAGCGTGTAGCACCAGCGGAAGTCGCCCTCGGCGCTGCGCTTCATCGCCCGTGCCATCAGGTCGCCGGTGACCGACTGGCGCAGCGTCTGGCGCTCCGGCGGCACGCCGGAGAGCTCGCGGGTATTGGTGCTGGCGCCGATCGCGATCCGCACGTCGGCGTTGTCGACCATCCACTCCGCGAAGGGCGAGATCCATTCCAGCTGGGCGTCGGAGGCGTGCTTGAAGTACGCCGCCACCTGGCCCTCGAGGGCGACGTTGAGCACCGCGTGGGCGCCCGCCTTCAGCACCTCCTCGTAGACCGCCAACAGCAGCGGCGCGGCGGCGGTCTCGCCGTCGATCGAGACCACCTCCCCCGCTTTCACCTCGGTCGCGTAGCCGACCAGGATCTTCGCCAGGTTCTCGACCCTCGGGTCCCTCATCGAGTCGCCTCCTCCTCGCTGCGCTCGCGCGCCGTCGTCGTCATCGCCATGAAGATCGCGTGGAAGCGCGGGTCGTCGGTCAGCTCCGGGTGGAAGGCGCAGGCCAGCACGCTCCCTTCGCGGATCGCCACCGGGTGCCCTTCGTGGGAGGCGAGAACCTCGACTCCCGGCCCGCGGCGCTCGACCCAAGGCGCCCGGATGAAGACCGCGCGCAGCGGCTCGTCGCCGATTCCCTCGACCTCGAGGTCGGTCTCGAAGCTCTGCAGCTGGCGCCCGAAGGCGTTGCGGCGGGCGGTGGCGTCGATGAATCCGAGGTGATCGGCGTCGCAGACGATCAACCCGGCGCAGGTGCCGAGGACCGGTCGGCCGGACTCGTGGTGGGCGCGCAGCGCCGGCTCCAGCCCGGCCGCTTCGATCCCCTTGCCGATCGTCGTGCTCTCGCCGCCGGGGATGACCAGGCCGTCGAGCCCCTCCAGGTCCTCGGGAGCGCGGACCTCGCGAACCTCGGCGCCGAGCTGGCGCAGGGTCCGGGCGTGTGCCTCGAAATCGCCCTGAAGCGCTAGGACGCCGACCCGCAGGGTCAGGCTCCGCGGTTCTGGAGCAGGGCGTCGGCGGCGGCGAGGTCAGCGATCTCCAGGCCGGGCATCGCCTCGCCCAGCCCGATCGACGCCGCCGCCACCCGCTCCGGGTCGTTGAAGTGCGTGGTCGCCTCGACGATCGCCTTGGCCCGGCGCTGCGGGTCGGCGCTCTTGAAGATGCCCGAGCCGACGAAGTTGCCCTCGGCGCCGAGCTGCATCATCAGCGCCGCGTCCGCCGGGGTGGCGATGCCACCGGCGCAGAAGAGCGGCACCGGCAGGCGGCCGGCCGCGGCCACCTCCTGGACGACTTCGAGCGGAGCCGGCAGCTCTTTGGCGGCGGCGGCGAGCTCCTCGGGGCGGAGCAGCCCGAGCTGCCTGATCCCGGTGGTGATCTCGCGCATGTGGCGGACGGCCTCGACCACGTTGCCGGTCCCGGCCTCGCCCTTGGAGCGGATCATCGCCGCCCCCTCGCCGATCCGCCTCAGCGCCTCGCCGAGGTTGGTGGCGCCGCAGACGAAGGGCACGTCGAAAGCGAGCTTCTCGATGTGGTTGCGCTCGTCGGCCGGGGTCAGGACCTCCGACTCGTCGATGTAGTCGACCTCGAGCGCTTCCAGCACCTGGGCCTCGGCGAAGTGCCCGATCCGCGCCTTCGCCATCACCGGGATCGTCACCGCCTCCTGGATCCCCTTGATCATCGCGGGATCCGACATCCGCGCCACGCCGCCGTCCCGCCGGATGTCCGCCGGCACCCGCTCCAGGGCCATCACCGCGCAGGCGCCAGCCTCCTCGGCGATCTTCGCCTCCTCGGGCGTGACCACGTCCATGATCACGCCGCCCTTCAGCATCTCGGCGAGGCCGGTCTTCAGTCGAAACGTCGCGCGCTCAGTCATCGCGTCCATCTTACGGGGACCTCTCCCTGCGCTGCCCTGCCCATCTGGACGAACCTCGCCGCGGGCGTGAGCCATCGCGGCCGGCCCGCCGGCTCACTTCAGCTTGTAAGCGCGGATGCGGTCTTTGTGCGTCGCTTCGTCCCGCGCGTACAGGCCGTGCGCCAGTGCCTGGACCAGCGCCATCAGCGCCGTGTTGGAGCGCGCGAAGGAGGGGCTGTTGGAGGAGAAGTAGAGAGTCAGCTCGGCGTGCTCCCCCACCTCCGACATCGTCGCGTCGGAGATCGCCAGGGTGCGGGCGCCGCGGTGCAGAGCCAGCTTCATCGCCCGCAGCAGCAGTGGGTGTGCGCGCCCGGCGGAGAGGGTGATGACCAGGGTTTCGTCGTCGATCCGGCCGAGGCGCTGGAGCGATTCGCCGCCGGTGCTGGCGACGATCTCGGCGCGGATGTCGAGCAGGCTGAGGGTGTGGCGCAGATAGCTGGCGAAGAACGCCATCTGGTCGACGCCGACGATGACGATGCGCTGCGCTTCGGCCAGCGCCGCGACCGAGGCGTCGACCTGCTCCGGCGTCAGCTTGCGCGCGGTTTCCTCGAGGTTCGCGTAATCGGCGCTGATCGATCCCTCCAGCTCGGAGTGGTCGAAGGAGAAGAGGGCGCCGCCGTTGGCCGCACCGCTGGTGGCGATCGTCGTCCGGTACTCCTCGATCGCCGCCTGCTGCAGCTCCGGGTACCCCTCGAAGCCGAGGGCCTGGGAGAAGCGCACCACCGTCGAGGACGAGGTGCTCGCTCTCCGGGCCAGCTCCTCGGCGGTGAGGAAGGCCGCCTCGTCGAGGTGGTCGACGATGTAGCGGGCGACGTCTTTCTGGGAGCGCGAGAACTCGTCGAAGCGCTCCTGGATGTAGTCGGAAAGGCTCTTCAGCTGTGGGGACTTCGTTGCAGTCTTGGTCACGGCGGTCCATTTCGCCGAACCTGCCGCATTCCCTTCCGAGATAATCGGAACGATGAACCTCACACAGGCCCTTCGCCTCACCAACCGGAGCATGATCGCCTTCGACCTGGTGCTCGGAAGCGCGGCGATCGCGGCCCCGGCGGCGACGCTACGAGTGCTCGGCCACGACGAGCCCTCCCCAGACGCCAAGCACCTTTTCCGGCGCTGCGGCCCGATCTGGCTCACCTTCGCCGCCGCCCACGCGGTCGCCGATCGCCGCGGGACCGCGGCCGACTGGCAGTCGCTGGCATGGCTGCGCGGGACCGAGATCGCCACCGACGCGCTGTGGGCCGGCTCGCCGGCGATCACGCGGCCCGGTGCCAAGCTCGGGCTCCGCCTCGCCGGTGTCGCCAACGTGGCGATGGCCGCCGGCTTCACCTGGATGGCAAGGCGTTGAGATGGACCGGTTCGACGGACTGCCGAGCATCCGCTGGAGCCTCCGGGGCCTGAACGAAGAGGGCGACGAGGTCTGGCTGATCCGGGGGATCGCCCGCAAGCTCTACCGCTGCCCCGGCTGCCACGGCGACATCGAGGTCGGCAACGAGCACACCGTCGTCCAGTTCGTCCGCCGGCTCGGCGGCACCGACCACCACCACTGGCACAGGCAATGCGCGGAAGAGTGGCTGCTCCCCGATCTCGGCAACCTGAAACGGGTTCCCGCCGCCGAGTCGAGCCAGTCGCGCCTGGAGGAGCGCGGTCGCCACAGGCCCGGGCGGCGCCGCCGTTAGCGTGAGCCTCCGACGGCGCCTGCTCGGCCTCTACACCCGGGTCGGCCAGACCTACTGGTCCTGGCGCCGATCGCTGATGCTCCTGGCGCTGGTCGTATTCGTCCCGCTCGGCCTGCTCGACGCGCTCGTTGCCGAAGTGGGCATCGGCTCGCTCGACATCACCAACGGGATCAAGCTGGCCGCCGTGATCGCCGCGATCGGCGCGGTTGCGACCACCAGCCTGCTCGGGGAGGTCTTCTTCAGCGGCGCCGTCGCCGTCTCGCTCACCCACCCCGAGCACCTCAACCCGCCCTCGCTGAGGACGATCGCGGGCCACCTCAAGTACGGCCGCCTGATCGCCATCGACCTCGCCTACGTGCTGATCGTCGCCGTCGGCCTCACCCTCTTCGTGATCCCCGGTGTGCTCGCCTTCGTCTGGCTCGGCCTCTCCGGGCCCGTGGTCGAGATCGAACACCGCACCGTGCGCGGCGCCCTGGCCCGCAGCTGGAACCTGGTCCGGGGCGACTTCTGGCTCGTCTTCCTCGTCCTCGTCCCGATCGAGATCGTCGGCGACTCGGTCGGCGAAGGCATCGCCGCCCTCGTCCACAGCGCCCTCGGGCACGGGTTCCTCGCCGGCTGGCTGGCGGAGTCGCTGGCGAACATCGTCTTCAGCCCGGTCTTCGCCGTCGCCGCGGTGCTGCTGACGCTGGAGCTGATCGAGGCCAAGGACCACTCCGCCCCGCGCCTAAACTGCGCTCCAGCGCCGGCATGACCACCGCCTCGATCTTCTCGGACTTCTGGAGCCGGCTCGGCGAACACGACGAGCGGGGGCTCTTCCTCGTCCTCGTCGGGTTCATCCTCTCCTTCGCCTTCATCCGCATGAGCACCCGGCTGATGCGCAGCCCCAGGGTGCCGTGGTGGCCGGGCAGCGTGGTCAGCGACAGCGGCGTCCACCTCCACCACCTGGTCTTCGGGATCGTGACGATGATGGCCGCCGGAGCGCTCGGGTTCCTCAGCTTCGGCAACAGCCCCGGGACCGAGATCTGCGCCTTCTTCTTCGGCGTCGGCGCCGGCCTGACGATCGACGAGTTCGCCCTCTGGGTCCACCTCGACGACGTCTACTGGGCGGAGGAGGGCCGCAGCTCGATCGACGCGACGGTGATCGCCGCCGCGGGGATGGGGCTGGCGCTGCTCGGCCTCAGCCCGCTCAGCTTCGAAACGGGCTCCGTCAGCGCCATCGTCGGCAGCACCATCACCGCGCTGCTCCTCTTCGCGATGGTCGCGACCTGCTTCGCCAAGGGGCGCATCCTGCACGGAACGATCGGCTTCTTCGTCTTCCCCATCGCCCTCTACGGCGCCTGCCGGCTCGGCAAGCCCGGCTCGGCCTGGGCGCGGCGCCGCTACGGCGAGCGGCGGCCGGCCAAGCAGGAGCGCGCCGAAGCCCGCTTCCCGCCGGACCGCCGCACCGACCGCTTCAAGGAAGCCTTCCGCGACGTCGTCGGCGGCAAGCCCAGCGAGGGCGTCGCCGCAGCCCGCGACGAGGCCTTCGCCGCGACCCGCGAGGCGACCGAAGAAGTGCGACAGCGGGCCGAACGGGTGGCGCACGCGGCGGATCCGAAACGGCGGGACTGAGCGCTGCGGAGCGGATGCTGGTCCGGGACCGGGCTCGGCTCGGGACGGGGGTTGGCGTGGAGGGGTGGGGGTGTCCCTCTCGCTTGCTGGGTTTTTCGCTGGGGAGCGCTCAGCCCGTCCGAGCAGGAGCGCCCGAGCGAAAAAGAGGACGCCGCTGCGCGAGAGGGACACCCCCACCCCTCCCCACGAATCGCGTCCCCGCCTCCCGAGGTGAGGCAGCTCCCGAGAATCGGGAGATGCTCCAA
This sequence comes from uncultured Actinomycetes bacterium, assembly GCA_963783345.1. GTDB lineage: Bacteria > Actinomycetota > Thermoleophilia > Solirubrobacterales > 70-9 > VAYN01. The sequence continues at coordinate 390,361 of CAWANE010000010.1, forward strand.
GGGACGGAAGCTTCCTCGTGGCCGAGGTTTTGCCCTCTATAGGGGGCAAAAGCTCGGCCACGCTCCCGGAGCGGGGCCTTTCGTCCCTGCACGCGCTCTTCGGGAACCGGCCGGCTCCGCCCCGCTCACCTCCCGGAGCGGGAACCAGGCCCCGGCGAGAGGCGCCGTGGTCTACCCGGCCGCTCCGGCGGGACGGCGGCGGGTGCGGTCGAGGACCCGCTCGACCGGCTTGGGCAGGTACCAGTTCCAGTCGCCGAGCAGCTTCATCAGGGCCGGGACGAGGATCGCGCGGACGATCGTGGCGTCGAGCAGGATCGCCGCCGAGAGGCCGAGGCCGAACTCCTGCAGGCCGACGAAGGAGCCGGCGGTGAAGCCGGAGAAGGCGGCGATCATGATCAGCGCCGCGGCGGTGATGATGCGGCCGGTGTGCTCGAGGCCGTAGGCGACCGCCTCCTCGTTGTCGTGACGGCGGTCCCACTCCTCGCGGATCCGCGAGAGCAGGAACACCTCGTAGTCCATCGAGAGCCCGAACAGCATCGCGAAGAGGAAGATCGGGATCCAGGCTTCGATCTGGGCCGAGCCCTTCAGCCCGATGGCGGAGTGCAGGCCCTCCTGGAAGACGAGGACGAGGACGCCGTAGGTGGCGCTGACCGAGAGCAGGTTGAGCAGCACCGCCTTCAGCGGCAGGACGACCGAGCGGAAGGCGCGCAGGAGCAGCAGGTAGCTGAGCACGAGCACGGCGAGGACCAGCCACGGGAACGCCCCGTAGGCGAGGTCGACGAAGTCGACGCCGAAGGCGGGCGCTCCGGTCAGAACCACTTCGTCACCGGCCGGGAAGCGGGCCGCAGGGATGTATTCGTCGCGGATCCGGTGGACCAGGCCCTGCGCTCCCGCGGTGCCCGAGTCGCCCTTGCCGGCGACCCGGACCTGGGCGACCTCCCCGCTCGCGTCGACGAGGCCGTTGCGTTCGGCGGCCGCGCGGCCGCGCGGTCCGGGCGGCAGCTGCGACGGCGAGAGGATCGTCGAGGGCTCCACCTCCGGGTCGACGCGCAGCTCGGCGACCAGCCTCCTCTCGGCGGCGCGCACCGCCGGGTCCCACGCCCCTCCCGGCCCGCCGGAGACGATCAGGACCTGGTTCGGCGCCAGGGCGCCGGAGCCGAGCGTGTCACGCAGCACCGCGAAGCCACGGGTCGACTCCCTGGTCAGCGGGACCCCGCGGTTGTCGCCGCTGGTGAGGTGCAGGCTCAGAGCCGGCAGCGCCAGAGCGACCATCAGCCCGCCGGCGACCACCAGGTAGGGCACCGGGCGGCGCATGATCGAGCGCGCCAGCCGCGTCCAGACTCCCGTGCGTCCCTCGGCACGGTGTTCGAGGATGCTCTTCGGGATCACCCGCAGCCGGTTGACCTTGGTCCGCATCACCGCCAGCAGCGCCGGCAGGAAGGTGGCCGAGGCGGCGATCGAGAACAGCGGCACCAGCAGGCCGCCGACCCCCATCGAGCGCATGAACGGCAGTGGCATGAAGACCAGCAGCGCCAGGCCGACGGCGACGACCCCGCCTGAGAACAGGGTGGCTCGGCCGGCGGTCGCCATCGCCACCACCAGCGCCTCGTGCGGAGAGTCGTGTTTGGCCAGCTCTTCGCGGTAGCGGAAAACGATCAGCATCGAGTAGTCGATCGCGATCGCGAAGCCGATCAGGGTGACGATGTTGGTCACGTAGACCGCCATGTCCATGAAGTGGGCGACGACGAAGACCGCCCCCAGGGTCGAGGGGATGGTCACCGCGGCGAAGGCGAACGGGACGGCGATCCCGCCCAGGGTCCCGAACATGAACAGCATCACGATCAGGGCGATCGGGATCGCGATCAGCTCGCCCTTGGCGAGGTCTTCGTTGTAGATCTTCTGGGTGTCGTGGTTGATCGCCGGGAAGCCGGTCAGGTAGGTCGTGGTCGCGGGGGTCGCGGGGGTCGCCGCCCGCATCGCCGGCGTCTCCTTGGAGGCGTCCTGGTTTTCCAGCGGGGTGTTGATCTGCGCGTAGGCGACGTGCGGGGAGGCGGTTAGGACCGGGCCGGCCTTCGCCCCCTCGACCACCGACGCGGCTTTCGCGGCGGCCGCCTCCGCCCGCGCCCGGAAGGCCGAGCCGCTGGCAATCGGAGCCTCGGTCCGGAAGACGAGCGTGAAGGCGCCGTCACTGCGCTCGTTGAAGCTCTGCTTGGCGATTTCCCGCCCACGCTCGGCGTCGGATCCGGGCACGCTGAACCGGTTGCTGAGCAGGTCGCCGAGGTGCGTGGCGCCGTAGCCGCCGAGCACCAGCAGCACCAGCCAGACGGCGATCACCTTCTTGCGGTTGGCGATGACAGCGCGCGTCCAGCGCTCCATCGGGCTCCTTCCGTGGACGAGAGGCCGATTCTACGCAGCCAGATACCGGGAACTGCGGAGTACTACGGTTCAAAGCGAGCCGGGCCGCGGCGATCCTGGTGGGGATATTCCGCATGCCACATGCCGGATCCTCATTCCGCGCGGCGCCGCTGGCCCTGAGGGTCCCGCTCGGGGCGGTCGCCCTCGCGGTGCTCGCCTACCTGCTCGGGGTGGGCTTCGGGCCGCTGGACGACTTCATGGCCCGCTGGGCGCCGCTGGTCCTCGAGCTCGGCGGCGCCCTCGCCTGCGCCCTGCGGGCGGCGCTGGTCGAGGAGGAGCGTCTCGCCTGGTCGCTGATCGCCGCCGGGGCTCTCTCCTGGGCGCTTGGCGACACCGTCTGGCGAATCGCGTACCACGCCCAGGCGCAACCGCTCACGCCGTCCCTCTCCGACCCGCTCCGGTTCTGCTTCTACCCGTTCGCCGTCGCCGGGATCGCGCTGCTGATCCGCGACCGGGCGCACCGGGTGAGCGCGGTCGTCTGGATCGACGGGCTGATCGCCGCCCTCGCCGCGGGGGCCGTCGCCACCGCCCTCGCGTACAACGCCGTGCTCGAACAGGACGGCGGCGCCTCCCAAGCGACCGCGATCAACGTCGGCTACGTCCTCGCCGACGCCATCCTCCTCGGCCTGATACTCGTCGCCTTCGCGATCGACGGCTGGCGACTGGACCGTGCCTGGGCCTGGCTCGGCGGCGCTCTCGCGGTCTTCGCGATCAGCGACAGCGCCTACGTCTACGAAGTCGCCACGGGGACCTCCGTCGGCGGCGGCCTGCTCGACGCGGGCTGGGGCCTCGCCCTGCTCCTGCTGGGGATCGCCGCCTGGCACACCGGGCCTCGCCGCCGCGCCGACGCACAGGAGGAGACCTGGCAATCGATCGCGCCGCCGATCGCCTTCGGCGTGCTGGCGCTCGGGGTCGAGGTCTACGACCACTTCAACCCGGTGACTCCGCTCACGCTGGTGCTGGCAAGCACCTGCCTGGCCGCGGTGCTCCTGCGGCTGGCGATGACCTTCGGCCTGTACCTGGCGATGCTGCGGACTGCGCGCGCGCAGGCCCGCACGGATGCGCTCACCGGGCTCGGCAACAGGCGCTGCCTGCTCGACGACCTCGAGCGCTCTCTCGAGGAGGCGACGAGCGGCGATCCGCTCCTGCTGCTCCTGCTCGACCTCGACGGGTTCAAGGCGTTCAACGACCGCTTCGGACACCCCGCCGGCGACACGCTCCTCACCCGCCTCGCCAAGTGCCTGAGCGAGCGACTGCTGCCGTGGGGACGCGCGTACCGGCTCGGCGGCGACGAGTTCTGCGCCCTGCTCACACCCTCCGACACCGACCCCGAGGTCCTGGCCGCGATCGCGGCCGCCGCCCTGCGGGAGCCCGGCGAGCCGGGTAGCAACGGCATCGAAGCCTCGGTCGGCTGGGCCCTCCTCCCCGTCGAGGCCCGGAGTGCCAGCGACGCCCTGCGTCTCGCCGACCGGCGCATGTACGGCGACAAGGGGGCGGCGCGGCGCGGCGACCGGCGCTGGGAGTCGCGCGCGCGGCGCACCCAGAGACGCACCCCCCACTCATCTGCCTGAGGCCCCTGCGCACTCAGGCGTTGATGCTACTGCAGACGTGGAAGCCGACTTCTTCGGCGAGCGTCTGTCGCTCCCCCTGGGTGCCGTTGCGGCTTTCGCGCGCTTCCCGGTAGGCGATTTCGTCGCCGATCTCGGCCGCCCGCAGGGCGTCCCGGTCCCATCCCGCCACTTCCCGCTGCGACTTGACGTACGCGGCGTACGGCCTGCTCGCCTTGGCCGGCGGGTCGAGAGCGTCGAACCTCCGCACCGCCTTCTTCGAGATCGCGACCAGCGCTTCGGAGTATTCGACGCTCGGTTCGTTCTCGCCGTTCGGGAACACCGCCCGGACTTCCCTGAAGGCTTCCTGGCTATCGGTGCAGATCCTGTCGCCCCGGGCGATCAGCTGCGAGAGAGCCAGGGTCTGCGGCGGCGCCTTTTCTTGCCTGGCGGTGCTCTGGGTGCTGGCGCCGGTGCTGCCCTGGCTCGCGGTGGCCGTCGACCCCTCGGCGGTGCCTTCTCCCCCGCCCCCACCCCCGCCACCGCCGGACACCAGGACCGCGGCGAGCGCCGCCAGGGCCGCAAGCACGAGCAGCCCGCCGGCGAGCGCGAGCCGTCTCCGGCCGGCCCGGCGGCGCGACGGGGTCGGCTCGGGGGCGAGTCGCTCGGTTGCCCGCGTCGGCTCCGCCGGCGACCCCACGACAGCCGGCTCGCGCGTCGCCGCGGCGCCGGTCGCGACCGTCCGCTCGGGCACCCCGACGGCGCCACCGCTCAGCGCCGCGACGGCGGCGCGCCCGAGGTCGCCCGCCGACGGATAGCGTTCGCCGGGGCGCTTCGACATCGCCCTGATCACGACGTCGTCCAGCGCCATCGACACCTCCGGCACGTACAGCGAGGGGGCGGGCGCCGGGTCGTTGAGGTGGGCGAAGAGGCGCGCGGCCTCGGCGTCGCGGGGGAACGGCACCTCGCCGGTGAGCAGTTTGTAGAGCAGGCAGCCGAGCGCATATACGTCGCTCCGGGCATCCACCTGGCCGCCGGAGATCTGCTCCGGGGCGACGTAGTCGAGGGTGCCGACGAAGCGGCCGGTCTGGGTCAGCCCGGACTCGGTGGCGACGTTGCGGGCGACCCCGAAGTCGGTGATGTAGGCGTGGGTGGACCCCTCGCCGCCGCTCAGCAGGACGTTGGCCGGCTTGACGTCGCGGTGCACGAGGCCGGCCGCGTGGATCGCGTCCAGCCCGCTGCCGACCTGGGCGACCAGCTCCACCGCCTCGGCCGGCTGCAGCCGCCCCTCGCGGGCGATCCTGCGGCCGAGGTCGGAGCCGGTGACGTAGCGCATCGCGATGAAGGGGACGCCGCCCTCCTCGCTGGCGGCGTAGATCGGGACCACGTTGGGGTGCTCGATCGAGGCGGCGATCCGCGACTCCTCGGCGAAGCGCTTGGCGAAGACCTCTTCCGCAGCCGCCTCCGGCGCGATCAGCTTCAGCGCCACCCGCCGCTCCAGGCCCGGCTCGACCGCCAGGTAGAGGATCCCCATGCCGCCGCGGCCGAGCCGCCGCTCGATCCGGTAACCGGCGAACACCTCGCCCTCGGAAAGCTCAGCCCAGCCTTCGCCTCCGCCCATGCCCCAACCCTAGCCCCGCTCGGCGCCGACGTCCGGAGGCGGAAGCGGCTTGCGTGGATCCAGCCAGCGGGGGGCGCCGGGGCGCCACTCCCCCTCCACCCAGGCCAGCTCTTCCAGCAGCTCGGCGTAGGCGTGGCGCGGCTCGGCCGCGACGCCGAAGCCGAACAGCAGCTCCGGCGCCAGGCAGGCGCCCGCCTCGGCCCTGCCGCGGACCAGCCGACGGTAGTCGTTGCGGGCCAGCTCGCCACGGTGGGCGCCGAGCGCGGCGAGGATCTCTCCCAGCCGGTCCTGCTCGAACCCGGTCGCCAGGGTCGGCCGCTCCAGCGCCCCCCACAGCGCCCACCTCCACCAGCGCGGCGCGTCCTCCCCGGGCCGATCCAGGGCCTCGAGGGCGGCCCGCGCGACCAGCTCGTGGCGAGGATGGCGGTCCCGCGGGCCGGGCGAGACGACGATCGCCGGCGCCAACTCCTCGATCGTCGTGCGGATCGACGCCGACACCGCCTCCGGATCGCCGATGCGCAACTCGAAGCCCGCCCGGCCGCAGGCATCGCGCAGCTCGGCCTCGCGCCGCCGGCGCTGCTCGGCCCCGCCGAGGCCACAGGCCAGGTTCACCACCCTCCACCCGGCGTCGCGCAGGGCCATCAGGGTCGCCGGGGCGCCGATCAACTCGTCGTCCGGATGGGGCGAGAGATGGAGAACCGCCGGGCTCACAGCCCCAGGCCGCCGACCCCGCGCTCGTCCCAGCCGAGGTGGTGGGCGAGCTCGTGGCGCAGGGTGCGCTCGACCTGGCGGGCGAGCAGCTCGCGGTCGTGGCCGAAGTCCCGTTCCAGGGTGTCGCGGTAGATCACGATCCGATCCGCGTAGCGTTCGCGGGCGACGCCGTCGCCGAAGTACTGGCCGTATGCGCGCTCCTCGGCGCCGCGCTCGGAGACGACCACCGGCACGTTCTCCAGGATCCGCTGGAATTCCTCAGGCAGGGCGTCGATCGCGTCGGCGACCAGCGACTCGAACTCGTCTGGCCCGGTCTGATTCACTGGGACAACGTTAACCAGCAACCGATGGGGAGCTAGGAATATGAGAGAGGGTCAGCCGGCCGCCACCACCAGACTGCGCGTCGTCGGCACCGCCGTCGCCGTCGTCGCGATCGTCGCCGGCGGTGTCGTCTGGTCGGGATGCGGCAGCAGCGGGTCCAGCACCAGTGAAAAGGTCAAGCAGGAAATCGAAGAAGGCACCAAGAAGGCCGAAGAAGGGCTGAAGAAGGGCAGCGAAGAAGCCGAAAAGGGCCTCGAAGAAGCCAAGAAGAAACTCGAAGAAAGCAAGGGCAGCGCCAAGCAGGGGCTCGAAAAGGGCGTCGAAGAGGCCGAAAAGGGCCTGACGGAAGGCAAGGAACAGGCCGAAAAGGGCCTCGAAGAAGCGGAAAAGTACGCCGAAAAGTACTCGCCCTGAGCCGGTCCTCCGCCGGCCTCAGGCGGGAGGCAGAAGGAAACCGCTCGAGATGCCTCCCCGAAAACCGGAGCGCCGCCTGCTCCGCGCCGCCCTCTGGGTCGGCGGCGTCGCCCTCGCGGTGTTCCTCCTCGACCTGGTCGGAGTCCCGGTCGGCGAATGGATCCGCGACCTCCTCCGCAAGGTCCGCGAGGTGCCGGCCTGGGCGGTTGCCGCCGCCGTCGTGCTGGAGAGCGCCCAGACCGCGCTGGCGGCGCTGGCCTGGCACTCGATCCTGCGCGCCGCCCTCCCCCGGGCCCGGGCCCCGTTCCGCCTCGTGCTCGCCTGCTACGCGGTGGCGGTGGCGCTGAACGGCTTCCTGCCGGCCAACCTCGGCACCCTGGTGATGCTGCTGATGTTCACCACGCTGATCGCCGGGGCGAGCTTCGCGATGGTCGTCTCCGGGCTCGTCGTCGAGAAGATCCCCTTCTCGGTTTTCAACGTCGCCCTCTACCTCTACCTCTTCTTCTCGGTCAGCGGGTCCTTCTCGATCAAGCTCGGCTTCCTCGCCGACCACACCGGGCTGCTCGTCCTCATCTTGGTCGGAGTGCTCGTCCTGCTGGCTCTGCTGGTGCGAATCTTCTGGAAGCGCCTGGCGGGGCTGCGGGCCGAACTGATCACCGGCGGCGCCATCCTGCGCAGCCCGCGGCGCACCTTCGGCGGGCTCGTCCTGCCCGAGCTGGGCAGCTACCTGGCGCGGCTCGCGATCGTCGCCGTCTTCCTCGGTGCCTACGGGATCCCGGTCAGCTTCCACGACGTCGCCACGGTCACCGCCTCCAACTCGATCTCCAACAGCGTCTCGGCGACGCCAGGCGGCATCGGCGTCACCCAGGCGATGAACTCGGCCGCCCTCGCCGGCGAAACCGACGCGGCCACCGCGACCGCCTACTCGATCGGCCAGCAGCTGATCGTCTCCGCCTGGGACGTCGTCCTCGCCGTCGCGCTCGTCTCCTGGGTCTTCGGCTGGTCGGGCGGCAAGGCCCTGGTCGAGACGTCCTATGAGGGGGCGAAGGCGAAGAGCCGCGAGCTGAAGGAGAAGCGGCGAGCCGCTCGGGTTGGCCAGCCAGCCAGTAACATGCGGCAACCTGACGAGGAGGAGAGGGAGAGCTGATGGCCGCACCGGAGGAGACCACCGCACCTGACGTCGACCTCGATCGCCTGCAGGTGATCGAGCGTGAGCACTGGCCCGACGGGCCGCCCCACGCTCTCTTCAAGCGCCTGCGCGGCGAGTGCCCGGTGCACTGGAGCGCCGGCGTCAGCGAGTTCCCCGAATCCGCCGGCTTCTGGTCGATCACCACCGCCGACGACGTCCACACCGTCAGCCGCGACTGGCAGACCTACTCCTCCGAAAAGGGCGGCATAGTCGCCGTCACCGCCAACTTCCCGCTGGAGCTGATGCGGGCGATGTTCATCGGCATGGACCCACCCAAGCACGACCGGATCAAGGCGCTGTTCCAGGCCGGTTTCACCCCCAAACGGATCGCCGCCCACGAGGAGGAGATCCGCCGCATCGTCCTCGACGTCCTCGACGGCCTCGGGGGGCGCGAGGCCTGCGACCTCGTCGTCGACGTCGCCCAGCCCGCCGTCTCGCGCGTGATCGGCAGCTTCATGGGCATCCCGCCCGAGGACGACGCGATGTGGGCCGAGCTGATGAACGGGGTGCTCGGCGCCAGCGACCCCGACATCAACCCCGACGGGCCCGAGGGCGCGGTCGAAAAGACCGTCCCGGAGATCTTCGCGCGCTGCAGCACGATGATCGCCGAACGGCGCGAGAGCCCGACCGACGACCTGACCAGCGTCCTCGTCCATGCCGAAGTCGAAGGCCAGACGCTCGAGGAACACGAGATCGTGATGGGTTTCTTCCTGCTGATGGCCGCCGGCAACGACTCCACCAAGGCGACCTACTGCAGCGCGATGCGGGCGCTGATGGAAAACCCCGACCAGATGCAGATCCTGCTCGACGACCCGTCACTGGTCCCGAGCGCGGTCGAGGAGGCGCTGCGGATGTTCCCCGCCTTCGCCCACTTCCGCCGCACCGCCAGCTGCGACGCCGACCTGAACGGCCAGCAGATCAAGGAGGGCGACAAGGTGGTGATGTGGTACGCCTCGTCCAACCGCGACGAGGCGCGCTACGAGGACCCCGACCGCTTCGACGTCCACCGCAACCCCGAGCACCAGGCCTTCGGCGCCGGTGGGCGCCACTTCTGCCTCGGCACCGCCCTGGCCCGGCTCGAGCTGCGGATCCTGATCGAGGAGACCCTCGCCCGCTATCCGGATGTCCGGATCGAAGGCAAGCCCGTGTTCGTCGAATCGGCCTTCCTCAACCAGCTGAAGACTCTGCCCGTGCGCCTCGCTCCGTAAGACGCGGCCTCCGGCGAGCTCCAGGTCGAATCCGACCCAGGCCGGAGGGCGAAGCGGCCGGTCAAGGACCGGTTGCGAGTTGTCGATGGGACTAGGGCAGTGGCACCGACCCCCGCCCCCAAGAACCGGCACCGGCAGCTACGCCGTCACGCACCGGATCTGCTGCTGGCGGCGGCCGGAGCCGCGCTCCTGATCGAGATCGTCGACGCGATCGTCACGCCCAGCGGCCCGCCGACGGGTGCGTTTGCCGGCGTTGCGGCGGCCACGATCCTCTTCCTCCCGGTCGTCGCCTTCTTCCTCTACGCGAGCAAGCAACGGGGCGAGTTTCGGGGCTGGGCCCTGATCGGCCTGGGTCTGACCCTCAACTCCGCCGGCGAGGCCTACTTCTTCTTCGCCCAGCGGACGCTGGGCGACTTCCCCTCCATTGGCGACATCCTCTGCCTGGGACTGTTCCCTGCCCTGGCGATCGGCGTGATCCTGCTGGTCCGCGACGGGCGGGCGCTGCCGCGGCTCTCGGTCGGGAGCGACGGCGTGGTGATCGCCCTGGCGGTTGCCTCCCTCGCCTACGAGCTGATCCTCAACGCGCTGCTGGGCCGGGGCGAGGTCTCCCAGCAGGTGGTCGGCGGCGAGCTCGCCTATCCGATTCTCGACCTGGCGATGCTGACGATGCTCGCCACCGTCTGCATCCCCAGCCGCTTCCAGGTCGGTGCCGCCCTCTACTGGCTGATGGGCGGGATGGCGATCCTGCTCGCGACCGATGTCATCAGCCTGCGTGAGACGGTCGACGGCGTCCTCGACCCCGGCACCGGGGTCTACGCCGGCTGGGGGCTGGCGGTGATCGTCCTCGCGGCATCCTCGCGCTTCGACGCCTCGCTGTCGCACTCTGATGCCTTCCGCGGCCGCAAGCTGAACGTCGCCCTCGGCGGCGCGATGCTGCTCGCCCTCGGCGTGCTGATCCAGGAGGCCACGCAGGACCAGAACATGGTCGTGATCGCCACCAGCGCGGCGGCACTGTTGGCGGGAACCGTGCGCCTGTTCGGCACCCAGGCCGAGAACGTCCAGTTGATCCGGGAGCGCGACGAGGTGATCGCGACCCAGCGGGAGTTGCAGTCGCAACTGCGCTACGAGGCCGACCACGACCCTCTGACCGGCCTCAACAACCGCCGCCGGTTCATCGAGCGGGCGACCGAGCAGCTTCTCTACGCGCGGCGCTACGAGCACAGCGGCGCGTTGATCTTCATCGACCTCGACTCCTTCAAGTTCATCAACGACTCCTTCGGCCACCCGACCGGCGACCGCGTGATCCAGCGCGTGGCGACGGCGATCGCGAGCAGCCTGCGCGCCACCGACACCGCCGCCCGGCTCGGCGGCGACGAGTTCGCCGTGCTGCTGCCGGAGACCGACGAGACCGGAGCGCTGCGAGTCGCCGAGACGGTGCTCGCGACGATCAGGGCCGGCCGCGACCCGAGCGTCGGCGGCAGCGCCGGGATCGTCATCTTCGGCGCCGAACGGGAGCTCAGCGCCGAGGACCTGCTGATCGCCGCCGACATCGCCCTCTACGAGGCCAAGGACGCGGGCCACGGCCGGGTCAGTGTCTACCGGGGGCAAAAGGGAATGAAACTGACCTGGGTCGACCGGATCCGAGAGGCGATCAGCGAGGACCGGCTGGTCCTGCACGCGCAGCCGATCGTCGACCTGCGCACCGGTGAGATCGACCGCGAGGAGCTGCTGGTGCGAATGATCGACCGCAGCGGCCGTGAGATCCCGCCGCTGTCCTTCCTCCCCGCCGCCGAGCGCTTTGGGCTGATCGCCGACATCGACCGCTTCGCGGTCGAGCGGGGAATCGAGCTGGCCCGAGGCGGGCGCGCCGTGGCGGTCAACATCTCCGGCCCCGCCCTGACCGACCGCGAGCTGACCGACATGGTGGCCGCGGCGATCCGCGACGGCATGGATCCGCGCAAGCTCAGCTTCGAGTTGACCGAGACGACCGAGGTGGCCAACATCGAAGCCGCCCGCCGCTTCGCCGGCTATCTGGAGAACATGGGCTGCGGGCTCGCCCTCGACGACTTCGGCACCGGCCTCAGCTCACTCGGCTACCTCAAACACATCCCGATCCAAACCCTGAAGATCGATACCGAATTCGTCCGTGGCATGCGCGGGGACACCTTCGACCGGTTCCTCGTCCAGACCATGGTCGGCCTGGCGACCAGGCTCGGTCAGAAGACGGTCGCCGAGGGAGTCGAAGACGAGGCGACTCTGTCGCTGGTGCGGATGTTCGGGGTCGACTACGCGCAGGGCTTCCTGCTCGGCGCGCCGGCGCCGATCGAGCCCGGCGGGCCGGCGCCGATCGCCGACTCGGTGCGCGAGGCCCTCCACCGGGCGGACGCCCCGGTGCTGCGGGGCCGCGCGCCGAGCCGCGAGCAGGTCGGCGGCCGCCGGGCGGGCGGTGCGGGAGCCGCTTGACTCACCGCCACCCGCGGCCTTAGGGTCCGCACATGGAGGCAGCCCGTCCCCCCGCGGGGCGAATCAGCGTCGGAGGGGTGGTCAACGAGGCCTTCGCGATCTACGGCCAGAACGTCGCGGCCCTGCTCGGCAGCGCGGTCGCCGTCTTCGTGGTCATCGGGTTGGTCTCCGGCCTGCTCCAGAGCGCGGGCGGCGTCATCCTCGGCATCCTCGCCGGAATCATCCGCCTGGTCGGATATGCGATCTACACCGGGTTCGTGGTCAGGCTCGTGGAGGACGTCCGCGACGGCAGGCGCGACCGGACCGTCGGCGACCTGTTCTCCTCCGCCTCCCCCGCGATCCTCGGGCTGATCGTCTTCGGAATCCTCTTCGGCATCGCCGTCGGGATCGGCTTCGTCCTGCTGATCGTCCCCGGCCTCATCCTGGCGACCTTCTGGGCGGTCGGGGCACCGGCGATCGTCGTCGAGCGCACCGGGGCGCTCGAGGCGTTCGGGCGCAGCTGGCGGCTGGTTCGCGGCGACGCCTGGCCGGTGTTCGGCACCCTCGTGGTCGTCTTCGTGATCGTCGTCCTGGTCGGCTTCGTGCTCGGGGCGATCGCCACCCCGATCGGAAACGGCGCCACCGTGGTTGCGGCGATCGTCTCCACCGTGATCACCGCACCCGTGTTCGCACTCACCGCCAGCGTCATGTACTTCGACCTCGGCGGCGCCCGCTCGACCGCCGCGCCACCGCTCGCAGCCGAGCCCGGCCCGCCGCCGGCGCAGTAGGCGGCAGGCCGCGGCCCCATCGCGGGCAGGCGACTACACTCGGTGCGCGGGATGAGGGTCCATCACCTCAATTGCGGGTCGCTCTGCCCGTTCGGCAGACGGCTGATCAACGGCGAGGGCCGGTTGCTGGCGCCCGCGACGATCGTCTGCCATTGCCTGCTGGTCGAGGCCGACGACGGACTGGTCCTGATCGACACCGGCTTCGGCACCGAGGACGCGATCAGCCCGCGCCAGCTCGGCGCCGCCTTCCGGGCCGTGTTGCGGCCGCGACCGGCGGTCGAGACGACGGCGGTGAGACAGGTCGAAGCGCTGGGGTTCTCCCCCTCCGACGTGCGCCACGTGGTGCCCACCCACCTCGACGTGGACCACGCCGGCGGGCTGCCCGACTTCCCCGACGCCGAGGTCCACGTGTTCGCGCCCGAGCTCGAGGCCGCCCTGCACCCGAAGCTGCGCGAGCGCGCCCGCTACGCCGGCGATGCCCACTGGCGGCACGGCCCGACCTGGGTCACTCACGACCGCGGCGGCGGCGACGGCTGGTTCGGCTTCGAGGGCACCCGCATCCTGCCCGGGATCGACGGCGAGGTGGTCCTGGTCCCGCTACCGGGGCACACGCGCGGCCACACCGCCGTCGCCGTCAACGGCGGCGACGGCTGGCTGCTGCATTGCGGCGACGCCTACTTCCACCATGGCGAGGTAGCCACCCCGCCCCACTGCCCACCGGCCCTGCGTCTCTTCCAGGCCGTGATGGCCACGGACAACGGCGCCCGCAGGTCGAACCGGGAACGCCTGCGCGAGCTGGCCACCCGCCACGGCGACGAGGTCGCGCTCTTCTGCGCTCACGACCCGCACGACCTCAACGAGGTCAACTCGGCAACCGCCCGCTGAGCGTCGGGAAGGGCCCGGGGCGCAGCGGACCCGAGAATCCGTCGCCACAGCGGCGCGAGCGGAGGCTCCGGACAAAGCCTCCGAAGCGCCTGCAGGGCCAGGCTCGCCGGCGCCGACAGATGGGACTAACTGGACGGTATTCGAACCATGTGCCTTGGGCACATGTCGCGCGCCTGCACTCCGCTTGCGGCGCGGGCAGGCCGGCGCCGGACGCGCCGGCAGCCCGACCGGCTCGCTAGCCTCAGCGGCATGAACGCGGTGCCCAGGGACGTGCGGTCGCTGCCGGGGGCGGATCTCATCGCTCGCGGTCTCACGGACCTGGAAGCGGGCCGAGAGACTACCGAGGCTTTGCTGGTTTCCATCGGGGCGCCCCGGCTGCGGTCGCTCGGCTGTGATGTGACCTCCCAGTTCGACTCCCCCGAGCACCGGCTCTATCGGCGCCTGGCCCATGAAAAGGGCAACGCGGCGCACTCGGCCTACAACGCGCTCATTCGCCGCCTCGTCAGCTTCGAGCGAGCAGCGCAATGCGCGACCTAGCTGACGAATCGCACATCGACCAGTTCATGCGGGCGCTGGGCCGGGCGGCGTCCGCGGAGGGTCGGGTCTACCTGACCGGTGGCGCCACTGCCGTTCTCCACGGATGGCGCGAGAGCACGATCGACGTCGACATCAAGGTGGTTCCCGACAGCGATGACGTGCTGCGCGAGATTCCGAGGCTGAAGGAGCAGCTCAATCTGAACGTGGAGCTCGCCGCCCCGTCGGATTTCATTCCCGTTCCAGCGGGCTGGGAGGAGCGCAGCCCCCTCATCCGCCGGGAGGGCAAGATCTCGTTCCACCACTTCGACCCGGTCGCCCAGGCTCTCTCGAAGGCGGAGCGCGGCCACCAGCAGGATCGCGAAGACGTACAGCAGTTGATCGCGATCGGATTGGTCGACCCCGCCGACGCTCTCGCTCAGTTCGAGGCAATCGAGCCGGAGCTGTACCGGTTCCCGGCTATCGACCCCGCCTCGTTCCGAAAATCAGTCGAAGATCTCTTCGGATAGTGGGGCGGGCTGGACTCGAACCAGCGACCAAGGGATTATGAGTCCCGTGCTCTAACCAACTGAGCTACCGCCCCGGCGGGGCGAGATTAGCGCGGGGGCAGGGCCGTGGCCAGGGCGGCGCGGGTCGCGGCGGGGTCCTCGATCTGGGGGTAGTGACCGAGGCCGGGGAGATCGAGGACGGGTGCGGCGGGGCGCAGGTCGCGGAGGCCGTCGAGGACATGGGTGGTCGCCACCGGGTCCCCGAGGCCCCAGGCGAAGGTGAGCGGCCCGGGCCAGTCGCGGATGGCACCGTGCCAACGGCCGGCGTGGCGGACGCGTTCGAAGGTGTAGCGGATCAGCTTGTCGCCGATGCGATTGCCGCCCTTGAACCTCATCGCCGCCCACTGGTCCTCACCCTCCTCGGCGCTCATCGGGTGGGCCGGGGAGAAGACGGAGCCGAGCTGCTGGCGGAAGAACCAGCCCGTGGAGAGGCGCGCGAGGACCGGGCCGGCGGGGCTGCGGAGGATCTTCTGGCCCGGGGTCAGGCTCGCCCGCTCCATGATCATGGAGCCGTTGAACAGGAGGGCGCCGACCACGTCCATCCCCAGCTCGCCGTCGAGGTCACGCGCCAGCAGCTCGGTCGCCACCGACGTCCCCATGTCGTGGGCGACGACGAAGACCTCGCCGCCACCGTGCCGCGCCACCAGCTCTTCGGCCAGGTCGGCTTGCCAGGCGAGGCTGTAGTCGTGGTCGCGGGGCTTGTCGGAGAGGCCGAAGCCAAGGAAGTCGAAGGCGAGCGCCGGCCGTCCGGCCTCGAGGCCGATCAACTCGCGCCAGTCGTAGGAGCAGGTCGGGAAGCCGTGCAGCAGGAGCAGCAGCGGCCCGTCACCGCCCTGGTGGAAACAGTGGATGCGCCGGCCACGGAACTCCTCCGGGTGACCTCGCCTCCCCCACGCCTCGACCCGCGCGGTGAGGGCGGCGCGGCGCACGGTCACCTCCTCAGGCGCTGAACAACTGGGCGAGCGAGCGGCCGACGTCCGGCGGCTCTTCCTCGCCCTTGGCAGCCGCCGCGGCGCCCTCGGCCAGGGCCTTGGCGGCGTCGGCGATCTGATGGTCGCGGCCACCGCGGATGACACCCGTCTTCTTCGCTTCGGCCAGGTCGGACTCCATCAGGCCGGCCAGCTCGGCGAGCCGGCGCAGGCCGACGACGCCGGCGGTGCCGCGCAGGGCGTGCGCTTCCGCGCGCATCGTCTCGAAATCGGTCGTCGCCGTCGCCAGGCCGGCGGCGATCACGTCGCAGCGGCGGCGCGCCTCTTCGGCGAAGGACTCGAGCAGCTCGTTGTCGGCTGCCGCCTTCTCGCTCATTCGGCGATCACCTTTTCCACGGTTTCATCCATCAGTTCCCTGCCGAAAGCGCCCTCGACGGCGGAGCTGACGACGCCTTTGCTGTCGATTGCGAACAGCCACGGCTCGCTGGGCAGGTGGAACGCGCGCACCTGGGACCGGACGCCCTTGCCCGGGTCGTTTTCTTCGTAGATCTCCATGTGGATGAAGGCCGCTTCGTCTCCGTATTCCTGTTTGGCTTCCTCGGCCACGTCGACGACCGGGCCGCAGACCCGACTCTGGCAGAACTGGGGGGTCGCAAACAAGAGCAGGATCGGTTCTTTTCCGAGCGCTTCCGCGTAATCCACCCTGTTCTGGGTATCCGGGGGGATTCGGGTCGTGACCTTCGAGAGGTCGCCGCCGGCCTCGGCGGCGGTCGGCGTGTGGATCTTCGGCGCCATTTCGCCCGGCCGCGGGATCGAGCTGAATTCGCCGACGACGGCGCTGGGCAGCAGCGCCGCGCCGATTTCGCCGCCTTCCTTGACCAGCGCCGCGATCCTCCACTCGCCGTCGCTCGGGAAGTCGATCTGGGTCGAGTACACCACCGATGCGGCGTCAGGGTCGTCGCTGGTCGTCTTCGCCCGGAAGGCCGGCTTGGTCTCGAGGCTTTCGATCTTCGCGGTGAACGGGCCGACCGCCGGCTGGTTCAGCGCCTGTTCCTCGGCCTTGGCCTGCTGGCCCTTGTTCCCGGACTTCGACTTGGCGCCCGGCCTGGGCGTCGGCACCTTGGCGAAGTAGAGAGCGACTTCGGCACCCGGGACCTGCGTCCGGTCCTTCTTGAAGACGCCGAACGGGTAGCGGTTCTCGCCCTTGTAGAAGGCCTCCGCGGCCGGGGAGATGACCAGTTCCGAGGAGGTGTCGGCCTCCTGTTTGAGCAGCTGGCGCAGGGTCCGCCCTTCGGTGGCGGGGAACTCGCTCTTCGCCGGCGCCGGCCGGCTTTCGGCGCTGCCGGTCGAGCCACCGCCGGCCGTTTCGCTCCCGCTCGAGCCGCCGCAGCCGACGACCGTCGCCGCGGCGACGAGCGGGCAGAGACCAGCGAGGACGAGGCGGGTGGCACGCATCGGCGTCATGTTATTCGGAGTCGCGCAGGCGACAACGCCCGCCGCCGGGCGCCGGATTCCCCGTATAGGCTGCGACGGTCGTCTAATGCGGAGGAGATGAGGATGGCGGGACGTACGGCCCTGGTGACCGGGGCATCGAGTGGAATCGGGCTGGCGATCGCCCGCACCCTGGGCGAGGAGGGATACGCGCTGACGATCTCATCCCGCCGTCCGGAGAAGATCGAGGAGGCCGCCACCGGGCTGCGAGCCGCGGGTTTCGAGGTCGAGGCGGTGGCCGGCAACATGGCGGACGAGGACGACGTCGTCGCGGTCTTCGGCAAGCACCGGGAGAGGTACGGGCGGCTCGACTGCCTGGTCAACAACGCCGGAGTCGGGATCGGGGCGCCGATGGAGGAGATCCAGACCAAGCACCTCGACATGCAGCTGGCGATCAATCTGCGGGCGCTGATACTCGGCACCCGCGAGGGGTTGCCGATGCTGCGCGAGGCCGGCGCCGAGCACGGCAAGGCGCTGATCGTCAACACCGCCTCAATCGCCGGCAAGGCGGGCCAGGCCTGGCTCTCGATCTACGCGGCGACCAAGGCGGCGGTGATCAACTTCACCCAGTCGACCCACCGCGAGGCGGGCGCCGCCGGCATCCAGTGCACCGCCCTCGCCCCCGCCTTCGTCGACACCGCGATGACCGATTTCGTCAAGGGGCAGGTGCCGGCCGAGGAGATGATCCAGCCCTCCGACATCGGCGAGGCGGTTCGCTTCCTGCTGCGGACCTCGCCGGCCTGCCACGTCCCGGAGATCGTCTTCATGCGCGCCGGAGAGGGACTCGACACGCCGTGACCTCCGGCGCCGCCGGGGTCTCGCCACCGCTCAGGGTCCTGGTCGCCGCCTTCGGCGACCCCGGCCACGCGTTCCCGGCCATCTCCCTGGGGCGGGCGCTGGCGGGGCGCGGGCACGAGGTCGTGGTCGAGACCTGGGAGGAGCGGCGCGGCGCGGTCGAGGGGGCCGGGCTGGGATTCGCCGCGGCCGAGGAATACAGGATGTTCCCGCCGCCCGAGCCCGACTCCGCCGACGGCCAGCACGCCGCCGAGGCGGCGCGGGCGCTGCTGCCGCTGCTCGAACGGATGCGCCCGCACGTGGTCGTCAGCGACATCCTCACCCTGGCGCCGACCCTGGCCGCGGAGCGGGCCGGAGTGCCGCTGGCGACCCTGATCCCCCACATCTACCCCGTCGTCGAACCGGGCCTGCCCTTCTTCGCGGTCGGGCTGCGGGCGCCGCGCTCCCGGCTCGGCCGGGCCGGCTGGCGGGCGGGGCAACGGGCACTCGCGGTCGGCCTCGAGCACGGCCGCCGCGACCTCAACGTCCAGCGCCGTCGCCTCGACCTTCCCCCGCTCGAGCGTTTCCACGGCGGCATCAGCCCCGACCTGGCGCTGGTCGGGACGTTCCCCCAGCTCGAGTACCCCCGCCAGTGGCCGCCCGGGGTCGAGGTGACCGGGCCGATGGCCTTCGAGATCCCCCACCCCGACGTCGAGCTGCCGCCAGGCGAGGCGCCGCTCGTCCTCGTCGCCCCCAGCACCGCCCACGACTCCGACAACCGCCTCGTCCGCACCGCGCTCGCCGCGCTCGCCGCGGAGCCGGTGCGAGTGGTCGCGACGACCAATCGCGTCCGCCCCCGACACCCGATCGAGGTCCCCCCCAACGCCGTCCTCGTCGACTGGCTCAGCTACAGCCAGCTGATGCCGGCAGCCGCCGCGGTCGTCTCCCACGGCGGCCACGGCACCGTCGCCCGGGCGCTCGCGGCCGGAACGCCGGTCCTCGTCTGCCCGATCACCGGCGACATGAGCGAGACCGCGATGCGTATCGACTGGGCCGGCGTCGGCCTCTCGCTGCCCTGGCGGCTCTGCCGCCAGGCGCCGCTGCGCTGGGCGCTGCGCCGGCTGCTCAGCGACCCCTCGTTCGCCGCCCGGGCCGAGGAGATCGCCGCCTGGGGCCGCAAGCACGACGGTGCCGTCCGCGGCGCCAAGCTGGTCGAGCAGCTGGCGCTAGCGAAGAGCCCCGCCCTCGCCCGCACCTGACCTCAGAAAAAGCTCCGGGGGTGGGACTCGAACCCACAACCCTTCGGTTAACAGCCGAATGCTCTGCCGATTGAGCTACCCCGGACCGGCGCCCGGCTCGAACCGGACCGCTCGGAATTTACCGACTCAGCCCTGCACCCGCTGCGTGTGGGCGATTCGCTCCACCAAGCTCGCCCGTTCGCGGCTGAGCGCGGCGCGGCGCTCGTAGTCGCCGCGCTCGCCGGCGGCAGCGATCTCGCCCTCGATGCGACGCTGGTCGAGCAGCAGGAAGTTCAGCTCCATCGCCTCCTGGGAGGCGGGCTCCTCGCGGGAGGTCATCACCAGTTCCGTGACCAGGCCGGCGAGAGCGTCGTCGTCGTGAGGGAGGTTCGAGGCGGGATCGTCGGGGTGCTCGCGCAACCAGGTGGCGGCGCGCAGGCCGGTCGGCGAGAGGTGGGCGTCGGTGAGCCGCGCCAGGTACTCCTTGCCCTCGTTCGGCAGGGCGATGCACATCGCCAGCAGCGCCCGCTCGCGGCGCTCGCGAGAGGTCAGCTCGACCGGACGGCGCGGGGCCTGGCTCGGGGCGCCGCCGTCGGGTCGCGCCGCAGCCTCCTGGGCGCCGCCGGTCGCCGGGGTCGCCGCCACCACCCGCCCCATCACCATCGCCGGCTCGAGGTCGAGGCGTTCTGCCACCCGCCGCACCAGGTCGTCGCGGCTCGCCGTCTCCCCCAGCCCGGCCAGCACCGGGGCCACCTCGCCCAGGGCCCGGTCGCGCTCGGCCGGCGAAGAGACGTCGGTGCGATCCAACACCAGGCCGACCTGGAAAGCGGTCAGCTCCACCGCCGAGTCGACCAGGGCCCGGAAGCGCTCGGCGCCGTCGGACTCGGCGATCATCTCGGCCGGGTCCTCCCCGGCCGGCATCGCCGCCACCCGCAGCCGCATCCGGCGCCCGGCGGCGACCCGTTGCGCCCGCAGCATCGCCTCCTGGCCGGCCGAGTCGGCGTCGAGCGCCAGCACCACCTCCTCGACCATCCCCGAGAGCGTCGCAACCTGCCTGTCGGTGATCGCCGTCCCCATCACCCCTACCGCCTCCTCGACACCGGCCTGATGGAGGGCCAGGACGTCGGTGTAGCCCTCGACGACGACGGCGCGGCCGGCTTTGGCGATCGCCGCTTTGGCGCGGTCGACGCCGTAGAGCATCTCGCTCTTGTGGAAGAAGTCGGTCTCGGCCGTGTTGACGTACTTGGCGCCCTGGTCGGAGCGCATCGCCCGGCCGCCGAAGCCGAGGGTGCGGCCGCGGCGGTCGCGAATCGGGAACATGATCCGGGAGCGGAAGCGGTCGTACTCGCCGCCGCTGCGACCGCGCTGGACCAGCCCGACCCCGCGCAGCTCCTCGACGCTGAACCCGGCCTGCTGGCCACGGACGAGGATCTTGTCCCAGGCGCTCGGCGCGAAACCGACCCCGAAGGCGCGCAGCACCTCCTCCCCCAGCCCACGCTCGGCGAGGTACTCGCGTGGGCGGGCGGCCTCCTTGGACTCCCACAGGTAGCTGGCGTAGTAGGCGGCGGTGCGCTCCAGCAGCTGCTCGAGGCGGCGCTGGCGCTGACGGCGGGCCTCCGCCCGCGGGTCCTCCTGCTCGCGCTCCAGCTCGACCCCGTAGCGGTCGGCCAGCAGCTCCACGGCGTCGGCGAACCCCAGCCCCTCCTTCTCCTCGACGAACTTGATCACGTCGCCGCCGACCCCGCAGCCGAAGCAGTGGTACAGCTTTTCCTGCGGGTCGACCGAGAACGACGGGGTGCGCTCCTCATGGAAGGGACAGAGCCCGACCATGCGGGCGCCCTGCCGGCGCAGGTCGGTGTGGGCCGAGATGACCTCGACGATGTCGGCTGCCTGCTTGACCCGCTCCAGGCTCTCGGTGGAGATCAGCGCCATCGACCGTTGATCCTCGCAGCCGCGGGCGCGCTCAGAACCGTGACTCCTCGGGAACCGTCAGCTCGGTGAACTTGGCGATGCAGTAGCGGTCGGTCATCCCGGCGATGTAGTCGGCGACGCGCTGGCAGTCGCTCGCCTCGGGGTCGCGGCCGGGCACCTCGTCCGGGTGGTCGATGTAGTGGTCGAAAAGACCGTTCATCGCCCGCTCCACCCGCTCGTGCTCGCGACGTGCGTCGGGCCCCAGGTAGACGCGGTCGAACATGAACTTGCGCAGGCGCAGCATCGCACCGCCGATCTCCTTGCCCTGGACGATGTCGCCGGCCTCGCGCGAGCGCTCGACGATGTCGCGGACCAGGGTGTCGATGCGCAGCGACCCGGTCGGGCCCAGCAGCTCGATCTCGGCCGCCGGCAGGTCGTCCTGGCGCAGGATCCCGGCTCGCAGGGCGTCGTCGATGTCGTGGTTGATGTAGGCGACGCGGTCGACCAGCTTGACGATCCGCCCCTCCAGCGTCGTCGGCTTGTTCGGTCCGGTGTGGTTGAGGATGCCGTCGCGGACCTGCTCGGTCAGGTTGAGGCCGTGGCCCTCGCGCTCCAGCACCTCGACCACCCGCAGCGAGTGCTCGTTGTGCTTGAAGCCGCTGCCGCAGCGCTCGCGCAGGGCCGTGTCGAGCGCCTCCTCGCCGGCGTGCCCGAACGGCGGGTGACCGAGGTCGTGACCGAGCCCGATCGCCTCGGTCAGGTCCTCGTTGAGGGCGAGCGCGCGGGCGACCGTGCGGGCGATCCCACAGGCCTCCAACGTGTGAGTGAGACGGGTCCGGTAGTGGTCGCCCTCCGGAGCGACGAAGACCTGGGTCTTGTGCTTGAGCCGGCGGAAGGACTTGGAGTGGACGATGCGATCGCGGTCACGCTGAAACGGCGTGCGCAACGGGCTGTCGGGCTCCTCGACCGCGCGGCGGGCGGGGTAGGAGCGGCTCGCATGCTCGGAGAGGAACTCGTCCTCCCAGGCGCGGATCCGATCCTCGAAGGCGGTGGTGACTGGCACCGCCCGATCTTAAGCCGCCGAGCGCAGCTGGACCTGGGCGTGGTGCTCCAGCGTCTCGCCGACCCCGCGTTCGACCTGGCGCAGCGCTGGCGGCTCGGCGGCGGGGACTTCGCTCAAGGGCTTCGCCAGCGCGGCGACCATGAAGGCGTGCGCTTCCTCGGAGAGCGGAAAGGAACCGGCTTCGCAGGCGACGCAGACGACCCCGCCGGCGGCGCCCGAGAATCCGGTCAGGTGCTCGGCCTCGCCGCAGTGGGTGCAGGAGGCCAGCTCCGGGGCGAAGCCGGCGGCCAGCGCCAGCTTCAGTCGGAAGGAGAGCGCCGTCTCCAGGCTCGCAGCGCGCGGCTGGGCCGGGTCGTCGAGCAGCGCCAGGTAGCGGCAGAGCAGGTTGTAGGCGGGCGGATTGGGCTCGGCCGCGTCGAGCAGGCGCAGGACGGCGTCGCAGGCACGGGCGCCGGCGCCGAGCGCCGGGCCGGAGGAGCGCAGGCGCGGGTAGCCGTCGACCGTGGTCGCGCTGGTCACCGTCATCAGGTCGCCGCGGCCTTCGTGGAGGACGAGGTCGAGGCGAAAGAACGGCTCCAGGCGCCCGCCGAAGCGCGACTTCGGCTTGCGCGCCCCCTTGGCGATCGCGCCGATCCTCCCCCGCGAGCGGGAGTAGAGGTGAAGGATCCGGTCCGCCTCCCCGTAGCGAATGCTGCGGAGGACGATCGCCTCGGTCTTGACCGTGGTCCCGACCACGCCAGCAAGAGTGGCCGACGGACCGGACGGTGGCGCGCTTCCTCGATTTGGGGGTCCATAGCCCCCACAAAGTCGGAATCGCCGCGGGGCACCTACGCTCGCTTGGCGCGCCGGCGCGGTTTGCGACGCAGCCGGACCTGGCAACTCGGGCAGAAGTAGGTGGAGCGGCCGGAGACGACGATGCGGGCGATCTCGCCGCCGCACTCCGAGCAGGGCTCCCCCTCGCGGGTGTGGACGAGGAACTCGTCCTGCATCGTCCCCCTCTCGCCGCGGGAGTCTCGGTAGTCGTCGATCGAGGAGCCGCCGTTGTCGATCCCCGCTTCCAGGGCGACGACGACGGCGTCGCGCAGTGCCTTCAGGTGCTCGGGCTTCATCGAGCCGGCTGGCGAGAGCGGGTGCAGGCGGGCGCGGAACAGCGCCTCGTCGGCGTAGATATTGCCGACCCCGGCGACCCCGGACTGGTCGAGCAGGAACGACTTCAGCGGGGCCGTGCGGCCCGCCGCCATCTCCCCCAGCGCCGCCGGCGTGAACGTGGGCGAGAGCGGCTCGACGCCGAGCTTGGCGAAGCGCGCCCCGAGGCCGGCGTCGTCGACCAGAAAGGCCTCACCGAAGCGGCGCGGGTCGGTGAACCAGACCTCGCGGCCATCCTCCAGGACGAAGCGGGCGCGCAGGTGGCGCTCCTCGGTCGAGCGCTCGCCCTCGTAGAGGCGACGCCCTTCGGAGGGGTCGATCGTCTCCTCCCCCTCCCTGAGGATCAGGTTGCCGGTCATCCGCAGGTGCATGACCAGCGTGCGGCCGCCGTCGAGTCGCAGCAGCATGTACTTGCCGCGGCGATCGAACCCCTCGATAACGGCGCCGGCGACTTCCCTGCCCAGTCGCTCGGGAGGGACCGGCCGCGACCAGCGCGCGTCGAGCACCTCCAGCGACTCGATCCGGCGGCCTTCGATCTCCGGCTCCAGTTGCCGCACCACGGTCTCGACCTCCGGCAACTCGGGCATCCCCCATTTCTACCGCCTGGGGTGTCTGAGGTTGACCTCCATATGCGGTGGGAAAACTCAGACACCCCGGGGCGGGGCGTCGATCAGTCCTCGCTGGCGCGGGGGTGGGACTGGAAGTAGACCTCCTTGAGGCGGTCTCCCGAGAGGTGGGTGTACATCTGCGTGGTCGAGATGTCGGCGTGGCCGAGCATCTCCTGCACGGCCCGCAGGTCGCAGCCGCCGGCCAGCAGGTGGGTGGCGAAGCTGTGGCGCAGGGTGTGCGGGCTCATCCGGCCCGCGAGGCCGGCCTCGCGGGCGTGGCGCTGGACGATCTTGTAGAGGCCCTGGCGGGTCAGCGGCCCGCCGCGGAAGTTGACGAACAGCCGCGACTCCTCGCGGTCTCCGATCAGCTCCCGGCGCCCGCCGCGCATGTAGGCGTTGATCGCCAGGATCGCCTGGCGCCCCAGCGGCACCAGCCGTTCCTTGGACCCCTTGCCGCGCGCCCGCAGGAAGCCCTCGTGGGTGTCGACGTCGCGGACCTCCAGCCCGATCGTCTCCGAGGCCCGCAGCCCGCACGCGTACATCACCTCCAGCAGCGCCCGGTCGCGCAGCGCCGTCGGCTCGCTGCCGCGCGGCGCCGCCAGCAGCTTCTGCACCTCGGCGTAGTTGAGGACGTGGGGCAGCTTCTTGGACCGGCGCGGGGCGCTCAGCGAGGCGGTCGGGTCGTCGCCGATCAGCTCGTCGCGTCGCAGGTGCTTGTAGAAGGAGCGCAGGCAGGCGGCCTTGCGGTGGATCGTCGAGGCCGAGCAGGCGGGGCGCTTCCCCTCCCCGGTGGCCAACTCGGCGAGGAAGTCGGCGACGTCGGCGGGCCGGGCGTGCAGCGCGTCCTGCTCGCGGGCGGAGAGGTATTCGCCGTACTGCAGCAGGTCGGTGCGGTAGGCGTTGAGAGTGTTGCGGGAGAGACCGCGCTCCAACTCCAGATAGGAGAGGAAGTCGAGGACGAGGCCCTCGAAGCGGGCGTCGGCTCCCGCCGGTGCGGACAGGGACTGTGGCTTGATCGCGGTCGCCATCTACAGCCGGGTTCTCGGTGCGCGGGCGGACACCTTGGCGCGCAAGGGACCGTGCGCACCGACTCGCGGCCGGCGGCCCCTACCCGGCGAGGAGGCAGCCGGCGGCGAGGGGCGCGGCGAAGAAGAGCGGGTCCTCAGCCAGGCTTCGGCCCATGGTCGTGGCCGGGAGGCCGGAGGCGGCGTAGGCGCCCAGGTCGGCGGCAGCGGAGCGCAGTCGGTGGCGACCGTCGGCGGCTCCGGCCAGCGCGTCCGCCGCCTCGGCCACACCGGGGAGGTCGCCGGACTCAGGCACGGCGACGTCGACCGGGGCCAGCAGCAGCTCGAGGACGGTGCGGGTGTGGTGGCTGAGGCCGCGGTGGCGCTGGCGGGGGTCGGCGGAGGAGAGGCGCGGGGAGACGATGGCGGGCAACCGCAGCGAGAGCGCGGCGTGGGCGCTGTCGAGGGCCGCCATGCCGCCGTGGCCGAGGGCGGTCTCGGAGCCGATGACCCCGGGGCCGGGGCCGGCCAGGACCGCGTCCCACCCCAGGCGGCCGACCGCGGCGTCGATGGCACCGACCGTGCTCAGCGCCTCGTGCTCGCCGCCGTAGGCGGGGCCGGCGGTGACGTGGCCGCAGAGCAGGCCGCGCTCGCGCAGCGCAGCGACGTCCCTGGACAGCGAGCCCGGCAGCGCCCCGCCGCTCGTCTGCACGTAGCCGACCCGCAGCCCCGGCCGCGCCTGCGCCGCCGCCCACGCCGCCGGCGCCAGGTGCCCGTGCAGCGGCAACACCGCCACCGGCGGCCCCGCCTCGACGCGATCACTCGCGCTCCCCGACAGCGGTGCGACTTTTCCCCCCTCTGGGGCACATAAGTCGCACCGCTGTTGTGCCTTCCCCGACCCCAACTCCGGCTCCACCGGCTCGACCGGGTGCTGGAGCGAGGTGTAGTTCAGCTTCATCACGTGCTCATCGCCCTCCGCCCCGCCCTCCAGACCGCGGGTGAGATTCACGTGGACCACGTCGAAGCCGCCGGAGCCCAGCCCGAGGTTCAGCGCGGCGACGTTGACCACCACCTCGTCGCCCTCCCGCATCTCCCCCAGCAGCACCGTGTCGGCCCAGGCGGCCCGCCGCTCGCCGTCCACCTCGACCTCGAGCGGCTCGGCGCTGACCACGACCCCGCGTCGCAGCGCCAGCCGCCCGCTCACGGCGACTCGGCGGCCGCGGCGACGATCCCCTCGCAGACCGCCAGCATCTTGTCGAGATCCCGGACCGGGACCATCTCCTCGGCGGTGTGGACCGCGTCGGTCCCGTTGGCGAGCAGCACGCAGTCGAAGCCGTCGACCCGCAGCGCATTGACGTCGGAGCCACCGCCGATCGCCACCCGTCGCGGCTCCAGCCCGGCGGCGCGCAGCCCGGCCTCGGCCTGGGCCAGCGCCGCCGAGCCCTTCGGCAGCTCGTAGCCGCGGAACAGCTCCTGGATCCGCACGTCGACGTCGCAGCCGTGCTCGCTGGCGCCCCAGGCGCAGGCGTCGGCGATCGACCCCGCGACCTCCGCCGCCCGCGCCGCGTCGAGGCTGCGCGCCTCGGCGTGGATGCCGCAGTGCCCCGGCACCACGTTTCCCGAGGTGCCACCGGAGATCAGGCCGACGTTGGCGGTCGTGCCCTCGTCGAGCCGCCCCAGGTCCATCCGGGCGATCGCCGCCGCGGCGGCCGCGATCGCGCTGCTGCCGTCCTCGGGCCGGACCCCGGCGTGCGCCTCGACCCCGGCGAAGTCGGCGCGGATCTTCTGCTGGGTCGGCGTTTCCACGATCACCTCGCCGACCGGCCCGGCGTGATCGAGGACGAAGCCGGTGCGCGAGCGCAACTGCGATGCGTCGAAGGCCTTGGCCCCGCGCAGCCCCTGCTCCTCGGCGACGGTCAGCAGCAGCTCGATCCCAACCTGCGGCGGGTTTTCGACCGCCCGCGCCACCAGCTCCATGAAGACGGCGACGGCGGCCTTGTTGTCGGCGCCGAGGATGGTCCCCCCGCGGCTGCGGAAGACGCCGTCGTCGTTGACCACCTCGACCTGCCCGCGGTGCGGGACGGTGTCGATGTGGGCGCAGAACATCGCCCACTCGTCGCTGCGCCCGGGTGCCCGCGCCAACAGATTTCCGGCCCCGGCTTCTGCCGGTCCGGCGGCGTCGTCCTCGCTCACCTCCAGACCCAGCGCCCGCAGCTCCGCCGCCAGGGTGTCGGCGATCTCACGCTCCTCGCCGGTCGGGCTGCGGATCTCGCAGAGCCGAACGAAGGTCTCGTGCAGGCGCTCCACGCGCAGAAGGCTAACCGGACCGGCCGCCGCCGGGACTCAGCCCGAGCGGCGCACGCCGACGTCGCTCTCGGCAGCCTCGTCGAGCGGCTCCAGCGCGCCGCCTTCGGCGGGCTTTTCGCCCGCGTGGCGGGCCGAAGCGCCGACGAACTCGCGGAACAGCGGCTCGGGACGATTGGGACGGGAGTTGAACTCGGGGTGGTACTGAGAGGCGACGAAGAACGGGTGGTCGGGCAACTCGATCATCTCGACCAGGCGCTCGTCGGGCGAGGTGCCGCCGCAGACCAGGCCCTCGTCTTCGAGCCGGCGCCGCAGCTGGTTGTTGACCTCGTAGCGGTGGCGGTGGCGCTTGTAGATGACCGCCTCACCGAAGATCTCGCGCGCTTTCGTGCCCTCGTGCAGCTTCACCGGGTCGGCGCCGAGGCGCATCGTCCCGCCCATGTCGGAGACCTCCTTCTGCTCCGGCAGCAGGTCGACGACGGGGAACGGGGTCTCCGGGTCGAACTCGGCCGAGTTGGCACCCTCCAGCCCGGCCACGTGGCGAGCGAACTCGACCACCGCGATCTGCATCCCGAGGCAGATCCCGAGATAGGGGATCGAGCGTTCGCGGGCGATCCGCGCCGCTTGGATCTTGCCCTCGATGCCGCGCTCGCCGAAGCCGCCGGGGATCAGGATCCCGTCCATTCCCTCCAGCTGCTCGGGGTCGAGGTTCTCGGAGTCGACCAGCTCGACGTCGACTTCCACCCCGTGGTGGATGCCGCCGTGCTCGAGCGCCTCGATCACCGACTTGTAGGCGTCGGCGAGCTGGACGTACTTGCCGACGATCGCGATCCGCACCCTGCCGCTGGCGGCGTCGGCGCGGCGCACCATCGCCTCCCACTCCGCCAGGTCCGGCGAGGGAGCCTCCATCCCGAAGTGGTCGAGGACGAGGTCGTCGACTCCCTCGGCGCGGAAGACGAGCGGGATCTTGTAGATGTTGTCGACGTCGTGGGCGGAGATGACCGCGTCCACCGGAAGGCTGGCGAAGAGCGCGATCTTGGCCCGGATCTCGCGGTCGAGCCGGCCTTCGGAGCGGCAGACCAGCGCGTGCGGCTGGACCCCGATCCGCCGCAGCTCGTTGACCGAGTGCTGGGTCGGCTTCGTCTTCAGCTCCCCTGCGTGGCCCACGTAGGGGACCAACGTCAGGTGGATGAACATCGCCCGTTTCGGCCCCAGGTCGGTGTAGAGCTGGCGGATCGACTCGAGGAACGGCAGCGACTCGATGTCGCCGACGGTGCCACCGATCTCGGTGATCACGAAGTCCACCGACTGCGACTCGGCGACGATGAGGATTTTCTGCTTGATCTCGTTGGTGATGTGCGGGATCACCTGCACGGTGGCGCCGAGGTAGTCGCCGCGGCGCTCGCGCCGGATCACCGAGTTGTAGACGGCGCCAGCGGTGACGTTGGACGCCCGCGTGGTGTTCTCGTCGGTGAAGCGCTCGTAGTGGCCGAGGTCGAGGTCGGTCTCCGCCCCGTCCTCGGTGACGAAGACCTCGCCGTGCTGGAACGGGCTCATCGTCCCCGGGTCGACGTTGATGTAGGGGTCGAACTTCTGCAGCTGGACCCGGAAGCCGCGGGAGACGAGCAGGCGCCCGACCGACGCCGCGCTGATCCCCTTGCCGAGCGCCGAGACGACCCCGCCGGTGACGAAGATGAACCGGGTGTCGCCTTTGTTGGACGGACTCATGCTCTGCCGAGCGAGTCTAGCCAGCGCAGTGGCGGAACCGATTCGATCGTCGCCGAAATAGACCGCAACTCCCCGTAAACAGTGAGCGCCGCGACCGCCGCCAGGGCGACCAGCCGCGCGTCCGGGCCGAGCACGGTCAGCAGCCAGACCCCGGCGACGGCACCGATCAGGTTGGAGCCGGTGTCGCCGAGCATCGCCCGCTCGCCCAGGGTCAGCCGCGCCCCGACCAGCACCGGCCCGAGGAAGATCCCCAGCAACTCGATCGGCGCCAGCGTCCAGGCGCCCAGGCAGAGCCCGGCCCCCAACAGGACCAGCCCCTTCTCCGCCCGCCCCCCGCGCAGGTCGAGCAGGTTGAAGAGGTTGGTGGCGAGGATCAGCAGCGCCACGTCTGCCAGGTAGCGCCACGATTCCAGGCCGCGCCCGGAGGTCACGTAGGCGGCCAGCGCCAGGGCGCCGACCGCCTTGATCGCCCCGGTCGAGAGCGAGCCTTCGCGCAGCGCCCGCCCGTGCCCACGCCAGCCCCGCGGCGTCCCCGCGGCCGCCCCCTGGCCGAGCGCGTCGTCGAGGAAGCCGAGGAAGGCGATCCCCAGCAGGTAGGGCAGCCAGCGCCGCAGCTCGGGGTCGAGCAGGTTGAGGTCGGCGCGGTCGTTGAGGAAGGCGAGCGGCGCCAGGGCCACCAGCGCCGCCGTCGCCAGCACCGCCCCCAGCGGGAAGGCGAGCAGGGCGCCACGGTGGTTCTCGCGCACCAGGCCGGCGTCGCGCAGCCCCCGCGCCCCGGCCGGGACCAGCGGCAGCGCGACCGCGATCGCCAGCGGGAACCCGACCCAGTGCAGCGCTCAGCCCCCCGGCAGCAGATCCGGCAGCAGCCGGTCGGCGCTGCCCTTGACCCCGAAGCTGCCCTCCGAGCCGAGCATCGCGAAGACCATGGCCAGCTTGCCGGCGGTCTGGTCGACGTCGTCGACGCTGGAGAGGTCGTTGGCCTGGAAGAAGGAGATCGACGACGGTTCGGTGGTCGTCGCCTCGATCCCGACCGCCGGTGTCCGCGTCGCCGTCATCCCGCTCAGCAGAGCCGTTTCCAGCTGAGCCGCCCTGGCCTTCCGCACCGGACCCATTTCCTGCGGCTGGTCGCGGACGACGATCACCGCGTCGAGGGCGCCGAAGCTGCCGCTGGCTCGCGAGAAGAGCTGCCCGCGCACGACCTCCGGCAGGGTGCCACCGCGGACGATCTGGCGTCCCAACCCGGTCCCCAACGCGGTCAGCTGTTCCGGGTTCGTCCGCAGGTCGAAGAAGCGGGTCTTGGCGAGGTCGCCGGCGAGGCCGTTGACGTCGACCGGCTCGCGCACCACCCCGACCCCGACCAGCTTCGCCCCGGTCGGCCCCAGCGCGTCCTCGACCGCCTGGGTGATCCCGGTCGGCAGGCCGCCGAGGGCGACGATCGCGACCCGCTTGCCTTCCAGCCGGTCGCGGGTCAGCACCGGGTACACGCGTTCGGCGAATTCGTTGGAGCGACCCAGCTCGCCGTTCAGCTGTTCGGCCCGCGAGCGCGCGTCCTGGAGGTTGCCGACAAGGCTGTGCTCGAGGTTCCTGCGGGTGCTGGTGAGCGCGTCGCCGCCGAACTCGGCGCCGACCAGGATCCCGATCGCCAGCGCCAGGAAGACCGCGATCAGCGAGGTGGCGTGATAGCGCGCGCTGTAACCCATCAGCGGCCGAAGGCTAGACGGTCGGCCCTTCGCTCCTAGACCCCGAGCCAGATCCGGATCTTCAGCCAGACCAGCTGGAAGACGTCGTTGAGGGCCGGGGAGGTGATCACCAGGATCGTCAGCACGACCGCGAAGGCGAGAGCGAAGAGCAGCGCCGGGGCCAGGGTCGAGCTCGGGTTGTAGAGCCTGCTCACCCCCTTGGCGTCGACCAGCCGCTCGCCGATCCGCAGCCGGGTCAGGAAGGTCGAGGACATGCCGCCGCGCTTGCGGTCGAGGAACTCGATCAGGTTGAAGTGGGCGCCGACGCTGACGATCAGGTCGGCCCCCTTCTCGTAGGCCATCAGCATCGCCACGTCCTCGCTGGTCCCGGCGGAGGGGACGACGGTGTGCGGCAGGCCCGCATCGAGCAGGCGCTCGCGGCCGGGGGCGCGGCCGTCGGGGTAGGCGTGGACGACCAGCTCGGCGCCGCAGGCCAGCGCCCGGTCGGAGGCGGAGTCCATGTCGCCGAGGATCAGGTCGGGCTTCAGCCCCGCCCCCAGCACCCCGTCGGCGCCGCCGTCGACGGCGACGATCAGCGGCCGCATGTCGCGGATGTAGGCGCGCAGCGCCTTCAGGTCGCGGCGGTGGCGGTCGCCGCGGACGACGATCAGCACGTGGCGGTCACGGAAGGAGCACCTGGTCGCGGGGAAGTCGACGCTGCCGGTCAGCAGGTCGGTCTCCTGGCGCACATGGTGGACGGTGTTCTCGGCGAACTCCGCCAGGGCCTTGTCGATCCGCTCCCGCTGCGCCTGCAGCCGGCCCTCCAGCTCCTCGGTCGTGAGCACCTCCCCGCGCAGCAGCTCGCGGCCGCCGACCGAGACCGCGTCGCCGTCGATCGTCACCGCGTCGCCGTCGTGGAGCAGCTCGAAGAGGCCGGCTCCGGGCGCGTCGAGCAGTCGGATGCCTGCGTGGGCGAGCATCAGCGGGCCGGCGTTCGGGTAGCGGCCACTGCAGGAGGGAGAGGCGTTGAGGACGGCGGCGACGCCGCAGGCGATCAGCTCCTCGGCCGCGATCCGGTCGATGTCGGCGTGGTCGATCACGGCGACGTCGCCCGGGCGCAGGCGCTTGACCAGGTGCTTGGTGCGCTCGCCGAGACGGGCGGTGCCCTCGACCGGCGCGTCCGCGCTCGCCCCGTTGCGACGACCCAGGAGAGCGGGAAGGCGACGGCGACTGGCGGTTGCCATTTGCGGAGACTAGGCCACGGGGCGGCCGGTGGGCAAGGTTCGGAGAGCGCTCAGGCGGCGGCGAGCAGCTCGCGGGCGTGGCGGGTGGCAGCCTCGTCGGAGCGCTCGCCGCCGAGCATGCGCCTGATCTCCTCGACCACGTCCTCTCCGTCGAGCCGCTCGACCGCGGCCCGAGCCTGCCCCCCGGCGACGTCCTTCTCGATCCGGAAGTGGACGTCGGCGAGCGAGGCGATCTGCGGCAGGTGGGTGATGCAGAGGACCTGACGCCCCTCGCCGAGCGCCCGCAGCCGCTCGCCCACCACCCGCGCCGTGTTGCCGCCGACGCCGGCGTCGATCTCGTCGAAGACGAGGGTGCCGGCGCTCGCCGCCTGCCCGAGGCCGCTCAGCGCCAGCATCACCCGCGAGAGCTCGCCGCCGGAGGCCGCGTCGCGCAGGGGCGCTGCCTCGATCCCGGGGTTGGGGGCGACGCGCAGCTCGACCGTCTCGCGGCCGGAGGGGCCGAAGCCGTCAGGGTGCGGCTCCAGCACCACCTCGAGGCTGGCGCCGGCCATCGCCAGCCGCTCCAGCTCGGCCGCGACCCGCTGCTCCAACGCCGGGGCCGCGGCGGCGCGGCCGCTGCTCAGCCGCTCGCCCAGGTCCCGGCGCCGGGCTTCCGACTGGCCCAGGGCGGCCTCGGCCTCGGCCGAACGCTCGCCGGCCCCCTCCAGGCGGGCGATCTCGGCCCGGCAGCGCTCGGCGTGCTCGAGCACCGACTCGACGCTGCCGCCGTGCTTGCGCTCCAGCCGGTCGATCACCTCCAGGCGTTCCTCGACAGCCAGGAGTGCGGCGGGGTCGGCCTCCAGCCCCTCGGCGTAGCCGCGCAGCTCCGAGCCGACGTCGCCCAGCTCGACCGCCAGGGCGGCGACCCGCTCGGCGATCGCGTCGAGGCCGGCGTCGAGGCCGGCGGCGCCGTGCAGGAGGGATTCGGCCCGGGCCAGCGCCGCCGCAGCGCCGCCGCCGTCCTCCTCGGCCCCGGCCAGCCCGGCGTGCGCTCCGGCCGCGGCTTCACGCAGGCCCTCGGCGTGGCGCAGCCGCTCGCGCTCGGCGGCCAGGGCCCCGCGCTCGTCGGGATCTGGCGCGACGTCCTCGATCTCGGAGAGCTCGTAGCGATACAGGTCGAGGTCTCGCTCCCGCGATCCCTCGCGCTCGCGCAGCTCGCCCAGCTCGGCGCCGAGCTGGGCGCACTCGCGGTGGGCCTCGCGGTAGCGCTCCCGCAGCTCCAGGTGCTCGGCGCCGGCGAAGCCGTCGAGGATCTCGAGCTGGGCCGAGGCGATGGTCAGCTTGCGGTGCTCGTGCTGACCGAAGAAGGCGAGCAGGCGCCCGCCCAGCAACCTCAGGTCGGCGGCGGTGGCGGCGCGGCCGGCGACGAAGGCGCTGGTCCGCCCGCCCGCGGAGACCCGGCGCCCCAGCACGACCTCCTCGGCCCCCTCCGGCAGCCGCTCCGCCAGGTCCGCCATCTCCGGCTCCTCCAGCAGCCCCGCAGGCAGGTCGAAGACCCCCTCGACCCAGGCCTCGGGCGCGCCCGGCCGCACGATCTGCGCCTTCGCCTTCCCTCCCATCAGCAGGTCCAGCGAGTGGGCCAGCACGGTCTTCCCCGCCCCGGTCTCGCCGGTGATCGCGTTCAACCCCTGCCCCAGCCGAAGCTCCGCCTTCTCGATCAGCAGCAGGTTCTCGATCCGCAGTTCACGCAGCACGGAATCTGTGTAGCAACGGGGGCGGACCGACTCTCCGCGTTTTCGCGGTAAGTGCGGGGAGCGGAGGCGGCGGAACTCCCGTCCCCGGCCCGCCTACACGGCCAGGTGGCCGAACTTCTCGCGGATCCGCTGGTAGAAGCTCGTGCCGGGGAGCTGCGCGAGGCGGCCGACCCCGTCGAGGAAGCCGACCTCGAGCGCGGCGCCGGGGCCGAGGTCGGCGAAGTGTCCGCCGTCCACCGCGACTTCGACCGGCTCGCGGCCGGGCGCGTTGCCGACGTGGAGGGTGTCGCCGGGGGCGACGACGAGGGCGCGCGCGGTGAGCGAGTGCGGCGAGATGTAGCTGACCACGTACCCCTTGACGCCCCAGGCCAGGATCGGGCCGCTGTTGGCGAGGTTGTACCCGGTGGACCCGGCCGGGGTGGCGGCGACCAGCCCGTCGCAGCGGACGTGGCCGACCTCCTCGCCGGCGATCCGGTAGCTCAGCTCCGCGACCCGGTCGTGAGGGCGGCGGACCAGGGTGATGTCGTTGAAGCCGAGGCCGCGCTTCCCGTCCACCGCAACCTCGACGCCGGGCAGCTCGATCGTCTCGATGTCCCCGTCGAGCGCGCGCCGGATCCCGGCCGCGGCGTCGCCGCGCTCGACCGCGGCGAGGAAACCGACGGTGCCGAAGTTGACGCCGAAGACCGGCACGCCGGTGCGGGCGAAGCGGCGCAGCGCGTGCAGGATCGAGCCGTCGCCGCCGAGCACCAGGCAGAGGTCCGGGACCGCCTCCTCCCCCGCCACCTCGACCCCCTTGGCGGCCGGGCCGTGCTTCTCGACCTCGGCGGCGGTGGCGAGCAGGCGCCAGCCCGCCTCGCGGGCGACCGCGGCGGCGAGGCCGACGGCTTCGGTGGCCGCCGGCGGGTGGGAGTGGGTGATCAGCGCCGCGGTCTTCATCGCCGGCCCTCGTCGGCGTCGGCGGCGGCGATCGCGGCGTCGATGTCCTCGAGGCCCGGGCCCTCCCCCCCGCACCAGACGAACGTCTCGCGGTTGCCCTTTGGCCCCGGCAGCCCCGAGGAGGCGAAGCCGCGCACCGGCAGGCCGACCTCGCGGGCGGCCAGGGCGACCGTGCGGATCGCCTCGCGGCGGTCGGCGGGGTCGCGGACGACGCCGCGGCCGACTCGCTCGCGGCCGAGCTCGAACTGCGGCTTGACCATCGCCAGCGCCTCGCCGGCCGGGGCGAGGCAGCGGGCGACCGCGGGCAGAACCTTGGTCAGCGAGATGAAGGAGACGTCGACGGTGGCCAGCGACGGCGCGAACGGGAGGTCCGCGGGCGCAAGGGCGCGGGCGTTGCGGCGCTCGATCACGGTCACCCGCGGATCCTCGCGCAGGCCCAGGTCGAGCTGGCCGTAGGCGACGTCGACCGCGGCCACCCGGGCGGCGCCGCGCTGCAGCAGGCAGTCGGTGAAGCCGCCGGTGGAGGCGCCGACGTCGAGGCAGTCGCGGCCGGAGACGTCGAGGCCGAGCGCGTCGAGCGCGTTCTCCAGCTTGGTGCCGCCGCGCGAGACGTAGCGCGGCCCCGGGTCGACGAGGAGGGCGGCCTCCGGCTCGACCAGCTGGCTCGGCCGCAGCGCCACGGGCCCGTCGCGGCCGATCCGGACTTCCCCCGCCCGCACGGCCCCGGCCGCCGCGGACCGGGAGGGAAACAGGCCCCGCTCCGCCAAAACCGCGTCTATCCGGGACTTCTTCACAGGCGAAACGCTACAGCGGAGGCCCCGATCTGGACGTTTATCCGGCC
Source organism: uncultured Actinomycetes bacterium (assembly GCA_963783345.1). GTDB lineage: Bacteria > Actinomycetota > Thermoleophilia > Solirubrobacterales > 70-9 > VAYN01. Next base: position 425,613 of record CAWANE010000010.1, read on the forward strand.
TTAGGACAGGAATGCAACATTTTGTTGACCAGGTCCAGTCGCGGATCCGCTTTCCTAGTCCCCACCGGGCAAACCGAGCGCGATTCGCCCCCCGTGCAGGGGGTCTCTGTGATCGCTCTCACACACAAATCGCACATACGTTCGTACGCTGTTCAAGGATTCGCACGGAGAAACCGATGAAGGAGCAACACAAGACTTTTTGGCTGAGTCCCGCGTCGTAAATATGGCCCCAGCTGCTTCCCACAGCCGGCGCCCACGACACAACTGGGCTCACCTACCTCCCACGGATCCACATATATAGAGATACATATCTCTCCTCCCTGTAGTAACCCCAGAAGCGCCCCGCCTCCCCGGCGGGGCGTTTTCTGTTGTGGGGGGCTCTGGCAAGCCAAATCCCGGGCTCTTGCCGAGGCGCTCCAAGCCGTCGGCGCGGCGCTCAGACGTGCCCGTGCCACAGTCGGTGCCACAGTCGGGTACAGCTACGCGGCGTCGCCAGCGTCGGGGTTCACGAGGACGACCGTCTCTGGGTCCGCCCCCTCCGCCGAAATGAGAAGCGGAGCCCCGCTATCTCCCCCGCTGAGTTCGACCTGGACCTTCGCCTGCCGGAAGGCATCGGCAACCGAACACCCGAAGCCCAACGAGCTGTAGAACTGGCCCGCAAAGACCTTGGCGTCCTCGTCGTCGATGGACGCGTCCATCCCGATCGCCAGATCAACGTGCTGGACGGCTAGCTTGGCCTGACTGGCTGACTCGCAGCTGTTGAAGACGATAAGCCGGACACCCCCGGCGGCGGCATCGAGGAGGCGCCCAAGGACCGCGTTATCGAGAGGCGCGGTTGCGCCGCTCGCGTCCTCAAACGCGAGAGCCGACTGGTCGCCATGTCCACTGAAGTGGAGGATTGCCGGCCGCACCTCGTTCAGGTCGTCGAGAAGGTCCGTCAGCTGGCGCGCCATCCGAGTGCGGAAATAGATCGAATCTCGATGCTTGGACGCTAGAACGCGCTTTTCGATCTCGCGGGCCTCTTTGTCGAGCCGGAGAGCATCCTGATCCTCGGGGGCCGAGGCAAGGAACAAGACTGCGACCTCCGCCGGCGCGGCCTGCCGGCTCGCTTCTTCAAGCCGACGCTCAAGCTCAGTGATCTTGTGATCCTGCGCAGCCTCGCGGCTGTCCCGCTCGGCATCGGCGGCCCGCTGTTCCTGTTCTTCCCGCTTGCGCTGTCGTTCGTCCGCGCGCTCTTGCTGCTTTCGACGTTGGTCGTCCTGACGCGCTTTCTGTTGGGCGGCACGTTCCTGACGTTTGCGCTCGGCCTCTTCCTCCGTGCGCAGCTTCTCTTTGGCCTTGGCGACCTTTTCCCTCGCTTTCCTCGTGTCTTCCAGGCGCCGGGACACGTCCGTTCGGGCGCCCGAGAGCTGACCGCGTTTAGCTTCGATCTGACGGACATAGCTCCGCGCCTGTGACTCGGAACGCGTCTGAGCGGCGCGCCCTTCGAGCTTGGTGATGTCGTTTTCGAGACCGGCCTGTTTTTTCGTCGCGGCGAGATGGCGCTTCTCTGCCGAGTCGAGATTCCGCTCCGCCTGCTTCAGAGACATTTCTGCGCTTGAGACCGACATCCCGGCCTACGCTAGTAATCCGGTCGGCGGTTGGGTTTCGGTACGACCGGAGACGCAGAGCTCCCGATCGCAGCGTCATGCCCGTCAACCCTTGACTGACCTAGCGCCTACTCGTCGCCGTCGGGAAGCCTCACCGACCCGTGGGCGGCCTCGAACTCCGCCAGGGTCGCCGGCTTGTGATCCAGCCGTCCTAGGATCCCCACCGCGGAGAAACCGATTCCGAGACGTTCGAGCGCCTCGACACCGTCTTCGCTCTCCTCGGCCGCGCCGCTCCTGACCCGCTCCGCGGCGACAAACGCGGCTTCCTCGTCAACGCGATCCGAGTCGGGGGCGTCATCAGCCCCCTTCAGCGCGGACATCACCGGCTGAGCACCCCCGCCGGAAGCAGCGCCTCGAAGGTCTCATCCGTCTCGAAGTAGCTTGAGTGGGTTCGCCGCACCGTCTCCAAGGAATCGGCACCGAGGAGAACGATGTCGAGATCCTCGCGGCCGTGCATCTCATCCTCGATCTCGGCGTATGCCTCCACCGCGCCGCCGTAGTCAGTGCCAAAGTCGCGCACCTTCGCCTCCCCGGTCGGGATGTGAAAGACGACTAGGAAGTGCCGGATGTCGGCTCGCCCATCCCGATCTTCTTCGTTGGCCCGTCTTGAAGTGTCCCCAGCCACGGTCGCATTGATAGCAGCAGCCCGATCCGAACCTGCGTCGTGGTGCCCGAGCCGCTTCGTAGAGTTCATCCCAATGGCAACACTTCCCCCGAGCAACCCGAAGGCCGCGAGAACCGGGAGCCCTCGCTGGAGTCTCGATGACTAAAACGGCTCCCTACGAAGGCGGGGTCTGGCATCGACTCGACTTCCATGTCGTGGCCTCAGAGCCCGCTCTCGCCCAGGCGACTCAGCGGTTCAAGGCCAGCGAGGAAGGTCCCGCCGGTACGGCTGGAGCTGCCGGCGCCACCCGGTGGCTGAGAGATTTTGCGATCGATGACCGGGGGTCTGTGACGCGGATCCTGCTCGACGATGGCGAGGTCATCGCCTTCTACACGCTCTCCTCAGGACAAGCGGAGATCCGAGACGCATCAAAACGAGAGGTCCTCAAGCTCCTGGGCGGCTCCGAGATCGGCTCGTCACACATCCAGTGGATTGCCCGAGCCGAGAATGCTCCGGCTGGTGCCGCTGCGGCCGCGATCCTTCACGCTGGCGACATCGCCAGCGAGCTTGCGCTTCAGGAGGGCAAGGGACTCCTGACGCTCGACCCCTACGACGCCGCCACTGACCGCATGTGGCGTGAGTGGGGGTTTGAGCCTACGGATACCCCCTCGTCGACCGACGAAAGCCTCAAACGGCTCTATATCCCGCTTCCCTAGCTGAGGGGATCAGCGAGAGTGGTCGCGCCCAGCGGCCCGCATGCTGGCACCGTATGCGCGGGCCTTTTGCCAAAAAGCAACAACGGCTGGCTTTTTGGCCGCTGCAACGACAGCGGGACCGCTAACGACGGTCTTTTGAACGCTGCCTTTGATCTCTTCAACGGTGGCCATGGTGAATTCCCTATCGGAAAGGCTACTAGAGCGCTAAAGCCGGACGGAAAAAAGTTGTCCATGCCGCCCACAAGAAGGCGAATTCGAAGGGCGGGTCCAAAGGACCTACCCGCTTCGCGGCGCCCCTTCGAATTCGCCTTCTTGTGGGCGGTGAGGTTACCGACAGACTCGGACGAGAAGTGGCCCCTCGGGAGGGCTGGCGAGTGAGCCGTCTACTGGCCCTGGTCGCCCCGGAGGTATGCGTCCAGACGAACTCGGACCTCGTCACGGCTACCCGGCAACAGGTGGCCATAGACATCGAAGGTCGTCTGGATCTTCGAATGACCCATGAATTGCTGGATCGCTTTCGGATTCGCCCCGGCGTCGATCAGCAGCGAGGCGAACGTGTGGCGGCACTCGTGCAGGGTGATCGGCATGAGCGGCTCCGGCTCGCGTCCCCTCTTCTCGGCGGGCTCCGCGCCGCGCCTGTTAGCGACCTTCCAAGCCTGCTTCGCCCTGTGGTCCACGGTCGAGGCGTAGAAGGCTTCCTCCGTGGTCCTGCCGAAGACGAGATCCTCGCCGCGCCGACCAGTCCGCTCCAGATCGTTGGCGAGATACGCCCGAAGGATCGCCAACAGGGGAACCGTCCTCCGACCCGCACGCGACTTCGGCTCGATCACCCCCTCGACCTGATCCCACCCGCGCTCGACGGCGATCACGTTCGCCTCGAAGTCGATGTCGCAGACTCGCAGCGCCTGGAGCTCTCCCCGACGCAGACCCGCATAAAAGGCCGTCGCCCAAACGGGGCGGTCCAGCGGGTCGAGGGCGCCGAGCAGCGCGACCGCTTCGTCTTTGGATGCGATCCGCTTCGGCCGCGACGAACGCCCATGAGGCAGATCGATGCGCTCGGAGGGGTTGTAGGTCAACTCGTCTCTGTCGATCGCCCAGCGGTAGAACGCCTGAATGGGGTTCAAGATGTTGCTGATCGTCCCCCCGGACAGCCCGGCCGCATAGAGATCGTCGGCGAAGTCCTGGAGGTCGCGGCGGCGCAGCTCGGCCGCCTTGATGCCGGCGACGGCCGACGACTCGATGTGGACGCGGAGGGATTGGTCGTAGGAACGGACGGTGTTCGGCTTGTAGCGTTCGCGTCCCTTCGGTCGAACCGCGCCGGTTCGCATTCCGTCGACATAGGCACGAATCGCATCGGCGAGCGTCAACCCGCCCCTCCCCGATGGCGCCTGGAGGCTTCGACCGACGGTACGGATCGCTTCCGCTCTCCAACTCTTCGCCTCGGCCTTCTTGTTGAACGTGCGAGTGACCCGTCTCCGCTCCCGCGCCAGGTAAACCGACGCCTCCCACCCGGCGTTGCAGGCACAGCGACCGCCACCCAAGGCGGGGCAGCCGCTCGAATGCCGCTTGCGGATGCCCTCAGCCATCGGGCTCCGCCTCCTTGAACTGCCCGTAGCGCAGACCACCGGGAGTCCAGCTGATCCCGGCAAGCAACTCGGCCGCGTCGCATTCGAGGCTGGTCGCGAGCTTGACCAGCGTGTCGATGCGCGGGATTCGGAGCCCGCGCTCGAGCTGGCTCACCTCGGTCCGATGTAGGGAGGCGCGGACGCTCAGCTCCTCCTGGGTGACGTCCGCCGCCCGCCGGCACCGCACCAAGTTGTCGCCGAACCTCCCCGCGACGTCCATCAGGCGGCCTCCAGCTCGTTGAAGCGGAGCGCCGCAAGCGTCGGAGAGACCAGCTCGCCGTCGACGCGAAGGAGGCCGACGCCGGCCAGCTCTCGAACGGCACGAGCAACGGCGTCCTTCTCGGCGTAGTCCTTCGCATCGAGCGCGAAGGCGAGTTCGCGGACGGCGAGACGAGTCGGATGCTCGTTGAGCAGGAACGCAAGGACGACACGCTCCATTCGCAGATCCGCGGAAGCCGGGGCTTCCGCGCTGCTGCGCGTAGGGTCTTCGGCAGCCATGAGGAGTCCACTCTCCTTGTGGTCAGGCGGCCCGCTTGCGTCACCAGCGCGGCGGGTCGCCGCTTTTGTCGGATTGCTTCCTACGGTAGCACCCGCTGTCGGATTGATTCCTACAGCGAGTGGTCTATTTGCCTTTGAGGATGTGGTGCACCGTTGACCAATGCAGCCCGACTGCCTCTCCAATTTCGCGCAGCGAGAGCCCGGCTGCCTGGGCCTTCTCGAAACCCGCGCGCCGAGAGTCGCGCGCTCGATCGATAGCGCTCTCGTAGTCTGCCTGCGCCTTCTGCGCAGCTCGGCGGCCCTGCTCTTTACGATCGGCCATCGAGCGCAGCCTAAAAGGCGCCGCGGAGACCGAGGCGGCCGCCGCCCGGTCTGCACAGCCCGGATCAAAGCCTGTCCCCCAGCGCCCGCTCTGCGTTTGCGTCCATCCACTGTTCCAGCTCAATGACAGGCACCAGCCGCTTTCGCCCCCGTCGCACGACTCGCAGCTCCGGCGCAACGTTCTCCTCGAAGAAGTCGGGACCAACACCGATCGCCGCTGCCGCCTCAGCTGGCGTGAGGGCGATGCGTGGAATCGATACGGCGAGCTTGCGGGCCATCGTCACCAAGACGGCCCCCGCGGCGGTTTCGACCCACCGCCACACAACCCATCACGAACCCATGCGCCCCCCAGCGGCCCGCCTCCTCACGCACTGCCGCCTCTATGGCCGCGAACCATGACGCCCGATCCCACGCAGGATCGCCCCCTCCTCCACCGGTCACCTCCCCGTCCCCTCCCTGACTGCCGTCCGCCAAGCCGTTTTTGTCCCCCAAGGACCGCAGCGCCTCCGCTCCTCTACCGGCTGCCCCGGCCCCGCAGCCGACCACGGACACTCCATCGTGTGTGTGCGTGGTCGGCTGCGGGGCCGGGGCTCAAGCCGCATTCTGGAGCGGAGGCGCTGCGGATCGAAAATCCGCAGTTTCGTCCGCAGCGCTGAGCATGAGCATCTCCGAGTCAAGGCCTGGTACCGCTCTCGGGTCGGCCGACAAGTCGGGGCGCCGACCTACCCGCCCCACAGCGCCGGATCACCGGCTGTCAAGGGCGCGTCGCGCCCGACCCCGCAGGGGTTGACTGCCGGCGATCCGGTGCTTCGATCAAGGGGTGGTCGGCCACGGCACCCAAGGTGTGCCGGCTCGCTGGTTCGCTCTAGCCCTACTGGCGGAACATCTTGGTTGAAAGGAACATCCAGACGCTAGGCCGATTCGCCGTCGTCGAGTAGGTCACCGGCCTGCTGTTGTCCAAGGCGCCCAATGACCTCACTGCGTTCCTGGTTCCCGCGGAACCGCTTCGTCACGTGTCGCGCCGCGACGACCTGCGCCGCCTTGGCGTACTCCACCTGCTCCCGTGCCACCCGCAAGTCAGCAGGCGTCGCCGGCTCCCCAGGACGCCAGAGGGCGGCACTCCGGCCGAGATTGTTGTAGAAGGCGTCGACATCTGCCCAGTCGGCGGTTGAAACCACCGCGGCGAAGTCGGCGCGGTGCTCTGCCCAAGTCGCGGCGGCGCGGTCGAAATCAGGGCTCCTCGTCCACCACTCTTTACGCTCAATGACCAGCTCGAAGGCCTTCTCGGCCACATAGATGTCGCCAAGCACCACCCGAGCCGCGACCCGACTGCGGGTGCTGCGTTCCCAGAGAGCTAGCAGGACCTGAATCAGCCCGGCTGCGAGTGCGCCGAGCAGGGCCGAGCCGAGGCCAATCGCAATCGCGGCACCTGCATCCATTGCAGGCAAATGCTGCCGGATGCGACGGACCTTCGCGAATTTCCCCTGAGAGCCCCCGGAATGCGCCCAATCGAGGTCAAGGGCGAGCGACAGGAAGACCGGCGGGCTTTGTGGACATCCTTGCGGTACTCAGTACCCATTAAGTATCTTCGGAGCATGAGCCTAGAACTGGCGGACCTCGACGATACGACTCGACAGCACATGCTCACGGAGCTTGACCTCGACATCAACGACAAGAAGCTCTACTACGGGAAATACCTGAGCGAGGAGGGACGCGACAGCTATCCGATCCTCCTACGAAAGGCCATCGAAGATGGCGACGACGACTCGCTTGCGGCCGCGTTGGCGGAACCCGGCTTGTTCCTCTCGCGCTACCAACGGAAAAAGCCCAGCGGCGGGTTCACCAGTGCCAAGGTTCCCCACACGGCGAACAAGACGCTCGCCGAGGGAGAGTTCAACCGCTTCTACCTGCGAGGCCTTTGCGCGCGTGCACTGGGCACTGGCGCGGAGGTCGAAATCTACCGTGCCCGAGAGTCTCTGAAACCCCGTGCCGAGTCAGAGGAACTGATCGGTCGAAAGCTCGATCCCGCCAATCTCCTCGAAGACCTCCGGGAACACACGGGGGTCGATTGAGCCGGACCAGGACGTTCCTATAGATGTCAAGGGGTGGGAGACAATGACCCGAGATCGTCGCGGAGAGTGGCGTGGACCTCGCGGGCGATGTAGCGCTTGAGGCAGCGGATGATCTCCTTCTTGGTCTTGCCCTCGCTGGTGCGGCGCTCGACGTAGGCGAGTGTCTTCGGGCAGTAACGCAGTCGACAGACAGCGATCATGTGCAGGGCCCGGTTGGCCTGGCGATCGCCGCCGTGATTCAGGCGGTAGCGGCCACGCTTGCCCGAGGCGATCGGGACCGGGCTGGCGCCGCAAAGCGCAGCGAATGCCGCCTCGCTGCGCAGCCTCTCGATGTTCTGGCCGGCGGTGAGCAGAAGCTGGCCGGCGTGCCCGGTGGAGATCCCCAGCAGGGCCGTGGTCCTGGGCGCGGCGCTCGCGACCAGGGGCGTGAGCTGCCCGTCGAGCTCGCCGATCTCACTGTCGAGGAGCGCGATCCGCCTGGCGAGACTGCGCAGCGCCAGCTTGGCGGCGTTGGCCGGGTCCCGCAGAGCACTGTGGTCTGGGCGCAGCCGCCGGCAGAGGCCGGCCTTGCCCCTCAGCGTCTTGGCGCTCGCGAGCTGCTCGCGAAGCTCGCTGGGCGCGGTGAGGATCAGATCGCCGAGCTGCAGAATCGCGGCTGAGCGCGATTTCACCGCGCTCTCGCGGGCGACGCGCAGCTGGCGGATCGACTCGACGATTCCCGTCGTCTGCTTCGGGATCACCGGCGTCGGGTCGGCGAGGACGTGGCGGGCCGCCAGCTCAGCGTCGATCGCGTCGGTCTTCCCGCGCCGGCGGCGGGTATGGGGGTGGGGCTGGTTGACCTCGATCACCAGGGCCCCCTCGCCAACGAGGTAGCGGGTCAGTCCGGCGGCGTAGGAACCGGTCGACTCGACTCCGATGCGCTCGACCTCGCCGAATGACCGCAGCCAGGCAAGGAGTTCACGGTAGCCGCCGGCGGAGACCGTGAAGGACCTGGACCCGAGTAGTGCCCCACGCTCGTCGAGCGCCGCGGCGTGGTGGGTATCGGCGTGGGCGTCGACTCCGCCGATGACCCGGCGGTCGTCCTCGTTCATGATCTGCATTGCTGTCCCTCTCTGATCGGTGGGACAGCCGGTCGGGTGGGCGGACACAACAGTGATGAGGCACTTGTCGCGAGCAGGTTCCTATGAAGTCACGCCCCACCCTTCCCGGCCGCCCCTCATGGGTGCGGTCGTGGCGCTCGCTCGCGAGCGACAGGTCCCGGCAATGGCACCCAGGGGGCCAGTTTCACGGCAGGTCAGAACGCGAGCAGAAACGCCGTCCCCATCCTCACTGTTTGACGGAGACCGTTTTTGTTGGTTTCCAATTTAAGAGGGGATGCTCAGTTGAGCCCCCTGTCGAACGTATAGGTCCTCGAACTCCACGGGTGATCGGTCGCCGAGGGATTCGTGCAGGCGCTCGTGGTTAAACCAGGAGACGTATTCGACGACGGCCAGCTCGAGCTGGGAGCGCGAGCGCCAAGAGCGGTCGGCAACCAGCTCGGTCTTGAAGGTGTCGACGAAGCTCTCGGCCATCGCGTTGTCGTAGGCATCGCCGACCGAACCGACCGAGGCCAGGACGCCGGCGTCGTCGAGCTCCTGGGTGTAGTCGGCCGAGGTGTATTGAGAGCCGCGGTCGGTGTGGGCGACCAGCTGGAAGTCGGCTCCGTGATCGCGTTGGCCGAGGGCCATCCGCAGGGCGTCGAGGACGAGGTCGGTGCGCATGTGGGAGGCCAGTTGCCAGCCGACCACCTTGCGGGAGAAGGCATCGATCACGAAGGCGAAGTAGCTGACGCCCTCCCAGGAGCGCAGGTAGGTGAAGTCCCCGACCCAGAGCCGGTTCGGCTCGGTGGCGTTGAAGTCGCGCTCGACCAGGTCGGGACGGCGCTGGGCCGCCGGATCGGGCGTTGTGGTGCGCCAGGGCTTTCCACGGCGCTTTGCGCCCTGGATCCCGGCCTTTCTCATCAGCCGCTGCACTCGGCCGCGGCCGACCTCCTCGCCGGCCCGCCGCAGGGCGATCCAGGTGCGCCGGTAGCCGTAGGCGCAGTAGTTGGCCTTGTGGATCTCCTCGATCCGCTCGAGCAGGCGCTCGTCCTCGATCGCCCGGGCTGAGCGGTTGCCCTTGGCGCGCTCGTAGTAGGCGGAGGCCGACACCTCCAGGGTCCTGCAGATCGGCTCGACCCCAAAGCGGTCCCGGTGCTGCTCGATATAGGAGCTCACTTCGTTCGGCGTGGGTCGAGCTCGGCCGCGAAAAACGCCGAGGCGGACTTGAGGATGTCGTTGGCGCGGCGCAGCTCGCGGTTGTCCTTGCGCAGCTGGGCCAGCTCTTCGCGCTCCTGGGAGCTCAGCAGCTCGTTGCGCTTGCCTTCATCGGCTTCGGTCTTTCGCACCCACTTGCGCAGGGTCTCGGGGTGGATGCCGAGGTCGCGGGCTACGTGGGCGATGGGACGGCCGGAGTCGAAGACCATCCGGGCACCGCGATCCAGCAGCTCTTCGGGGTATTTCGTCTTTCGTGGCATGGGTTGATCGGTTCCCTTCCACCAGGAGGAATCCTGGCTTCGAGGTCTCCGTCAAACAGTGAGGATGGGGACGGCGTTTCTGCTCGCGTTCTGACCTGCCGTGAAACTGGCCCCCTGGGTGCCATTGCCGGGACCTGTCGCTCGCGAGCGAGCGCCACGACCGCACCCATGAGGGGCGGCCGGGAAGGGTGGGGCGTGACTTCATAGGAACCTGCTCGCGACAAGTGCCTCATCACTGTTGTGTCCGCCCACCCGACCGGCTGTCCCACCGATCAGAGAGGGACAGCAATGCAGATCATGAACGAGGACGACCGCCGGGTCATCGGCGGAGTCGACGCCCACGCCGATACCCACCACGCCGCGGCGCTCGACGAGCGTGGGGCACTACTCGGGTCCAGGTCCTTCACGGTCTCCGCCGGCGGCTACCGTGAACTCCTTGCCTGGCTGCGGTCATTCGGCGAGGTCGAGCGCATCGGAGTCGAGTCGACCGGTTCCTACGCCGCCGGACTGACCCGCTACCTCGTTGGCGAGGGGGCCCTGGTGATCGAGGTCAACCAGCCCCACCCCCATACCCGCCGCCGGCGCGGGAAGACCGACGCGATCGACGCTGAGCTGGCGGCCCGCCACGTCCTCGCCGACCCGACGCCGGTGATCCCGAAGCAGACGACGGGAATCGTCGAGTCGATCCGCCAGCTGCGCGTCGCCCGCGAGAGCGCGGTGAAATCGCGCTCAGCCGCGATTCTGCAGCTCGGCGATCTGATCCTCACCGCGCCCAGCGAGCTTCGCGAGCAGCTCGCGAGCGCCAAGACGCTGAGGGGCAAGGCCGGCCTCTGCCGGCGGCTGCGCCCAGACCACAGTGCTCTGCGGGACCCGGCCAACGCCGCCAAGCTGGCGCTGCGCAGTCTCGCCAGGCGGATCGCGCTCCTCGACAGTGAGATCGGCGAGCTCGACGGGCAGCTCACGCCCCTGGTCGCGAGCGCCGCGCCCAGGACCACGGCCCTGCTGGGGATCTCCACCGGGCACGCCGGCCAGCTTCTGCTCACCGCCGGCCAGAACATCGAGAGGCTGCGCAGCGAGGCGGCATTCGCTGCGCTTTGCGGCGCCAGCCCGGTCCCGATCGCCTCGGGCAAGCGTGGCCGCTACCGCCTGAATCACGGCGGCGATCGCCAGGCCAACCGGGCCCTGCACATGATCGCTGTCTGTCGACTGCGTTACTGCCCGAAGACACTCGCCTACGTCGAGCGCCGCACCAGCGAGGGCAAGACCAAGAAGGAGATCATCCGCTGCCTCAAGCGCTACATCGCCCGCGAGGTCCACGCCACTCTCCGCGACGATCTCGGGTCATTGTCTCCCACCCCTTGACATCTATAGGAACGTCCCGGCCTGGCTCAGATACTGCGCTTGGTCTGCCACCGGGGCCGAACTCGGGTCTCAGCGGTCGATTGGTCCCCGCGTAGTCGGTGCCACCGATCACTGAACCCCTGTCACGCAACGCCAGCTACCTCGTCGTCTGAAACTCCGAGCACCCTCTTCGCCCGAGCCAGGACGTGGTCGAAGGTCATGATCGTGAGGTTGTGATAGCTGGCATTGAGCACCCTGTATGCCTCCCGCATCTCAGCATCCCAATCATTAGACCGGCCGTAGATAACGACGCACCGGGGCTTGACGGCCTTGACCCCACCGAGGCGTTCCAGAAACTTGACATTGTTCGCCTCCCGCTCCACCTCCAAGATGTAACGAGCCGCTTGCGTGATGGCCTTGATCAGATCGGTGTGCGGAATGTAGTTGCCATGGTCCCGGGCGATCGCCCAGAACCGCAGCTCACCTTCGGGCCGCTTGATCTCAACCAGATCGAGAAAGCCATCGTAGGCCTCCATCAGGTAGTCGGCGATGTGCTCCGTGTCAATCGGGCGCTCCTCGAGAATCCTCACGAACTCAGTACCGAGCACCCAGTCGTTCTCTTCGAACCAGGACTGCCACGGCGCCTCGGTTAGGTCCTGCTTCAGCATGTCTTCCAGCTGGACGACCGCACGACACCGGCGAGCGTGGTCGAGACCCCTCATGACCTCCTCGGACAGGATCCCGTTCTCATCGATGCATCGGATCAGAGCCTGCTTGTCGGGACTCGCAAATAGGACCTTTAGCTGCTGAATAGCCGCGGAGTCGAAGGTCGCCAGATCGTCAGGCGTAGGGTCCGCGCTCCCGCCCGGGCTGTTCGCAGAGCTCACAATCGAGCGCAAGGACTCCACGCGTCCCGCGTCGCCGGTTGCCCAACACTCGATAGCGTCCGGGGTCAGCCTCGCCTCAAGCAAGGCGTCCAGATGCTCGGCCGACAAATCGGAAATCGCATCGAGCTGCCTTGCTCTAGTCAGTCCCGCGCTGATTGCTTCCCCGAAATAGGACGCCGACGCGTCACTCTTGGCAGACCTAAGGTAGCGAGGAAGGTTGACGACGACGACGTAGAAGCCGTCGCTCTCAAGAGAGCGCTCTTCAACCTCGTCCCGGGTCGTCAGAAGCAGTGCCGGAGTCAGTCCCTCGGGACACTCTTTCAAAACTCGTCGCGCTAGGCATTGGCCGTTATGAAACTGCGTCCTCTCGTTGCCAACGACCGCCATCCAGTCGAAGTCGCAGAAGACGTCGATCCCGCCTAGATTGGTCGGTGCCCCTTTCCGATGGTGCAAGGGCAAATCCCAACCAAGATTTAGACCCATTTGCTCAGCATAGAGGCCATTACTGATGCTGCCTTGCCATCGCTGAAGCCGTTTCCAGTTCTCTTGTTGCCTCGCCATGACGGAGATCAGGACCGTCATCCAGTCCAGATCGCTGCCATCAATGGGGTCATCCGTTAATCAAGTCGCACCACCACGAAGGCGCCTGACAGCTCTAGGTTGAGCCCGACTAGAGCAGCCCTTCACCGTCGGGCAGTTGCGGAGAGTCACGGGGGGGGTTCGTAAGGAACTTGTCGCGAGGCGCTGGGATCATCGCCGCCATCCCCAGCGTTCCCCCCGACAGGCTGCGAACTCATCATCGAGGTAGTCACTGTCGCTCCTGGCTTGGTGCCACACCCGTGCCACAGTCCGACACCATTTCTGCCGATTTCAACCGGACTCAGCAGGAACTGATTTGGCTCTACAAGCCGTTTTTAGCGCTCCGCTGCGGCGAATCGTGCTTCTCTCCTCCCTGTAGTAACCCCAGAAGCGCCCCGCCTCCCCGGCGGGGCGTTTTCTGTTATGGGGGCTTGCTAGAGCGGTTTGCGGGGCCTTCTCAGGGGTATCAGGGAGACGCAAGGCGCCAGCTGGACCACCTTGAAACCGGCTCGTGCGCCATTCTGCAAGCGTTATGCACGCCGCTCGGCCGGCTCCGAGGAGCGTGCGAGCGCGGCTTCGCGGCGGCCCCCGAGGTTCGACGCCTCGAGGCCCGCGCGCCGGAGTTGGATCCCTGGGCTAGTTCGAACTGCTTTCGCCAGAGGTCAGGTCGGCGAGGGTCACCCGCGAGACCTTGTATTCGACCGTGGCGCTGGGGGTTCCGCCGGTCGGTCCGCCGGCGAAGCCGACCGGTCTCCTTGCCGGAGGACGGAACGTCCTCCTTTCGGAGTCCCCGTGAAAGCCGGGATGGCTCACTCGTGCGCGGAGCACTCCTGGGGGAGGTTCCGCGACGAGACCCTGTCGCCGGGTCTCAAAGGTCTGGGCAACAGCCGTCCGCCCCACCGGCCGAAGATCTTGGCGCGCCGCACCTCCCGCCAGGGAAGCCCTCGGGGCGATTGCGTCGATGGCTATCGAAGGCGACGCGAAGAGGCTGAACGGCCGCGGCGCCGCAGACTGAACAACGGCGATCACGCATCACGAATCACCAGGCCGACAACCCCGCGGTAAGCGGGGGGGGCCGGGGCCATCGGCGAGGTCGCGTCGGAGGCTTCCGGAGCTCGGCGCCCAATGCGCCAGCGGGGGTGAGTCGGCCCGCTGACGGCGGAGGGACACCCCCTGTCCGGCTCAGCTCTCCTCGATAGCCCGAGCCCGGACAGTATGGGCTCGGGGCCGCTCCCTGGGCGCCTTCTCCGCCGTCCAGCGTTCCAGCTCGAACAACCTGCGTGGAATCACGGTGAAATACGGATGCTCGAGCCGCTGTCCCTACCTAGAGTCCTGAACCTGATGACTGGTTCCGTGCTCCCCCGCGCCCGCAAGCGCGCTCCGATCACGCTCACTCTGGCAGCAGCCGTCATCGGCGCCCTCGCCCTCGCTGCTGCGGCGCCGGCGGCCACGCGTGACCTGACCCGGGAGGCGGCGTCCGCCTGCCGCTCGGAAGGGGGAGCCACCGCCGCCTGCACCCTGCCGACGCTGGGCGGCCCGGTCGAAAGCGGCCCGGCAGGGCCGACAGCCCGCGATCCGTGGTCAGGCGCGGGAGGCCCTCCCGCTGATCCCTGGGGGCAACACGGCACGCCACGGTATGTCCTCGGGGAGCCGATCGTCGGCGAGTACGCCTACATCGGCAGCGACGGTGAGCGGTACGGCGTCGTTCGCGTTCGGCAACAGCCCGACCTCTCCTACCGTGGCGTCGCCCTGGAGAAATGGGACCCGCTCACCAGCACGACGGGCTTCCCGTATCGCAGTGAGACCTGCGATATCCCGGCCGGCGAGACGATGTGGTGGGATATCAACCCGCGCTGGGACGCGCAGGAGACCTGGACTTTCGACAATCGCAACTACTTCGCCTGGGCCAACTACCGCACGGCAACGGAATACTCGGGGGACTCCGATGGCGCTGGTCGAGTGGAGTGCCTCTGGGGTTACGGGCCGACGGCGGTGGAGCTGCGCCTCGCCCAGGACCGGCAGCTCCTCGTCTGGCCCTACCCCGAACCCCTGGTGTGGCGAAAGCTCAATCATGGCGGCCCGGTGGTGAGGGCCCACAACGGCTCCGGCGTCCCAGGCGGCCGTTTCTCAGTCTCCTTCACCGGCGGCGAGCCTGACGGTTGGGCGAGCTTCTACGTCCAAATCTACCGGCGCGGCGATCTAGTCGGCGGGGTCATCTACGAGGTCGAGACGTCGATCGGGATGTCGACGACCTACACAGCGAGAGGGACGCTCGGCAAGCGTGAGAACAGCCACCTCAGGTGGTGCGTCACCGCCTACGACGCAGCCCGGAACAAGCGCTCGGACTGCGCGAGGCTGATCACCCCCTGCGACCGTGCGACAAAGCAACTCAAGCAGGCCAAGAAGGCGGTCAGAAAGGCAAGGAGGAACCTGGAGCTGGCGGCCCCCGGCAAGGTCAGGGAGGCAAGGAGGAAGCTGAAGCTGGCAAAGCTGGAGCAGAGCAAGAAGCGCATTGCCAAGAAGCGGGCGTGCGCGGTCGAGGGCCTCCTCGGTGCTCAGCCCAGGGACCTCACCGCGATCGATCCTCTCCTGCTTCAGCCAGTTGTAGATGGTCGCGTCGCTCATGCCGAAGGTCTCGGCGAGCTGGGCGATTCTGGTGCCTGATCGAGCTAGCTCGATCACCTGACGGCGAACCTCTGCTGGGTAGCGGCGGGGGATCTGAATCCTCCTTGTGGCCGAAGGACTCTAGAAACCGGACTCCGTCAGATCGGGGGTAGATCAGTCGCGGCTACCCCGGCTTCGGCGTCGAGTACCGCGTCTACCGGGTCGCCTAGCGGCGGCGAGGGAGGGCGGTCCGGCCCATGTGGAAGGTCGCCGAGCGGGACAGCGGAGTGGTCGTTTACCAGAGCCAGGGCGTGCCGCTCTCGGTCGCTCTCAACTTCGAGCTCGACAGCGCCTACCGCGCCAAGCAGTCCCCGGAAGCGGCGCCAGCGCTCCGCGACTACCTCTCCAGGCCGTTGGGGGAGCGACGGGCGTGGTTCGAACGATGAGCCTGCGCAATCGGGTCGCGATCGTCACCGGCGGCGGCCGCGGGATCGCCCTCGGCCTCGCCGCCGAGGGGGGGCGACCGTCGCGGTCTTCCTCGCGCAGCGCCGACCGGCTCGCCGCGGTCGTCGCCGCTTGACCCGCGGACGCCTAGCCAGCCAGTGCCTTGCAGCGGGACTCGTCGAGTGGCTGCCCGGCGGCTGCAAATCCAGCGGCGGCTTTGCGGAAGTGCTCGCGTGCGAGGGCCGGCTGTGCGGCCAGGTGGCCTCTGATCTCTTCGAGCGCTGCGTCCCAGGCGGGGAGCCGCATGACGACGTCGGCGAGGTACTCAGCGGCCTCGGTCCACTCGGAGGCGCGCTGGGCGTCCCCGCCGCGAGCGGCGGCGATCGCGGCTGGGACCGCGAGCGTGATCCTGCAGCCGGGGCAGGTCTCGACCGGGCCGCGCACCGCGATCTCCGCCTCTTCCAGGGCGGCGAGGGCCTCGTCGGGGTTCCGCGCGGCCGTGACCAGCGTTCCGTAGATGCGGTCGAAGAGATGAAAGCCCACGGCTGATTCGCGGGCGAGCATGAGGGCCTCATCGAGCAGGGCCATCGCCTCCGCGTGGCGGCCACGGTGCAGCGCGACCTCGGCGCGGCGCTGGAGGGCGAACGCCTCGCCGGTGGCGCCGCCGATCTGACGGTGGAGCTCGGCGCCGGCAATGAGGTCCGAGTCGGCGGCATCCAGCCGGCCGGCGAGGAGCTTAGCCTCGCCGCGAATCGTGACGGCGAAGGCGTGGCCGCGAGCGGCGCCCAGCCGCTCGGCCTCCGCCTCGAGCGAGCTCGCGAACTCAATCACGTCGTCGTAGGGCCGGGCACCGTAGAGCAGGCGCTGGGCGATGCAGAGCTGCCCGTCGAAGGCGCTCACCGCAATTCCGCCGAGCGCGCTGGTGTCGCGCAGGTCGGCCACCACGCTGGCGCGTAGCTCGCCACGGGCGTGGGCCGCGGCTGCCTGGGCCCAGGAGGCCACCGCAACCGCGCCGGAGTCTCCGGAGCCCAGGGCGAGCCGGCGGGCCTCCGCCGCGTGTGCGGAGCCGACCGCGGGGTCGCCGAAGCCGAGCGCCGCCGCCCCGGCGAAGGCCAGCGCCTGTGCCAGGCGGCCGTCGAGCGTCGTCGGCGCGACGCCCGCCAGCACCTCCAGGCCGCCGGGTGGGTCGCCGAGCTTGATCTGGGCGAGCGCCTGCTTTGCCCGCAGCTCGTGCGCCTCCTCGGCCCCGGCCACAGTCGCCGCGACCGCGTAGGCCGCCGGTGCCGCGCTATCGCCCATCGCGTCGAGCGCCGCTGCCTTCAGCCGCAGTGCCTCGGGTTGGCCGGGGTCATGCTCGAGCGGATCCTCGAGGTTGGCCAGGGCATCGGCGTAGGCACCCAGCTCGACCGCCTGTCGGGCCGCCGCCAGCTGCCACGACGCCGCCTCGGCTGACCGCCCCCCGGCGAGCCAGTGGCGCGCGATCAGGCCCGGCTCGGCGTCGATCTCGATCAGAATCCGTGCGGTCTCGCGGTGGATCGGGGTGCGCTGGTGTGGCGCGAGTTGCTCGATGAGCGCCTGGCGCACGAGCTCGTGGCGGAAGCGGTAGCGCTCCCCCTCGACGATCAGGATGCCGGCACGAAGGCCCGCTTCGAGCGCGACGAACGCCTCTGCCTCATGCACGCCGGTCAGCACGACCGCGGCGTTGGCGTCGAACTCGTCTCCGGCCAGTGCGAGCCGCCGCAGCGCAGCCGTCACGTTCGGGTCGAGCTCGAGGAAGCGGCCTGCCACGGCGTCGCGCACGTTCGGGACGAGCGCCGACACGCCGACGACCGCGCTGCGGGCGAGCTCGAGCGTGAGGAACGGGTTGCCCTGGGCCAGCTCGATGATGCGCTCGACGGTCTCGTCCGTGCGGGGGGCGGTCGCGGCGGAGGCGACGAGGGCAGCCGCCTCGTCGTGGTCGAGTGGCTCGAGGTCGATCTCGACGACACGGTCGGCGCGGGCCAGTCGCGAGACGGCGTGCCGGAGAGTCGCCGGCGTCGCTTCGGGTCGGTAGGCAAGGACCAGCAGGATCGGGCGAGTGCCGGTGGAGCCGAGGTGCTGCAGGGCGTCGATCGTCGCCTCGTCGGCGAGATGGGCGTCGTCGAGAATCAGCACGACGGGCTGGCCCTTGGCGGCCTCGAGCAGCAGACGGCCGAAAGCGCCGATCAGGCGATGGCGCGTGAGCGAGCCCGCGGTGGTCCCTGTCGCGGATTGGGTGATCTGCTCCAGCACCGTGCGCGCCTCGTTGCCGATCTCCTCGAGCAACGCGGAGTCCGCCGCGACGAGACGCTCGACTCCAGCCGCGAGCGGCGCGTACGGGGTGGTTGCCTCGGTCGCCGCCAGGCTCACCACCGCCCAACCCTCGGCTTCGCCGAGGCGCGCCACCTGTCGACACAGCGCTGACTTGCCGATCCCGCCGGGTCCCCGCAGGGTCAGCGCGCCGAGATCGGAGGGGTCGGAGCGGAGGACGACGGTCGCCCGCGCGAGCTCGAGATCGCGCCCGACCAAGGTGTCCTCGGCCCGAGACAGGCCCGCGACTGCCTCGTCGTAGAGGGCGGCGGCCTCTGCGCCGGGAGCCGCTCTCAATTCACGACGAAGCACCGCCCGCAGGAGTCCGTACCAGCGGATCGCAGCCGGCCGGTTGCCGCGGTCGAGCTCCCGCCGCATCAGCTGCCGGTAGGCCGCCTCGTCGGTCGGGTCGGCTTCGACCACTCGCTCAAGCTCACCCGCGTCGCGAAGCAGCTCCAGGTGCCGTGCCCGCAGGCGCTCACGGGGGGCCTGCGCCCAGCTCTCGTACGGCGCGTCCGGCAGCAGGTCGCCGCCGTACAGAGCCAGGTTCCGGCTGCGCTCGAACCCCTCGACGTCGGTCTCGAGGGGGCGCCCGGGGAACAGCTGGACCTGTCCGCCGCGGAGAACGATCGCTTCGGGATCGTCGAGGGCTTGGCGCGCGTGGTGCGCCGCCTTTCGGAGGTTGGCGGCGCCGGCGCCGGCTTCCAGGTGCGGCCACAGCGCCTCGATCGCCCGCTCGCGTGGGAGGCAGTGCCCTTCGCTGAGCGCCAGCAGCTGGAAAAGCTCCGCCGCGCGCCGCGTCGGCCACGTTTCCGCCTGAGCTTCGCGCCCGTCGACTCGAACGCGAAACCCGCCCAGCAGGTCGACGTGTACGGCACCATCTGAGGCGGGATTCGGGCTCATGGCCTACAGGGAACGATTTGGGAACGGTTGACATTGATGCTCCCACGAAATCACGAGAGAGGAGCAGCATGAAAGCCATCACCCGAGCCGAGACCCCCATAGCGATCGAGGGCGACGGCGTCGAGTTCCGCAAGCAGGAGATCGGCGGCGGCATGAGCGTCTCGTTCGTCCGCCTCCCCAAGGGGGCAGACCTGCGGCCCGCCGTCGCCGGCCTGCCGGACGATCTGTGCCCGTGCCCGCACTGGGGCTACGTCCTCTCAGGGACCGTCCGCATGCACACGCCTGACGGACCCGCGGACTACGAGGCCGGCCAGGCGTTCTATTGGGCCGCCGGCCACGCTCCGGAGGCGCTCGAGGAGGTCGACTACCTGGACTTCTCCCCGACGGACGAGCTCGATCACGTCATCGACCACATCACATCCCAGGGCTGAATCTGAACCCCGACGAGACGAAGCGGAGGCCCGGTACCGACTCGGTGGCGGACCGCGAGGTCTGCGCTGCGATCCGTGCGGCAGTTGCGGAACCGAGGCCGTGGGGGACGACGCCGGGCCGTTTTACTCCGGGCGGGGGCGCCTTCGGGTGCCCTCGCGCTTGCTGGGCAGCGTCCTATCTTGGTCAACCGCCGCCTTGATCCCGCCGATGCGACTCTTCTGATCGTCGTGGTACCAACTTGGTACCGGACGCATCGTCCCATGTGTCCCGTGCGTCCCGAGCCGGGGACGTATCGGACGCGAGGGACGCGTCGGGACGCATATGGCAGTCGCGTCCTCTGACAGGGGGCCGAGCGGTCGCAGGTTCAAATCTTGCCTCCCCAATCCTTCAGAGCTGGCTCGGGAAGCGGCCTTTACCGCCTGTTCGACTGCGTCTCGCTCCTCGAGGGAGCCGGAGGCGCCGAGGGCCGCGCCGGGCCACCGAGGCCTGGAGGGGCAGCTCTGAGCCGCGACCTGCCCGGCGTAGGGGCGGACCGCCGGTCAGCGGGCGACCGGAGCGGTGGCCGCCTCGTCGCCGAAGAAGAGCTTGCGGGAGTTGCGCTCGAGCACGCGCGCGACGAGGTCCTGGCTCAGCCCCGAGACCTGGACCTTGCGCAGCTCGACGCCGATCTCGTGGAACGGCGCGTCGGAGCCGAAGAGCACCTTCTCCGGTCCGGCGCGCTCGACGGCCTCGGCAATTTTCGTGTGCATCGGCATCCCGGAGGTCTCGAGGTAGACGTGCTCGTTGCGCTCCGCGACGTCGATCGCGCCGTTGATGTAGACGACGTTGCCGTGGCCCATGTGGCCGAGGATCACCTTCGCCTGTGGGAAGGAGACCGCGAGCTCCTCGATGCTCCACGGCAGCGTGAAGATCGGATGCCCGCAGTGGATCAGGACCGGGACCTCGCGCGCGACGAGCTCCTCCATCAGGGGGTGGACGGCGGGGTCGTTGGGGTGGTAGCCGTCGAGCAGCGGGTGCATCTTGACGCCGAGGAAGCGCGGATGGTCGAGCAGCTCGACCGCCTCCTCGACGAACCCGGCGACGTGCGGGTTGGCCCAGACGAGCCCGTAGGCCCCCTCGACGCGCTCGACGACCTCGCGCACGTAGCGGTTGTCGGGGTGGAAGACCATGGCGGCGTCGATGCCGTAGTGGCTCAGCGTCGCCCTGAGGCCCTCCTCGTCCATGCGGACGTCGAACAGTGGGAACTCGCCGACGTGCATGTGCGCGTCGACGACCCTGGCCGGGGCGACGCCCGTGATTGACGGCAGCCGCATCGCGCGCTCTCCCGGCGGACGATTGACCTCCGTCCCCGTCGGCGCATCCTCTGACGTACCGGATCGGTCCATGGGGCGCACCCTAGTCGTCGGGCCCGCGGACCCCATCCAGCAGCCGCACGGCGGAGAGGGCGAGCACCGTCGCGAGCTCGACGGCCGCCTCGACACCGGCTTCGGAGGCGAACTGGGCCGCTCCCTCGTCGGTGTGGAACGACCAGCCACCAGGACGGCCGAGGCCGATCAGCGCCGCCGGGACCCGGCGGGTGATGTTGCCGAAATCGGTGGCGAAGGGGAGCTGGCCCGGGTCCGCTTCGAACCCGCGCCCTGCGGCCGCGAAGGCCTCCGCGACCGCCGAGGCGACCCGCTCGTCAGGCCGAACGCCGGTGACGAGGGGGCCGCTCCGCCACTCCAGCGGCGGCAGCGCTCCACGGATTCGCCCGCTGGCGGCCTCGATGCCGCTCGCGTCGTCGGCAAAGAGCAGAAGCGAGCCGCTGAGGAGCAGGCCGGTGCCCTCCTCGACGTCCCCGTCGAGCTCGAGCCGCTCCAACATCACGTCGCTGCGGGAGGCCTCTGTGCATGTCTCGATGAGCGGCCCGATGACTTCGAGCGGCGGTTGAGGCACATCGTCCTCCAGGGTGCGCAGGCCGGCAAGGGAGAAGAAGTCGCGGCGCATCCAGCGGGAACTGGGCCAGACGGTGTCCTTGAACTCGGGATGGGCGTAGAGCGCGGCGTCGACGTCGTCCCACAGCCCCGCCTCGGCGCTCAGCAGCTTCCCACCGCCGCGGGCGATCGTCTGCGGAGCGTGTATCTCATCGGCCGGGCAGCCAATCACGACCACCTCGCCCGGGAGCTCTCCGCCGAACCCGGCCAGAGCGATCGCCGCGCCGGTGACGGCCCCTGCAATCGGCCCGTGGCCACAGGAGTGGACTGCCTCGAGGGAGCCATCCGGCCTTACCGTGGGGACGGCATCGTAGAGGGCCGCGAGCCCGACCCGCGCTCCTGGACGTCCTCCCGCGAATGCGGCCCTGAAGGACGTCTCCATGCCCGCCACCCCTCGGGAGACCGAGAAGCCGTTGCTCTCGAACAGAGCCCCCAGGTGAGCGCTGCAGGTTCGCTCCTCGTGCGCCAGCTCGGGGTGCTCGTGGACGAACGCGACCGTGCGTTCGATCAGCGGCCTCTGGGCGGCGACCGCCGCGATCACCTGTTCGTCGTCGTGGTTGGGATCGGGCATCGAGTCACCGAGCCGGCGGCTGCTCTGACTGGGGCGCCGCTCCAATCGGGTGCAGCGAGTCTAATGTCCCGAGTCGCAACTCGTGCGCCAAATCTGGCGAGTGGATCGCCGCCCTTTGGCCCGACCCCATGAAATCGGTCCGCCCCGTCTGAGAGTCCTTCCCGCCCGCGACGATGGGCAAAGGAGGACCAAAGCAGGTGAAGAGGCAAAGGCACGCCCCCGAACAGGTGATCCGCAAGCTGCGAGTAGCAGAGCAGATGCTCTCGGAGGGAAAGACCGCAGGGGAGGCCGCGAAGGCGCTGGAGGTCTCCGAGCAGACCCTGCACCGCTGGCGAAACCAGTACGGCGGGATGAAGGCCGCCGACGTCAAGCGCCTGAAGGAGCTGCCGAGCATTCCTGCGAGGTCGTCGACCTCCGGTGACCTGCGAGTTGAACCGTCGACCATCGCCGACCCTGCCGCAGACGTAGCTGGGCTGCAGATGGAGGCGCTTCGGAAGCACGAGCACCGGCACGTAGGTCCACAGGCCCCCGCTCCCCGGCTCTCTAGGCTGCGCCGGGTGGCGTTCGTCGGCTCCTATCTCTGGCATCTGCGGCAGGCGGTGGGCAGCGACCTGGTCCTGATGCCGGGGGCGATGGTCGCCCTGCTGCGGGAGGACCGGCGGGTGCTGCTGACCAGGCGCACGGACGACGGGACGTGGTGCCTGCCCGGAGGGTCGGCCGAGCCGGGCGGAAGCTTCGCCCAGACGGCGATCGACGAGCTGGCCGAGGAGACGGGGCTCGGGGTTTGCGAGCGGGACCTGGTCCCGTTCGGCTCCCTTTCGGAGGCCGAGGCGCACACGATCCGCCATCGGAGCGGCGACGTGACCCACTGGTTCGCCCTCCTCTTCCTGGCGCGACGCTGGACCGGGCAGCTCGATCCCGATCCCGAGGAGGTCGTGGAAGCCGAGTTCAGCGACCTCGCGACGCCGCCGTCACCGATCCACCCGCCGACCGCCCACGCGCTCGAGCTGCTGACCGCGTTCCTCCCCTCGGGACGGTTCCAGCTGCGCTGAGCAGGCTGCCCGCGGGGCCGCCGTCGGGGCCTACTCCTGCAGCAGCTTCGGCAGGTCGTGGACGATCTCGCCGGGCTTGAAGTTCTCCGGGTAGATCGTGGTCAGCCTGCCGCTGGCGGCGATGCCGTAGATCAGCGCCGAGTGGGCGACGAACTCGGGGCTGACGGAGTCCCGTTCGGAGCCGACGTTCCACGCTTCCCAGACCGGGCCGAGCTGGTGGGCGTCGCCGATCAGGTACTTCATCCTCCCGGCCATGTCGTGCAGCCGCAGGTACTGGGCGACCGCCAGGCGATCGTCGTGGCGAGGGTCGACCGAGATCGCGACGATCTGCACCTTCCTGCTGCGCGCCGGGCCGAGCCGCTCGAGCGCGTTGTGCAGTTCGGCCGTCATCAGCGGGCAGACGTCGGGGCAGCGGGTGTAGAGGAAGGTGACGAAGACGGCCTTGCCGCGGTATTCCGCCAGGTCCACCTTTTCGCCGTCGTAGTTGCGCAGGTCGCCGACCCCCGGCGCCGGCCTGCGCGGTGAGACGGTCTCGCCGCGATACCCCGACGCCGCTTCGCTGTGCACGCCGCCGGGCAGCGCCTGCGAGGTGCGATGGCTCGCGATCAGAACCGTCGCACCGGCGAGCACCACGGCGACGAGGAGCAGGGGAAGGAAGACTGCGGGCCGAATGCCCCTCCGGCCGCCGGGGCGCTCGGCCCTGGAACCGGGCGTGCTCACCGGAGCCAGTTTAGGCGGCCGACCCCCCGGCCCCTCGCGAGCGAATAGGTTCGATGCGTGCTCCCGGTCTTCGACGGCCACAACGACGCCCTCACCCGCGCGGACCACGCCGACCTCGCGACCGGCCGCGACGGCGGCCACCTCGACCTGCCGCGGATGCGGGAGGGCGGGATGCGCGGCGGCATCTTCGCCGTCTTCACCCCCTCGCCGGGAGACGAATCGCTCGGCCGCCGGGTCGGCCGCGGTTCCTACTCGCAACCTCTCGCCGCAACGGTCGCCCACGGGGCGGCGGCGGCCGACGCGACCGCCGCCGCCGGGCGCCTGCTGCGGCTGGAGCGCGAGGGCGGGCTGGCCCTCGCCCGCACCGTCGCCGACGTCGACGCCGCCTTCGCCGGGACCTCGCCGCCGGCCGCCGTCCTGCACCTCGAGGGAGCCGAGGCGATCGACCCCGGACTGGAAGCGCTCGACCTCTGGCACGCCGCCGGGCTGCGTTCGCTCGGACCGGTCTGGAGCCGGGCCAACGCCTTCGCCCACGGCGTCCCCTTCGCCGCCCCCTCCACGCCGGACGTCGGGCCGGGGTTGACCGAGCGGGGAGCGGCGCTGGTCGGCGCCTGCGCCGCGCTCGGCATCGTCGTCGACCTCAGCCACCTGAACGAGGCCGGCTTCTGGGACGTCGCCCGGCTCGAACCCGGCCCGCTGGTCGCCAGCCACTCCGGCGCACACGCTATCTGCGCCTCCTCGCGCAACCTCACCGACGCCCAGCTCGACGCGATCGGCGCCAGCGACGGCCTGGTCGGCATCGTCTTCGCGGTCCCGTTCCTGCGACCGGACTTCGCCGACGACGCCGACACCCCGCTCGCCGTCATCGTCGAACACGCACGCTACGTCGCCGACCGCATCGGTCCCGCGCACGTCGCCCTCGGCTCGGACTTCGACGGCGCCACGATCCCGGCCGAGCTCGGCGACGTCGCCGGCCTGCCGAGGCTGATCGCCGCACTGCGGGAGGGTGGGTTCGGCGAGGAGGAGACCGCCGCGATCTGCTGGCACAACTGGCGCCGGGTGCTCGACGCCTGGTGGCACTGAGCGCTTGCGCTCGCGCGATGCCGCGCTAGACTCGCTCGCGATGCTCTCCTCCCGCGGACAGATCGCCGTCGTGCAGCTGTCCGTTGCGGAGAAAATCGGTGCCGAGCTCGTTAGCTCGGTTATCGCCTGAGCTCCCAAGAACGCCCGCCGACCAGGAAAAGCACCACAGGGACCGCGGCGGAGGCGTTGCAAGCGGCACCGGTCCCCTCGAAGCACTGGCAGGAAGCGCTGCGCACGGTCGCGGCCAGGCAGTTCCCGAACTCGCCCACGGGGCGGCGGACCGAGCTGCGGTACGAGTCGGACGGTTGGTGAGATCCGCGCGAACGGCGCGCCGAGGGGCTGCGATGCGGCCGTCGACGCCGACCGCGACCCCGCAGCGCCTGGCGAGCCGTCGAAGTCGCTTTGTTACGATATATCGCGTTAGCTCACGATAGAAAGGTATTCATGCACTACAGACACCCACCACGACACTGTGGGCCAGGCCACCGGGCCGAGTTCGCGCGCAGTCGCGGTCCCCGCTTCGGCCGCGGGCGCGGCGGCCCCCGGGCTCGCCGCGGCGACGTCAGGGCGGCCATCCTCGCCCTCCTCGCGGAGCGGCCGATGCACGGCTACGAGATGATCAAGGAGTTGGAGGAGCGCACCCAGGGGGCCTGGGCACCAAGCCCGGGCTCGGTCTACCCGACCCTGCAGCTGCTCGAGGACGAGGGCCTGATCCGCGGTGAGGAGAGCGACGGCAAGCGCCGCTTCACCCTCACCGAGGCGGGCGCCGCCGAGCAGGAGGAGAAGGCCGGCGAGGAGACGCCCTGGGACGCGGTCCGTGCCGACGCGGCCCCGGAGCAGATGCAGCTCGCCGGCTCGATGAAGAAGCTGCACCACGCGATCCGCCAGGCATTCGTGGCCGGCGACGCGAGCCAGCAGAAGCGAATCGGCGCGCTGCTGGACGAGACCCGGCGCAAGATCTACGCGATCCTCTCCGAGGAGGACTGAAATCGCCGCCCTCAGTCGAGACAGGGGGCGCCGGGCCAAGCCAGGCAAGGACGCAGGAAGCCTGGATAGCAGCGCTATTCAGGCTTCCGAGGACGCCGCATGGCGCCGGCCCGCCGCCCCCTGCAGGCGCGCCTCGCGGACCCGATCGCCGGAGGCGATGGGCCGCGAGAAGTCCGTTTCCCCAAACGGACCCACACATATAGAGACGCGCCTCTCCTCCCTATGGTGATTCCCCCAGAAGCGCGACCCTTTCCGCCTCGCTCCATCCACACCACTGGAGAGACCACCGCAGGTTATGCGATTGCGCCGATTGACGCAATCCCCATTTTTCATTACGTTCGGGACAAATCCCGCTCGCGAACGGAGAGCGGCGCTCGCTAGCCGAGAACGGGCTGCCCGGAGCCGACCGCGGCCAACACCCGCTCGGCCACCGAGTCGCCGGTCAGCCCGACCTCGGCCCGCAGCAGCGCCGGCTTGCCGTGGGTGACGTAGCGGTCGGGCAAGCCGACCCGCAGGACCCGCGCCCGCTCGGCGGGATTCTCCGCGAAGGCGTCCTCGAGGTGCTCCAGCACGGCCGAGCCGAAGCCGCCTGACAACACGTTCTCCTCGATCGTCACCACCAGGTCGTGCTCGCGGGCGAGCCGCTCGGTCAGCTCCCCGTCGAGCGGCTTGGCGAAGCGGCCGTCGGCGACGGTGACGTCGAGCCCGTGGCCGGCCAGGATCTTCGCCGCCTCGAGCGCGACGGAGACGCCGTAGCCGTAGCCGAGCAGGGCGACCCGCTCGCCCTCGGCCAGCACCTCGCCGGTGCCGATCGGGATCTTTTCCGGGACTTCGGGCAGCGGAGCTCCCTCGGCCGCCCCGCGCGGGTAGCGCAGCGCCGCCGGGCCGTCGTGAGCGATCGCCGTGCGCAGCATGTGGACCAGCATCGCCTCGTCGCGCGGGGCCATCACCACCACGTTGGGAATCAGTCGGAGGTAGGAGACGTCGAAGGCGCCGTGATGCGTGGGGCCGTCGTCGCCGACCAGGCCGGCGCGGTCCATCGCGAAGGTGACGTCGAGCTCCTGCAGACAGACGTCGTGGACGATCTGGTCGAAGGCGCGCTGGAGGAAGGTCGAGTAGATCGCGCAGACCGGCTTCGCCCCCTGCAGCGCCAGGCCGGAGGCGAGCAGGACGGCGTTCTGCTCGGCGATGCCGACGTCGTAGTACTGGTCGGGGACCTCGTCGGCCAGCTCCTGCAGGCCGGTCCCCCCCGCCATCGCCGCGGTGATCCCGATCACCCGCTCGTCGCGCTTGGCCTCGGCGACCATCGCGTCGGCGAAGACCTTGGTGTACTGCGGCGGCGCCCCCTGCGCCGGCGGCGCCTCCAGGCGCTCCGGCGCGATCGCGTCGTGGGTCCCCGTTTCCGTCACCGCCACCGGCCGATGAGCCGATTTCGGGCCCATATCTCCCGTTTTCGTCCCGTC
Organism: uncultured Actinomycetes bacterium; assembly: GCA_963783345.1. Classification (GTDB taxonomy): domain Bacteria; phylum Actinomycetota; class Thermoleophilia; order Solirubrobacterales; family 70-9; genus VAYN01. The sequence goes on from CAWANE010000010.1 coordinate 453,019, forward strand.
GGCCCCGTTGTTGTCGGCGGGCCTGCCGTTGACGATGGACTTCGGCTTGGCGGCGTGCCACTGCTCCATCGACTGCAGGCCGCCTTCCTCGGCGGGGGCGAAGCCCTTGCCCTTGACGGTGTGGATGTGGACGACGACCGGGCGGTCGGCCTCGAACGCCTCGGTCAGAGCTTCGCGCAGGGCGTGCACGTCGTGGCCGTCGATCACGCCCATGTAGGCGAGGTCGAGCTCCTCGAAGAAGAGCCCCGGCGCCCAGTAGGCCTTGATCGCCGCCTTCAGCTCCGGCCCGAGCCGCTCGATCCTCCGCCCCATCCCCAGCGGCAGCTTGGTCAGCCGCTCCTCGACCCCCTCGCGGGCGTGGTAGAAGCGCGGGTTGAGGCGGATCCGATTGAAGTAGCGAGAGAGGGCACCGACGTTGGGCGAGATCGACATCCCGTTGTCGTTGAGGACGATCACGATCGGCGTCTGCAGGCCGCCAGCCGCGTGCAGCGCCTCGTAGGCGACGCCGCCGGTGAGGGCGCCGTCGCCGATCACCGCGGCGACCCGGCCGTCGGTTCCGATCCCCTTGCGCATCGCCTCCTTCAGCCCGACCGCGTAGCCGATCGAGGTCGAGGCGTGGCCGGCGCCCATGATGTCGTGCTCGGACTCGGCCATGCAACAGAACGGCGCCAGCCCCTCGTACTGGCGGATCGTCGGCAGCTCGTCGCGGCGGCCGGTGAGGATCTTGTGCGGGTAGGACTGGTGGCCGACGTCCCAGAGCACCTTGTCGCGCGGCGAGTCGAGCAGGCTGTGCAGGGCGACGGCGAGCTCGCAGGTGCCGAGGTTGGCGCCGAAGTGGCCGCCGATCTCGCCGATCGTGTCGATGATGTAGGCGCGCATCTCCTGCGCGACCTGCTGCAGCTGGGCGTCGTCGAGACCGTGCAGGTCCTCGGGCCCGTCGATCCGGCCCAGCAGCGGCTCCTGTCTGTCTTCCTCTTTGCCCTGGGTGGGGGGCTTCTCGCTCATTCGTTCCTCGTGAAGATGTAGTCGGCCACGCGCCTCAGGTCGCCCGTCTCTCCGGCGGCCTCGGCCAGCGCCGTCGTCGCCTTCGCGTGGGACTCGGCGGCAAGCTCCCGCGCCCGATCGAGCCCGAAGAGGCTGACATAGGTGAGTTTGCCATGTCGCTCGTCGCTTCCATGTGGCTTGCCGAGCTGCTCGTCGCTCTCGGTCACGTCGAGGATGTCGTCGACGATCTGGAACAGCACGCCCAGCTCGTCGGCGAAACGGCGGTAGGGCATTGTCTCAGGTTCTCCGATCCCCTCCAAGGTCAGGACCACTCCGATGCTGGCGGCGATCAGGCGGCCGGTCTTCAGCGCGTGCAGGGCGCGCAGCCCCTCGGCGTCGGAGGCCTCGCCGATCACGTCGACGTACTGGCCGCCGACCATGCCGTCGACCCCGGTCGCCGCGGCCAGCTCGCCCAGGGCCGCGAGCACCCGTGACGGCTCCCCGGGCTGCTCGCAGAACAGCCGCACCGCCTCGGCGAACAGCCCGTCGCCGGCGAGGATCGCGACGTCCTCGCCGAACTTGACGTGTGAGGTCGGCAGGCCGCGGCGCAGCTCGTCGTCGTCCATCGCCGGCAGGTCGTCGTGGATCAGCGAGTAGGTGTGGATCAGCTCGATCGCGCCGGCGACCGGGAGGAAGCGCTCCGGCTCGGCTCCGAGCGCGCGGGCGGTGGCCAGCGCCAGCACCGGGCGCACCCGCTTGCCGCCGGCCAGCAGCGAGTAGCGCATCGACTCCTCGAGGCCTGCGGTGGGACCGGCGGCGGAGAAGCGCAGACGCTCGAGCGCGGACTCGACCAGCGCCCGCAGATCCTCCGGGTAGCTCACCTCAGCCGGCGCCAGCTTCGCTCGCCTCGCGGGCGCGGCGGTTCGCCTCCTCGACCGCCTCCGAGGAGAGCTCGGCGGCCTCGGCGGCCAGCCCGGCGGCGCGCTCGTCGCTCGTCCCCTCCCCCTCCAGCTCGGCCGCGATCTCCCGCAGCCGCTCGGCGATCTCCCGCAGCCGGGTCACTTGGCCGGCTCCCGCTCGCGGGCGATCGCGCCGAGGATGCCGTTGATGAACTTGGGCGCGTCGGCGCCGCAGTACTCCTTCGCCAGTTCGACCGCCTCGTCGATCGCCACCTCGACCGGCACCCCGCCCTCCTCGATCTCGTAGAGGGCAACCCGCATCACGTTCAGGTCCAGCGGCGCGATCCGGTCGATCGTCCATCCCCGCGCGTGCGAGGCGATCGTGTCGTCCAGCTCTTCGCGGTGGGTGTCGACTCCCTCGGCCAGCTCGCGGGTCAACGGCCGCGCGTCGGCCAGCAGCTCCTCGAGCGGACGCCCGGTCACGTCCCGCTGGTAGCTGGCGAAGACGGCGTCGCGGCGTTGGTCGGACCTGCGCATCGGGCCATTCTGGCGGTTTTCGAATGCCGGCCGCTCAGACCGTTTTGGCGCGGCGCTCAGCGCAGGATCTCGACCAGCAGGACCCAGGCGTTGGCGACGGCGGCGAGGACGGCGAAAACGATCCCGCCGGCGATCCAGTAGAGGCCGCCACCCGCTTCGGCGAGGACGGAGACGCCCCCGAGGATCAGGGGCAGGGTCGAGGTGAGGCGCAGGCCCCAGCGGCTCCAGAGCCAGCCCCGTGGCTCGTGGTCCTGGCGGGCCCGTCCGGTCGGCAGGCTGTACACGAACGCGCCCAACGCCAGCCCGACCGCGAGCAGCTCCGCGCCGAGGGCGACGTGGCTTTGGCCGGGGACCAGCCCGACGATCGAGACGATTAGGACACCGAGCAGCAGCGCCAGCGTCTCCAGCGCCCGTTCAGGCAGGCCCTTGTAGGCGAGGATGCGCTCGAGGTTGATCGAGACGGCGACGAAGACGAGGCCGGCCAGCGCCGCCGAGGCGCCGGCCGTGGCGACGAAGAGGTCGTGCCACTCGGTCGGGTCGTAGGCGATCACGCCCGCGACCATCCCACGCGCAGCGGACGTTTTCGCTCAGGCGCGCGGCCTCAGGCGCGCGAGACGTACTCGCCGCTGCGGGTGTCGACCCGGACCGTTTCGCCCTCCTCGATGAAGAGCGGGACCTGGATCGTCACCCCCGACTCCAGCGTCGCCGGCTTGTTGCCGCCGCCAGAAGCGGTGTCTCCCTTGAGACCCGGATCGGTCTGGGTGACCTTCATGTCGATCGCGCTCGCCACCTGGACTTCGCTCGGCTGCTCGTCGACGAAGAGGACCTCGACCTCGGCGTTGGGCAGGACCCACCGCATCGCGTCGCCGAGCGCGTCGCTGGCGATCTCGATCTGCTCGTAGTCGTGGCTGTCCATGAAGACCGCCGCGTCGCCGGAGTCGTAGAGGTACTGCATCTTCTTCGATTCGGTGCGCACCGGCCGGAACTTCTCCCCGGCGCGGAAGGTTTTGTCGATCACCGAGCCGTCCTCGATCCGCCGCAGCTTGGTCCGCACGAAGGCGCCGCCCTTGCCCGGCTTGACGTGCTGGAACTCGACGATCTTCCAGATCTTGCCGTCGATCTCGATATGGGTGCCATTCTTGAACTGATTAGTACTAATAATATCGATCAATCCTTCGCATCTGGTCGCCCGCGGCTTCTGCGGCGCCAGTCTACCCGTCGTCCATCGGCCGGCCACAAGCGCCTGAACGGCTCCCTTAGGATGAGACAGGTTCCGCGGGCCGCGTGACCGGATGCCATCGGGGCGGCGCGGATTCCGTCCGGACCCATACATGCGCAAGATGAGGATCATCGTCGGGGCGGTCGCGATCGCAGCCTGCCTGGGCGCAGCAGCCCTGGTGATCTCAAACGACCACCGCGACAGTCACACCGGCGCCAGGCCCAGCTCGGGTACTGGAACCGCATCCCACCCGACTCCGGCGGGCCGACCTGCGGAACTCTCCCTTCCGCCCACGGCCACGGACGTGCCCTCGCGCCCCGCTGCGTTTGCGGTCGGGTTGCGGGAACTTCAGCTGGTCGACACGAGTCGTACGATTCGCCTCCCCAACGGGTCGGTCGAGCCACGAACCCTCCGAACCATCGTCCGCTACCCGGCGCTCGGGTCCCCCAATGGCACGGACCTGCGCAATGCGCCCGCTGCGCGCCTTGATGGGCCGTTCCCGCTCGTGATCTTCGGGCATGGCTTTTCTGTCACTCCGGGCCTCTACGCCCATCTCCTGCAGGCTTGGACCCGTGCCGGCTATGTCGTAGCGGCCCCCGTCTTCCCGTTGGGAAACGCAAATGCTCCGGGCGGGCCGAACGAGTCAGACCTCCCCAACCAGCCAGCGGATATGCGATTCGTCATCTCCAGTCTGCTGGCCATCAGCAGCGCCCCTTCGGGTCCGCTGGCAGGACTCGTGAATCCCAAGGCCATCGCAGCCAGCGGACACTCCGACGGTGGGGACACGGCCCTGACCGTCGCCTACGACGAATATGACCGCGATAGCCGGATCAAAGCGGCAGCCATCTTGTCCGGGGCCGAGATTCCAGGCATGGGCGGATACTCATTCCCGCCTGGCAGCCCACCGCTGCTGGCGACCCAGGGGACCGCCGACCCGATCAACACGCCTGCTGAAACTGAACTGTTCTTCAAGGCTGCTCGCCGGCCGAAGTACCTACTGCGCCTGCTCGGGGCGGAACACCTTCCCCCGTATCACGACGAGCAGCCGCAACTGGGGGTCATCGAGCGGGTCACCATCGCGTTTTACGACGCATATCTCAAGCATGAGCCCGGGGCGCTGCGGCACCTGGTGGCAGCGGGGCGCGTTGGCGGGGTCGCGTCGCTGGCCGGCTACCCGCGAGTGCGCTGAGTTCGGTGTGTCATCGGTGGCCGTAGATGCCACTGTCGCGCCGAACCGCCGCGCCGCAGAGGGCCGCGCCGAGCATCTTGATCTCTTTGACCGCAACAGAACTGGTTGACGGAGATCAATTCCTCTTACCTGCTGGCTCGCCGATTTCCGAAACCTCGACCCGCAATGGACCGAGAGGCACGGTGGGGGGCGCCGGGTTGACCCGGTTCGCCGAAGCCGCGGCTCGCCGCCGTGGCAGTGAGGGGCGAACGCCTGCGGCGCGCACTCCCACCGCCGGCGCTCGCGCTCTGTGGGCCTCCTCGGTGACGAGGAGGTCCAGAAGCCGGTCGTAGGAGGTCGCCGCAGGCATGCAACGACAGTAGGCGCCGATTCTGTCGGGGGGTTATGTCCGCGCTAAGGATTCGTGAAAGGCGGCGTGGATTCCGCGGCGGTGGCCGTGGTCAGGCTCTTCGCGGGGCCGCCGCCGAGGACACGGCGGACCAGGCGTGGGGCGAGGATGCGGAGGACCGCGGCGAGCGCGTAGGGGCGCGGGACGTAGCGCTCGGCCCTGCCGCCGGGGCCGACCTCGTAGATCGCCTCGGCGACCCGCTCGGGCTTGGAGACGATCCAGCGGGTGAGCGCTTTGGCGCGCAGCTCGGCGGCCGGGAAGCCCTCGGTGGCGACGAAGCCGGGCAGGACCATGCCGACGTGGACGCCGTGCGGCTTCTCCTCGGCGAAGAGGGCGTCGGTCCACCCGATCAGGGCGAACTTGCTGGCCGAGTAGGCACCGGTGCCGGCGCGGGCGACGCGGCCCGCGGTGCTGGCGACGTTGACGATCGCGCTCGGGGCGTTGGCGCGCAGCAGCGGCAGCAGCGCCTCGGTGAGGCGGACGACGGCGGCGAAGTTGAGCTCCATGTGGCGGTGGACGTTGGCGTAGCCGCTCTCGGCGAAGCCGCCGCGCCAGGCGGCGCCGGCGTTGTTGACGAGCAGGTGCAGGCGGCCGCCGTGCTCGGCCTCGAGGTGGGCGCGAACCCGTTCGGGTGCGTCGGCGTCGGTGAGGTCGGCGGCGACCCAGGTCGCCCGGCAGGGCAGCGACGCGGCGAGCTCTGCCAGGCGCTCGCCACGGCGGGCGACCAGGACCAGCTCGGTGCCCGGCTCCCGCGAGAGCCGGATCGCGGTCGCCTCGCCGATCCCGGCGGAGGCGCCGGTAACCACTGCCACCCGTGCCCGCGCGTCCATGGCGGGAACGCTATTCCATCGAGCCGCAGTAGTAGAGGGTCTGGCTCGATCCGCCCGCGAGGCCGCCGGCGGCGCCCGACGGCGATCCGCCTGCTGCGCTGATCGTCGCCAACGGCCTGGCGACCCTGCTGCGCTACCTCCTCCTGCGCCTCTGGGTCTTCGGCCCACGCGCCCGGGTCACCCCACCCGCCGTGACGCGGCGGCCCACCTTCGGGGACGTGTCTGAGCTTTCCCACCGCTGACAGGGGTCAAGCTCAGACACCCCCGGGGAGGTGCGAGGATTGCCGGTGTGGAGGGCGCAACCGGAGGCCATCGCCCGCGACTGAGCGCTACCCGGCGCGAGGGCGAGCGGGTGACGCCGCTGGAGTTGTTCTTCGACCTCGTCTTCGTCCTCGCGATCACCCAGTGCACGGCGCTGATGTTCCACCACCCGACCTGGTCGGGCCTGGGACAGGGACTGCTCGTCTTCGGCGTGCTCTGGTGGGCCTGGGTCGGCTACGCCTGGCTGACCAGCGTGATCGACCCCGAGGAAGGGGCGGCGCGGCTGGTGATGTTCGCGGCGATGGCGGCGATGCTGATCGTCTCGCTCTGCGTGCCGGAGGCCTTCGGCGCCCTCGCGCTCACCTTCGCGCTCGCCTACGGCGTCTTCCGGGTCGCCCACATCGCCCTCTTCATGCTCGCCAGCCCCGGCGACCCGCAGCTGCGTCGCTCGGTCCTCGGCCTCGCAGCAAGCACCGCAATCGCCGTCGGCCTGCTCGCCGCCGCCTCGCTCTTCGACGGCCTCGTCCAGGGAGCACTCTGGGCCCTCGCCCTATTCCTCGACATGGCCGGGCCCTACTTCTTCGGCGCCGAAGGCTGGCGGCTGGTCCCCGGCCACTTCGCCGAGCGCCACGGGCTGATCGTGATCATCGCGCTCGGCGAGTCGATCGTCGCGATCGGGGTCGGCGCCGCCGGGGCACTCGATTTCGGGATCGGCACCGTCGCCGTGCTCGGGGTGGCGCTGGCGGCCGCGATGTGGTGGGTGTACTTCGACGTCGTCGCGCTGGTCTCGGCCCGCCGGCTGGCCCAGGCGGAGCCGGGCCGAGTGCAGAACGAACTGGCCCGCGACTCCTACTCCTACATCCACCTCGTGATCGTCGCCGGGATCGTGCTCAGCGCCTTCGGGATCAAGGTCGCGATCGGCCACTTCGACCACCACCTCCATGCCGTTCCCGCCTTCGCCCTGCTCGGCGGCGTCGCGATCTACCTGCTCGGCCTGGTCGCCTTCCGCTACCGCCACGTCCGCACCGTCAACCGCCAGCGCCTCGGCCTCGCGAGCTTCCTCCTCATCCTCGTCCCGGTGGCGACGGAGGTCCCGGCCATCCTCGTCGTCGCGATCGTCAACCTGCCCTTTTGGGCGATGATCGCCTACGAGCACCACGGCTACGGCGACGGACGAGGGCAGCTGCGCCGCGAAGCGGCGGTGGGCGGCATCGCCGGCAACTGAGCGCCGCGGTTGGACAAACGTCCGATTTCGGGCATACTGCCCGCTCTTGACCCGGACGCCCGAACTGCTCGACAAGCTCCTGCGCACCGGCGCGCCCTCCGGTTACGAGGGCCCCGCGGCCGCGATCTGGCGCGAGGCGGCCTCCTTCGCCGAGGTCAGCGCCGACGGGCTCGGCTCCTCGATCGCCCGGGTCGGCGCCAAGCGTGCGCCGCTGCTGGCGGTGGTCGGCCACATCGACGAGATCGGGTTGGTGATCACCCACATCGACGAGAAGGGCTTTCTCTGGTTCGCCCCGATCGGCGGCTGGGACCCGCAGATCCTGGTCGGCCAGCGGGTCGAGGTCCGCGGCAAGGAGGGGCTCGTGCCCGGCGTGGTCGGCCGCAAACCGATCCACCTGCTCGAGCCAGACCAGCGCAAGAAGGTGGTCGAGCTGAAGGGCCTGCACATCGACGTCGGCGTCGCCGACCGCGACGAGGCCGCCGAGCTGATCCGGGTCGGCGACCCGGTCGTGGTCGCCACCGAGCCGATGGCGGTCGCCGGCGAGCGACTCGTCTCCAAGTCGATGGACAACCGGCTCGGCGCCTACGTGGCGCTGGAGAGCCTGCGCCGCGCCCACGAGCGCGGCGGCATGGCCGGCTCCTTCGCCGCGGTCGCCGCGGTGCAGGAGGAGATCGGCCTCTTCGGCGCCCGCACCGCCGCCTTCGAGGTCCGCCCCGACATCGCGATCGCCGTCGACGTCACCCACGCCACCGACGCGCCGGGGGTCGACGAGAAGGAGGTCGGGGGAATCCACCCGCTCGGCTCCGGGCCGGCGATCGGACGCGGCTCCACCCTCTCCCCCAAGGTCTTCGAGCTGCTGGTCGAGGCCGCCGAGGCCGAGGGGATCGAGTACTCGATCAGCGCCAGCGGCCGCGGAACCAGCACCGACGCCGACGTCCTCCAGATCTCCCGCTCCGGCATCCCCACCGGCCTCGTCTCGATCCCCCTCCGCTACATGCACTCCCCGGTCGAGATGGTCGACCTGCGCGACGTCGAGGCCACCGTCGAGCTCCTCGCCGCCTTCGCCCTCCGCCTCACGGCGGACGTCGACCTCAGCCGCTGAGCGACCTCTCGCCCGAATGGCGAGGTCCGGACGCCGCCAGACAAGGACGCAGGGAGCCCGAATCGCAGAGCCATTTGGGCGACCGAGGACGCCGAATGGCGGCGTCCGGGGCCACCATTCTCAGTTGTCGCAGAAGACCGTGTTGCGGCCGCCGGCCTTGGCCGCATAGAGCGCCGCGTCGGCGCGGGCGACCAGGTCCTCGGTGTCGACCAGCTCCGCCTCGGTGACGGCGACGCCGATGCTCACCGTCACCTGGACGCCGACCGGGCGGCGGTCGCGCACGGCCTGGCACAGGCGCTCGGAGATCTCGACCGCCGACTCGCGGTCGGCGCCGGGGAGCACGACCAGGATCTCCTCGCCGCCGACGCGGTAGATCGAGTCGCCGGCCCGCAGCGCTCCGCGCATCGTGTAGGCGACGTCCTGCAGGACGGCGTCGCCGGCGACGTGGCCGAGCTGGTCGTTGACCCTCTTGAAGTGGTCGAGGTCGCAGAGCAGCAGCGCGTGCGAGAGGCCCTCGGCCGGGTTGCAGGGCTGTCCGTCGAGCTCGGCGAGGCGCTGCTCCAGCGCGTTGCGGTTGAAGAGCCCGGTCAGCGGGTCGATCGTCGCCCGCCGCCGGTGGGCGCGGTCGGACTCGACCAGGGCGCCGGAGAGGATCACGACGCTGACGATCAGGGCAGCGTCGGCGATCAGGTCCTGGCGGGCTTCCAGCGCGGCGGCGGGGTCGGGGACGACAGCGCCGGCAAGGAACATCGCCAGGATGAAGACGGTGCCGAGCACCATCCCGCGTGGCTCGAAGCGGAAGCCGAGCGTCACCGCCGGCAGCGCGAACCAGACCAGAACCGGGCTGGTGCTCTCGCCCGTCACCAGCACCGCGCCCGCGATCAGGACCGAGAGCGCCGCCCAGGCGCCGGCGACCCAGACCGCCGGGTGCGGGCTGGAGCGCATGAAGCGGTCGGCGATCGCGAAGCCGGCGAGCCCGGCGGCCAGTGGCACGATCCACCACCAGCCGACGCTGGAGCCGAGCGCGAGGGCAAGGGCGAGGATCGCGAAGCAAGCGACCCGGTAGGGGCGCATCCGCATCTCCATGTCGAGCAGGCGCTCGCGCCGCGCCTCGTCGTGGATCGAGACCAGGGTCTCGGCGGCACTGCCGCCGGCGCCGCTGCGCGCGGCCCGGTGCTCGATCGTCTGCGCGGTCCAGTTCACCTTCCGGCAATCGGCCGCCGGGTCGGCGTACTTGAGTGCTAGTCCACGATCTGCAGGGACTTCGGCAGGGCGCTGAGGTTGCGGTAGCCGTCCTCGGCGACGACGACCAGGTCCTCGATCCGGACCCCGAGCCGGCCCGGCAGGTAGATGCCCGGCTCCACCGTCACCACTTCGCCGGACTCCAGCACGTCGTCGGAGCGCAGCGAGAGGCGCGGCCCCTCGTGCACCTCGAGGCCGACGCCGTGGCCGAGCCCGTGGCCGAAGCGCTCGCCGTGGCCCGCGTCGTCTATCACCTTGCGCGCGACCGCGTCGACGTCTTCGCCCTTGACCCCGGCGGCGATCGCCTCCAGCGCCGCCAGCTGCGCCGTCAGCACCGTCCCGTAGACCGCTCGCGCCTCCTCGCCGGGATCGCCGGTGGCGTAGGTGCGGGTGCCGTCGGAGCAGTAGCCGTCGAGCTTCGCCCCCATGTCGAAGACGACCAGCTCGCCCTTGCCGATCTCGCGCTCGCCCGGCTCGGCGTGCGGCAGCGCCCCGTTGGGGCCGGCCGCGACGATCGCCGGGAAGGAGGGGTCGCCGCCCAGCTCGCGGATCCGCGCTTCGGCGGCGCGGGCGACATCGCGCTCGCTGCGGCCGGCGAGGCCGCGCTCCAGGCTCCACTCCCAGACCTCGTCGGCGAGCTTCGAGGCCGCCTCGATCGCTGCCAGCTCCCGCTCGTCCTTGACCCGGCGCAGGCGCTCGACCAGGCCGCCGGCGGGCACCGCCTCCACCCCGTCGGCCAGCTTGCCCTTCAGCCGCTCGAGGCTGCGGACCGACATCTGGTCGTCTTCGAACCCGGCCCGCCCCTCGAGCCGCTCGGCGATCGCCGCCAGCCAGTCGCCCTCGACCGTGATCGGCTCCCAGCCCTCGACCTCGGCGGCGGCGCGCTCCGTATAGCGGAAGTCGGTGAGAAATAGGCGCAGCCCAGTACCGCAGATACAAGCCCCATTCGTGCCGGTGAAGCCGGTGAGGTAGGTGACGTTCGTGAGGTCGGTGACCAGCATCCGGTCCAGCTCCCGCTCGGCCAGCAGAGCCTCCAGCCTGTCGCTGCGGCCGCGCATCAGGCGGCGACGCCCAGCTCGCGGGCCAGCAGCTCCAGCGCCTCGCGGTAGCCGTCGGGGCCCTTGCCGGAGACCTTGGCCAGGACCAGGCCGTCGAAGACCGAGACCCCGCGCCAGTCCTCGCGCGCCTCCACGTCGGACAGGTGGACCTCGACCGCGGGCAGTCCGGCGACGTCGAGCGCGTCGCGGATCGCCCAGCTGTAGTGGGTCCAGGCGCCGGCGTTGATCAGCACCGAGTCGGCGATCTCCGGCGCCCGGTGCAGGTATTCGCAGAACTCGCCCTCGGAGTTGGTCTGGAAGAAGATCGGTTCCAGCCCCTGCTCCCGCGCCCAGCCGCCGATCCGCTGCTCCAGCGCGCTCAGCGAGAGGCCGCCGTAGAGCGCCGGGTCGCGGCGGTCGAGGACGTCGAGGTTGACGCCGTGCAGGACGGCGACGCGGTTGCGGGTGGTCGACGTCACGGCAGCAGCTCCTCCACGGCGGAACGCACCCTAGCGGGGTCGACCAGCTGGCCGGTGCGGGGCTCCCCGGGCTCGGAGAGCAGGACGAAGCCGACGCCCTCGGCGGTGCGCTTCTTGTCGCGCTGCAGCGCCTCCAGCACGGCGCCGGCGTCGATCTCCGGATCCAGGCTGAGCGGCAGGCGGTGGCGGCCGAGGATCTCCTCGACCTCGTCACGCAGCGCCGGCGCCTCGGAGAGGCGCAGCGCCGCCAGCAGGCCGAGGCCGATCGCCTCGCCATGGCGGTAACGGGCGTACTCGCTCGCGGCCTCGATCCCGTGCCCGACCGTGTGGCCGAGGTTGAGGACCTGACGCAGGCCGGCGTCGCGCTCGTCGGCGGCGACGACCTCGCACTTGAAGCGGGCGCAGGCGAAGACGACGTCGTCGAGGCCGGCCGGGTCGAGCGCCTCGATGCCGCGGACCCGCTCCCACAGCGCCCCGCCCGCCAACAGCCCGGTCTTCAGCGCCTCGACGAAGCCGGCCGCAAGCTCCTCGCGAGGCAGGCTCGCCAGCGTCTCGGTGTCGGCGATCACGGCCGCCGGCAGGTGGTAGGCCCCGGCGTAGTTCTTGCCCTCGGGCAGGTCGACGCCGGTCTTGCCGCCGTAGGCGGAGTCGACCTGGGAGACCAGCGTGGTCGGCACCTGCACCACCGGGACCCCGCGCTGGTAGATGTGGGCGCAGAAGCCGCCGAGGTCGCCGACGACGCCGCCGCCGAGCGCGACCAGGTGGTCGCCGCGGGTCATCCCGGCGCGGGTCAGCTCGCGCAGCACCCGCTCGGCCTCGGCCATCGTCTTCGCCCCCTCCCCCGGCTCGACCTCGACCTTCGCCCGCAGCGGTGCCAGGCGGCCGGCGTAGAGCGGCCCGACAGCGCTGTCGGTGAGGCAGAAGCGGTCGCCCGGCAGCGGCCAGGCGCGCTTCCAGCCGGCGGCGCCGAGCAGCTCGCGGCCGACATAGATCGGGTACTCGGCGGAGGCGCTGGCGGCCCAGAGCATCTTCGTCCCCGCCGGCAGCTCGGCCAGCGCCTGGATCGCGGGGAGCGCCCGCGCGGCGACCTCGCGGTCGCTCATCGGCACCACCGCGTCGGCGAGCGCCTCGTACAGCGACAGCCGCTCGGCGAAGAGGGCGTCGAAGGCGTCGCGGCCGCTGGCCAGCGGCCGGTCGCTGCGCCCTACCCTGGCCCAGGCCGCCTCCGGGTCGACCTCGAGCAAGACGACGGTGTGGCGGCCGAGCGCCTCGCGCACCGGCGGCGAGAGCACACTGCCACCGCCAAGGGCGATCGCGCCGCCGTCGGCCCCCTCCAGCAGCGAGCCGACGACCTCGGCCTCGCGCGCCCGGAACGCCTCCTCGCCGTCGCGCTCGAAGGCCTCCGGGATCGTCATCCCCAGCGCCTGCTCGACCAGCGCGTCGGTCTCGGTCGCCTCCAGCCCGGCCTTGCGCGCGGCGGCGAGGGCGGTGCTCTTGCCCGCGCCCATGAACCCGATGAAGACGATCGCCGGGCGGCTCACCGGCTCAGCCCCGCCAGTCGATGCGCTTCTCGTACGCCGCGAGGGCGGCGCGGACGTCGTCGATGTGGTCGCCGCCGAACTTCTCGCGGTAGGCGCAGGCGAGGGTCAGCGCCACCATCGCCTCGGCGACCACGGCGGCGGCGGGGACGACGGTAGAATCGGTGCGCTCGCGCAGCGCCTGCGCCGGCTCCTTGGTCTCGGTGTCGACCGAGCGCAGCGGCTTGGTCAGGGTCGAGATCGGCTTGATCGCCGCGCGGACGCTGAGCGGCTGCCCGTTGGTCATCCCGCCCTCGAGGCCGCCGGCGTGGTTGGTCTCGCGGAAGTAGCCGCGCTCGGGCGACCAGAAGATCTCGTCGTGTGCCTCGGAGCCGGGCCGCCCGGCGACATCCCAGGCCTCGCCGATCGCGACCCCCTTCACCGACTGGATCGAGGCGACGGCGCCAGCCAGGCGGCCGTCGAGCCGGTCTTCCCAGGAGATGTGGGAGCCGAGCCCCGGGACCAGGCCGAAGACCCGCACCTCGAAGCTGCCGCCGAGGCTCTCGTTGGCCTTGCGCAGGCGGTTGATCTCGGCCACCATCGCGGCGCTGGCCTCGCGGTCGAGGCAGCGCACCGGGTCCTCGTCGACGCCGGCGAAGTCGGCGGGCGCGAGGTCGTCGCGCTCGGGCGCGCGCACCGAGGCGATCTGCAGCACGTGGCTGTGAATCTCGACCCCCAGCGCGGCCAAGAAGCCGCGGGCGAGGGAGCCGGCGGCGACCCGCGCCGCGGTCTCGCGGGCGCTGGCCCGCTCCAGCACGTTGCGGATGTCGGCGTGGCCGTATTTCTGCGCCCCGACCAGGTCAGCGTGGCCGGGTCGTGGCAGGTGAACCTCGTCCGGCGCGAACCCCTCGACCGGCCAGGGGTTCATCCGCTCCTCCCAGTTGGCATAGTCGCGGTTGGCGACGAGGACGGCGATCGGGCTGCCCAGAGTGCGCCCGTGGCGAATCCCGGAGCGGACGTCGACGGTGTCGGTCTCGATCTTCATCCGGCCGCCGCGCCCGTGGCCGAGCTGGCGCCGGGCCATGTCGCGGTCGAGAGCCTCGCGGTCGAGCGCGAGCCCGGCCGGCATCCCCTCGACGATCGCCACGAGCCCGGGCCCGTGCGACTCGCCGGCGGTGGTGAAGCGGAAGGAGGTCATCGGTCGCGAAGGCTATCGGCGCGCGGTTGAAGACTTATGGCCCCCATGGCAGCCACAATCCCTCAACCGCGCGCGGCCGCGCGCATCGCGTCGAGCGGCGGCTCCAGGCGGGTCCAGATCCGCAGCGAGAGGGCGCCCTGCTGGACCAGGACCTCGAGGCCGTCGACGGTGGCCGCACCGGCCGCCTGCGCGGCCGCCAGGAGCGGCGAAGGGCGCTCGCCGTAGACCATGTCGACGACGACCCGACCGGGGCGAAAGCCACTCGGGTCGAGCGGCAGCTCGACGAACGGGTCCTCGCCGTGCAGGCCGACCGCGGTGGTGTTGACGACGAGGCCGTAGGAGCCCTGGTCGGGCGCGTCGAGCACCGAGCCGCCGAGTTCCTCGCCTCCGCCCAGCTCCTGGTAGACGCCCTCCGCGCGCGAGCGCGTGCGGTTCCAGACGTCGACCCCGAACTGCGGCATCACCCCGACGAAGACGGCCTCGGGATGAGCGAGGCCCCAGATCGCCGCGCGGGCGGCGCCACCCGCGCCGAGGACGAGGGCCCTCGCGTTCGGGATCGAGTCCGGCAGCGCCCCCAGCAGACCCCCCGCATCGGTGTTGTCGGCCCAGATCCGGCCGTCGCGGAAGCTCAGCGTGTTGGCCGCCCCGATCGCCGCGGCCGCCGCGCTCGCCTCCTCGGCGAGCGCCAGCGCCGCCTCCTTGTGGGGAACGGTGACGTTGGCGCCCGCGTAGTCGCCGGCCGCCATCTCGCGCACGACCCGCTCGAAGTCCTCCGGCGCCGTCTCGACCGCCCCGTAGCTCCACTCCTCCCCCAGCCCCAGCGCTGCCAGCGCGGCGTTCTGCATCGCCGGCGAACGCGAGTGCGCGACCGGGAAGCCGATCACCGCCAGCTTCGGCATCCCCTATTCCCCGCAGGTGCTGGGCTCGTTGCCGCCGTTGGCTTCGCGCGCCTTGTTGTATTCGGCGACGGCCTTTTCGAATTCGGCTTCGGTCTTGGCGAAGGTCAGTTCGTTGCAGCCCTTGGGGTCGTTGACGTAGAAGAGGTATTCGGTCTTGGCCGGGTGCGCGGCGGCCTGGATCGCCGCCATGCCGGGGCTGTTGATCGGCCCGGGTGGCAGGCCGGCGTTGGTGCGCGTGTTGTAGGGCGACTTGGTCGCCAGCTGGGTTTCGGTCAGCGGATTTTCGTAGTTGCCGGTGGCGAAGCGGATCGTCGCGTCGATCCCCAGCGGCATCCCTTCGTGCAGGCGGTTGTAGATCACCGAGGCGACCAGCTTGCGCTGCTTCGGCACCCCCGCCTCGCGCTCGACCATCGAGGCGATCGTCAGCACGTCGTAGACCGTCAGGTTCTTCGACTTCGCGTAGCTCATGTTCACCTTCTTGATCCGCCGCTTGAAGTCCTGCAGCTGCAGCTGGACCAGGTCGGCGACCGGTGCCTTCGGCTTCAGTTCGAAGGTGTCGGGGAAGAGAAATCCCTCGAGGTTCTTGGCGCCCTTGCCGCCATACTTGGCCGGGTTCAGGTACTTGGAGTGGACAGTGGCCTTCATGTAGCTGCCCGGCACCCCGTCTTCCTTGACCAGCTTCGCCGCCAGCGGCCGGCTGTAGCCCTCGGGGACCGTGACCGTGGTGACGCGCTTGACCGGCGGCTTGGAGAGGGCGTCGATCGCGGCGCCGTAGCTCATGTTGTGCTTCAGCGTGAAGTGGCCGGCGTAGAGGTCGGAGCGCTTGCCGGCGAGGGTGACGCGGATCTGGAACATGGTCGAGCTGTCGATCACGTCCTTTTCGCCGAGCAGGTCGCCGACTTCACTGACGCTCGACCCCTTCGGGATCGTCACCGCGACGCGGCCGCTGCCGTCGCCGTGGAAGGGCTGGAAGAGCGCGTTGAGGAACCAGAGCACGAGCAGCGCCGCGACCACGCCGAAGATCCGGAACGGGTGGCGCCGCAGCGCCCCCAGCACTCCCCCGCCGTCGCCGCGCGAGCGGCGTCCGTCCCCGCCATGGTCGCTCCCGGCGGCCTCGCGGGCGAGCGCCGGGTCGCCCTCTTCGGGGAAGGCCCAGTCGGGCTCCTCGGGCAGCGGCACGGCCGAGCCGCTCTCGCCCTCGTCGCGCAGCCCGGCGACCTCGGGGTCGGCGGCGGCGCCACCCAGCCTGCCGCGCGGCTCGTCCTCCTCCTCCTCGGGCTTGCTCTCCGCGACGGCGGGCGCCGGCTCGGGCTCCTCGTCCCAGAACTCCTGCTCGGGCGTGCGCGACTGCCGCGGCGGCTCGACCGGGGGCGGCGGCTCGGCCGGGGGCGAGGGCGGCGGTGGGGCGGCGTCCTCCTTCTTCGCCCGCTTGGCTTCGCGCTGGCGGCGCTTCTCTTCGCGTTCGCGACGGCGCTGCTCGCGCTCGCGCGCGGCCGGGTCGTTGGGATCGGCGAAGGGGTCCCCTCCCCACTCGTCGGTCACGCGTCGCTCCCCTCGTCCGCGCCACGACCGGCGAGGTAGGCCTCGAGCAGGTGGGCGGCGGCCAGCGAGTCGCGCGCCGCCGAGGCGCCGGCCCGCCGGCTGGCGTCCGCCATCCGGGTCGTCAGCCGCTCGTCGTAGGTGTCGACGGGAACGTCGAGGATCGCCTCCAGTTCGGCGCAGAAGCTGCGCGCCAGCCCCGCCTGGCTGCCCTCCTCGCCGCTCAGGTGCAGCGGCAGACCGACGACGATCCGTTCGACTCCGTGCGCGGCGACCAGCTCGGCCACCGCCCGCGCCTCCGGCGGCTCGATCACCGGCAGCGGCGTCGAGAGCGTCCCGGTCGGGTCGGAGATCGCGCACCCGATCCGCACCGTCCCGTGGTCGAGGGCCAGCACGCGCACCCGCTCAGCCCAGTTTCCGCTCGATCGCCGAGCGCGCCACGGCGAGCGCCTCGCCCAGCTTCGAGGGGTCGCGGCCGCCGGCCTGCGCCATCTCGTCCCGCCCGCCGCCGCCGCCGCCGACCACGGCCGCCGCCTCGCGCACCAACTGCGCGGCTGAGAGGCCGCGGCCAACCGCCTCCGGGGAGACCAGCGCAACCAATGCCACCTTGTCCTCCTCGCCGCCGCCGAGGACCAGCGCCGTGGCGCCGCCGAGGCTCGACTGGACCCGGTTGGCGACGTCGAGCAGCGAACGCTGGTCGCCCAGCTCGCCGGCCGCGACCACGACCTGCACGCCGCCGAGGTCCTCCGCCGCCTCGATCATCCGCTTCGCCTCCTCGCCCAGCATCTGGCGCTGCGCCTTCTCGGCCCCGGCGCCGGCCTCCTTCAGCTTCTCCGCCGCCCGGCGGGCGCCACCGAGGGGGTCCTGCGGGCTGCCGAGCAGCTCGCCGGCCTCTCGCAGCTCCGCCTCGCGGGCGCGGAACCAGTCGATCGCGGCCGGGCCGGTGATCGCCTCGACACGGCGCACGTTGGCGGCGCTCGACCCCTCGGAGGTGACCTTGAAGATCCCGACCTCGGCGGTGTTGGCGACGTGGGTGCCGCCGCAGAGCTCGCGCGAGACCCCGTCGACTTCGACGACCCGCACCCACTCGCCGTATTTCTCGCCGAACAGGGCCATCGCCCCGAGCTTCTCGGCCTCGGCCCGCTCCATGTTCATCCAGCGCACCGGCGCGCTCGCCTTGACCCACTCGTTGACCCGGTCCTCGACGGCGCGCAGATCCTCCGGCGACAGCGCCTGGCCGTGGGTGAAGTCGAAGCGCAGCTTGTCCGGGCGCACGGCCGAGCCGGCCTGGCGGACGTGGGTGCCGAGCCGCTCGCGCAGCGCCGCGTGCAGGAGGTGGGTGGCGGTGTGGTTGCGCATCGTCGCGTGGCGGGCCTCGCGGTCGACCACGGCTTCGACCGAGACACCCGCCTCGATCGCTTCCTCGCCCGGCTCGATCTCGATCGCCTGGTCCTCGCCGACCCGGTAGACGTCGACCACCTTCGCCTCGTTGCCGTCCCAGCGCAGCACGCCGGAGTCGGCGACCTGGCCGCCGCCCTCGGCGTAGAAGGGGCTCTCCTCGAGCTTGACCAGCGCCCGGCCGTCGTCGGCCTGCACGGCGGCGAGGCCGCTGGTCGCGCGCAGCGTCTCGTAGCCGACGAAGCGGGTCGGCGGCGCCTGCGAGGCGAACGCCATCACCAGCCCGTGGCGATCCTCGGAGCCGTGCGCGGTGGCGGCGCCCATGCGGGCCCGCTGGCGCTGCTCCTCCATCAGCTCCTCGAAGCCGGAGTCGTCCACCGAGAGGCCGCGTTCGCCGAGCAGCTCCTTGGTCAGGTCGTAGGGGAAGCCGTAGGTGTCGTGCAGCTTGAAGGCGTCAGCGGCGTCGATCCAGGAGGTCTCCGACGCGTCGGCCTCGGCGACCAGCCGCTCCAGCAGCTCGGTGCCGCGCTCCAGGGTGCGGCCGAAGCTCTCCTCCTCGTCGCCGACCCAGCGGGCGATCGTCTCCCGCTCGGCGGCCAGCTCGGGGTAGGCCTCCCCCATCAGCTCGATCGTGCGCTCGGCGAAGCGGCCGAGCCATGGCGACTCCAGCCCCAGCGTCCGCCCCTGCTGGATCGCCCGGCGCATGATCCGGCGCAGGATGTAGCCGCGGTCCTCGTTGGAGGGGACGACGCCGTCGGCGATCAGGAAGGCCGCGCCGCGCGAGTGGTCGGCGACGATCCGCATCGCCCGGGTGACCGCGCCGCCCTCGTCGTAGCGGCGGCCCGAGAGCTCCTCGGCGAGGTCGACCAGCGGCCGCACGTGGTCGGTCTCGAAGACCGAGGGGACGTCCTGGAGGATCGCCGCCATCCGGTCGAGGCCCATGCCGGTGTCGATGTTCTTCATCGGCAGCTCGGTCAGGGACCCGTCCTCGGCGAGGTCGTAGCTCATGAAGACGTGGTTCCAGAACTCGAGGAAGCGGTCGGTGTCGTCGCCGGGGCGCTCGCCCTCAGCGCCGAACTCGAGGCCGCGGTCGAGGTAGAGCTCCGAGCACGGGCCACAGGGGCCGCTCGGCCCCGCCTGCCAGAAGTTGTCCTCGCGGCCGAGCCGGACGATGCGCTCCTCGGGGACGCCGACCCGGCGCCAAATCTCGATCGCCTCCTCGTCGGGGCCGAGCCCCAGCTCCTCGTCGCCGCCGAACACGGTCACCCAGATCCGCTCCGGGTCCATCCCGAAGCCCTGGGTGGAGAGTTCCCAGCCCCAGGGGATCGACTCCTCCTTGAAGTAGTCGCCGAAGCTCCAGTTGCCGAGCATCTCGAAGAAGGTGAGGTGGCGGGCGGTGTTGCCGACCTCCTCGACGTCGGTGGTGCGAAAGCATTTCTGCACGTCGGCGAGGCGCCGCGCCGGCGGTTGTTCGCGGCCCAGGAAGTAGGGCTTGAACGGCTGCATCCCGGCCGTGGTCAGCAGCACCGAGGGGTCGTGGGCGGAGGGGACCAGCGACGCCGAGGGCACGATCCTGTGCCCCCGCTCCTCAAAGAACGAGAGGTACGTGTCCCTGATCTCCTGCGCCTTCATGTGAGGGAGCCTAAATATTTATGAGGGAATGCGCGTTTTCCGCTGCAGGGTCAGCCGCTGGCGGCGATCGTCCCGTGGCCGACGATCGCGTCTCCGGACAGCAGCACGGCGGTCTGGCCCGGGGCGGCGCCGGCGAAGCCCTCGCCCAGCTCGACCTCGAGCGCGGCGTGCCGGCCGGCAGGGGCGTCGCCCACGGAAGCCGCCAGGGCGCGTGAGCGGTAGCGCAGCTTGACCGCGTCGACGCGGTCGCCATCGCGGTGCAGGACGGCGTCGCGGACGCGGACGCGGCGGGTCTCCAGCTCCTCCCGGGTCCCGACCGTGACCGTGTTGGCGGCGGCGTCGGTGGCCAGGACGTAGACCGGCACGTTGGCCGAGACCCCGGTCCCACGCCTTTGGCCGACGGTGAACTCGTGGTGGCCGCGGTGGCGGCCGAGGCGGCGGCCCGAGCTGTCGACGACGTCCCCCTCGCGCTCGCCGAGCCCGCCGTGACGGCGCAGGAAGCCGCTCTTGCCCTGGCCGGCGAGGAAGCAGAGGTCCTGGCTCTCCGCCTTGCGGGCGACCGCGAGGCCGTGGCGGGCGGCGATCTCGCGCACCTCGGGCTTGGTCAGCTCGGTGAGCGGGAAGCCGAGCCCGCCGAGCAGCCGCGGCGGCAGCGCCGCCAGCATGTAGCTCTGGTCCTTGGCCGCGTCGGCGCCGGCGGCCAGCAGCGGCCCCTCGCCGTCCTCGACGATCCGCGCGTAGTGGCCGGTCAGCAGACGGGTGGCGCCGAGCCGCTCGGCGAGGTCGACCATCGCCGCGATCCGCACCTCGCCGTTGCAGAGGACACAGGGATTGGGAGTGCGGCCGGCGGCGTAGCCGGCGACGAAGCCGTCGACGACGCGGCGGCGGAATTCCTTCTCGAGGTCGAGGGTGAAGTGGGGGATCCCGAGCGAGTGGGCGAGAGCGCGGGCGCCCAGCACCGCCTCCGGCGAGCAGCAGGCCTTGGCCCCGTCGGTCTCGGGGTCGGCCCAGAGCTTGACGGTGACGCCTACCACCTCCGCCCCGCGCTCGCGTTCGAGCAGTGCCGCGACGGCGCTGTCGACCCCGCCGGACATCGCGACCGCGACGCGCTCGGAGTTGGACACGGGGGAAGGTCCCCCAGGGACCAGGCATTCGCGTGAGGCGGCGGCGCCTTGGAGCGCGCGATGGAGCGCGTCAGTGGCGAGCACCGCGGCGTGGCGCTTTGCCGGCGTGAGGCCGCCGATCGCGGCGTCGACGTCGTCGACGGAGAGGCGGGCGACGTCGAGGACGGGAGCACCGTCGACGGTTTCCGCCACCGCGGCCGTCGCCGCCTTCGTCGCCCCGCAACCCTCGGTCTCGAAGCTGACGGCGCCGACTCGGCCGTCGGTGACCGTGAACGAGATCCGTGAGAGATCGCCGCAGGCGGCGCCACCCGCCGCCCCCGTGAAGGCGCCGTCAGCCGCCGGCCCGCGCCGGCTCTCGTCGCCCAAGTAGTGCTCGAAAAGCTCTCGGTCCACCGGCTTAAGGGTAGAGGCGCCGGCACCGAGTGCCGGGCCGTCGCACACCTACTTGCCTGGTGGGCGTGCGCGACGGCCCAGCTCGCCGAGCATCCACTTCAGATCCGCGGCGACTTCGTCGGGTTCGTCCCTGAGCTGCCGCCAGGTCACCCGCACCGAGCGCCACCCCTCGACCAGGAGGACGCGATCGCGCAGCCGGTCCCCCTCGAAGGCCCGGTCGGTCCCGTGCACCTCGCGGCCGTCCAGCTCGACCAGGAGCCGCTGATCCCGCCACGTGCAGTCGGGCTCCAGGAGCCTGCCCCGCAGCGGCAGCGTCGCGTTCAGCAGCGGCCGCGGCAGCCCGTGCCGGTCGAGGAAGGCGACGAAGAGCTCCTCGAAGTCGTTGCGGGTGACCCCCTCCGGCTCGCGCGCCGCCAGCAGCCTCCGCACCGCCGGCGCCCCGCGCCGCCGCGGGTACCGCACCAGCATCTGCGGCAGCGAGATCCGGCCGGTGAGCCGCCGCACTTCCGCCTCGTGAAACGCCCGCTCCAGCTCCCTCTCGCTCACCGACCCCGCCAGGTCGAACAGCGTCCGCGCCAGCGACGTCACCGGTATCCCCCGGACCTCCGTCACCTCGTCGGCAGGGAGGGAGCCGCGATGCACGACGACCCCCGGACGACCGCGAGAGGACGGCACCGTCACTTCCGGCAAGCCGTCGCTCGGCGGCACGATGCCCAGGAGCCTGCCGGCAGACCGATGGCTCAGCACAGCGTCGGGACCGCACGCCAGCACGGCCGCCATCCGCCTGCCATCCACGTCGAGCAATCGGTGCCCGACCGCATAGACGCCGCGGTGCACCGGATGCAGCTGCCCGCGCTCGATTCTCGAATCGATCTCTCCGCGGTGGATACCGTGCTCGAAGAGCTTCCTCCGTGCGACCACGCCGTGCTGTCGCTCCGCCAGTCGAGCCAGCAACCGGTCCGTCTCCCGCAGACGTGCCGCCGAGGACCCGTGCGCGCTGGATTTTTCATCCCTGAGATGAACAACCCGTCTCGCGTCCCCCATGCAGTCGATCCTGGCGAGCCGGAGCGCACGCGTGGCGCGCACAGTGTGCCGTTCCTGCAACGACTCCCTCGCAAATCGGAGTCTGCCCAAGCGAAAAAGGCCCCAACCCGCCGTTGCCGCCTCTGGCTTTGATCCCTTCAAGTGAAGGTGGGTGCCTGCTCCCGACCCCAAGAGGCCATGGAGACGATGGCTCCCGCGCCGTTTGTGTTGGGTCAAACGGTGAGACGGCTCTCGTACGGGCTCGAGCCTGGAACCAACCGTAGCACCGGCGAGCCGTGGCCAGTCGCGGCGCCGGGACGACCGCGTGCCGGGCCGCCCGCGCTCAGTCGTCGTCCCAGTCGAGATTGGAGAGGAGCAGCTCGGCCTCGCTCCAGCTCTCCGGCGGCACCCGCAGGGCGATGTCGCCGTGGCCGAAGCGGTCGAGCGGCCAGTCGGCCGTCAGCACGGCCTCGATGCCCGCCTCGACCAGCGCCTGGTGCCAGGCCCGCGCCGTGCGTACCTCGCCGAAGTCGCGCACGACCTCCCAGCCGTCGAAGCGCGGGTCATCGACGTGGATCGGCGTCTGGCCCGGGCCGGGAACCGGACGCCACCTGCGTGGAATCCAGTCCCCCAGCGCCATCTCAGTGCCCGGCGAGCTTGTGTTTGTGGATCGAGATGCCGAGGTCGCGCAGCTGCAGGTCCTCGACCGGCGCCGGCGCCCCGGTCAGCAGGTCGTAGCCGGAGGCGGTCTTGGGGAAGGCGATCACGTCGCGGATCGTCTCCGCCCCGCTCAGCCGCTGGACGATCCGGTCGACCCCGTAGGCGATGCCGCCGTGCGGCGGTGCGCCGAAGCGCAGCGCCTCCAGCAGGAAGCCGAAGCGCGCCTCGGCGGTCTCGGCGTCGATCCCGAGCGCCGCGAAGACGGCCTGCTGGACGTCGGCGCGGTTAATGCGGACCGAGCCGCCGCCCAGCTCCTGCCCGTTCCAGACCACGTCGTAGGCCTGCGCCCGCGCCGAGCCCGGGTCGGCCGGATCGAAATCGCCGCTCGGAGCCGTGAACGGGTGGTGCAGCGCGTCCCAGCGCTGCTCTCCCTCGTTCCACTCCATCAGCGGCCAATCGACGATCCAGACCAGGCGGTGGTCGTCCTCGTCGATCAGCCCGAAGCGCTCGGCCAGGTCGATCCGCATCTGCCCCAGCACCGCGTCGGTGACGGCGCGCTTGTCGGCGACAAGCAGCAGCAGGTCGCCCTCCTCGGCGCCGAGGCGCGCATTGAGGTCGGCCAGCTCCGCCTCGCTGAGGAACTTCGCGGTCGGGGAGCGCCAGCCGTCGCCCTCGCGGAAGGCCCAGACCAGCCCCTTGGCGCCCAGCTCCTGCGCCCGCGAGATCAGCCCGTCGAGCTCCGAGCGCGGCATCTCGCGGCGGCCGGCGTTGATGCCGCGGATCGCGCCGCCGCCCTTCAGCACCGACTGGAAGACCTTGAACTCGGTCTCGCGCAGGGCTTCGCTGAGGTCGACCAGCTCGAGCCCGAAGCGCAGGTCCGGGCGGTCGGTCCCGAACCGGCCCATCGCCTCGTCGTAACGCATGCGCTGCATCGGCAGCTCGATCTGCGGCCCCCCGACCCGCCCGAAGACGTGGGCCAGCAGCCGTTCGTTGACCGCGATCACGTCGTCGCCGTCGACGAAGGACATCTCGACGTCGAGCTGGGTGAACTCGGCCTGGCGGTCGGCCCGCGTCGCCTCGTCGCGGAAGCAGCGGGCGACCTGGTAGTAGCGCTCGAACCCGGCCACCATCAGCAGCTGCTTGAACAGCTGCGGCGACTGCGGCAGCGCGTAGAAGCTCCCGTGCTGGAGGCGACTGGGGACGAGGAAGTCGCGGGCGCCCTCCGGCGTCGAGCGGGTCAGCACCGGCGTCTCGACGTCGACGAAGCCCTCGCCGTCGAGGAACTCGCGCATCGCCGCGGTGACACGGTGGCGCAGCATCAGCGCCTCGCGCATCTGCTCGCGACGCAGGTCGAGGTAGCGGTAGCGCAGCCGCGCGTCCTCGCCCGCCTCGCCGGAGTAGCCCTCGATCTGGAACGGCGGCGTCTCGGAGTCGGCCAGCAGCTCGGCCTCGCCGACCAGCAGCTCGACCTCTCCCGTCGGCAGGTCCGGGTTGACCGTCTCGTCGGAGCGCCGCACCACCGTCCCGGTGGCGCTCAGCACGTCCTCGGCGCGCAACTTGTGGGCCAGCTCGAAGGCGGCGCCGGAGCTGTCGGGGTTGAAGACGAGCTGGACGATCCCGGTGCGGTCGCGCAGGTCGATGAAGATCAGCCCGCCGTGGTCGCGGCGGCGGTTCACCCAGCCCGCGACCCGCGCCTGAGAATCCACCCGGTCGCCCAGCACCTGTGCGCACCAGGCGTCGCGGTACCCGTTGGCGTCCAGGGGCGGCACTCCGCCCGCGACCCCGGCACCGCTGCCCAACGCCTCGCTCATGCTTCTCCTCCAGTCATCTCTTCGACCAGGTTGCCGGTATCGACGCCGCGCTGCTCGCCGGTCGCCATGTCGCGCAGCTGCACCGAGCCGTCCGCCTCGAGGATCAGCACCCGCCGGGCGCCGATCCGGTCGGCGTGCTTGAGCTGCCCCTTCAGCCCGCGGCCGGCCAGGTCGGCCTCGGCCGCCAATCCCGCGTGACGCAGTTCGCCGACCACCGCCATCGCCCGCCGCCGCTGCCCCGGGTCGGCGGCGGCCACGAAGGCATCGCGCCTGGCCGGCGGCTCCTCCTCGCCCAGGGCCAGCAGGATCCGCTCGATCCCGGCCGCGAACCCGACCGCCGGCGTCGCCGGCCCGCCGAGCTGCTCGACCAGCCCGTCGTAGCGGCCGCCGCCGCCGATCTCCGACTGGGCGCCGAGCGCGTCGCAGACGAACGAGAAGATCGTCCGCGTGTAGTAGTCGAGGCCGCGGACCAGGGTCGGGTCGATCTCGTAGCCGACGCCGGCGGCGTCGAGCAGGGCGCGCACCTCGGCGAAGTGTTCGGCGTCCTCGCCCTCCAGGGAACCGACGATCGTCGGCGCGCTCGCCATCACCCCGCGCGTCCCCTCGTCGTCGGAGTCGAAGGCGCGCAGCGGGTTGACGTCGATCCGCTCCCGCACGTCCTTGGACAGCTCGCCCTCGTGCGCGTGAAGGTGCGCCTTCAGCTCCTCCAGATAGCCCTTGCGGGCCTCGAGCGAGCCGAGGCTGCCGAGCCGCAGCTCCACCCCCGGCACGCCGAGCTCGGCCAGCAGGTCGGAGAGCAGCATGATCGCCTCGGCGTCGGCCAGCGGCGAGTCGGTGCCGATGCACTCCAGGCCGAGCTGGTGGAACTGGCGGTAGCGGCCGGCCTGCGGGCGCTCGTGGCGAAAGAAGGGGCCGAGGTAGGAGAGCTTCACGGGCTGCGCCAGCTTGTGCATCCCGTGCTCGAGGTAGGCGCGGCAGATCGGCGCCGTCCCCTCCGGCCGCAGGGTGAGGCTGCGCCCGCCCTTGTCCTCGAAGGTGAACATCTCCTTGCGGACGATGTCGGTGGAACGCCCCACCCCGCGCTCGAACAGCTCGGTGTCCTCGAAGCTCGGCGTCTGGATCGGCTCGTAGCCGGCGCGGCCGAAGACCTCCGCCGCCAGCCGCTGCACGCGCGCCCGCGTGCGGGACTGCTCGGGCAGGACGTCGAAGGTCCCGCGGGGCGCCTGGTACTTGCTTGCCATCTCGGCGGCGACCTTAGTGGACCGGCGGCGGGCGCCTACCGCGCCAGCGAGCCCAGGAACGGGTTGGTGGCGCGCTCGGCTCCCAGCGTGGTCAGGCCCATGTGACCGGGATGGACGACGGTCTCGTCGGGCAGGCGGTCGAACAGGGTGGCGATCGAGGCCAGCAGGGTCGGCCCGTCGCCGCCCGGCAGGTCGACCCGGCCAACCGACCCCTGGAAGAGGACGTCGCCGGAGAAGATCGCGTCCTCGCCGCGGACGGCATAGGTGACGTGCCCGGGGCTGTGCCCCGGGGTGAGGATCACGTCCAGCTCGAGCCCGGCGAGCTGCAGCGTCTCGCCGCCGGCGACGGTCTCGTCGGCGTCGTAGCTCTCATAGGGGCCGAATCCCTCGTAGGGGACGAAGCTCATGATGTCGGCGAGGACCGGCACCTCGATCTCGGGGCAGTAGACGGTCGCCCCCGTCGCCGCCGCCACCGGGGCGACCGCCCCGACGTGGTCGAAGTGGGTGTGAGTGAGGAGGATCGCCTCCGCCTCGGCGCCCGTCGCCTCGAGCGCGGCGAGAATCCGCTCCGGCTCCTCGCCGGGGTCGACGACCAGCGCCCGCTCTCCCCCCTCCGGTCGCACGAGAAAGCAGTTCTCGCCGAGCGGGCCGACGGTGAGCATCTGGACGTCGAGGCTCACCGCTGCTCTTCCCGCTCGCGGATCCGCGCCCGCTCCCGTCGCCGCCACATCGTCATGTCGATGAAGTACCCGGCCGGGATGTAGAAGGCGAGCATGAAGCCGCCGAAGGCGAGCGAGGCGCCCAGCGGGCGTTTGAAGATGACGATCAGGAGGACCGCGAAGATCACCGCGGCGAAGAGGCCACGGACGATCGAGTTGCGCCAGGTCGGCGGCAGGTCGGCCTTTGCCGCCGGCTTGCCGCGCTTGGAGCGCGCTCGTGCCTTTGCTTCCTCGCGGCTGCGGGGGCGGCCGCTGCGGGCCTTGGTGTCGATGCGCCCGCCCTGCGTGCCGCGACGCTTGCGCTGGCGCTTTTTCTTCGTCTGAGCCATCGCTTGAATCTAGATGATCGAGGCCGGTTCCGGGGCGCGTGGCGCGCTCAGGCGTCGGCACCCGGCGGCGGCGCCAGCCGGCGCTCGATCACGTGCAGGTCGGGGTCGAAGCCGCGCATCGGCACGTCGCCGGGATACCCCGCCAGCGCCCCGGCGGGGATCAGGCCGACCAGCTCGGCCTCGAGGGGGCGGGCGCCGAGCGGAGCGGCCAGGCCCCGAACGGCCTCCACCACCTTCCCCAGCGGCACCGCCAGCGGGTCGTGGATATTGGTCGAGACCTGGCCGCGGCCGCTGGAGAGGACGAGGCCGATCGCCCGCACCCCGGACAGCCCCCCGCCCGACTCGCGCAGCCCGGCGGCGACGGCGCGCGCGACCTCGACGTCGCCGCTGTCGATCTCGACGTTGAAGGCGGCCAGGGGCGGGCGGGCGGTGACCAGGGTCGCGCCCCCGCTCCGGTGCGGCAGCTCGGGCCCGAAGTCGGGCCGCAGCTCGCCGGACTCCATCCGCAGCCAGAGCTCCGCCAGGCCGCCGTTGCGGAAGTAGGCGCGCTCGGCCCGGGCCGGGTCGTGGGCCAGCTCGCCATAGAGGAAGACCGGGACGCCGAGGCCGCCGATCTGGGTCGCCACGGCGACCGCCTCGGCGCGGGCGGCGGCACGATCGGCCGGGTCGAGCCAGACCAGCGGGCAGACGTCGAGGGCGCCGATCGCCGGGTGGGCGCCCCGGTAGGCGGACATGTCGATCGTCTCAACCGCCTCCTCGGCGCCGGCGATCAGGCTCTCGGCCAGCCCACCCCGATCACCGCCGAGGCTGAAGACGGTGCGGCCGTGGTCGGCGTCGGTGTGACGATCGAGCACGGTGGCGGCGCGGCCGAAGGCGGCGCCGATCTCGGCGAGCGCCTCGGCATCGTTTCCCACCGAGACGTTCGGGACCGCGAGCAGGGCCGGCATGCTCGGCAGGCTAGCCTGTGTGGCGATGGCGGTGGATGCGATCACGGACGCCTCGGTGGGGACGCTCGACCTCGGTGAGCTGCGGGTCAGGCGACTCGGTTTCGGGGCGATGCGAATCACCGGCGAAGGCATCTGGGGCCCGCCGGCCGACCACGCCGGCGCGCTGGCGGTGCTGCGGCGCGCGGTCGAGCTCGGCGTCGACCTGATCGACACCGCCGACTCCTACGGCCCCGCGGTCAGCGAGGAGCTGATCGCCGAGGCGCTCCACCCCTATCCCGAGGGCCTGGTCGTCGCCACCAAGGGCGGCTTCCAGCGGCCCGGGCCCGGCAAGTGGGAGCCCGACGGGCGCCCCGAGCACCTGCGCGAGGCCTGCGAGGGCTCGCTGCGGCGGCTGCGGGTCGACCGCATCGACCTCTACCAGCTGCACAGGCCCGATCCCGCGATCCCCTACGAGGAGTCGGTCGGCACCCTCAAGGAATTGCGGGACGAGGGCAAGATCGGCGAGATCGGCATCTCCAACGTCGACCTCGACCAGCTGGCGAGCGCGCGCGCCGTCGTCGACGTGGTCTCGGTCCAGAACCTCTTCAACCTCGGCGAACGCAGCTCCGCCGCGGTTCTCCGCGCCTGCCAGGACGACGGCCTCGCCTTCATCCCCTGGTTCCCGCTCAACGCCGGCGCCCTGGCCGAGCCGGGCGGCCCGGCGGCCGAGATCGCCGAGCGTCACGGCGCAACCCCCGCCCAGGTGGCCCTCGCCTGGCTCCTCGCCACGCCCGCGACCCTCCCCATCCCCGGCACCAGCTCCATCGCCCACCTCGAGGAGAACCTCGCGGCGGCCTCTCTCAAGCTCACCGACGCAGAGGTCGGCGAGCTGACCGCTGCGGCCTGAAGGGATCCGGGGAAGCCTCGCCGGAGCCTCCCCCTGGGCTCAGACCAGCAGTTCGCCGCCTCTGACGATCGCCTCGCCGTCGATCTCGACGGTCGGTTCGAGGATCACGCAGTCGAGGTGGACCGGCACCTGGACCGTGCCGCCGATCGCCGCCGAGGCGCCGAAGGCGACGTGGGCGCTGCCGAGGATCTTCTCGTCCTCGAGGATGTTGCCGGTCAGGATCGCCTCGTCGTTGGTGCCGATCCCGAGCTCGGCGAGGTTGGTGCCGTCGGGGCCGTGCGCGTTCAGAAGCTGCATCAGCGCCGCGCCGTCGCCGCCGGTGGCGTCGACGAGATGGCCGTCGCGAACCGTCAGCGAGACGGGCGTGTCAAGCAGGCCGACGCCGGCGATCGAGCCATCGATGACCAGCGTCCCCTCCGCGGTCCCCTCGACCGGAGCGATGAAGCCCTCACCGCAGGGCAGGTTGCCGAAGGCGCCGCGGTTGCTCAGTTCGCCGGCGTCGACGATGCCGAGCCGGCCCTCGATGCCGAAGCGCAGGTCACTTCCGTGCCGGCAGGTGATCCGCACCTCCGAGCCGCCGTTCAGGGCCGAGACGACCGCCCAGCCGCGGCGGCGCAGCTCGTCGAGGTCGGCCGCCATCAGCCGGGTCAGCATTTCCTCGGTGACGCCCGGCAGGGTGCCGATGCGGACGCCGGCGTCGCTGGCCTGCTTGCGGGCGGCGGTGTGGGAGAGCGACTGGATCGTCGGCGCCAGCACCACGTCCGCCGCGGCCATGGCGGCGGCGACCGCGTAAGGCGGCTCGGCCGCGTGCGAGTCGCGCTCGGAGATCACGGCGAGAGTCGCGTCGGCACCGTCGCCCTGCGCCTCGATCCGCATCAGCGCCCCGATCTCTTCGGTCACCGGGTTGCAGACGACCAGCACGTCCTCCCCCGGCGAGATCCCCATGCACTGGCGGACAACCGTCCTCACTGCCCTGTCCAGTTCCGCGGTCATTCCCCCCACCCTAG
This sequence comes from uncultured Actinomycetes bacterium, assembly GCA_963783345.1. Lineage (GTDB taxonomy): Bacteria > Actinomycetota > Thermoleophilia > Solirubrobacterales > 70-9 > VAYN01. Next base: position 482,734 of record CAWANE010000010.1, read on the forward strand.
CTCTCATATTCCTTTGAGGTTTTCCCGAAACCCCTGCAACTGTCGCACACCCCTGCCTTTTCGGTTTAGGTCCCCTCAGCAAAAGCGTTTCCCTGACTAATCATCGTCGTGACGATGCCGGATCGCCCACGCCTGGAACCAGGCCAACCCGACCAGAATCGCCCCGAAGGCGACCAACGGCGCCACCCACCCCTGCGGCCGCGCGATCGCCAGCGCCGCGACCACGAACGCGTCCGCCGCCAGCAAGAGAGCGACCAGCACCGGCCGCATCGCCGACCATCCAGATCCTGAACCTCGTCCCATCGCTACCATCCGATCCCCGCCGGAGTAGCTCAGCTGGTTAGAGCAGCGGAATCATAATCCGCGTGTCGGGGGTTCGAGTCCCTCCTCCGGCATTTCATGGTGAAGCCAAATGCGCCACCCTCTGAGGCGGCGTTTCGGGGGTGGTGCAGAGTGGGCCGCATGCCGCCCCCCCGGATACGGCCAGACAGGGGCTCGGGCTGGCCTCAGACCCGTCCGCGGACCGTGTCACTCCGGATGACACCCTCGATCCGATTCCTGCCGTGACCGCCGTCGAGCGTGTCGTTGCCGCGACCGCCGATCAGCTTGTCGTTCCCGGCTGCGCCGAGGACGGTGTCATTGCCGCTCCCGGCGCAGATGACGTCGCTGCCCCCAGCCCCCCGGATCAGGTCGTTGCCCTGAAGGGCCACGATGACGTCGCGCCCAGGCGTTCCCTCGATCTTGTCCCGCCGGGTGGTGCCGACGATCGTCGCGGCCTGACCGGCGCACTGCTGGGGCTTCTGGGCCATGTAGTCGATGCCGTTGACCGGGTTGAGGTCGGCCGCGCCGGTGTTGCGGGTCGCCAGCACAACGCCCTTGCTCCAGGGCGACGGCGGGATCTTCTTCGACGCTATCCCCTTGGTCTGGGTGAAGAAGTAGTAGTCGCAGGTCGCGTAGGCGAGGTGCCCCGCCATGAACCCGCACCCAGGGACCTTGCCCGGCAGCGGCGGGTAGGCGCTCCAGGCTGGGCCGGTCGCCCCGGTGTCGAAGCCCGTGTAGATGGTGTAGGCGCGGGAGTACCCGGAGGACGGGATGATCGACCAGCCGCACTTCATCTTCTGCCCCACCGCTTCGCTGGTCCAGACGAAGGCGTGGGGCGGCGCACCGGCGGGGCCGGGACCGACACCGGGGGCGCAGGAGATCTGCGCGATGGTTTGGCAGAAGAGCGCGAGCCAGTCGCTGTCTTCCCGGTTGAGGTTCAGCAGGCAGCCGCCGACGGTCGCTCCCGTCTTCGGCGCCACCGCGTTCTTGCAGGCCGGACCCTTGACGTACTGCTTCGGGTTGGCCGGATCGGCACCGCAGCCTTCCGAGAGCAGCGCCGTCATCTGCACCGCGGTCGGCACCCGCCAATCGGTTCCCCGCACCTTGCCCACCAGTTTGGGATTGTTGAGGTTGGCGATCGCGGCGCCGACCTCGTTGGTGGCGAAGGTGCCGTAGGGGGAGGGCAGGACGTTTTTCGGGAGCCAGCCGAGGTCTTCCGTGCTCGCCGGGAACCAGATCGGTTTACCGCTCGAGGTAATGGAGTTGACTTTGCCGAGGTCGATGACCGCACCGGCCGGGATCAAGCGCGGCAGGTTCTCCTGCTCTTCCTTGGTGTTGCCGAGATAGGCGGTCATGATGTTGCGGAATGCTTCGGGGTTCTGCGGCGATGCGGACCGGTACTCGGCGGCCATCCACGACGCCAGCGCCTCCGTCTGGGCGAGATCGCCGTACAGCCCCTGCAGCGATTCGGAGTCGACCCGGTTGAGGAAGCGCTTGGTCATCAAGACCTGCCCGTAGGCGGCCAGCACCGAGGTCTGCAGGGCAGCGACGAATCCGTGGCGAGGCCCCTTCAGCCGGCGAAGAAGCCGGTGAGCGAGTCGGACAGGCGTTGCGGCTCCTGGGCCATGAAGGCGTGGCCGCAGCCGTCGAACAGCTCCACCCGCGCGGCGCTCCAGCGCGCGGCGAGCGGCTCCGCGTTCGCCGCTGGGATCACGGCGTCCTCGCGGCCGTGGGCGACCAGGGTCGGTGGCGACTCGGCCGGCTCCGGCTGGGCGCTCGCGTGCCACCCCTGCATCGCCGCCTCCTGCGCCCGCAGCGTCGCCGGCGAGAGGCCCGCCCGCGCCGCCGCCACCAGGTCGCCGAACTCGCAGTCGACCTCCGCCGCGACCGGCGGCGGGAAGAGCAGCGAGATCAGCCTGCTCGCCTGCTCCCGCGGCGTCCCGGTGTGGTCGAGCAGGCGGGCCCAAGCGCCGGGCTCCGGCGGGACCGCGTCCGGGCCGCCGGGGTCGGTCGAGAGCAGCGCCAACGCCTCGACCCGCCCAGGCGCGCGGAGCGCCAGGCGCTGGGCGAGGAAGCCGCCCATCGACCACCCCACCACGGGCACCCGCTCGACCTCGAACTCGTCCAGCAATGCCTCCAGGTCCGCCGCCATGCCGTCGACCGTCAGCGGCTCGGCGCCGAGGTCCGAGCCGCCGACGCCGCGGCTGTCCGGGCACAGCACCTCGAAGGACTCGCCCAGGGCGGCCAGGAAGGTCGGATCCCAGTCGGCCCCGCCGGCCGCGTACCCGTTGACCAGCAGCAGGCGCGGCCCGCTCCCGGCCAAGCGCCAGGCGAGCCTCCTGCCGTCGACCTCCACCTGCCCGGTCGACTCCGTCACCCCGCCTCCATCTCCAGCATCAGCGTCACCGGCCCGTCGTTGACCAGGGCGACGCCCATGCACGCCCCGAACACGCCCTTGGCGGCGCCGAGCCGCTCGCAGAAGCGGTCGTACAGCGGCTCGGCGACCTCCGGCCGGGCGGCGGCCACGTAGCTGGGCCGGTTGCCGCGGCGGGCGTCGCCGTAGAGCGTGAACTGGCTCACGCAGAGCACCTCGCGCTCCCCCAGCGGCTCGTTCATCCGCCCCTCGGCGTCGTCGAAGATCCGCAGCGCCCGCACCTTGTCGGCGAGCCGGTCCGCCTGCTCCTCCCCGTCCCCCACCCCGACTCCGAGCAGGACCAGCAACCCGGGCCCGATCTGCGCCACGCGCTCGCCCTCGACATCCACCGCCGCCTGGCTGACCCGCTGGACCAAGGCCTTCACGCGCCCTCAGCCCTCCAGCCCCTCCACCAGCGACGAAGCGTCGTAGGCGCCGAGGTGGCGGACGCCGTTGACGAAGAAGGTCGGCGTGCCGGTGGCGCCGCTTGCCGCGGCCGAGGCGAGGTCACGGGCGACGCGGTCGCGGTGGGCGCCGGCGTCGACCTCGCCCGCGATCCGCTCCGCGTCGAGGCCGAGGTCGGCGGCGGTCGCCAGCATCGTCTCGCGCGAGAGCTTGGGCTGGGCCCCGTAGAGGGCGTCGTGGTAGTCCCAGAAGCGCCCCTGGGCGGCGGCGGCCTCGCTCGCCTCGGCGGCCAGCGGCGCCAGCGGATGGCGCTCGGGTATCGGCAGGTGGCGGAAGGCGAACAGAAGCCGCTCGCCGAGGCGCGAGCGCACCCGCCGCAGGACCGACTGGGCGCCGAGGCAGAACGGGCACTGGAAGTCGCCGAACATCACCAGCTCCAGCTCCGCCCCCCTCTCGTCGCGGACGTGGTCGATCTCCTCCAGCCAGGGTGACAGGCGTTCGTCCACCAAACCCGATGTTATTCCGCCATGGGCGACGTCGAGTCACTCCTGATCCTCCTGCTGGCGGCGGCCCTGCTGGTCCGGATCGCCGACTCCGTGCACATCCCGGCGCCGATCGTGCTGGTGCTCGGCGGGCTGGCGATCGCCCTGATCCCGGAGCTGCCGGACGTCGAACTCGCCCCCGACACCGTCTTCCTCGTCTTCCTGCCGCCGCTGGTCTTCGCCGCCGGCTGGCGCACCTCGCCGCAGGAGCTGCGGGCGGTGATGCGGCCGCTGGCGATGCTCTCGGTCGGCCTCGTCTTCCTCAGCGCCGCGGTCGTCGCCGCCGTAGCCCACGCCACGGTCCCCGGCCTGAGCTGGGCCGAGGCGGCGGTGCTGGGGGCCGTCCTCGCCCCCACCGACGCGGTCGCCGCGACCTCGATCTTCCGCCGCCTCGGCGCCCCCGAGCGGGTCCGACTCCTGGTCGAAGGCGAGTCGATGATCAACGACGGCACCGCGCTCGTCCTCTACCGGATCGCGATCGGGGTCGCCACCGGCGGCGCCTTCAGCTTCGGCGGCGCCGCCCTGGAGTTCGTCGGCGTCTCCGTCGGCGGCATCGCCGTCGGGCTCCTCGTCGGCGTCCTCGCCGACGCGATCATCCGCCGCCAGGCGGACGCCGGACTCTCGATCTTCCTCTCCGTCCTGACCGCCTACGGCGCCTACATCGGCGCCGAGCAGCTGCACACCTCCGGCGTCCTCGCCGCCGTCGTCGCCGGCGTCTACGGCGGCTACCGCTCGCCGCGCTCGCTCGACGCCGACATCCGCCTCAGCGCCGTCGCCTTCTGGGGGGTGCTCGTCTTCGGCCTCGAGATCACCCTCTTCGTCCTGCTCGGGCTACAGCTGCCGGAGGTCGTCGAAACCATCGACCAGTCCGGCTCCGGCATCGGCGAGCTGCTCTGGCCGGTTGCGGCGATCGCCGCCGCCTCGATCGCCGCCCGCCTCGCCTTCGTCTTCGCGATGCGCTCCGACGCGGGCGAGACCGCCGGCCAGCGGTTCGCCGTCGGCTGGAGCGGAATGCGCGGCGCCGTCTCGCTGGCGGCGGCCCTGGCGGTGCCGCTGAGCGTCGGCGCGCGACCTCAGATCATCTTCCTCACCTTCGCCCTGATCCTCGTCACCCTGGTCGGCCAGGGGCTTTCGCTGCCTTTCATCGTCCGCGCCCTGGGGCTGGAGGAGCCGCGGCGCTGGAGCGACGAGGAGGCGGTGGCGCGGATGGAGGCCGCCCAGGCCGCGCTCGACCGCCTCGACCAGATCGAGGACGAGGAGCGCGCCTCCGGCGGCCAGCTGAGGCGGCTGCGCGACCTCTACCGCGGCCGCTTCCGCACCTGCCAGGCGGTGCTGGGCGGCGAGGACCCCGAGGCGGCGGCACGCGAGCAGCGGATCGCCGACTACGGCGTCCTGCGGCGGGAGCTGATCGGGGTCGAGCGCGAGGAGCTGCTCAGCCTCCGCGGAGCCGGCCGCCTGGGCAACGGCACGATGCGCCAGATCGAGCGCGACCTAGACCTCGAGGAGGCGCGAATCCGCAGCTAGCTAGTGGCGTGGCTCGGCCTGGCCGAAGAAGGAAAGCGCCCGGGCGGCGACCAGCTCGGGGCGCTCGTCGGCGATGAAGTGGCCGCATCCGGGGACCAGCTCGACCCGCATCTCCGCGGCGTGGCGCCGGTAGCCGGCCAGCATCTGTGGCCGCAGGGCGAGGTCGTCTTCGCCGAAGACCATCAGCGTCGGCACCTCCAGGTGCGCCTCGGCATAACGGCCGCGCAGGATCGGCATCAGCTCGCGCCAGTTGAAGACGCGGTACATCTGCACCGCCGCCCGTGCCCGGTCCGGCTCGGCCAGATTGTCCGCGAAGGCGGCCAGGACCTCCTCGGTCCAGGCCTGCTTGCCGACCGAGCCGCCGACCAGGACCTTGCGCACGAACTCGCCGCGGCGGTGCAGCAGGTAGCCGAGGCCCGGCGCCAGGATCGCCTGCTGGTACCAGAAGCGCCACAGATGCGGGACGGCGTTGCGCACGTTGATCCAGGGCGGGACGATGTTCAGGGCCAGGAAGCGCTCGAAGGCCTGCGGCCGGCGCAGGCAGAGCAGGAACCCGATCCAGCCGCCCCAGTCGTGGCCGACCAGCTTCACCCGCTCCAGCCCCAGCCGCTCGAGAACGGCGAGCACGTCGCTCGCCATCTCCTCCTTCTCGTAGCCGTCGCGGGGCGCTCCCGACCAACCGAAGCCGCGCAGGTCGAGGGCGAGCACGCGGTGGCGGCCCGCCAACGCCGGCATCAGGTGGCGCCACTCGTACCAGTGCTGGGGCCAGCCGTGCAGGCAGAGGACGACATCGTCGCCCGTGCCCGCTTCGGCGACGTGGAACTCGACCCCGCGGGCGCGCACCCAGCGGTGGCTGACGCCCTCGACCTCCGGTGGCGCGACGGCGCTCAAGCGCGGCTGGTGACGCCGCCCTCGCGGAACTCGACGACGACTTCCTCCATCGTCGCCGCGTTGCAGGGCACTCCTTCGGGCCACGGTTTGACCGGCTGCTCGGAGAGCGTCTTCAGACCGTTGCCGCTGATCACGATTACGGTCGTGTCGTCGGGCCCGATCAGGCCCCGCTGGGCGAGCTTCATCGTCGCCGCCACGGTGGTCCCGCCGGCGGGCTCGGTCAGCACCCCCTCGGTCGCGGCCAGCAGCTCCATCGCCTCGAGGATCTCGCCGTCGGGGATCGCGGCGGCGGAGCCGCCGCGGCTGCGCACCGCATCGACGACCAGCGGGCCGTCGCCGGGCGCCCCGATCGCCAGCGACTGCGCCAGCGTCTCCGGCACCTGGGGCTCGATCTCCTCCCGGTTCTCGAGGATCGTCGTCGCGATCGGCGAGCAGCCGGTGGGCTGGCCGACGTGCAGCTTGGTCGCAGCCGTCTCCGCCAGCCCGATCGTCTCGAACTCGAGCAGGCCCTTGTGGACGCGCGAAGAGAGCGTGCCGCCGGCCGCGGGCATGACGATGTGGTCGGGCGAGCGCCAGCCGAGATCCTCGACGACCTCGTAGGCGAGCGTCTTCGCCCCCTCGCCGTAGAACGGCCGCAGGCTGATGTTGGCGAACGGGATCCCGCTCGCTTCGGTCAGCTCACGGCAGGCCCGGTTGGTCTCGTCGTAGTTGCCGTCGACCTGGCAGACCTGGGCGCCGAGGGCGCGGCAGCTGCGCGGCTTCGCCCGCTCCAGGTTGGCGGGGTAGAAGATGTAGGGCTTGATCCCGGCCGCCGCGGCCAGCGAGGCGGTGGCGGTGCCGACGTTGCCGGTGGAGACGCAGCCGATCTCGGTGGCGCCCAGCTCCAGCGCCCGGGCGACGGCCATGCCGACCACGCGGTCCTTGTAGGAGAGCGAGGGCCGGTTGGTCGAGTCGTCCTTGACGTAGAGGTTGTGCAGCCCCAGCTCGGCGCCGAGGCGCTCGGCGCGGATCAGCGGCGTCTGGCCGGCGAACCTGCCGACCCTGTCGGCGGCGGCGCGGCTGGTGATCGGCAGCAGCTCCTCGAAGCGCCAGATGTTCCACGGGCGCTCGGCCAGGGAGCGCTCGGCGACGCGGGCCTTGGCCAGCTCGTAGTCGAACTCGACGTCGAAGCCGGTGTCGCAGTCCGGGCAGCGGAAGGCGGTGTCGGTCAGCGCGGCCCGCTGGCCGCACCTCGGGCAGACGAGTTCGGTGGCACAGGAGCTGGTTCGTGGGCCGCCGGGCCCGCCCAGATGCGGATGCACCGCGTCGCTCATGACTCCTCCTTTGCCGCCGTCAACGGTGCCCCGGGCTTCCCGGGCCTGTTCCGGCGCTCGTCCATTGGTGCAGGGGTATAACACATAGCTCGGCAGCGCTCAATGCTTTCTGCGTAAATATCCGGAAAACCGTGGCGAGCGCTGGACTGGAAGGTAGCGGAAGTCGCGGCCCGCGAAAATGCGTGTAAACCTCTTGTCTGTAGAGTTCCTGTCTTCAGTCGCCAAGAATCGCCCGATGCTCACCCCCCAGGAGCGCTTTGCCACCAACCTCCGCAGCGCTCGCACCAAGGCGGGCATCTCCCAGGAAGAGCTGGGCAACCGCTGCGACCTCCACCGAACCGAGATCTCGCTGCTCGAGCGCGCCGGCCGCGAGCCGCGCCTCGGCACGATCGTCAAGCTGGCCGGCTCGCTGGAAACGACCCCGGCCGAGCTCTGCGCCGGGATCGCCTGGCTGCCGGGGCCGCACCGCTACGAGGTCAAAGCGCCGCCACGCTGAAGTGGGCGCCCGGCCCCGGGCTCTCCGCGGGTGAGCGCCGCCGTCAGGCGACCGCCGAGAGGGTGCCGCCGCCTTCGCCGGGGTCGTCGGCCTCCCCCTCGTCGCCATCCCCGGTTTCGCGCGGGAGCCGGCGGGAGACGACCTTGGTGACGCCGTCGCCGCCCATGCTGACCCCGTAGAGGACGTCGGCGGCGTCCATCGTCCGTTTCTGGTGGGTGACGATGACGAACTGGGCGCGGTCGGAGAAGCGCCGGACCAGTTGCAGGAAGCGGTCGATGTTGGCGTCGTCGAGGGCGGCCTCGACCTCGTCGAGGATGTAGAAGGGGCAGGGCCGGGCGAGGAACACGGCGAAGACGAACGAGAGCGCCACCAGCGACTTCTCGCCGCCGGAGAGGAGCGAGAGCTTGCGGGTCGACTTGCCGGCCGGGCTGACCTCGATCTCCACCCCCAGCTCGTCGCGCTCGTCTTCCTCCTCCTCGGCCACCTCGGGCTCCGGCTCGGCGGCGGCCTCCTGCGCATCGGCCGGGCGCGCCTGCTCGCGGACCGGGCGCAGGCTGACCCGCCGCAGTCGCCCGCTGCCGCCGGGGAAGAGGTGCTCGACCATCTCCTCGAAGTTCTTCGCGGTCGCGTCGAAGGTCTGCTCGAAGGCGCGCTCGATCTCCTCGTCGATGTCACGGATCAGCGCCTCCAGCTCCCGCATCGCCCGCTCGGTGTCCTCGCGCTGGGCCTGCAGGCTCTCGACGTGCTCGCGCGCTTCGTCGTACTCGCGCTCGGCCAGCGGGTTGACCGGGCCGATCTGGGCCCGGCGCCGCTCCAGCCGCTGGAGGCGGCGGTCGATCTCGGCCCTCTCCTCGTCGCCGAGCGCCTCCTCGGCCGGGGGGATCTCCTCGCCGAGGCGCTCGGCGATCGTCGCCAGCTCGCGCTCGGCCTCCGCCCGGCGGTCGCCGAGGTGGGCGGCCTCGACCTCGGCCCTGGTCAGCTCGTCGGAGATCTCCTTCATCTGGGTCTGCAGCTGGAACTCCTGCTGAGAGCAGGCGCGCAGCTCCTCGGCGATCTCGTCGCCGTCGCCCTCGCCGCCGATGACCGTGCGCTCGGTCCGACCGACCTGGGCGCGGATCGCCGCTCCGGTGGCCTCCACCGCCGCCAGCGCGGCGCGGATGTCGTCGAGCAGCTCCTCGCCGCCGGAGAGCCGGGCACGCATCGCCTCGCGGTGGCGCTCGCCGAGCAGGCCCTCGGCCCGGCGGGCGTGGCGCGAGGCCCGCTCGGCACCGGCTCGGACCTCGCCGAGAGCCGCCTCGCGGGCCGCCTCGGCGGCGTCGTCGGAGCGGGCCACGGCGAGCCCGTCGGAAGCCGTGCGCAGGCCGGCGTCGACCTCACCGAGCTCCTCGGCAAGCTTGCGCGCCCGCTCGGCCGGGGCGCCGGAGGCGCTGACATCCAGCGTCAGCGGCCCCAGCTCCGCCTGCAGGCGCTCCAGCATCGCCTCGGTCTCGGTCTCGCGGCCGGAGAGGGAGGCGACGCGGACGGCGACCCGCTCCTGCTCGCCGCGCAGCTTGGTCAGCATTCCCCAGGCCTGGGTGCGCTCGCGGTCGCGGGCGGCGAAGCGCTCCTCGGCGGCGAGGCGGCGTTTGCCGACCTCGGTAAGTCGCTCCTCGATCCCGCCCCGCTTGGCACGGGCGGTGGTGGCCGCCTTGGTCGCCGCCTCCGCCCGGTCGGCGCCGAAGCGCAGCTCCTCGGAGACCAGCTGCGCCTTCAGCCCCAGCTCCTCGCGCTCGATCCGGGCGCCCAGCTCCGCCGCCTGCGCCTGGCGCTTCAGCGGCCGCAGCCGCGCCCGCGCCTCGCGCTCGACGTCGAGGGCGCGGTCGAGGTTGTCGCCGGCGGCGCGCAGCTTCAGCTCGGCCCGGCGACGGCGCTTGCGGTGCTTGCCGAGGCCGGCCGCCTCCTCGATCAGCAGCCTCCGCTCGCGCGGCTTGGAGTGGATGATCGACTCGACTCTGCCCTGGCTGATCACCGAGTGCATCTCGCGCCCGAGGTTGGTGTCGGAGAGGACTTCGACCACGTCGGTGAGGCGGCAGCGGGCGCCGTTCAGCCGGTAGCCGCCTTCGCCGGAGCGGTCGAGACGGCGCTGCACCGCGATCTCGGAGAACTCGGTCGCGGCGCGGCCGTCGGCGTTGTCGATCACGACCTCGACCTCGGCGGTATTGCGCTGGCCGACCCCTTTGCCACCGGCGGAGATCACGTCCTGCATCGAGGCGCCGCGGATCGCCCCGGGGCTCTGCTCGCCGAGGGCCCACAGCACCGCGTCGGTGATGTTCGACTTGCCGGAGCCGTTGGGGCCGACGATCACGCTGACGCCGGGCGAGAACTCGAGGCTCACCCGCTCGGGGAACGACTTGAACCCCTTCATCGTGATCGATCTCAGATACATGCGCTCATCTCCTGCGGAACCATCAGGCTCGCGGTTGAGTCGGACGCGAAGGCACCGTCCGGATCTCCGGCAAATGCGGGTAAATCGTCAACCGTCCAGGCGGGCGAGCGCGCGCTCTGCCGCGACCTGCTCGGCCGCCTTCTTGCTGCGCCCCTCGCCCGACCCGACACGCTCGGAATCGACTATCGCGACCACCTCGAAGGTGCGTCGGTGCGGGGGCCCGGTGGCCGCGGTCACCTCGTAGGTTACGCGGGACCCGCGCCGGGCCAGCAACTCCTGCAGGGCGGACTTGAAGTCGATCCGCGTCTCCGACGCGTGCTCGATCCGGGGCGCGAAGGCGGCGGCGACGGCGGCCGCGGTGCGCTCGAAGCCGAAGGCCAGGTGGCAGGCGCCGATCAGTGCCTCGGTCGCCTCCGGCAGCGGCCGCTCGCCTTCCAGCAGGATCTTCGCCGGGATCGCCGCGGTGACTTCCTCGGGCTCGTTCTCGCGCAGCATCTCCGGCACACCGAGCAGGCGGCCGACCTCCGCGCAGGAGACGCCGCTGACCGCCTGGTTGTGGATCTTGGTCAGGCCACCGGCGGCGATCGAGCCGAAGCCCTCATAGAGCTGGCCGGCGACCGAGAGCCCGAGCACGCTGTCGCCGAGGAAGGCGAGGCGCTCGAAGGAGTCGACCCGGCGCTCGGTCCAGGAGGAGTGGGTCAGGGCCTGGCGGCGCAGCTCCTCGGGAAGCTCGACGATCAGCGCCGAGAGGGCCGCCACCGCGGACTCGGGATCGCCCGCCACCGGTTCAGGCGGGCGCGTGCTCGAGCACGAAGCCGACGGCGTCGCCGACCGTCTTGATCTGCGTCGCCTGCTCCTCGGAGACGGCCACGCCGTAGCGGTCCTCCAGCTCCATCACCAGCTCGTAGAGGTCGAGCGAGTCGGCGTCGAGATCCTCCTTGAAGCGCGTCTGCTCGTCGATCCGCCCGATCTCGACTTCGAGCTCCTCGGCGAGGTGCTCGCGGACCAGGGTGAGGACATCGTCTCGGTTCATCGGCCACTTCCTATCACGCGTCGTCTCCCGCCGCCAAGGCGCCGCGGCCGGCGCCGCTCTCGCGCAGCAGCGCCGCCGTGCGGCCGACCGCGTCGACCTCGACGCAGCGGGCCGCCAGGCGCACCGCGTTGGCGATCCCCTCGGCGCCAGAGCTGCCGTGGCCGACCACGGCGATGCCGCGCAGTCCGAGCAGGATCGCGCCGCCCGTCGTGTCGGGGTGCAGCTCGCGCCGCAGGCCGCCGAGGGCGGGCTTCAGCATCAGGCCGCCGAGGGCGGCGAGCGGGTTGGAGCGGGCGGCGTCGCCGACCGCGGCGGCGACCGTGCGGGCGGTCCCCTCCATCAGCTTCAACGCGACGTTGCCGGTGAAGCCGTCGGTGACGACCACGTCGGCCTTGGCGGCCGGCAGGTCGCGCCCCTCGACGTTGCCGGCGAAGCGAATGCCGGTCGCGGTGGAGAGGACGCGGTTGGCCTCGACCACCTCCTCGCGCCCCTTGCCGGCCTCCTCGCCGACCGTGAGCAGGCCCACGCTCGGGTCCTCGACCTCGAGCACGGCAGCGCTGAAGGCGGCGCCGAGGAAGGCGAACTGGACCAGGTGCTGGGCCCGGACTTCGACGTTGGCGCCGACGTCGAGAAAGAGCACCGGCTTGCCGGGGACCGGCAGCCGCACCGCCAGCGCCGGCCGCTGAACGCCCTGCAGGCGGCGCAGCCCGAAGGTGGCGGCGGCCATCGTCGCCCCGGTCGAGCCGCAGCTGACCATCGCCTCGGCGCCGCCCTCGGCGACGTCGTGGGCTGCTCGGACCACCGAGGCCTCCTTCTTCGCCCGGGCGGCGCGGACCGGGTCCTCCTCGTTGCCGATCCACTCCCCGGTCTCGACCACCTCGATCCCCGGCACGCCGTCGAGCCCGAGCGCCCCGCGCGGCCCGTAGACGTGCAGGCCGATCCCGTCGGCGGCGGCCATGCGGGCGCCCGCTGCGAGCACGTCGAAGCCCTGCTCGGCCCCGTAGCCGTCGAGGGCGACGGTCACCGCGCGCCCGGGCGCCACGGGCTACTCGGAGTCGGAGGCGGGCGCCGAAGGCTCGGCGACCCGGTGGGTGACGACCTCGCGGCCGGCGTAGGTGCCGCAGGTCGGGCAGACCCGGTGCGGCAGCCGCGGGCTGTGGCAGCGCGGGCAGCGGTTCAGGGTCGGCTCGGCGGCCTTGTGGTTGGCGCGGCGCTTGTCGCGGCGCGCGCTGGAAGTTCTCTTCTTCGGGACAGCCATCGGACGCGGGATGGTAGCGGGCCGCGGGGCTCCGAGGGCTACTCGTAGACGGCTCGCACGACGGCCAGGTCACCGGACTGCCATGTCACCTCGCCGCCGGAGTACTCGACCAGGCGCTCCAGCTGGTCGCCCTCGAAGACGTCGCCAATGACCAGGGAGCGGGACTGGGCCTTGACCTGGCGGCAGAGGTTGCGCCGCTGGTCGGCATCCAGCCGATCGACCGAGAGCACGGAGATGACCAGGTCCCAGGGCCCCTCGGGCAGCGGGTCCTCCATGCGCGCGAGCTGGACTTCGTCGTAGGTCTGGCGGGCGCGGAAGACCATGTCGGGGCTGGCGTCGAGGCCGATCACCCAGGCGTCGGGGAAGGTCTCGATCAGCCGCCGGGTCGTCTCCCCCGTCCCCATCCCCAGCTCCAGCACGCGTCCGGGCGGGAACGGGATCGCAGCCACCGACTGCGCCTGCAGCTCGTCGTAGCCGGGCAGCTCGGCGCGGATCCGCTCCAGGTAGACCTCTGGTTTCCAGTCGAATTGACCCATCTCGTAACCTCGTCGGGGGAGTCATCGTAAGCCCGTAGACAGCGGAGGTCCGGCCATGTCCGAAGCGCGCACGACGATCATCGACCTGTCACGGCTCGCCCTGGCCCACGGCGAGGGCAGGCGCCTGGAGCTGCCGGTCGCCCTGGAGCCCTTCGCACTGGGCGGCCAGACCTACGTCGCCGACCCCGCCGAGCCCAGCGTCCGGCTCGAGGTTTCCCGGCCCAGCGGCGGCTTCGCCTTCCGCCTCTCCTTCGCGGTCCACCTCGAGGGCCCCTGCATGCGCTGCCTCGGGGACGCCGCCCTCGACCTCGAGGTCGAGGCCCGCGAGATCGACCAGACCGACACCGAGGACCCGGAGCTGCGCAGCCCCTACGTCGCCGACGACGAGCTCGACATCGGCCGCTGGGCCCACGACGCGACCGTGCTCGCCCTCCCCACCCGCGTCCTCTGCCGCCTCGACTGCGCCGGACTCTGCCCGGTCTGCGGCGAGTCCCTCAACGACGCCGACCCCGCCGACCACGAGCACGACACCGCCCCCGACCCCCGCTGGGCGGCCCTCAAGGACCTCAAGCTCGAGTAAGGGGGCGCTACTACTGTTCGAGTTCGGCCGCGGGTTCCTCCTCGCGGCCGGCGAGGCGGTCGCGGCCGCGCTGGACGGCGGCGAGGAACTTCTGCAGGTTGACTTCGAGCGTGTTGAGGATCTCGTCGGCGTAGTCCTCGGCGCCGAGGCGGATTTCGCGCTCGCGGGTGCGGGCGTCCTCGACGATCTCGTCGGCGGCCCGCTCGGCCTGCTTGGTGACCTCCTCGTCGGAGATCAGGCGGGCCTGTTGCTCGCGCGCCTCGCGGACGATCCGCTCCGCCTCGCGCTTGGCCTCGGCCAGCATCTCCTGGCGCTCCTTGACGATCCAGCGCGCCTGCTTGATCTCCTCGGGGATCGTCGCGCGCATCTGGTCGAGGAGGTCGTAGATCTCCTCGCGGTCCACCCGCACCTGGTCCGTGAGCGGGACCGGACGCGCGTTGTGGACGACGTCATCGAGCTTGTCTATGAGAACGAGTACGTCCATTTGCAGGTCGTAAGCCTACGTGTATGCGGGGTTCTTGGTGAAGATGCGGTTATCCGGGGCGATTTTTGCAAGCGGTCGCCCAACCGGGACGAGCTGGGAAACAGCCTACCTCTCGCCCAGGCGCCCCGACAGCGCAGTCGCCACCGGGGACGGGACGAGGTCGGAGACGTCGCCTCCGAAGGTTGCCATTTCCTTGACGCCGGTCGACGAGAGGAAGCTGTAGTGGGGCGAGGCGATCACGTAGATGCTCTCGATCCCGGGGTCGAGCTTGCGATTGAGCTGCGCCATCTCGAACTCGTACTCGAAGTCGGAGATGGCGCGCATTCCCTTGACGATCGCGTGGGCGCCGTTGTCGCGGGCGAACTCGACCAGCAGCGTCGAGAAGATCTGCACTTCGACGTTCGGCAGGTCGGCCGTGGCCTGCTCGATGAACAGCCTGCGCTCCTCCGCCGTGAACATCGTCTTCTGCTTGCGGAGCGGGTTGTTCACGACCCCGACGACGACCCTGTCGAAGACCCGCGAGGTCCTTGTGATGATGTCGACGTGACCGTTGGTGACCGGGTCGTAGGTCCCCGGGCAGACAACCGTGCCGTTGCGCTCCGGGTCCGTCATTCGGCGGCCCCGTAGAAGGAGACGTCCGCGGCGCCGTAGCGGCGCTGGCGCAACGGCCGCAGCGAGTCGATTCGCAGCGGCGCACGGGCGCCGCTCTCGACGATCGCGCGCCCGTGCGGGGCGAGCAGCTCGGGCACCTGGAGGTTTAGGTCCTCGGTCACGCGGTCGGCGAGTCTATAGGGGGCGTCGACGAAGATCAGGTCGAAGCGGGGCGCGTTTGGCGCCTTCACAACCGCCGCCATCCAGCGCCCGGCGTCGGCGCGGACCAGCTCCACCCGCCCACCCAGGCCGAGCCGCTCGACGTTGCCGAGCGCCGGCCTGGTGTCGCGATCGACCAGGACGGCGGCCTCGGCGCCGCGCGAGAGCGCCTCGATCGCCAGGGCACCGGTACCGCAGTAGAGGTCGAGCACCGAGGCGCCCGCGACGCGGTCGCCGAGGGCCGAGAAGATCGCCTCGCGGACCCGATCGGAGGTCGGCCGCACCCTCCACCCCTTCGGCGCGACCAGGAGCTGGCCGCCGAGCTCTCCGCCGATTACGCGCATCGCGCCATTAGAGCGGGATCGGGTCGGCCGCGCCGGCGCCGAAGCGGCGGCGGGCGGCGTCGATCAGGGGGCCGAGCGCCGGGTCCTCGAGCGAGCCGTGGCGGCGCAGCAGCGCCTGCACCTCTTCGCGGGCGGCCAGCAGGGTCGGCATGTCGTCGGGCAGCTCGGCGACGGCGAAGCGCGGCAGGCCGTGCTGGCGGGTGCCGAGGATCTCGCCCTCGCCGCGCAGGGCCAGGTCCACCTCGGCGAGCCGGAAACCGTCGCGCTCGCCCGCCACCGCCCGCAGCCGCCGTCCCGCCGACTCCCCGGCCGCTTCGGCGAACAGCAGGCACTGGGAAGCGTGCTCCCCGCGCCCGACCCGGCCGCGCAGCTGGTGCAGCTGGGAGACGCCGAAGCGCTCGGCCCCCTCGATCACCATCACCGTCGCGTTGGCGACGTCGATCCCGACCTCGATCACCGTCGTCGCCACCAGCACGTCGGTCTCGCCGGCGGCGAAGGCGCGCATCGCCTCGGCCTTCCCGGCCGATGCCATCTGGCCGTGCAGGATGCCAACCGCGAAGCCGCGGAGCTCACCGGCCCGCAGCCGCTCGGCCTCCACTTCGGCGGCCTTGCCGGGCAGCTTCTCGGAGGCGGCGACCAGCGGGCAGACCACGTACGCCTGGCGGCCCTCGCGCAGGCGCTCGCGCAGGAACTCGTAGGCGGCCGGTCGTTCGTCCTCCTCGACCAGGCGGGTCTCGACCGGCCGCCGCCCGGCGGGAAGCTCGTGCAGCGCGGTGGTGTCGAGGTCGCCGTAGGCGGTGAGCGACAGCGTCCGTGGAATCGGAGTCGCGGTCATGTGGAGGACGTGGGGCGCCATCCCCTCCACCCCCTTGGCGTCCAGCGCGTTGCGCTGGGCGACCCCGAAGCGGTGCTGCTCGTCGACCACGCAGAGGCCGAGGCGGGCGAAGCGGACGTCGGGCTCGATCAGGGCGTGGGTGCCCAGCACGAGCCCCAGCTCGCCGCTGGCGAGCTGGCTCAGGGCGCGGTTGCGAGTCGCGGCCGGCGTCGCGCCGGTCAAGAGGGCAAAGGGAATCGCCTCGGCGCCGAGCAGGCGGTCGAGGGTGACGGCGTGCTGCTCGGCGAGGACCTCGGTCGGCGCCATCAGCACCGCCTGGAAGCCGGCTTCCAGCGCCCTCAGCATCGCGTAGACGGCGACCACCGTCTTGCCCGAGCCGACCTCGCCCATCAGCAGCCGCGCCATCGGCTCGCCCGAGTCGAGGTCGGCGTCGACCGCGGCGAAGGCGGCACGTTGGTCCCCGGTCGGCCGGAACGGCAGCGAGGCGACCCAGCGCTCAACCAGCTCCCCCGGACGCCCGAACCGCGGCGCCGGCCGCGCCAGCCGGTGGGTCCGCTTGCGCGTCGCCAGCACCGCCTGGTGCAGGAACAGCTCTTCGAAGCGCAGCCGCTCGCGCGCCTGCTCGACGTCCTCCGCCGACTCCGGGAAGTGGACGGCCCGCAGCGCCTCGCCGACGCCGGTCAGCCGCCGCCGCGCCCGCACCGCCGCCGGAACCCCCTCGATCTCGTTCGGCGCCCAGCGGCACGCCTGCTCCGCCCAGTCGCGGATCTTCTGCGCCCGCAGCCGCTCGGTCGCCGGGTGCACCGGGACGAAGCTCCCGGACCGCTCCCCCTCCCCGGCGGAGACGAGCTCCCACTCGCTCACCCCGAAGCCGCGATCGGTCAGCTTGCCGGTCAGCAGCAGGGTCGCGCCCGGTGCCAGCTTCTCCGCCACCCAGGGCTGGTTGAACCAGGTTGCCCGCACGGTGCCCGACTCGTCCCCCACTTTCACGCCGACGATCGTCAGGCGGCGTTTGCGGAACGGGCGCGGCTTGACGCCCAGCACCTCGACCAAGACCGTGCCGGACTCCCCCGGCTCGAGCTGGCCCAGTTGGCGCACCTGGCGCTCCCGGTGGCCGCGGGGAACCCGGTGCAGGACGTCGCCGACGGTGGCGATGCCCGCTTCGGCGGCCGCCTCGGCGAGCCGCGGCCCGACGCCGTCGAGGGCCTGGATCGAGACGTCGAGGACGCTCGGCCGGGGCCAGTGGACCGCGGCCTCGCGAAGCTCGGCTCGGCTCAACTCGCGGGCGCCGGCGAAGGAGCGCAACGCTACTGGGCCGCCAGCAGCCACCACCAGCTCGGCTGGCCCCCTTCGTGGGTCTCGACCTCGACGCCCTCGGGGACGTGGGTGTCGATCTCGGCAAGCGGGATCGGCGCCCCCTCGCCGGCGATCACGGTGACGATCTCCGCATTCTCGGCGAGGTGCTGGATCGTCGCCTGCAGGGTCGAGCCGGCACCGCCCCAGGCGACGATCTCGCTGTCGGCGAAACCGACCGCGTCGCCCTTTTTGAAGCGGCCCTGGGCGTCGTCGCGGGCGGCCGGGGCGACACCGCCGGTGGCGACGTCGGCCAGCGCCGACTCGAGCCGCTCAGCGTTGACGTCGGCAGGCGCGTCGGGATCGAGCTCGACCAGGGCCAGCAGGCTCGCCTGCTGCGATGTCGCCGCGACCACGCGGGCGGGCTTGTCGGAGAGCTCGCAGGCGCGCTCGGCGGCCATGATCACGTTCGAGGAGCTGGGCAGGACCAGGACCTCGGCGGCGGCGACGCCGTGGATCCCGGCCAGCAGCTCGTAGGTCGAGGGGTTGAGCGTCTCCCCGCCGGGCACGACGTTGGCGCCGAGCTCGGCGAAGAGCCGCTCCAGTCCCTCTCCCGCCGCCACCGCCAGCGCGCCGGTGCGCCCGGCGGCGAGCCTGGCGCTGCGCTCGGCCATCTGCTCGCGCATGTCTGCGACGTCGAGGTTGGTCACCTCGCCCGCCCCGTCGAAGACCGCAGCCGCCCGCTCGGGCTCATCGGTGTGGACGTGGACCTTCAGGGTCACTTCGTCGCCGACCACGAGGACCGAGTCGCCCAGGCCCTCCAGGCTGGGCAGGAACTCGCGAGCGTCGAGCCCGCGCCCGGAGACGATGAAGTTGGTGCAGTAGCGGTAGCGGCTGTCCTCGTGGTGGGGCAGGGTGCGGCGCGGCGGCTCGCGGTGGGCGACCTCGGGCGGCTCGGAGTCGTCGCCGCGCAGGCCGGCGACGACTCCGGCGAGGATCAGCACCAGGCCGTGGCCGCCGGCATCGACGACGCCGGATTCGCGCAGCACCTCGAGCTGCTCGGGGGTGCGGGCGACGGCCCGCTCGCCGTCCTCGATCGCCCGCTCGAGCACCTCGGCGAGGACCGCGTCCTGCTGCTCTTCGGTGACGTCGCGGCCGAGCCGCTGCTTGTCGGCTTCGAGGTGGGCGAGCTGGCGGGCGAGCGAGTGCGCCATCTCGCGGAAGACGGTCAGCATCGTGCCCTCGGCCGGCTCGCGCACCGAGTCGTAGGCCGCGTCGGCGGCGGTGGCGAAGGCGGCGGCGACCAAGACCGGGTCGACCAGCTCCCCCGGCCGGCTGGCCAGCTCCTCGGCGGCGCCGCGGACGATCTGGCTGAGGATCACGCCCGAGTTGCCGCGGGCGCCCATCAGCGCCGCCCGCGCCAGCGCCTGCACGAGCTGGGTGCGGCCGACCTCGTCGACGGCGAGCCCGTCGAGGTGGTCGAGCTCCTCCATCACCGCGCGCAGGGTCATCGCCATGTTGTCGCCGGTGTCGCCGTCGGCGACCGGGAAGACGTTGAGGTCGTTGACCTCTTGGCGCCTCGCCTCCAGCGAGGCGCAGGCGGAGCTGATAACCCGGCGGAAGCGGGCGATCGAGGGATCGGACATCTGCGGGGAATCTAGCCGCCCGCTGCGGACAGCGGGGCGGCGGCCTTTCGCGCGGCGGGTCGGAACGGCGGACCGTGGCCGTTGCTACCGTGGCCGACCTCATGAGGAGCTTCGCCACCTGGACCACCGGCCACCGCAAGACCGTGATCGTCGGCTGGATCGTCGCCCTGGTCGCGATCGGGATGGTCGCCGGCTCGACCGGCGCCTCGTTCAGCGAAGAATTCAAGCTCCCGGCCTCCGATTCCACGGAAGCCTTCGAACTGCTCGAAGACCGGTTCCCGGCCCAGTCGGGCGGCACCGCGACGATCGTCTTCAAGGCCGACGCCGGGGTCGAATCGCCCGCGGTCAAGCAGAAGATGGAAGCCGTCTTCGCCGAAGTCGCCGAATACCCGCACGTCAGCGAAGTCGCCAGCCCGTACGCCGGCAAGGGCGCAGGGGCGATCAGCGAAGACGGCAAGATCGCCTACGCGACGATCCAGTTCGACGTCCCCGACAACAAGCTCGACAAAGCGAAGACGAAGGAGATCATGGCCGCCGCCCGGGGCGCGGCGGGCGACGGGCTGACGGTGGCGATGGGCGGGCAGGCGATCGAGGAAGCGCGCCAGGAAGAAGGCGGCGACTCCTCCTTCGGGATCGGACTGCTGGCGGCGGTCGTCGTGCTGCTGCTCACCTTCGGCTCCTTCGTCGCGATGGGCCTGCCGATCCTGACGGCGCTGTTCGCGCTCGGGGTCGGGCTCAGCCTCGTCACCCTCGGCACCCACGTCTTCGACACGGCCAACTTCGCGCCCGAGCTCGCGGCGATGATCGGCCTCGGCGTCGGCATCGACTACGCGCTCTTCATCCTCACCCGCTTCCGCAACGGACTCGACGAAGGGCTGGAGAAGCAGCAGGCGGCGATCCAGGCGGTCGACACCGCCGGCCGCGCCGTCCTCTTCGCGGGGATCACGGTGATCATCTCGCTGATGGGGATGCTGCTGCTCGGCATCAGCTTCCTCTACGGGGTGGCGATGGCGGCGGCACTGGCGGTCCTGTTCACGATGATCGCGGCGCTGACCCTGCTGCCGGCGCTGCTGACGGTCGCCGGCAACTGGGTCAACCGGCTCCGCATCCCGGGCCTCGGCACCGGCGCGAGGAGCATCGACGAAGGCGGTTGGTGGTTCCGCTGGAGCCGTCGCATCCAGGCCCGCCCTTGGGTCGCGGCGCTGCTCTCGGGCGGCCTGCTGATCGCCTTCTGCATCCCCACCCTGTCGCTGCGGCTCGGCTCCAACGACGCCGGCACCGACCCGGCGGGGACGACCACGCGCGAAGCCTACGACCTGCTCGCCGAGGGCTTCGGGCCCGGCTTCAACGGCCCCTTCTCGATCGTCGCGTCGCTGCCGGAAAAGGGCGACGACGCCGCCCTGGTCCAGGTCAGCAAGCAGCTCGAAGGCGAAGAAGGCGTCGCCGCCGTCACCCCGGTGACGATGAACAAGGGCGAAAACACCGGCGTCTTCCAGGTCTACCCGACCACCTCGCCGCAGAGCGCGGCGACGACGACCCTGCTCGACCACATCCGCGGCGACGTGATCCCGCCGATCGAGCAGCAGACCGGCGCCCAGGTCCACGTCGGCGGCATCACCGCGATCTTCGAGGACTTCGGCACCGCGATCTCCGAAAAGCTGCCGCTCTTCATCGGCGTCGTCGTGCTGCTCTCGGCGCTGCTGCTGATGATCGTCTTCCGCTCGCTGCTGGTGCCGCTGAAGGCGATGGTGATGAACCTGCTCAGCATCGGCGCCGCCTTCGGCCTGATCGTCGCCGTCTTCCAGTGGGGCTGGGGAGCGAGCCTGATCGGCGTCGACAACACCGGCCCGATCATCTCCTTCTTCCCGGTCTTCCTCTTCTCGATCGTCTTCGGGCTCTCGATGGACTACGAGGTCTTCCTGATGTCGCGGATCCACGAGGAATGGGAGCACCGCAAGGACGCGACCGAAGCCGTCACCCGCGGCCTGGCGCTGACCGGCCGGGTGATCACCGCGGCGGCGGCGATCATGGTCACCGTCTTCGCCTCCTTCATGCTCGGCGAAGACCGGATCATCAAACTCTTCGGCCTCGGCCTCGCCTCCGCCGTCCTGATGGACGCGGTGATCATCCGCTCGGTCCTGGTGCCGGCGGTGATGCAGCTGTTCGGCAGGCGCGCCTGGTACTTCCCAGGGTGGCTCGGCCGAGTCCTCCCCCGCCTCCACGTAGAGGGCCCCGACGAGGCGCACGAGGAGCTGCACCCGTCCGGAGAGCCAGCCCTCGTCGACTCCGACGCCTAGCGATCGAGGCGCGGGGCCGCGCTCTCCGGTCAGGGCTCGGGCCGCGGCGCCTCTCGCCCGGGGCTCGGGCCCTGGCCGGAGGGTCGGGTGTCCCTCTCCGTTGCTGGGTTTTTCGCTGTGGAGCGCTCCTCCCGTCCGAGTTACGCGCGCAAGCGCGAAAAAGAGGACGCCGCGCCTGCGAGGGACACCCGACCCTCCGGCCCCCATCTCCGGGAGCGTGGCCGAGCTTTTACCCCCTATAGAGGGCAAAACCTCGGCCACGAGGAAGCTTCCGTCCCTTGGAGCATCTCCCGATTCTCGGGAGATGCCTCACCTCGGGAGGCGGGGATGCGATTCGTGGGGAGGGGTGGGGGTGTCCCTCTCGCGCAGCGGCGTCCTCTTCTTCGCTCGGGCGCTCCTGCTCGGACGGGCTGAGCGCTCCCCAGCGAAAAACCCAGCAAGCGAGAGGGACACCCCCACCCCTGCACGCCAAACCCTCGTCCCGCGGCGAGCCCGCAGGGAACCGGGCCTCTAAGCCGCCTTGACGACCTTGTTGGACTTCAAGCAGCGAGTACAAACGTAGGCACGCAGCGGGCGCCCGTCCTCCTGGATCCGGACCTTCTGCAGGTTCGGATCGAAGCGCCGCTTGGTCGCGACCATCGAGTGGCTCCGGGACTGGCCGAACGCCGGTCCCTTGCCGCAGCTGTGGCATACCTTGGCCATCGGGTCGTGGATAGTACTGGACCTCAGCCGGAAACCCCGAGTTGCTGCCGCAGCAGCGCCATGCGGGCGATGGTCAGGGCCGAGTTGCGGCCCTGGTCGCGCTTGCCGCCGCCGGAGCGGGCCAGGGCCTGGTCCATGGTGTCGCAGGTGATCACGCCGAAGGCGCAGGGTACGCCGGTCCGCAGCTGCACGTCCTGGATCCCGCGCGCCGACTCGCCGCAGACGAAGTCGTAGTGGGAGGTCTCGCCGCGGATCACGACGCCGAGGCAGGCGACCCCGGCGTAATCGCCGCTCTCGGCGAAGAGCTTGGCCGCCAGCGGCAGCTCGTATGCGCCGGGGACGGAGACCTCGCTGACCGAGGCGGCGGCGACGCCGGCGATCTCGAAGCCCTCGCGAGCGCCCTTCAGCAGCCGCTGGGCGAGGTCCTCGTAGAAGCGGCCGACGCAGACGGCGAAGCGCTGCGAGGAGAGCGCCTCGCGCTCCTCGTCGCCGAACTGCTCGAGGAAGGCGCCGTCGGGCTCAGCCATCGGCGTCCCTCGCGTCGCGCTCCTCCTCGTCGTGCAGCATCTCCTCGTCGAGTGCCAGGCCCTGGTGGTGCAGCGAGTGGCCCATCTTGTCGCGCTTGGCGCGCAGGTAGGCCTCGTTGTGGGCGTTTGGGGCGTGCTCGAGCGGCACCTGCTCGGTTACCGAGAGGCCGTAGCCCTCCAGCCCGACGATCTTTTTCGGGTTGTTGGTGAGGATGCGGATGCTGGTCAGGCCGAGGTCGCCGAGGATCTGGGCGCCGATCCCGTAGTCGCGCAGGTCGGCGGGCAGGCCGAGCTTGAGGTTGGCCTCGACCGTGTCGGCGCCCTCCTCCTGCAGTTTGTAGGCGCGCAGCTTGTTCAGCAGGCCGATCCCGCGGCCCTCCTGGGAGAGGTAGAGCAGGACGCCTCTCCCCTCCCGCTCGATCATCGCCAGCGCCGATTCGAGCTGCTCGCCGCAGTCGCAGCGCATGCTGTGGAAGACGTCGCCGGTGAGGCACTCGCTGTGGACGCGGACCAGCACGTCGGAGGCGCCATCGACCTCGCCCTTGACCATCGCCACGTGGTGTTTGTCGTCGACCAGGGAGCGGTAGCCGACCGCGGTGAAATCGCCGAAGGAGGTCGGCAGCGCCGTCGCGACGACCCGCTCGACCAGCTTCTCGGTGCGGCGCCGGTAGGCGATCAGGTCGGCGACCGTGACCATCTTCAGGCCGTGCTTGGCGCAGTAGGGGACGAGGTCGGGGACGCGAGCCATGGTGCCGTCGTCGTTCATCACCTCGCAGATCACGCCGGCCGGGGTGAGCCCGGCGAGGCGGGCGAGGTCGACGCTGGCCTCGGTGTGGCCGGTGCGCTCCAGGACGCCGCCCTCTTTGGCCCGCAGCGGGAACATGTGGCCGGGGATGACGATGTCGCGCGGGCCCGAGTCGGGGTCGATCGCGACCTGGATCGTGTGGGCGCGGTCGTGGGCGGAGATCCCGGTGCTGACCCCGCCGGCAGCCTCGATCGTGACCGTGAAGGCGGTCTGCAGCGGCGCCTCGTTCTTGGCCGCCATCAGCTTCAGCCCGAGCCGTTCGCAGCGCTCGGCGGTCAGCGCCAGGCAGATCAGCCCGCGCGCCTCCTTGGCCATGAAGTTGACCGCCTCCGGCGTCGCGAACTGCGCCGCCATCACCAGGTCACCCTCGTTCTCGCGGTCCTCGCCGTCGCAGACGACGACCATGCGGCCGCGGCGGATCTCCTCGATCGCCTCCTCGATCGTCGCGAAGGGGCTCTCCCCCGTCCCGGCCGCCGCGCTGTGGTCTCTCTCGGTCTCCGTCATCTGGCTCACGCTCGCTCCTTTCCGGCGAATGGTGCCACCATCCGCTCCACATACTTCGCCACGATGTCGCACTCGACGTTCAATCGGCTTCCCGGCTCGGCCTCGCCCAGGACCGTGCGGTCCAGGGTCTCAGGGATCAGGGAAACAACTACCCAAGACTCGCCCAAATCGGCGACGGTGAGGCTGGCCCCGCCGAGCGTGATCGAGCCCTTGGCGACGACATAGCGCATCAGCTCAGGCGGCAGCTCGACGCGCAGGCGCCGGGCGAAGCCGTCCTCCTCGACCGCGGCGACGGTGCCGACACCGTCGACGTGGCCCTGGACGATGTGGCCGCCGAGCCGGTCGGACGCCTGCATCGCCAGCTCCAGGTCGACCCTGCTGCCCTCCTCGACGGAGCCGAGCGCGGTCACCTCCAGGGTCTGGTTCATCGCCTCGGTCTCGAAGCCGCTCTCGTCGGCGGCGGTCGCAGTCAGACAGACGCCGTCGACGGCGACCGAGTCGCCGAGGCCGAGCTCGGCGCCGAGCCTGGTCGCGATCCGCAGGCGGGCGCCGTCGGCGGTGCGCTCGAGCGATTCGACGGTGCCGAGGTCTTGGACGAGGCCGGTGAACATCACCACTCCTTGAAGCGGGCCGTGATCAACGTGTCGCAGCCGACGCGTTCGACGGTGGAGTCGAGGGCGCTCCGACGCGTGGGCGCGACGGTCGCGGCCTCTTCCTGGGTGGCACCGAGAAGCACTGGGGCTATGAAGGTACGGGATTCGTCGATCTGGTCGGCGGCGAGGAAGGCGGCGGCCAGGGTCTTGCCGCCCTCGAGGAAGAGGCTGGTGACGTTGCGGCGGCCGAGATCGGCCAGGGCCGAGGCGACGCGGTCCGCCGCGGTGGCGCCGCTCGCCACGAAGACCTCGGCGCCGGCGTCGCGCAGGGCCGCGACCTGCGAGGGATCGGCCTCGGGCGAGGCGACGACCAGGACCGGGGACCGGTCGAGGGTCGCCAGCAGCCGCGACTCCAGCGGCAGGCGGGCGTGAGAGTCGAAGACGACGCGCAGCGGCTGGCGGGCGCCGGGCAGGCGAGCCGTCAACAGCGGGTCGTCGGCGAGGGCGGTGCCGATGCCGACCGCGATCGCGTCGGATTCGGCCCGCCAGCGATGGACCGGCTCGCGGCTCTCGGGGCCGGAGATCCAGGGCTCCTCGCCGGGGGCCGTCGCGGTGCGGCCGTCGAGCGACATCGCCAGCTTCAGCGTCACCAGTGGCAGGCCGGTGCGGCCGTGCTTGCGGAAGGGCTGGTTGAGGCGGCGGGCGGCGGTGGCCTCGGCGGCGATGGCGAAGACGACCTCGGCGCCGGCGTCGCGGAGGATTCCCGGGCCGCGCCCGGAGGCCTTCTCGGTCGGGTCCTCGGAGGCGATCACGACGCGGGCGATCCCGGCCTCGGCGATCGCCTCGACGCAGGGCGGCTGGCGGCCGTGGTGGGCGCAGGGCTCGAGGGTCACGTACATCGTCGCCCCGGCCGGGTCCTCGCCGCGCCCGCGGCAGTCCTCGAGCGCCGCCCGCTCTGCGTGCAGGCCGCCCAGCTCGGCGTGAAAGCCCTCCCCGATAACCTGCCCGTCGCGCACGACCACAGCGCCCACCAGCGGATTCGGGCTGACCCGCCCCCGGCCGCCCTCGGCCAACTCCAGCGCTCGCCCGAGCAGATCCCGATCAGTGGCGGTAAGTGGCATGTTCATCGACCGATTGACTCGTCAATCAACCAGGATTCTACCCCCCTGGCGCAGTAGCTACGAGTAGCCTGACCGACCCTATGAAGTTGATAGTCCAAATCCCCTGCTTCAACGAGGAGGCAACGCTGCCGGCGACGATCGCCGACCTGCCCCGCCGGGTCGAGGGCATCGACGCGGTCGAGCTGCTGGTGATCGACGACGGCTCGACCGACCGCACGGTCGAGGTGGCGCGCGAGTGCGGGGTCGAGCACATCATCCGGCTGACCAACAACAAGGGGCTCGCCGCCGGCTTCCAGGCCGGCCTCGACGCCTGCCTCAAGCTCGGCGCCGACGTCGTCGTCAACACCGACGCCGACAACCAGTACAGCGGCGCCGACGTGCCCAAGCTGGTGGCGCCGATCCTCGCCGGCGAGGCCGACATGGTGGTCGGCGACCGCCGGGTCGCCGAGATCGAGCACTTCTCCGGCGCCAAGAAAGCCCTCCAGCACCTCGGCAGCTGGGTCGTGCGCAAGGCCTCGGGCACCGAGGTCGCCGACGCCACCTCCGGCTTCCGCGCCTACAACCGCGAGGCAGCCCTGCAGCTGCTCGTCGTCGACAACTTCACCTACACGCTGGAGAGCCTGATCCAGGCGGGCAAGATGCTGGTCGCGGTCGACCAGGTCGAGGTCGGCACCAATTCGCAGACCCGCGAGTCGCGCCTGTTCGGCTCGACCGGCGCCTACGTGCGCCGCAACGGCGCCGCGATCTTCCGCATCTACGCCCGCTACGAGCCGCTGCGGGCGTTCGCCACGGCGGGGGCGGTGGTGATGGTGCTGGCACTGGCGGCCTGGCTGCCCTTCCTGATCGACTGGATCGTCAACGGCCGCAGCAACGGCCACATCCAGTCGCTGATCCTCGGCGCCGTCCTCTTCATGACCGCGGTGCAACTGTTCGCCCTGGGCGTGATCGGCGACCTGCTCGCCGGGCAACGGGTGATGACCCAGCGCGTCTTCGAGCGGGTGCGGCGGGTCGAGCTGGCGCTCGGCGTCGAGCCCTCCCACTACGAGCCGGGCAAGCGGGACGAGTGAAAGAGTCGAGCACGGCCGACTACGGCAAGACCGCGAGCTTCCTCGCGGTCGGCGTCGGGCTGACCGGAGTCATCACCTACGCCTACTTCCTGATCGCCTCGCACGTGCTCTCCAAGCCCGACTACGGGCAGATCACGGTGCTCTGGTCGGCGGTCTTCATCACCATCTCCACCCTCTACCGGCCGATCGAACAGCTGCTCTCCCGCCACATCTCCGAGCGGCGGGCGAAGGGGGAGCAGGTCGGCCAGCCGATGCGGGTCGCCTCGACGATCCAGCTCGGCCTCTCGCTCTTCTTCACCGTCGTCGCGCTGGCCCTGCGGGGACCGATCCAGGACAGCCTGCTGGAGGGCAACGAAGCGCTCTACTGGGTCTTCTTCTCCTCGGTCCTCTTCTACGCCGCCAGCTACTTCGCCCGCGGCTTCCTCGCCGGCGAGCAGCGCTTCGGGCTGTTCGTGGCGCTGATCCTCTCCGAATCCTGCTTCCGCACGATCTTCGCGGTGCTGGTCGCGATCGGCATCCTCAGCGGCCAATCGGCAGTCGCGATCGGGATCACCGCGGCGCCGGCGCTGAGCCTGTTGGTGGTCCCCTTCGCCTTCGCGCGGCGGGCGCAGAAGGAGAAGGAGGCGCAGCAGTCGGCGCCCGCGGCACCGGGAGGGGAAGTGGAGGACGCGCCGGCCGAGGACTTTTCCCTGAGGTCGGGCAGCGGCTTCGCCGCGGCGGTCCTGGTGATCATGTTCAGCGAACAGGCCTTCCTCAACGCCGGCCCACTGATCACCCGCGGCCTGCAGGGGGCCGCGGCCGCAGGTTTCATCTTCAACGTGCTGATGCTGGCGCGGGCGCCGCTGCAGCTGTTCCAGTCGGTCTCGACCAGCATCCTCCCCCACCTCACCAGCCTCCACGCCAGCGAGGCCGAGGACGCCGAGCGCGAGTTCCACCGCACGGTGCGGATGGTGCTGGTGGGGATCGCCGCCTTCACCGCCCTGGTAGTCGTCGTGGTCCTGATCGGCGGCCCGAAGCTGATGCAGATCGCCTTCAGCAAGAAGTTCACCTACGACCGCGCCGGGCTGCTGCTGATCGGGGTCGGGATGGGCCTCTACCTCGCCTCGGTCACGGTCAACCAGGCCTGCATCGCCCAGGGCCAGGTGCGCCGCGCCGCGGCGCGCTGGATCACCTGCGCGGCGCTGTTCATCGGCTGGAACTTCGTGCCCCTGGTAAGCGACCAGTTCCGCCGCGTCGAGATCGGCTTCCTGCTCGCCGCGGGCGTTCTCTTCGCGCTCCTGTACTGGGTCTACCGCCGCCCGCACGAGCGCGCCGAGGACGTGCCCGCGCCCGGCTCGCCGGAGGAGCTGGAGACGAGCCTCGCCTTCATGGACGAGAACGTCTGAGGCGCCGGCGCGCGGCAGAGGTTGGTCGCGGATAGCGCGACTAACCTCTGCCGCGCCGGACCGATCATCTAGGTTCCGCGCGTGGGTGGACACGATGCCGAGCTGATCCTGATCGCCGGCGTCCTCCTGGCCGCCGGCATCGCCGGGGCGCTGCTGGCCGAGCGGATGCGGGTCCCGGGCCTGCTGCTGTTCCTCGCCCTCGGCATGGTCGCCGGCTCCGAAGGGCTCGGCGGGATCGACTTCTCCAACGCCCGGCTGGCGCGGACGCTGGGGACGATCGCCCTCGTCCTGATCCTCTTCGAGGGCGGCCTCACCGCGGGCTGGTCGGAGATCCGCCCGGTGCTCGGCACCGCCGCCTCGCTGGCGACGCTCGGCACCGCCCTGACCGCGCTGATCGCCGGGCTCGCGGCGAAGCTGATCTTCGGCCTCGGGATGCTGGAAGGGATGATCGTCGGCGCCGCGATCGCCGCCACCGACTCGGCGGCGATCTTCGCCGTGCTGCGCACCTCGACGATCGAGAAGCGGCTCGCCCGCTCGCTCGAGGGAGAGTCGGGGATGAACGACCCGGTCGCCCTGCTGCTGGTGATCGGGTTCATCGAATGGATCCAGGTGCCCGACTTCGGCGGCCTCGACATGGCCGGGCTGCTGGTCGCGAAACTGGCCCTGGGGACGGCGATCGGGCTGGCGCTCGGCTGGGTGGCGGTGCGGGCGCTGGAGACCGTGCGGCTGCCCTCCGACGGGATCTACCCGGTGGCGACGATGGCGATCGCCGGCCTCTCCTACGGGCTCGCCGAGCTCGCCCACGGCTCCGGCTTCCTCGCCGTCTACCTGACCGCGCTGGCGCTCGGCTCGGGCCGGATCCCGGCGAAGCGCACCCTCGCCGCCTTCCACGAGGGGCTCGGCTGGATCGCCCAGATCTCGCTGTTCATCCTGCTCGGCCTGCTGGTCTTCCCCGCCACGCTCGGCGACATCGCGCTCAAGGGGCTGGCCCTCTCGGCGGTCCTGATCCTGCTGGCCCGGCCGCTGGCGACCTTCGTGGCCACCGCGCTGGCGCCCTTCAACTCGCGCGAGCGGCTGATGCTGGGCTGGGCCGGGCTGCGCGGGGCGACGCCGATCTGGCTCGCCACCTTCCCGGTCGTGGCCGGGATCGGCGCCGGCCATGAGCTCTTCGCGATCGTCTTCTTCGTCGTCGTCAGCTCGACCCTGGTCCAGGGGGCGAGCTTCGAGCCGCTGGCGCGGCGGCTGGGGCTGACCACCGACCGGCCGGCGCTGCCGCGACGGCTGCTGGAGTCGGGGCGGATCCGCCGCATGGGCGGCGACGTGATCGCCTTCCGCCTGCCCGAGGGGGCGGTCGCCGCGGGCCACCGGGTGCGCGAGCTGGAACTGCCGCGCGAGGCCCTGGTCAACGTGATCGTCCGCGAGGGGCATGCGATCCCGCCGCGCGGCTCGACCGAGGTACAGGCGGGCGACGAGCTGCACATCCTCGTCCGCAGCGAGCTGCGCGAGGAGGTCGAGGCGCTGACCGAGCGCTGGATCGAGGGGCCGATCGGCAAACCGGAACCGCCGCCGCTGCCGCGCCGGGCGGCCTCCCAGGTGTTCACGGTGCGCCCGGCGCGCACCGGCGACAACCCGGCCGCCGAGGCGATCGGAGGGGTCCCGGTGCTCGCCGTGCTGCGCAGCCGCGAGGACAGCGACGCCGCGATGGTCGCCCTCGCCGACGGCCGTTACGCGGTTATCGGCGCCGGCCTGATCGCGATCGGCGGGCGCCGGGCGCTCGCCGACTGGTGCGAGGACCGGGCCGAGCGCCCGGGCGTGGACGCCGCCGAGCGCGCCTGGTGGCAGGAGGTCACCGGAGCCCTGATCGCCCGCGGTTAGAGCGCGGTCGTTGGGACGGTGACCTCCCGCCGCAGGATCCAGCTGGCTGGAGGGCTGCTTCAGATCGCGCCGGCGGCGGCGGCGATGTCCGCGTAGGCCCGTGCCGGGTCGTCTGAGCTGAAGATTGCGGAGCCGGCTACGAAGAGGGAGGCGCCGGCGCTGGCGACGGAGCCGGCGGTGGCTGCGTCGACGCCGCCGTCGACCTCGATTCGCGCTTCGCCGACCAGCGGCGCCAGGCGCTCGACCTTGGCCGGCGAGGTGGGGATGAAGGACTGGCCGCCCCAGCCCGGGTTGACGGTCATGCAGAGGACGAGGTCAGCCATCCCCCGCAGCTCGGAGACGGCCTCGACCGGGGTCCCCGGGTTGATCGCGATCCCGGCCAGGCAGCCGAGCTCGCGGATCGCGTGCAGGGTGCGGTGGGCGTGCGGGGTCGCCTCCTCGTGGAAGGTGATCGAGTCGGCGCCGGCCCTGGCGAACTCGGCGATCTGGCGCTCGGGGGCCTCGATCATCATGTGGACGTCGAGGGCGCCGCCGGCGGCGTGGACCTGGTCGGCGATCGCCCCGGCGACCAGCGGACCGATCGTGATCGGCGGCACGAAGTGCCCGTCCATGACGTCGACGTGGATCACCCGGGCGCCGGCGTCCATCACCTCGGCCACCTGGGCGCCGAGCCGCGCGAAGTCGGCCGAGAGGATCGACGGCGCGACCCTCGGGTCCTCGATCAGCTCCTGCATCCGCTCGCTCATTGGGATCGCAACCTATTCGACGGCGCGGCGCTCAGGCAGCTCGAAGCATCGACGCGCCGCAGGACTGGCACTGCATGTCGGCGGTGTGGCTCATCCGGGCGATCGTCTGGTGTTCGCCGCAGTTGGGGCACTGGGAGACGAGTTCGAAGCGGCTGAGGCAGTTGACGCAGCGCAGCCGCCCCGGCAGCTGGGTCGGCCGCAGCCACGGCTCGCCGCAGTTCGGGCAGAGAGCCCGCCCCAGCGGGCTCTCGCCGCCCGGGCCGCCGTTCTGATTTTCGCTCATCTCCTAATCATGCCTTTTCAGCCGGCAGATGAAGAACCCGGTGGTGCGGTCGCGGTCGGGGCGCAGTTGCAGGGCGCGCGGCTCGAGCGGCGAGCGCAGCCCGGGCGCGAGCGAGCCGAGGTCGTCCAGCTCCAGCTGCGGCACCTCCCCGCCGCCGGCCTCGGCGAGCAGCGCCGCGACCCGGTCCTCGTTCTCGCGGCGGGAGACGGTGCAGGTGGCATAGACCAGCGTCCCGCCCGGCTGCAGCAGGCGGGCAGCGGCGCTCAGGGCGGCCGCCTGGACCTCGGCCAGGCGCTCGATCGTCTTCGGCGACTTGCGCCAGCGGGCGTCGGGACGAGAGGCGAGGGCCCCGAGGTCGGAGCATGGCGCGTCGAGGAGGACGCGGTCGAAACCCGGCGTCATCCCCTGGCCGGTGGCGTCGGCCTCGACCACGGTGACACTGCGCAGGCCCAGCCGCTGCGCCTGTCCGGCGACCTCGCCGGCGCGGTCGGGATCGAGCTCGACCGAGATCAGCTCGCCGCGGTCTCCCATCCGCGCCGCCAGCTGGCCCGTCTTGATCCCCGGCCCGGCGCAGAGGTCGAGGACCTGCTCGCCCTCGCGTGGGCCGAGCGCCTCGACCACGGCCGCAGACCCGCGGCTCTGCGGCGTCAGCTCGCCGGCGGCGACCATCTGCGGCACCGTGTC
This sequence comes from uncultured Actinomycetes bacterium, assembly GCA_963783345.1. Classification (GTDB taxonomy): domain Bacteria; phylum Actinomycetota; class Thermoleophilia; order Solirubrobacterales; family 70-9; genus VAYN01. The sequence goes on from CAWANE010000010.1 coordinate 514,472, forward strand.
CCCGGTGCGCCCGGAGATCACCAGCATCTCCGGCGCCGCCAGCGGCCAGGGCGCCTCGGGGGCCCGGGCGTCGACGCCGGCCTCGCGCAGCCTCGCCAGCGCCGCCTCGCGGTCAAGCCGGGCGGGGTTGACCCGCAGCGCGACCTCGGCCGGCTCGTTGCAGGCCGCCAGCAGCGAACGGGCGGCGTCTGGGCCCAGCTCCTCCCACCACATCCGCGCCAGCCATAGCGGCGCCGAGTGGGCGACCGCCGCGGCCTCCGGGGTCGAGTCGTCGCCGAGCAGCGCCGCGGTCAGCTGCTCGCGCTCGCGGGCGGCACGGCGCAGGACCGCGTTGACGAGCCCGGCGGCGTGGGCGGCGCCGGCCCGCTTGGTCAGCTCGACCGCCTGGTCGACGGCGGCGTGGTCGGGGGTCGCGTCGGCGAACAGCAGCTCGTAGAGGCCGAGCCGCAGCGCCGCCAGGACCGGCGGGTCGAGCAGGCGCACGGAGCGCCCGGCGAGGCGCTCGATCGCCGCATCGGCGGTTCCGCGGCGCTGCACCGCGCCGTAGGCGAGGCGTTGGGCCTGGGCGCGCTCGCGGCCGGCGAGGCCGAGCCGCTCGGCTCCGGCGCGGAAGGCGCGCTCGGTGAAGGCGTCCTGCTCGAAGGTCTGGCGGACCGTCTCGAAGGCGAGCTGGCGGGCGGCGGAGATCACGCCAGCTTCGGCAGCGGGTGGCCACGCAGGTAGGCATCGACCGGCATCGGCTTGCCGCCCGGCGGCTGCACGACCTCCAGCCGCAGCGCGCCACGGCCGCATCCGACCAGCATCGCCCCCCACTCGGCCCGCACCTCCCCGGTGCGGACGTCGACCTCGACGGCGCGGGCGCTGCGCACCCCGAGCCGCTCGCCGTCGGCCGTCTCCAGGTAGGCGCCGACGTGCGGGGTCAGCGCCCGCACCACCGCCGCCAGCTCGACCGCCGGTCGGGCCGGATCGAGGCGGCGCTCGGCCGGGTCGATCTTCTCGGCGTAGGTGACGCCCTCCTCGTCCTGCTCGGTGAACTCGAGCCGCCCCTCGGCCAGCCGGTCGAGCGCCCGCACCAGCAGCTCGCCGCCGAGCTCGGCGAGCGTCGCCGAGAGCGCCGCGAAGTCTTCGTCAGGGCCCAGCGAGACCTCCTCGCAGAGGGCCACCGGCCCGGAGTCGAGGCCTGCGGTGAGGCGCATCACGCAGGCGCCGGTGCGCGCGTCGCGGGACATGATCGCCCGCTCGATCGGGGCGGCGCCGCGCCAGCGCGGCAGCAGCGACGGGTGGAGGTTGAGGATCTCGAGCTCGGAGAGCAGCGGCTCGCGGATCAGCTGGCCGAAGGCGCAGACGACGAGCGCCTCGGGCCGGGCGGCGCGGATCCGCTCCAGGGCCGCCTCCTCGTTGACCTTCTCGGCCTGCAGCAGGTCGATCCCCAGCTCCACCGCGGCCTCGGCCGCCGGCGGTGGCAGCTCGCGGCGCCCGCGCCCGCGGCGGCGGTCGGGCGGGGTGACGGCGAGGGCGGGCGCATGCGGGGAGGCCGCCAGTCGCCACAGGACGGTGGCGGCGAAGTCCGAGGTGCCCAGGTAGACGGTCCTCACGCGTCGGTGCGCGGCTCGCGAAGCTCGCCGTCGTCGCCGTCTTCGTGATCGCCGGGTGGGTGGTAGGCGTCGCCCTCGCGCAACGCCCGCAGGGCACCCTTGCGCTGGGCGCGGGTGGTGCGGTCGAGGATCAGGACTCCGTCCAGGTGGTCGATCTCGTGCTGGAGGACGCGCGCCTCGAGGCCGGATGCCTGGATCTCGATCGGCTCACCCTCGGCGTCGCGGCCACTGACCCGGAGGTGCAGCGGGCGCTCGACGTCCATCGTCACCCGCGGCAGGCTCAGGCAGCCCTCCTCGGCGATCGCCAGCTCGTTCCCGGAGAGCCACTCGATCACCGGGTTGGCCAGCGCCGTCGGCTCGCCGTCGGAGCCGGCCTGGAAGACGAGCAGGCGGCGCAGCACGCCGAGCTGGGTGGCGGCGAGGCCGACGCCCAGCCCGTCGCGCATGATCGCGATCATCCGCTCGACCTCGGCCCGCAGCTCGGGGCCGAAGTCGGTGACCGGCGAGGCCTTGCTCTTCAGCACCGGGTCGCCGAACTTGACCACGTGGGCGAGCGCCGCTTCGCGGCGCTCCAGCAGCTCCGCTTCGAGTCCGCTGCGCTCGTCGCTGTCGGTTTCGACCCCGTCGCTCATCTGCCCTGAGTCTAAGCGTCGCGGCCGGGCGCGTGCCTGTCCGCGAGGCCCTACTGGGGGTCGACGTCGGCGCCGATCGAGACCGCGCGCAGGGTGCGGTCGGCGGCGCGCGCCTCGATCACCTCACGCACCGCGGCGACGGCCCCCGCGCGGTCGGCGGCCTTGATCAGGATCCGGCGGCGGTGACGGTTGCGGACGCGGAACATCGGCGCCGGGCCGAGCAGGTCGGAGCCCTCGGGCAGGGATCGGCGCAGCTCCGAGGCGACGGTCGCCGCGGCGCTCTCCAGCTTCCCCTCGTGCTCGGAGGAGAAGTTGATCCGCAGCAGATGGGAGAAGGGCGGGTAGCGCAGCAGGCGACGGCGCTCCAGCTCGCCGGCGAGGAAGCCGGCGGAGTCGTGGCGGGAAGCGTGCTCGATGCTGGCGGCGTTCGGCGCCAGGGTCTGGACGACCACCTCTCCCCCGGCCGCGCCGCGGCCGCTGCGCCCGGCGAGCTGGGCGACCATCGCGAAGGTGCGCTCCTCGGCCCGGAAGTCGGGGAAGCGCAGGGTCGCGTCGGCGTCGAGGATCGCGCTCAGCGTCACCTCCGGGAAATCGTGCCCCTTGGCGACCATCTGGGTGCCGACCAGGACCGCGCTCGGCGCCTCGCCGAAGCGGGCGAGGATGCGGGCGTGGGCGCCGCGCGCGGCGGCGGTGTCGGAGTCGAGGCGGAGGACCGGCATCGGCGCCAATCGCTCGGCCAGCAGCGCCTCGATCCTCTCGGTCCCGGCCCCGGCCCGCGAGAGCGTCGTCGAAGCGCAGTCCGGACAGGCCCGCGGCGCCGGCTCGGCGTGGGCGCAGTGGTGACAGACGAGGCGGCCGCTGTGGCGGTGGACGATCAGCGAGACGTCGCAGTTGGGGCAGCTCCAGTGGCGCCCGCAGGAGCGACAGGTGAGCCAGGGCGCGAAGCCGCGGCGGTTGATCATCACGATCGCCTTGGCACCGGCACCGCGCACTCCCTCCAGAGCCTCCCAGGTCTCGGCGTGGACGGGGCCCGAGCGCGGATCGGCCTCGCGCATGTCGACGAGGCGCACCGGCGGCATCCGCAGCCCGTCGACCCGCCGCGGCAGCTCGATCCGCGGCAGCTCCAGCCACGTCTCCGGCCGCGGCGTGGCGGTTCCCGCGACCAGCACCGCGCCGCAGTCCTCGGCCCGGCGGCGAGCGACCGCACGGGCGTCGTAGGTGGGGTCGCCCTCCTGCTTGTAGGAGGGATCGTGCTCCTCGTCGATCACGATCAGGCCGAGGTCGCGGACGGGGGCGAAGACGGCCGAGCGCGGCCCGACGCAGACACTCGCCTCGCCGCTGCGCAGGCGCCGCCACTCGTCGTAGCGCTCGCCCGCCGAGAGGGCCGAGTGGAGGATCGCGATCCGATCGCCCAGCCGCGCCCGGAACCGCGCCACCGCCTGCGGCGCCAGCCCGATCTCCGGCACCAGCACGATCGCGCCACGACCGCGCGCCAGCGCCGCCTCCACCGCCGCCAAGTACACCTCCGTCTTCCCGGACCCGGTAACGCCATGCAACAAGAACCCCGGGGCCGACGGGCCGATTTCGGGAGCTGTGGACCCGTTTTCGTCCCGTCGGCCCCTGTCGTCGAGGGCGGCGGTGAGGGTGGCGACGGCGTGTCGTTGCTCGGGCAGGAGGTTGGGGGGCGTGGCGGCGGCGGTGAAGCCCGGACCGGTCGGGGCGCGACGGAGGTGGGAGTCGCGGGTGGCGATCAGGCCGCGGTTCTCGAGGCGGCGCAGGGAGGCGCGGTCGGAGCCGACCGCGGCGGCCAGCTCGGCGCCCGACATCTCCCCCTCGCGCAGTGCCTCGAGGATCGCCCGCTGCTTCACCCCTAGGCGCTCGCCGCCGCTGAGGGCGGCCTCGCCGGCGGAGAGGATCTCTGCCCGCAGCTCGGTCTTAGAGCGCACCGTGCGCCCGCCACTGCCGGTCCCCGGCGGCAGCACCAGCTGCAGGCCGCGCGAAGGGGTCGAGCAGTACTCGCGGGCGACCCAGAGGCCGAGCTCGACCAGCTCCGGCGGGGCACCGGCCTCCAGCGCCTCGATCGGCTCGGCGAGTCGCTCCGGCGGCAGCTTCGAGGCGTCGGCGACCCCCACCACGACGCCGAGCACGCGGCGCGGGCCGAAGGGGACGCGGACGACGCTGCCGACGCCGACGCCGGCCATCGCCTCGGGCCGCCGGTAGTCGAACGGGCCGCGCAGAGCGCGGGCGGTCGTCAGCGGCTCGACCTTGAGGATCGCCATCCACCCGAGCGTATGGGGGCCGGTGGACGGGCGCTCCCCGGGCCCTGGCGAGCGCTTCGCGGAGCGCTTATGCTGGCGCCCGTGACCCTCCATCTCAGCCCCGGGGAGCAGGTGATCTTCCAGGGCCACCCATCCTGGCGGGCGATCCTCGGCTTCTACCTGAAAGGGGTCCTGATCGCGGCCGTCCTCGGCGTGATCGCGAAGCTGGTCGGGGCGGGCAGCGCGACGGTCTTCCTGATCGTCCTCGTGGCGATCGCCCTGACCGTGCTGATCGGGTTCGTCAAACGGGTGGCGACGACCTACACGATCACCAACCGCCGCCTCAACATCAAGCGCGGGATCGTCTCACGCGAGATCCAGGAGACGCGGCTGGAGCGGGTCCAGAACGTCAACTACCGCCAGAGCGTCTACCAGCGGGTGATGCAGATCGGCGACGTCGACTTCGACACCGCCGCCACCGACGACTACAACTTCGTCTTCTATGGCGTCGCCGACCCCGGCGACGTCGTCCACGCGGTCGACCAGGCGACCGGGGCGGGTGTCGCGGGCACGCACGGGCTGGGCGAGCCGCAACCGCCGAGCGGGCCGGAAGCGGCCGCCTGATTCGAGCGCGCCGCCGGTCGCCGCACCGGGTGGCCGCATCCCCGCGGTGCCGCTATCCCTCCCGTACCTGAAGGTGGCCAACCGTTTTCGCGAGGATGCGGCGGACGTAGGCGGGTTCGTGCTTGACCTGCCAGTGGGAGAAGCGCAGGGGCGTGAGGCCGGAGGCCGTATGGACCTGGAAGCGGCGGGCGTCGCGGGTCTGGGCGGCCGGGGTGCGGTGATAGCGCCAGCCGTCGGTCTCGACGACGAGGCCGAGGTCGGGCCAGAAGAAGTCGACTTCGAAGTCGTCCACCCAGACCTTGGTCAGGTCGACGGGGAGGCCGGCGGCTGTGGCGAGCGGGCGGAAGAGGCGTTCCAGCTCCTCGTCGGAGAGGCGGAAGGTGTGCTTGTCGAGGAGCTTGCGCAGGGGCCGAACACCGGGCTCGCCAGAGTGGGGGTCGAGGGCGAGGCGGAGGGCGTCGGGGTCGACCAGGTCGTGCTTGTCGGCCTCGTTCACCGCCCGCTCGAGCCGGTTCTCCGGCAGTTCGGTGGCGATGTCGATCATGGTGCGGACGACGGTGGTGACGGGAATCCCGTTGTGTTTGGTGGTGTCCGAAGCGGGTAGGGCCGGACGACTGCGGGCGCGGATGCGGGGACGGCGCACCTCACCACTCCGTTGCAGGGAGATGTCGATCCGTCCTCTCCGCTCGTAGTCGCCGATGCCCCACAGCGCGGCGGCGCTGCGGTGACTGAGCACCGCGTCGGGACCGGATACAAGTACGGCCGCCATCCAGTGCCCCTCGCGAGGGAGATCGCGCCGCCCGACCGCGTAGACACCGCGCGCAATCGGATGCAGTCGTCCCGTCCCGACCCGGTGCTTGATCGCTTCGGAGCTGAAACCGAGGCCGAGCAGGTCGCGCCGCGTCAACACGCCGTGCTGGGCGCGGGCCAGCACCCAGGCGTCCCGGCTCCGCGTTTCCGACTTTGTGGGGTCCATAGCCCCCCAAAGTCAGGGAACGCCTGGTTCTCTCCCCGCTCGGCGCGGGACCCGCGCCGTCGAGCTGCCTGCGCGCCCCGACCTGCGGCGCTACGCGGCGGCGGTCTCGAGGCCCGCGGCGTCGCGGAGGGCGGCGGCGCGGTCGGTGCGCTCCCAGGTGAAGTCGTCGTCGTCGCGGCCGAAGTGGCCGTAGGCGGCGGTCTTCTGGAAGATCGGCCGGTGCAGGTCGAGGTAGCGGCGGAAGGCGCCGGGGCGCATGTCGAACTCCGCCTCGACCAGCTGGGAGATGCGGGTGTCGGGGAGCCTGCCGGTGCCGAAGGTCTCGACCATCAGCGAGACCGGGTGGGCGACGCCGATCGCGTAGGCGACCTGGACCTCGCAGCGCTGCGCGAGGCCGGCGGCGACGACGTTCTTGGCCACGTAACGAGCCGCGTAGGCGGCGGAGCGGTCGACCTTGGACGGATCCTTGCCGGAGAAGGCGCCGCCGCCGTGGCGGGCCATGCCGCCATAGGTGTCGACGATGATCTTGCGGCCGGTGAGGCCGGCGTCGCCGACCGGGCCGCCGATCACGAACTTGCCGGTCGGGTTGACGAGGAAGCCTTCGCTCAGTTCGTTCTCTTCGTAGCGACCGGGGACCTCGGCCTCGAGCACCGGCATCACCACGTGCTCCCAGAGGTCGGGCTTGATCCGCGACTGCGAGTCGACCCCCTCGGCGTGCTGGGTCGAGATCAGCAGCTTGTCGATCGAGACCGGGCGCCCTTCGGAGTAGCGAACGGTGACCTGGGTCTTGCCGTCGGGGCCGAGGTAGTCGAGCGTGCCGTCCTTGCGCACGGCGGCGAGCCGTTCGGCCAGCCGGTGGGCGATGTGGATCGGCATCGGCATCAGCGCCTCGGTCTCGTTGCTGGCGTAGCCGAACATCATTCCCTGATCGCCGGCGCCGGCGATCAGCAGCTCGTCGTCGTCGCCACCGGAGCGCGCCTCACGGGAGGCGTTGACGCCCTGGGCGATGTCGGGCGACTGCTTGTCGAGCGAGACGAGGACCGAGATGTGGTCGCAGTTGTAGCCGTAGTCGCCGTGGTCGTAGCCGATCTCTCGGATCGTCTCGCGGACGATCTCCGGGATGTCGAGGTGAACGTCGGTCGAGATCTCGCCGGAGACGACCGCCATCCCGGTGTTGACCAGGGTCTCGCAGGCGACCCTCCCCTCCGGGTCCTCGGCCATGATCGCGTCGAGGACGCCGTCGGAGATCTGGTCGGAGACCTTGTCCGGGTGGCCCTCGGTGACGGACTCGGAAGTGAAGAGGGACTCGTTCTCGGCGAGCGGCTTGGTCTTTGGCATGGCGGAAGCCTAGAGGAATCGACCGCGAGGTCGTAACGCCTACTGGGGCTTGCCGCGACGGCCGGAATGGGGCACGAAGTCGATTACCAGCGGCACCCCTTCGAGGCCGTATGCCTCGCGCATCCGGTTCTCCAGGTGGTAGGCCCAGTCACGGGTGATCAGCTTGCGGTCGTTGACCTGGATCGCCACCCGCGGCGGCCTCTCCCCCACCTGCGCCGCGTAGTAGAGGCGCAGCCGCCGCCCGCGCCGCGACGGCGGCGGGTGCTTGGCGACGACGTCACCGACGAACCGGTTCAGCTCCGGGGTGGGGATCCGCTCGGCGGCGCGGTCGGCCAGCTGCAGCGCCCGCGGCAACAGCGCCGGCACGTTTCGCCCGCGCGTCGCCGAGCAGGTGATCACGGCCGGGCGCAGCCGCGACTTGCGCTCGACCCGGGCGCGGGCGTCGTCGATGTCGGTCTCCCCCACGTCCCACTTGTTGAGGGCGAGCAGAGTTGCGCAGCCCGCTTTCATCGCCAGCTCGGCGACCCGCAGGTCCTCGGCGGTGACCCCCTCGGAGGCGTCGCAGACGACGATCGCGACGTCGGCGCGCTCGACCGCCCGTTCGGAGCGCAGCTGCGCGTAGTAGTCGACCGTCCCGGCAACCTTGGAGCGGCGGCGCAGGCCGGCGGTGTCGACGAGGACGACGCGGCGGCCCTCGACCTCCAGCTCGGTGTCGATCGCGTCGCGGGTGGTCCCGGCGAGGTCGGAGACGATCACCCGGTCGGAGCCGAGGAAGGCGTTGACGAGCGAGGACTTGCCGACGTTGGGGCGGCCGATCACGGCGACGCGGACCGCGTCCTCGTCTGGCGGGTGCGGTGGGCGCTCGCCGAGGGCGACGACGATCGCGTCGAGCAGGTCGCCGGTGCCGAGGCCGTGGGTGGCGGAGACCGCCAGCGGCTCGCCCAGGCCGAGGGAGTGGAACTCGGCGGCGATGCCGAAGTCGTTTGCCCGGTCGGCCTTGTTCACGACGACCAGGACCGGGATCTCGGCGCCGCGCAGCGTCTTCGCCAGCTCGGCGTCGCCCACCCGCAGCCCGGCGCGGCCGTCGACCACCATCAGCACGGCGTCGGCCTCGGCGATCGCCAGCCGTGCCTGCGCCTGTACGTCGCGGGCCAGCTCGGCCTCGTCGGCGAGGTCGATGCCGCCGGTGTCGATCAACTCGAAGGCGACCCCATTCCACTCGGTGGCGAGCCGCTTGCGGTCCCGCGTCACCCCCGGCTCGGCCGCGGTCACGGCCTCGGTGCCGCCGACCAGGCGGTTGATCAGGGTGCTCTTGCCGACGTTCGGGAAGCCGACGATGGCGACGGTGGGCACCCGATTCACGCCAACCCGCCCTTCCGCTGTTCCCTGACGGCGCACATCGCGGCGGAGGAACGGCGGGGCGTCATGCGAGGCCCCGCTCGCGGGCGAGGGCGACGACGCGGCCGACGACCGCTTCGAGGCCGAGGCCCGTGGTGTCGATCTCGACCGCGTCCGCGGCGGCGCGCAGGGCACCGTGCTCGCGCTCGCTGTCACGGGCGTCACGGCGACGCTGGGCGTCGAGGACGGATTCGAAGTCCTCGCCTGTCTCGGCGGCCCGGCGCCGCGCCCGCTCCTCGTCGCTGGCGGTGAGGAAGACCTTGAGCGGCGAGTCCGGGCTGACCACGGTGCCGATGTCGCGCCCCTCGGCGACGTAGCTCCCGGCGGCGATCAGGTCGCGCTGACGCGCCACCATCGCAGCCCGCACCTGCGGGTGGACGGAGACCCGCGAGGCGGCCGCGGTGACCTGCGGGTCGCGGATCTCCCCGCTGACGTCGCGGCCGCCGAGCAGGGTCTTCCGCCCCTCCAGGTCGATCTCCAGGCCGCAGGCGAGCGCGCCCAGCGCCTCGCCGTCGTCGAGCTCGGCGCCTGCCCCGATCGCCGCCAGGGCGACGCAGCGGTACATCGCCCCGGAGTCGAGGTAGGTGAGGCCGAGCTCGGCCGCAACGGCGCGGGCCACCGTGGACTTGCCGGCCCCGGCGGGGCCGTCGATCGCGATCACCATGGCGGCAGCGTACGGGGGGCGCTCAGCCGGCGGCTTCGCGCCCCACCAGCGAGGCGAGGTCGGCCTCGAAGCCGGGATAGCTGACGGCGGCGGCGCCCATGCCGGAAACCTCGACCCCGTCGCGCGAGGCGAGGCCGGCGACGGCGCCCAGCATCGCGATCCGGTGGTCGCCGTGGGAGTCGATCGCGCCGCCGCGCAGGCCGCCGGTCCCCTCGACCGCCATCCCGTCCTCGGTCGCCTCGACCCGGCCCCCGAGCGCGTTCAGGGCGGCGCTGACGGTGGCGATCCGGTCGGACTCCTTGCGCCGCAGCTCGGCGGCGTCGCGGATCGTGGTCGTCCCCTCGGCGAAACAGGCGGCGAGCGCGACCAGCGGCAGCTCGTCGATCGCCAGCGGCACCTCGGCGCCGCCGACCTCGGTGGCGCGCAGCGGTGCCGCGCGCACGCGAAGATCCGCGATCGGCTCACCGCCCTCCTCCCTGCGCTCCCCGATCTCGATCGTGGCGCCCATCCGCTCGAGGACGGCGAGCAGCCCGGTGCGGGTGGGGTTGACGCCGACATCGAGCAGGACGACGTCGCTGCCCGCGACGAGCGTGGCGGCGGCGAGGAAGAAGGCGGCGGAGGAGATGTCGGCGGGGACGACGAGCGGCCCGGGCTCGAGCCGCTCGGCGGGGCGGATGACGACGGTGGAACCACCCGCGTCCGCTCGGCCGGCGGCGTCCTCGCGGCGCACGTCCGCGCCGGCGGCGACCAGCATCCGCTCGGTGTGGTCCCGGCTGGGCAGCGGCTCGACCACTCGGGTCTCCCCCTCGGCGAGCAGGCCGGCGAGCAGCAGGCACGACTTCACCTGGGCGCTGGCGACCGGCATCTCGTAGGCGATCCCGCGCAGCGGCGCGCCCTCGATGCGCAGCGGCGGCAGGCGGTCCTCGCGGGCGCTGAGGTTCGCCCCCATCCGGCGTAGCGGCACCGCGATCCTGTCCACCGGCCGGCGCCGGATCGAGTCGTCGCCGTCGAGCGTCCAGCTCTCCCCCTCCTGCCCGGCCAGCCAGCCCGGCAGCAGCCGCAGCAGCGTGCCGGCGTTGCCGACGTCGACCGTCGCCGGGCCGGCGCCGCGCAGGCCGACACCCTGGACGCGCACGGAAAGGCCCGGCGAGCCGGACGTCGCGGAGTGCCCGGACGGAGCGCCCGGCTCCGCGCCCTCGATCGTCACGTCGACCCCGACCGCCTCCACCGCAGCCAGGGTCGAGCGGGTGTCGGCGGCGTCGAGGTAGCCCGCGATCTCGGTCTCCCCCTCCCCCATCGCCGCGATCAGCGCGGCGCGGTGGGAGATCGACTTGTCGGCGGGCGGGCGCAGGGAGCCGCGCAGCGGTCCGGCGGGGACGAAGCTGGTCATCGCGGCGACGCTACCCGGTCACGGGCCTACCCGGCGTCGCCGAGCACGGTGACGCCGTGTCCGAGGCCGCGGACCAGCTCGGCGGCGCGCTCGGCCTGCTCGCCGCCCCTGACCCAGAGGGAGACCGCGCCCGAGCTCATGTCGGGAGCCGGGTGCAGCGCCATGTCCTCGATGTTGACGCCGGCCTCGCCCAGCGAGAGAGCCAACTCGGCCATCGTCCCCGGCCGGTTGGGGATGACGATCCGCAGCTCCAGCAGCGGCCCGGCGTCGCTGCCCGATTCGACCAGGCGGCGGCGGTCCTCCCCGGCCGCCCCGTGCCAGGCTGCGAGCGCCTCGCGGTCGCCGCTGCGGATCAGCTCCGCCGCGGCCTCGAGCCGGCGGGCGACCGACCGGACCGAGTCGGCCACGGCCTCGCGGTTGGAGGCGAAGATGTCGGCCCAGACCTCCGGGTTGGAGCCCGCCACACGGGTGGCGTCGCGGAAGCTCGGCCCGACCTCGGGCATCCGCTCGGAGTCCCGGGTCAGCTCCTCGGCGGCCTCGGCGACGAGGGCGTCGGCGAGCACGTGCGGCATGTGGCTGACGGTCGCCATCAGGCGGTCGTGGGCGTCCGGGTCGATCGCCTGCGGGCGCGCGCCCAGCCCCGCCACCAGCCGCTGCAGGCGGTCGTAGAGCAGGCCGCCGGAGCGCTCTGTCGGGGTCAGGTACCAGCGGGCACCCTCGAACAGGTCCTCGCGGGCGTTCTCGACCCCGGCCGTCTCCGCCCCCGCCAGCGGGTGGCCGCCGATGAAGCGCTCGTCGGCGCCGATCGCGGCGACCAGCTCGCCCTTGGTCGAGCCGACGTCGGAGACGACGGTGTCGGGGCCGCCGGCGTCGAGCGCTTCGCGCGCCTGGCCCGGCAGCACCGCCACCGGGCCGGCGCAGAAGACGACGTCGGCGCCCTCGCAGGCCTCGGCGACGGAAACCGCGCCGCGGTCGAGCGCCCCCAGCTCCACCGCGCGCTCGATGTTGGCCGGGTTGCGTCCCCAGCCGACCACCTCGGCACCGAGCCGCCGCCGCGCGGCGAGCCCGATCGAGCCTCCGATCAGGCCCACCCCGAGAACGGCGACCCTGGTCACCGCTCAGCCGTCGCGGCGGGCCTCGACCGCGGAGGCGAACCGCTCCAGCGCGGCGACCGTGCCCTCCCAGTCGATGCAGGCGTCGGTGATCGACTGCCCGTAGACGAGCGGCTCGCCGGGCTTCAGGTCCTGGCGTCCCTCGACCAGAAAGGACTCCAGCATCACCCCGACGATCGCCTTGTTTCCGTCGGCGATCTGGTCGGCGATTTCGCCGGCGGCGAAGAACTGCTTCTCGGGGTCCTTGCCGCTGTTGTCGTGGGAGGCGTCGATGACCAGGCGCTCGGGCAGGCCGGCGACGCCCAGCGTCACCAGCGCGTCCTCGACCTCTGGCGGGTGGTAGTTCGGCATCCCGTGGCCGCCGCGGAGGATGATGTGGCAGTCGGGGTTGCCGGTCGTGTGCAGGATCGCCGGCATGCCGGCGTCGTCGATGCCGGCGAAGGCGTGCGGCGCCGCCGCGGCGCGGACGGCGTCGACGGCGACCTGGACGTTGCCGTCGGTGCGGTTCTTGAACCCGATCGGCATCGAGAGCCCGGAGCCGAGCTGGCGGTGGGTCTGGCTCTCGGCGGTGCGGGCGCCGATCGCCCCCCAGGCGACCGCGTCGGCGATGTACTGCGGGGTGATCGGGTCGAGGAACTCGCAGCCGACCGGCAGCCCCACGTTGACCACCTCGAGCAGCAGCTTGCGGGCAATCCGCAGGCCGGCGTTGACGTCGCCGGAGCCGTCCAGGTGGGGATCGTTGATCAGGCCCTTCCAGCCGGTCGTCGTCCGCGGCTTCTCGAAGTAGACGCGCATCACGACCAGCAGCCGGTCGCCGAGCTCCTTCGCCAGGGCGCCGAGACGGTTGGCGTACTCCAGCGCCGCTTTGGGGTCGTGCACGCTGCACGGCCCGACCACGACCATCAGCCGCGGGTCGCGGCCCTGCAGCACGTCGACGACCTCTTCACGCGCCCTCACCACCGCCTTCGCCCGCTCCTCGCCGAGCGGCAGCTCCTCCAGCAGCGTCTGCGGCGGCGACAGCTCGACCACTTTCGCGATCCGCTGTTCCCGCACCCCGTCACGCTTAGCGCCCTCTCGCATCCCGATGATCATTTTGCCTTCGCCTTTCTCCAAACCGGTGAAATCGTACTTTCTGCTTGCCCGGCGCCGGCCACCGGGGGTGGCGGCGCGCGCACGACGGTCGGCGCCCGGCCGATTTCGGTTCTTCGCGGCGAGAAGCCGCCAGGCCGGACGCCTAGCTAAATCGCCAGAACCGATAGGTGGTGCAGCGGCCAGGGGCAACGACGACGCCGGGCGCGGGGTCGATCGCGGGTGTGGCCTGCTTCATCACCTTGTCCGACTTTGTAGCACGGGCTGAACGATTAGTCGAGCAGTTCGGAGAGCCCGCCCAGAAACCGGTCGTTCTCCTCGGGCAGGCCGTAGCTGACGCGGATGTGGCCGGGGTCGCCCAGGGGAGTTCCGGGGCGGACCGCTACCTGGCGCTGGGCGAGGCCGGCGACGACCTCCTTCTCGTCGGCCTCGCCGAGGTCGATCCAGGAGAAGTTGGCCTGGGTCTCGGAGGTGGCGAGGCCCATCTCGCGCAGCGCCTCCTCGACCCGGAGGCGCTCGGCGACGGTGCTCTCGACCCGGAAGAGGGCGTCGTCGGAGTGGAGGATCGCCTCGGCGCCGGCGGCCTGGGCGAGCGCGTTGACGCTGAACGGCTGACGGACGGCGTCGACGGCGACCCGGAAGCCGGCGGAGCCGATCGCGTAGCCGACCCGCAGCCCGGCCAGCCCGTAGCACTTGCTGAAGGTGCGCAGGATGACCAGGTTGGGGAAGTCGGCGAGCAGGTCGACGGTGGCGTCGGGGTCGTCATCGGTCTGGAACTCGATATAGGCCTCGTCGAGGACGATCGTCACGCGAGACGGGACCCGCTCGCAGAAGGCGGCGATCTCGGCGGCCGGCAGGTGGGTGGCGGTCGGGTTGTTGGGGTTGCAGACGATCAGCAGCTGGGTCGCGGCGGTCACCTCGGCGGCCATCGCGTCGAGGTCGTGGACGTCGCCCTCGGCCAGCGGCACGCGGATCTCGCGGGCCCCGGTCAACGCCGGCAGATACGGGTACATCGAGAAGGACGGCCAGGCGTAGAGGATCTCGTCGCCCGGCTCGCAGAGCGCGGCGGCGGCGGCGAGAAGGATCTCGCAGGAGCCGTTGCCGACGGCGACCTTGCCGGGCTGGGTCTCGTAGCGCTCGGCGATCCGGCGCCGCAGCAGGGTCGCGTCGGGGTCGGGGTAGCGATTCATCGCCGCTGCCGCGCCCTGGATCGCCTCGATCACCTTCGGGTGCGGCGGGAACGGCGACTCGTTGGAGGCGAGCTGGGCGATGCCGCCGGCGGCGACCTCCTCGGGGGCCTGCCCGGTGGGCACGCCGGCCTTGTAGCCCGGCATCCGGGCGAGCTTCTCGGCGAAGGTGACGGTCATCGGCGTCCGATTGTGACGGACGGGCGGGCTACTGCGCCGCTTCGAGATCGGTCCGCAGCTTCTGCGCCTCGCCCAGATAGGCATGGACCGGCTCGTGCTCGACCGGGGCGTAGAAGTGGAGCAGGACGCGGATCACCCGCGGCATCGCGCCGGGGACGGGGATCTCGCGGCAGCAGAGCAGCGGCACGGTGTTGAGGCCGATCCCGCGCGCGGCGACGGCGGGGAATTCGGCGTCGAGGTCGTCTGTGGTGGTGAAGATGCAGCTGACCATCGCCGCCGGCTCGAGGCCGTTGCGCTCGATCAGCTCGCGCATCAGCGCCTCGGTCGCGGTGAGGATCGCCTCGGCCGAGTTGGACTCCGCCTGGACGGCCCCGCGCACGGCGAACAGCCGTTGCTGGGGCGGCTCGTAGCTTCCTCGCTCCTCGGTCACAGCTCCGCATCTTTCCAGAGCGCGCCGATCTCCTCGTCGGAGAGGCGGCGGGCGCTGCCCTCGGCGAGGCCGCCGAGCCGCAGCGAGCCGAAGGCGACGCGCCGCAGCGCCGTCACCCGGTTGTCGACCGCCTCGACCATGCGGCGGACCTGGCGGTTGCGCCCTTCGCGCAGGACGATCTCGATCTCGCGCTCGCCGACCCGGCTCACAGCGGCCGGTGCGGTCGGGCCATCCTCCAGCTCGACCCCGCCCCGCAGCCGCTCCAGCTCGCGCTCGGCCGGCGCCCGCCGCAGCCGCGCCCGGTAGGCCTTGGCGACCTCGTAGCGAGGGTGGGTGAGGCGATTGGCGAGCTCCCCGTCGTTGGTCAGCAGGAGCAGGCCGGTCGAGTCGGCGTCGAGTCGGCCGACCGGGTAGAGGCGGTTGGCGGAGTCGACCAGCTCGACCACGGCGGGCCGGCTCCCCGGCTCGCGCGCGGTGGAGACGACGCCGGCGGGCTTGTTGAGGGCCCAGACCTCGCGCGCCTCCGCCCCGACCGGGCTGCCGTTGACCCGCACATCGTCCTCGGCGGAGACGTCCCGGGCCGGGTCGATGACCACCTCGCCCCCGACCGTCACGACCCCTTTGGAGATGATCGTCTCGGCCCGCCGCCGCGAGGCGACGCCCCCGTGGGCGAGGAACTTGGCGAGCCGCACCTAGGTTCCCGCGCTCACTCGGCGCGCTGTTCTCCGGCCTTGAGCAGGCGCTCGCGCAGCTCGCGCGCGTCCTCGGGGGTCGGGTCGAAGCGGGACGGGTCGGGCAGCTGGTCGATGCCGGCGAGGCCGAAGAGGCGCTCGAACAGCTCCGAGGTCTTGAAGATCGCGGCGCCGAACTGGGAGCGCCCCGACTCCTCGATCAGGCCGCGCTCGGCCAGGCTCTGCACCGCCGACTCGGAGGTGACGCCGCGGATCCGGGCGACCTCGGGCCTGGTCACCGGCTGCAGGTAGGCGACGATCGCCAGCGTCTCCGCCTGGGCCTGGGTCAGCGGTGGCGTCCGCGGGTTGGCCAGCAGGCGGCGCGCGGCCTGCTCGCTGGCGGGATCGCTGGCGAGAGCGAAGCCGCCGGATACCTCGCGCAGGACGATCCCGCGCCTGCCCTCGGCGAGGTCCTCCCGCAGCAGCTCGATCGCCTCGGCGACCTGCCCCTCGGTCGCCTCGGTCGCCCGCGCCAGGTCGGCGGCGGGGACCGCCTGCGGCGAGAGGAAGAGCAGCGCCTCGATCGTGCGGGCGAGGTCGCTCATCTGGGCGGGACCGCGATCATGCCGATGGCACCCGCCTGCGCACGCGGATCGGGCCAAAGGTCTCCGACTGCTCCCAGGTCACCTCGCCCTTGCGGTACAGCTCCAGCATCGCGAACACGGTCACCGCCTGGGTGAGCCGGTCCTCGTTGCCGAACTCCTCGTCGAAGTCGAAGTCGCCGCGGCGACCCAGCGCGTCGCGCAGCGCCCGCAGGCGCCGTTCCAGCGAGACGGTCGGGCGGATGTGGCTGATGTCCACTTCGGCCGGCTCGGTCAGCAGGTCGCCAAGCGCGGCCCCCAGCCGGTCGGGGTCGTAGACGGCGGCGGCGGCCTCGACGGCGATCCGCCGCAGCTCGGCCGGCAGCGGCGCCGAGCGGTACATGTAGCCGCGCTGGGACTCGAAGCGCTCGGCGAGGACCTTGGAGACGTCCCGGTAGCGGCGGTACTCGAGCATCCGCGCGATCAGCTCCTCGACCGCTTCTTCGGGCGTCAGCTCCTCCAGCTCCTCGTCGGGCCCGGGCAGCATCAGTCGCGACTTCAGCTCCAGCAGGGCGGCGATCAGGACGAGGAATTCGGTGGCGACGTCCAGCTCCAGCTCGCCCTCCTGCTCGAGGTGCTCGACGTAGGCGACGACGACCTCGCCCAGCTGCAGGTCGAGCAGGCTGACCTCCTCGCGGAGGACGACTGCCATCAGCAGGTCGAAGGGCCCCGCGAAGACGTCGAGGTCGAGGTCGAGGTCGAGGTCGGCGACGGCCACGAGACCAGACTAGTGCGGCGCAGGGACGGGGACGGGCCGTTTTCGGCGTATTTGCGGGCTACTTGGGCCCGATGCCCATGGCATCGCGGACGTCGGCGAGCACCGGGGCGGCGATCTCACGGGCCTTCTCGGCCCCGGCCGCCAGCGTCCGCTCCAGCTCCGCCACGTCGGGGCGCAGCTCGGCGTAGCGCTGGTGCACCGGGGCCAGCAGCTCGACCACGCCCTCGGCGACCGCCTTCTTGAAGTCGCCGTAGCCGGCTCCTTCGTACTCGCGCTCGACCGCCTCGTGCTCGACCCCGCGAGCGGCGGCGAGGATGTCGATCAGGTTGGTGATCCCGGGCTTGTCCGGCGAGCGGACGATCTCGCGGCCGGAGTCGGTGACGGCGCTGCCGAACTTCTTGCGGATCGCCTTCTCCTCGTCGAGCACGTAGACGGTCCCGCCCGCGGTGCCGCCGGTGGTCGACATCTTCCGCTCCGGCTCCTGCAGGTCCATGATCCGGGCGCCGACCCGAGGGATAACGTGGTCCGGCACGACCAGGGTCTCGCCGAAGCGCTCGTTGAAGCGGCGGGCGATCTCCCGCATCAGCTCGACGTGCTGGCGCTGGTCGTCGCCGACCGGGACCTCGGTCGCCCGGTAGGCGAGCACGTCGGCGGCCATCAGCACCGGGTAGAAGAAGAGCGCCGCCGAGACGAGCTCCTGCTGCTTGGCCGACTTGTCCTTGAACTGGTGCATGCGGTTGAGGTCGCCGTGGGCGGTGACGGCGGAGAGCAGCCAGGTCAGCTCGGTGTGCTCGCGCACGTCGGACTGGCGGAAGAGGATGCAGCGCTCGGGGTCGAGGCCGGCGGCGAGCAGGATCGCGGTCGTGTCGTAGAGCCGCTCGCGCAGGTCGGCCGGGTCGTAGGCGACCGAGATCGCGTGCAGGTCGACGATGCAGAAGATCGCCGGCGCGCCTCGCTCCTGGCCCTCGACGTACTGGCGGATCGCGCCTATGTAGTTGCCGAGGTGCTTGCGGCCGGTCGGCTGGATGCCGGAGAAGATGATCGGGGCGTCGCTCATTCGGCCGGGAACCCTATTGCCCGGCGGGGGTTCTCGATCCCGACCCGGCTTGCGAGGGCGCCGAAGCTCATGGCGCCCCCGTCTCCAGCTCGCGCAGCTGCGCGGCCGCGGTGAAGAAGTGGCGAAAGGCGAGGCTGGTGGCGACCAGGGCGGAGATCGAGACGCTGCCGAGCAGGGCGTAGAGGAGGATCAGCTGCAGGCGGACGGCGTCGGTCGGATTGGCCCCGGCGAGCAGCATCCCGACCATCGTGCCGGGGAAGAAGATCAGGCCGGTGGTCTTGGT
Source organism: uncultured Actinomycetes bacterium (assembly GCA_963783345.1). GTDB lineage: Bacteria > Actinomycetota > Thermoleophilia > Solirubrobacterales > 70-9 > VAYN01. The sequence goes on from CAWANE010000010.1 coordinate 532,715, forward strand.
CGAGTCGACCAGGGTGATCATCCCCGAGCGCAGGGCGCGGCGGACGGTCGGCAGGGCCGCTTCGCGGGGAGTGGCGCCGAGCGCCAGGGTGGCCTCGATCCGGGCGCGGGCGTCCTGCATCTCGTCGCCGAGCCGGTTCAGCGCCACCGCCGAGGCGGTCATCGCGTTGCCGATCACCATGCCGCCGACCGGGACGAGGTAGCGCGGCGTCGGTTCGAAGATGCCGAGGGCGACGACCAGTCCGAGGGTGGCGCCGCCGGCGAGGGCGAGGGCGATCAGCAGCGGCCGGAAGGCGCCCGGCACGTTCTTGGCGCGACCACGGGCGGTGATCGCCCCGAAGACGACCATCACCGTGAGCAGAGCGAAGACGAGCCAGATCGTGTCGGCCTCGAAGATCACCTTGATCGCGTAGCCGATCAAGGTCAGCTGGACCAGCGAGCGCAGCGCCGCGATGCCGATGTCGCGCTCGAGGTCGGCCTTCCAGAGGTAGGAGATCGCCGCCGCCAGCGCGACCAGCGCCAGCGAGGCGCCGACCTGCCCGATCGAGACGTGGATCGAGGTTGCGAGCGCCAGCGGCGTCACGCCAGCACCTCCGCCAGCGGCCCGGCCTCGAGCACGCCGCCCGCCTCCATCCGCACCACCCACTCGCCGAGGCGCCGCGCCTGCTCGGGATCGTGGCTGACCAGGACGACCGAGATCTCCAGCTCGCGGCGCAGCTCGGCAAGCGCCGCCTCGATCGCGTCGCGGGCGGCCGGGTCGAGGGCCGAGGTCGGCTCGTCGAGGAGGAGCACCGCCGGCCGCTGCGCCAGCGCCCGTCCCAGCATCGCCCGCTGCTGCTCTCCGACCGAGAGCTTGGCGACGTCGCGCCCGGCGAACTCCGGATCGAGCCCGGCGAGGCGCAGGGCCCGTGCCGCGTCGGGCTCCTTCCCCGCCAGCCGCGCCGCGTAGGCGAGGTTCGACTCCACCGTCCCCGCCAGCAGCGCCGGCAGCTGCGGCACCAGCGCCACCTCGCGGCGCAGCGCCAGCGGCTCGTAGGAGGCGAGCGGCCGGCCGCGGTAGGAGACCTCGCCGCGGTCGGGGTCGGCGAGGCGGTTGAGCAGTCGCAGCAGGGTCGACTTGCCGGCGCCGGAGGGACCGACGATCGCCGTCGCCCCGGCCGGCATCGCAGCACTGACCCCGTCGAGGACCGGTCGCCCGCCGCGACTGAGCCCGACATCTCGCAGCTCGAACAACACCTCCCCATCGTGACCCATGCCCGTGTCTGAGGTTGTGCCCCGATAGCGGTGGTCAAACTCAGACACCCCCGCAAGATGGCTGCCGGGGTGCTGCGGGGGCTCGTCCGCGGCGGAGTCGGCTGGAACAATCCCGGTAGGTGAACCGCTGATGGCAAGAGCGATCTGGAGCGGCTCGATCAGCTTCGGGCTCCTCAACGTGCCGGTGAAGCTGTACAGCGCCGTGGCGCGGCGCAACGTCGCCCTGCGCGAGATCCGCCAGTCCGACAGCGCCCGGATCAAACACCGGCGAGTCGCCGAGGGAACCGACGAGGAGGTCTCCTTCGAGGAGATCGTCAAGGCGTTCGAGATCACCCCGGGCCGCTACGTGCCGTTGACCAAAGAGGAGATGGCGGCGCTGGCGCCGACGCGGACGCGGGCGATCGAGGTCCAGGACTTCGTCGACCTCGACCAGATCGACCCGATCTACTTCGACAGCCCGTACTACCTCGGCCCCGCCGAGGGCGCCGAGAAGGCCTACGCGCTGCTCGCGAAAGCTCTGAAGTCCTCCGGCAAGGTGGCGATTGCCCGCTTCGTCTTCCGCAACAAGGAGCACCTGGCGGCGATCCGGACCAGCGGCCGGGTGCTGACCCTGACCACGATGCGCTTCGCCGACGAGGTGGTGCCGGCCGCCGAGCTGGAGGAGGTGCTGCCGGAGAAGGCGCCGAAGGTCGCCAAGCTCGAGCAGGAGATGGCCGAGCGGCTGATCGACTCGCTGAGCACCAGGTTCGACCCCGCCGCCTACCGTGACGAGTACCGCGAGGCGCTGCTGGCGCTGATCGAGCGCAAGGCCGAAGGCAAGGAGATCGTCGCGCCGGAGGGCGCGGCACCGGAGGCGACGGGGGCGCCCGACCTGATGGCGGCGTTGGAGCAGAGCATCGCCGCGGCCCAGGGGAAGCACGTGAAGCGCAAGCCGGCTGCCGGGAAGCGCAAATCGCCGGCCCGCAAGGCCAAGGCGACCAAGTCCAAATCCCCGTCGCGGGCCAAGTCGAAGCCCTCGAAGTAGCGCGTGGCCTCCTCGGACCGCCGGGTCGAGGTGGACGGCCGTGAACTGAAGCTCACCAACCTCGACAAGGTCCTCTACCCCGAGGCCGGCTTCACCAAGGGCGAGATGGTCGACTACTACGCCCGCGTGGCGCCGGCGCTGGTCCCCCACCTGGCGGGGCGGGCGGTGACCCTGCGGCGCTTCCCGGAAGGGGTCGACGACCTCGACGCCGCCTTCTTCGAGAAGCGCTGCCCCAAGCACCGGCCGCAGTGGGTGAGGACGGCGCGGGTCGAGGCCGGCCCCCACGCCGGCAAGATCGACTTCTGCGTCTGCGACAGCCTGCCGACGCTGATCTGGATGGCGCAGTTGGCGGCGATCGAGCTGCACCCCTCGCTCTCGCTGAGCCGGGCGCCGAAGCGCCCGACCGTGCTCGCCTTCGACCTCGACCCCGGCCCACCCGCCGACATCGTCGACTGCTGCCGGGTGGCGCTGCGCCTGCGCGAGCTGTTCGCCCACTTCGGGGTCGAGGGCTTCCCCAAGACCTCGGGCTCCAAGGGCCTCCAGGTCTACGTCCCCCTGAACCGCAGGGACGCCAGCTACGACGTCACCAAACCGTTCGCCAAAGCGATCGCCCAGCTACTGGAGAAGCAGACGCCCGACCAGGTCGTCTCGAAGATGAAGAAGGTCGAACGCGAGGGCAAGGTCTTCGTCGACTGGTCCCAGAACCACCAGCGCAAGACGACGATCGCCGTCTACTCGCTGCGCGCGCGCGAGCGGCCGACCTGCTCGACGCCGCTCACCTGGGAGGAGGTCGAGGCCTGCGCCGAGAGCGGCGACGGCAGCTCGCTCGTCTTCGAGGCCGACGAGGTCCTGGAGCGGGTCGAGCGCCACGGCGATCTCTTCGCCCCGGTGCTGGAGCTCGAACAGGAGCTCCCCGACCTCTGAGGCCGACCGACCGAAGGCCCCACGCGCTCGCGGGGAATCGTCTCGTCGGCGGCTAGAGCGGCTGGCGGATGACCGGCCGGCGGGTCGCCTTGACCTCGTCGAGGCGGCGGACCGGGGTTGTGTAGGGGGCGTTCCTGGCGATCTCGGGGTCGCGCTCGGCCTCCTCGAGGATCTGCTCGATCGCCTCGGCGAAGGCGTCGAGGCTCTCCTTGGTCTCAGTCTCGGTCGGCTCGATCATCAGCGCCTCCTCGACCAGGAGCGGGAAGTAGACGGTCGGCGGGTGGAAGCCGAAGTCGAGCAGGCGCTTGGCGAGGTCGAGGGTGGCGAGGCCGAGCTCCTTCTTCATCGGCTTGCCGGAGAGGACGAACTCGTGCATGCAGTGACGGTCGAAGGCGACCGGCAGGCGCTCGCCGGCGCGACCGGCGGCGAGGCGCGCCTTCAGGTAGTTGGCGTTGAGGACGGCGGTCTCGGAGGCCTCCGCGAGGCCGTCGGCGCCGAGGCTGAGGATGTAGGCGCAGGAGCGGACGAAGACGCCGAAGTTTCCCTGGAAGCCGCGCAGCCGGCCGATCGACCTCGGTCGCTCGAAGTCGAGGTCGTAGCGCGGGCCGTGGCCGTTGGATCCCTCGCGCCGGACGACCTGGGGTCGCGGCAGGAAAGGCTCGATCCGTTCGGAGACGGCGATCGGGCCGGCGCCGGGGCCACCGCCACCGTGCGGCTGGCTGAACGACTTGTGGAGATTGACGTGGACGATGTCGAAGCCCATGTCGCCCGGGCGCGACTGGCCCATCACCGCGTTGAGGTTGGCGCCGTCGTAGTAGAGCGTCCCTCCGGCGGCGTGGATCAGGGCGGCGATCTCGGCGATGTTCTCGTCGAAGAGCCCGAGGGTGTTGGGGTTGGTCAGCATCAGACAGGCGACGTCGTCCGCGTTCTCGTCGAGCTTTGCCCGCAGGTCGGCCATCTCCACCCCGCCGCGCTCGTTGGTGGCGACTTTCACGACTTCGTACCCCGCCATCGTCACCGAGGCCGGGTTGGTGCCATGCGAGGTGTCCGGCGCCAGCACCTTGGTCCGCTGCTCGCCGCGGTCGGCGTGGTAGGCGCGAGTCAGCAGCAGTCCGGCGAGCTCGCCGTGGGAGCCGGCCGAAGGCTGCAGGCTGACGTGCGGCAGGCCGCATATCTCCCCCAGGGATTGCTGCAGCAGCCACATCAGCTCCAGCGCCCCCTGGGCGCGGCGGGGGTCCTGGGCCGGGTGCAGGCGGGCGTGCCCGGGCAGCGCCGCCACCCGCTCGTTGAGCCGCGGGTTGTGCTTCATCGTGCAGGAGCCGAGCGGGTAGAAGCCGCTGTCGAGGTCGAAGTTGCGGCGCGAGAGCCGGTTGTAGTGGCGGACGATCTCCGGCTCGGCGATCTCGGGCAGCGCCGGCGGCCGCTCGCGCAGCAGCTTCGCCGGGATCAGCTCCTCCAGTGGCGCCTCCCGGACTTCGGCGTTGGGCAGCGCCGCGGCGCGCCGGCCCGGCTTCGACTTCTCGAAGATCGTCCGCGCCCGTTCGCGCTGCATCGGCATCTCGGTCAGCGCACTCACGAGACGACTCCCTCCGCTGGCGACTTTGTTCGACCGTTCCGAACAAAGTCGCCACGCTCAGCGGCGACGGCGGCGGCGAGCGCCTCCGCGAGGGCGTCGATCTGCTCGCGGGTGCGGCGCTCGGTGATCGCGACGAGGAGGCCGTCCTCGAACTCCGGGTACTCGCGGCCGAGCGGGTAGCCGGCGGCAATGCCGCGCTCGGCGCAGCGGTCGAGAACGGCGTCGACGGGAGCATCGAGGCGGACGGCGAACTCGCGCGCGACCGGGGCCTCGTGCAGCAGCTCGACGCCCTCGACGGCGGCGAGGCGCTCGCGCGCGTAGGCGGTGCGGCGGACCAGCAGCTCGCCCAGCTCGCGGAACCCCTCGCGGCCGAGCCAGGCAAGGTGGATCATCGCACCCAGCGCGTTCAGCGCCTGGGCGGTGCAGATGTTGTTGGTTGCTTTCTCGCGGCGGATGTGCTGCTCGCGGGTCTGCAGGGCGAGGACGAAGCCGCGGCGGCCGTCGACGTCGTCGGTCTCCCCCGCGATCCGCCCAGGCATGCGGCGGATCTGCTCCTCGGTGGCACAGAAGAAGCCGAACGAGGGGCCGCCGAAATCGAGCCGGTTGCCGAGCGGCTGGCCCTCGCCGAGGGCGATGTCGGCGCCCTGCTCGCCGGGCGGGCGCAGGACCCCCAGGGTCATCGGGTCGCAGGCGACGACCAGCAGCGCCCCGTGCTCCTTCGCCGCCGCGCCGAGCGCCTCGACGTCCTCGACCGCGCCGAGGAAGTTGGGGCTCTGCAGGAAGACCGCGGCGGTCTCGCCGTCGACCGCCTCGGCCAGCGCGGCGGCATCGGTCAGCCCACCCTCGAGGCCGACCTCGACCAGCTCGGCGTCGAAGCCGACGGCGTAGGTGGCGAGCGTCTCGCGGCTGTGCGGGTGGAGGCCGCGGCTGACCACGAAGCGGCGCCGCTTGGTCGCGCCGATCGCCAGGTAGCCGGCAGAGGCGACCGAGGAGGGGCCCTCGTAGAGCCCGGCGTTGGAGACCGGCAGCCCGGTCAGCTCCGACATCGCGGTCTGGAACTCGAACATCACCTGCAGCCCGCCTTGCGAGATCTCCGGCTGGTAGGGCGTGTAGGGCGTCAGGAACTCGGAGCGGCTGGTGATCGCGTCGACGATCGCCGGCACGTAGTGGTCGTACATCCCGGCGCCGAGGAAGCAGACCTGCGACTCGGCGTCGGCGTTGCGCCCCGCCAGCGCCGAGAGGCGCTCGAAGACCTCGGCCTCGCCGAGGCCCTCGGGCAGGGCCAGCGGCCGCTTCAAGCGCAGCGGCTCGGGGATCTGCTCGAAGAGAGCCGCCGTCGAATCGACGCCGATCGTCTCCAGCATCTCCGCCCGGTCGCCCGGGGTGGCGGACGTGTAGCGGGTCACGCGTACAGGCTACGAAAGGCCCTGGCCGTCCCCCGCTACTCGTTTTCCAGCAACTTGCGGTATTCGGCGCCGCCGAGCAGCGTCTCGGCCTCTGCCGGGGAGCTGATCCGGACCTTGAGCAGCCAGCCCTCGCCGTAGGGGTCCTCGTTGATCCGCTCGGGAGTGTCCTGGAGGGAGTCGTTGACCTCGACGATCTCCCCCGACATCGGTGCGATCACGTCGGAGACCGCCTTGACCGACTCGACCTCGGCGTAGGAGGAGTCTTTCTGCACCTCGGCGCCGACCTCGGGCGGGTCGAAGAAGACGACCTCGCCGAGCGAGTCCTGGGCGTACCAGGTGATGCCGAAGGTGGCGATATCGCCCTCGACCCGCGCCCAGTCGTGCTGGTCGTGGTAGAGCAGGTCCTCGGGGTAGGTGGCTTCGGGCAAGGCTCAGCTCCTTTGTGGATGACCGTTGTACAGGGGTTTGGGCGCTATCCGGGCCGCCCGCAGCTTGCCGCGGACGTCGATCTCGATCGCGGTCCCGGCCTCGGCCTCGGCCAGCCCGGAGTGCACGTAGGCCATCCCGGCGCCGACCTCCAGCGAGGGCGAGTAGGTGCCGCTGGTGACGACCCCGGCCGGCTCGCCGCCGGCGAGGACGGGGTTGCCCGGGCGCGGGATCCCCTGCCCCTCGATCGTGAAGGCGACCAGCGTCTCCGCCGTGCCCTCCTCGCGGGCGATCGCCACCGCCTCGGAGCCGAGGAACCCGGTCGCCTCGACGCAGCACCAGCCGAGCCCGGCCTCGATCGGGTTGCGCTCAGGGGTGATCTCGTTGCCGTGCAGGGGGAAGCAGGCCTCCAGGCGCAGGGTGTCGCGGGCGCCGAGTCCGCAGGGGACGACGCCGGCCTCCCGCAGCTCTGTCCAGATCGGCGCCGCCACCTCGGGATCGAACAGCAACTCGACCCCGTCCTCGCCGGTGTAGCCGGTGCCGCAGGCAAGCGCCGGGCGGCGGCCCAGCCGCACGTGGCCGACCCGCAGCCGCGGCGGCAGCTCGACGCCGAGCGTCCGCGCCACCATCTGGCGCGCGTGCGGGCCCTGCACCGCCAGCATCGCGTAGCGGTCGGCGACGTCGCGCACGGCGACGTCGAAGCCGCGGCTCCAACGGCCGAGCCAGGCGAGGTCGGCGGCGTGGTTGGCGGCGTTGGTGACGATCAGGTAGCGGTCGCCGCCGAGCCGGTAGAGGAAGAGGTCGTCGAGGACGCCGCCGCTCTCCGCGCACAGGCAGGAGTACTGGGCGCCGCCGACGTCGACCCTGGCGACGTCGTTGGAGAGCGCCAGCTGCAGGAAGTCCAACGCGCCCGGGCCCTCGACCTCGACCTCGCCCATGTGCGAGACGTCGAACATGCCGGCGTGGGTGCGCACCGCCGAGTGCTCCTCGCGGATGCCCTCGTAGGTGACCGGCATCTCCCAACCGGCGAACGGCACTATCTTCGCCCCGGCCTCGACGTGGCACTCATAGAGAGGGGTGCGGCGAAGCTCCACGGCGGGAGCCTATTTCAGCCGGCGCGCGAGAAGGCGAGCGACGGCACCCGGCAGTACTGGAGCACCTTGGAGGGGCGCCGGGAGCCCCTCACCAGGAACTCCCGCGAAGCGGCCTGGAGAGGGGCTCCCGGCGCCCCTCCCGAGCTATTCCCTCAAGAAGCCCGGAACGTCGATGTCGTCATCCGAAACGCGAAGTTTGCGGATGTCGGTGTCCTCGGCGGAGACGCGCGGGCGGCTCTCGTAGCGGCGGCGGACGCGCTGCGGCGAGCGGGCGAGGAGCTCGAACCCCTCGAAGCCGGTGGCGATCACCGTGACCCGGACCTCGTCGCGCATCGACTGGTCGACGACCGAGCCGAAGATGATGTTGGCGTTGTCGTCGGCCTCGGCCTGGACCAGCTGGGCGGCCTCGTTTACCTCGAACAGGCCGAGGTCCTCGGGGCCGGTGATGTTGAGCAGCATCCCGGTCGCGCCTTTGATCGACTCCTCGATCAGCGGCGAGGTGATCGCCGCCTTGGCGGCGTCGAGCGCGCGGGCCTCTCCGGAGGCCGAGCCGACGCCCATCAGGGCCGAGCCGGCGTCGCGCATGATCGTCCGCACGTCGGCGAAGTCGAGGTTGATCAGGCCCGGGATCGTAATCAGGTCGGTGATGCCCTGGACGCCCTGGCGGAGGATGTCGTCGGCCTGGCGGAACGCCTCCAGCACCGAGGTCCGCCGCTCGACCGCCTGCAGCAGCTTCTCGTTCGGGACGATGATCAGGGTGTCGACGTTGTTGCGCAGTTTCTCGATCCCCTCGAGCGCCTGCTGCATGCGCCGTTTGCCCTCGAACTCGAACGGCTTGGTGACCGCGCCGACGGTCAGGGCGCCGATCTCCTCCTTGGCGATCTCGGCGATGATCGGAGCCGAGCCGGTGCCGGTGCCGCCGCCCTCTCCCGCGGTGACGAAGACCATGTCGGCGCCCTTCAGCGCCTCCTTGATCTCGTCGCGGCTCTCCGCCGCCGCACCCGCCCCGACCTCCGGGTTCCCGCCGGCGCCGAGGCCGCGGGTCAGCTCCTGGCCGATCGAGAGCTTGATGTCGGCGTCACAGGCCTGCAGCGCCTGGGCGTCGGTGTTGACCGCGACGAACTCGACGCCGCGGATGCCGGCGTCGATCATGCGGCTGACCGCGTTCGTGCCGCCGCCGCCGGCGCCGACGACCTTGATGACCGCGAGGTAAGTGGATTCCATCTCCCAGATTTCTCCGACTAGCGCCGACCTCGAGGCCGACGAGACAGCTGGTGGTTGAGTTGAGCCTTCGATCCGTCCGAGCCTTCAGCGAGGCTCAAGGGTTCAAGCCTCCGCCTTAAGTGCGGAAATTGCGCTCAACGTAGGGCATTCTCGTGGGTCTGTCAAACGCCCGACAGGCATCCTGCAAGGCGAAAGTCTCGATGTTGGGTTGAGTGTTTGCCTAGTCTCAGTCTAAGGTCGAGGCTTGGCTCTGGTGCCCAATATAGCTCTGGGACGCGGGCCTGCGCGTCGTCATTGCACCGGCGGCAAGATGTGTCCCGTGCCGCCGGTGGCCGGGTGACCCGGGGCATGCAGGTCTACATAATCGAGCGCGGTGGTCGTCGGATCGGCCAGGACCGCCGCCGCCGCCCGCCACTTCCGCCCCGCCTGCGAGGCTTCGCCGAAGCGCAGTTCGATCCCGGTGGTGAGGATCACGTCCACCCCGCTCTTGCCGTAATAGCTGCGTTCGACGTAGGGCTGCAGGGCGGCCGGGACGGCACCGAGGACGAGCGCCTGCTGCAAAGCCGTGCCGGCCAGGTGACCGCTCTTCGGCACTTCGGTCAGCGGCAGCGTCGGCAGCGGCGCTTCTTCGCGGACCGGCAGCCAGCGGACGACCTTCCCGGTGGAGCTGACCACGACGGCTTCGGAGCCGCTGCCGATCGTCGCCGCCGGTCGCGGTGAGCTGACGTGGGCGGTGACGGTTCTGTCGCGAACCAGGAAGAAGTAGGCCGCCCCGGCGATCAGGGCGAGGACGGCGGTGGCCGCCAGCCAGCGCCTCACGACTCCGGGCCGCCGGGCCAGCGGACCTCGCCCAGCACCTGGACCTCCGGCTCCAGCTCGACGCCGAAGCGGTCCCGGACCCGCCGCTTCCCCTCGGCCATCAGCTCGAGGACGTCGGCGGTGGTCGCGTCGCGGTCGTTCTCGACGAAGTTGGCGTGCACCTCGGAGAAGCGGGCGCCGCCGTGGCGCAGGCCGCGGCAGCCGGCGGCCTCGAGCAGCTGCCCGGCGGAGCGTCCCTCCGCCCGCTCGTCCTCGGGGTTCTTGAAGGTCGACCCGAAGGTCTTGATCCCGGACGGCTGGGCCTCGCGGCGGCGGCGGCGCATCTCCGCCAGCGTGGCGCGGATCTCGGCCGGGTCGCCCGGGCGCAGGCGGAAGGAGGCACGGGCGACGACTTGGCCGGGGCGCAGGTTCGACTGCCGGTAGGAGAAGCCGAGGTCGGCCGGCGCGCGCCGCGCGCTGCCGGCGGCGGTGGCGACCTCCACCCAGTCGAGCACCCGTGCGAGCTGGCCGCCGTAGGCGTTCGCGTTCATCCGCACCGCCCCGCCGGCGGTGCCGGGGATGTTGATCCCGAACTCCAGGCCCGAGAGGCCCCAGCCGGCGGCCTTCGCCGCGGCCGAGGGAAGGCGGGCGCCGCCGCCGCAGAACACGCGGTCGCCGTCGCGCTCGATCGTCGCGAGGTCGCCGTCCAGCTTGATTGCGAGTCCATGGAAGCCATCGTCGGCTACGAGCAGATTCGAGCCGGAGCCGACCAGTCCTACCGCCAGCTCCTCGCCCTCCGCCCAGCGCAGGAGATCGACCAATTCCCCGCTCGTGCCGGGACGGGCGAACCAGTCCGCGGGGCCGCCGGTCCGCACCGTCGTCAGGCGCGCCAGCGGGAAGTCGGAGCGAACGCCCTCTGGCGGCGCGGTGTTCATCCCTCCACCAATGCCTCGCCGAGCTTGTAGACGTCGCCGGCGCCGATCGTCACCAGGACGTCGGTGCGGCCGACCTCGCGGTCGCGATCGAGCAGGTCGGCGACGGCGCGGGCGGCCACGGTCGCTTCCGGCAGCCACCAGACGCGCCTTCCACCGATCCGCTCGGCGGCCGCCTGGGCGACCCGCAGGCCGCTGACCCCGGCCAGCTCGCCGACCGGCTGCTCGCGCGCCGGGTAGACGTCGAGCACGACCACCTCGTCGGCCAGCGCCAGCGCCGCGCCGAACTCCTCGGCCAGCGCTTTGGTGCGCGAGTAGAGGTGCGGCTGGAAGACGGCGAGCAGGCGGGCCGGCTCCAGCTCGCGCAGGGCCGAGAGGGTGGCGCGGACCTCGGTCGGGTGATGGGCGTAGTCGTCATATATATGGACCGACCCGCGCGAGCCCTTCAGCTCGAGCCGGCGGCGGACGCCGCGGAAGGACGGGAGCGCCGCGGCGGCGCCGTCGACGTCGAGGCCGGCGAGGCCGATCGCCGCCAGCGCGGCGTGGGCGTTGAGCTGATTGTGGCGACCGGGGACGGCGAGGCGCAGCGGCGGCCCGGGGCTGTCGGCGTCGAAACGGCAGGTCTCGCCGGAGGCTTCGATCCGCGCGTAGAGCCCACTCGCGGCAGAGGCCTCGCCGCCGCCGCGCGGATCGGCCTCGCGCGGCAGGACCACCCCCGCCGCCGGCGCGGCGAAGCGCTCGAAGGCGGCGTGGAGATCGGCCAGGGATCCCCAGCGGCTGTGATGGTCCATCTCGACGTTGGTGACGACGGCGACCTCGGGACGCAGCCGCAGGAAGCTGGCGTCGCTCTCGTCGGCCTCGGCGACGACCCACTCGCCCTCGCCCCAGCCGGCGTTGGCGGCGCCGCCGTCCTCCCCCAGCCCCGGCACCTCGCCGCCGACGAAGAAGGCCGGGTCGGCGCCGATCGCCCGCAGCGCCCACACGGTCATCGCCGTGGTCGTCGTCTTGCCGTGGGTGCCGGCGATCGCGATCAGCCGCTTCTCGGCGCAGAGTTCGGCGAGCAGCGCGCCGCGGTGGATCGGCTCGGTGCCCCGCTCACGGGCCAACGCCAGCTCCGGGTTGTCGGCGCCGATCGCGGTCGAGACGACGACCTCGGCCCCCTCGGGGAAGTTGGCGGCGTCGTGGCCGACGACCGGCTCGACGCCCGCTGCGCGCAGGCGCGCCATATTGGAGGAGTCGGCGCGGTCGCTGCCGGTGACGGTGGCGCCGAGCCGGGCGCAGACCAGCGCCAGCCCGCTCATCCCGGCGCCGCCGACGCCGATGAAGTGCAGCCGCCGCGAGCCCCACCGCGCCGCGGTCGTATTTCCGGCCGCTACGCGGCGAGAAATCCGACCGCGCTCGGCCTCGGGGGTCATCGGGCCGCCTCCAGCACCTGGTCGGCGATGCGGCGGGCGGCGTCGGGGCGGGCGGCGTCGCGGGCGGCGGCGGCCATCCGCGCCAGCCGCTCCGGGTCGCCGAGCACGGCGCCCACCTCGGAAGCCAGCCGCTCCGGCCCCAGCTCCTCGTCGCGCAGCACCGTCGCCGCGCCGGCGCCCGCCAGCCAGGCGGCGTTGGCGCTCTGGTGGTCGGCGGTGGCGTGCGGGTAGGGAACGAGGATCGCCGGCCGGCCGGCGGCGGTGAACTCGAAGATCGAGCCCCCCGAGCGGCCGAGGACGAGGTCGCAGACGGCGAGCGCGTCGCCGAGGTCCGGTTCGTAGGCGAGCAGCGTGTAGCCGCCGGCGTGAGGCGCCGAGTCGAGGCGCCGCCGCAGCTCGTCGTGGTCGCGCCTCCCGGAGAGGTGGACGACGTGGAAGTCGCGGCCGTCGCGCTCGGCGAACGCCTCCACCGCGGCGAAGTTCAGCGAGCGCGCCCCCTGGCTGCCGCCGACCACGAGCAGGCAGCGAGACCCGTCCGGGACCCCGAAGCGCTGCCGCGCGGCGGCGCGGTCGGCCTCGAGCACCGCCGCCGGAACCGGGCGCCCGGTGACCAGGTAGCGCTCCCCCTCCCTGCCGGCGACCGGGAAGGCGAGGCAGACGCGGCGCGCCCGCCCAGCGAGCAGCCGGTTGGCGAGGCCGAGGTGGCTGTCGGCCTCGGTCAGGACCAGCGGCGTGCCGCTCAGCGCCGCCGCCAGGCCGGCCGGCCCGGCAACGTAGCCGCCGCCGCCCATCACCACGTCGGCGCCGCGCCGCCGCAGCGCCTTGCGGGCGGCGCCGACGGCACCCAGCGCCTCGAACGCGGCGCGGGCGGCGCGCAACGGGTTGCGCCGGTCGATGCCGCGCACCTTGACGAAGTCGATCTCGTAGCCGGCCGCGGGGACCAGCTCCGCCTCGATCCTCTCCCGGGTGCCGAGGAAGCTGACCTCGGCACCGCTAGCCCGAAGCTCGGCGGCGACCGCCATGGCGGGAACGACGTGGCCCGCGGTTCCCCCCGCCGCTACCACCACTCTTGGCTTTCCTGGCACCTTTGGATCGGCTCCTTTCGCGCGCGGGCGGGCGCCCGCCTTCGACGACGCGCAGTTTGCCAGCGCCGGAGGACCGGGCCTTCCGCCGCGCGCCCGAACGCGTCCCCGAGCCGCCTCCGGCCCGCGCCGCCGAGGCGGTGCCGCCGCGGGCGACGTTGAGGATCAGGCCGATCGCGAACAGGGTCGCCATCAGGCTGCTGTTGCCGTAGGAGACGAACGGCAGTGGCACCCCGGTCAGCGGCGCCAGGCCCATAACCGCGAACAGGTTGATCGTCGCCTGGATGAGGATCAGCGAGGTCAGTCCGGCGACCAACAGCTTGCCGTAGTTGTCCTTCGCCTTCTGGGCGACTTTGAGACCGGCGTAGCCGAGCATCCCGAAGAGACCGACGACGCCGACGATCCCGACCATGCCCAGCTCCTCCCCGATCACCGCCGAGATCATGTCGGTGTGGGCCTCGGGCAGGTAGAAGGCCTTCTGGACGCCGTTGCCGATCCCGACCCCGAAGAGGCCGCCGGAGCCGAGCGCGATCTTCGCCTGGGCGGCCTGGAAGCCGGCGCCTTCGGCGGACGCGCCGGGGTTGAGGAAGCCGGTCAGGCGGGCCATCCGGTAAGGCTCGACGATCGTCATCAGCAGCGCCAGGACGCCGATCCCGAGCGCGATCAGGCCGAGGTCGCGCGGCCGCGCCCCGGCGGCGATCAGGGTCGCGCCGACGGCGAAGACGATCACCATCGCCGTCCCCATGTCCGGCTCCAGCAGGATCAGCAGGCAGGCCGCCGCGGTGACCAGCAGGAAGGGCATGAAACCCTGGATCGAGCGCGCCCGTCTCGGCTTGCGCGCCAGCATGTCGGCCCCGTAGAGGATCAGCGCCACCTTGGCCAGCTCCGAGGGCTGGATCTGCATCGAGCCGGAGCCGATCCAGCGGCTGGCGCCGTTGACGGTCTGGCCGGCGCCGAGCACGGCGACGAGCAGAAAGAGCGAGCCGCCGAGCAGCACCGGGGTGAGGCGGCGGGCCGCGCCGAGGCCGTGGCGGGCGGTGAGGTGCATGATCACCAGCCCGATCGCGCCGAAGATCAGGGTCCGCTTCAGGTAGTAGGCGCTGTTGGAGAGGCCGCCGTCGTGGAGGACCTGGGTGGTCGAGCTGGCGGAGAAGACCATCACCGCGCCCAGCGCCAGCAGGCACAGGGTCGCCGTCAGCAGCATGTTGTACTCGGTCGAGACGGCGCGGCCGCGGCGCTTCGCCTTCCTCTTCGACTTCGACTTGCCCTTCGAGGCGCCGGCGCCGAGGCGGCGCAGCGAGAGCGCGCCGGCGCTCATGCCAGCCCCGCCACGATCTCGCGGAAGCGCTCGCCGCGGCGCTCGAAGTTCTCGAAGGCGTCGAAGCTGGCGCAGGCGGGCGAGAGCAGGACGACCTCGCCCGGGCGCGCCGCCGCCGCGGCGCGCCGCACGGCGTCCCCGAGGTCGGCGCAGCGGTGCAGGGGGACGTCGGCGGCGAGCGCCGGCGCCAGCTCCTCGGCCAGCCGCTCGGCGGAGGCTCCGGTCAGGTAGCAGGCCGCGCAGCGCTCGCGGACCGGATCGAGCAGCGGCGCGTAGGGCTCGCCCTTCTCGCTGCCGCCGAGAATCGCGTGGACGCCGCCGTCGAAGGCGCGGATCCCAACCGTGGCCGAGGCGACGTTGGTCGCCTTGGAGTCGTTGACGAAGCGGACGCCGGCGATCTCGGCCACCGGCTCGAGCCGGTGCGGGACGCCGGCGAAGCTGCGCAGGCCGGCGCGGACGGCGTCGCGGTCGAGCCCCAGCGAGATCGCCGCCGCAGCAGCGGCCATCGCGTTGGCGACGTTGTGATCGCCGAACAGGCCCAGCTCGGAGACCGCCAGCAGCGGCTCGCCGTCGTAGAAGATCGTCCCCTCGGCCAGCGCCACCTCGCAGTCGGGGCCGGCGCCGTGGCAGAAGGCGACGCGGCGGGCGCAGCCGCCGAGGTCGGCCCCGGCCAGAGCCGGGTCGTCACCGCTGTAGACGGCGACGTCGTCGTTGCCCTGGTTGGCGAAGATCCGCAGCTTCGCCGCCAGGTAGGCGTCGAGGTCGGCGTGGCGGTCGAGGTGGTCGGGGGCGAGGTTGAGGAAGACGGCGCACTCGGGGGCGAACTCGGTCGTGTCCTCGAGCTGGAAGCTGGAGCACTCGCAGACGACCGTCGCGTCGGTCTCCACCTCGCCGGTCAGCTCCGAGAGCGCGGTGCCGACGTTGCCGGCGACCGCGACCGGCTCGCCGGCGCTGCGGTAGAGGTGGCCGAGCAGCTCGACCGTGGTCGTCTTGCCGTTGGTCCCGGTCACCGCGAGGAAGCGGTTGGGCAGTGTCCGCCAGGCCAGCTCCAGCTCTCCGACGACCTCGATCCCGCGCTCCAGGGCGGCCGCGATCACCCGCGCCTCCCGGGGTACACCCGGGCTCTTGACGACCGTCCGCGTCCCCTCGAGCTGTGCCAGTCCATCCGTATCCAGGAAGACTTCGACGCCACCCCCCGCCAGTCCTGCCGCCGCATCGGGCCGCCCGGAGTCGACCCCGCGAACCGCCTCCCCGCGCGCCGCCAGCAGCCGCGCCACGGCCGCGCCGGAGCGGGCCAGCCCGACGACGAGGAACGGCCCCCGCGGCAGCGGCGGGCGGATCTGCTTCGGCGGCGGCACGCTCATCCCGACAGGTTCGCGCTCGGGCCGTCCGAACCTGTCCGCCGACGGGCCGAAAACCCACGCATGAAGGTGGGAAATCGTCCTCTCGGCCCTCAGCCGAGGGCGAACTGGCGGATCTCGGCGGCGAGGCGCCGCGGCTGGTCGATCGGGATCAGGGTGAAGCAGCCGGGGAGCTCGACGTGGCGGGCGTCGGGAAAGGACCCGGCGAGCCGGCGGCCCTCGTCGTTGGGCATCATCTTCCCCTCGCTGTCCCAGACGACGAGGACGGGGCGATCGAAGCTGCGCAGGGCCGGGGCGACGGCGCGGAGGTCGCGGCGACCGCGGCGCACGTCGCCGACGTACTTGCGCAGGTCGCGCCGGATCTCCGGCCGGGCCAGCGGCTCCAGCCAGGAGCGGATCAGCTCGTCGGGGACGCCGCGCTTGCTCATCTGGCCGTAGACCATCGGCAGCCGCCGCAGCCGTGGCGAGAGCAGCGTCCGCCGCATCAGCCAGAGGCCGCCCGGCAGCTTCGCCGCCAGCCCCGCAGCCCGGCCGGCAAGGCCGGGCGGGTAGTTGCCCTCGGTCTCGCAGGAGACGAGGACGAGGGCGCCGATTCGCCCGGCGCCGCCGTCGGCGATCAGCGTTTGGGCGCCGCCCCAGTCGTTGAAGCAGACGACCGCGTCGCGCAGGTCGAGGCGCTCGAGGAACTCGGCGACGATCCGCGACATCCCGCGCAGCGAGAGGTCGGCGTCGGGCCGCATCGGCCGGCGGTGGGCCCCGAGCGGCAGCACCGGGGTCAGGCAGCGGAACTGGCCGCGCAGCTCGTCGACCACCCCGTCCCAGAGCCGCCCGTCCATCGCCAGCCCCGAGAGGACGACCAACGGCCGCCCCGCCCCGCCCGTGTCGCCGTACTCGATCGCCCCCGCCGAGAGCTCGATCTCCGCCATCGCAGCCTCCCTTTTCAGCCAAAATAGATAGATCGCTCTAGTGAATGGGACCGTATCATCGCCCCCGCCGGACGTGTCTGAGCTTGACCACCACGTACGGTGGGAAACCTCAGACACGTCAACGCGGACTGGAGGTGGTGGGATGGGCAGCGAGACGAAGGAGCGGATACTCGACTCGAGCGGCGAGCTGTTCCGCCGCCAGGGCTACATGGGGACCGGGGTCAAGCAGATCCTCGCCGAGGCGGGGGCGCCGTTCGGCTCGCTCTACCACTTTTTCCCCGGCGGCAAATCGCAGTTGGGAGCGGCGGCCGTGCGCCGCTCCGGCTTCCTCTACGGACTGCTGCTGGGGGAATACGTCGGGCCCGAGGTCGACCTCGTCGAGGGTATACGCGCCTTCTTCGCCGGCGCCGCCGAGACCCTGCGCGAGACGGACTACGCCGACGCCTGTCCGATCGCCACCGTCGCGCTCGAGGTCTCCAGCTGCGACGAGGAGATGCGCCGCGCCTGCGCCGACGTCTTCGAAAGCTGGATCGAGGCCGGCACCGTCCGCTTCGTCGACGCCGGCATCCCCCGCGGCGCCGCCCGCACCCTGGCGATCCAGCTCCTCGCCGGCCTCGAGGGCGCCTTCGTCCTCGCCCGAGCCCTCCGCTCCACCGAGCCGATCGACCTGGCCGGCGACGCCGCCGTCAGCTCCATCGAAGCGGCGCTGAAACGCTGACCGGGACTGGACCTGCCCGGCCGGCGCCCTCAGCGCCCGACCGACTGCTGGTACAGGGTGAAGCCGATCCCGCTGCAGACCGCGGCGATGATCCAGAAGCGGAGCATGATCTTCGTCTCCGACCAGGCCATCATCTCGAAGTGGTGGTGCAACGGCGCCATCAGCAGGACCCGGCGGCGGAAGGTTTTGAAGGCGAAGACCTGGAGCAGGACCGAGAGCGCCTCGATCACGAAGATGCCGCCGATGATGATCAGCAGCACCTCGGTCTGGGTCATCACCGCCAGCGCCCCGATCGCGCCGCCCAACCCGAGCGAGCCGGTGTCCCCCATGAAGATCGAGGCCGGAAAGGCGTTGAACCAGAGGAAGCCGATGCAGCCGCCGACCAGGCAGGCGGAGAGCAGCGCCAGGTCCTGCTCCTCGCCGGAGACGAAGGTGATCGCCGTGTAGGCGAGCAGGACGATCGCGCAGGAGCCGGCGGCGAGGCCGTCGAGGCCGTCGGTGAGGTTGACCCCGTTCGAAGTCCCGGCGATGACGAGGAAGACGAGGACGAAGTAGAGGACCGGGCCGAGGTCGATGCTGCCGTCGCCGATGCGGAAGTAGAGGATCGGCTCGAGGCCGACCTGGTGGCGCGCCACCCACCAGAGGCCGAAGGCGAGAACCAGTTGGCCGAGCAGCTTGTAGCGGCCGGGGAGCCCGAGCGAGCGCCGCTTGACGATCTTGATGTAGTCGTCGGCGAAGCCGAGCGCCGCGCACCCCATCGCGACGCCGAACACGGCGAGGCTCTGGGCGTCGCGGTTGGAGAGGACGAGGAAGGGGACGCAGATCGAGGCGAAGATGATCAGGCCGCCCATCGTCGGCGTGCCCGCCTTGGCGTGGTGCTCCTGAGGCCCGTCCTCGCGAATGTGCTGGCCGAACTCGCGGACGCGCAGGAACTCGATGAATTTCGGGCCGAGGAAGATGCAGATCAGCATCGCCGCCATCGCCGCGATCAGCACGACGCCCATCAGCAGGCCTCCATCAGATCAGCTCCGCCAGCTCCTCGGCGACGGCCTCCAGGCCGGCCGATCGTGAGCCCTTGACGAGGACGGCGTCGCCGGGCTCCAGCTGGGCCGCCAGCAGCTCGGCCGCCTCTGCCGGGTCGGCGACCAGCTCGTCGGGGTCGTAGTCGCGGGCGGGCAGCCCGACGCCGACCACCAGGTCGACCCCTGCCGCCCGCGCGTGCTCGCCGACGCCGCGGTGGAAGCCGGGCGCGCCCGGGCCGAGCTCCCCCATCTCGCCCAGCACCGCCACCGTGCGGGGGGCGTCGAGGGTGGCGAGATGGTCGAGCGCCGCGCGCATCGACACCGGGTTGGCGTTGTAACAGTCGTTCACGAGGACGATCCCGTCGCCGAGCGTGAGCCGCTCGCCACGGAAGCGGGAGAATCCTACGTCGGCGGCGCGGTCGGCCATCCCCGCCAGCGGCGCCTCGAGCGCGACCCCGGCGGCGATCGCCGCCAGCGCGTTGGTCAGGTTGTGGGCCTCGGCGAAGGGGAAGTGGAAGCTCTGGGCGCCGAGTGGGGTCGAGACCAGCGCCTCGGTCACCCCCTCGGCGACGCGCGCCTCGCGCACCTCGACGTCACCCCCGGGCCCGAAGCGCAGCAGCCGCCCGGCCCGCGCCAGGTGCGGCTCCAGGTGGCCGGCCTCGACCGGAGCGACGGCTGCGCCGTCGGGCCGCAGTGCGTCGAGAATCTCCGCCTTCGCCGCGGCGATCGCCTCGACCGAGCCGAGCAGCTCGACGTGGACGGGGCCGACGTTGGTGATCACGGCGACGTCGGGTTCGGCGATCGCGCCCAGCTCGGCGATCTGACCGTGGCCGCGCATCGCCATCTCCAGGACCAGGACATCGGTGTCGTCGGGGGCTTCGAGCACGGTCAGCGGCAGGCCGATCTCGGTGTTGAGGTTCTCCCGGTTGGCGTGAACGCGGCCCGGCAGAAGCGCCCGGGCGATGTCCTTGACCGAGGTCTTGCCGACCGAGCCGGTGACGCCGACGACGCGGGCGCCGAGGGCGCGCCGCCAGGCACGGGCGAGCGCCTGCATCGCCGCCAGCGGATCCTCGACCGCGAAGACCCAGCCGGCGCGGTAGAGGTTTCGATCCCCATGGGACTGAAGCCTCTGCCGCGTCGTTGGGTCGGCGCCCGTCCCGCTCGCCGCGGCGGCGGCCCTGGCGTGCTCGGGGCCGACGACCACACCCCAGGCGCCGGCCGCGAGCGCGTCGGCGGCAAACTCGCCACCGTCGCGCCGGGCACCGGGGAGGCCGAAGAAGAGGTCGCCGGGGCCGGCCTCGGCGGAGGCGATCACGGCGCGGCACGGCGGCGTGGCGGCGCCCTCGACCAGCACCTCGGCCCCGAGCGCAGCGGCGATCTCGGCCGGCGCCAGCCTCACGCCGGACTCCCGAGCCTGCGCAGCTCCTCGCGGGCGACCTCGCGGTCGTCGAACGGGACCTTGCGCCCGTCCTCGAACTCCTGGCCCTGCTCGTGGCCCTTGCCGGCGATGACGACGGTGTCGCCCGGCCGCGCCCGGCCCAGCGCCAGCGCGATCGCCACCCGCCGGTCGACCTCGATTTCCAGCTCGGGCGCGCCCTGGGCCCCGGCCGCGACTTCGGCGACGATCCGTGCCGGGTCCTCGGAGCGCGGGTTGTCGGAGGTGACGACGACGAGGTCTGCGAGGTCGGCGCCCGCCCGTCCCATCTTCGACCGCTTGTCGCGATCACGATCGCCGCCGGCGCCGAAGACGGCGATCAGCCGCCCCTCGGTCAGCCGCCGCGCCGCCCGCAGCACGTTCTCCATCGAGTCCGGCGTGTGCGCGTAGTCGACCAGGACCGCGAATCCCTGGCCCTCGTCGATCGGCTCCAGCCGCCCCGGCGGCGGCGCCGCCTCGCCGAGCGCCGCGCCCGCGACCGCGGGCGCCACCCCGAGCGCCTCGGCCGCCGCCAGCGCCCCCAGCGCGTTGGCCACGTTGAAGTGCCCCGGCAACCCGGTCCGAACCGCGAGGCCGACGGGGCGACTTGCCGTCCCTGCGGCGACATCCCGGCCCGTCGGCCGCTGCGCGACGGTGAAGGTGGCGCCGGCGGCGTCGAAACTGACGTCGCGAGCGCTGTAATCGGCCGGCGCGCCCTCGGCGGAGAAGGTGACGCACTCGAGCTCCGCGGCGAGGCGGCGTCCGTATGGGTCGTCGACGTTGACGATCGCGGTGCCGGGGCCGCTGGCGAACAGCTCGCGCTTGGCCTGGAAGTACTCCTCCATCGTCTCGTGGAAGTCGAGGTGGTCCTGGGTGAGGTTGGTGAAGACGGCCGCCTCGAAGTGGATCGCGTCGGCCCGGTGCAGGGCCATCGCGTGCGAGGAGACCTCCATCGCGCAGGCACGGTCGCCTTGGTCGAGCATGCGCCGGAAGGTGGCCTGCAGGTCGATCGCCTCCGGCGTCGTGCGCTCGACCGCCTCCTCCTCACCGCCGACGACCTGCTTCACCGTCCCCATCAGCCCACACCGGACCCCCGCCGCCTCGAGGATCTCGCGGACGAGGAACGCCGTCGTCGTCTTGCCGTTGGTCCCGGTCACCGCGACCACCCGCAGCGTCACCGTCGGATCGCCCTGGAAGCGCGCCGCCAGCGGCGCCATCGCCGCCCGCGCGTCGCTGACGACCAACTGCGGCGCCGCGACGTCCAGCTGCCTCTCCACCACCAGGCCGGCGGCTCCCGCCTCGACCACCCGCGCGGCGAACCCGTGCCCGTCGACCCTCTCCCCGGGCACGCAGAAGAACAGCGTCCCGGGGCCGGCCTTGCGGCTGTCGTAGGCGAGGTTCCGGACCTCGACGGCGCCATCGCCCATGATTCGCGCCCCGGCAACCGCCGCGGCCAGCTCGTCCAGTCTCATGCGCATCGCAGTCTAGGCCGGGGGTCGGGTGCCCCTGTCGGGTGCCTCTATTCCTGCGGAACTCCGAGGTACGGAAGGGAAAACGCGGCGATCTTGCCGAATGCCGGCGCCGCGACCGACCCACCGTAGATATCCCCCTGCGGCTGGTCGACGATCACCGCCGCCAGGAACTGCGGGTGCTGAGCCGGGGCGAAGCCGATGAACGAGGCGACGTACTTGGTTTCCGAGTAGCCGCCGTTTTCAGCCACCTGCGCGGTGCCGGTCTTGCCGCCCAGGGTGTAGCCGGGAACGCTGACCTCCGAGGCGGTCCCGCCCGGCGCCAGCACGCCCTCGAGCATTTCCCGCACCTCGGTGGCGACTTTGGCCGAGATCACCCGGTGGCCCTTCGGCTCGCGGACCTCGCGCTCGCCGATCCGCTTGATCAGCTGCGGCGGCCTGAGGATCCCGTTGTCGGCGATCGCGGTGTAGCCGGCGACCATCTGCATCGGCGTCACCGCCAGGCCCTGGCCCATCGGCATGTTGCCCATGGTCGAGCCCGAGTATTCGCTCAGCTTCGGGACGATGCCGCGTTCCTCGCCGGGGAACTGCACCCCGGTCGGGCGGCCGAAGCCGAAGCGTTCGATCCACTTGCTGAACTTCGTCGCGCCGACCTTGAGGCCGATCGTCACCGCGCCGATGTTCGAGGACTGGGCAAGGATCCGCCCGACGCTCATCGTTTCGGTGCCGCGTTCCTCGGCGTCTTTGATCGTCCGGTCGGCGACGTGGAGTTCGGGCGGCAGGACGAATTCGGTCGTCGGAGTGACGAGCCCTTCTTCCAGCGCGGCGGAGACGGTGAACGCCTTGAAGGTCGAGCCCGGTTCGTAGTTGAACCCGGTCGCCCTGTTCATCAGGTCTTCGTTGCTGACTCCGGAGAGGTCGGCGGGGTTGACCGGCGGCCAGTTGGCCATCGCCAGGACCTGCGAGCTGCGCGGGTCGACGACGATCGCCGTCGCGCCCTTCGGCGAGTACGTTTCGCCGACTTCGGCCAGCGCCCGTTCGGCCTCCCCCTGGATCACCGGGTCGAGGGTGAGCTGGACGTCTTCGCCGTTGCTCGCTTCCTTCACCGTTTCGGTGCGGATCGGTTCGCCGAGCGCGTCGTTGACCAGGCGCCGTTCGCCGTCTTCGCCGCGCAGGACCGATTCCTCGCCGGCCTCGAGCCCGGTCAGGCCCTGGCCTTCGGAGCCGACGACGCCGATCACCTGGCCCGCCACGTCCCCCTGCGGATAGGCGCGGCGGGTGTCTTGCAGCTCGCCGATCCCTTCCAGTTCCAGCGCCTTCACCTGCGCGGCGACCCCGAGGTCGACTTTGCGGGCGACGTAGGAGAAGCCAGATTCGGCGGTCAGCGCCTTCAGCACCCGGCCCCTGCCCTGTTCGAGGATCGGCGCCAGCTTCGCCGCCGTCCGCTGCGGATTCTTCACCTGGTAGGGAGTGGCGTAGATCGTCGCCGCGTTTTCGGAGGCGGCGAGCTTGTTGCCGCTGCGGTCGAGCAGAGCGCCGCGCAGGCCCGGGACGGTGATCGTCTCGGTCTGCTGGGAGACCGCCTCGGAGGCGAGCTTGTCGCCCTGCACGCCCTGCAACCAGAAGGCGCGGCCGACGATGACGAGGAAGCAGAGCAGGAAGGCGGCGAAGAGCAGGCCGATCCGGCGCTCGATCAGGCGCATCCGGCGCCCCTAGCCGCCGGCGGCGGCAAGTCGCGCCGCCGCCTTCGCGACGCTGTCGCGGCCGGCTTCGATCACCCGCGGCTCTTCGGTGTTCGGCATCGCCAGACCGAGCGCCCCGGCCTCGTGGCGGACCCGGCCGGTGCCGAACTTCTGCGCCTCGCGACCGCCCAGCACCGAGTTCTCTTCTTCGAGCGCGGTGATCTGCTGGTCGATCTTGCCGGCGGAGGCGGCGAAGCTGAGAGTGACGACGTTGAGCGCGACGATCCCCGCGAGGAGGATGCCGAGCACCGCGATCCAGGCGCGGCCGCGGGTCATCCGCACCATCAGGCCCGAGTCCGGAAGGTGGCGGACGGCGACCGCGGTGCGGCCGACCGCCAGCGGGATCAGCTGACCCGTGGCGAGGGCACGGCGGGCGCGCTCGGAGCGCTGCGGCGCGCGCGCGGGCGCGCGCCGGGCGGGCGCTCTGCGGGCCGGCGCGGCGGCGCGGGCGCGCGGGCCGGCGCCGCCCTGTTTGCGTTTCCGCGCCGGCGCGGTGCGCGCGGGAGCGGCGGCGCCGCGGGCGGGCGCCGGTTTGCGGCTCGGAGATTTCCGTTTCGGCGGCGGGCTGGTTCGCGACGGCGGCGGGGCCGGCGCGGTCCTGCGGGCGGGGGCGGCGACGGCCATCAGGCGTCACCCTCCGGGGCGGTCGCCTCGGCGACCTTGACCGCGGCGCGCAGGTGGGCCGAGCGCGAGCGCGGGTTGGCTTCGACCTCGGCCGGACCGGGCGAGACAGCGCGGCGCGTGAGCAACTCGGCCTCCGGCTCGTGACCGCAGACACAGACGGGAATCTCGGGCGGGCAGACGCAGCCGCGCGCCTTGGCGGCGAGGAACTGCTTGACCGGCCGGTCCTCGAGCGAGTGGAAGGAGATCGCCGCGAGGCGGCCGCCGACCGGCAGCATCTCCCAGGCCAGCGGCAGCGCCTCCTCCAGCGCCTGCAACTCGCCGTTGACGGCGATCCGGATCGCCTGGAAGCTGCGCTTGGCGGGGTGGCCGCCCCCGAACCGCGCCGCCGCCGGCATCCCGGCCTTGATCGCCGCGACCAGCTCCGAAGTGGTGGCGAGCGGCCGCCGCCGGACGATCTCGCGGGCGATGCCGCCGGCGTAGCGCTCCTCGCCGAAGCGGCGCAGGACCTGGGCGATCCGCGCCTCCGGCCACTCGTTGACGAGGTCGGCGGCGTCGAAGCGCTGGCGCGTGTCCATCCGCATGTCGAGAGGCGCGTCGTAGGCGTAGGAGAAGCCGCGCTCCCAGGCGTCGACCTGCATCGATGACATTCCGAGATCCATGTAGATCATCCCTGGGCGTATGCCTTCGCCGTGCAGGGTGTCCAGCCCTGCCGCGAAGTCCGCGCCGATGAAGCGGGTCCGACAGGCCGCCGTCGCGGCGAACTCGGCAAAGCGCCCCTCCGCAGCCGGGTCGCGGTCGATCGCGATCAGCGTCCCCCGCGGCCCGATCCGGTCCGCCACCAGGCGCGCGTGCCCGCCCCCGCCGAAGGTGCAGTCCACCGCCGTCTCCCCCGGCGCCGGGTCGAGCAGCTCCACCAGCTGCGGCGCGAGAACCGGCTCGTGCGTCATCGCCCGGAGGTCGAGGGGACGAATTCGGGACGCATGGGCCCGAAATCGGCCCGTCGGCGGGTGGTGTTGGAGGGGGGCGGCATGGAGTCTCATGGTTGCGCGGTGCCGGCGGCGGCCAGGCCCTCGGCGATCTCGGGGGCGGCGGCGTCGAGCTCCTCCTCCTGCTTGGCCCAGGCCTCGGCGTTCCAGATCTCGATGTACTCCCCCGTCCCGACCACGACGCAGTTGCCGTCGAGACCGGCATGGTCGATCAGCGGCTTGGGGATGCGGATCCGACCGGCGGAGTCGAGCTTCTCGTCGAAGGAGCCACCGTGGAAGCGACGACGCAGCTGCCTGGCGTCGCGGCCGAAGGGGCTGTGCGGCGAGAGGAAGCGGTCGGAGAGCTGCTCGAACTCCTCGGTCGTGTGGACCCAGACGCAGGGGTCGAAGCCCTTGGACAGAACCACTCCGTCAGCGAGGGAGGCGCGGAACCGGGAGGGAACCGTGAGCCGATCCTTGGCGTCGAGGCTGTGCTCGTAGAGACCCCGAAATGCCACCTCGGCGAGTCCTTTCTGAGCGGGAGGGCCGGAAGAGAAGAGTTGGACCGGAGTGATGAGGTGGGAGGAGCCTCACCACCCCGGTCCTGGGCTTCAACTCGAGCGCCACAATAACCCACACTCCCCCACTTTGCAACACCCCCCACCCCTGCAACCCCATTTGCATCCGCCCCGGGGGACGGTAGGTTCTGCTCGTGAGCACGCCCGAGGAAGTCCCGCCGCTCTCGACGGAGGCACCGCCGCCGTCAACCGAGGCGCCCGCGCCGTCTGAGCAGGCGCCGCCGCCCTCGGCCGAAGCGGGCCCCCTCCAGGTGCCCGACGACGCCAACGACCTGCGCGGCTACCACTTCAAGCGGCTGATGCGCAAGACGCTGACGCGGGTGCTCACCGTCGTCCTCGTCCTCCTCGCCGGCGTCGGGGCGGGCGCGGTAGCCGGCCCGGTGCTGGGTCTGGCCGCCGCCGTGGTGGCGCTGTTGATCGTGCTCGGGATCGTCTTCGCGATCGCCGACTCGAAGGCGGCCGACTCCTTCTTCCAGGTCTACGCCGATCAGCGCGGCCTCGCCCTGGCCGGGCGCGGGACGCTGCCGCGGGCGACGCCGCTGCTGCGCAAGGGCGACGACCGCTACGCCGAGCGGACCCTGACCGGGCGGATCGCCGAGGGCTTCGACGGGACCCTCGCTCTCTATACCTACGAGGAGGAGACCACCGACAGCGACGGCAACCGACAGACCAGCTACTACCACTACACGCTGGGCCTGATCGAGGTTCCCGAGTGCGTCGCCCACGTCCCCGAGCTCTACTGCCAGCGCAAGTTCGGCCTCAAGGCCCTGGAGAAGTTCGAGGACGTCTTCCGCCGCTCCAAAGAGCGGGTGAAGCTGGAGAGCGAGGCGCTCGACGACAAGTACGAGATCTTCGCCGGCAAGGAGCAGGACCCGATCTGGCTGCGCCGCCTCTTCGCCCCCACCTTCATCGTCTGGCTGACCGAATCGACCCCGAAGAAGTTCGCCTTCGAGCTGGTCGACGGCACCCTCTGCTGCTACGTCAAGGGCCACAAGGAGAACGCCGCCGAGCTGGACACGATCTGCGCCGCCTCCGGCGCGGTGGCGAAGCGCCTGCGCGACGAGGCGGCCGAAACGAGCCCCGCCGCCTGAGCGGCGCGGGCGCTCCGAGCCGGCTCAGAATCCCGCGAGCAGGGTGCCGGCGTTGGCGATCAGGCCGGCGGCGATCATCAGCAGGACCGAGGGGACGAGGACGAGGGCGACGACGAGTTGGATCTTCGGCGCGGCGCGGGCGGCGCGCTCCTCGACCGCGCGGCGGCTGTCGCGGCGCAGGGCGGTCGCCTGACGGCGAAGCTGGTCGGCGAGCGGGGAGCCGAAGCGGCGCGAGCGCTCGATCGAGGCGACCAGCGTCGCAAGCTCGCTGCCCGGCACGCGCGAGCGCAGCGCGGTGAGGGCGGCGCTGAGCGGAGTTCCGCAGCCGACTTCGGCGGCGAGGACCCGCAGCTCCTCGGCCAGCGGCCCCTCCCCCGCCCGCGCCAGCTGTTCGAGGCCCGCGGCCGGCCCGCGGCCGGAGACGACGCTGACCGCGAGCAGGTCGAGCGCGTCGGGAAGGGAGGCGACGAGCCGGCGCTGCCGGCGGCGCGCCTCGCGCTCCAACAGGGCGTCGGGGACGAGGAAGCCGGCGGCCGGCAGCGCCACCGCGACGAGCAGCGCCGTGCGACCGGGCGCCGCGGGAGCGGCCACGGTGGCGGCGAGCCCGCCGCAGGCGGCGGTCGCGAGCTTCGCCGCGAGCACAGCACCGAGCGACAGCCGCGCCTGCAGGCCGGAGCGGCGCAGGCGCCCGGGCAGCCCGAGCCGCAGCGCCGCCCCGGCCGAGCGCGCCCCGAGCGCGGAGCGCGGCGGCGACGCCGGACGACCGCGCCCGGCGAGCAGCTCGCGGGCGGCGCCGAACCCGAGCAGGATGGCCAGGGCCGCAAGCGGCGCGGCCGCGCTCAATCGACCACCCGGGAGAAGCGGCGGATCGCGACGAAGCCGACGACCTGCAGCGCCGCGGCCAGGGCCAGCAGCACCGCGGAGGCGGGCGAGGCGAGCAGCTTGGCGAGGAAGCCGGGCTCGATCAGCTCGGCGAAGAGGGCGCCGCCGCTCGGCATCGCCACCACCAACAGGCCGGTGAAGCGAGCCTGGGCGGTCGCCGAGCGGGCGTCCTCGGCGACCCGGTCGCGCTCCGCCGCGCCGGCCGCGAAGCGCCGCAGGAGCCCGGCGAGGTCGCCGCCGGCGAGCCGCTGGCTGAGCAGCGCCGCGGCGAAGGCGTCGACCCGCTCCGAGCGCACCCGCCGGCGCCAGGCGGCGATCGCCTCCGCGGTCGGCGCGCCGAGGTCGAGCTCGGCGCCGAGCCGGGCCAGCTCGGCGGCCGGCGGCCCGTCGAGGTAGGCGGCGGCCGCCGGCAGCGAGGCGCGCAGCGAGCGCCCGGCGCTGAGCGAGTCGGCCACCGCGGTCGCGACTTCGGGCAGCGAGCGCTCGACCGCCGTCCGGTAGCGGCGCCGGCGGCTGGAGATCGCCCAGGCGGCAAGCGCCGGCCCGCCGATCGCGAGCGGCAGCGCCGGCCCCGGCCCGACCAGGAGCCAGCCCCCGAACGCCGCGGCGGCGGCGCCGAGCGCAGCGAGGCGGCGGCGCTCGAGGGTCGAGGGCGCGTACCCCTCCCGCCCGGCCCGCCGCAGCGGCTCCAGCGCAGTCCGCAGCCAGCGGGCGGCGGCGGGACTGGCGAGGACCGCCTCGCGGACCGCCAGCGCCGCCAGCGCCCCGGCGGCGGCGCCGACCAGCAGCGGCAGCGGCCCGCCGGCGCCGCTCACCGCTCCTCCGCCCCGAGCGCTCGGACCGCGGTGCCGCCCGCCGCCCGCACCACCTCGGCGATCTCGCTCACGCGGCGCGCCCCGTCGGGCGCTCTCTCTATATGGACGACGAGGTCGATCCCGCGCTGCACCTGCTCGGCGATCGCCGCGTGCGGCAGCCCCACCCCGGCCATCAGCGCCAGCGTCTCCAGCCGGGCCAGCGCGTCGGCGGGCGAGTTGGCGTGGACCGTGGAGAGGGCGCCGTCGTGGCCGGTGTTGAGCGCGGTCAGCAGGTCGAGTGCCTCCGGCCCGCGCACCTCGCCGATCACGATCCGGTCGGGCCGCATCCGCAGGGCGTTGCGCAGGAGGTCGCGGATCGTCACCTCGCCGCGACCCTCGATCCCGGCCGGGCGGCTCTCCAGCCGGACCACGTGTGGCTGCTGCAACCGCAGCTCGGCGGCGTCCTCGATCGTCACCACCCGCTCGGCCGGGGCGACGAAGCTGGAGAGGGCGTTCAGCAGGGTCGTCTTGCCGGAGCCGGTTCCGCCGCTGACCAGGACGCTGCGACGAGCGGCCACCGCCGTCGCCAGCAGGTCGCGCTGGGCAGGGGTGAGCGTGCCGAGGGCGACGAGGTCCTCGGGTCCGGGTCGGCGGGCGCCGAAGCGGCGGATCGAGAGCGCCGGCCCGTCGATCGCCAGCGGCGGGATCACGACGTTGACGCGGGAGCCGTCGGCGAGGCGGGCGTCGACCATCGGGCTGAGCTCGTCGACCCGGCGACCGAGCGGCGCCAGGATCCGCTCGATCGCGTTGCGCAGCTCCTCCTCGTCGGCGAAGGCGACCTCGGTCGGCTCGATCCGGCCCCGGCGCTCGACGTAGACCCGGCCGGGCCCGTTCACCATCACCTCCTCGACGGCGGAGTCGGCGAGCAGCTCCTCGAGCGGGCCGAGACCGACGCTGTCGCGGACGATCCGCGCCGCTACCTCCTCGCGCAGCGCCGCCGGCAGCAGCGCCGCCCGCTCCTCGACCAGCTCGCGGGCGGCCGCGGGGAGCTCGGCGGCCTCGCTGCCGCCGGCGGCAGCGACGGCACGGCGGCGCTCGACCAGGCGCCCGCGCAGCGCGGCGGCGAGCTCGGCGACGCTGCGCTCCCGGGCCGCCACGCTCACCCCGCCGGGAGGATCGTGACCTGGCGGGCGAAGCTCTCGGCGGCGATCAGGCGCAGGGCCTGCGGCCTGGTAAGGCCGACGGTGGCCATCGCCGTCCCGCCGGCCTGCTCGCCTTCGGGGCCGAGACCGAGGTCGAGCAGCGGCACCGAGGACGCGGCGACGTAGGTGCGTCCCGGGCCAGACCCGCTCGGTTCGGCGGTGACGACGAGGTCGACCCGGCCGCCGGCCGGGTCGGCGCCGGAGACGGTCAGCGCCGCGGCGCCGCTGACGGCGATCTCGACCGGGCGTCGGCCGTGCCCGAGGCGAGGGCCGGCCGCGCCCCGGGGGCGCGGCGGCCGCAGCTGCTGGCCGAGCAGGTAGGCGCCGGCCGGGATCGTCGCCGCCGGCGCCAGCCCGACCGCTTCCGCCGCGGACTCCAGGGCGCCGGGCGGGACGAAGCGCGCCGGTACCCGGCGGACCTCCAAGGTCGCCGCGGCGCTCGGTCCGATCGCCCGGCCGGCCGGGAGCTCCGCGCCGGCGACCAGCACCGGCCGCAGGGCGCCGTAGCCGCGGGCGACCCGACTGCCGTAGCCGTCGGCGATCGCCGCGGCGGTGGCGGCCGCGAGAACCGCCGCCAGGAGGAAGGCCAGCGCCCGGCCACGGCGGCTCACCGGCGCTCCCCCGCCCCCAGCAACGGCAGCTCGAGGACCGCCTCGGTGCCGGCCGCCGAGCGCCGCAGCTCGAACCGCCCCCCGTGTTCGGCGGCGACCCGCCTCACCACCCGCAGCCCGTGGCCGTGGCGGCGCCGGCCGGAGAGCCGCGGCCCCAGCCCGGCAGGGCGCCGCCGGCGGGGCGAGCGGGCGCCGGAGTCGCGCACCCAGACGCGCAGCAGGCCCGCCACGCACCGTCCCTCGACCGCGACCCGCGGCCCGCCGTGCTCGATCGCGTTGACGATCAGGTTGTCGAGCGCCTGGGCGACCTCGACCTCGTCGGCGCCCAGGACCGCCTCGCCGGCGCGCCAGTGCAGCTCCAGGGAGGCGCCCGCGAGCGCCGCCCCGCGCCGCCAGCGCGCCACCGCGGCTTCCAGCAGCGGCCGCGCCGCGACCGGGAGGCGCACCGGCACGGCGCTGCCGCCGTTGACCTCGCGCTCGATCCGCTCCAGCGCCGCGGTCGCCATCCGCAGCGGCACCGCCACGTCGTCCCCGCCGGCGGAACGCCCCGGGCGCTCGGCCAGGGCGAGGACCTGAAGCGGCCGGCGCAGCTCGTGCAGGGCCTCGTTCAGCGCCTCCCGCCGGCGCGCCTCCCGCCGCGTCCGCGCCCTCGCCGCAACCGCCAACGAGGCCGCGAACGGCCACGTCTGGACCAGCCGCCCGAGATCGGGTGCCATCCCTACTGCCCGCCCCTGACGCTGGCTCTCATGGGCCGGTTAAGCGCGTGCGCGCGCCGACTCTCCCCCCACCGCGAGCCTCGCGCGCAAACAGCGCGCTCGCCTCCCCAATGCGGTCTCGGCCAGACGCTTCGAGAAGGCGAGCGTGCACCGAGGGGACCCTCTAGAGACACCATCCCGTTCCTAATTGCTGTCACCAATCGATGTCAAGTTCAGTACAGAACCGCTCCCGTCCGCTTGGCAACTCTCCGTCGAGAGGGGATTCAGCGGAGCGCTTTGGAATACTTGAACGAGAGACCAGCCTAAGTACAGGCTGGTATCCCCACCAACAAGCCACCCCCGGCTGTCCGAAGACCAATTGGAGGTCCCCCCCATGCCTCAGACGAAAACCTCTCCAGAGGGCATCACCCAACAGCTTGCGAAGGCGCTCGCGCACCCGCTGCGCGTGAAGATCCTCACCTCGCTGCACAAGGGCATCTCGAGCCCCAACCAGCTCGCCCAGGAACTGGGCGAGCCGCTCGGCAACGTCAGCTACCACGTCAAAACGCTGCTCGAATACGACTGCGTCGAACTGGTCAAAACCGAGCCCCGGCGCGGTGCCGTCGAGCACTTCTACCGCGCCACCGAGCGTGCCTTCTTCAGCGAGTCGGACTGGGAGAAGATCCCGGCCTCGGCCCGCAAGGGCATCTCCGGCGTCGCCCTCGAGGCGATCGGAAAAGACTCCACCGAGGCCCTCGTCGCCGGCACGATCGACGCCCGCACCGACTCGCACGTGACGCGGACGCCGCTCGTCCTCGACGAAAAGGGCTGGAAGGAGCTCAACAAGGTCCTCGTGGACACCCTCGACCGCGCCCTCGAGATCCAGGGCGAAGCCGCCGGCCGCCTCGCCGAGGAGAAGGAGGAGGGCATGGCGACGAAGCTGGCGATCCTCCACTTCGAGTCACCCGCCAAGGAGGCGAAGTAGCTCGGGTCTTCAGCGACGCACTCGCCGTCCCCCGGCGGCGAGTGCGTCGACTTACGAAGCGTTTCCGCGGCCCTTGACCAGGGCTTCGGGGTGCAGGTCCGCACCACCGCCGCGCTGAGCTTGGTGCCGTCGGTGAAGTGCGCGGAGCCGCGCGCCTGCAGCTTGCCGTCGGTGCATCTGGCCTGCAGCACCCCCTTGCGGGTGATCTTCAGGTCGAGGTGCTTGACCGAGCCCGCGCCGCCGGCGATCTTCGGGATCGTGGTGATCGCGAGGGTGCCGTAGCGGCCTTTGTGGATCTTCGTGATCTTCACCGTGGAGACGATCGCCGCCGGGGTCGGCACGGTGATGTAGGCGTGGATGTAGAGCGTCGTCACCCCGCCCTTGACGCCGCCGTTGAAGGCGATGATCTTGCTCTTCGCGTCGATTTCCGGCGATTCGGCGAATTCGATCCCGGCGGTCGCGTGGCCGGTGCCGATGATCGCCGGGCGACAGGCCGCCTCGGCGTGCTTGGTGTCGGTCGCCTGGAGCTTGCCGACCTTGCAGACCGGCACCCCGCTGACGTCGATCTTGCCGTTCTTGTCGGTTCGAGGATGAATTCGTCGATCGCGGGCGGGTGGGTGCCGTCGATGGTCCTGATGTCGCCGGAGACGTTGAAGGTGATCGGCGTCCACTTCGTCTTCGACAGCGCCTTCGGCCTGAAGCCGCCGTTGGCGGTGAGTTCGAGGTTCCCGGCCCGGACCTTGACCGGCTTTTCCGCCGTCGCGATCCCGGTCAGCGCCATCGCGACCAGCAACGCCGTCGCCCCGGACACGACCGCAGCCCTCGGGACCCTGCCTCGAATCCTTCTCATCTCCCTATCCCCTTCCTCGCCCCTGTTGCCCGGTCCACCGTAGACGAGAACGTTCCGAAACGGGGCCGACCGGCGCCCGGCGCAGGCCGAAGCGCGGATCGCTCAGGTGACCGGCAGCCAGGCGGCGCGGTCGCGGCCGTAGAGGGAGACCGGCTGCGGCCACTCCAGCGGCCTGCCGGCGAGCGCGCCCGGCGGCGGGACCGCCTCGACCGGGCCGGCGCGGCCGGTGAGATCAACGAGCGACGGCGGCTCGGTGGGCGCGGCGGCGCCGTGGGCGGGGGCGGCGGGGTCGGGGCGCTCCGAGGCACCCGCAAGCAGGCGCGCCGTGCGCGCCAGCGCGAGCCGCCTGATCAGGGTGCCGCCCTCGACTTCCTGCCGGCGCAGCGCGCAGAGCGACGCCGCGGCGGCGAGGTAGCCGGTGCCGTGGTCGAGCAGCTGGCACGGCAGGGCGCCCGGCGTCGTCCCGTCCGACGACTCGGCCGCGGCGATCCCGCAGGCGGCCTGGACGATGCTGTCGAAACCGCGCCGTCCCGCCCACGGCCCGCTCCACCCCCAGGCGTCGAGCGCGACGATCACCAGACCCGGGTGACGCTCGGCCAGCTCCTCGGCGCCGAGCCCGAAGCGCTCGAGCGCGCCGGGACGGTAGCCCGCGACGACCACGTCGGCGGCCGCGAGAAGCGCCTCCAACTCGGCGCGGTCCTCGGCGACGGTGAGGTCGAGGAAGGCGCTGCGCTTGCCGAGCAGGGTGTCGGCAGGCAGACCCGGGGACAGGTCCGGCCGGGCCGGCGGGTCGAGGCGGAGGACGTCGGCCCCGAGCGCGCCGAGGAAGCGGGTGCAGACCGGGCCGGCGATCACCCGGGTCAGGTCGAGCACCCGCACCCCGCTCGCCGGCAGCGCGCCCGGCGGCCGCCGGCGAGGAGCGGCGCCGGCGATCTCACGCCCGTCGACCAGCGGCTCCGCCGCCACCGCACGGCCCTGGGGGTGCGCGTCCCACGCCGGCGCCGAGCGCACCGCGGCGGCCACGCCGCCCGCCGCGAAGACGCGCGCCTCGACCTCCTCGGCCGGGAGCGCGGCGATCGCGTCGGCCACCCCGTCCTCGTCCGCGCCCCCGAGCGCTCGCAGCAGCGCCTCGCGGTGCCAGGGGTAGTTGGCGTGCGTCCGCACCCAGCCGTCGGCCGCCTCCCAGAACCGCGAGAGCGGCGCGAACAGGCCGCCAGGCGCCTCGCCTCCGAGGCTGAAGCACCGCTCGCTGCGGACCGCGGCGGTGACTCCCTCCCGGTCCAGGCTCGGCTCGCCCGGCTCGGCGCCGCGCCCCCGGCCCAGCTCCGCCGCCGCCAGCAGCGCCGCCCCGACGCAGGCGACCGCCGTCTCCTCGACCGCGAGCCGCGACCACAGCCCACCGCCCGCGCCGGTCACGCTCAGCGGTCCCGGCGGCTCCGCCGCAGGGGCGACCGCCCGCCAGGCGTCCTCGAGCAGGGTCCGCTCGGCGCGGTCCGTCAAACCCGAGGGGTGGTCCCGGTCGACCTGCATCTCGTCGCGGACGATCTCAGACCGCCCGGCCCCCCCGCGCGCCCCGGCGCGGCCACGCACCTGGGATCCTCCGGGTCATGAGGTGCTTCTGTGGTTGCGGGAAGAAGGTGGGCCGCCGGCAGATCGACCTGAACACTCAGGCCGGCACGGTCGCGCTGGAGCTGCTCGCCTGGGACAAGGCGAGGGCCGCGGGGCATCTCGGCCCACCCGCGGCCGACGACGGCGAGCGCGTGATCAAGCGGGGAGCCGACTGCTACCAGCGCCTCCTGGCCGCGCTGCACGGAGAGGACGACGCCTACTCGATCGAGGAAGGCCAGGACTGGCTGAAGCGGTCCGAAGCCGAGCGCCAGGAGCGCCGCTACATGACGAGCAAGGGCGGGCTGCTCTCGCGCCGCAAGCTGACGCTGACCGAGGAAGACTACGAGCGGCTCGACCGTGCCCATCCTGAGCTCAGCTTCAGCGCCCAGCGGCCGGCGCACGCCGCTGAAGGCAGGGCGGCGGGGCAGCTCGAGCGCCTCAGCGCCCTGCACGCCGAAGGCGTGCTCAGCGACGAGGAGCTCGCCGCGGCCCGGGCCCGCGTCCTCGGGCGGGCGAGCTGAGCGACTCGCCGCGAGATCTCTTCAGAGGGTCCGCCCCTCCGGGGGTCAATCGATCGGGATCACCTTCACCGTGTGCCTCCTGCGGCCCGGCGCGTAGACGACGATCTTCGCGGTGCCCTTGGGCTTGGCCAGCGGGCCGTAGTACAGGAAGGCCTGTTGGCGCCCGCTGATCGCGACGGAGCGGGTGAAGGTTTCCTGCTTCAGGTCAGCGTCGACGCGACGGATCGTCAGCCGGTAGACGCGCCGCTTGGCGGTGTCGTCGCCGAACCACATCAGCTGCCGCTTCGGCTGCTTGACGAAGGTGAGGCTGGTGCCCTTGGGGGCGCCGACGGCGGCGACGGTCACCTGGTAGCCGACCCCCTTCGCTTCGGCGCCGAGGGAGATCGCCGGCGAGACCGTCCGGGCGCTGGGCGCGTAGGTGATCGCGTTGCCCTTCGGCGAGAGAGCGACCTCAGCGGTCTGGTTCGGGCCCATGATCAGGTTTTCGACCGTGGCGTCGTAGGTGGGCCCGACCAGGCTGAGGGTCTCGCGGTCGCGCCGCTTCAGCCGGCGGCCGTCGATCGCGACCTTGAATTCGACCCCCTTGGGGAGGCGGACCACGGGCGCCGGCGAGTCGGCGAACAGCCTGCCGCTCGACAGCTTGCGGTAGCCGCCCGAGGTGCGGGGCAGGATTTCGGCGCCCGGGATCCGGTTGACGAAGCGGCCGCGCTTGAAACCGGTCTGGCGGCCCTTCTCGTCGGTGATCAGGAAGTGGGCGTGTTCGGAGCCGGTGCCGTCGAGGCGCAGCTCGTTGCGCTTCGAGCCGAGGCCCTGGCGGCCGGCGCAGAACGGGCAGGGTTGGACGCCGAGCCCGGGCGTCACCGGCATCAGCAGCAGCGTCTTCGACTTCGCGTTGCCTTCGTACTGCGCTTCCGGGTAGCCCGGCGAGATCGTCGCGTAGTAGCTCCAGGTATCGGTCTTGGTGTCGATCTCCAGCCTGCGGTCGGCGTTGT
Source organism: uncultured Actinomycetes bacterium (assembly GCA_963783345.1). Lineage (GTDB taxonomy): Bacteria > Actinomycetota > Thermoleophilia > Solirubrobacterales > 70-9 > VAYN01. The sequence continues at coordinate 568,237 of CAWANE010000010.1, forward strand.
CCGGCCAGTTGTTGTCGTAGACGAGCACGTCGTAGATGCCGTTGCCCATGTCTTCGACCGCGTAGGGGGTGATCGCGTGCCCGGCCGTCATCCCGTACTGGAAGATCGCGAAGGTCCAGATCTCCTTCGACTTCGGGTCGAGAGCGCCGTGCAGCAGCGCGTTCAGCACCTGCACCGGGGTGCCGACCACCGTGTTTTCCCGGATCGAGGCGAGGCCCTGGAAGGCGAAGGCGCGCGAGATCGAGCGCTGCAGCAGCCGGTTGCCTTCGATCTCGAGGGCGAACGCGCTCGTGGCGCCGGGGTCGAAAGACGAGACGGTCGGGTAGCCGAACCGCGGCAGGTAGCCCTTGTAGATCAGCTCCGAGAGCGTCGCGAAGCCGAAGCAGTGCCCGCCCGCCGATTCGCGGTTGATGACCCTCTCGTAGAGCCGAACGGTCGGGGTCAGCACGCACCTGCCGCTGCCGCCGGCCAGGCACACCCCCGGCCCGTAGATCCGCTCCATCTGAGCGGCGTCGAGGCCGGCGTAGCCCTTTTCGGCGCCGTAATTGGGGAAGGAGAACCCGTCGGGATCGGGCCTGAAGCCGTTGTCGGCGACGATCGTCCCCGCCGAGGCGGCGGCCGGTGCGATCAGCAGACAGGGAACGACGAGCAGCGCCGCGAGCGCGCGGCGCAGACCGGTCGACAGAGCAGGGCAGCGCAAGAGAACCTCCGGGACGTTTGGGGCGGTCCCTTCCTCATATACCCCGCGCTCCCCACAGCTCCTCCCGACTTCGTCCGGATCCTCGGGTGCGCCCTCAGTGGTGCCCGTGGCCGCGGCGCCACCGGCCGACAGACCCAGAACGCGCGAACCATCTTCGAGTTTTGGCGCCGGCCGCTGCTGAAAACTTGGGCAGTGCGCCCATCCGGAAATCCGGTCGTACCCATCCCGCGCCGCGTGGGTGTCTCGACCGGGTGGTCAGCCGAGCGCCGCGAGGCCGGAGGCGCGGATCGCCAGATGGGCCAGGAGCCGATCGCCGCCGTCCTTGAGGTCCAGTCCCGTCTTCTCCTCGATGCGACGCAACCGGTAGTAGAGCCCGCTGCGGTGGAGCGAGAGCGCCTCAGCCGCCGCTTTCACGTCCCCGGCGACGTCGAGGAACGTGGCGAGGGTCTCAGCCAGGTCCGGCTCCCCGAGGATCAGGTGCGCAAGGGCCTCGGGCACGTCCGCGAGCGCGGTCGCCGGAAGTTGCGCCACGAGCCGGTCGGCGCCGAGCCCCTCCCAGGCCGCGGAACCCTCGAGCGCCGGGCGACCGAGGGCGACGCGGAGCGCGATTCCGGCCTGGCGGAACGCCTCGTCGAGCGTGCGCAGCGTCGCCGGCGCGGACTGGCCGACGGCGACGGCCGGCGCGATGCTCACCTCACGCACCCAGGCTCCGACGTCTCGCGGCGCCAGCATGCGCAGCACGGGGTCCCCGAGCGAAGCGGCGAGGACCGCTCCGGAGCCGGCGGTGGCGGCGATCGCGCGCCCGACGGAGAGCCGCCGCACCGACCTCCGGGCCGCGCCGAGAGGGTCGCCTCCGGGCCGGCGCGAGCCGAGCAGGCAGAGCACCAGCCGTTCGTCGGGCAGGACGCCGCGAGCCTGCGCTTCGGCCGCCGCCCGCTCGCGGGCCTCCGGCGCGGGGTCGCAGAGGGCCGCGAGCAGCGCCGCCTCGTCGGCGATGTCGCGATCGAGGTGCCCGGCGAGGTGGGTGGCGATCTCGTCAGCAGCCCCGCGCAGCCGCTCGAGCTCGACCTCGGTGAGCTCCGAGTGGAGATTGAGCAGCCAGATGTAGCCGAGCACGCCCGCGCCGTTGCGGACCGGCATGCAGACCCTCTCCTCCATGCCCAGCGCGGGGTCGTCGGCCGTGTGCACGACGTCCCTCGCCGTGGCGATCCCCTGCGCGAGCAGCTGCTCGCGCACGCTCGCGGAGACGCCGCGCCCGAGGATGCTCTGGCTGCGCACGTCGTCGACGTCCCACTGGCGACTGAAGGCGATCGGCGCGAGGTCCGAGTCGTCAAGGAGCACGGGCCGGCCGAGCGAGACGCTCAGGGCGTCGACCAGGGACTGAACGCGCGATCCCTCGTGTTCAAACCCGGCGCTCACCCCAGCTCACGGGGCCAACCCGTGCCTGACGGTGTTCTCGGTGACGACGACGGGCTCGACGAAGTGAAGCAGGTATTCCGGGCAGCCCACCTTGGTCCCCGTCCCCGAGAGGCGGTTGCCGCCGAACGGCTGGCGCCCGACCATCGCCCCCGTGGTGCCGCGGTTGACGTACAGGTTTCCGACCGGAGTGCGGCGGGCGACCATCGCGATCGTGCGGGGATTGCGGGAGAAGAGCCCGCCGGTGAGCGCCTGCGGCTGGCCGTCGACCAGCTCGCACGCCGCCTCGACGTCGGCGACCGTCTCGAGCGTGAGAACCGGCCCGAAGAGCTCTTCGCGCGCGACGGGCGCATCGGCGTCGACGTCGCCGATCAAGGCCGGCGCGACGAAGAAGCCGTCGCCGCCCGGGACCTCGCCGACGCGGTCGACCGTGGCGCCGCCCGCCGCCGCCTGCGAGACGGCGGCCTCGAGCCGATCTCGGGAGGACGCCTCGATCACGGGCGGCACGTCGATGCCGAACGTCTCGGCCTGGCCGACCGACAACGTGTCGAGCGCGCCCTTCAGTCGGCTGAAGAGCGCGTCGGCGATCCGCTCCGACGCGAGCACCCGAGCCGCCGCCGAGCACTTCTGCCCGGCGAAGCCGAACGCGGACCGCAGGACCGCGGGGACGACGTCGTCGAGGTCGGCATCGGCGTCGACGATCAGGCAGTTCTTGCCGCCCATCTCGGCGATCACCCGCTTGAGGTGCTTCTGGCCCGGCGCCGGCTCGGCGGCGCGGCGGAGGATCTCGAGCCCCACCGCGGCGGAGCCGGTGAACGCGATCGTGTGCACGCCGGGATCGGCGACGAGGGCGGCGCCGACCTCCCCCTCCCCCGGCAGCAGGTTGATCGCGCCGGCCGGGACGCCCCCGCTCTCCAGCGCTTCCACGAGCGCCGACGCGCAGCCCGGGGACTGCTCGGCGGGCTTCAGGCAGACAGCGTTGCCGGTCGCCAGCGCCGCCGCGGTCATCCCGGCCGCGATCGCGATCGGGAAGTTCCACGGGGCGATCACCGCGACGACCCCGCGCGCCCGGTAACGGAGTGAGTTCCGCTCGCCGGGGAGCTGGATCAGATCCGGGCCGGCCTCGAGCTCGGCGGCGTGCGCCGCGTAGTACTCGAGGAAGTCGATCGCCTCGCACACGTCGGCGTCGGCCTCGCCCCAGGGCTTCGCGCACTCCCTCACCTCCAGCGCAGTCAGCTCGTAGCGGCGCCCCCGAAGGTGACCGGCGGCGCGCGAGAGGATTTCGGCCCGATTCTCCGCAGGCGTCTCGCCCCACCCTCGCGCGGCGGCTGCGGCCGCCGTGACGGCGGCGCTGACCTCGTGCTCGGCGGCAACGGTCGCCGCCGCGACGACCCGATCGGGACTGCCCGGGTCGAGCGAGGCGAGGGTGGGGTCGAGACGTCTTTCGCCGCCGACGATCAGGGGCACGGAGACCGGCCTGGCGGCATCGACCTCGGCGAGCGCCGCGATGAGACGGTCGCGCTCGTGACCGCGCCGAAGGTCGAGCAGGGTTTCGTTGCGGAAGCCTGTAACCGTCATGGTGCTCGCAGCAGCTCCTCGAGGTCGGATCCGCTCGCCTGGTCGGCGAGGAAGGAAGCGTTTGACGTGTTCTCCAGCAGGCGTCGCACCAGGTAGGCCATCCCGGAGACCATGTCTCCCACGGGGCAGTAGGTGCGGCACCTGAGCCCGGCGCCGGCGACCGCGTCCTGCAGCTCGTCGCCGAGCCCCCGCAGGACCTGGATCTCGAAGTCCTCCGGGCGCAGCCCGGCCCGCCGCGCGCAGGTGGCCGCGTGGGCCACGGAGCGGAGGTTGTGCGAGGCAAACGCGGGGCGAACCAGCGGGTAGGCGTCGACGAGCCGCCTGCTGAGGCGCTCGAAGCAGCGATCGCTCTCCGCCTTGTCCGTCCAGACCGGAGGCTCCCAGCCGTGCTGCGCCGCCTCGATCGTCTCGTGGTCCCAGTAGGCGCCCTTGACCAGGCGGATCGTGAGGGGCGCGCGGCGCCCGGCCGCCTCGACCCGGCCGAGCACCCGGTCGAGGATCTCCTCGCTGTCGCGGAGGTAGGCCTGAAGGACGAGGCCGGCCGAGGGAGCGTCGACGAACTCGGCCTCGTCGAGCAGGTCGAGAACCAGGCCGAGGATCAGCTCGCGCGAGTCCATCGACTCCATGTCGACGTGCAGGTGCCCCCCCACCTCGGCTGCCCTGCGGAACAGCCGGCGCAGGTGGGTCGCGGCGTCGCGCCGGCCTCGCTCGGGCGCCTCGGCCCGGACGAGCGGGGTGAGGGCGGTCACCTTGACCGAGAGGTTGACGCGGGGGACGGCGCCGGCCGCATCTCGCTCGAGCAGCGGGCGCCGCGGCCAGCCCGCGGTGGCTTCGGCGAGATCGACGAGCGCCCGATCGCAGCGGTCGGCGTATGCCTGGCCCTCGGCGCGGGTCACCGTCGCCTCGCCCAGCAGATCGACGGTGGTGGCGATGCCGTCGTCCCAGAGCCGACGCAGGGTCGGCGCCGCCTCGGCGATCGTCTCGCCGACGATGAAGCGACCGGCCATCTGGCGCACCATCGCCCCGGCGAGGCGGCCGGCGGAGCGGCTCAGTCGCCTCGAGTCGGCGACGCGGCCCCCGAGCGCGATCGGGAAGCCTCCCCCGACGCCGTCGAGGTAGGCGGCGAGGTGCTCAGCCAGCTCCTGGCCGTTCCGGCAGGCCGGGGCGACGTCCACGAGGCGGAACAGAGCGGCGCGAAGCTCCGGATCGGCGGCGGCCACGGCCATCGCCCGGTCATAGGCCGAGCGCCTCAGCGCCGAGGGCCCGCGGCCGCGCCGCCCGAGCTCGAGACCCAGCTCCAGGACCTGCGGCTCGAGGTCGCCGGCCCGGAGCATCGCCTTCTCTTCTGTCAGCGCCTGAGGCATGGGTCCAGGCTAGGAGCGGGCCGTTGCCGTCGCCACGTTCATCCGTCGCGAGTCAACTGCGCATTTGTTCAGTGGTCGGGCTTCGGCCGAGCACCTCGTGTGGGTCCCAACCGGGTCGCGGGATCGCAGCGACGAGCCGCTGCGTGTAGGGGTGCCGGGGGTCGCGCAGGATGTCCCCTGTCTTCCCCGCCTCGACCAGCTCGCCCTTGCGCATCACCGCGATCGTCTCGCTGACCTGGCGCACGACGCTGAGGTCGTGAGAGATGAAGACGAACGAGATCCCGCCCTCGGCGCGGATCGCGGTGAGCAGGTTGAGGACCTGCGCCTGGATCGAGAGGTCGAGCGCGGCGACCGCCTCGTCGAGAACGAGAACCTCCGGCTTCACGGCCAGCGCGCAGGCGATCGCCGCCCGCTGGCGCTGCCCGCCCGAAAGCCGGCGGGGATACGCGGTGGCCGTCGCCCGCGGCAGCCCGACCCGGTCCAGCAGCTCGGCCGCGTATGCCTCGGCGCCCGCCTTGTCGGCGGTTCCGTGCAGCAGCGCCATCCGCGACACCGCCTCGCCGATCGAGCGGCGCGGGTTCAGCGAGCCATAGGGGTCCTGGAAGATCATCTGCATCTGGCGCGCCCGTTCTCGCCGCAGCCGCGCCGAGACCCGCTCGGGGCCGCGAGCGTGCCCGCAGACCTCGATCGTGCCCTCGGTGGGGCGCTCGAGGCCGGTCAGGCAGCGAGCCACCGTCGTCTTCCCCGAGCCGGACTCGCCGACGATCGCGAGCGAGCCCCCGCGCGCCAGCTCGAAGCTGACCCCGCGGACGGCTTCGACCTCGTGGCCGCCGCGGCGAAACGTCTTGCGGAGGCCCTCGACCCGGACGGCGACCTCGCCGCTCACGAGGAGACCTCCGGGGCGCAATGCTCCGCCTGCAACCGCTCGCTTCGGTGACAGCTGACGGAGCCGTCGCCGAACCGCCGCGGGGTCGGCGCGAGGCGCTCGCAGGTCTGGTCGGCGAACCGGCATCTCGGCCTGAACGGGCACCCCTCGCCGACCTCGTAGGCGGCGATCGGCTGCCCCGGGATCACCGCCAGCGGCGAGGGATCGTCGACCAGGGACGGACGAGACTCGAGCAGCCCGGCCGTATAGGGATGCAGGGGCGTCCCGTGCAGCATCTTCGCCGGCGAGTCCTCGACGATCTGGCCCGCGTACATCACCGCGATCCGGTCGCAGATCGCCGCCGCCAGCTCGAGGTCGTGGCTGATGAAAAGCACGCCCAGGTGGCGCTCCGCCTGCAGGTCGGTGATGATCGCGGCCACCTCCGCCTGGGTGGTGACGTCGAGCGCCGTGGTCGGCTCGTCGGCCAGCAGCAGCTCCGGGTCGCCGGCGAGAGCGCCGGCGATCATCACGCGCTGCAGCATCCCACCCGAGAGTTCGTGCGGATAGCGCCTCATCAGCCGCTCCGGGTGTTCGAGCTTCACCGCGTCGAGCAGCGCTTCGGCCTCGGCCCGCGCCCGGCGCCGGCTGTGGCCTTCGAGCAGCCGCATCGCTTCGGTCATGTGGTCACCGATCGTCCGCACCGGGTCGATGTGGGCGCGCGGATCCTGGAAGATCATCGCCACCCGATGGGCGCGAAGCGCGCGCAGCTCGCGCGCTGACAGCTCCAACACCGAGCTGCCGCCGAGCTCGATCCGGCCGGCGATCCGGGCGCTCTTCGGCAGCATCCGGATCACCGAGCGAGCCGTCATCGACTTGCCGGACCCCGACTCGCCGACCAGGCCGACGCATTCCCCCGGCGCGACCGAGAGATCGACCCCGCGCAGCACCGGGCGCAACTCGCGATCGACGGCCAACTCCAGCTCGAGGTCGCGAATCTCCAACAGCGCGCCGCTCATAGGCCCCGCTCCGCCCGCTGCGCCAGGTGTTCGCCGAGGATGCCCAGCGAGAGGATCATGATCACCAGGCAACCGCCGGCGGCAAAGGCCTCCATCGGGTGGCCCTGGGTGACGCCGGTCTGACCTTCGGCCACCATCAACCCCCAGTCGGCGGTCGGGGCCTGCACGCCGAGGCCGAGGTACGAGACCGCGGCGACGTCGATCGTCGCGTAGGCGAACGAGAGCACGGTCTGGGCGAGGATCACGGTCCAGAGGGAGGGGATCAGGTACTTCGTCCAGATCCACCAGGTGGGAACCCCTTGGAGCCAGGCGGCCTCGATGTAGGGGAGCCGACGCTGGCGCAGCGCTTCCGAGCGCACGATCCGCGCGACGTAGGGGATGTAGGAGATCGAGAGGGCGAGGGTGGCGACCAGGAGGCCGGCGCCGAAGACCGAGGCGGCGACGATCGCCAGGAGCATCCCCGGGAAGGCGAGCATCAGATCGGTGAAGCGGCTGAGGCCGATGTCCAGCAGGCCGCCGAACCAGGCGCCCAGGATCGCCATCGTGAGCGCGAACACGGTCGAGATCGAGACCACGATCAGCGGCCCCAGCACGGCTGTCCGAGCGCCGATGATCAGCCGGGAGAAGAGGTCGCGGCCGACCGCGTCGGTGCCCAGGAGGTGGCTCGCGGTCGATTCGGCGTAGGGGTTGGCGAGGTCGACCAGGTTCGGGTCCTGGGCGACCAGCAAGGGACCGAACAGCGCCGCGACCAAGATCAGGCCCAGCGCCACCGAGGCCAGGGTCGGAGCGGCGGGAAGGCGCCGGGCGCGCCCGAACACCCGCCTCCCCAGCGATTCGGTGAGGACCGCGGTGCTCACGACTTCGCGGCCCCCCGCAGACGCGGGTCAAGGCGGTCGTAGAGCAGGTCGACCGCGAGGTTGACGGTGAGGAAGCCGGCGACCAGGATCAGCGAGATCGCCTGCACCACGGCGAAGTCTTTGGCGAGGACGGACTGCACCAGCAGGGCCCCGAGCCCTTCGACCCCGAAGGCGCTTTCCACCACCACCGAGGTCGCGATCAGGCCGGCGAAGGTGATGCCGGCGACGGTGGTGATCGGGATCATCGCGTTGCGGATCACATGGCGACGGACGATCGGGGCCCGCGGGAATCCGCGGGCCCGGGCCGTTTCCACGTACTCGCTCGCCGCCGCGCCCTCGATCGAGACCGAGGCCACCCGGCCGATGTAGGCGGCGCCGCCGAGCGAGAGCGCGATCGCCGGCAGGACCAGGTGGTAGGCCTGGTCGAGCAGGCCGGAGCCGTCGCCGAAGACCGGGAACCAGCCGAGGCTGACCGCGAAGACGCTGGTCAGCACGCTGGCCAGCACGAACGACGGCATCGACATCGCCAGCGTCGCGACGTTGTTGGTCACCGCCCGGGTGCGCGAGCCGCTCAGCCCCGCGAAGACCCCGACGGCGACCCCGCCGAGGATGGTCATCACGCCCGCCATCAGCATCAGCAGCGCGGTGGTCCCGACGCGAGGGCCGAGCAGCGAGGAGACCGGCACTTTCGAGACCAGCGATTCGCCGAAGTCGCCCTGCGCGACCGCGGTCAGCCAGTGCCAGTACCGAGGGAGGAACGGTTCGTTCAGGTGGAACTGGGCGCTGATCGCTTCGACCGCCTCCGGCGAGAGCGAGCGCCCCCCGGAGAGGAACTTCAGCGTGTTGCCGGGCGCCAGGGAGAGGGCGGAGAACACCACGAAGCTGGAGAGCAGCAGCGCCACCAGCGCGCTCGCGACCTGCTTGCCCACGAGCTTCACGGTGTCGCCGCCGCCCCTCACTCGACGGCTTCCGGGTCGGGTGAGGCGGAGTCGGCTTTGCCCCCTCGCTGACCGCGAGGGGGCCCCAGGGGCCGGCGCAGTTCACGCTCGCGCTCCGTCGCCTTGACGTCCACGCGCTCCGAACCCCTCTCCATCACGACGCCATACAGCTCCCTGGCGGCGTCGATCGAGACGTAGCCATCCCTGACGTCGAGCTCCACGCGCTCGGGCTCGCGATCCAGCGGGTCTCCGTGGCCGCCGCCGCCCGCGCCGTTGAGAACGACCACGTCGCCGGGCGCGATCGGCAGGTCACTTCGCATCCCGACCCGCAGCACGCCGCCGTCGGTGGACCTGACTTCGGCCGCGTTGGTGCCGCCTCCGGGCATCCCGCCGGCCAGGCCGCGCCCCTCCGGGCGCGCGACCTTCTGAGCCTGGATGTTGACGTGGGGCTCGCCTTCGAAGCGCCACGCGACCCGGGCCCCGAGACCGCCGCGGCGGCGCCCGGCGCCACCGGAGTCCTGGACGAGCTCAGCGGCCTCCTTGACGACCGGGGCCCGCGCCTCCCAGGGCTCGGCTTCGCCGAGCACGATGCCGGCGATGCAGAAGTGCTGCAGGGCATCGGCGCCGTCCTCGCTCTCGGTCGCCCCGTACCCGATCGGCGCCAGGTCGTCGAATTCGAGCCAGCGCCCGTCGATTTCCAGGCCGCTCGAGAAACCCGTCGTGTGGCCCGCGCTGGGCGCCGGCAGGACCTCCGGCATCGCCGGGGTCAGGGCGGTGACGACCATCTCGCTCAGCAGCGAGGTGGCGGTGTGCATCATGAAGCTCGGCGCCGGCCTGACGGCGTTGAAGATCGACCCCTCGGGCGCGATCACCGTCAGCGGCCGGTGCTCGCCGGAGTTGGCCACCAGCTCGTCTTGCGTGGTCAGCCGCTTGAGGGCCAGCCGGCAGGCCGAGATCGTCTGCGGCAGCGCCGCGTTGAAGGGGGCTCGCTGGGGACCTCCCGAGTCGGTGACGTCGACGGTCACGTTGCTGCCCTCGATCAGCACCTTGCAGCGAAGCGGCACGGGCTCTTCCCGGCCGCCCTCCGGCTCCAGCCAAGCCTGGGCGCGGTACTCGCCGTCGGGGATCCGCTCGAGGAAGCTCCGCACCTCGTGCTCGCCGCGATCGAGCAGCTCGTCGATCGCCGCCCGGTAGGAGTCGATCCCGTGCTCGGAGACGATCCCGACGATCTTCGCCGCCCCCTGCGCCGCCGCCCCGACCGCCGAGCGCAGGTTGCCGACGGTCTCCCGGGGCATCCGCGAGTTGGCGGCGAGGATCCGGTACACGAGCTCCTGGGTCTCCCCCGCCTCGACGACCTTCGTCGCCGGGAACAGCAGGCCCTCTTCGTAGAGCGTGCGCGAATCGCAGGGATAGGCGTCCTTGGCGCCGAGGTCGCCCATGTGGGCCCGCACCGCGCAGAAGCCGACCACCTGCCCCTCGACCAGAGCGGGCGCGACGACGGCGATGTCCGGAGGATGGGCGCCGGTCTCGAAGGGATCGTTGGCGATCGCCACGTCGCCCTCTCGGAAGCCCTCTCCGGCCATGAAGTGGCGGGCGACGTGCTCGACCGCGAAGGCGAGCGAGCCGACGAACTCGGGCAGGCCGGCCGAATCGGCGACGAGGTTGAAGCGGTCGTCGAAGACCGAGACACTGTAGTCGTGGGCTTCGTAGATGGTCGGGTGCATCGCGGTCCGCTCGAACGTCCGGAACACCTCACGCGCGGTCGAGAGCAGCGCGGCCCTGACCACCGCCGAGCCGATCGGGTCGGCGGCGCTCATCGAGACATCACCATGTGCCCGTGGGGGTGGAGCTCCAACGCCCAGCCGGCGGGGACGACCGTGGTCGCGGTCGCCTCCTCGACGATCGCCGGGCCCTCCAGACGATCGCCGAGGCCGATCGCGTCGCGTCGCCAGACCGGCCACTCGACCCGTTCGGCCTTCCCCTGCTCCCAGACCCCGCGGGCTTGAGCGCCGCCCGGCTCCACACGGTCCTCCCCGAAGCTCCACAGATCGGGCTTGGGCAGCCTGCCGATCGCCCGGACGCGGTAGCTGACGACCTCGATCGGCCCCTCGACGGTGAATCCGAAGGCGTTGCGGTGCGCGGTGTCGAACGCGGTCCGCATCGCCGCGGCGCCGTCCGGGACGAAGGGGATCAGGAGGGCGTGGTCCTGCGAGTCGTAGCGCAGCTCGAGGAAGCGGAGCACGACGATCTCGGCAGGCTCGAAGCCGTCGTCCCGCAGCCAGGAACCGACCTGCTCGACCAGCGGCGCGAACGGCTCCTCCAGCGAATCCTCCGTGCTGGACTCGAGGATCCGCAGAGAGGTCTGGGCGACCTCGTGGACGACGTCGAGGGTCTGCATCCCCCAGGCCGAGAAGACGCCGGCGTGGACGGGGATCGCCAACCTCGTGATCGCCAGCTCTTCGGCCAGGTGGGCGGCGACGAGCGGGCCGCCGCCACCGTAGGCGAACAAGGTGAAATCGCGCGGATCCAGCCCCTTGCCGACGGTCATCTCATGAAGCAGGCGCCCCATCCTCGCCTCGACCACGGTGAGGATGCCCTGGGCGGCGTCGTTGACGGAAAGCGACAGGGGCTCGGCCACCTCGCGCTCGACCGCCGCCGCCGCAGCCTCGGCCGAGAGCCCCATGCCGCCGGAGAGCAGCGCCTCGGGCAGCAGGCCGGCGACCAGCGCGGCGTCGGTCACGGTCGGCATCGTGCCGCCGCGCTCGTAGCAGGCGGGGCCGGGCTTGGAGCCGGCGCTGTGCGGGCCGACGTGCAGGGCGCCGACCGTGTCGACGTGGGCAATGCTGCCGCCGCCGGCGCCGATCGTCGCCAGGTCGAGCATCGGCATCAGGAACTCCTGGTCGGCGACCTGGGCGGTGGCGCTCATTTCCGGCTGCCCGTCGCGGATCACCGCCGCGTCGAAGCTGGTGCCGCCCATGTCGACCGCCAGCAGGTTCTCCCAGCCGGCCGCCCGGGCGACCTCGGCGGCGCCGGCGACGCCGCTGGCGCAGCCCGAGACCATCGTCCGCAACACCCGGTCGCGGGCATGGTCGACGGTCATCACGCCGCCGTCGCTGGAGGTGATGTAGATGTTGCCGCCGAACTCGCGCTCCCGCATCCCGGCGGCGAGGCGGTCGAAGTAGCGGCGCATGGTCGGGCGCAGGTAGGCCTCGCCGACCGCCGTCGTCGCCCGCGGGAACTCGCCGAAGCGCTGACTGATCTCGTGCGAGAGGGTGACGACGATCTCCGGGTGGCGCTCGGCGATCGCCCTCCCGGCGGCGAGCTCGTGGTCGGGGGTGAGGTAGGCGTTGAGGAAGCAGACCGCGATCGCCTCGACCTCCTCGCCGACCAGCTCGTCGATCACGGCGTCGAGCCGGTCGAGGTCGAGCGGCACGGCGACGCCGCCGTCGCCGGCGATCCGCTCGTCGACCTCGCGGCAGAGGTGACGTGGCACCAGCGGCTCCTGCGCCTTCCAGGTCATCCGGTAGAGCGGCCAGGTCCCCCGGCCGATCGCCAGCAGGTCGCGGAAGCCGCGGGTGGTGAGGAAGCCGACCTTGGCGCCCCGGCGCTGCAGCAGGGCGTTGATCCCGAGCGTGGTGCCGTGGAAGAAGCGCTCGACGTCGGCGATCTCGACGCCGGCGCTCGCCAGGCCGCCGATGATGCCCCCGACCGGGTCTTCGGCCTGGGTCGGGCTCTTGCCGACCACCAGCTCGCCGCCGGCGCTGTCGACCGCGACGACGTCGGTGAAGGTGCCGCCGACGTCAGCCGAGGCGTAGAGCCGCCGGGAGGCGGTGGCGCCGCTCACCTGACCGTCACCCCCGGCAGCGGCAGGGCCGCTGTTCGCCAGCGCTCGTGCGGGCGCACGGCCGCGCCGGCCTGGAAGACGCCGGTGACCGCGTCGGGGTCGCGGAAGACGCCGAGGTCGCGAGGGTCGCGGTCGAGCAGGATCGCGTCGAAGACGTAGCCGGGAGCGATGCAGCCGTGCGTCTCCCCCGCTCCGAGCAGTTCGGCGCCACCTCGGGTGGCCGCCAGCAGAACCTCCTCCACCGGCATGCCTGCGTCCCCGAGCAGAGGAAGCTCCGCCAGGTTGCGCCGCTGGTTGAGCAGGTCGGTGCCGACCGCGATCCGCACGCCGGCTTCGCGGGCGACCGCGACCTGACGGCCGGAGAGCGCTTCGATCTCGCGCACTTTCTCCGCCGCGCCGGCAGAGAGCTCTCCCGCCCGCGCCAGCTCGGCGAGCTCCTCCACGACGACCAGGGTGGGAACCAGCCAGCAGTCCTTCTCCGCCATCTTCGCGGCCTGCTCCTCGGTCAGGTGGAGGCCGTGCTCGATCGAGCGGGCGCCGGCTTCGACGGCGATGTCGAGCCCCGGGCCGCCGTAGGCATGGGCGCAGACCGGCACGCCGCCGCGGTCCGCCTCGGCGACGGCCATCTCGACCTCCTCGTGGCTGAACTCCTGCCGCAGCGGGTGGTCTTTCATGTCGGAGACGAGGCCGCCGGTCGTGCAGAGCTTGATCCAATCGACGTCCAGGCGCAGCAGCTCGCGGATCGCGAGCCGCATTCCCTCGACGCCGTCGACGCGGTACGGCCCCCGGTTGGGGTGCTCGGGAACGAGGAACCCGCCGTACGCCTCGACCCCCAGGCTGGGGACGAAGCCATCGGTGTGACCGCCCGTCTGACTGAGCGCCGTGCCCGACACCCGCATCGTCGGCCCCGGTACGGCGCCGCCGGCGATCCCGTCCCGGATCCCGGCGTCGCAGCTGCCCGGGTCCCGCCCCATCGTGATCCCCATCGCGAGCAGCCTTCGGGCGCTTCCCAGCGCCTCGGCCGTCCACCTGGTGATCGACGCCGACATCATCCGGACGACGTCCTCTTCGAGACAGGAACCGAGATGGACGTGGCAATCGACGATGCCCGGCATCAACCAGAGGCCGTCCGCCCCGAGCGCCGGAACGTCGCCCGGGATCTCGCGGCCGACCGAGACGATCGACCCGTCCTCGACCAGGACGTCGGTCGGCTCCGTGAACCCGCCCCTCTCGTCAAGCGCCCTCACCGGCGCGGAGGGCGAACGCGGCTCTGGCTTCAGCGTGTGTGCTCATCATGAAATAATACCGTATTAACGATGACCGACCGAGTCAAGCGCCGCGCCTTGTTCCGTTACCTTCCAGGCATGGAGGCAGGCGGAGCGGCAATCGACGACGGCCTCGACGAGCGCGACGTCAAGATCCTCACGTCGACCGAAGAACTGATCGCCGAGCAGGGCTACGACCGGGTCCGCCTGATCGACATCGCCGATCGCTCGGGCGTTTCGGTCGGCTCCCTCCAGCACCGTTACCGGACCCGCGAGGGCCTGCTGCGGGCCGCGGTCGAACGGATCACGAACCAGGACCCCGCCGGCCTGCTGGGACCGGTCGAGACCACCGACGATCCGTTCGACCGGATCGTCGAGCTGGTCGAGCACTCGCTGACCCAGCTCAAGCCCGAGCAGTCGGCCTCGCTGCTGTGGCTGGAGCTGGTGATCGTCTCGGCCCGCCACGAGGAGGTGCGCGAGGTTCTCGGCGAGGGCGACGCGGTCTGGCGCGGCGCCTTCCAAGAAGCCTTCGATCAGGGCTTCGCCCGCGGACGCATTCGCAGTGACCTCAGCTCCCTCGACCTCTCGACCGTGGTCGTGGCGCTGATCGACGGCTACTTCGTGCAGCAGATCCTCACCGGCGAGCGCACCGACCCCTCGCGCCAGGCCGAGCTGATCCTCAAAGTGCTTCATAGCCTGGTTGAGGTCGAGTAGCCGGGGGACCTGCCTCGATCGCCTCCCGCACCGCGGCGGCCGGGGGCATCGCCTCGGGACCGTCGCCGGGGAGCGCGGCCGGGCCGAGGTGGGTGAGCAGCCAGTCGAAGCCGGCCTCCTCCCAGGGCGTCGGATCGGCGCCAGGGGGGGCGATCGCGACCAGTTGGAAAGGGCCCGAGCCACTCGACCGCAGGGCGGCGGTCCGCGCCGCCAGCTCGCCCGCCTCGCCCGCCTCCAAGCCGACCGGCACGATGCCGTCCCAGCGGCAGGCGCGGGCGACCGGGCGCGTCGCCGGCCAGCGAGCCCCGAGCCAGATCGGGATTCGAGGCGACTGCGCGGCGCGCGGCAGGAAGGGGCGGGAGTCGACCCGGTAGTGGCGACCGGCGTGCCCGACCGGCTCGCCGGAGAAGATCCGCGCGAGCAGCTCCAGGCCCTCGTCGAGCATCTCGGCCCGAACCCGCATCTCGGGCTCCTCGCCGAGCGGCCCCATCTCGCCGTTGCCGTCGCCGCCGACGCCGAAGCCGAGCACCAGGCGGCCGCCCGAGAGCCGGTCCAGGGTCACCGCCTGGCGGGCGAGCACCCAAGGGCGGCGCCGGGCCAGCGGCGTCACCAGAGGCCCGAGTCGCATCCGCTCCGTCCGCATCGCGACCGCGGCGAGACAGGTCCAGACGTCGGCGATCGACTCGATCGGGGCGGGGTACTGGACGTGGTCCCAGAGAAAGAACCCGTCCCAATCGCGCTCCTCGGCGAGCGCGGCAAGGGCCGCGAGCGCGCGCGCGTCGGCGAGCTCGTCAAAGGGGGCGATGAAGAGGCCGCGGCGGAGGCGCCGCGGAGCGCCGGCTCGGGCGGGCGAGAAACGCGCGCCCGAGCCGGGGGTCGTCCGGCCCCGCGGTGCCTCCGTTCCCGTCATTCAACCGCGCCCAGTTGGCCGGCCCACGGCGAGTAGAGGATCGGGGTCAGCCCCGTCGCCGCCCCGCTGATCCGCGAATTCATGAACAGTCGCTCGGCCCAGCTGACCAGCGGGATCGCCCACACGTCCTTGGCGAAGGCCTGCCGCTGGACCTTGACCATCAGTTCCGCCCGCTTCGTCGGGTCGACCGTTTCCCGGGCCTCGGCGACCCACTTGTCGACCGACGGGTTGTCGTAGCCGGAGCTAGTTGAAGACCCCGCCGGAGACCAGCGTGAGCACGCCTGCCTCGACCGGCTCGGCGAGGTCGAGATACCCCGACGTGCTGAGCGAGATGTCGTATTGGTTGAGCTGTTCCTGGTCGAAGGCGATCGAGATGTACTGCGGGGCCGGCAGTTCCGTCAGCTGGATCGAGATGCCGACCTTCTTGGCCTGGGACTGGACGTATGCCGCGAGCTGCTTGGCCGCTTCGTCGTCGGCGTTGACGAGCAACGACACGGTCCGCAGATCGGGCACCTTCGCGACCAGTTCCTTCGGCCTTTTCCAGGTCCGGCGTCGTGCCTGGCAGCGCTTCGTAGCCCTTCTTGTAGACGTCCGCCGCGTACCCCCAGGTGGCCGGGAAGAATTCCGAGTTGATCGGTTCGGCAGCGCCGTGGTAGATCGTCTTGGCGATTGCTTCTTTGTCGAGCGAAAGCGAGAGCGCGCGACGGAAGTCGACGTTCTGATCCGGACCTTCCTTTTCGGTGAAGTTGACCTCCGCGAACCCGGTGCTGCGACCCAGGTAGCCGCTGCCGCTGCTCGAGGACGCCAGGCTGGGCCAAGAGGTGAGAGGGACTTCGTAGGCACCGTCGATTTCGCCGGAGACGAGGCCGTCGGTGATCGTCTGGTTGTTGGTCACGAACCGGAATTCGATCTGGTCGACCTTCGGCGTTTCTTCCTTGTTCCAGTAGGCCGGATTCGCCTTGATCGTGATGTCCTTGCCCGGCGTCCAGTCGGCGAGCTTGTAGGGGCCGACGCACATCACGCCGCCTTCGGAGGTCCCGTACTTCTTGCCTTTCTGTTCGACGTACGCCTTCTCGACGACGGCGCCTCCGGCGGTGGCCAGGAACTGGTTGAACAGCACATCGGGCTTTGTCAGCTTGACCGTGACCTGGTTCTTGCCGGTCGCCTTGATCGACTTCACGTTTTCGTACCACGGTTCCCAGAAGGAGCCCAGCTCGGGATCGCGGTTGCGTTCAAGGCTGTAGATCACGTCCTCGGTGGTGACCGGCTTGCCGTCGCTGAACTTGAGCCCGGGCCGCAGGTCATAGATCCAGGTCGTGCTGTTCGGCGATTCCCAGCTTTCGGCGAGGCCGGGTTCGTAGGTCATTTCCGGGCCGAGGTGGAGCAGGCTTTCGCAGAGATTGGCCAGCACGGTGTTTTCCGAGGCGGCCTCGGACTGCAGGTAGTCGAGGGTGGCGGGCTCGCCGTAGGGCAGATCCCAGGTGATCGAATCGAGCGTTCCCGAGCCCGGTGGGGTCGAGGTCACCCACTCTTCAGCCGGCGATGAGGACGACGTGCTGTTCGAGCTGTCGGAGCTGCCGGAGCTGCCACCGCAGGCGGCGAGCAGGAAAACACTCGCCACCAGTGCGAGGGCAAGGGAGGCTAACGAGGCGGTGCGTTTGGCGATTCATGTGGGCCAACCTCCATCTCTGTTTTTCACTTCCTGGTGCTGCGTTTGCTTGGCTTCACGAAGACCGCGGCGCTCCCGCTCCGTTGCCTGCTCGTCGATTCGAAGCGTGTCTCTGTCCAGCACGACGCCGTAGACGTCCCTGGCCGCGTCGATCGAGACGTAGCCTTCGCTGACGTCGAGGCGGACCAGCTCGGCCTCGCGCTCCAGCGGGTCGCCATGACCGCCCCCACCGGCGCCGTTGACGACGATCACGTCGCCGCGGCGGACCGGAACCTCGCTGCGGATCCCGAACCGCTCGACCGCTCCGTCCGCCGCATGCAACTCGGCCTCGTTGCTGCCGCCGCCGGGCATGCCGCCGGCCAGGCCCTCCTCGACCCGGTGGATCACTCGCTGGGCCGTCGTGTTCATCATCAGTGGCGCGGTCTCGAAGCGCCAGGCGACTCGGGTTCCCAGTCCCCCGCGCCGGCGCCCGGCGCCGCCCGAGTCCCGCACCAGCTCGCTTCCCTCCTTGATCACGGGCGCCCGCGCCTCCCACGGCTCGGCTTCGGCGAGCAGGATGCCGGCGATGCAGGAGTTCTGGAGGGCGTTGGCGCCGTCCTCGGAAGCGGTCGCACCGTGGCCGATCGGCGCCAGGTCGTCGAATTCGGTCCACTGACCGCCCAGGTCCAGCCCACTCGAGAAGCCGGTGGCGCTGCCCGCGCTCGGCGCCGGCAGGCGATCCGGCAGGGCCGGAGTCAGCGCCGTGATGATCATCTCGGTCAGCTGCGAGGTCGGGGAGTGCAGGAGGAAGGTCGGCGCCGGGCGGGTGGCGTTGAACACCGTCCCCGCCGGGGCGACCACCGTCAGCGGCCGGTGTTCCCCCGAGTTCGCCGTCAGCTCGTTCTGGGTGCTCAGCCGCTTCAGCGCCAGGCGGCAGGCGGAGACCGTATGGGGCAGCGTGGAGTTGACCGGTCCGGGCTGCTGGCCCCCCGAGCCGGTGACGTCGACGGTCATCTCGCTTCCCTCGACCGTGACGACGCAGCGCAGCGGCACCGACTCCTGGTCCTCGCTCTGCTCGAGCCAGCCCTCGGCGTGGTATTCGCCGTCGGCGATTTCCTCGAGCACCGCGCGCACCTCGTGCTCGCCACGGTCGAGCAGCTCGTCGATCGCGGCCCGGTAGGAGTCGACTCCGTGCTCGGCGACGACCGCCGAGATCTTCGCCGCGCCCTGCGCGGCGGCGTTGACCGCGGCGCGCAGGTTGCCCACCGTTTCACGCTGCATCCGCGAGTTCGCGGCGACGATCTCGAACAGCATCTCCTGCGTCTCGCCGGCGGCGACGATCTTCACCGGCGGCAGGATCAGCCCCTCCTCATAGACGGAGGTCGAGTCGGTCGGGTAAGGATCCTTCATCCCCATGTCGCCCATGTGGCCGCGGACCGCGCAGAAGCCGATCACCCGGCCCGCGAAGAAGGCCGGGGCGATGACGGCGATGTCGGGCGGGTGGGCGCCGGTGTCGAAGGGGTCGTTGGCGACGGCGACGTCGCCTTCGCGGAACCCGCCGGCCGCCTCGAAATGATCCGCGACGAACTTGACCGCGAAACCGAGCGAGCCGACAAACTCGGGCAGGCCGGCGGCGTCGGCAACGAGGTTGAAGCGGTCGTCGAAGACCGAGACGCTGTAGTCGTGAGCTTCGTAGATCGTCGGGTGCATCGCCGTCCGTTCGAAGGCGAGGAAGACCTCCTCGGCCGTCGAGACCAGCGCCGCCCGCACGACCGCCGACGTGATCGGATCGCCGGCGCTCATCGCGACATCACCATGTGCCCGTGGGGGTGGAGCTCCAACGCCCAGCCGGCGGGGACGACCGTGGTCGCGGTCGCCTCCTCGACGATCGCCGGGCCCGGGATCCGCGTCTCGAGTCCGAGCCGGTCGCGGCGATGGACGGGCCAGTCGACCCTTTGCCCGGCCTCGCGATCCCAGACCTGGCGGTAGCTGGGTTCCTGCCCCGCCACCGCGTCGACGCGGGCGGCGGAATCGGCCTTCGGCAGCCTGCCGATCGCCCGCACGCGGTAGTTGACGACCTCGATCGGCCCCTCGACCGTGAAACCGAAGGCGGCTTCGTGGGCGGCGTCGAAGGCCTCGCGCAGCGCCGTCACGCCGCCCTCCGAGAAGGGCACCAGGAGGGCGTGCTCCTGCGATTCGTAGCGCAGCTCGAGGAAGCGGAGCAGGACCGTGTCGGCGGGATCGAACCCGTCCTCTCGCAGCCAGGCCGCGGCCTGCTCGGCGAGCGGCGCGAACTGGGCGGCGAGTGCCGCCTCGCGCCCCTTCTCCAGCGTTCCCAGCGAGGTCAGCGCCAGCTCGTGGACGACGTCGAGCGTCTGCATCCCCCAGGCCGAGAAGACGCCGGCGTGGACGGGGACGACGACGGTGGAGATGCCCAGCTGCTCGGCCAGGTGGGCGGCGACCAGCGGGCCGCCGCCACCGTAGGCGAAGAGGGTGAAGTTGCGGGGGTCGAGGCCCTTGCCGACCGTGAGCTGGCTCAGCAGGCGGCCCATCCTCGCCTCGACCACGGTGAGGATCCCCTGGGCGGCGTCGTTGACGGAAAGCGAAAGGGGCTCGGCCACCTCGCGCTCGACCGCCGCTGCCGCAGCCTCGGCCGAGAGCCCCATGCCGCCGGAGAGCAGCGCCTCGGGCAGCAGGCCGGCGACCAGCGCCGCGTCGGTCACGGTCGGCATCGTGCCGCCGCGCTCGTAGCAGGCGGGGCCGGGCTTGGAGCCGGCGCTGCGCGGGCCGACGTGCAGGGCGCCGACCGTGTCGACGTGGGCGATGCTGCCGCCTCCGGCGCCGATCGTCGCCAGGTCGAGCATCGGCACCAGGAACTCCTGATCGGCCACCCGGGCCGTGGTGGCGATTTCCGGGTGCCCGTCGCGGATCACGGCCGCGTCGAAGCTGGTGCCGCCCATATCGACCGCCAGCAGGTTCCCCCAGCCGCCCGCGCGGGCGACCGCGGCGGCGCCGGCGACGCCGCTGGCGCAGCCCGAGACCAGCGTCCTGAGAGCGCGGTCGCGGGCATGGTCGACGGTCATCACGCCGCCGTCGCTGGAGGTGATGTAGATGTTGCCGCCGAACTCGCGCTCCCGCATCCCGGTGGCGAGCTGGTCGAAGTAGCGGCGCATGGTCGGGCGCAGGTAGGCCTCGCCGACCGCCGTGACCGCCCGCGGGAACTCGCCGAAGCGCTGACCGACCTCGTGCGAGAGGGTGACGACGATCTCCGGGTGGCGCTCGGCGATCGCGCGGCCGGCGGCGAGCTCGTGCTCGGGGGCCAGGTAGGAGTTGAGAAAGCAGACCGCGATCGCCTCGACCCCCTCGGCGACCAGCTCTTCGATCGCGCCCTCGAGCTGGTCGAGGGCGAGCGGCACGACGACGCCGCCGTCGCCGGCGATCCGCTCGTCGACCTCGCGGCAGAGGCGGCGGGGGGCGAGCGGCGGCGGCGCCTTCCAGGTCAGGCGGTAGAGCGGCCACGTTCCCCGGCCGATCGCCAGCAGGTCGCGGAAGCCGCGGGTGGTGAGGAAGCCGACCTTGGCGCCGCGGCGCTGCAGCAGCGCGTTGATCCCGAGCGTGGTGCCGTGGAAGAAGCGCTCGACGTCGGCGATCTCGACCTCGGCGCTGGCCAGGCCGCCGATGATGCCCCCGACCGGGTCTTCGGCCTGGGTCGGGCTCTTGCCGACCACCAGCTCGCCGCTGGTGCTGTCGACGGCGACGACGTCGGTGAAGGTGCCGCCGACGTCGGCCGAGGCGGAGAGCCGCCGGGTGGGTGTGGAATCGGCTGTTCGTGGCATGCTCAGGCGCCCGTCCCCGGTCCGGCCTCGATCACCGCGCGGACTTCTTCCAGGGGCGGCGTCGGATCGAACCCGCCGTCCGGCCTGGGCCGCGGCCCCAGCTGGGTCAGCAGCCAGTCGGCTCCGGCCTGCTCCCAGCCGCTCGGGTCGTCGCCCGGCAGGGTCATCGCGACGATCGCGACCGACTCGCCGTCGGCGGGCCGCAGCTCGGAGATACGCGCCCTCAGAGCCGACACCTCCTCGGCCGGGATCCCGATGGGGAAGACACCGTCCCAGCGCGCGGCGCGATCGATCGGGCGACCGCCCGGCCAGACCGCGCCGAGCCAGACCGGGACCCGCGGGGACTGCACGGCCCGCGGTAGGAAGGGGCGCGCGCTGACGTCGTAGTGGCGGCCGTGGTGCTCGACCGGCTCGCCGGAGAAGATCTTCTCCAGCAGCTCGAGCCCCTCTTCGAGCATCGCCGCGCGGACGCGCATCTCCGGCTCCTCGCCGAACGCCGCCGTCTCGCCCCGGTTGTCGCCGCCGACCCCCAGACCGAGGATCAGGCGTCCACCCGAGAGGCGGTCGAGAGTGGCCGCCTGGCGCGCGAGCACCCAGGGGCGGCGGCGCGCGATCGGCGTCACCATCGGCCCGATCCGCAGCCGCTCGGTCCGCATCGCGATCGCGGCGAGGCAGGTCCACGGATCGGCGATCAGCTCGACCGGCTCGACGTACTGGACGTGATCCCAGAGGAACATGCCGTCCCAGCCGCGCCGCTCGGCGCGGGAGCCGAGCTCGGCCAGCAGGCCGGCGTCGGCCAGCTCGTCGAAAGCCGGAAGGAAGAGACCGCGGCGCACCTTCTACCGTCCGCCGCCGTTCGCCGGAAGCTCGCGCACCAGAGCGAAGGCGGACAGCAGGTCCTGGTGCTCGGCAGAGGTCAGCTCCATCCGCGGCGGCCGCGCAGTGCCCCCCGCCAGACCGACCTCGTCCATCCCGGCCTTGTAGTACTGGACCAATTTCGGCATCATGTCGAAGCGGGCCATCGGCAGCAGTCGCAGATAGAGCTCGCGAGCGGTCGTCGAGATCGCCGCGAGCGACGAAGTCGTAGAGTTCGACGCACTCGGCGGCGAGGACGTCGGCGACGCCGGAGATCCAGCCGTCGGCACCCGCGCAAAGACCCTCCAGCGCCCAGTCGTCGCCGCCGACGAGGACCCGCAGCCGGCCGCTCGAGCCCTCGAGAATCGCGGCGATCCGGCGGGCATCGGCCGAGCACTCCTTGACCGCGACGATCTGCTCGAGGTCGCCGGCGAGCCGGACCAGCAGCTCAGCCGAGAGGTCGTAGCCGGCGGCGTGCGGGTTGTTGTACGCGATGATCGGCAGCTCGGTGGCGCCGGCGACGGCGCCGTAGAAGGAGACTGATCTCCTCGTAGCTGCCGACGTAGAGCAGCGGCGGCAGCACCATCAGCCCCTCCGCGCCCGCATCGCCCGCGTCGGCGGCCAGCTCCGTGGCGAGCGCCGGGGTGGTGGCGGCGATGCCGGCGAAGACCGGCACCCGGCCGGACGCGGCCTCGACGATCGTCTTGAGCACTCCCCGTCGCTCCTCGCGAGCTGAGGCTCGACCCCTCCCCCATCGTGCCGCCGCCGACCAGCCCGTGGACGCCGGCGTCGATCGTGGCCGCAACGTTGGCGGCGAGTGCCTCGAAATCAACCTGGCCGCGGTCGTCGAAGGGGGTCGTCAAAGCGGGAATGATGCCGTCGAAGCGCATCGCGCTACTCCTCTATCTCGGGGGGAAGTTGTGCAGCGGCACAGGTCTCGCCCAGCGCACGCCTCGGGGCGGCTACATCTGCGGGGCTGGCGACCATGGTCTCCACTGGTTTTCGGAACATACCAGATGTCCCGACAGGTTGGCATGGAACTCAGGCCGGTATTGCCCGCAGGCCTGACGATGTGAGCGTCGATTCCGGTCTAGCCGTTCATCTGGCGACGAACGCGCTGCACGTGGTGAAGGGCCTGGGCGGAGGCCTGCTCGACCTCCCCTTCGACGATGCTCTGGAAGATCAGGCGGTGCTCGGCCGCGTGGATCGTGGTGCGGCTGGGGATCGAGATCAGATCGTCGCGGAGGCGGCGCCAGAGCGGCTGATCCATCATCGCCGCGATCTGCTCGGCCAGCAGGAGCAGGACCGGGTTCTCGCTGATCACGGCGAGCTCGCGGTGAAAGAGGCGGTCGGCATCGCTCCACCGGTCACGCTGCGCGGGATCGCCGACGTCGATCGACTCCATCACCTTGAGCAGCTCTTCCACCCGCGGCGACCGGGCCGCTCGTTCGGCGGCCGCACGCGCGATTCCCGGCTCGAGCGCTTCCCGGGCCTGGAGCAGCGAGAACGGGCTGGCGTCGGCGCTGACGGGCGCCGTGTCCGGGGCCTGCGCGACGAGGGCGCGAGCCTGTTCGAGGGCGCCGGCGGTGACGAAGGATCCGGCGCCGGGCCGCGTCTCGAGGATGCCGTCCACCTTGAGCGCGCCGATCGCCTCGCGGATCGAGGAGCGGGAGACCTGCAGCTGCAGGGCGAGCTCGCGCTCCGGCGGCAGGCGATCACCCTCCTGGAGGCGTCCCGAAGCGATCCAGTCGACGAGCCGGGCCGCAATCCGCTCGTAGAGCTGCGTCTGGGTCAGCGGCCCGAGGCCGGCGGCGCCGGCGGTGGGCGGATTCAACTGTGCACCCGTGGCCTCTTGATTCATTGGTAACCTCAGCCTACCGCAATTCGAAGATTTGGACTGATATGCAAACCGACACTGAATTCTACGCAGTCAACCCGACCACCGGTGAGCGGCTCGGCCCATTCCGAAGCGCGGGGCCGGCCGAGATCGAGGCAGCCGCCCGCTCCGCGTCGGAGGCGAGATGGTCGCCGGCTCTCGGCGACAGCCGCCGCCGTGCCTCCCTCCTGGCGGGCACCGCGACCGCCCTCCGTGAGGCCAGGGAGGAGATCGTCGCCACCGCCCAGGCGGAGACCGGTCTCGCCCGAAGCGCGTCTCGAAGGCGAGCTGGAGCGAACCGCCCGCCAGTTGGAGGCCTTCGCGAGCCTGGTCGAATCCGGCGACTACGTCGACGCCTACGTCGACCGGTCCGACCCCGAGGCAAAGCCGATTCCACGGCCGGACGTGCGCAGGATGCTGGTCCCGATCGGCCCGGTCGCGGTCTTCGGCGCCAGCAACTTCCCGCTCGCCTTCTCGGTGGCCGGGGGCGACACCGCGTCGGCCCTGGCCGCCGGCTGTCCGGTGGTCGTCAAGGGCCATCCCTCCCACCCCGGCACGGGGGAGCTGGTCGGGGACATCATCGCGCGTACGGTCCAGCAAGTCGGCCTCCCGGCTGGGACCTTCAGCCTACTGACCAGCGCCGACGCAGCTGCCGGCGAAGCGCTGGCCGAGCGCCCCGAGATCGCCGCCGTCGCCTTCACCGGCTCCTTCGCGGCGGGGATGGCGCTGCTGCGCCTCGCGACCGCGCGGCCGGTGCCGATTCCGGTCTTCGCCGAGATGAGCAGCGTCAATCCGATCGTGGTCACCGAGGGGGCGCTCGCCGCCCGCGGCGAGGAGATCGCCGTCGGCCTGGCGGCGGCGATCTCCGGCTCGGCCGGGCAGCTCTGCACCAAGCCGGGGCTCGTGTTCGTCCCGACCGGCACGGCCGGGACCGCGCTGCGGGAGGCGGTCGCCGCCGACCTCTCCGGCCGGCAGCCCGAGGCGATGCTGAGCGAGGGCATCCGCGATGCCTGCCGCGATCGCGCCGAGTCCCTCGCCCGCTTCGCCGCGCCGGTCGGCGAGCCCGGGAGCGACGACGGCGCCGGCTTCGGCTTCGCGCCCCGCGTCTACGTCACCGACGCGGCCCGGCTCGCCGCCGAGCCCGAGCTGCGACACGAGTGCTTCGGCCCGGTGTCGTTGTTCGTCGAGTACCCGGATCGCGAGAGCCTGCTCGTCGCCCTGGCGAACCTCGGCGGGCAGCTGACCGGGACCGTCCACCTCGAGGACGCGGAGGTCGAGCAGGTCCGGCCCGTCGTCGACGCCCTGCAGAGAATCGCCGGCCGGGTCATCTTCAACGGCTACCCGACCGGGGTCGCGGTCACCCCGGCGATGCAGCACGGCGGCCCCTTCCCGGCCACGACGAACGCCGCCCACACCTCGGTCGGGGCGACCGCGGTAGCCCGCTTCCTGCGCCCGGTCTGCTGGCAGGACTCCCCCGCGGAGCTGCTGCCGCCCCAGCTTCGCGACGAGAACCCCGGTCGCATCGCTCGCCGGATCGACGGCGAGCTACGAACCGTTTGACTCCAAGAGAGGAGACTGAAGTGAAGGATGGACAGGTGTCTTTCGCCCTCGCCGGCCTCGGCATGGGAGGGTCGACGCATGCCCGCGAGCTGAACAAGCTCGAGGGCGCGCACCTCGCCGCCGTGTACGGCCGCAACGAGGACAAGGCGAAGAAATTCGCCGAGGAGTTCGGGGCGCCGAAGGCCTACTCGCGCTTCGAGGAGATGCTCGAGGATCCCGAGATCGACGTCGTCAACGTGCTGACGCCGAACGGTCTGCACGGGGAGTTCGCGATCGCGGCCGCCAAGGCCGGCAAGCACGTCGTCGTCGAGAAGCCGATCGAGATCACCGTGGCCCGGGGGGTCGAGGTCGTCCGCGCCTGCGAAGAGAACGGCGTCACCCTCAGCGCCGTCTTCCAGATGCGCTTCGGCGAGTCGGCGACCAGGCTGAAACAGGCGATCGACGAGGGCAGGATGGGCCGTCTGATGATCGCCGACGCGATCGACAAGGAGGGTCGCCGGCCCGAGTACTACGGCAACGACTACTGGCGCGGCACCCGGGAGCTGGAGGGCGGCGGCTCGCTGATCACCCAGAGCATCCACGTGATCGACCTGCTGCAGTGGCTCGCCGGGCCGATCGAGTCGGTCTTCGCGAAGACCCGGACCGTCCGGCACGACATCGAGACCGAGGACTACGCCGCCGCGGTCGTCACCTTCCGCGACGGGGCGACCGGGGTGATCGAGAGCTCGACCGCGGTCAAGCCGGCGCTGAAGAGCAGGGTCGAGATCCACGGCACCGAGGGCAGTGCGATCATCAACGGCGAGTGGGACGAGACGTACCTCTGGGACATCGGAGACGACGAGAAGATCGACGCGCCCCTCTACTTCAAGTTCACCGACACCGAAGACCCGCGCACGATGCCCGAGAGCCGACACTCGTTCGTGTTCGGGGACGTCGTGGCGGCGATCAAGGAGGGCCGCTCGCCGAAGATCAGCGGGAAGGAAGCGCTGATGTCGGTGGCGATCTGCGAGGCGATCTACAAGTCGGCTGAGTCGGGCAAGGAGGTCTCGGTGACCGAGCTGCTCTCGGAAGCCGGTGTGGATGCCTGAAGCCGGCACCATCCCGATGCTCCGCGACGAGCTTCCGGCGAGCGCCGACGTGGTGATCGTCGGCGGGGGCGTGATCGGGGCAGCGTGCTGCCACGCCCTCGCCGAGGCGGGGCTCGCGGCGACCCTGGTCGAGTCCCGCGGGCTCGGCAGCGGAGCGTCGGGCGCCTGCGAGGGCAACATCCTCGTCTCCGACAAGCGCCCGGGCCCGGAGTTCGACCTCGCGCGGCGGAGCATCGAGCTCTACCCGGCGCTGGCGGAACGACTCGACGCCGACGTCCAGCTGGAGCGCAAGGGGAGCCTCCTCGCCGCCTTGACCGACGAGGCGGAGGAGGAGCTCCGCCTCCAGCACGAGCTGATGCGGGCGGCGGGCCTGCAGGTGGAGATGCTCGACCGCGAGGCCGCGCGCGAAGCCGAGCCGGTCCTCAGCCCCGACCTCTCGGCGGCGGCCCTGGTCGGCGACGACATGCAGCTCTGCCCGCTGCGGCTCGTGGCGGCGCTGGCGAGCGCCGCGACCCGCCTGGGCGCCCGGGTGATCCAGGGCTGCGAGGTCGAGCGGGTGGCGCTCGAGCGCGACAGGGTCGTCGGGGTCGAGACGAAGCGCGGCCGGATCTCCAGCCCGTCGGTGGTGATCGCCGCCGGCGTCGGCGCGCGCCGCCTCGCGACCGGGGTGGGGCTCGACCTGCCCCTGGTCGGTCGCCGCGGACAGATCCTCGTCAGCGCCCCGTCGCCCGGCCTGATTCGCCGCAAGGTCTACGACTTCGGATATCTCGCAACGGTCGAGTCTCGCGGCGAGGGAGTCGAGGTGGCGACGGTGCTGGAGACGACCCGCCGTGGCAACGTGCTGATCGGAGCGAGCCGTGAGTTCGACAGCGCGCCCGGGCATCCGGACGACGACGTCAACGCGCTCCTGGCGGCGCGCGCCCTGAGGCTCGCCCCCGCGCTCGCCGACCTGCGGATCCTGCGCTCCTACGCGGGGATGCGGCCGACCCTCGCCGACGGCCTGCCGGCGATCGGCCCCGTCGCCGGGGTCGAGGGCCTGTGGCTGGCCGGCGGCCACGAGGGCTCCGGGATCGGCCTCGCCGCGGGGACCGCGGAGATGCTGGCGGCCCTCCTCACCGGCGGCGCCACGCCGGTCTCGCCCGAGATGTTCAGCCCCGGCCGGTTCGGCCCGCCCGGCCCGACGCCGGCGAAGAAAGGATGACGATGACTGGATTCTCCGTAGACATCGACGGGCGGGCGGTCGAGGCCCGCCCGGGCGACACGATCGCCGCCGTGCTCCTCCGTGCCGGCATCGTCCCCGCGGGAGAGACCTCCGGTCGCGGCCTCTTCTGCGGAATGGGGAGCTGCTACGAGTGCCATGCCGTGGTCGACGGAGTGCCGTTCACCCGCACCTGCATCACCGGTGCCCGGCCCGGAATGCGCGTCCGGACCGGCGATTCCGGAGGTGGACGGTGAGCTCCGCGCTGACCGTGATCGGCGGCGGGCCGGCGGGCCTGGCGGCGGCCACCGCGGCCGCCGAGGCCGGCGTCGCAACGACGCTGATCGACGAGAACGAGCAGCTCGGCGGCCAGTACCTGCGCCAGCCCCGCGGCGAGCGGCCCGCCGGCCCCGGCGACCGATCGGCCCGCACCGGGGCCGCGGCGATCGCCGCGCTGCACGAGGCGGGGGCCGAGCCGCTGCTCGGCGCGACCGCGTATACCGCGGCCCCCGGCAGGGTCGAGGTCGAGACGGAGCGATCGGGCCGAACCCTGCGCGGCGGGATCGTGCTCGCCGGCGGAGCGGTCGAGCGGGTCGTGCCCCTGCCGGGCTGGACCCTGCCCGGCGTGGTCACCTGCGGCGCGGCCCAGGCGATGCTCAAGATGCACGGGGAGCCGGTCGGCCGCCGGGTGCTGGTCGCGGGATCGGGCCCGTTCCTGCTGCCGGTGGCCGCGGCGCTGATCCGGGCGGGGGTCCGGGTCGAGATGGTCGCCGAGGCCCAGCGCCTGGGGCGTCGCGCGGTCACGGCCGCCTCCTCGAGCCCCGCCGTGCTGGGCGAAGCCGCCGGCCATCTCTGGGCCCTGACCACCGCCCGCACGCGGCTGCGCACCGGCCTGGGAGTGACCCGGATCGAGCAGCGCGACGGAGGCCTGCGGGTCGAGCTGGCCCGCTTCGACCGCGGCGGCGATTTCGACCGGAGGCAGAGTGAGTCGGTCGACTGCGACGCCGTCTGCCTCTCCGACGGCTTCATTCCCGCGGTCGACCTGGGGCAGCTGGCGGGCGCCGGGCTGCGCTTCCTGCCCGGCTCCAGGACCTGGGCGATCGAGGCGGACGACGACACCGGTGAGACCGCCGCCCCGCTGGTCTGGGCCGCCGGCGCCTGCGTCGGCCCGTGGTCGGGGGCGCGGCTCTCCCGCGTCGCCGGGGAAGCCGTCGGGCTCCATGCGGCCTCTCAGCTACAGGGGAAGCCCGCGCCGGCCCCACCGCCGGAGATTCGCAAATGGCGCTCCCTCTCCCGCCGTCTCGACCGCGCCTTCCCGACGCGTCCCGCCTGGTACCGGAAGACCGAGGACGACGTGATCGTCTGTCGCTGCGAGAACGTCGACGCGGGTACGATCCGCGCCGCCGCCTCGGTCTCACCGGACGTCAACGCGGTGAAGCGGATGACCCGCGCGGGCATGGGCCTGTGCCAGGGTCGCACCTGCCAGGCCAGCGTGGCCGAGCTGACCGCCGCCACGACCGGCGCGCCGATCGAGTCGGTCTGCCGCTTCAGCGCGCGCTCGCCGAACCGGCCGACGATGCTATCCACGCTCGCGAGCGGCCTTCAGCGGCGTGACAGCGGAGCGCCCGGCGCCTGAGGCCCGGCGAGCATTCAGCCCTGCGAAACCACCGCGGATGCCTCAGGCACCGTCCTGGTCCATGAGCTCCCATACCTGGGCTCCCTGCCCGGAGGGCAGTTCGATGGTCTCGCCGACCGACAGGCTTGTCGCCGAGTCGACCAGCTCCGGCAGCGCCGCCCTCTCGCCGTACTCGAGCTGGATGACCCACGACTCGCCGTCGTGGGTGAAATATCCGGCGGACAACTCTCCGCCGTCCTGCCTTCGATCCAGCATGACGATTCGGTGATTGTCGACCTGGGCGATGAATCCAAGCAACGCGTCCTCGCCGGCGGTCGTCCGGAGGATGATCACGTCGGTGCCGGAGTTGAGCCGCGTGTACCTCTCTTCGAACGTGTTCCTGCCAGACCCTCCGCGCTCGAACAGGATCCCCTCGGCGAAGCTGACCCTGCTGGTGTCCAGTGCAGCGTATTCGGGATCGCTGTCGATCTGATGGTCCCACGTCATCCACCCGTCGCTCCATGACGCCTCTCCGGCAAAGCACCTGGTCAGGCCCCCGGGGTCCCGCGGGATTCGGAGATCAGCGAAGTGACGTCGTCCCTGAATCCAAGCGGTCCGCATGAACGGTTCTTCCTTGGGTCCGTCCCCTCGCCTGACCGAGCGCCGAGCCCAGGCCCCGACGAGCCAATCCGGCACCGGTTCGGAAGTAGCCTTCCGCTGGTCATCGAGAAGCGTCATGCAGCCTTGGTCCTAGGGTGCGGCCCGGGCCGGGTCAGCCCAGCCGGAACCCGGTGGGAAAGGGATCGTCGGGGTCGAGCAGGTGCTGGCCGATCGCCGTGACCCAGGCGCTGCCGGTGATCTCGGGCACGACGGCGGTCTGGCCGCCCACCTCGGTCTCCTCGACCAGGCGACCGGTGAAGCGGGTGCCGAGCACCGACTCGTGCACATAGGGGCGGTCGAGCGACAGCTGGCCGTGCGCGTGCAGGAGCGCCATCCGAGCGCTGGTCCCGGTACCGCAGGGAGAGCGGTCGAGCCAGCCAGGGTGGATGGCGGTCGCCGCCCGGCCGTCGGCGCCCGGGGGCGGCGGCACGGTCCAGATCACGTGCCGGCAGCCGCGGATCGAGGGATTCTCGGGGTGGACCGGCTCGCCCACTTCGGTCATCAGCTCCAGGCCCGCCTCAATCAGGCGGGTGGCGTTCGCCGGAGTGACCTCGAGCCCGGCCTGGGCGGCATCGGCGATCGCATAGAAGTTGCCGCCGAAGGCAAGCTCGTACTCGATTCCGGCCGGGCTGCGCCCGGCGCCCACGTAGAAGGCGGGCACGTTGCGGATCGTCACAGCCTCGGCATGCCCGTCGCGAACCCGCACCCGCACCTCGACCAGCCCCGCCGGGACATCGAGCCGGATCGTCGTCTCGGGTTCGCTCACCTCGACCATCCCGGTCTCGACCAGGACGGTGGCGACGCCGATCGTGCCGTGCCCGCACATCGGCAGGTAGCCGGTCACCTCGATGAAGATCACCCCCCAGTCGGCGTCCTCCCTGCACGGCGGCTGCAGGATCGCCCCCGACATCGCCGAGTGGCCATGCGGCTCCTGCATCAAGAGGGCGCGGATCTCGTCGTGGTCGCGGGCGAGCAGGCGCGAGCGCTCGGCCATCGTCTCCCCGGGAAGGGCGCCGACCCCGCCGGTGACAACCCGGGTCGGCGTTCCGGCCGTGTGCGAATCGACCACCTGGAAGACGCGCGTCGACCGCATCATGCGCCTCGACGGCGGACCGTGACCTTTGATTCCCTCATGACAATGTGACATTGTATCCATCGTGAGAGAATCAGGACTGCGGCCGATAAGCCTGCGCTCACAGATCAGCGACATCCTCCGCGCCCAGATCGCCTCCGGCGAGCTGGCGCCCGACGAGATCTACTCCGCGGTCGCCCTCGCCGAGCGGCTCGGGGTCTCCGCCACGCCGGTCCGCGAGGCGATGCTCGACCTCGCCTCCTCCGGCCTGGTCGAACCGGTCCGCAACCGCGGCTTCCGCATCCTCACCGTCTCCCCCGCGGATCTCGACGAGATCCTCACCCTGCGCCTCTGGCTCGAGGTCCCCGCGGTCGAGCAGGTGATCGAGCTGGCCAGCGACGGAGAGCTGAAGCGCCTGCGGCCGATGGCCGAGCAGATCGTCGCCGCGGCCGAGCGTCGCGAAGCGGCCAACTTCGTCCTCGCGGACACGGCCTTCCACGAGGCGCTGCTCGGCCTGACCCGCAACCGGCGCCTGGTGCGCACCGTGATGGGGCTCCGCGACCAGACCCGGTTGCTCGGGATCGAGCGGTTGAGCCGCTCCGGCGAGCTCGGCGCCAGCGCCGCCGAACACCTCGAGATCATCGACGCGCTGCTCGGCCGCGACACCGAGAGGGCACGCGAGCTGATGGCCGCCCACCTTCGCCACACGCGCGGCATCTGGGCCGGCGACGAGGAGACCGAGCCCACCGTTGCGGAGCCGGCGCGGCGAGCCTCGGCGTGATCTCGACGATCGATTACCACACCGCCGGCGAGCCATTCCGGATCGTCGCCGAGGGCGTCCCGGAGATGCGCGGGGAGACGGTGCGCGAGCGGCGCGAGCACGCCATGCGCGACCCCGAGGTGCAGCACCTGCGCCGGCTGCTCTGCAACGAGCCGCGCGGCCATGCCGACATGTACGGCGGGATGATCGTGCCGGCTGACGACCCCGATGGCGACCTCGGCGTCCTCTTCTGGCACCGCGAGGGCTTCTCCACCGCCTGCGGGCACGGCACGATCGCCCTCGGCGCCTGGGCGGTCGAGGAGGGGCACGTCGTCGCCGCGCCCGACGGCGAGACCGAGCTCGCGATCGACGTGCCCTCCGGACGGGTGGAGGCGCGAGTGCGCTGCCGGGGCGGCCGGTCGCAGTCGGTGGTCTTCGCCAACGTCCCCAGCTACATCCTCGAGCGCGGCGTCGAGGTCAGCGCCTGTGGCTCCGAGCTGCGGCTCGACGTCGCCTTCTCGGGCGCGATCTACGCCTGCGTTCCCGCCGCCGCGCTCGGCCTCGAGGTCCGGCCCGGCGACCTGGGGGCGCTGGTCGCGGCGGCGCGGGAGATCAAGCGCAGCCTGCGCGACCACCCGGTCGCCCGCCACCCGGCCGACGACCGCCTCTCCGGGATCTACGCGGTGATCTTCAACGGCCCACTCGAGGACCGGCCCGGCGGCCCGGCGCAGCGCAACGTGACCGTCTTCGCCGACGGCGAGGTCGACCGCTCGCCCTGCGGCTCGGGCACCTCGGCGCGGCTCGCCCTGCTGCTCGACGACGGGGCGCTGGCGGTCGGCGAGGAGCTCGCCCACGAATCGATCGTCGACACCCTGTTCGCGGCCCGGGTGACCGGCGACACAGACGCGGACGGCCGCAGGGCGCTGCTGACCGAGGTCGAGGGGATGGCCTACCGGACGGGCGAGCACCGTTTCGTCCTCGACGAGCGCGACCCGGTCGGCACCGGCTTCCTGCTCGCGTGAGGGCACCGCGCCCGATCGGCCGCGCCGAGATCGAGGCCGCGCTCGACTTCGGCGCCGCCGCCGACGCGCTCGAAGCGGCTCTCCGAGCCGGTCTCGACCCCGAGGCCGATCCTCCTCGCACCGAGCTGCCGGTGGGGGACGGCTCGCTACTGGTGATGCCCGCGGTGGCCGGCGGGCACGCGACCGTGAAGCTGGTCTCGGTCGGGGGCGACCCCCGGATCCAGGGCCTCGCCGTCGCCTTCGACGCCGCCGCGCTCGCGCCGGTGGCGCTGCTCGACGGCGTCGCGCTGACCGCGCTGCGGACGCCGGCCGTCTCCCTGCTCGCCGCCCGCCTGATGGCACGGGCGCCGGTGCGCTCCCTGGTCGTCCTCGGCCGCGGCCATCAGGGACGCGCCCACGCCGCCGCGCTGGGGAGCGGGCTCGGCGCCGAGCGGGTGATCGCGCTGGACTCCGGCTCCGCTCCCGAGGCGGTGGCGGCGGCCGTCTCCGAGGCTGACCTGATCTGCTGCGCGACCACCGCGCGCACCCCGCTCTTCGACGGCTCGCTGGTCTCCGACGACGCCACGGTGATCGCGATCGGCTCGCACGAGCCCGACGCGCGCGAGCTCGACGCGGCGCTGGTCCGGCGAGCCGCGATCGTGGTCGAGTCGCGCCGCTCGGCGCTCGAGGAGGCCGGCGACCTGGTCATGGCCGGGATTCGCGGCGAAGCGATGACCAACCTGGCCGAGCTGGTGCGCGGAAAGGCCCTGCCGGGCGACCGGCCGCGCCTCTTCAAGTCCACCGGGATGAGCTGGGAGGACGCCGTCCTCGCCGACGCCGTGCTGACCGCGACGGGACCGTAGGGCCGGGCGAAGTCGGGGTAGACTCGCGGCGGCGGTCAAACCCCTGCACCGCCCCGGACGAGAGCGCGCGCCGTACCCGGCCTGACGACGGCGCGCTGTGGAGGCCTAGATGGCTGCACTGCAGATCGCCGGAGCGCTGATGATCCTCATCCCCTTTGTCTGGTCGCAGCGTGGCTCGATGGCCACAGACTCGGCTCCCTATCTGGTGCTGAACCTCGCCGGCTCCGGTTGCCTGGCCATCCTCGCGGCCCTCGGGTCCCAGTGGGGGTTTCTCCTGCTGGAGGGGAGCTGGGCCGCGGTGTCGGCCCAGGGGCTGGCGCGACGAGCCAAGCGGCATACGGGCTGAGGGCAAGGACACCCGGCGAGGCCGGCTCGCGCGCGTTCGCGGCGCTCCGTCTGCTCGTTGTTTCCGAGATGTAGTATGTAACATAGAACCTACAAACAGACCATCGGGAGTCCTGAACGCTTATGAACGAATCACCCAAGAGTCATGCCCTCCTGATCGTGGGCGGCGGTCGCATGGGCGAGGCCCTGCTGAGCGGGCTGATCGCGGGCGGGCTCGCGCCCACCGAGCTCGCCGTCGTCGAGCCGTCGCCGTCGCGTCGGGAGGAACTCGTCGCCGCCCACCCCGGCGTCGAGGTGCTCGAGGCTCCCGCCCGCTGCGCGGCGGCCGTGCTGGCGGTGAAGCCCTACGTCGTCGCCGGCGTCACCGCTGCCCTCGCCGACATCGGCGCCGAGCGAGTGCTGTCGATCGCGGCCGGCGTGACGACGCAGGCGATCGAAGAGGCCGCGGGCGGGCGACTGCGGGTCGTGCGCGCGATGCCCAACACGCCTGCCCTGATCGGCTCCGGCGCGGCGGCCGTCTGCGCGGGAGCCTCGGCCGACGATGAGGACCTGGCCTGGGCCGAGGAGATCCTCGGCGCCGTCGGCGTCGTCGTGCGGACCCCGGAGACCGCGATGGATACGGTGACCGGGCTCTCGGGCCCCGGCCCCGCGTACCTCTTCCTCATCGCCGAGGCGATGGTCGACGCGGGCGTGCTCAACGGGCTGACTCGAGACGTGAGCGAGACCCTGACCTACCAGACCATCCTCGGCGCCGGGCGGCTGCTCGTCGAGGGCGAATCGAGCCCTGCCGAGCTGCGCGCCGCGGTGACTTCGCCGGGCGGCACGACCGCCGCCGGGCTGCGCGAACTCGAGCGCCGCGGAGTGCGCGCGGCGCTCCTCGACGCGGTCACCGCGGCCGCCGACCGATCCCGCGAGATCGGCGCGGCGTAGGCGGCGTCGTCTCGCGTTGCGCGACCCGGTGGCCCGAGCCCGGCTCCGGTCACCGGGTCACGCCGCTCGCGCCGGGCCCGGGCAGCCCTCGGCCTCAGGGATACACGGCACGCAGCTCCGCCGCTTCGGCGACGCGACGAACCGCGAGGCAAAGGGCGCCGGTGCGAAGGTCCACTTTGAGTTGCTCCGACGTCTCCACCACCTCGTCGAGCGCGCGCCGCATCTGCGCACGCAGCCGCTCCCGGATCTCGTCCGAGGTCCAAACGTACTTCTGGTGCCCCTGCACCCACTCGAAGTAGCTGACGGTGACACCGCCGCCGCTTGTCAGGACGTCGGGCAGGACGACGATGCCGCGCTCGGCGAGGATCTCGTCCGCGTCGGGCGTGGTCGGGCCGTTGGCTGCCTCGGCGACCAGCCGACAGCGCAGGCGCGGGGCGTTGCGCGCGGTGATCTGCCCCTCGCGGGCTGCGGGGACGAGCACGTCGCACTCGACCTCGAGCAGCGCCTCGCGATCGATCTCCGGCGCCTCGGGAAAGCCGGCGACCGAGCCGTGCTCGCGCACCCAGTCCGTGAGGGCCGGGACGGGCAGCCCGGCGGGGTCGGCCACGGCGCCGCCGACGTCGCTGATCGCGACCACCCGGGCGCCCCGGGCGTGGAGCTCCCTGGCGACGACGGAACCGACGTTGCCGAAGCCCTGGATCGCGATTCGCCGGCCGGCCGGCGAGCCTCCCTCCCGCTCCAGCGCTGCCTCGAGGGTGAGGACGACGCCGAGGCCGGTCGCGTCCTGGCGCCCCGGGGTCCCCCCCAGCGCGACCGGCTTCCCGGTGACGCAGGCGGGCACGGCGTGGCCGGCGGCCTGCGAGTAGGTATCGAAGAACCACGCCATCTCCCGCTCCCCCGTCCCCAGGTCGGGAGCGGGGATGTCGGAGTCCGGTCCCACGATCGGGCCGATCTCGGCCGCGTAGCGACGCACGATCCGCTCCATCTCGGCCGGGGACAGCCGCGAGGGATCGCAGCGGACGCCCCCCTTCGCGCCGCCGTAGGGAAGGCCGAGGAGCGCGCACTTCCAGGTCATGAACATCGCCAGCGCCCCGCACTGGGCCGGCGAGAGGTCGGGGGCGAAGCGCAACCCGCCCTTGGTCGGGCCCATCGTCAGGGTGTGCTGGACGCGGAAGCCCCGGAAGTTGACGAGCACCCCGTCGTCCATGCGCACCGGCAGGTTGACGACGAGGCAGCGCCGCGGCTCGATCAGGCGCGTGCGCTGGTCGGGGTCGAGGTCGAGCCGGGCGGCCGCCCGATCGAGCTGAGCGCATGCCGTCCGGTGGAGGCCGGAGTCCTCGGCGCCGGGGCCCGAAGCGAAGGCGTCGAGGATCGAAGAACGAGGTTCGGCCCGGGTTGGCATCACGGCCGCCATAGGTCGAAGGTACGCCCGCCCCGGTCGCGCGACCACCTGCGTTTGTCGCGAGGTCTCAGAGCATTCGTTCAGCGCGAATCGCCGGATGCCGATCAGGTGCGCCCGAGCCTCTGGTCCGCTTCGAGTTTCAGCGTCATCACGATCTCGGGGTCTCGGAGCGTCGTCGTGTCGCCGAGATCGCGGCCCTCGGCGATGTCGGTCAACAGCCGCCGCATGATCTTGCCGGAGCGCGTCTTCGGCAGGTCGGCGCCGAAGATCACCGCCTTCGGCCGGGCGATCTTGCCGATCTGCTCTCCGACCCATTCCCGCAGTCCCACCGAGAGCTGGTCGGAGGGCTCATAGCCGGTCCCGAGCTTCGATCTTCCACCTCAGGGCCCAAGGGGACCCCGTACGTGTGGTGACCGACGAGGGTCGGTTCCTGCTGCGGGGAAGCTTGAACGGGTGGAGCCGAAGCGCCCTGCCCCAATGCACCGCCTTGAGCCGCAAGCCGCGGTCGAGCTGCCCGTCGCCGCAGGTCATGCGGCCGAAGAGGACGATCCTCACCGCGCGCCGGCTCGGTGGCTTTCCGGGGACCAGCGGGAAGCCCACCGCCCGTGCTCGGTCGACACCCCAGCCCGACCAGCGCAGGCCCTCCACAGGGATGCCGTAAGGCTCTTCCCGACCGAGCCCGGACGTCAGGCATCTACGGGAATGCACACGGGCGCTGTTCCAGCACCTGACCGAGGCGCGTTCCTCGGCCAAGCCGTCGGTCTCGCCGGCAAGAGGGCGCATTCGGCGATTCTATGGTCGGGTCTCCCGCCCCTCGCTCTCCCCTCCCACCACCTCGGGTCTGCTCGGCAGGGCCAGCAGCGCCAGCAGCGCGCCGGCGAGGGCGACCCCCGCTCCGACCCGCAGCCCCAGGTCCATGCCGTCGATGAAGCCCGAGCGCGCGAGCTCGGTGAGCGGGCCGGCGAGCGGGCCCCCCAGCCGCTCGGCCACGGACAGAGCGCCGCCGAGCGAGCCGAGCACGAGCTGTTCGATCTCGTGCGGCAGGGCCTGCAGCGCCGCCGCCGCCTTCAGGTGGTCCTCGTAGCGGGTCGAGAGCAGGCTGCCGATCACCGCCACCCCGAGGGCGCCGCCGACCTGCATGAAGGTGCCGTTCGTACCCGACCCGACGCCCGTGTGGGCGCTCGGCAGGGAGCCCATCACCGCCCCGGTCGAGGCCGGGATCACCAGCCCGGCGCCGGCGCCGATCATCACCATCCCGGCGAGCACGCCGGTGTATTCGGTGGCGACGGTCGCGTGCGAGACCTGCCACATGCCCCCGGCGGCGATCAGCAGGCCCGCGACCACGGTGACCTTCACGCCCAGCCTCGCGACGGAGATCGTCGAGAGCGGCGCCACCACCGCGATCGCCCCGGCGGCGGGGAGCACCCGCACGCCCGCCTGCAGCGGCGTGTAGCCGAGCTGGAACTGCAGGAACTGGGTGAGCACGAACAGCGCGCCGTAGAGGCCGAACATGAGCAGGCCGTTGCAGAGGACCGCCGTCGAGAGGCTGCGGACCCGGAAGAAGCCCAGGTCGAGCATCGGGTTGGCGCCCGCCCTCTCGCGCGCGACGAAGGCGGCGATCACCGCGAGGCCGGCGATCACCGCGCCGAGCACCGACGCCGCGGACCAGCCGTGCACCGGCGCTTCGATGATCCCCCACAGCAGCAGCGCCAGCCCGGCGATCGAGAGCAGGACCCCGGGCAGGTCCGGGGCCCTCGCGTCCGGGTCGCGCGAGTCGGGCACCAGCGGCAGCGCGACGGCCGCGCCGAGGATCGCGACCGGGACGTTGACCAGGAACACCGAGCCCCACCAGAAGTGGGCGAGCAGGGCGCCGCCGACGATCGGCCCGAGCGCCAGGCCGGCGCCGCTGGTCGCCGACCAGAATCCGAGCGCGCGCTGTCGCTCCGCGCGGTCGGTGAAGGTGTTGGTGATGATCGCAAGCGTCGAGGGCATGATCAGGGCGGCGCCGATGCCCATCCCGGCGCGCGCCGCGATCAGCATCTCCACCGAGCCGGAGAACGCCGCCCAGGTCGACCCCGCGGCGAACAGCAGCAGGCCGGCGACGAAGGTGCGCTTGCGCCCGACCCGGTCGGCGAGGCTGCCCGCCGCGAGCAGCAGGCCGCCGAAGACGAGCACGTAGGAGTCGACGATCCACTGCAGCTCACTGGTGCTCGCGTCCAGCTTCTCCACCAGCGTCGGCAGCACCACGTTGAGGACCGTGTTGTCGAGCGCGACCATCAGCAGCGGCACGCAGAGCACCGCGAGCGCCCACCAGCGATTGCGCCCCTGACGCATGTCTACCGACCGCGCTGAGCGGTCAGCTCCTCGACCTCGTCCGGCGCCGGCTCGATCCGCAGCGCCGCCAGGTCCGTCTCGAAGACGCTCGGACGGTCGGCCCCCGGCAGCGGCAGCACCACCGGCGCGCGCGCCAGCAGCCAGGCCAGGCCGATCTGCGCCGGCTGCGCCGCGTGGCGCCGGGAGATCTCCGCGAGCGGCGACCCCGGCGCCGCCGCCTCGCCGTGCCAGGGCGGGAACCAGGGCAAAAAAGCGATACCGAGGCGGGCGCAGGCGTCGAGGACGGGCTCGTTGTCGCGGGTGCGGACGTCGAAGCGGTCCTGGACCGAGGCGATCGGGGCTACCGCCTGGGCCTGTTCGAGCTCGGCGACGCTGACGTTGCAGACGCCGATCCTGCGGATCTTGCCCTCCGCGCGCAGCTCGACCAGCGCCCCCAGCGACTCCTCGAGCGGCACCTCGGGGTCGACCGCGTTCAGCTGGTACAGGTCGATCGCCTCGAGGCGCAACCGCCGCAGGCTGCCCTCGCAGGCCGCCCGCAGGTGCCCGGGCCGACCGTCGGCACGCCACCGGTTGTCGCCCAGCGCGTGGCGACCACCCTTGGTCGAGATGACGACGTCGGCCGGGTAGGGGTGCAACGCCTCGGCGATCAGCGTCTCGCTCGTCTCCGGCCCGTAGCAGTCGGCGGTGTCGACCAGCTGCACGCCGGCGGCCACCGCGCAGCGCACCGACTGCCGTGCCGCCTCGAGGTCCGGCGGGGGCCCGAACGTCCCCGGCCCGGTCAGCCAGGCGCCGCCGAACCCGACCCGCCGCACCTCCAGCCCATCGCCGAGAGCGACCGTCCCGATCGCCTCCCAGGGGATTTCCTCTCGCGTCGCCCCGATCCCGCGAGGCTAGCGTGGATCCGAACTCGTGGTCCGACGCTCCCACGCTGTCGAGGAAGCTGTCCGCACCGGGCGAGCGGGAGCCTCCAGCTCCCCCACCCGCGGGGCTCATGTGCGCCTGAGATAGCCCACGCCAAGGCTTCTTCAGAACCCGGCGCTCCCAGTCGATAGTCGAGTACATGGGGGGTCAACCGCCGTTCTGGAGCGAGAAGGCCAGCCGAATGATCGGTAAGACTGTCCTTGTCGGAAAGACGATCACGAGGGGCGACTGCACTCCGCAGCGAATCCAGTTCCACGGTACCGTCGAGACGGTCGATGAAAGACGTGGCCTGGCAATCCGACGCGCCGACAATGGCGAGGTCGAGTGGCTGCCCCCCGACCTTCGCGCATTTCACCCTGCCGAGCCCGGCGTCTACACCCTGACAGGCACCGGCGAGGACGTCTTCGACCCGGACTTCATCTCGACCTGGACGGTGAATTACCCCGAGGAGGGAACGCGAAAGCGCTTCGCGGATGACTAGTAGTCTCCCTGTATGACTGAGATACCCAGACCCCTTACGGGCCGTTGCCTGTGCGGTGAGGTGACCTACAGCGTCGACGCTGAGCCGGTCTGGCAGGGGCTCTGCTACTGCTCGAACTGCCAGCGCCAGACCGCCTCGGCATTCTCGCCGATCGTGGGAGTGCCGAGCAATGCACTCAGCGTCGAGGGCACCACCCTGGCCTCGTTCAAGACCGCCAGCGAGGGCTACCAGAGCACGACGGAGCGGCGGTTCTGCTCGGCCTGCGGGTCACCGCTCTACAGCACCATCGAGTCGATGCCGGGAGTGGCCTTCCTGAAGGCGGGGACGATCGACGATACGTCCTGGTTCGAACCGACTGCCGAGATCTGGACGCGCTCGGCCCAACCGTGGGCGCCGCATCTTGACAACGCCGCACGGTATGACCGCATTCCGGAATAACTGCTGTTGACGGACTCACCCGTCGACCAACCGGTACCCGATCCCTGAGAACGGGGCAAAGGGGCTGATCGCCGGACCAGCCCCCATATCCCGATGTGGATCCCGAGCTAGATCTTGCGCGCGGCCAAAGGAGGCGTCTCGCCGCCAGGTTCCATCCCATGCAGATCGGCAACGCTTCCGGCGAACCACTGATCGAACTCGTGATCCGACCCTCCCACGCTCTCGAGGAAGCCGTCGGCGCCGGGTCCCTCGACGACCACGATGGTGAGGAAGTTGCCATCGGGCAGCGGCTGCAGGTAGGCGCGATGCTCCTCCAGCCCAAGGCGGCCGTTCATGTCTTCGAACGCGGCCTTTCGCGGACCGGTCAGCTCCACGGTCCATGCTTCCCAGGCGCCAAGCTTGTCGGCCGCAAGCGGTGCTGCAAGTGCTGGCATCGGTTCTCCGTTCCGTCGGTCTCTGTGGGATGAGCGCAGTCTCGCCCTGGGGTCGCCACTAGTCAAGGAGGGACGGCACAGAGAGGTGAGCTCGACCGCTATCAGGAGTCGGAGGGGTCATCCTCTCGCGCCTGCCGCGCCGCACCGTCGGCGCGAATCGCCCAAAGCAGCGCCGCCCCGAGCAGGACAGCGACCGCTCCGACCACCGCTCCGACGCCGAGCGTGCTGAGAAGGGCGACAGGAAGAGCGGCGGGCACCGCGCCATTCTCCCGGCCTCACCTTCAGCGCAGCTAAGCCCCGCGACGACCCCCACGCCCCCCCGACGGCCCGTCAGCGCTCTCGCTCTTCGCGCAAAGCAGGAGCGGGGAATGCCCCAGATTGTCCAGGTCAGACCCGTTGGCGATGGTGGCGCACATAGCGGGCCGCCACCACGACGTAGATGGTCACCGTCACCGCGAAGATCGCGATGGCGGCAGCGGCCGACCACCAGACCCTTGCAGCGACAACCGGCACGCCGACGAGCAGCCAAGCACCGACCATGCGGGTGAGTATCCCTCTCGCGCTGCGTTCTGCGAACCAATCAGCCATCTGCATCCATGGGCAAAGGTACCGAACGGCTGGCCGGGGACGCACCCATTCTCTTTCCTAGGC
Source organism: uncultured Actinomycetes bacterium (assembly GCA_963783345.1). Classification (GTDB taxonomy): domain Bacteria; phylum Actinomycetota; class Thermoleophilia; order Solirubrobacterales; family 70-9; genus VAYN01. The sequence continues at coordinate 609,672 of CAWANE010000010.1, forward strand.
TCGTCAGGGACATGGCAGCGAGCCGCCCCTCGCGCAAAGCGGGAGCGCTCCCGATCACCGCCCGAGGCGTTCGGGCCGCCAGATCTCGCCCTCGATCCGGTACGCGGGGTCGGCCGGCGGACCGAGGCCTCGCAACTGCGCTTCGTGATCGCTCATCACAAGAGCGGAGACCGCCGCGTCGAAGGCATCTTCGGAGCCGGCGGCCCGCTCGAGAAGATCTCTCGGCTGATCGGGGAAGTGCTCTGCCAGATAGTCATGGCGCGCCGACCACCTGCCCTTGTTGACCGGGCCGGTCAGCGCGCGCGGATAGATCTCCACCACGCGCGGCCATCCCTCGGAGAACGGCCAGATGCCGAAGCCGTTCTTGGCAAGCCTCAACAGGTGCGGCATCCCGCGTATCGATCCGGTACCAACGGCACCGGCACCACCTATTTGAAAGACAGACTTCGGACGCACCGCGTCCTCGCTGGTCTCGGTTCGCCTGTAGAGCTGTGCTTTCGCGTGGGGGTTGCGCTTACCCGGGCGTCCCCAGAAGGGGTCTTCGCACGTTTCAAGCAGTCCCTCGCCCTGATGGTCCATCGCCGCCCACACGTCCTCCCCGCCGGACCACCCCTTCTCCGCGCACCACCACGCGGGGAACGAGAAGGCGAAGTCCAGTCCGATGACGGTGCGGGGCTCGGCTTCGCCAAGCTCGAGAAGCCTCGCAATGAGCTCACCGCGATCAAGCCCGTTCCTCAGCTCAGTCAGCTCACCGTCGCGAATCTCGGCTCGCCAGAGAGACTCCGCGGCCCCCTCGGCCTTACCGGACCAGTCGACGGCGACGATTTGCACGAGACGATGGTCGCAGTTGCCTGAGGAGCAGGGATGCTGCTCGCGCGAAGCAGCAGTGTTTCTACGGCCGGCCTAGGACACGTAGGCCTTGCGCACCATCGCGGCCGTCCATCGGTTCGTACCGTGGGCCGGGAGGACATTGCTGCGGTTCAGAGCCTCGGCGATCTCGGTGAGGGACTTGCCTTTCGCGAGCAGCGTCCCGATCTGCTTCCGCCGGGTGTAATCCCGCTGGTTGCACTCCGCGTGGGACAGCCGAACGTTCTCGGGGACCAGGTGCCCGCCGGCCGACTTGAGGGTCGGGTAGTGGTCGGCCGAGGGCGCCCACTTGGTGCGCGTCTTCGCAACCGGATCGAATGCGGCTCGACCCTTGTGGTGGTAGCACTGCGGCATCTCGCACTTCAGGTCGAGGAGTTGGCCGCGCTCGGCCATCTTCACGAGGACACCCTTCACGCCGAGCCTGCGGAGCTCGTCCGCGACTGAGCTATCTGCGCCGCCGGCGCCAGCTGCTGCCTTAGCCATCGAGTCACCTTTCTCGTGTAGTCGCCCTACTGCGCTTCCTGCATTCGCCACGTAGAGCGTCGCTTCGGCGACTGACGACGTCGCCACCCAAGCCTTCGCCCGTCCAGTATCCCCCAGGCGATCCCATCGGAATGTCGCTCTCCTCGACGTAGTTGCTGATTTCGTGTGACAGCGGCAGCGCCGGCACTGCTTCGGCTAGTGACGACTCACCCGTCGATCAGCCGGTACCCGATCCCCCAGCAGTTGATCACGTAGCGGCCGTAGTCGGGGTCGAGTTTGCGGCGCAGCCGGCTCGCGTGGGAGTCCAGGGTGCGGGTCTTCGAGGGGCCGCGATAGCCCCAGACGTCGTTGAGCAGTTCTTCCTTGGAGAAGACGCGGGTGGGGTCGGCCGCGAGGGCGCGCAGGAGGGAGAACTCCTTCTTGGAGAGGGAGATCGCCTTGCCGCCGACGGTGACGCGGCGGCGCACCGGGTCGATCACCAGGTCGCCGACCCGAGTGGGGCCGTCGTGGACGTCGGAGCGGCGGCGCAGGACGGCGCCGATGCGGGCCTTCAGCTCGGGGTAGGAGAACGGCTTCGCGACGTAGTCGTCCGCCCCGGAGTCGAGGCCGCGGACGCGGTCGGTGGCGGCACCGCGGCCGGTGAGGACGATCACCGGCAGGCGCGGGTCGAAGCGGGACTCGACGCCGTCGGCCTCGCGGATCTCGCGCAGGACGTCGAGGCCGGAAGCGTCGGGAAGGGTCAGGTCGAGCAGGAGCAGGTCCGGCGTGTTGTAGCGGCAGAGGCGAAGCGCGTCGGAGGCGCTCGGCGCCGGCAGCACCCCGAAGCGGTCGGCGGCGAGGTGGTCGCACAACAGCTCCAGGGTCATCGCGTCGTCCTCGCAGACGACGACACTGGCGATCTCCTCTCGGTTCGGCAACATAGGTGGCCTAAGGTGAGTGGAGCCGCCGACTCTCCCCCCGGGGCGGCGATTCGTCGGCGGACCCCCGCGCAGGGGACGGGATCTCGAGCACGGCGACGGCGCCGCGGTGCCGGACGACGCAGCGCGGCGGAACGTCCATGCGCCATGAGATCGGGCGCCCGGCGGCATCGAGGAAGACCAGGTCGAGCGGGAAGCGCATGCCGAAGGTGTGCACGCTCGAGCAGCGCGGGATCAGCAGGCCCGCCCCGGCGCGCTCGCGCTCCAGCAGGGCGAGGCCGAGCAGGCGGGCGCGGAGGCCGGTGGCGACCGCCACCTTCCGGCAGAGCACCCGCCGCCGGGGAAGCGCCAGCAGCCGGCGGGCGATCGGGGCCTCCGTTTCCATGACCAGCCCAAGCGCTGGGCTGCGCCATCCTCTCCCCCGCCCCGCGCTCTACGCTCTCGGCGATGGCCGCGAAGCCCAGGGTCGCGATCTTCGGCCCCAACCCGCTTCTCTCGATCACGGTCGAGTCGCTGAGCGCGAACGGCGGCGACGACATCCACGTCCACGCCGCCGGGCAGGGCGTCTGGGTCGCGCGGATGGCGGCTGAGCTGGGCGCCGACCCGGTGCTCTGCGGCTTCGCCGGCGGCGAGACCGGCGGCGTGATCCGCGGCCTGCTCGAACAGCTGCCGATCGAGCCGCGGCTGGTCGAGACCGCCGAGCCGAGCGGCGCCTACGTCCACGACCGTCGCAGCGGCGAGCGCCAGCCGATCGCCCAGAGCACGGCGGCGCCGCCCTCCCGCCACGAGATCGACGACCTCTTCTCGCTCGCCTGCGCGACCGCGATCGAGGCCGACGCGCTGGTCGTCTGCAACCCCTTCCCGAGCGAGGCGCTGCCGCTGGAGATCTACGGCAGCCTCGTCGCCGACGTCCGCGCCAACGGCACGCCGGCCCTCGTCGACCTCTCCTCGCCGCGTCTCGAGAGCGCCCTGGAGGGGAGCCCGGACCTGGTCAAGATCAACGACTGGGAGCTGGCCGCGTTCGTCTGCGGCCCGGTCGACACGCCGGAGCGGATGCGGGCGGCGATCGACCGGCTGATCGAGAGGGGCGCCGGAGCGGCGATCGTCACCCGGGCGGGAGAGCCGGCGCTGGCGGTGCGCGACGGACGCGCCTGGGAGCTGACCCCGCCCCGCTTCGAGCGCGGCTCGCGCGAGGGCTGCGGCGACTCGATGATGGGCGCGCTGGCCGCCGCCACCGCCACCGGGCGCGAGTGGGAGGAGAGCCTGCGGATCGGCGCCGCCGCCGGCGCCGCAAACTTCCTCCGCCACGGACTCGGCACCGGCGCCCGCGCCGTGATCGAGGAGCTGCTGCCCCAGGTCGAGCTGCGCGAGCTCAAGTAGAACGACGCGTTCCCTGAGTTTGGGGGTCTATAGACCCCCAAACTCAGGGAACGCTTGAGTCTCTAAATGATCGGTCCGAAGGGAAGCTCGAGCGGCTCGCCGGCGACGATCGCGCGCGGCGCCGTGCTCGCCATCCACTCGAGGTGCGGCTCGATGCCCTCGACCGCGCGCAGGCGCTCGATCGCCGGGCCGAGGCGCAGCGGGCGGCCGGCGATGCTGGTGTGGGAGTCGCTGCTGAGCACGTGGACGAGGCCGGCTTCCGCCATCGTCAACATCCCGTCCGCCGTCTCCTCGCGGAGGAAGAAGTCGGCGGTTGCCTGGACCAGGGCGCCCTCGGCCACCAGCGACGAGAGGCGCTCGAACATGTCGGCGGAGAGATGGCGCTCGGGGTGGGCAACCAGCGCCCGGTGGCCGCGCTCGGCGAGGTGGGCGACGCGGCGGCTGAGGCTGTCGCTCAGCGGGCCGGGCGCCGGCTCGAGCAGGATCCAGCCCCCGCCGCCGAGGCAGACCCGCTCCAGCTCCTCGGCGGAGAGCGTCTCGACCGCGGTCTCGGCGACCTCGCCGCCCTGCAGGACCGTGACCCCGATCCCCTCCTCGCCGAGCCGCCCGTTCAGGGCCTCGACCCGGCCGGCGATCTCCTCGATGCGGACGTCGTGGTCGTGGCGGATGTGGGGAGTGGCGCAAACCGCCTCGATCCCGTCCTCGTCGGCCTGGCGGGCCATCGCGACGCTGTCGCCGAGGTCGCGGGCGCCGTCGTCGACGGCGGGGAGGATGTGGCAGTGCAGGTCGATCATCGCCTCTCGTCAGCGAGGCTATTCGGTCGCGCGGGCGGCCCGAGAGTGCAACCCCGCGTTCAGGGTCCACCCCGTGCGGGCACGCGACTACGATGATCGGCAAGATCATGGCCCTGTTCACGCCGGGCTTGCGTGACCAGGATGGCTTCAACTCATGGATAAGAAGACGACCCGCAGAGGGAACTACGAGTCTGGCTCCGACTACGTCCTCGAGTACGGCGAGCTCCGCTTCGCCTTCAACGAGGAGGACTTCGGGCAGCGCGTCGAGCAGGCGGCGGTCAAGCTCGCCTTCGTCGACCAGGGCCTCAGCCAGGAGGAGCTCGACGATCTCCTCGACCTCGCGGTCAGCGGCGAGATCGCCGAGCCCAGCTCCCCCCTCGGCGAGCACATCAACGAGAACTGGGAGGACCTGGTCGGCCCCTCCAACCGCAGCCTCGTCCACTGGATCCGCCGCCTCGTCTTCCGCGGCGCCTGGCTCGACCAGCGGGTCAAGGAGGGCGAGCTGGACATCGTCTTCGACGGCCGCACCCAGACCTTCGGCTACGTGCAGCCGGACCGCAGCTCGGAGCTGATCGAGCTCTCCAAAGAGCCGAGCTGGCGCCGTATCGCCTACAGGCGCGAACGCTCGGCTTAGACGCGCTCGAGCGCGGCGACGACCGTCAGCGAGCCGGAACCGGCGGCGGCCTGGCTGCGGCCGGCGTCGAAGAAGTCCTTGGCCGTGTCGGCATCGCCGAAGTCCGCGGCGAGGCGGGTCAACGAGTCGACGAGAAGGATCACGTCTTCGCCGCCGGCGGCGCGAGAGGCCGCCTGGGCGAGGGCGTCGTCGGCGTGACGGGCCTGGCCGGCGGAGACGATCTCCGCCTGCGGCGCCTCGCGCTTCCAGTCGGCCAGCTCCTCGGGGCTGGGGTCGACCAGGAGGACGACCGGGTCGGGGCCCTTGGAGGCGCCGGCGAGGTCGGCGGCGACACCGCGCAGCAGCGCCGTGCACGCCTCGCGCGTCTCCGCGCAGAGGATCGCCTGGCGGCCGGCCTCGGGCGGCAGCAGCAGGCCCTGGATCGTCACCTCGTTCTTGCCGCGTCGGCCGAAGCGACGGCGACGGCGGCGGCGGGGACGGGCGGGCTCGCCGGCCGACGTCGGCGCGGCGGGAGCCGGCGCAGCGGGGGCCTCCGACTCGGGCTCGGGCGCCGCCGGCTCGGGGCGCTCGCGACGGGCGTTGCCCTCGTCCTCGCCCCTCTCGCGGCCACCCCCGTCGCCGCCGGAACGGCGGCGACGGCGCGGCGGGCGCTCGCGCGCGGGGCGCTCGCGCTGCTCGGAGCGGGCCGGCTTCGCGGCCCTCTCGTCTGCGCCACCGTCGGCCAGCTTCTCGATCAGCTCGCCGCGGGTCAGCATGCGGTAGCGCTCCACCCCGGCCTCGGCGGCCAGCAGGTGCAGGTCGGACAGGTTCTTGGATTGCAGCTCGGCCTTGGTCATCGAGGCGGCAGGTTATTCCACCGGACGGCCCGGCGCGGCGGGGTCGATCCCCTCGGCGACGGCAGCGGCCGGCCAGGCCTCCGCCTCCTGCCCGACACGGCGTCGCGACCAGCCCAGCTCGGCCCCGAGCAGCTCGGCGACGGGGCGCGCGGCGGCGGCGTCGCGCAGCTGCGGCGCCGCCAGAATCCCGAGGCGGGTGCGCCGCAGCAGCACGTCGGCGACCGAGCGCGCCTGCTCGTGGCGAGCGGCGAGCACCACCTCCGCCAGCAGGTCCGGACGGCCGGGCACGATCGGCGCCGCCAGCCGCGGATCCTCCCGGGCGAGCGCCAGGACGGTACGGGCCGCGTGCCCGTAGCGGAAGGCGAGCTGGGCGACCGCCTCCTCGCCGACCCCCTCGGGCGCCCTCAGGTCCTCCGGGCGCGCCTCCATCCCGAGCGGGATCTCGGCGGTGTGGCAGGCGGCCTCGCGGCCCTCGCGCTCGACCAGGCGGTCGACCGTCTGCTTCGCCATCCGCCGCCAGGTCGTCAGCTTGCCGCCGGTGATCGTCAGCATCCCCGAGGAGGTCTCGTACAGCTCCGCCTTGCGGGAGATGTCGACCGATTTGCGCGGGTCGCCGCTGGAGATCAGCGGCCGCACCCCGGCGTAGGCGCCGACCAGGTCGGACTCGCCGAGCGAGGTTCCAAAGAACTCGTTGACCGCGTCGAGCAGGTACTCGAGGTCGGCCTCCGCCGGGTGCGGGTGGGCGATGTCACCGTCGAAGTCGTTGTCGGTGGTGCCGACCAGGGTGCGCCCGTACCAGGGCAGCGAGAAGATCATCCGCCCCTCCCCGGCCGGGACGACGCAGGCGGCGCTGCCCATCGGCAGGTCGGCCTGGTCGAGCACCAAGTGGGTGCCGCGACTGGGCGAGATCCGCGGCACGTCCTCCTCGGCGGCGATCTCGCCGGGGCGGATCCGGTCGGCCCAGACGCCGGTGGCGTTGACGACGTGGTCGGCGCCGACCTCGGCCCGCTCGCCTGAGGCCTCCTCGACGAAGGCGACGCCGGCGGCGCGGCCGTCCTCGACCAGGACCTCGGTGACGTCGGCGCCGTTCAGCGCCACCGCGCCGAAGCGCTCCGCCTCGCCGAGGACGGTGAGGACGAGGCGGACGTCGTCGGTCTGGCAGTCGTAGAAGAGGTAGGCGTCGCGGGGGTCCCGGGGGGCGAGCGCCGGGACCAGCTCCAGCACCTCCTCGCGATCGATCGTGCGGTGGCGGTCCGGCGACCAGTAGAAGTCCTCGTCCTCCTCCTTGGAGGCGCGCATCTCGCGGCGACTGCGGCCGACCCGCGTGGTCGCCATCACGTCGTACATGTTCAGCCCGATCCCGAGTTTGCGGTCGCGGCGCTCCTCGCCGAGCGAGGCGACCAGGAACGGCGTCGGGTAGACCAGGTGCGGGGCGAGCTGGACCATCAGCTGGCGCTCCAGCAGCGCCTCGCGGACCAGGCCGAGGTCGAAGTTCTGCAGGTAGCGCAGGCCGCCGTGGACCATCTTCGAGGAGCGGCTGGAGGTGCCGGCGGCGTAGTCGCCGCGCTCCAGCAGCGCCACCGAGTAGCCGCGCGAGGCGGCGTCGAGGGCGACCCCGGCGCCGGTGATGCCACCGCCGATCACCACCACCTCGAAGTGGCGACCGGCGATCTCCTCGATGGCGCGCGGTCGGGTCAGCATCAGTCGAGGAAACGGACGGTCTCGGCGCTCGTGGCGCGTTCCGGGACGGCCCGCTCCTGGCGCGGGTGGCCGAGGTGCAGGAGGGCGACGAAGCGCTCCTCGTCAGGCAGGCCGACGGCGGCGCGGCCGGCCTCGGTGCGCAGCAGGCCGGGCGTGCGCCAGTAACCGGCGAGGCCCCGGGCGTGGGCGGCGAGCAGGACGATGTAGGCGGCGACGGCGGTCGCCTGCAGGTCCTCCGCGTCGGCGACCGGGTCCTCGCCGCCGAGCGCGCAGGAGAGGACGACCAAGGTCGGACAGCGGTCGAGCTTGGCGGCGCCCTCGGGACCGGCGGCCCGCTTCAGCCGCGCCAGCGCAGCCGGGCCGAGGACGCGGAATCGCCAGGGGACGGTGAGGTGGTGGTTCGGCGCCCACTCGGCGAGCGCCAGCAGCTCGGCCAGCTCCTCGCGCGGCAGCGGCTCGGGCCCGAATGCCTTGTGGGTGCGGCGGGTGCGGATCGCGGTCTCGACATCCATCGGAGACAGTGTCGCGAACCGGACGGCGCGGGCGCGGTAGAGCTCTTGCTCGGATGGCGTGAAAAAGCCCTACCGCGCCCGACTCAGAGTCCGTAGCGCCAGCGAACCCAGCCGCGGCGACCCGCCCAGGCGGCGCCGAAGAGGAGGGCGCCGGCGAGCAGGCCGAGCAGGATCGAGCCGGCGGGGCTGGAATCGCCGCCGCTGCCGTTGCTCGGGGAGGAATCGGTCGACGGCTGCGACGCGGGCGGTTCCGGAGCGGAGGCGCCGGGTCCCTCCCCCGCCTGCCCCCGGGGAGAGGAGCTTTCGGCCGGCGCCTTGGGGGTCTGCTGCCCGGGGGACGCAGAGCCCCCGGACCGCGAGCCGGAGCCGGAGCTGCCGGAGCCGGAGCCGGAGCCGGATGGCGAGGCGGGAGCCGGTTCGATGCCGGGCAGCGGGACGGTGGGGGTCACGGGCGCGCCCGTGGTGCTCGGGGGGCTGCTCGTGGCGGGACTGGTCTGAGACGGGGCCTTGGGCTTCGGTGCTCGCGGCGGCGCCAGGATCGGGAAGGTGGCGCCGGCTGCGGCGGGGGCGACCTCGGCGGTGACCCAGGTCGGGGTCTGGTGAGCGACTTCGTCGGAGACCTGGCCGCTGGGCTGGGCGTAGTCGTAGTGGCCGTCAGACGCCTGGTTGGACTTCAGGTAGTCGAGCGCGCTGGCGCCGCCCCTGCGGAAGGAGGCGGGGTCGCGGCCAGCGGCGATCAGGCCCTGGACCGCCCAGGCGGTCGAGGGGGTGTTGACCGGGCCGCTGCCGCCGAGGGCGAAGCCGCCGCCCTTGCGCTGGTGGCTGCGCAGGTAGTCGACCGCCCGGTTGACGGCCTTCGACCCCGGCGAGAGCGCCTGCATCACGGCGCCGGTCGCGTCGGGGTTGCTCGGCGAGCCCGGAACGTCCCCCCAGCCGCCGTCTTCGTTCTGCACCGAGCGCAGCCAGGCGCGGGTCGCTTCGAGGCCGCCGGTCGCCCCGACCGCCTTCAGGGCGATCACCGCGAAGGCGGTGCTGTTCGGCCAGCCCACGTAGGAGCCGTCCTTGCGACGGCGCGCCAGCAGCTTGGAGACGAGGTTGCGGCCCCCGAACCGACGCGGGTCGACGCCCGAGGCCTCGAGGGCGAGAATCGTGCGGGCGTAATCGCCGGGGCTGCTCACCTGGTCGAGGTGGGAACGGAGGAAGTCGACCGGGGTGTTGCCGTCGCGGGAGGCGTCGAGCGGGTTCTCCCCCGCCGCCGCCAGGGCCAGCATCGCCCAGCAGGTGACTTCGGTGCTGGAGCTCTTCCCCGGCGAGGCGCCGAAGCCCCCGTCTTCGTTCTGGGCCAAGCGCAACCAGAAGGCGGAGGCGCGGCTGGCGCCGGAGGCCGCGGCGGCATGGGCCGGGGCCGGGGACAGGCCGCCGAGGGCGAGCGCGACCATGAGCACCGCGGCGACGCCGCCGGCGCGCAGGGCGCGGCGGGGGCGGGCGCCCTCGGGGCCGGTGTCGCGATCGTCGTCGGCCGGATGCGGCCGCGGCGCCTCGGCTCTCCCCCGCCGCCACTGGAAGCGCTCGCGGAAGCGGCTCAACATCCGCACCATCGCTGGGCCGGCAACCAGGGCGAAGGCGACGTTGCCGCCGGCGTGGGCGATTTCGAAGGGGAGCGCACGGGCCTCGAGCACGCCGAAGTAGCGCAGCGACAGTTCCCCTCCATAGGTCGCCATAAAAGAGAAGTTCAGCAAAGCCCCGTAGAGGACGGCGGCAAGGCCGCAGGTCGCGGCCAGGGAGAGGCGGCCGGCGTTGCGCACGCCGAGCGCCAGGGCGGCGCCGAGGATGCCGCAGAGGCCCCAGCCGGCCATCTGCCAGGGCGTCCAAGGGCCCTGGCCGAACCAGAAGTTGGAGACCAGCGCCGCGAGCGCGCCGACGGCGAAGCCGGGCGCGCCGCCGAGGGCGTAGCCGGCGAAGACGACGACGTCGGTGGTCAGCGGCTTGACGTTGGGCAGGGGCGCGAGCGCGACCCGGCCGGCGACGGCCAGTGCCGCCAGGGCGGCGACCAGGGCAACCACCTGCGAGGGCGGCCGCGAGCGCTCGTACCAGGCGAAGCCGGCGAGCAGGACGGCGCCGAGAATCAGGAAGCTGACCAGCTGCCAGCTCATAGGGCAACCTCCCCGCCCGGCGGATCGCCTGTCTCGGCTCCGCCCCGCAGCGCCGCGGCCCCCTGCTCGGGGGTGACGACGCCGGCCAGGTCGAGGACGCGGGCGACCTCGGTGGCGAAGTACCAGCCACCGGAGAGGACCTCGGCGGCGGGCCCGTCGGCGACGACGACGCCGTCCCCCATCAGCACCACCCGCTCGGCGAAGGCGGCGGCGAACTCGACGTCGTGGGTGGCGACGACGACCCCCGACCCGCCCGCCGCCAGCCGCTCGATCAGCTCGACCAGCTCGTGCTTGCGCCCCCGGTCCATCCCCCGGGTCGGCTCGTCGAGCGCGACCAGCCCGGGCAGCTCATCCCCCTCGGTTCTCCCCGCCAGCGCGATCGCCAGCGCCAGTCGCTGCCGCTCGCCGCCGGACAGGTCGCGCGGATCGGCGTCGACCGCCTGCTCCAGCCCCACCACCCGAAGCGCCGCCATCCCAGCGTCCCCCGGCAACTCGTCCCCCACCCGCTCCCGCACCAGGTAATCCCCCGGATTCTGCGTCAGCAAAGCCATCCCTCCCGGCCGACGGGACGATTTCGCGCCCGTACGTCCCGTCTTCGTCCCGTCGACGGCCAAAGTGCCGGCGGCGGTTGGAGTCAGGCCGGCGGCGGCGCGCAGGAGGGTGCTCTTGCCGGCTCCGTTGCGACCCATCAGGGCCACGCGCTCGCCTCGGTCGATCGTCAGGTCGATGCCCCGGAGCACGTCCCGCGCCACCTCGCCCCGCTCGAGCTCGACCCACAGCCCACGAGCCTCCAGCGCCGGCGTCGAGGAGGGCGCGACCCCCTCCTCTCTCAACATCGCGGGAGGAGCCGGGGTGGCCGTCCGAGGATCGAGCAGCCCGCGACGTACGAGCCGTTCGGAGGGGGTCGCGCCCTCCTCGGCATCAGAGCTGTCCGAGGCGAGGATCTGGCGGGCGTGGCGGACGCCGATGGGCAGCGGCGAGATGCCGGCCAATGAGAAGAGGCGGGCGGCCGGGGTCTCGAGGGCCGGGTCGGCGGCCTGGGCCCAGGCGAGGAAGTCGCCGGGGGGGCCGTCGAAGGCGATGGCCCCGGCATCCATCGAGACGACGCGGTCGGCTGCGGCGAGGCAGCGCTCCAAGCGGTGTTCGGCGAGGAGCACGGCGACGCCCCACTCCTCGTTGAGGCGGCGCAGCAGCCAGATCAGCTCGTCGCCGGCGACGGGGTCCAGTTGCGAGGTCGGCTCGTCGAGGATCACCAGCCGGGGCCGGGTAACCAGGGCCGCCGCCAGGGCGACGCGCTGCAGCTCGCCGCCGGAGAGGGTGTCGACGGTGCGGTCGAGCAGGTGCGGGATCGCCAGGGCGAGGGCCACCTCCTCGACGGCGCGGGCGCGGCTGCTCGGCGGGTCGCCGCGCATCTCCAGCGGCAGCTCGATCTCGGCGGCGACCGTGGTCGAGACGACCTGGGTCTCGGGGTCCTGGGCGACGTAGCCGACCACGGCGGCCAGCTCGCCGGGGCCGGTGGCGAGGGCGTCGAGGCCGGCAACCTCGACCGCGCCCCCGATCTCACCGCCGTGGAAGTGCGGGACCAGGCCGCAGGCGGCTTTGAGCAGGGTCGACTTGCCGCTGGCCGAGCGCCCGGCGAGGAGGGCGAACTCGCCCGGGGCGAGCCGCAGGGAGACGTCGCGCAGGGACGGGCGGGCGGCCCGCGGGTAGCGATAGTCGAGGCTCTCGATCGCGAGCGCGGGCGCGGCGCCGCGGCGAATCGCCAGCTCAGCCACGCCTCGCCCTCCTCCGCCGCGGCGCCAGGCCGCTGAGCAGCAGCAGGGCCGAGAGCGCGACCGTCGCCGGCCCGAAGCCGATCGCGACCGTCGGGTAGGCGCGGAACTCGTCGGCGCCGAGCAGCTTGCCGGCGACCGCCGCGGCCAGCACGAGCGCGCCGACGGCGTAGAAGCGGCGGTCGAATCGCGACCTGCGATTGAAGGATCGTCGCCCCCTCAGGGGCCAAAACCCTTCAACCTCGCGGCGACCACGCGGGCGCTCGAGGCCGTAGCCGCGCAGCTCCAGGGTCGCGGCGACGTCGACGGCGCGGTCGAGCGAGCCGGCGAGCAGGCGTCGGGCCAGCGGCGCCCGGCCGACCTCGGCGGCGCCGGGGCCGCGCAGGCGGGCGGCGTCGCGCAGGCGGGCGGCGTCGGCGGCGGCGACCGGGACCAGGCGCGAGACCAGGGTCGCGGTCAGGGCCGAGCGCCCGGCCAGGGGCCGCAACGCCCGCAGCACCCGGTCGGGGTCGACGCAGGCCGAGTAGACGGCGAAGGCGACCATCGCGACGATTGCCCGCAACCCGATCGCCAGGCCGGCGAGGAGCGCCTCGGCGGTGACGTCGACCCGCCCGAGCAGCGGCCACTCGCCGAGCCGCGCCAGCACCGTCTCGCCGCGGTCGACGACGAGGGCGTTGACGAGGACGATGAAGAGCGCCAGGGCGAAGCCCATCCGCAGCGCCGCCCGCACCGCGCCTCCGGCACCGGCCAGACGGCCGGCGAGGGCGACGGCGGCGCCGGCGGCGAGCAGGACCAGCGGGTTCGAGTAGAGGAAGGCGACGGCGGCGAGAGCGCCGAGGTAGGCGACCGCGGCGCCGGGCGAGGCCGACTGCAGCGGCCCGCGCCGGGGCACGTAGGCGAACGGCGATCTCATCGCGCCGGCACCGGGAGCGGCGTCTCCCTGCCGCCTTCGCCCGCCACCGCGTAGTGGTCGCGCAGCTTCGCCGCGACCAGCAGGCCGGCGGCGGCGCGCACGCCCGCCGGCGTCGCTCCCGTCACCAGCCACACGGGCGGCCCTTCGAAGCGTCGCGTCGCCGCCACCAGCCCGGCGGCGGGGCCGAAGAGCCGGCCCTCCCCCCCGTCCGCTTCCAGCGCCCGCAGCTCCCAGCCCCCGCCCCGCGCTTCGAACTTCGCGAAGACGCCGCTGGCGGCGGGGCCGGACCCCAACGACGCCGCGGCGGGGTCGGAGCGCACTCGCGCCCAGGGGCCGACGAGGACGCGGATCGCTCCCGACGGCGCCCCCTTGCCGCCTTCCGCCCCGCCTTCCGAGCCGGAGGCCAGGGTCGCCCCGGCCCCCTCCAGCGCTGCGCGGACGCGGCCGCACGCCGCTCCCCCGCCGTCGCACTCGACCACGGTCGGGCGCTCGCGGCCTTCGTAGCCGGTGGCGAACGGGGCCGGCCAGGAGCCGACCACCGCCGGCACCAGCTCGGTCGCCGCCCAGTCGCGGTAGTCCCACCAGATCCGCTCGCCGCCGTGGACCGCGGTCTCGGCGGCGCCGATCGGCGCCTGGACCCCGTTCACGTAGTAGAACCAGTCATAGGGGCGGCCGCCGCGCTGGGCTTCGGCGACGCCTTCGATCGAGCGCACGTAGCCGCCGCCGTAACGGGTCGAGACGTCCGCGTTGGCTTCGAGCAGGCGCATCACGGTGTCGGATTCGTCGGCTTCGAGGGAGCGGTCGAGCACCGGCACCGAGCCGAATTCCCGGGTCACGGTCAGCTGCACGGAGCCGACTCCCGCGCCGGGCCCGAGGCCGCAGCCGGCGGCCGCGAGCGCTGCCAGCAGCAGCGCCGTCGCGACCGCCGTGCCGCGGCGTCGGTTCACCTCGCGCCCCGTCTTCCCTCCGCCGCCACTAGCGGCCGGCCGGGCAACGGCGACCGAGGCAGACCGCGACACGCCCGGAGGTGATCTCGCCGCTCTTGCGCGCCACCAGCCGGGCCGGCCGCGAGAGCGTCACCTCGGCCCGCCCATCGGCCCCGGTCAGAGCCGCGGCCCCGGTCACCTTCACCCCGGCGGCGGGCGTCCGCTTGCCCTTTTCGTCGTAGGAGAAGGCGCGGACGGTGAACGCCTTGCCGGCCTTCGCCCGGGCCGGCGCCTGCAGGGCCAGCTCGTCGGGGTACGGGTAGGACGGGGCCAGGTCCCAGAGCACTTCGTCGCCGGCGTGCAGCTTCACCTGGTCGCCGCCGACCGCCTGGGAGCGGTGGTTGACCTTCAGGTACCACGAGCTTTCCGAGCCGGACTTGACCATGTCGCCGCCGACCCCGCAGATCGCCAGGCCGAAGGAGAAGTGGTCGGTGACCAGCAGCGGCCGCAGGCCGCGGTCGGCCTGGACCGCCTCGCCGAGCGCGCCGAGCGCGGTCGCGCCGGGCAGGCGCACCGGCTTGCCGCTGCCGCCGCTGCCGTTGCCGAAGCAGGCCGCCTTCGGGCTGGTCGGGACCGCCGTCGTCTTCGCCCGCAGCGAGCGTTGGGCCAGCAGCTTGCCGCCGCTGCCGACCACCCGCACGGTGACGGGGACGCCCTTGGCGAGCGCGCTCGCGCAGAAGAGCAGGGACAGGACCAGGGCCGGCACGCACGCGGCGGCCAGCCGGAACGGGATGAATCTTGGCATTTACGCCACCCTTTCCTCGAGGGTTGTCATGGCAGGCCGGGGACAGGTCTCCTGGCTTCCGGGGGTTGGGAGGCCGCGCCTTCCCGGGGACTCTGTGTCGTCCCCAGTGGCCGGCGCACAGGGCGCCCGCGACTTCCTTGACCCGGTCACAGTGGCGGGACCACGCCGGACTTGCACCGGACTTCCCTTGACCACCGACCGTATGTGCGGGCGAGTCTATCCCCCGCCGCCGGACCGACGGGTCAGGCGCCGAGGATGTCGCGGCGCTCGAAGCGCCAGAGCGCGGCGAGGAGCGCCGCGGCGCCGGCGGCGAGCATCGCCAGCGCCTCCGGCAGCTTCCACGCCTGCGCCGGGACCAGGCCGACGTGCTGGAAGGGCGAGAGGTCGAGCGTCCACTGCGGAGCGCCCAGCAGCGCCCCGAACAGGTACCAGCAGAAGGCGACCGAGACGAGCCCGTAGGCGACCGCGGCCGTCGCCCGCGGCGCCAGCGCGAAGGCGAGCGCCGAGAGCCCGAGGAAGAGCACGGCCACGGGCATGCAGTTGAGGCCGGCGCCGAGCATGTCGAGGAGGGCGACGTGGGTGCCCTGCGAGAGCGCCGCCGCCCAGGCCAGGACGCCC
Organism: uncultured Actinomycetes bacterium; assembly: GCA_963783345.1. Lineage (GTDB taxonomy): Bacteria > Actinomycetota > Thermoleophilia > Solirubrobacterales > 70-9 > VAYN01. The sequence goes on from CAWANE010000010.1 coordinate 624,983, forward strand.
GCCGCCAAAGCCAGGGCCAGGGCGGTGGCCGCGGCGAGGAGCAGCCGGCCGCCGAGCCAGGCGCGCCGCGAGACCGGCAGCGCGAACAGCGTTTCCAGCCGCGACTCCGCTTCCTCGTGGCGGGCGGCGGAGACCTGGGCGCAGGCGAAGAGGCTGACCGCGAAGACGAACATCAGGAAGTAGAAGCCGAGCGCGCCCTTCGGGGTGACGATCGAGGCGCCGCCGAGCTTGCTGAGCTGTTCGCGCAGGGTGCGCGAGAGGTTCTCGGCGCTGAAGGTGTTGGCGAGCAGGCCGACCACGACCGCGTAGAGGCCGATCCCGGCGAACCAGCCGACCAGGGTGCCGCGCTCGCCGCGCAGCGCCAGCGCGGTCGGCGAGGAGAGGCCGCGCAGCCGCGGCGGGGCGCTGTCGGCGCTGGCCAGCAGGCCGGTGCCGACGTCGCGGCGCATCGCGATCCTCGCCGCGACGAAGAGCAGCGCCAGGCTCGCCGCGGCGAACAGCGCCAGCACCGCCGGCTGCGGCCCGGCGAACGGCCGCATCTCCTCCGCCCAGCCCAGCGGCGTCGCCCAGCGCAGCCATTCCAGCGAGCCGGCGGTGTCGGCGACGATCCGCAGCATCAGGAAGACGGCGAAGACGCCCATGCCGGCACCGAGCGCCAGCCGCCGGGTCGGCGCCAGCTGGCAGCAGACGGCGCCGATCGCGACGAAGGCGACCGCGACCGCGGCGATCTCCAGGGCCAGGTAGGCGGACGGCCCCGCCGCCAGGCCGCCGGCCAGCAGGCCGAGCCAGGTCGCCAGCCAGAGCACCGCGGCGCCGCCGAGCACCCCGACCATCGCCGCCCGGTAGGCGGTCCGGCGCCGCACCGCGCCGGCGAGGACGATCTCCCAGCGGCCGCTGTCCTCCTCGGCGCGCAGCGCCCGCGCCGCCGCGAAGACCCCCCAGACCGCGGCGAAGATCGAGAAGATGCCGCCGAGCCGCCAGGAGACGTAGCCGCCGACCGTGAGCAGGTCGTGCGGCACCCCGTAGAAGAGCCGGAGCGCCTTGTTGCCGCCGAAGCTGGCGGCGAACTGGAGGCGCTCGGCGACGGTCGGGTAGCTGTGTTCGTAGCCGACCGACTGGACCAGCGCCATCAGCCCGAAGAGGACGGCGAAGGAGAGGGTGCGGACGCGGGCGTCGGCGAACGTCCGCCGCGCGATCGCCCTAGCCGCGTCCACCGTCGGCGCGGTCGTAGTGGTGGAGGAAGATCTCCTCGAGCGAAGGCTCGCGGCTGGTCATCGCCACCACCGGCAGCTCCGCCAGCGCCGCCAGCAGCGGTCGGATCTCGCCACTCACCTCGCAGCGCAGGGCGTTGTCGCCGGCCTGCTCGACCCGCACCCCGTCCAGCGCGGGCAGCCGCGGCGCCGCCCTCTCGAAGGTGACGTCGACGGTGTGGGCGCTGAGGTGGCGCAGCTGCTCCAGCGTCCCCTCGTCGACCAGGCGGCCCTCGCTGAGGATCCCGACCCGGTCGCAGAGCGCCTCGACCTCGCTGAGAATGTGGGAGGAGAGGAAGACGGTCTGGCCGCGCTCTCGCGCTTCGGCGACGCTCTCGCGGAAGGCGACCTCCATCAGCGGGTCCAGGCCCGAGGTCGGCTCGTCGAGGATCAGCAGGTCGGCGCGGCTGGCGAGGGCGGCGATCAACTGCACCTTCTGGCGGTTGCCCTTGGAGAGCGCCCGCACCTTCTTGTCGACGTCGAGCTTGAAGCGCTCGACCAGCCGGTCGCGGTAGGCGGCGTCGGCGCTGCCGTGCAGGCGGGCGAGGAACTCGAAGGTCTCGGCGCTGGTCAGCGCCGGCCAGAGGAACGGCTCGCCGGCGACGTAGGCGACGCGGCGGTGGACGGCGACCGGGTCGGACCAGGCGTCGACCCCGAACAGCGAGGCGCTGCCGGCGCTCGGCCGGTGCAGGCCCAGCAGCAGGCGGATCGTCGTCGTCTTGCCGGCGCCGTTGGGCCCCAGGTAGCCGTAGACCTCGCCCTCGGCGATCGAGAGGTCGAGGGAGTCGAGGGCCGTCGTCTCGCCGTAGCGCTTCCCCAGTCCCTCGGCGTGGATCGCGGCCGGCATGGCGGCAAGCTTGCCAGCAGGCGCGGCGGACCGCGCCGTCGCGACCGACTTTCGTCCAGGCCCGCCGTTCGCCCGGCTAGGGTTTCGACAGTTCAAGAAACTTGTATGTTTCTCAGCACTCGTCCAACCGACAGATGGAGGGAGAAATCATGGGCAGGGGACTCCTCCGGCGCACGCCGGCACTCGTCGTCGCCTGCGTGGCGCTGCTCGCCGCGCTGGGCGGCACCGTCTACGCGGCCGGAAAGATCAACGGCCACTCGATCAAGCCCAAGTCGCTGCCGGGGAACCGGCTGGTGCCGGGCAGCGTGCCGGCCAACCGGCTCAAGCTCGGGGCGATCCCCGGCAACCGCCTGGCGCCGGGCTCGATCACCGGCACCCAGGTCGACACGGCGACGCTGGGGCAGGTGCCGAGCGCGGTGCACGCCGACAACGCCGACTCCGCCCGCGACGCCGAGACGGCTCTGCACGCGGTCGACGCCGTCACCGCGACCAAGGTCAACGGCTACGAGGCCGGCTGCAGGCCCGAGACGCGCCAGTTCGCCGGCGCCTGCTGGCAGACCGGCGCCAGCGACGTGGCGCTCACCGCGCCCGCCGCGGCGGCCTCGTGCGCGACCCAGGGCGGCGCGCTGCCGGACCCGCTCCAGCTCGTTGCCTTCTCGCAGCAGCCGGGGATCACGCTGGCGAGCGAAGAGTGGACGGGCGACATCCCAGTTGTGTCCGGCTCCAACACCTATGCGGTTGTCACCGTGTCCGCTGCCGGCGCCATCGACAAAGAACTCCCCACCGAAACCAGGAAATACCGCTGCGTGATCCCATTGGTCGGCTGATCCCGACGTCGGAGCTCACGGCCACCCAGCCGCGCAAGGGCGCGAGCCGGCGGGGCACGGCGGCTATCCTCGACCCAATGCGACGGTCGCCACCCCTCGCCCGGCCGCGCCGCGTGGCTGGGTTTGCCGCGCTCCTCGCCGCCGCCGTCTGTCTGGGAGCCGGCCCCGCCGCCGCGGCGCCGCCGACCGGGCACCAGGCCGCCGCCGCCCGCGAACGTCGCGAGGTCGCCCGGGTCGAGCGCTTCTGGACCCCGGCGCGGATGCGCGGCACCCGCCCGCTGGAGCTCGTCGTCGACCGCGCCGGCCGGGCCCACACCCGCCTCGGCCCCGCCGACACCGCGGCAAGCGCCAGCTTCGTCCCCGTCTCGACCCCCGACACCCCGCCCTACTCGGTCAACGGCCGGATCTTCATCCGCCGCGGCAAGCTGCGCGCCTACTGCTCGGGGACGGCGATCGACAGCCCGACCAGGCAGCTGGTGCTGACCGCGGGGCACTGCGTCAACAGCGGCCGCGAAGGCGGCCGCGCCAGCGTCTGGTCCAACTACATGGAGTTCGTCCCCGCCTACAGCGGCGGCGTCGCACCGTTCGGCGCCTTCGTCGCCTACCGCGCCTCGGTGCGGGCGCTGAAGCCGTGGACCAAGTACGGCAACCCCGACTACGACATCGGCGCCCTGCTCACCCATCCCAACTCCGAAGGCGTCGCGGTCGCCGACGCGGTCGGCGGCGGCGCCGCGATCGCGATCGGCCTCAGCCGCCACCAGGAATTCCAGAGCTTCGGCTATCCCGGCGAAAGCACCCGGCTGCAGACCTGCCGCTCGCCCTATATCGGCGACGACACCCTCAGCTACCCGCTGGCCGGCCCGCCGACCCTGGGGATCCGCTGCCACTGGGCGCCCGGCGCCAGCGGCGGCGGCTGGCTGATCAACGAAGGGACTGAGATCGACGGCCTGACCAGCTACCTGCACTTCGACAACGAGTCCCACACCTACGGGCCCTACTTCACCCAGGAAACGGTCGGCAAGCTGGTGCGGGGGCTCTGACCGGCGCCGTTCGGGGCGAGCTCCGGCGGGGGGCGCCGACGTGCCCGCCCGAGGGACGCCCAGGCCCGGCAGGTCTGCCTCGCCCCGCTGTGGTGGAGGCGAGCCTCTCCGCAACCGCCCCGCGCCCCTCAGGCGTCCAGGAGCCGGCGGTAGAACCGGTAGTCGCGGCGGTCCGGCCGCAGGTTCGACGCCAGCGCCAGGTGGTGGCGAGCGCGGTCCCTCTGGCCCGTCTTGGACAGCGCCCGGCCGAGGCAGAAGTGGGCGTAGTCGTCGACGTGGTGGGACTCGACTACCGCCTCGAACTCGACCGCGGCCTGGGCGAAGCGGCCGGCGCGGTAGTAGGCGCGGCCGAGCGCCTCGCGCACCGAGGACTTCTCCGGGTCCCGCCGGGCGGCCTCGGCGAGCGGCTCGGTGGCGTCTTCGAAATCGCCGTCTTCGAGCAACTCGATCCCTCGCCGGTAGAGCGTGTAGGTCTGCTCCTCGCCCGCCTCGGAGGCCATCTGACAAGTGTAGGAGGCCGGCGAAGCCGCCGATCCGGGTCGGCGGGCCCGACCCCCGGTTCATCTAGCATCGCCGGCGTGGAGATCCTGGTTGTCGAGGACGAAGAGTCGATCGCGGACTTCCTCGTCCGCGGGCTGGAAGCCGAGGGGCACTCGGTCCTCACCGCCGCCGACGGGGTCGAGGGCGAGCGCCTGGCGCTGGGCCCGGGCGTCGACCTGGTGATCCTCGACCGGATGCTGCCCGGGCGCGACGGGATCGAGGTGCTGGAAGCGATCCGCGAAGCGAAGCCGAGCCTGCCGGTGCTGATGCTGACCGCCCGCGGCGAGATCGCCGACCGGGTCGAGGGCCTCGACGCCGGCGCCACCGACTACATCCCGAAGCCGTTCTCCTTCGACGAGCTGGCGGCGCGGGTGCGCGCCCACCTGCGCCAGGTGCCCGAGGCGCGGCCGACCAAGCTGAGCGCCGGGGGCATCGAGCTCGACCTGCTGAGCCGCCGCGCCACCCGCGGCAAGCTCTCCCTGCGCCTGCCCGAGCGCGAGGCCGAGCTGCTCGCCCACCTGATGCGCCACGCCGGCCAGGTCTGCAGTCACGAGCAGATCCTCAGCTCGGTCTGGGGCTACCAGCACGACCCCGGCACCAACGTGGTCCAGGTCTACATCGGCTACCTGCGCCGCCGCCTCGCCCTGCCGGACTCGCCGGCGCCGATCGAGACGGTGCGCTCGGTCGGATACCGGCTGCTCGACGAGGAATGAGACGCGCCTGGTCGCGGCTCGGCCTGCGTGGCCGCCTGACGCTCTCGATCGCGGCGATCGTGATCGCCGCCTTCGCCGTCCTCTTCGTCGCCGTCCGCCAGCAGATGAGCAACGAGTCGACGCTGATCCGGGCGCACGAGCGCCGCGAGGCCAGCGGCAAGACGGCCACCGGCGCCGACCGCGGCGAGACCCGCTCCCTGGCCCCGATCGAGGACGCCCAGTCCGACGTGGTCAAGACCTTCGTCCTCTTCGGCGGCCTCTCGCTGGCGGCGGCGCTGCTCGCCGGCTACCTGGTCGCGGCACGGACCGCGGCGCCGCTGCGGCGGATGGCCGGGACCGCGGCGGCGGTCGACGCCGGCGACCTGAAGCCGCGGATCGGCGCCGAGCCGACCGCGGCCGTCGAGGTCCGCACCCTCGCCGACGGCTTCGACCACATGCTCGACCGGCTCGAGGCGGCCTTCTCGCGCCAGCGCCGCTTCGTCGCCGACGCCTCGCACGAGCTGCGCACGCCGCTGACGGCGATCCGCGGCCAGCTCGAAGTCCTGGCCCGCCAGCAGCAGCCCGACGGCGCCGAGGTGCGCCGGGTCGAGGGTCTGGTGATGCGGGAGATGGAGCGGCTGGAACGGCTGGTCGACGACCTGCTGGCGCTGGCCAGTCTGGAAGAGGCGGAACGGCCGCAGCTGCGGCCGGTCGCCGTCCCCCCTCCTGCGCGAGCTGGCTGCCGAAGGCGGTGCGACGCTGGGCGGGATCGCCGCCGGGACCGTCGCCGCCGACCCGGACCGACTGCGACAGGTCGTCATCAACCTGCTGGCCAACGCCCGCCGCCACGCCGGGCCGGAGGGTCGGGTCGTGCTCTCGGCCACCGCTGCCGACAGGGTGCTGCGGATCGCCGTCGACGATGACGGGCCGGGGATCCCGGCCGCCGAGCGCGAGCGCGTCTTCGCCCGCTTCCACCGGGTCGAGCCCGGGCGCGGAGACGGCGGTGGCGGCGGCCTCGGCCTGCCGATCTCGCGCTCGATCGTCGAGCTGCACGGCGGCCGGATCTGGGCCGAGGACTCGCCCTTGGGCGGGGCGCGGCTCTGCGTCGAGCTGCCGGGCTTCGCCCCGGCAGCCGGGCCGGCGCCTCAGCTCGGCACTGCGTAGATCTGACCGCCGGACTCGACCACCCGCTTGGGGGCCAGCCCCGTCGGCGGCGGGCCGGCGACGACTTCGCCGGTTTCGGCGTTGTACTCGCCGCCGTGGCACGGGCAGACGATCACCCCGCCTTCGTAGCCGACGGTGCAGCCGGCGTGGGTGCAGACTGCGCTGAACGCTTTCAGGCTGCCGTCGGACTCGCGGATGAGGATGTCCGGGGAGCCGGTGCCGGGGTCGGCGTAGGTCGCCGCCGAGCCGGCCGGCAACCGGTTCGACGGGCCGAGCTTGACCGCACCCTTCGGCAGCGAGGAGCTCCCCTTGGAGGCGCCGCCGCCTCCGGCCCCTCCCCCGCTCGCCCCGCCTGAGGGCGGGCTCGCGGTGGCCCCAGCGCCCTTGGCGGCGCTCGCCGACAGCGTGCGGGGGGCCTTGTAGGGCCCTTTGAAGAGAGCGGCGACGCCGGCGATCGCGATCGCGGCGCCGCCCAGCTCGACCAGCAGGGCACGCCGGGTCGAGCGGGTCGCGGCGTCGTCGTCCATCCGCGCCAGGGCCTCCGGGTTGAGGCTGATCCGCCGCGCCAGCGCCGGCGAGGGCCTGCGGACCAGGCTCTCCAGCGCCGGCTGGCCCTCCGAGCCGGCGAGCACGAGCGGCAGCCAGGCGAAGGTGAAGACGAGGTCGGGGCCGAGGAAGTACGGGGTCGTGTGCCAGCTGGCGGTGAGGAAGAGGACGAAGTTGAGGCTCATCCCGACCGCGGCGGCCGGCCGGGTGAGGAAGCCGGCGGTGACCAGCAGCCCGACCATGATCTCGACCACGGCGACGCCGATCCCGGCCAGCTCCGGGTGCGGCAAGGCGAAGGTGTTGAGGAGGAAGCCGCCCGGGGTGCCGTTGGCGAAGCCTTCCAGCTGGGTGCCGATGTAGGTCGGGGCCCCGGCGTGCAGGAAGCCGGGGTCGCTGAGCTTCTGGACGCCGGCGTAGACGAAGGTGACGCCGAGGAAGAGCCGCAGCGGGAACAGCGCCATCGCCGGCGATATGGCTGGCCTTCTCATCGCCCGGGACTCTCGACCCGTCCCCTAAATCGCTGCTGAGACCACCATTAGAGACCTCTCACCCAAGCGTTAAGGACTCGTAAGCGTCGGCCGCGAGCATCGCCGCCGATGAATGCCACCGACAGCACCGCGATCCGGCGCCCCGCCGACCGCGCCCCTCGTCCGACCCGCGTCCGCCGCCGCCTCCGCCGCGACGGCGTCGCCGCCAACTCCCGCATCACCGGCAGCGCCGCGGCGCTGCTGCTGGTCCTGCTGGCGGTCGAGGGAGCGACGATCCCCTTCATCGGGCAGCTGATCGGCCCGCACATGTTCGTCGGCATGCTGCTGATCCCGCCGGTGGCGTTGAAGCTGGCCAGCACCGCCTACCGCTTCGCGCGCTACTACGCGGGCAGCCCCGCCTACGTTCAGAAAGGGCCACCCGCACTGCTGCTGCGCCTGCTCGGACCGGTGGTCGTGCTGACCAGCGTGATGCTGTTCGCCACCGGGGTCGCCCTGCTCTTCGCCGGGCCGCCGTCGAACACGCTGAAGCTGGCCCACAAGGCGAGCTTCATCCTCTGGTTCGGGGCGATGGCGATCCACGTCCTCGGCCACATCATCGAGGTGCCGGCCCTGGCCGCGCCGGACTGGCGCAGCCACGGTGGCCGCGAGGCGCAGCTGGCGGGCTGGGGCGGTCGCAGGCTGATCCTGGTCGGCTCGCTTGTCCTCGGCCTGGTGCTCGCCCTGGCGACGATCTCCGCCGGCTCGGCCTGGCTCTCGGTCCAGGTCGGCGGCTGAGCCGACGCGGCCGCGCGCCGCGATCGGCTGCCTAGAGCTTGCGGGCGCGCACGGCGGTGCCGTAGGCGCAGATCTCGGTCCAGGTGGTGCCGAGCTCGGAGGTGTCGAAGCGGAAGGCGACGATCGCGTTGGCGCCTTTCGACTCGGCCTCCTCGACCAGCCGTTCGGTCGCGTGCTCGCGGCCTTCGGCCAGCATTTTCGTCATCCCCTTCAGCTCGCCGCCGGCCAGCGACTTCAGCGAGGCGCCGATCTGGGAGCCGAGGTTGCGCGAGCGCACCGTCAACCCGAACACCTCGCCGAGGACCTCCTCGATCTCGTGGCCGGGCAGGTCGTTCATCGTCGAGATGATCACGGCGCCACCCTACCGCCCCGCGCAGGCGTCCAGGACACGTATCTGAGCTTGACCGTGCCTGGCCGCGGTGAAACTCAGACACGGAGCCGAAAAGGCCGAGTTCGGGCGCCTGCTACCTTGTGTGGGTCGGGTTTGGCGCAATCGTCACAACCCGAGAGGTTCCGTCTCCTCTCGCGCTGCCTTGCCGGCGCTTCTTTTTGGGGCCGTTGGATCTCCCCCGATCGCACGACAAGGAGCAACTGCCGAGAATGACCGTCGCCAGCGCGAAGCGCGCCAGCGCCAAGAAGTGGACCTGTGACGACTGTGGGGTCTCGATCAGCCGGATCGACCGCAGTCGGGCCCCCCTGCCTGACACCTGGACCCACAACCGCGAAGGAACCTTCTGCCTGCTCTGCCGGCGCGAGCGCGCCGCCCAGGCGGCGCTCGACTCGGCTCCGGCCGACTGCGGGCTGGAAGAACGGGCGAAACTGCGCCGTGCCGCCCTGATCGAGTTCGAGGTCAGACGCCGCCCCGACGAGGGCGACGGCGCGATCGCCAAAGTCTGCCGCTCCTCGGTCGCGGCGGTCGCCGCCGCCCGCCGGCGCCTCGACCTGCCGCCGCCCAAACAGGCGCGCAGGTAGGCGCCGCCTCTTCGGGTCGACGACCCCGAGGCGGGCCTGACAGGCTCACTTGTAGATCGCGAGCGGGAGGATCACCACCCCGGGGGCGAAAAGCCGGGTCTGGCGTCGCAACTTGGTCAGCAGGCAACGACGCCCATGCAGCGGCCTCGCTTCCGCTCCGCCAGACCCCCGTCCGATCGCCCGGACCACCCGACAGTCGCAGCCGATTCGTTCGAGCAACGACTTCGACGTGTGCCTGATCGGGCCCTGCCAAGACTCTCGGGTCGCGTAGTCGACGAATTCGGGATGGAACCCGGGTCGCGCACCCGAGCCCGAGGACGGGCCTCGCCCGCGGAAGACCCGAGCCACTTTTCCCACGACCGTGAGGGTGCCGCCAGTGAAGTGCCCCTCCTCCTTTTCGATCAGGCTGCGTTCCCTGGTGAGGTTCTTGTACTCGATCGGGAGCAGCACCTTCACCGGACCCTCCTTGCCCTTCGGCGGCCTCGGCGGGTCGATGTCCAAAGTGATCCTGGGATCCGAGCCGATCCGGTCCGCGAAGACGCGGACACGGTGGCGACGGCTGGCGGCAAGCCTCCTCGCATGCTCGCCGGAGCCACGTCGGGGGAACAGGGCAGCCAGGGTCGCGGCGGTGCTGACGATGACATATGGACGGATGTAGCCGGGGCTGAGCAGATAGCGCGTCCTGATCCTGACCAGCGAGCCGTCCGCCAGCCCGTCCAAGGAGGACCAGTCGTTGGGTTCGAACTTCCTGATTTCCGGGCCGACGTCCCGGAGGATCACGTCCAGGCCGCTGGACGCCGTCGGAACAAGGGTGCTTTCGATCTCGTTTTCCTGCTGGGCTTCAGCCCCCACGGCAACGCCGTCGGCGGAGAGTTCTCCCTTCTCCTGCCTGATTTCCTTCTTGATCCGATGCGCCTGCCCCACCTCTCCGCCTTCCAGCTGCGCCAGGTAGTCGGCGATGCGTCCGCTGTCGATGTAGAGGAACTCGAACGGCACCCGGTGCGTCGCGGAGTGGCCTGCTCCCGACAGGCTCACGCCAGATGCCAGCGCGATCAGGGCGGTCGCGCAGACGAGACCGGCACCGGCGGTCGCGGCGGTCGCGGCGAGCTTGCTCTTGTCTGATAGCCCTTTGAACACCTGCGAGAAAGCACCCCCGCACATCGGCCTTCGTGCTTCACCGTGAGTCTCGCGCCAGCCGGGACACCGGTCAAGAATCCTTCAGTTTTTAAAGGCGGCGAAGTGCCGACCTGGCCGCGTTGTAGCCGCACATGCCGTGGACGCCGCCGCCGGGCGGGGTGGCGGCTGAGCAGATGTAGACGCCGGGGATGCCGGTGGCGTAGGGGTCGAGGGCGAAGCGGGGACGGATCAGGGTCTGGAGCGGGGTGTTGGCGCCGGTGACGATGTCGCCGCCGACGCAGTTGGCGTTGTGGGCCTGCAGCTCGGCGGGGCCGCGGGTGGCGCGGGCGACGATCCGCTCGCGCAGGCCGGGCGCGAAGCGTTCGACCTGGCCGAGCATCGCCTCGGTGGCGTCGCCGTCGTACCCCTTGGGGACGTGGGCGTAGGCGTAGACCGGGTGCACGTCTCCGGCCGAGCGGCCAGGGTCCGCGAGGTACTGCTGGCAGAGGAGGACGAAGGGGCGCTCCGGCATCCGGCCGCGGTTGAGCTCGCGCTCGGCGGCGACCAGCTCCTCAAAGGAGCCGATCGCGTGGACGGTGCCGGCGCGGCGGGCCGCCTCCTGGGACCACGGCACGCCGCCCTCGACGGCGAGGTCGAGCTTGAACGCCGCCGGGCCGTGCCGATAGCGGCGATAGGCACGCTCCACCCGCGGCGGCAGCCGGCCGCCGGCGAGGTCGGCGACGGCGCCGGGCGTCAGGTCGAGGATCGTCGCGTCGGCGGCCGGCAGCTCCGCGAGCGAGCGGACCGTGCGCCCGGTCTCGATCCGGCCGCCGTGCTCGCGGATCACCGCCGCCATCGCCTCGGTGATCGCCTGCGAGCCGCCGCGGGCGACCGGCCAGCCGACGTGGTGCCCGGCCGAGACCAGGACGACGCCGACGGCCGCGCTCAGCGGCTGGGTCAGCGGGCTGAAGGAGTGGGCGGCGACGCCGCCGAAGAGCGCCCGCGCCTGCGGCGTCGGCAGCGCCCGGGCCAGCGCCGTCGCCGGCGCCAGCGCCGTCAACCCGAAACGGGCCAGCAGCAGCGGGTGGCGCGGCAGGTGCGCGACCGGCCGCATGATGTCCTCGGCGAGGGCGTCGAAGCGGCGCGAGGAGGGGCCGAAGACCCGCTCCCAGGCCGAGCCGGCCTCGCCGAGGCCGGCGGCCGTCCGCTCCAGCGAGCGCACCATCGCGGCGCCGTCGCCACCGTCGAGCGGGTGGGCCAGGTCGACCTCCGGCCAGGCCCACTCGAGGCCGTGGCGCTCCAGCCCCAGCTCGGCCAGGGCCGGCGACCCGACCGCGGTCGGGTGGGTGGCGCTGCACTCGTCGTGGAGCAGTCCCGGCACGGTCAGCTCGGAGCTGCGGGTGCCGCCGCCGATCCGCTCGGCCGCCTCGATCACCGTCACCTCCACCCCGCGCTTGGCCAGCGTCGCCGCGCAGGCGAGCCCGTTGGGCCCCGAGCCGACGACGATCGCCGTGCTCATCGCGCCGGCTCGACCGGGAACGGCTCCGGGCCGAGCCAGGGCTGGCGCACGACCATGTCGGCGACGTTCACCCAGCCCTCCTCGACCAGCCCGGTGGCGGCGTCGTAGATCCTGTAGTGCTGCCGCCCGCTGCCCACCGGCTGGGACTCCAGGGTCACCACCCGCAGCTCCCCCGGCTCGAACCGGCAGCGCTCCTGGACCGCTTCCAGCAGGCGCCGGTCGTGGAAGTGGCCGTCGCCGAAGTTGTAGCCGAGGACGACGCCGGCGACCAGCTCGCCCTCGCGCACGTCGTAGTCCTCGACGTCGTCCACCGCCCGCATCGAGAGCGCGTTCAGCGCCCGCCCGTGCGAGTGCATCGAGCGGAAGGCGAGCCCTTTGTAGACGAGCACCTCGATCAGCTCGCGGTCGTAGAGCTTGGCCAGCTGCTCGGTGACGATCGGGGCCGACTTGACGACGTCGCGGTCGAGCTTGCGCTCGGCGCCGGTGTCCCTGCGGAACAGCCACTGGCTGGTCGCCCAGTTGCCCGCGTAGTAGCGCATCGAGGGCAGGAACGAGATCAGGTCCGGGCGGAAGTTGCCGAGGATCGGGACGGCGACGCAGGTGACGGCGAGGATCGCCAGCAGCAGCGGGTCCTCGATCGTCGAGAACGGCACATAGCCGTAGTGGCCGAAGAGGAAGAGGGTGCCGAAGATCATGAAGACGTTCCACTCCAGCGGCACCGCCAGCGGGAAGGTCGAGAGGATGTGGAGGTGGAAGATCACCATCCCGGCGACGGCGATCGTGCCGACCAGGCCGCCGCCGGTGACGAGCAGGAGCAGCGGCAGGGTGAACTCGACCGCGGTGCCGAGGTGGGCGTCGAGCTCGCCGAGGCGCGAGGGCAGCAGGTCGTCGGGGTGGTCGCGGTAGAGCCGCCGCTTGAGGGCGCGCGAGCGATTCCAGGGCGTGTTGCTGATCATCACCGTGACCACGAAGGGGAAGTGGCGGTTCAGCTTCGAGGCCGCCGCCCCCCACCAGATGCAGACGAAGACCAGCTGGGCGGCGATGACCAGGTTCCCCAGCGGGAATAGGAAGATCAGCATCAGGTTGCCGTAGACCTCGGCCCGCGCCGCCAGGAACGGCACCTTGTCGCGCAGCCCCAGCGCGACCAGGATCGCGAGCAGGACGCCGACCGCGACCGGGTCGAGCCGGCCGGCACCGCCGCCGGAGACGTCGACGCCGCCGGAGAGCAGGAGGAAGAGCGCCGCTGCGATCAGCCCCGCGTACAGCGCCACGTCGAACAGGGTGCGGCGGTTGCCGCGGGTCAGCGGCACCTTCTCGGGCCAGGGCGGCAGCCTGGTCGTCCCCGGCCGCAGCCAGTAGAGGACGCCGCCGATCATCGGCGAGAAGCGCAGGGTCAGCGGCAGCGAGCCGGCGCCGAGCCCGAGCACCTCCCAGAGCATCGTCCAGACCACCGCCTTCTCGAAGACGATCGGCTCGGTCCACCAGCCGCCGAGGTCGCCGAGCCCGCCCAGCCCCGTCGTCGTGGCCGAGATCAGCAGCAGGCCGCCGCCCGCGTAGACGACCAGCTTCACGACGTAGAGCAGGTAGACGAAGTAGGGCGTGCCGAACCCGTTCGTCGCCCAGTCCTGGGCCAGCGGCTTGATCCGCTCCAGGTGCGGCAGCCGCCGCCACTCCTCGTACTCGAACGGCGGCTCGGCTGGGGTGAGGAAGCCCATCGCCGTTCGAGCCTACTTCGCCGCGGAGTGGCGGCGGCGGGTTTCTCAGTGGGGCGTGCCCCCGTCACGGGCGGGCGTGTTGCCCATGTCTTCGGCGTACGCCCTCCACTGGGCGACGTGGGTGCGGCGGTTCGGCGGGTACTTCGAGTCGAGCTGGTCGGCAATCGTCTTCACCGAGCGCGGGTAGACGCAGCCGGCGCCTTCGACCTGACCCGGGTAGGTCGCCTGATCGGCGGCGAGCGTGCCGGGAACGACGTCGCCGAAGGTGCCGACGAAGGTTTCGTAGTTGGAGATGCAGTCCGAGCCGCTGATTTCGTTCGGCGCCTGGCCGGAGATCTGCGCCATGTAGTTGTCGGTGCTGGCGTGCCCGGTCCCGTAGTAGTTCTCGAGCAGGACGCCGCTGGGAACCACCACTTCGTTCAGGTAGCGGGCTGGCGATTCGGCGCCGAAGGAGGCGCTGTTGCCGCGCGCAGCGTGGCCGTCGCGGTGGCCACGGCCGCCCTGGTGGGCGGCGGCGACGCCGGCGAAGACCGCGGCGAGCGCGCCTATCAGCGCGAGCAGGGTCGGGACGAAACGACGGACAGACAGATCCGCTTGACATCTCCGTCCCGATCAGTATACTACTTTACAGTTGTAAAGCAGTGCACACCCTCCAGAAGGAGCAGCCGATGGCCTCGTCCACTTCCACCCCCCAACGCGTCGTGGTGCTCGGATCGAGCTTCGCCGGCATGACCGGGGCGCTCGAGATACGCAAGCACCTCGATGAGCGCCACGAGGTCGTGGTCCTCGACCCGCGTGAGAACTTCACCTTCATCCCCTCGCTGATCTGGCTGCCCTTCGGCACCCGCAGCGCCGACGACGTCACCTTCCCGCTGGCGCCGCTCTACGACAAGAAGGGCGTCCGGTTCGTCAACGAGGCCGCGGCCAAGGTCGACGTCGAGGGGCACTCCGTCACCACCCGCTCGGGCGACTCGATCGAGTACGACAAGCTGCTCGTCGCGACCGGGCCGCGGCTGGCCTTCGAGAAAATCCCAGGCCTCGGCCCCGAGGGCGGCCACACGCAGTCGGTCTGCAACCTCGAGCACGCCGAAGGCACCCAGGCGGCCTGGGACCGCTTCCTCGAGAACCCCGGTCCGGTGGTCGTCGGCACCGCCCAGGGCGGCTCCTGCTTCGGCGCCTCCTACGAGTTCCTCTTCAACGTCCACCACCGGATCCGCAAGGCCGGCCTGGAGAAGGTCGCGCCGGTCACCTTCGTCACCTCCGAGCCCTACCTGGGCCACTTCGGCCTCGGTGGCGTCGGCGACTCCTCCAAGCGGGTCGAAGGCTTCCTCGAGCACCTCGGGATCGAGGGCATCGCCAGCGCCTCGATCAAAGAGGTCCGCGAGGGCGAGATCGAGCTCGAGAGCGGGCGCGTGCTGCCCTTCGCCTTCTCGATGATCGTGCCGCCCTTCGCCGGCGTCGACGCGATCCGCGAGAGCGAGGGCCTGTCCAACCCGGTCGGGTTCGTGCCGATCGACGACCGCTTCCGCCATCCCGACCAGCCGGACGTCTACTCTGCCGGCGTGGCGACCGCGGTGGCGCCGCCGGAGAAAACTCCGGTCCCGGCCGGGGTGCCGAAGACCGGGCAGATGAGCGAGACGATGGCCAGAGTGGCCGCCCAGAACATCGTCGCCGACATCGGCGACGGCAAGCACCGCGAGATGCCGCTGGCCGACCTCTCGGCGATCTGCGTGCTCGACGCCGGCAACAACGGGATCATCTTCAAGGCCGACCATGTCCTCTCCCACGGGCTCTACGCCAGCGACGCGGCGCCGAGCGCCCGGGTGATGTCCGGCCCCCAGGCCCACTGGGCCAAGCTCGCCTTCGAGCGCTACTTCCTGGCGAGTCGCCGTCGCGGTTCGGTGGCGTTCTGATCGGCGCAGTCCTATTCGGGCTGCTGATCGGCCTCGTCATGGGCATGGTCGGCGGCGGCGGCGCCGTGCTGGCGGTGCCGGTGCTGGTCTACGTCGTCGGCCTCGGCGTCCACGAGGCGACCACCGTCAGCCTCGCCGTCGTCGCCCTGGCCGGGGCCACCGGCGCCGTCGGCCAGCACCGCCGCGGCGCCGTCTGCTGGACCTCCGTCGCCTGGCTCTCGGCGGCGGCAGCGGTCGGCGGGGTCGGCGGGGCGATCGCCAACCAGGCGGTCGGCGGCGCCACCCTGCTGCTGATCTTCAGCCTGGTGATGGTCACCGCCGCCCGCGCCACCTGGCAGCGGGCCGACGCGCCGGTCATCGTCGCCGAGGGCTGCCCGGAGGCGGCGCCGGTGGCGCTGCTCACGGCCGGCCTCGGGATCGGGTTCCTCACCGGCCTGGTAGGTGTGGGCGGCGGCTTCGTGATCGTGCCGGCGCTGGTGATCGGCCTCAGCTTCGGGATGCGCGAGGCGATGGCGACCTCGATGGCGGTGGTGGCGATCGTCTCCGCCACGGGCCTGCTGGCCCACCTGGCGACCGGCGCCAGCCTCGACCTGCCGGTGACGCTGGCGATGGGCGGCGCCGCCCTGGTCGGCGCCCTGGCCGGCCCGCGGCTCGCCGACCGCGTACCCACCCGCCTGCTCGGCCGCTCCTTCGCGCTGCTGGTGGTCGCCGTCGCCGTCGGCGTCGCGATCGCCACCCTGGCCGGAGCCGGCGTCTGAGCCGGGCCGCTGGACCACTGTGCTTAACTACAACTATACATTTGTAAATTGGTGAACGGAGAGCGAACCATGCCCCAGCAGATCTCGTCGTCAGGTCCATCCCCCGCGGTGGTCGAGGCGATCCCGCCCGCAGAGCTGGCGGACCGGCTCGCTCGCCATGAGCCGACCACGATCCTCGACGTGCGCGCCGAGGCCGATGCGCCGATCGAGGGCGAGAACGTGACCACGCTGCACGTCCCGGCCGAGCGCGTGCTCGCCGACCCCGGGGCCGTGGCCGCCCGGCTCGAGGGCCCGGTCGCCGTGATCTGCAACCGCGGCCAGACCGCGCAGGACGTCGCCGAGCAGCTACGCGCCCGCGGCGCCGAGGCGATCGTCCTCGAGGGTGGCATGCGCGGCTGGATCGGCACCCTGCAGGCGCGGTCGGTCGACGTCGGCCTGCCGGACGTGGACGTCCTCCAGGTGCAGCGCCCGGGGCGCGGCTGCCTCTCCTACGTGATCGCCGCCGGCGGGCGGGCGCTGGTCGTCGACCCGGCCCCGGACGCGAGCTTCTACGTCGCCCTGGCCGAGAGCCTCGGCGCCGCGGTGACCGACGTCTTCGACACCCACATCCACGCCGACCACCTCTCCGGCGCCCGCGCCCTGGTCGAGCTGACCGGCGCCACCCTGCGCCTGCCCGAGCCGGCCCTGGAGCGCGGCGTCGCCTTCGCCGACGCGGTCGCGCCGGCCCGCGACGGCGACGAGATCGAGCTGGGAGGGCTGACCCTGCGCGTCCTCCACCTCCCCGGCCACACCACCGACATGACCGGCCTGGTGGTCGGCGAGCGTGCCGTCGTCAGCGGCGACTCCCTCTTCGCCGACGGGATCGCCCGGCCCGACCTGCAGCGGAGCGACCCCGAGGGGGCGCTGCGGATGGGGCGCCTGCTCCACGCCACCCTGCACGACCGCCTGCTCTCGCTCGGCGAGGACGTGGTGCTGCTGCCCGGCCATGCCCACCCGGGCGTGCACGCGGAGGCGATCGCGCCGACCCTGGCCGAGGTCCGCGACACCCTTTCCGAGCTCTCGATCGTCGACCCCGGCGAGTTCGCCGCGGAGCTGGTCGCCGACATGCCGCCGCGCCCGGCCAACTACGAGACCGTGATCGCCGTCAACTCCGGGACCCACCCGTTCGACCCGGAGTTGGAGACCGGCGGCAACAGCTGCGCCACCCGCTGACAAGAGAAGCAAGGAGAGTGATCGCCCGATGAGTGCCGCATTCCTGTCCCGCCTGGTCGGCGGCAACGGCATGGACCCCGCCGCCGCCTCCACCGGAGCCGCCGAAGGAACCCTGATCCTGGTCGACGTCCGCGAGGTCGACGAGTACAGGGCCGTCCGCGACCCCCATGCCGAGCACGTCCCGCTCGGGCAGGTCGCCGCCCAGGTCGAACGCCTCGCCGCCGCCGGCAAGCCGGTCGCCTTCGTCTGCCGCTCCGGCTCCCGCAGCGCGATGGCGACCCGCCTCGCCCGCCGCGCCGGCGTCGAGGCCCACAACGTCAGCGGCGGCATGATCGCCTGGGAGCGCCAGGGCCTGCCGGTCCGCCGCGGCTGAGCGCCGCCTTCAGCCTTCAGGCCGGCTCGAGCACCGTCACCGGGAGGCCGCCCTCGGTGCGGACCCGCTCGACCAGCTCGTCGGCGGCCTGCCAGCGGCGCTCGCGGCCGGGCATCATCACGATCTCGTTCGGCGGGAACTCGCGCAGCCCGTCGAGCACCGACTCCATCGGGTCGGCGGGCGTCGCCCGCCCGGTCGCCTTCAGCCCCGCCGCGTCGAGGGTCTGGACGGCGGCGTCGACCCGCCTGCCGGCCTCCGCCAACCGCTTGTCGACGTCGTCGGCGAGGTCGCTCATGAACGAGACGCCGCCGACCGGGGCGAGGACCAGCGCTTCGGTGTCGGCGCGCTTGCCGCGCGCGCAGACCGCTCCACACAGCGCCGGGTCGTCGAGTCCCTCGTTGGCGATCACCAGCACCCGGTGATGCGGCCCGCGGGCGGCGGGGATGTCCAGCGTCCCGGGGCGTTTCCCCACCCCCCGGATCGCGAACACGACCATCGGCACCCAGAGCCCGAGAGCGACGACGATGCCCGCGATCGGGCCGCCGAAGCGGAAGACCGCCAAACTGACGGCCAGCACTCCGAAAGTGTAGAGGGTGGCCGGGATCCCGACCAGGTCGGAGTCGAGCCAGCGCATCGCTCGGCCCTCTTCCGGGTCGGCCCGGCCGGTGCCCGAAGGCTGGTCAGTAGGTGCGGTCTCGGTGTCGGTGTCGGCTTGGCTCATGGGCGCAAAGCTAGGCCGTCGCCCACCTTCACGCATCAGTGCCCCACCGGACGGCTGGGCGCGGCGGACTACTGACCCCCGGCGGGGGCGGCCCGCCGTTCCTCGGCGAGGGCCTGCCGCAGAGCCTCGTCGAAGGGCGCCGGCGAGATCCCGAACGGCTCGGCGCCGGAGGGGTCGGTGACGACGGTCGGCGCGGTCAGGCCCTCGACCAGGGGGCGCGCCACGTTGACGTCGACCGGCGTCACCAGGCCCAGCCACAGGGCCGAGAGCCAGGGCGTGATGAACGGGACCGGGATCTTCCGCCGCGGCCGCTTTCCCAGGGCCAGCGCCATCCGGTCCATCATCTCCGCGCAGGAGAGGATGTCGGGGCCGCCGACCTGGACCTCGCGCCCGGCGGACTCGGGGACCGCGGGCGCCCGCCGCAGATACTCGATCGTCGCCTCGATCCCGATCGGCTGGGTCGGCGTGCGCAGCCACGAGGGAGCGATCATCAGCGGCAGGCGGTCGACCAGGTAGCGCAGGGTCCGGTAGGACTCGCTGCCGGCGCCGACCACCATCGCCGCCCGGAAGTAGGTGAGTGGCGGTCCCTCGGCGGCGAGCACGCGGGCCGTCTCGTGGCGGCTGCGCAGGTGCTTGGAGGCGCTCCCCTCCCCCAGCCCGCCGAGGTAGACGACCCGGGCGACCCCCTCCCGCTTCGCCATCCGGGCGAAGTTGCACGCGCCGAGGCGCTCGCGCTGCTCGAAGCCGGCGCCGCCGGCCATCGCGTGGACGAGGTAGTAGGCGACCTCGACGTCGCGGCCGGCGCCGGCGAGGCTGTCGGCGTCGGTGACGTCGCCGACCCGCAGCTCCAGTCCCACCTCCTCCAGCGACCGTGCCCGGGCACGGTCGCGGACCAGACAGCGGACGGGCGAGCCGGCCGCGGCCAGCGCCGTGGCCAGGCGGCCGCCGACGAACCCCGTGGCTCCGGCGATGAGAACGTGCGCCGCGATCTCTCAAAGCTACTCGGCTGCAAGACTTGGGTACGTGCCAATACATATTCTCGAGCGCAGCCAGCGGGTCGAGGCGCCGCCCGAACGGGCCTTCGCCCTCTACGCCGACGCCTCGAACCTGGGGCCGCTGACCCCGCCCTGGCTCGACTTCGAGCTGACGACCCCGGCTGACGTCGCCCTCCGGCCCGGCACGCTGCTCGACTACAGGCTGCGCCTGCACGGCTTTCCGATCCGGTGGCGGACCCGGATCGAGGCCTGGGAGCCGCCGACCCGCTTCCTCGACACCCAGGCCCGCGGCCCCTACTCGCTCTGGGAGCACACCCACCTGTTCGAAGCCGACGGCGAGGCGGCGACCGTGATCCGCGACCGCGTCCGCTACTCGGTCCCCTACGGCCCGCTCGGCGCCCTCGCCCACGCGCTCTTCGTCCGCCGCGACCTCGAGCGGATCTTCGACTACCGCGCCGCGGCGGTGGCGGCGCTGCTGAGGAGCGACTAACGGCGTCATTAGGCGGCGCTTAGAGACGGAGGTGATGATTCCGCCGTGTTCCGAGTCGACCGCCACGACCTCGGTCCGCGGTTGTACGTGCTCGGGCGCCGGGTCCACGAGTGCCACGCGGGCCTCGCGCTGTCTGCCGCCGCCGTGCTGGTGCTGGTCGCCGGCTGGCCGCTGCCGGCGGCGCCCGCGCTCGCCGCGCTGGCGGTCGGGGCCTGGCTGGTCTGGAAGGACTGGCGCGACCTCTTCCCGCACCTGCGCGACACCGCCGCCTGGAGCGCCGGAATGCACCGCCTGCCGACCCCGTTCCGCGACCGTGCCCGCGCCCACTCGCTCGCCCCCCTCGCTGGCCTCTGCACGATCGCGATGGGCCTGGTCAACGTCGCCTCGGCGCTGACCCCGAGCACCCACTCGCGGATGCAGGTGCTGCTCGAACTGCTCCCGCGCGAGATCCCGGTCGCCGCCCACACGCTGGCGCTCTCGGCGGGGATCTCGCTGACGATCCTCGGTCTTTACCTGATCCGCCGCCGCCGCCGCGCCTGGGCGCTGGCGGTGACGATCCTGCTCGTCGCCGGGGCGCTCAACCTGCTCAAGGGGCTGGACGTCGAGGAGGCGAGCGCGAGCTGGGCGCTGGCGGCGCTGCTGATCTGGGGCCGGAGCGCCTTCTGCGTACAGCACGAGGATCGCGGCTGGCGCGCCCCCCTGCTGCTCGGCGCCGCCGTGGTCGGCGGCGTCCTCGCCACCAGCGCCCTCACCCTGCTCGCCGCCGCCCACTGGGGCACCCCGGGGCTGACCCCCGGCCGCGGCGCCGGGGAGCTGTGGGCCGCGCTGACCCTGGAACCCGCGCCGATCCACTACCGCGACCATTTCGAGTGGGTGCCGGGCGCCCTCGACGTGCTCTGGCTCGGCGCCGCCCTGGTCGTCTCCTGGCTGCTGTTCCGGCCGCTTGCGGGGCCGCGCGGGCTGCCGGAGGGGGAGCTGCGGCCACTGGCCCGGGAGATGGTCGAGCGACACGGCAGCGACACCCTCAGCTTCTTCAAGCTGCGCGCCGACAAGCACCACTTCTTCGACCGCTCGCGGCGCGCCTTCGTCGGCTACCGGATCGAGGCCGGCGTCCTGCTCGTCTCCGGCGACCCGGTCGGGCCCGCCGAGGCGCTGCCCGGCCTGCTGCGGGAGCTGTGCGCCTTCGCCGAGGTGCGGGGGCTGGCGATCGGCGTGGTCGGCGCCAGCGAGGAGTTCGCGGAGCTGGCGGCAGGCGTCGGCCTGCGCTCCTTCTACCTCGGTGACGAGGCGATCGTCGACCTCGCCGACTTCTCGCTCGAGGGCCGGGCGATCCGCAAGCTGCGCCAGGCGGTCACGCGAGTGCGCAAGGCCGGCTTCACGGTGACGGCGCGGCGCCTCGACGACCTGCCCGCGGTCGAGGTCGACGAGCTCGAAGAGCTCTCGGCCCGCTGGCGCGGCGACGAGCCCGAGCGCGGCTTCTCGATGGCGACCGACGGCCTGCGCGGCGACCACCTCGCCGACAGCCTGGTGGTGGTGGCGCGCGACGCCGAAGGGACGGCGCGCGGCTTCCTGCATCTCGCTCCCTGCTACGGGCGCCCGGTCGTCTCGCTGGGGCTGATGCGGCGCGACCGCGACAGCGTCAACGGGCTCACCGAGTACCTGGTCGTCAGCGCGATCGAGATCCTGCGCGAGCGCGGGGTCGAGGAGATGTCGCTCAACTTCGCCGCCTTCGCCCGCATCCTGCACAGCCCGGACGGGCCGGTCGAGCGGGTGCTCGGCCGGCTGGTCGCGCTCGCCAACCCGTTCTTCCAGATCGAGAGCCTCTACCGCTTCAACGCCAAGTTCTCGCCGCGCTGGCAACCGCGCTACCTGCTCTACGAGCGCCGCCCGCTCGGCTTCGCCCGCACCGGCCTGGCGGCGATGTGGGTCGAGGGCCAGCTGCCGCTGCCCGTCCCCCGCGTCCTGCGCGAGACCGCCGGCCAGCCGGCGGGATCGGCGGGCACCGCCGGGGGATAACGTTCGGTCATCCCCCGCCCCTGGTCAGCCTCCCCCCCGAGCGCCGCCGACCGCGCGCGCTACGCCGACGCCGAGCCGGCGCCGTACTGGCTGGCCGCGCTGCCGCCGCGCCCGCCGCATCCCGCCCTCTCCGGCCGCACCGAGGCTGACCTCTGCATCGTCGGCGGCGGCTTCACCGGGCTCTGGACCGCCCTGCACGCCAAGGCCGACGACCCCGGCCGCGACGTCGTCCTGCTGGAGGCGGAGACGGTGGGCAGCGGCGCCAGCGGCCGCAACGGCGGCTTCCTCGAGTCCTCGCTCACCCACGGGGTCGAGAACGGCCTGACGCGCTTCGCCGACGAGATCGAGGTGCTGGAGCGGATCGGGCTGGAGAACTACGCCGGGCTGCGGGCCGACGTCGAGCGCCACGGGATCGAGTGCGGGCTCGAGGAGACCGGCGCGATCGCGCTGGCGCTCGAGCCCCACGAGGAGGACGAGCTGGCCGAGCACGCCGAGACGCTGCGCGGGCTCGGCCACGAGGTCGAGCTGCTCGACGGCGCGGCGATGCGGGCCGAGGTCGCCTCGCCCACCTACCGCGGCGGGCTCTGGGACCGCACCGGCACCGCCATGGTCGACCCGGGCCGGCTCGGCCGCGGCCTGCTCGAGGCGGCGCTGCGGGCCGGGGTGCGGGTGCACGAGCGCACCGCGGTCGGCGAGCTGCGCGACCGCGACGGCGGGGTCGAGGTCGAGTGCGGGTCCGGGACCGTGCTGGCCCGCCGGATCGTGCTCGCGACCAGCGCATACCCGCCGCTCCTGCGCCAGATCCGCCGCCACGTGGCGCCGATCTACGACTACGTGCTGGTCACCGAGCCGGTCCCGCCGGCGCTGCGCGAGCAGATCGGTTGGCGCCGCCGGCAGGGCCTCGCCGACCTCGGCAACCAGTTCCACTACTACCGGCTGACCGCCGACGACCGGATCCTCTTCGGCGGCTACGAGGCCGTCTACCGCTACGGCGGCCCGGTCCACGCCGGCCTCGACCAGCACGACTCGACCTTCGCCAGCCTCTCCCGCAATTTCGCGGCCACCTTCCCCCAGCTCGCCGACCTCCGCTTCGCCTACCGCTGGGGCGGCGCGATCGACACCTGCAGCCGCTTCTCCGTCTTCTTCGGCACCGCCCACCGCGGCCGCGTCTCCTACGCGATCGGCTACACCGGCCTCGGCGTCGGGGCCACCCGCTTCGGCGCCCGGGTCGCCCTCGACCTGGTCGACGGCCGCGAGACCGAGGCGACCCGCCTGCGCTACGTCCGCACCCGTCCCGTCCCCTTCCCGCCCGAGCCG
The DNA here is from genome assembly GCA_963783345.1 of uncultured Actinomycetes bacterium. Classification (GTDB taxonomy): domain Bacteria; phylum Actinomycetota; class Thermoleophilia; order Solirubrobacterales; family 70-9; genus VAYN01. The sequence continues at coordinate 648,268 of CAWANE010000010.1, forward strand.
CTGCGCAGCGCCGCGATCCAGCTCACCCGCAACCGCCTCGCCGCCGCCGACCGCAACGCGGGCCGCCGCGGGCTCTGGCTGCGCACCCTGGACCGCCTCGGCCTCGGCTTCGACAGCTGAGAGCGAACCCGCCTCTGCGCCCGCGAAATATCGCTGCAATTTCGGCGACTGCTACGGTTGTTTGGTCGGGTTCGGCTGATTCGCCACCCGAGAGGTTCCGTTTCCTCCGCGTGCCAGTTGGTGCCTTGGGGTCGCAGGATCTCCAAGACATCAATTAAGGAGTCAACGAACATCGCTACGTTTGCCGATCTCGGCACCTCTAAACAGGTGGTCGACGCCCTCAGCGCGCGCTCGATCACGAGTCCCTTCCCCGTCCAGGAGATGGTCGTCCGCGACGCGCTCGCCGGCCTCGACCTGCTCGTCCAGTCCCCGACCGGCTCGGGCAAGACGCTCGCCTTCGGCGTGCCCCTGGTCGACATCCTCCAGCCCGACGGCGACCGCCCCCAGGCGCTGGTCCTCGCCCCCACCCGCGAGCTGGCCGGCCAGATCGTCGACGAGCTCGCCACGCTCGTCGAGGCGCGGCGCCTGCGGATCGCCGCCGTCTACGGCGGCGTCGGCTTCGGCCCGCAGATCGCCGCCGCCCGACGCGCCGACATCCTCGTCGCCACCCCCGGCCGCCTCGAGGACCTGATCGACCGCGGCGCCGTCTCGCTGCGGAGCGTTCGCGTCCTCGTCCTGGACGAGGCGGACCGGATGCTCGACATGGGCTTCCGCCCAGCCGTCGACCGGATCGTCTCCCTCACGCCCGGCGACCGCCAGACCCTGTTCTTCTCGGCGACGCTGGAGGGCGCGACCGGCCGCGTCGCGGCCGCCTACACCCGCGACGCCCGCTCCCACACCCACCGCCCGCCCGAAGAGGCCGCGGCCGACATCGAGCACCGCTTCCTCCACATCGAGTCCCAGAGCGCCAAGCTCGACCACCTGGTCGAACACCTGCGCGACGACGAGAGCGCCGGGCGCTCGCTGGTCTTCGTCCGCACCAAGCGCGGTGCCGACCGCCTCGTCAAGCGCCTGCGCGGGCGCGACGTCGAGGCCGTCGCGATGCACGGCGACAAAAGCCAGCGCCAGCGCGAACGAGCGCTGGCCCGCTTCGAGCGCGGCGAGGTCCTGACCCTGGTGGCGACCGACGTCGCCGCCCGCGGCATCGACGTGGCCGACATCGCCCGGGTGATCAACTTCGACGCCCCCGGGGACCGCGAGGCATACGTCCACAGGATCGGCCGCACCGGCCGAGCAGGTCGCACCGGCACCGGCATCAGCTTCGTCCTCGCCGACCAGGCCGAGGAGATGCGCAAGATCGCCTCGGGCCTCGGGCTGGAGAGCGACTTCGGCATTCCGCCCCAGGGCGGCGCAGCCGTCGCCTCCCGGCAGCCCACGCGCCGCCGACGCAACCGGCGGGGCAAGCGCAGGGTCGCCGCTTGACCCCCGCGGCCGTCGACTCGCCCAGGTGGACCTGCGCCAAGTGCGCGGTGTCCGTCGGACGGATCGACGGCCAGCCCCAAACCCGACCGGAGACCTGGACGGAGTCCGAGGATGGTCCGCTCTGCCTGGTCTGCAGCCGCACGATGGCCGCTGAGGACGCCCTCGACTCCGCCTCCTCCGACAGCACGCGGGAGGATCGCGCCCGCATCCGGCGCACCGCGCTGATCGAGTTCGAGCTGCGCAGGACCCCGGACGCGCTGGACAGCTCCGTCGCCCATGCGTGCAGGACGTCCACCGGGGCGGTCGCCGCAGTTCGCCTGGCGGCCGAGAAGCCCGAGCCCGCGCCCGCCGGCGGATCCGACCGCCGAGCCGGCGGGTAGGCGAGCGCCAAGCACTGTGGAGATCGGAATCGGGCTCGCCGCCGTCGTGGCGCTGCTGACGAACCTCGCCGCCCTGCTCAAGCACCGCGGCTGCCAGCACGCCGCGCCGGTCCAGATCGCCCGCCCGCTGGCCAGCGTCCGGTGCCTCGCGGCCTCGCCCTGGTTCGCGGCCGGGTGGGGCCTGGCGGCGGTCGCCTGGCTGGTCCACGTCGCGGCCCTGTCGATGGCCCCGATCTCCCTGGTCCAGGCCGTCCTCGCGGGCGGCGCCGTGACCCTGGCGGTGATGTCGCAGCGCCTCTTCGGGGGCGCGGTCGAGCGCCGACAGTGGCTGGCGCTCCTCCTCGGCGGGGCGGGGTTGGCGCTGCTCGCGATCACCCTGCCGCACTTCGACGGCAGCCACTCCGGATTCGCGCCCTTCGCGATAGCCAGCTTCGAGGGCGGCCTCGTGCTCGTCGCCGCCGGCCTCGCCCTCGGTCACCGCTCCGAACGCCTCGCCGCCCGCCGCGGAGTGCTGCTCGCGACTCTCGCCGGCCTGCTCTTCGCGCTGGCCGGGATCGCGATCAAGGGATTGACGGGGGGCGCGGGCGATTCGCTGGCGCTGATCGCCCCGCTCGTCGTGCTGACGATCCTCTGCGGCGGCCTCGCCCAGTACGTGGCCGTCGCCGCCCTCCAGCTTGGCGGGGCGATCGAGACGATCGGCCTGATGGGCCTGGTCGCCAACGCGACCCAGATCGTCGGCGGCGTCCTCGTCTTCGGAGACCCCCTCTCCTCGAACCCGGTCGGGATCGTCCTCCAGGTCGGCGCCTTCGCGATGGTCTGCCTCTCCGCCCTGCTGATGCCGGCGTCGATCGGGCGGGCCGCCCCGCTCCACGCCGGCGGCCTTCAGTCGGCCTGACTGATGTTGCCCTCGTCGTCGAGGGTGAACAGATCCCAGTCCCGCTGCCGGCCTCGCGGCCTGGACATGTAGCGGCCGGCCGGCATCGCGCCCCCGTTCCGCTTCGCCAGGCCCCTCAGCGCCGCGGCCCGGTCGTCCCCCTTGTGATGCCCCGCCGTCTCCCACTCCCCGTCCTCATTCCTGAACCGGAAGTCGAAGTTCATGGAGACGAGGCTAGAGCATCGGCCTGCTACCGGCGAGAACAGGAAGGCTGTGCGCGACGCGAGTTGCCAGCTCAGGTCAAGCGGTCGGGATCGCGATCGGGCCGCTGAGATCCGCGCTACGCGGAAAGCAGCGGGAAGGAGCGCAGGTGCCGCGGGGGGACGATGTAGTTCGCGCGTCGCAGCACGCGGATGTACCCGTTGATCCCGTTGTTGGCCGTGTCGGTGATCGCCGGGTTCCGCCGCTTGGCGTGCGCGGCGTTCATCGCCCTCCGGGTCCTGACGAAGTCCTCGATCGAGCGCTGGATAGAGACGAAGTGGAGGCCCGCGTGGCCGCCGTCGACGGTGTCGAAGTCCCTGCGGAGGATGACCGGCCTGCCGTTGCGCCGGGCCTTGGCGGCGGCCTGCGCGTGCCCGACCGCGCCGTAACCCTCGATCGCCGCACCCAGCCCCTCGGCGTGGTTGGGCGCGGTGGTGGTCGCTTCCCGCACCTCGGCGGGGGTCGCCTGCGCGGCGTACATCTTCTGCACGCGCCGCGCTTCGTCCTCGCGGTCGTACCAACGCCCCAGGTCGAGCTGCATGTAGCTGACGTGCATGGTCGTGCCGCCGGCGAACGGCCCGCGGGGAATCGTGATCGACCCCTCCGTCGCCTGGTTCTTCAGCAGGCCGGACTTGAACCCCATGAACAGCGGCGCGCCCGGCGGCACCGGCCGGCCCGGCGGGATGCCCGCCACGTCCTGGTGCCCGGCCGGCAGGCCCGCCCCGACGAAACCGGTCCGGGTCTCGCGCCAGCGCAGCGCCCGGGAGACGTCCACGGGGCCGCCGGCGCCCCGCAACGGCTGGCCGCGGACCAGCGCCGCCTCGATCTGGGCCAGGCGCCGACTGTCGTTGCCCGCCAGGTGCAGGCACATGTCGTACTCGTCGAAGACCGGGTTCTCGAACGTCGAGAGGGTGGTCGGCGGTGGGACCGGCGAGCGGGCCCCGAGCACGCGCGAGAAGTATCGGGGCGACCACCCGACCGTGAAGAGGACGCCGTCCGGGCCCCACGGGAAGGCGCGCTCGAGCGTCCGCAGGGCCGCCTCGAGCCGGCGGGCGGAGGCGGCGGTCGCCGGTCGGCGCACGTCGAAGAAGAGCAGGCGGTCGTGCTGGGGCGGAACGGGGTTGCCGAAGGCGTCCCGGGCGAGCGTCGAGTTCCAGGCGAACTGCCGGGTCGGGAGACCGCCGGGACCCGTGCCGCTGGACCCAACCGCGGAGACCCGCCTCCACAGCGCGACTGCAGGCGAGGCCCGCGCCGCGTTGAAGGCGACCGCCCCGAGGCCGAGGCCGAGAAACTGTCGTCGGTTGAGCATGTGGGCACGGCGCCCCCGCCAGCGGGCGGGGGCGCCGCTCCTCAGCCGTGCTTCGCCTTCTTGCTCTTCTTTGCGGGGCACCAAGGGTTGGTCGGCACGCCGGCGCAGACGTTCGGCATGGTCGGCAGCTTCTTCGCCCCCGGGAGGGCGTGCATGACGACTTTGGTCAGGCGGGGATAGGAGCTCCCCGCCGGGCAGGCGGTTTCGCCGAGGATCTGCGTGTTGCATTCCACCTGTTCGAGCAGCGGCGGGTTGATCTGCCCGCCACCCATCTGCCCGCAGCGTTCGGCGCTCTGCGCGAGGCCGACCGGCGAGGTGCCGTCGGGGAGCTTGTTCCGCTTCAGGCAGTTGACCGGCTTGCCGCCGAAGAACGAGATCTGGCCGACGTCCGAGTTGGTCGGGTTGCCGAAGAACCCGTTACCGGAGAATTCGTTGCCGATCACCCGGTTGCCCCAGGCGTCGTAGAGGCAGCCGTACAGTTCGCCGGTTTCCGTGCCGCCCTGGCACTTGGCTATCGACGGCGGCGTTTCCGTGGCCGGGAACGGCACGAGGAGGATGCCCCAGGCGCCGTTGTGGACGATCTTGTTGTCCATCACGGTGTCGAAGCGGCCGCCGGAGATCGAGATGCCGGTGCCGACCGGCGCCGCCCCGGCCGTGCCCGAGCCGGGCGTGTTGGGGTTGTTGTTGTCGTGCACGTAGTTGTCCATGAACACCCAGCATGAGTTGCTGTGGGTGATCGGGCTCTTTTCCCCGTTCGGGCAGCGGCCGTCCTGCGGTGAGGGCGCGTCGCTGTTGTTCTGGCTGTTGGTGTCGAAGCCGTCCCGGTTGTGGTCGAACTCCGATTCCTTGACGACCAGCTGGCCGCCCGAGTTCGTCCCCGAGTACCCGAGCGCGCTGAACTGGGCCCAGGCGTCCTGCATGGTCAGGTTGCAGAGCTGTTGGCAGGCGCCCTCGTAGAAGCCGGAGTCGTTCATGTTGCTGGCGTAGTCGTTGCTCCACAGCCCCGGCCCGCGGGCGTTGTCGGTGTAGATCCCGTAGGTCGCGGCCTTGTCCTCGCCGCCGTAGAAGGTCGAGGTGGCGTTCAGGTGAGTGCCCTTGAACGCGCCCATGCCGATCTTGCCGCTGCCGGCGCCCCCGTCCCACCAGATCTCGTTGCCGTTGCCGCCGTGCCCGCCGAGGAAGTTGCAGGCGGTGAGGTTTTCGACGCTCACCCCGTTCGCCCTGTAGACGACGATCCCGTTGCGCCCGGCGTAGTTGCCTTCCCGGGCCACGCCGAAGTCCTGCTTCCCGGGCTTGGCCGAGCAGCGGGGCGAGCCCGGCTTGGTGCCGTCGACGACGACGCTGTTGCGATTCATGCCGCGCAGGTGCAGGCGCGCCTTGCGGATCAGGACCCCGGCGGGAGGCGCGGCCTCGGCGGCCCGCCGGTCGACGCGCGCGCTGTAGCCGGTGGCCGTGGTGCCCTGCTGCCGGTCGGCGCGTTCGTGGTAGTCGCCGGGCGCGACGAGGATCCAGTCGCCTGGCCTGGCCGCATTGACGGCCGCCTGGATCGTCTTGTACTGGCCCCTGGAACCGCGATAGGTCCCCACGCGCAGCACGCGCGGCGCCGCGGCGGCGGCGCCGCAGGCGATCAGGCTCGCGAGCCCCGCGAACGCGATCGCGCAGGCAATCCTCCGAGGCCGCTTGCCAGCGGCCGCACTCAAGTCCATCTCAAACTCCCTCCACGTTGCCGGTTTCTCGACCACCTGGACGGGACAGCCCTCCCCGGGCACGGGCATGTTAATCGGCAGTACCGACGTTGACAACGGCAGAAGCGTCCGCCGGCGAGCGCGCGCGGCGACCGCTCGCCGCGCGATCTCCCACCTGAAGATCGAGCCCTACACCCCGCGCACCATCGTGGAGCACTTGATCTCCTCGATCGAGCCATTGCCGGTCACGACCCCTGTCGCCAGGACTCACGCCGAGATATGGGCTGGACTGGAGCGACATCGGAGAAGCGATCGGCGCGCACGACATGTGGATCGCAGCGACCGCCTTGAGTAATGGCATGGCCGTCGCGACCGCAAACGCAACCGAGTTCGAACGAGTCCCCGGCCTCGCGGTCGTCGCGCTCTGACAGACGACAGCCGGTCAGCAGACAATACATTTCAGGCGGCGTTGGATGGGTGTACGAGTGAGCAGCGTCGAGCCCCCACGCTTCCAGGTCGGTCAAGAGGCCCTGGTCGACCAGGGCCTCGCGAGCTTGGGCTGGCCTCTCCCCCGATTGGCCGCACGCGGGCCATGGGAGCTCGGGCCAACCCCCGCCTTGACCGTTGACGAGGTTGACGGTACCTTCCGGTGGCAATGGCAGCGAATCCAGCCCTTCTAGATCGCACCGTCGAAGAGTTCCGGCGCACCCTCACTGAGATCGGCGGCCAGCCGAGCTCGGCTGACGATGCCGATGTTCTCGGCCGGCGTGCGGCGATGGTCGTGCTTGCCGGCGGTGCCTGGGAACGGGCACTCGGCGAGCTGCTCACCAGCGCCGAAGCGCGCATCCTGCTTGGCGGGATCAGTCGCGAGGCGCTGCGCAAGCGCGTCCTCAGCGGCTCGGTGATCGCACTGCGCGACGATGCCGGTCTGATCCGCTATCCGCGCTGGCAGTTCGACGCTGCGAACAGCGTGCCCTTCGGGGCGATCAAGAAGCTCAATGAGATCTTTGGTGAAGCGGGACTCGACCCGTGGACGCTTGCCGCGTTTGCCACCGCGCCCCAGCCGGAGCTTCGCAACCGGGCGCCGATTGATTCGTTCGCCGACGCGGACATCGAGCCCTTGCTTCTCTCGGCTCGCCGCACCGTGGCCGACCTGAAGCGTTGAGCCCGCGCGGCCTGCCCGCTCCTCCGGACGACCTGCCCGAGCTTCCCAGCACGATGCTCGGGACGGGGCCGCTGTGGCGAATCCATGCCGCCGATGTCACCCCCTGGTTCTTCGATGTCGGCCCGGATGGCAGGTTCAATCTTGCTGAGTCAGGCACTTGCTACCTCGCCCAGGAGCCAATCGGCGCCTTCGTCGAGAAGTTCGGGCGCCTACTGCGGCCAGGCGGGGTGATCCCGGAGCCGCTGGTCGACGCCCAACGGCTGTCGAAACTGCGCCCGCCCAAAGCAAAGGTCGTTGATTTGACCGACCCCTCCGTCCTCGGACTTATCGGCCTCACCGCCGAGATCCACTCAACGACCGACTACAACCTGACCCAGGACTGGGCGCGCGCCCTGCAAGAAGCCGGCTATGACGGCATCCGCTACAAAGCCCGCCACGACCCGCGTGGGCAGCTCGTCTCCATCGCCCTCTTCGGCAAGGGCAAACCGCCGCGGAGCGCCGCCGGCACGACGCCCATCCCGATCGACCTGGTCCACGAAGCCTCAACCACCTTCGCGATCACGGTCCTCCCTCGCCGCCACCCGAAACGTCGGTGAAAACACGGTGCCGACGGCAGGCGCTCCCAAGCACCGCCGCAGCGACTGCCTCCTCCGCAAGCCAACGAGGAAGCGGAACTGACCCACCCGGACACGCGAGAAAGCCCCGCACATGCGGGGCCGTCCAGTACCCCCAGCGGAACACAAGTCGAACCACGCGGCACGGATCGAGGGCGAGTGAGCCAGGCCGGGACGTTCCTATAGATGTCAAGGGGTGGGAGACAATGACCCGAGATCGTCGCGGAGAGTGGCGTGGACCTCGCGGGCGATGTAGCGCTTGAGGCAGCGGATGATCTCCTTCTTGGTCTTGCCCTCGCTGGTGCGGCGCTCGACGTAGGCGAGTGTCTTCGGGCAGTAACGCAGTCGACAGACAGCGATCATGTGCAGGGCCCGGTTGGCCTGGCGATCGCCGCCGTGATTCAGGCGGTAGCGGCCACGCTTGCCCGAGGCGATCGGGACCGGGCTGGCGCCGCAAAGCGCAGCGAATGCCGCCTCGCTGCGCAGCCTCTCGATGTTCTGGCCGGCGGTGAGCAGAAGCTGGCCGGCGTGCCCGGTGGAGATCCCCAGCAGGGCCGTGGTCCTGGGCGCGGCGCTCGCGACCAGGGGCGTGAGCTGCCCGTCGAGCTCGCCGATCTCACTGTCGAGGAGCGCGATCCGCCTGGCGAGACTGCGCAGCGCCAGCTTGGCGGCGTTGGCCGGGTCCCGCAGAGCACTGTGGTCTGGGCGCAGCCGCCGGCAGAGGCCGGCCTTGCCCCTCAGCGTCTTGGCGCTCGCGAGCTGCTCGCGAAGCTCGCTGGGCGCGGTGAGGATCAGATCGCCGAGCTGCAGAATCGCGGCTGAGCGCGATTTCACCGCGCTCTCGCGGGCGACGCGCAGCTGGCGGATCGACTCGACGATTCCCGTCGTCTGCTTCGGGATCACCGGCGTCGGGTCGGCGAGGACGTGGCGGGCCGCCAGCTCAGCGTCGATCGCGTCGGTCTTCCCGCGCCGGCGGCGGGTATGGGGGTGGGGCTGGTTGACCTCGATCACCAGGGCCCCCTCGCCAACGAGGTAGCGGGTCAGTCCGGCGGCGTAGGAACCGGTCGACTCGACTCCGATGCGCTCGACCTCGCCGAAGGACCCGAGCCAGGCAAGGAGCTCGCGGTAGCCGGCGGCGGAGACCGGGAAGGACCTCGACCCGAGCAGCGCTCCGCGCTCATCGAGCGCCGCGGCGTGGTGGGTGTCGGCGTGGGCATCGACTCCGCCGATGACGCGGCGGGTCTCCTCGTTCATGATCTGCATTGCTGTCCCTCTCGATTGGCGGGACAGACCGGTCGGGTGGGCGGACACAACAGTGATGAGGCACTTGTCGCAAGCAGGTTCCTATGAAGTCACGTCCCGCCCGTCCCGGCCGCCCCTCAGGGGTGCGGACCTGGCGCTCGCTCGCGAGCGACAGGTCCCGGCAATGGCACCCAGGGGGCCAGTTTGACGGCAGGTCAGAACGCGAGCAGAAACGCCGTCCTCATCCTCACTGTTTGACGGAGACCTCGAAGCCAGGATTCCTCCTGGTGGAAGGGAACCGATCAACCCATGCCACGAAAGACGAAATACCCCGAAGAGCTGCTGGATCGCGGTGCCCGGATGGTCTTCGACTCCGGCCGTCCCATCGCCCACGTAGCCCGCGACCTCGGCATCCACCCCGAGACCCTGCGCAAGTGGGTGCGAAAGACCGAAGCCGATGAAGGCAAGCGCAACGAGCTGCTGAGCTCCCAGGAGCGCGAAGAGCTGGCCCAGCTGCGCAAGGACAACCGCGAGCTGCGCCGCGCCAACGACATCCTCAAGTCCGCCTCGGCGTTTTTCGCGGCCGAGCTCGACCCACGCCGAACGAAGTGAGCTCCTATATCGAGCAGCACCGGGACCGCTTTGGGGTCGAGCCGATCTGCAGGACCCTGGAGGTGTCGGCCTCCGCCTACTACGAGCGCGCCAAGGGCAACCGCTCAGCCCGGGCGATCGAGGACGAGCGCCTGCTCGAGCGGATCGAGGAGATCCACAAGGCCAACTACTGCGCCTACGGCTACCGGCGCACCTGGATCGCCCTGCGGCGGGCCGGCGAGGAGGTCGGCCGCGGCCGAGTGCAGCGGCTGATGAGAAAGGCCGGGATCCAGGGCGCAAAGCGCCGTGGAAAGCCCTGGCGCACCACAACGCCCGATCCGGCGGCCCAGCGCCGTCCCGACCTGGTCGAGCGCGACTTCAACGCCACCGAGCCGAACCGGCTCTGGGTCGGGGACTTCACCTACCTGCGCTCCTGGGAGGGCGTCAGCTACTTCGCCTTCGTGATCGATGCCTTCTCCCGCAAGGTGGTCGGCTGGCAACTGGCCTCCCACATGCGCACCGACCTCGTCCTCGACGCCCTGCGGATGGCCCTCGGCCAACGCGATCACGGAGCCGACTTCCAGCTGGTCGCCCACACCGACCGCGGCTCTCAATACACCTCGGCCGACTACACCCAGGAGCTCGACGACGCCGGCGTCCTGGCCTCGGTCGGTTCGGTCGGCGATGCCTACGACAACGCGATGGCCGAGAGCTTCGTCGACACCTTCAAGACCGAGCTGGTTGCCGACCGCTCTTGGCGCTCGCGCTCCCAGCTCGAGCTGGCCGTCGTCGAATACGTCTCCTGGTTTAACCACGAGCGCCTGCACGAATCCCTCGGCGACCGATCACCCGTGGAGTTCGAGGACCTATACGTTCGACAGGGGGCTCAACTGAGCATCCCCTCTTAAATTGGAAACCAACAAAAACGGTCTCCGTCAAACCTGGTCCGGCTCACTCAAGGGTCGCCTGATTCCCTGGGAGCCGATAGAACTCGGAAACCCCTTGCGTGCGCCAGATTTTCGCGCGGACAGCCATGGACGTTCCAATCTAGTCACGATCTCGGTCGGATCTCGAACGAGGGGGTATCTATCTGCCACTCGATCGCCCTTGGGGTCTTGCAACCGCCCGCGCCCGCCCCAACCCAAGGCGCCGCTGCGCCCGCTCGATCCGCCGCTGCGCTCGCTCCCTCGCCGCCCTCGCTGTGGCGGCTTTCGGTGGCCGCCCCAGTGCCGAGCCTTTGTCGCCCACTCCGTAGCGCTGCCGGTACCGCTCGACCTGCCGCACCGCCCTATCCCACTCAGCGCGCTTGATCAGATCGCGCGGGCGATCCCCCAAGGTCTCGGTGATGTAGGCGGGCGGGTCGAGCCGGGCGGCCGTGGTGGCAACCCGCTCCTTGCCAACGAGCAGATGGTCGATCGCGGCGCGCTCGGCGCGAGCGGCTGAGTCACCCCGGCTCGCGGTGCGCAGCTCGTCATGGCGCGCGACCAACTCGGCAGTGGGGAGTGGTTCGAGCCTGGCGCGCAGATCCTCATCGTGGGCGGCGATCTGCGCTCCATCGCGCTCGGCCGCTTCGGCGATGTGGGCCAGACCCTCGCGCGTTTCGGTCGGGGCGATCTCCGAGCGCTGCGCCTGGATCTCCGGGGTCACGTACAGCCACGTCTCCTCCCTGCTGCGCGAGGAAGCGACGTAGAGCTCCTGCTTGTCCATCGAGGGATCGGCGGCGACGAAGGCGCGATCGACCGTGGAGCCCTGAGCCTGGTAGGTGGTCGCGGCATAGGCGTGTTCGATCGCCGGCCCGCCGTCCCTCTCCCTCACGCGCCCCAAGTAGACGGAATCGACACTCACCCGCCTTGCGGTGTCGATTCCGTCCAAGACCAACCCACCGGACTCCGCGCGGACCTCCGTGATCCGCCACCGCTCGCGGTTGTAGATGCCGTCAGCGTGGTCGTTGATCCGGGTGATGACCTGATCGCCTGCCGCGAAGCGCTCGCCGCCGACTGTGATCTCGGGACCGAACAGGCGACCGTCCTCCTTCATCACCTCGCGGGCCATCCGGTTCAACTCGCCGACCTCGGCGTTGCGCTTGGCGATCATCAGCGCGTCCTCGCCCTCGCGGTAGCTCTGCCACCAATCGGCGACCATCAGCTCGCGGCGGGCCTCGGCATCGGGAGCAATCGTCAGCCGCTCCTCAGCGCGGTAGAGCGTCAGCGCCTCGCGCCCCTCCCCCTCCCTGATCCGCTTCGCCGCCTCGCGGTCGAGGTCGTGGCGGTGGCGGATCACTTCATCGAGCCGGATCGCCTGGTCGCGATCGGCCAGGGCGCGGAACAATCCCCCGGCCTCGATCTCGCCGAGCTGCTGGGGATCGCCGATCAGCACCAGCTTTGCGCCCGCCTGCTCGGCATGGTGGACGAGACGAGCGAGGGTCGCCGAGTCCACCATCCCCGCCTCATCGATGAGGAGGACGGAGTTGCGGTGAAGGGCGGATTCGCCGTAGTGGACCGCGCGGTCGATCTCGGCGAGCAGGCGGGCGACACTGGTGGCCTCAAGGCCCTCTTGGCGCAGCACCCCGGCGGCGCGCCAGGTGGGGGCCGCCGCCTTCACCGAGATCCCGGCCTGCGCCCAACCCTCTGCGGCTGCGAGGGTCGCGTAGGTCTTGCCGGTCCCGGCCTCGCCGATCACGACGTGGACACCCGACCCGGAGGTGAGCAGACGGCGGACCATCTCCCGCTGGTCCGACTTCAATCCCGGCCGCGCGGAGATCACCCTGCGGGCGACGAGATCGCCGGCGACGGCGCGGTCGTCGCTTCCCGCCATCCCCTCGGCGGTGGCAAGGGCGCGCTTCTCAAGCTCCCAGATCCGTCGGGTCGTGAAACGCTCGCCCTTGGGAGTGCTGCCGATCGGCAGCACGTCGGGGTGCGACAGGAAGGAATCGGCCACCGCCTCGACGTCGCCAACAGGAGCGCCGGCCGTGAAGCTCGCGGCCACCGCCTGCACCACGTCCCGGCGGTCGAAGTGGGATGCGTGGGCGGTAACGGCGCGCTCGACCTGCTCGAAACCGAGCTGGCGCGTCGGCGCCTGCCCCCTGCCGATCGACTCCGCAAGGCGATAGCTCAAGCCGATCTCCTCGGCCTGGGCTCGCCAGCGCTCGCGCAGCGTCGGCAGTGTCACGTCCTCCTGCTTGGCGGTTCGGGTGGCGAGCGTGGCGACCTGGCGCGAGCGAGCCGAGGCGTCCGGACCGGTGGCCTCGAGGATCTCCTTGCGGCGGGTGGAGAACTCCCGAAGATGGGCGTCCTTGAAGCCCTCTATCTCCGCGATCCCATTGCGGACCCCCTGCCAGCGAACGCCGAGGCTCTGGCTCAGCTCCCAGCGGAATTGTGCCTCGAAGACGTAGCCGGCGGTCTTCGCGTGGTGGTAGATCGACGGGTGGTGAAGGCGGGTCCACTTGCCATCCGGTCCGCGAGTCGCGTTGGCGATCAGAGTGTGGACGTGGAGCTGGGGATCGCCGGCCCTGGACGTGCGGTGGCGGTAGGCGGCCGCGAGGAAGCCCTGACCCCGCACCATCTCGGCGTCGGCGCCGCGACGAGTCAGACACGCCTCGCGCTCAAGGTAACCGAGCGCCGCGTCAACCGAGCGATCAAGCGCGGCATTGACGGCGGCGCCGGTCCGCCCGTCGCCGAGCGCCCACAACAGCGATGCCGACTTTGGGACCGAGAAGGTGAGGTCGAAACCGGGGACCGCGCCCCGGCCGCCGACCGCCCGCAGGCCCAAGGACTCGCCGCTGGCGGGATTCTGTCCGGTGAGCATGGCGGTGAGCTGCTCGGCCTCGACCGTGCCACTCAGCCCGAGTTCGAGGGCCGCGTCACCCAGCCACTTCCCCTCCGCCTCCCCCTCGCCGGTGTAGTAGTCCTCGGCGCCTTCGGCGACCTTGTCGAGGTAGTACCGCTCCTGTCCGGCGCCGAGCTTCCCGATCGAGAGCATCGCCGCGGTACGTCCGACCGGCGGCGCCGACGCCCGCGGCAATTTCCAAATTGATAGTGCATGAGGGGTGCTGCTGTTGGTGCTGAGCGGCTCGGGTAGGTGGCTAGCGCCTATCTGTTCTGGACTGAATTCGCGAGCCTGCCCGTCGGCTCACTGCCTGGTGGCTCCAGCTGGCTGCGTGAATCGTTCTAGCGGGCCGGGCTCTGCCTGCCCTTCTATTGTTCCTCCTCACCGGCCGACAGTTGCTGCCATCCGCCGAGTTCACCGGTGGTTGGCGGTGCAGGTCCGCACGATCTGCGAACCGGCAAACGTGCCGTCGGCGAAAAGGGCTTCCATGCCGAGGTAGCCCCGATCGTTCGGGCAAGTCGAGCTGAGAACGCTCGACCTGCGGCGACCTTGCCCATAGCGTCGGTGGATCACTGCGCTCAGGGAAGTGATCGACCCATAGCCGCCAGCGATCTTGGGAACGGAGAAGACCAGTTCGGGGCCGTACCTGCGGTCGCGGCTCCTGTGGATCTCCCCCTTCATGAGGATCGCGTTCGGAACCGGGTAGTTGACCCGGGCGTACACCCATAGTCTCCTCCCGTTGCGCGAAACGCCGCCGTTGAAAATCTGGAGCCTGCCACTCCCCTGGACTTCCGCGGATTCGGGCAGGGCGATCGAGTAGTCGATCCTCCCCCCTCCGATCCAGGCCGGCTTGCAGGCTTGGACCTCTTCGGTTTCGGCCTCCACCTGGATGCCGAGGTTGCAGGTCGGCAAGCCGGCGAGGTGCACGGCCACATGCCGGTCCAGTCGCAGCGTGAATCCACTCAGGGCCGACGGGCGCGAACCGCCGCGCGCCACCACTCGGATGGAAAAGGCAACGGCGACCGGCCTTCGTCGGCCTTCAGAGAAGCCCCCCGGCTTGAAGCCGCCGGTGAATTCGACGCCGGGGCCGATCGGCAGCCTGACCGGCTTCGATCCAGGGGGAGCCTGTTCGTGAAGTTCTGCTTCATCGGGAGGTCCCTGGACGGGTTCGGTCTGGACCCCTCCTTCCCAGCCCTCGCCGGCAACGACCGGATACACGAACGGCGTGCCCCCGGCGGCCGGATTGCCAGCGCGGTGGTGAACGACGAGCGTGATCACGCTCGGCTGGACGACGACGAGAGTCGTGGGGACAGCGGTCCCGTCCGCATCGTGAGCGGCTTCGGCTGCGATGCCGAATGCAGAGATCCCGTCTTCGTAGCGGACCTCGGCGGTGCGCCCATCGACTTGCACGAGTTCCTGGCCTTTGCCCAAGGACACTTCCCAGGAGAATTCTTCGGGTCCGGCGGGCGAGTCGATCTGCGGGAAGGTCATCAATCCGTTGTAGACCGGAAGCGCGGCAAGAGCGCTTGGCGCCCAGAAAAGCATGAGGACCACTGCAAGCGGTGCAGCCACCGCCTTGCCCAGCCTGCGCAGTATCGCCCCCGCCGGCATCAGGGTCATTTTAGCTTTGCCGCAGCTTGTTCTGAGAACTCACCCCTTGCCATGTGGTTGTTCAAGCCTCCCACTCCTCCTTGGAGCCGAGGGCATCAGTCTAGGCCGACGCGCTCCCTACCACTACGCTCCCGACCGCTACGCTCTGGTCCGATCGGTCGGGAGCCGCCACGCTCCCCCCACTGTGTCCTCACCGCTCTACGACGACCCCGACCGTGCGAGCCGTGCCTTCGGCGACCGGATGCGCGAACTTCGCAAACGACAGGGTGAGATGTCCCAAGACGCACTGGCTAGGGAGACGGACATCCATCCGACGAGCATCGGCCGACTGGAGCGCGGTGGCCGCGAGCCGAAACTAACGACGATCTTGAGGCTCGCCCAGGGTCTCGGCGTCGAACCGGGCGAACTGGTGAACGGTCTTGAAGCTGCGGGAACGGCAGAGTGATGGCTGCGATTGCTGGGCGGATCTTGTTTGACGCTTCGCCCGGGACGCGCCTAGAGTCGCCAACGCGGGATACGGGGATTTCTTCCTTGCCACCCCGCGATCGCGGTAGGGAATGGCGGGCTGGTCCCGCCGCTGGGATGCCGCGACGGCGTGGGCGCCCGGCGGTTCGGTCCTTTCCGACCGGGTGGCCCCGCCGTGCAATCGCAAGGAAGTCGGACGGCGCCGCCACCGCGGGCCGCCCTGACTCCCCGGAATGGTCCCTTACGCGCCCTTGTGGACGGCGGTCGGGATCAGACCCGTGCAAGCGGAGACCGTCATGCCCGTCACCCCCTTCCATCCAAGTCGGTTCTTGGCCGACCGACCGATAGAAGCGGTTCCAATAAACGAAGCGCACCGAGTAAACAACGCGCGAGCCGCATTTTCCGCAAACTGCGTTCGTTAATCGACTAGGCTGGATCGCTCTGCAAACGCTGAGTGACGGGAGGGATGCCAATGACGACGAAGACGCGAGGACGGGCGCATGGCGCGTACGGATCGGCGACCTGCTCGCCGCTCAGTCACCCGCTACGGGTCCGCATCCTCGAAGTCGCCAACTGTCGCGATGTCAGCCCCGTCCAGTTCGTCGACGAACAGATGGAACCCCACGGCATCCGCTTCAACAACCGGCAGCATGCGCTGTCCCACGTCGCCTATCACTTCCGCGAGCTGGAGAAAGCGGGCTGCATCGAGATCGTCCGAACGGAGCAGCGGCGGGGCGCGACCGAACACATCTACCGCGGGACGGTCACCGTCTATTTCACCGACGGGGAGTTCGCGAAGAAGACCCTGGAGGAGCGCCGGATGCTGTCGCGCACCTCGTTCCAAGGGCTGATCGCGCGTACGGACGGTGCGATGCGGGCGGGCACCTTTGACAATCGGACTGACCGCTGGCTTGTCTGGATTCCAATGGAATTGGACGAGCAGGCGTGGGATGAATTCACCACGGCGATGGCGGCGATGTGGGCCGAAGTCGAGCACATCAGGGAGGGCGCGAAGAAGCGGCTCGCGAAGACCGGCGAGGCGGCCATCCCGACGACCTTTGGGATGCTCGGCTACGAGTCGCCCCCTCCCCCGCCCATCCCCCCGGAATACGTTGCCGATCAGGGGTAGCCGTGGCTCCCAGGATCAGCGCCGCCCATCGGGACGCGGTGTACGAGCACATCGTGAATCGCCTTACAGGCATAGACGATGTGTGGCTCGCCGTCAGGAACGAGAAATGGGAGCGAGCAACGCAACTCGGCTGGGAATACTCCGACTTCCTGCGGCTGATCTTGGATGACCTCGGATGGGACGGTGGACCGGGCCGCAGCATCGAGCTGACGACACCGGCCGACGTGCAGCGGCGCGTCTTCGCCCGACTGCGTGACCTGACTACCGGTTTGCAGGCAAGCGAAGAGGAACTCCCCGAACTCACTGAAGCGCGGGAACGCGAGGAGCGGAACCGCCTCGTGGTCGAGGCCTGCGACGTGGCGCTCGCCGAGCTAGGCGAGCAGTCGTAGCCCGGAACTTCGCCTCAGACCTCGACGCGGATGGGAATTGCCGAGCCGCTGCAAAATTTGAGCGGGCATTCGGGTGGCTCGGCTGACGTTCTCTACGCCATGGCGGAAAACCAATCCCTGATCGAGCCCCTGCTTGACGCCAACGAGGCAGCGCGCCTCCTGCACGTTCCCCGCAGCACCCTCTACGAGCTGGTGCGCTCGCGGGGGCTTCCTCACGTGCAGATAGGCAAGCGCGGGATGAGATTCACCCGCGCCGACCTGGCGCGCTGGATCTCCGAGAACAGCGTCAGACGTTCGACGTAGTTCCTACGGATACCTCCCGTGGAGGCGCTTGTGGGCGCGCTCGTAGACGCTGCGCGTTCGCGGGTTGTCGGGGTGGCGCTCGCCGAAGGCGATGAAGTTCCAGACGAGGCCGTTCGGGGTCCTGACCAACTGGAAGACCAGGCCGAGAGGAGCATCCGAAGCGCCTGCCCGATCAAGCGGCACGTAGAGTTTTCGGCAGCCGGGGAGCCGCGTCCCATGCGGGCCTTCGGCCGCGCACCGCTGCCACTTCAGCCGGCGACTGCCAGCCTCGATCTGCTTCCGAGCGCGCTCCGCCTGCACTCGCGGGAAGGCCTTTGGCGCGAATCGCCCGACCTCTTCCTCCCACTCCCTTGCGCCGAAGAGGATGGCGGCGCCGAGGCCACGTTTTCTCCCTGCCGAGCCCACAGCAGCGAGCTTGGCACAAGCGGCGGTTGACTACCCCTCGCCGTCGGGCGACGCGTCGTCGGCGGTCAGCCGGTCGAACTCCTCCTGAGACGCCGGCTCCCAGCCTCGCTCCGCGTACAGCTCCGAAACTGGAGTGATCGGCGGCTCAAGCGTCAGTCCGCCGGCTTTGCCGGGAACGACCTCGTAGCGCTGGCCGTCGATTTCGACCAGCTCGCCGACGTTCAGATCGAGCTGATCGAGCTTTTTAACTGCGATGGCCACGTAACGAATGGTAACCGTGCGCAACGCCTGCGCAAGAACGATCTCAACCCGACACGGCCATCGCTCCCGAGTCTGCACGGAAAGCATCGGAAATACGTCGGGCCGCATCCTGGCGCGGCTTGAACTGGAGGTAGCGCTGAGTCGTCGCAAGATCCTGGTGGCCCATCCACTCCATGACCTCGCGCGAATCGGCCGTGCGGATCGCGTGCGAGCCGAAGGTGTGGCGAAGGTCGTGGAAGCGCAGCTCTCGCAGCCCGGCCTTCCGCAGCGCCACCTTGTAGCGGTCGCGGAGGCGATGGCCGGCGAGGTGCCCGCCCGCGCTTCCGCAGAAGACAAGATCGTCCTCGCCCCGGAACCGCTCGCGCTGCCCGAGCTTCGCCAGCACTTCGGCGACCTCGTCGGCCATCGGCACCGTGCGCTCCTGGCCGCTCTTGGGCGTATCAACCCGGCCGTTGGTGAAGTTCTGGCGGACGTGGACGGCGCTGTTGCCGAAGTCCACGTCGCGCCAGCGCAGCGCCAGCAACTCGCCGAGACGGAGGCCGGTGAAGGCGGCGGTGAGGTAGATCGTCGCGTCCTGCTCGGACTCGGCGACCCGGACCAGAGCAAGGATCTCCTCCCGCGAGAACACGTCGATGTTGCCGCGCTTGGCGTGTGGGCGCCGCTCGACGTTGGCGACGGGGTTACTCGGCAGCTTGTAGCGGCGCTGCGCCCAGACGAAGACGCCGTGCAGGACGGTCAGGTACTTGTTGACGGTGCGATCGGAGAGCCCTTCGCCGATCAGCACGTCGCGGAACTCCTCGACCACCTCCGGCGTCACCTCCTCCGGCCCGATCCCGACGCCGTACTTCTCGCCGAAGACCTTCTTGAAGCGGGTGACCATGTTCTCGTAGTCGATCTGGGTCGAGAGCTTGATCTTGCGGTCTCGCTTGTAGGCGAGCCACTCATCGAAGGCGGCGGCCAGCGTCGTCCCGGTCTTGACCTGGCCGGGCAGCTCGCCCCGGCGGGCCTTGGCGAGCGTGTCGTCCAGCCACGCTCGCGCACCCGCCTTCGTGAAGTAGCCGGCGGGCGGAGCCGTGCGGCGCTCGGACCAGTGGGGGCCGATCCGCTTTTGGACCTGGCAACCGTCCGGCAGCCGAAACTTGGCGTACCACTGGGCGCCGCGCTTGCGCTCGACCTTGTAGACGTGGCCGCTGACGGGGCTGGTGCGTGGGCTGGCTCGCATTCGTGTCTCCTTCGTCAACTCCCGAGCCCGAACGCCCGCGCCATTTCGAGGACAGTTCGGGACATATCTCGGGACACGAACCGGCCGCCGGCCTGCCCTGGAACCAAAAAAGCCCCGCTGTGCGGGGCTTCTCGGAGTACCGCTACGGGGATTCGAACCCCGGTTTCCGGACTGAGAATCCGGCGTCCTAGTCCCCTAGACGATAGCGGCGAGGAGAGGGCATTTTAGCGAGTGGGCCGGTGCGGCGCCCCGGGCGATGCCCCTGTTGGGCGCCGAAGCGCCCGATGCGGCTGAGAGGAGTCGAACCTCCACGGAGTTTCCTCCACACGGACCTGAACCGTGCGCGTCTACCAGTTCCGCCACAGCCGCGGGGAGCAGGCAATTTACCGGGTCGGGGCCGTTGCGCCCATCCTGCCCGGTCAGGCGGGCTGGGCCTCCGGCTCGCTGGCCCGCGCCGCGGTGGCGGCGATCTCCTCGACGAAGGCCGGCCAGAGCTGGGGCGGCAGGTCGTGGCCCATGCCGTCGATCAGCCGCAGGCTGGCGCCCGGGATGGCGCGGGCGGTGGCGCGGCCGCCCGACGGGTGCACCAGCGGGTCGCTCTTGCCGTGGATCACGGTCGCCGGCAGGCGGACGCCGCGGAGGCCGCGGGTGCGGTCGCCGGAGGCGGTGATCGCGTGCGTCTGGCGGGCGATGCCGGCCTCGCTGTGGCCGCGGTCGTAGGAGAGACCTACCAGCTCGCGGATGCGGTCCGCTTCGAACGGGTAGCCCGGGGAGCCGATCGTCTCGAAGGTCTTGGTGACCCGCTCGATCGTCGCCTCGCGACCTCGGGGCGGCTTCCCGGCGAGGGCCCGGAGCGCGCCCAGGCTGGGCAGGCCGACTCGGCGGCTGCCGGTGGTCGACATGATCGAGACGATCGAGCGGACCCGCCGCGGGTGCTCGATCGCCAGGGTCTGGGCGATCATCCCGCCCATCGAGGCGCCGACCACATGGGCGGAGTCAATCCCCAGGTGGTCCAGCAGCCCGACCGTGTCGAGGGCCATGTCGCGCATCAGGTAGGGCGCGGTGGTGCGGCGGCCGACCATCATGTCGAAGCGTCTCGGCACGCCGGCGGCGTCGATCTTGGTCGAGCGACCGACGTCGCGGTTGTCGAAGCGGACGACGCGGAAGCCGCGGTCGGCCAGCAGCGAGCAGAACTCCTCGTCCCAGGCGATCATCTGCGTCGCCAGCCCCATCACCAGCAGCAGCGGCTGCCCGTCGGGGTCGCCGAGCTCCTGATATGCGAGCTCGATCCCGTTGGCCGGCGCCGTGCGTTCCTCGCCGAAGCAGTGCATCCGGCGAGTCTAGCGGCGCGACTGGCTGAGCAGCCAGTCCGGGCCGTGGCGAGTTTGCAAGGCAGGGCCGAACAAACGCGCCACTCGGCGCCCGCACCCCGGGTCGAGTAAAAGACGCGGGTGCGCACGGCGATCGTCTCCGACCTCCACCTCGGCGCCGCCAGCGGCGAGGACGTGCTGCGCGACCCCGAGACGCGGCGCGTGCTGCTGGATGAGATCGGCGACGCCGACCGCGTGGTCCTGCTCGGCGACGTGGTCGAGCTGCGCGAGGTCGCGGTCGGCACGGCGCTCGCCGCGGCGCGGCCGTTCTTCGAGGAGCTGGGCGCGGCCCTGGGCGACAGGGAGGTGACGATCGTCCCCGGCAACCACGACCATCGCTTCGCCGAGCCGCTGCTGGACGAGCTCTCCCTCGCCGGCGGCGAGCCGCTGGGCCTGGAGCGAACGGCCGACCCCTCCCCCGGCCCGACCGGCCGCATCGACGACTGGCTCGCCCCGGCCCGGCTGCGGATCGCCTACCCCGGGATCTGGCTCCGCGACGACGTCTACGCCACCCACGGCCATTACATGGACGCCCACCTGCCGATCCCCCGCGCCGAGTGTCTCGCCGCCGCGACGCTGATCCGCCTCTCCGGCCAACTGCCGGACCGGGCGACGGCGGCCGACTACGAGAAGGTCCTGCGCCCGATCTACGGATTCGCCTACGGCGTCGCCCAGGCGCGGCCACAGCGAGTCGCGCGCCGTCGCGGCAAGGCGGCCGAGATCGCCTGGGAGGTGCTCGCCGGCGAACGCGACGGCGGCGGTCGCCGCCAGCGACTCAACCGCGCCGCCATCCGCAACGCCTTCCCGGCGAGCGTCTGGGCCGTCAACCGCCTCCTGCGCTCCGACTTCGACCCGGACGTGTCCGGCGAGTCGATCTTCCGCGGCGGCCTCGCCGCCGCCGCCGAACTCGCCTCCCGCCTCGGCGTCGACGGAGGCCACGTGATCAACGGCCACACCCATCGCGGCGGCCCCTTCGAGGACGATCGTGAGTGGCCCCTGCCCGGAGGCGGCCGCCTCCACAACACCGGCAGCTGGTGCTTCGCCTCCGCCTTCCACCACCCCGCAACGCCTCCCGGGCCCTACTGGCCGGGAACGGTCACCTGGGTCGGGGACGACGGCCCGCCGCGCCGCGTCCGCCTGCTGATGGAGCGCTCGCACGCGGACCTGATCGGGCTGATCGAGCGCCCCCTGGCCTGAGCCCGGCGGCCGGCCGACCCGCCCGGCTCACCCGAGCCACTCGGCGACGATCGCGCCGATCTGCGGCCCGGCGTCCTCCTGCAGGAAGTGGGACGCGTCCTCGATCGCCCGCGGCGCCCCCATGTTGAGCTGGCTGGCGACCCGCTCGCCGAAGGAAAACGGCAGGATCGGGTCGGAGTCCGCCCAGAGCACCAACGAGGGGCGGTCGTCCTCGCGCAGCCCGTCGGCGACCCGTTTGCCCTCGGCGGCGCCGACCGCGTCGGGCGTCGTCGGCAGGATCAGCGGGAAGGCGCGCGCGCCGGCCTTGGAGGCCGGGTCCGGGTAGGGCGCCTCGTAGGCGGCGATCACCTCGTCGCCGGGGTCGTTCTTGCAGGCGCCGCGGACCAGCATCCCGATCGGGATGTCCTCGGTGCGCTCGACGAAGTCGCGGAAGGCGTGCCAGGCCTCGCTCATCCGCTGGTGGCCGGTGAACGGCCCGGTCTCCATCACCACGATGCGGGAGATCCGCTCGGGGCGCTCGACCGCCAGCCGCAGCCCGATCGGCCCGCCCCAGTCGTGGACGACGACGGTGGCGTCGCGCAGGTCGAGTTCCTCCAGCAGCGCAGCCATCAGCTCGAAATGGCGGTCGTAGGTGTACCAGGAGAGGTCGGTGGGCTTGTCGGATCGACCGAAGCCGGCGTAGTCGGGGGCGATGCAGCGGTAGCCGGCGTCGCGGACCGGCGGGATCACCCGGCGCCAGAGGAACGACCAGGTCGGCTCGCCGTGGAAGAAGACGACCGGCCTCCCGTCCCCCTCGTCGAGGTGGGCCAGCCGCAGCCCGCCGATTTCCCGATAGCGCGACTGCCACGGGTAGTCCGGCAACCCCTCGAGCCGCTCCTCCGGCGTCCGCACCGCGTCCACGCCCATCCGCCCGCTCCCTCCTGGTGCATTTTGCCCCCTATGGGGCGCAAAAGACGCCAATCGCTTCCCCGTCGGTTCGAGTCTAGGTCAGAACGCGGACTGCGGCGGAGCGCACGCGGCGGCGGGTTTCTGGGAGGCTGAGCAGATGCCTGGACCCGAACAGAGCGGCGAGCCGATCACGGCTGCCGGCATCGAGGAGCTGAAAGCGGAGCTGGCGGAGCTGGAAGGCCCGCGCCGGCACGAGATGGCGGCGCGGATCAAGACCGCCCGCGAGCACGGCGACCTCAAGGAGAACGCCGAGTACCACACCGCCAAAGAGGAACAGGCGCACATGGAGACGCGGATCAAGCGCCTGCAGGAGCGGCTCCACAACGCCGTCGTGGTCGAGGTCGACACCGACGCAGACCACTTCGCCTTCGGCCGCACCGCAGAGGTGCTCGACGAGGAGAAGGGCGAGACCAACGTCTGGACCCTGGTCGGGTCGACCGAGGCCAACCTGGCCGAAGGGCGGCTCTCGGCGGAGTCGCCGATCGGCCGCGCCCTGACCGACGCCGCGATCGGCGCCACGGTCGAGGTCGAGACCCCGCGCGGGAACCGCGCCTTCAAGGTCCTCAAGCTCGTCCCCTGACCACCCCCGGGTGGAATCCGGCGATGCGCCCCGTGCCGTCGCCGCGGTCGCCTATGTTCTCCTTGTTCCGTCCGTCCAACGGCACCAAAGGAAAGGGTTACTCATGCAAGAGGAATCGATGCTGAGCGGTTGGTGGGTGTTCGCCGGCGTGCTGCTGCTGGTCGCGGGGGTGCTGAACATCATCTGGGGGATTGCCGCGATCGGCAACGCCAGGTTCTTCACCGATCACGGCACCTTCATCATCAGCGGGCTGCACACCTGGGGCTGGATCACCCTGATCCTCGGTGTGCTGGAGATGGTCGCCGCCTTCTCGCTGTTCGCGGGCGGCGAGTTCGGGCGCTGGTTCGGGATATTCATCGGCGCCCTCAACGCGATCGGGGCGCTGCTCTCGATCCCCGGCTACCCGTTCTGGTCGCTGGCGATCTTCGCCCTCTCGATCATCATCATCTACAAGCTGGCCGAGGGCCCGGAAGGCGCCGCGTGACCGAGTGCTGAGGCTGCACGCATCGGTCGAGGCCGAGCGCGCCCCCCACTTCGATGCCCTGCTCAGGGAAATCGACGGGGTGCGGCGCGTCGTGCAGCAGCCCGACCAGGCGTCGGCGACGGACGCGTTCGTGTTCGTCGCCGACGTCGAGCCGGTCGCCGCGGACCGCCTCGTCGACGCGCTCACCGAACTCGACATCGACCCGGAGGATTACCTGCTGACCCACGTCGACGTGGTGGCGCCGATGCCGCGCCACCTGGCCGGGGACGGCGGCGGCGACGGCTTCGCCTGGATCGAGGTGATCGGCCAGGCCCGGGTCAACTCGCGGCCGCTCGCCCGCTACCTGGCCCTGATCACCGTCGCCGCGATCATCGCCGCCCTCGGGGTGATCACCAGCAGCTCGATCCTGATCGTCGGCGCGATGGCGGTCAGCCCGGACCTGCTGCCGATCTGCGCCACCTGCGTCGGCATCGTCCTCAGCCGCTCCGACCTCGCCTGGCGCGCCTTCCTCACCCTCGCCGTCGGCCTGCTGCTGGTCGTCCTCGCCGCCGCCGCGCTGGGGGCGCTGCTCAAGGCCACCGGCTTCCTCAACTCCGGCTTCACCGTCGAGCAGAGCAGCCTCAGCACCCTGGCGAAAACCGACTACTCCACCGTGCTGGTCGCCCTCGCCGCCGGGATCGCCGGGATGCTCGCCTTCGAGACGCGGGCAAGCGCCGCGGTCGGCGTCGCGATCTCGGTGACGACGATCCCCGCCTCGGCCTACCTAGGCGTCGCGATCGGCGCCGGCGGCCTCGACAAGGCGCTCGGCGCCCTCGTCGTCCTGCTGATCAACGTCGTCCTGCTGATCGTCTCCGGCAGCCTCACCCTGGTCGTCCAGCGACACCTGCCCAACCGCTCCGGGACCGCCGCCTGAGCCGGCGTCCCCGGCCGCTGCCACGGGCTCGGCCGGGGTCGACCACGGCGCCGGCTCGGGGCGGCGCTCGTCGTAGAGGACGTCGAGGTCGGAGAGGCGGTCGTCCCAGCCGCGGCGGCGTTCGCCGAAGAGGATGCCGAGGAAGCCGATCCCGAAGGTCACCACCGAGAGGCCGAACCCGACCAGCCGCCGGAAGGAGCGCCGCAGCGGGACCCGGTGCTCGCTCAGCCGGATCCCGACGAAGCGCATCCCGGGCGTCTGCCCGGCCAGCGACCAGAAGCCGAGCAGGTAGAGGCTGCTGAGGAAGAGCCAGGTGGTCGAGCCGAAGGCGATCGCGAACGGCGTGCCCCCCTGGGCGTTGCTGTCGAAGGCGTTGACGACCAGCGTGATCAGGGCGACGACGGCGGTGAACCCGAGGTTGACGAAGACGCCGTCGATCACCATCCCCAGGCCGCGGCTGACGACGCCGGCGTGGCCGGTCGGCTGCGGCCGGCGCTTGCGGAAGAGGATGCGGCGGACGATCCGCTCGAAGCTGTCGTCGAGACTGCGGGTCAGCTTGCCGACCGTGCGGCCGATGTCCTCGAGCAGGCCGACGCCCTGGGCGCTGATCGCGGCGCGCACCTCGGGCGCCTCGGCGATCCGCTCGACCAGCTGCTGGGCCTCCTCGCTGGCCAGCAGCCGCCGCCAGACCTCGTCGACCAGGTCGCTGTCCATCGCCTCCAGCAGCGCCCGCTTGACCGCGTCGCTCTCCAGCGCCCCCTGAACCGCCTCTTCGACCACCGGGCCTTCCAGCACCCGCGCCATCGCCCGCTCGACCGCCTCGCTCTCGACCGCGGCGACGATTGCCTCCTCGGCTGCGACCTCGACCGCGCGATCGATCCCGGTCGCCTTGCTGACCGTGCGGGCGCCGCGGACGCCGACGCCGAGCAGGCGCGCGGAAAGCGGCAGGTGGCCGTTCTGAGCCGGGTCGCCCGTGGCCTCAGAGCGCGGAGTGGAGCCGTTTTCCATCCCGCGCCGAGTATACGTCGGCGCGACGAGAGCGCATGCAGGGCGGCTCAGCGGGAGGAGCCGTCGAGGTGCTCGAGCAGGCGGTCGAGGAAGGGCTCCTGGGCCGGCAGGATCCGGCGCCGGGCCTCGGGCGGGTCGAACCACTCGGCCCGGTCGACCTCGGGGAACTCCCGTTCCTCGCCGCTGCGCGGCGGCCACTCCATCGCGAAGGTGGCACTGCTCAGGGCGGCGGGGTCGAACTCCCCCTCGCTCGCCCAGGCTTCGACCGCCTTGCCGCCCCGCTGGCGCACCGAGCCGAGCTCGACCAGCTGCCCGGGGTCGAGCCGGGCGGCCGGGCCGAGCTCCTCCGCCAGCTCCCGCAGGGCGCACTCCCGCGGCTCCTCGCCGTCCTCGATTTCCCCCTTGGGGATCGACCAGGCGCCGCGATCGCGCCTGGCCCAGTAGGGCCCGCCCGGATGGACGAGCAGCACCTGCGGCCCCGCCCCGTCGTGGCGGAAGAGGAGGACCCCGGCGCTGCGCTTGCTGGCCACCTGCAAGACGCTACCGCCCAGCGTCAGGGATCATCTCCCGCACCGATGTCCTGCTACCACCACATCCTCGTCGCCCTCGACGGCTCCGCCGACGCCGAGGCGGCCCTGGGGCACGCGGTCTCCCTGGCCCGCGACCAGCACGCCCGCCTCACCCTGGTCACGGTGGCGCCGCTGCCGAACCAGGCGGTCGGGGTCGGCGCCGCCGCCCCGCCCGACCTCCACGACGTTCACGCGAAGATCCTCCGCGAGGCGGCCGAATCGCTCCCCGGCGACGTCGGCGTCACCACCCGGATCGAGCGCGGCGACCCGGCCGAGGCGATCCTCCGCGTCGCCGCCGAGGACCGCCACGACCTGGTGGTGATGGGGTCCCACGGACACAGCCGCGTGCACCGGGCGCTGATCGGCTCGGTCTCCGAGAAGGTGCTGCGCTCGAGCACGGTCCCGGTGCTGCTGATGCGCAGCGGCGGCGCGGCGGCGTCGGGCTCGCCCGCCTGACGGCGGACGCGCCCTCCTCCCTATTCCCCGCCCAGCCTGTAGGCGACGATTTCCGGCGTCTGACCTTCGGCGATCGGCAGCCCGGCCGGCGCCAGCAGCGTGTCGCCGCTGACCGTGACGCCGGCGTTGCTCCCCGCCGGCAGGGCCCCCTGCCAGACTTCGCCGCCGGTGTCGGCGTCGAGCGCGTGGACGGTGCCGTCGAAGGTGGTGACGAAGACCAGGTCGTTGACCGCGGTCGCGGCCCCGTAGGCGGGCGCCGTGAACTTCCGCGTCCACTTGACCTTGCCGGTCTTGATGTCCACCGCGGCGACTTCGCCGCCCATCGTCGGCGGTTCGCCGATTTCGCTGCCTTCGCTGACTTCCAGCGGGTGGTTGACGATCGGCGCGAAGACCGTCGTCTTGTTCGCCGCCATCGGCGCGATCACGCCGCCGAGCGTGCCCGGGAAGACTTCGCCTTCCTTCAGCTTCGAGGTTTCGCCCTTCATCGCCAGCAGGCCGTCTTCGTCGTGGCCGTTGTGGGTGCCGACCGGGGTCTTCCAGACCGGCTTGCCCGTTTCGGCGTCGACCGCGACCACGATCCCCGACTTGCCGGCGCCGATCGCCAGCTCGCGGCCGCCGGCGCTGGTCAGGATCGGCGGGTCCTGGAAGTCCCAGTCGTAGAGGTCGTGCGGGGTCAGCTGGTAGTACCACTGCATCTTCCCGGTCTTCGCGTTCAGCTTCACCATCGAGTCGGTGTAGAGGTTCGGCCCCGGCCGGCTCGCGCCCCAGGGCTTTTCGAAGGTGCCGGGATAGGGAGCCGGGTTGCCGGTCCCGATGTACATGAAGCCCTTTTCGTCGAAGGAGGGCGGGTACCAGAGACCGCCGCCGGAATTGGTCTGCGGGTCGCCCCAGAGACCGTTCGGCACCGTGTTGAAGTGCCAGGCTTTCTTGCCGGTCTTGGCGTCGAGCGCCCAGAGGATGCCGACGCCGCCGCCGGGGTAGCTGGAGCTGGCGTTGGTCGGCGTGGTCGAGACGTAGACCAGCCCGTCGTGATAGCCGGGGGCCATGTCGATGCTTTCGCCTTCGCCGTTGCCGGAGAGCAGCAGCGGCGTCGACCAGACTTCTTCGCCGGTTTCCTGGTCGAGGCCGAAGGCCTTGGTCGGAGTGGCGCCGAAGACCATGCCGTCGCCGACGACGACGCCGTTCGGCCCCTGGTCGAGTTCGTCGAACCTCGCTTCCCATTCCACGTCGCCGTTTTCGAGGTTGATCGCCTGCACGTTGGAGGCGAGGTCCTGCGAGTAGGCGACGCCGTGGCTGACGACCGGGGTCGAGGCGTAGCTGCCGTAGGTGCTCTTCGCCGTCAGCGGCAGCGTCCAGGCGGTTTCCAGCCGATTGGCGTTGGCGCGCTTGATCGGGCCGCCGACGAAGCGGGTGTTGGCGGTGTCGACCCCGGGATAGGCGTCACCGGTGAATTCGACGCTGCCGCCGCCGCCCGAGGACGACGATCCGCAGCCGGCGAGCACCCCCAGTGCGATCGCGGCCAGCGCCACCAGCGCGATGGCGGCACGGTCCGACCTGCCCGGCAACTGCGACATCATTTGCTCCTCCCTAGTCGATTACTAAAGGTTGGTCCTGCATATTGCCCGGATTTCCGGGAAAGGACAACCCGAGTTCCGAAAGCAGCGGCGAGAGCACGCGGTTGGCAAGCAGGCCGAGGCTGCCGAGGTTGGCGAAGCCGGGGCCCTGGCTGAGGCCGGCGAGCCCGGGGATGTGCAGGCGCGGGCTCATCCCCTCCAGCTCCAGCGCCCGGCCGAAGCGGATCTCGCTCTCCGGCGGCCGGTCCCAGAGCGGGCCGCAGCGGCTTTCGATCTCGGCCCGCACGTCCTCCGGGAAGAGGCCGTGCAACTGGGTCAGCAGGTCGAAGCCGGTGCTGTTGACGACGAAGTCGTACTCGTCGCCGACGACGCCGTCAGGCGACTCGTATTCGAGCGAGACCCGCTCCCCGCCCGCCGTCGAGGCGAAGTGGACGACGCGGCCGGTGACGAAGGAGCAGGCCTCGTCGCCGGCGATCCGGGCGAGCACGCCAGAGTCGAAGACGCCACGGTCGCAGTGCTTGACGAAGTCGCGGCGCGTCTGCGGGTCGAGCGTTTCCCAGGCGACGTCGTCGGGGTCGGCGAAGACGCGGTTCTCGAGGAAGCTCTCGCCGCGGCTCAGCGGCAGCATTGGCGTGTAGACGGTGATCCGGGCGCGCGGCCGGAAGGCGCGCAGGAAGACCAGGGCGCTGAGGGCGCTCTCGCCGCCACCCACGATCGCGATCTCGGTCTCGCGGTCGTCGGGAACCCGGGCGAACTCGTCGCGCCGGCTGTCGCAGTGGAAGATCCGCTGCTCCACCCGGGAGTCGTGCGGAAAGGCGTGGTGGGCCCCGGGGCCGGTGAGCAGCAGGGCGCGGCCGACGTGCCGCTCGGGGTCGGACGGACTGCCGCGGTCCTCGACGTCGACCACCCAGCGCTCCCCGGTCGCGTCGAGCGAGGCCCGGACGACGCTGCCGTGCAGCAGCCGCACCCCCTCGGTGGCCCGTTCCAGCACCCAGTTGAGGTACTCGCCGTAGTCGCGGTGGCGCACCGGCGGCGAGCCGGAGTTGACCCAGGGCGCGTACTCGCCGCGCTGCATCGAGTGCAGCTGCCAGCTCAGCGGCAGCAGCGCCGCGTCGATCTCGTCTCCGGCGGGGCCGAACTGGCGACGGCTGCGGTAGGGGAAGCCGATGTCCTTGATCGGCGGGACCGCCAGCGGCTCGTCGCCGGAGGTCATCCCGTTGCGGCCGAGCCAGGAGGCGGCCGGTTCGGTTCGCTCGACGATCGTCACCGAGACCCGGGCCAGGCCGAGGCTGTTTATCGCGTGCACCTTGCCGGCGATCGCGGTCGCCTTGGCCCCCGCGCCGACGATCACCAGGTCAGCTTCTGCCGTCGGAGCTGCCTCCTCGGGTTTCGGGGACTGCTCGGTCATCGGTTGCCTCCTAGACGGCGGTGAGGGTTGACTTGACGGCTTGCCCGGCCGCCCGCGGCTCGGCGATCACCAGCGCCCTGCGGTCGGGGCTGAAGGAGATCGCGCTTTTGCGCATCTGCTCGAAGCGGTCGTCGGCGGGGCGCAGGTCGACCTCGGCGAGAACGGTGCGCAGGACCCGCTTCATCTCCATTTCCGCGTAGCTGGCGGCGAGGCAGCGGCGGACGCCGCCGCCGAAGGGGATCCAGGCGTAGGTCGGGGCCGGGCGGCCGAGGAAGCGCTCGGGCAGGAAGCGGTGCGGTTCCTCGTAGTGCTCCTCGCTGAAGTGGATCAGCGGGATACAGGGGGCGACCGTGGTCCCGGCCGGAAGGTCGTGGCCGCCCAGCGTCATCGGCTCCAGCAGGCGGCGGACGACGACCGGCACCGGCGGGCGCATCCGCAGCGTCTCCTTGATCACCGCGTCGACGTAGGAGCCGTCGCCGCCGGAGAGGACCTCCTCGCGCGCCCGCTCGAGCTTGTCGGGGTTGCGCATCAGGCGCTCGAAGATCCAGGCCAGCGAGGTCGAGGTCGGCCCGTCGGTGAGCAGGGTCAGCATTTCGTCGCGCAGGTCCTTCTCGCTGAGCGGCGAGCCGTCCTCGTAGCGCGCCTGCACCAGCATCGAGACGACGCCGAGAGGCGCCGCGTCGGGGTCGGCGCGGCGGCGGCGCGCCTCGCGCATCACCGCCTCCTCGACCGGCCCCATCGCCTCCCGGTAGCCACGGCTGCGGGCCAGGCGCTCGGCGCCCAGGAGGGCGAGCCGGGTCAGGTTGCGCGGCGTGTTCATCCACTCGGTCAGCGCCGTCAGCCGCCGCCCGATCTCGTCGAAGCGGCCGTCCGGGTCGGGGCCGAACACGGCCCGCATCACCACCCCCTGGGTCACCGCCTGCATCCGCGGCCACAGCTCGAACGGCTCCCCGGCCGGCCAGCTCGCGACCTCGCGCCGCGCAACCTCGGCCATCGTCTCGGCGTCCGCGGCGACGGCCTCGCCGTGAAAGGACGGCAGCATCAGCTTGCGCCGGGTCATGTGTTCCGGTTCTTCCAGCAGCATCACCGAGCGCGAGCCGAGCACCGGCCGCAGCAACGGGTTGGCAAGGGCGACCCCGACCTTGGGGCCGGCGGTGAAGACGGATTTGACGTCGGCCGGATCCGCCAGCACGACCCAGTCCCCCCAGCGCAGGATCCGCAACGTGAAGGCGTCGCCGTAGCGGTCGTGGCAGCTTTCGAGGAAGGGCAGCGGCTGGCGCATCCAGGCCAGCGCCTGCAGTGCGCGCGGTCGTCGCGGCCCGGGCGGCAGCGCGCTCACGATCCGCCTCCGTCGGCGGCGGCCGCCAGTTGCTCCATCAGCTCGTCCTCGGCCCTGCAGGTGGCCGCGATCAGCAGGTCGAAGAGGTCGCGGGTGAAGTCGACGGGCAGGTCGACGGCGGCGCCGCGGGCGAGGTAGCGCGCCCGCACCTCCGCGACCCGGTCCGGCTGCATCATCGGGATCTCGTGCGCGCTCTTGTAGACGGCGACCTCGCGGCAGATGTCGAAGCGCTCGCCGAGCAGCCGGGCGATCTCGTCGTCGATCTCATCGAGCCGCCGGCGGAACGGCTCCAGCCCGGTGCTCATAGGGCAACCTCCCCCGACGGGACGAAATGCCGCCCCCTTCGCGGGCTCTCGTCCGCCCGGCCGGAGTCGAGGAGGCCCGACGCGAAGGCGTGGCTGTACTCGGCCAGGGTCGAGAGGGAGTAGCCGCCCTCCTGGACGACGCAGACGGGTGGGCCAGCGGCGGCGAGCAGGCGGCCGATCTCGGTGAAGACCTCGGGGCCGAAGGCCCAGCCGCCGTGCGGGTCGCCGACGGCGGTGTCGTAGCCGAGCGAGACGACCAGCGCCGCGGCGCCGTCGGCCAGAGCGTCGATCGAGATCGCCACCTCCTCGACGTAGCGCTCCGCCGCGGGGCTGCGCTCGAAGGCGACGGCACGTTCGCTCTCGACCCGCGGCAGGCTCGCCCCGGGCGGGAGGTTGGTCACCGGCGCCGCGTGCAGCGAGTGCAGGGTCGCCTCCGGCATCCGCTCCAGCAGAGCCGAGGTCCCGTTCGGGTAGTGGAGGTCGAGGTCGAGCAGGCCGATCGGCCGCAGGCCGCCGTCGCCGAGCGTGCGCGCCGCCGCGGCGGCGTTGTTGAGGTAGCAGTAGCCGGCGTGGAAGTCGGGGCCGGCGTGGTGGCCGGGTGGGCGGCAGACCGCGTAGGTGAAGCGGTCGCCGGTGAGCAGCCGCTGGGCGGCGGTGATGGAGGCGCGCACCGCCTCGCGGGCGGCGGCGACGAGGCGGGCGTTGACGGGGATGTCGGGCGCGAGGCCGGGCGGCGCGAAGCGCGGCATCACCACCGGGTCGGCCTCTCGCTCGAGCTCGGCGAGCGCGTCGAGGTACTCGGCCTCGTGCAGCGAGGAGAGCGTGCGCTCGACCGCCTCATCGGAGGCGTCGGCGATCGCGGTGCTGACCTCGGCGTGGCGCAGGAGGCCGTCGCGCAGGGCGGAGAGGCGCAGGTTGCTGTCGCGGCCCGGCAGCCGGCGGTCGCCTTCGCGCACCCACAGGGCCGCGTCGCCGCCGCCGCGGCGCTGTTCGACCATCAACAGCCGACTCACAGCAGCCGCCGCATCCTGATCCCCAGCGAGGCGAACCCGTTGCCGAGGTAGAAGGCCTCGGTCGCCCGGATCCCGGCAAAGCTCTCCTGCGGCAGCCCGACCTCGATCCGCGCCAGGCCCTGCTCGCGGGCGACCTCGTCGACCGCCGCCAGCAGGTCGGCGCCGATCGTGCGGCTGCGCCAGTCCGGGTGGACCCAGAGGTCCTGGATCACCAGGTAGCGGCCGGGCACGTGCATCGCCCGTCCGTAGCTGGCGGCGAGGGCGCCGACCAGGTCGCCGCCCGCCTCGGCGATCAGCAGCGCCCCCACCCCGGGCTCGGCGACCAGCGCCCGCGCCTCCTCCTCCAGCTCCGCCGCCGAGGGCCGGCGACCGCCCAGCTCGTCGAGCAGCTCACCGACCGCGTGGGCGGCGGCGGGGACGTCCTCGAGCGCGGCCGGGCGGACGTTCCAGGCCCGCAGGTGGCTGGGCGCGCCGGCGCGGGTCTGCGCTCCCTCGCTCACAGGGCCGCCTCCCGGGGCGCCCTGGTCCCTCTGCCGGAGACCAAGGCGTCCCGCTCCGGCTCGAGCTCGACCCTCCAGGCGCCGGGCCAGTCTTCGCCGGTCACGGTCCTGGCGATCGCCGCCATCGGCGCCCGCGCCTTGAGCAGGATCTCGTCGAACTCCTCCTCGGGGTCGGACTGCATCACGATCGCGCCCCCGGCGCCGATCGTCGTCCGCCCCGGCCGCATCACGATCGTCCGGATGACGATGTTGAGGTCGGTGCTGCCGTCGGCGCCGAAGTAGCCGATCGCCCCCGAGTAGACGCCGCGCGCCTCGTCCTCGAGGTCGTCGATGATCTCCATCGTCCGCTCCTTCGGGGCGCCGGTCATCGAGCCGCCGGGGAAGCAGGCGCGCACGCACTCGACCGGGCTGCGCCGCTGCTCCAGCACGCCGGTGATCGTCGAGACGACCTGGTGCACGGTGGCGTAGGGCTCGACCACCATCAGGTCAGGGACGCGAACGCTGTCGACCTCACAGACGCGGCCGAGGTCGTTGCGCAGCAGGTCGACGATCATCAGGTGCTCGGCCTTGGTCTTCTCGTCCTCGGCCAGCTCGGCCCGGCGGGCGGCGTCCTCGGTCTGGTCCTCGCAGCGCGAGATCGTCCCCTTGATCGGCCGCGCCATCACCCGGCGGTCGCGGTCGACCGAGAGGAAGCGCTCCGGCGAGGAACTGACCACGGCGCGGTCGCCGAAGCGCAGGAAGGCGGCGAAGGGCGCCGGGTTGCTGCGGCGCAGCTGCCGGTAGAGAGCGAACGGGTCCGGAGCGGCGTCGGTGGAGATCTGGTCGGTGAGGCAGACCTCGTAGGACTCGCCGGCCGCCAGTTCTTCCTGGGAGCGGGCTATGTCGGCCAGGTAGCGGGTGCGGCCGCGGCCGCACTGGAAGGCGACGTGGCCGCCGGGCTCGGTCGGCGGCGCCAGCGGCGGCGGCTCGGGAGGCGCCGCGATCACCTCGACGCAGAGCGCCTCGGCCGCGTCCAGCCACAGCTCCGCCTCGGGGTCGTCGCCGCGGCAGAGCGCGAAGAGGTGGGTGCGCGAGTCGACGTGGTCGACTGCGACCACGCGGTTGGCCAGCATCATCGCCGCGTCGGGCATGTCGGAGCGGTGAACGTTGGGCGAGCCGCAGTCGGCCTTCAGCTCGTAGCCGAGATAGCCGACGTAGCCGCCGACCAGACCGCGCTCGACCCCGGCCGGGGGATCGACCGCGATCCGCCGCTGCTCGCGGTCGAGGAAGTCGAAGATCGACTTGTGCTCGACCGTGCCGACGCCACCGCGGTGGACCGTGACCTCGGCCGCGTCGACGTCGTAGGAGACGACGCAGCGGTCCGGCCCGGCGCTGGTCCCCATGTAGGAGGACTGCGCCAGCCAGGTCGGCGCGTCGGCGCTGTCGAGCCAGAACGAGGTCTCGGCGTCGGCGAAGAGCCGTTCGTAGAGACACTCCGTCGGCGCCTCCCCCTCCAGCGTACGCACCCGCAGCTCCAATCCCTCCCGCTCCACCGGCGGGCCGGAAGCGTGCCCATGAGGCACGTCTTCGGCCCGCCGGCCCTGGGATGGGGCGGGATGGCAGTGACGCCCGTGGCGCTCCGCCATTGCGTAGAAGTTCTTGGCGATCGCCAGGCCGTGCTCGGTGGCGACGGACTCGGGGTGGAACTGGACGCCCCACATCGGCCGAGTGCGGTGTTCGATCCCCATCACCACGCCGTCCTCGGCCCAGGCGTTCTCGTGGCCCTCGGGACCCATCGGGCTGGTGATCGCCAGCGAGTGGTAGCGGACCACCGAGAAGTCCTGCGGCACCCCCTCGAAGAGGCCGGTGCCGTCGTGGCGGATGCGGCTGAGGCGGCCGTGCATCGGCATCGGCGCGCGGTTGACGTCGCCGTGGAGCAGGTTGGCGATCCCCTGGTGGCCGAGGCAGATCCCCAGCACCGGGATCTCGCTGTAGCGGAGGATGTCGCGGCAGACGCCGAAGTCGTGCCAGCGTTCGGGCCGGCCCGGGCCGGGCGAGAGCACGATCGCGTCGAAGTCCGAGCGCGAGAGCACGCGCCAGGAGACCGCGTCGTTGTTGACCACCACCGGCTCCTCCCCCGAGGCCGCGGCCAGCAGGTGGAAGACGTTGTAGCTGTAGGAGTCGTGGTTGTCGACCAGCAGCGTCTTCATCAGGCTCCGTCCAGCCCGAGGCCGCGCAGCCCCCGCTCGAGCAGCGGCAGAGCCACCCGCTCCACCTCGGGCGCACGCTCCGCCTCGCGGTACCAGCGCGCGAAGTGCGACAGGTAGCGGGCGAGCGGGACGACGTCGAAGTCCTCGACGGCGCTGCGCAGGTGGCGACGGTAGTTCTCCGACTGCACCACGGCGAAGCGGTACTCGGGGTCGTCGGCCGGCCGCGTGCCGGCCAGCGGCGCGGAGCCGCCGTGGTGGGCCAGTGCCCGCGCCAGGTCCCAGCCGAGGCTCCCCTTCTCCTCGAGCAGCTTTTCGGGCTCGAACTCGACCCGCTTGGTCGTCTGCTGCATGAGGAAGTAGCCGAGCGCCACCTGCGCCGCCACCCGGTCGGGGCGGGGATGGCGGGCCCGCACCGCGGCCAGCTCGGGGTCGGCCTCGATCTCCTGCTCCAGCCGCTCGACCAGATCGTCGATCAGCAGCGCCCCCTCTTCGCTGGAGGTGATTGCGCGCTTCTGGCGGGCGACCATGCCGTGGAAGACGTCGTGGGTCGGCGGGCCGCCGCCCTTGGCGCTGCCGCTGCCGTTGCCGTTGGCGACGCCGAGGTGGTCGATCAACTTGCGGCGGCAGGTGACGTGGGCGACCCACTCGGTGCCGCAGACCTGCAGCGAGATCACGTCGTCGAGCTCCGGCGCCGCCGACCAGTAGGCGAGCGCCCGCATGTGCTGGGTCGGCAGGCCGTCGGCGCGAACCAGCGGCATCTCTTCCAGCTCCTCGCGCTCGGTCCGGTACATCACCATCTGGTCGCCGGGGCGCCTGGTCAGCTTGCCCTCGCTGAGGCCGAGGTTGGCCAGTTCGGCCACCTCGGGCAGGAAGTCGGACTCGAAGATCACCTTGTCGAAGGAGACGCCGAGCCGGGCCAGGGTCTTGCGCTGGCCGGAGATCACCCAGGCCCGCGTCTTCGACCACAGTTCCAGCGCCTGCTGGTCGCCGGAGAGAACCCGCATCATCAACTCGTCGGCCTTGTCGTTGTACATCGAGGCCTCGCGAGCGACCGAGTCCTCGGCGCCGTCGCCGCCGACGCGGCCGGCCTTGACGTAGTCGGCGTAGCAGTAGCCGACGAAATGGTCGGACTTCTCGCCTCCCTGCGGACCGACCCCGGGCCCGTCTCCACTGCGGCTGAGGACTCCGGCCATCGCCTCCCCCATGCTGCGGCCGACGTCGCAGATCAGGCTGCGGTTCTCGACCCGGCCGCCAGCCTGGCTCAGGCCGGCGGCGATCGCGTTGCCGATCGCGAGGTTGCGCAGGTGGCCGATGTGGAGGGCCTTGGTCGTGTTCGCGCCCCAGAAATAGACGGCGTACTGCCGGTCGCCGGCGAGGTCGGCGAACCTCCCGTCGCCGACCTCGCCCAACGCCAGTGCCTCCCCCGTACCCCCGATCCAGTCATCAGCCAGCCGCAGCCGCACGGTGTCGCCGTCGACGATCGCCGCCTCGACCGCCGGCTCGGCCTCGATCCGCTCCAACGCCAGCCGCGAACCCTCGTGCACGCGCCAGTCCGGCACCCGCGGCACCAGCATCAGGTCGAATCCCGCCTCCGGGCGGAACGGCGCCCGTGCCGTCCAGTGGACCTGCCCGTCCTCCCTGGCCGCGATGCGATCGAAGTTGTCGAAAAGATTTGCTCCCATAGCCCCGTCCGGTTGCTTCTCCCGAATGCACCGGCCGGGGCTCGAACCCGGATCTACGGCTTACAACGCCGTCCCTTTAACCGATTAAGGCACCGGTGCTGGCTATGCGAGCTTCGATCAGCAACCCTGAATGATCGAAATCGGCGCGAGCATAACAGCATTGCTGATCTACACCAAAGTTTTTGAGTAACACCCTGCAAATCCGCGGGATTCGGCTTCCATCCGGGCGGAGAGGTGCGAAGCAAGGGGTCGACGGGGGACGCGCAGGTCAGATCCGCCCGGCCTCGAGCAGGCGGCTGAGGAAGCGCCGGGTCTCCTCGCGCTGCGGCGAGGAGAGGACCCGGTCGGGGGTGCCGATCTCGACGATCCGCCCGTCGTGGAGGAAGGCGACCCGGTCGGCCACCTCGCGGGCGAAGCTCATCTCGTGGGTGGCGATCACCATCGTCATCCCCTCCGCCTTGAGGTCGCGGACGGCCGCCAGAACCTCGCCGACCAGCTCGGGGTCCAGGGCGCTGGTCACCTCGTCCAGCAGCAGCGCCCGCGGGCGGCCGGCGAAGGCGCGGGCGATCGCCACCCGCTGCTGCTGGCCGCCGGAGAGGTTGTCGGGACGGTCCCCCTCGCGGCCGGCCAGTCCGAAGCGGGCCAGCAGCGCCCTCCCCCGCTCCTCCGCCGCGGCCCGGGCGACGCCCTGTGCGCGCCGTTCGCCCAGGACCACGTTCTCGAGCACCGTCAGGTGCGGGAACAGGTTGAAGGCCTGGAAGACGAAGCCGAGCCGGCGCCGCACCGCGACCGGCTTCACCGCGGGGTCGGTGATCACCTCGCCGTCGAGGAGGACGTCGCCGTCGTCGACCTCCTCCAGCAGGTCGATGCAGCGCAGCAGCGTCGACTTGCCCGAGCCGGAGGCGCCGATCAGCGCCAGTGCTTCGTGCTCGGAGACGGCGAGGTCGATCCCGCGCAGGACCTGGCGCTCGCCGAAGGCCTTGGTGACGCCGCTCACCTCCAGCACGGGGACGCTCATCTCGCCGCCCCCTCCGTCCCCCCCATGCGGTCGACCAGCCGCGCCAGCGGCACCGTCACCGCCAGGTAGAGCAGCGCGGCGGCGATCAGCGGCGTGAAGTTGAAGGTCTTGTACTCGATGATCTGGGCCTGGCGGAATGCCTCCAACGGGCCGAGGATGGAGACCAGCGCCGCGTCCTTCTGCAGGGCGACGAAGTCGTTGAGCAGCGGCGGCGCGACCCGGCGGATCGCCTGCGGCAGGATCACGTGGCGCAGCGTCTGCGTCTCGGTCAGCCCGACCGCCAGCGCCGCGTCGCGCTGGCTGCGGTGAACCGAGTCGATCCCCGCCCGGTAGACCTCGGCGACGTAGGCGCTGTAGGAGAGCGCCAGCGCGATCCCGCCGAGCACGACCGGGTCGGTCGGCAGCCCGGTCAGCTGCAGCGCCGGCACGCCGAAGCCGACGAGGAAGACGAGGAGGATGGTCGGGATGCCGCGGAAGAGATCGACCCAGACCATGCCCAGCAGCCGCAGCGGGAAGATCGCCGGCGAGCGGCTGATCCGGATCAGGGCGATGGTCAGGCCCAGCGCCAGAACCAGGACCTCCACCACCATGAAGATCTTCACGTCGAGCCAGAAGGCGCTGAGGACGTCGGGGAAGGACTGCTTGAAGACGCTCCAGGAGAAGAAGGTCTCCCGCACCACCGACCAGCCCGGGCTGGTCATCACCAGGGCGGCGAGGCCGCCGAGGACGACGACGCTGGATGCGACCGAGATCGCCTGCCCACGACGTTGGCGGTGGCGCTTGGCCGCCTCTCGCTGGAGGCGGCGATCGCTGACGGTGGCGGCTGGGTCTGCCAAGTGCGCGGCGGATTCTGACCCGGGCCGGGGACGTTCCCGCCGGCTCGCGGCTCAGCTCAGTGCAGTTCGGGGGCGCCGGCCGCCTTGCTCATCCAGCGGTCGGTGATGTTCTTCAGTTCGCCGGAGGCTTCGAGCGATTCGACCGCCTGCGAGACGCAGCCGGTGAGCGACGAGCCCTTGGCCAGCAACGCGCCCCACTGGTCGCCCCCGGGAGCGCTGAACTGGCCGACCACGGCCGCGGCCGGGACCTGCGCGGCGGTCAGGTAGAGCGCCGTCGGCAGGTCGACGACGGCAGCGTCGATCTGTTCGTTCTTCAGCGCCTGGACGACGTCGTTGGAGCTGTTGAAGACCTGTGGCTGGCTGCTCGGTTCGATCCGTTCTTCGACCGCTTCAAGGCTGGTGGTGCCGACCTGGACGCCGATCTGGGCGTCCTTCAAATCCGCGAGCGAGGTGGCCTTGGCCGCTTCGGAGGTCTTCAGCGCGACGACCGCCTGGTTGGCCGTGTAGTACGGGGCGGAGAAGTCGACCGCCTTTTCCCGGGCCGGCGTGATCGAGATCTCATTGACGTCGAAGTCGAAGTTCTTCGGCCCGGGGGCGTAGGAGGAGTTGAACGGCTCCACCGTCCACTTCACCTTGGCCGCCGGGTAGCCCAGTTCCCTGCCGATCGCGTAGGCGACGGCGCTCTCGAAGCCTTCGCCGTTGGCGGGTTCGTCGTTTTCGAAGTAGGGCGGGTAGGCCGGCTGGTCGGTGGCCACCGTGAGCACGCCCTTGGTGTGGGTCTGCAGTTGCCCGGGTTCGCAGGCGCCGGCCGTCGCCGTGGTGCCGCTCGATTCTTCCTTGCTGGTGCCGCAGCCGGCGACCGCGACAAGGGCGGCGAGGAGGGCGAGGGTGGTTGCGAGCTTCTTCATGGCGACGTTCGCGAGGGCGGGGATCCTACGCGGTCCGGCAGACGCACCGCGCTCCCGGCGCGGCTACCTGCGGCTCGCGACCAGAGTGATCGCGATCACCAGCGAGAGGGCGACCAGGGCGCCGACGGCGGCGAGCCAATCGACGCCGGTCGACTGGCGGACGTGGTCGACGTAGGCGACGAAGGCGATCGGGATCGCGATCGAGAGGGCGAAGGCGCTGGTGCGCAGCATCGTGCGCAGGTCGTGCCCCTTGTCCTGATGGCGGTCGGCGATCTCTATCGCCCCCTCCGCGCTCGCCGCCTCGCCGCCGTAGAAGGCGAGCACGCGCCGGCCGAGCTGACGGGTGTGGCTCTCGCAGCCCCAGGCCATCGCGATCATGAAGCTGACCGGAAAGACCCAGGTGGCCGCCCAGATCAGGCCACCGACAGCGAAGCCGAGGAGAGCGCGCAGGCGCGGGAACCGGGGCCGGGTCTTCTCGACGTCGTTGTCCGGGGCCGAGAGGAACCCCCCGAAGACGAGCAGCATGTAGACGCTGCGGGCCCAGCTGCGCAGAGGCCGGCGCTCGGCGGGCTTCTCCGGCATCCCCGCTTCGCGGACCGCACGCAGGGACTCCTCGGCCACCTCCGGCGTCGGGTGGACGCCGCGCAGGGCGAGCAGCTCCGCCGCGGTGCGCAGGTCGCTCGGGGTCGCGCCCGTAGAGCGCGGCCACCCGCAGGGTCATCCGCGCCTCCTGCTGCAGATAGGAGACGTAGCCGGGAACGAGGGCGACGAAGAACGGGGTGCCGGCGATGGCGCCGTCGACCCGCGCCACGCTCGCCGACCGCGAGCGCAGCTCTTCGGCCAGCGTCGCCGGCGAGGCGTCGGGCCGCTCGGCGCGGATCCGCTCGGCCCAGCGCCGCGACGGCTCGCCCTGGCGGTGGGCGGCGAACAGGGCGATCCGCTCGGGGATGTGCTCGGGATCGCGCAGGCCGACGCGGAACAGCGCCCGCGCTTCAGCGATCTTCATCGCCGCCCACCTCTGCCTGCCGGGCCTCCAGCCGCGCCAGGCGAACATTGATCTCCCGCAGCTCGTGGGCGACGTCGATCTGCTCCCGCCCCCGCAACCGCTCCCGCGCGTTCTCGACGAAGGTGGCCGTGATCGAGGCGGTGATCACGGCGATGAAGGCGATCCCGGCGAGCATCACGATCGTCGCGATCACGCGGCCCTCGGTGTGGTGCGGGGTGACGTCGCCGTAGCCAACCGTGGTCACCGTCTGGATCGCCCACCACATCCCGTGCCCCAGGGTGGGGAAGTCTTCGCGATCGAGCAGCCAGGCGAAGGTGCCGCCGAGGACAGTCGCGACGAAGGTGAACCCGGCGATCATCCGCGCCGCCCGCCCGGCGGTGAGCGGCCTGGTCAGCACCCGCCGCGCCGTCCGCGTCATCCGCGGCGCCGAGCCCGGGTCTTCGCCGCCGGTGCCCGGATCCTTTCCAGTGGGAGTTCCGGACGTGCTCGCCACGCGTCAACCCTAGCTGCGAAGCTGGACGCCGATGCAGCTGACCCGCTACGACGAGGTCGAGCCCTACGTCACCAAGGACGGCTCGACGATCCGCGAGTGGCACGGCCCCGCCGTCTCGCCGGCCCGCAACCAGAGCCTCGCCGAGGCGACCGTGGCCCCGGGCGCGGCGACCGTCGCCCACCTGCACCGCAGCTCCGAGGAGCTCTACCTCGTCACCGCCGGGCGCGGGCTGCTGCGCATCGGAGAGGAGGAGCGCGAGGTCGGCCCCGGCGACTGCGCCGTGATCCCGCCGGGGGAGGTCCACCGACTGCGCAACACCGGCGATGCCGACCTCGTGGTCATCTGCGCCTCCGTCCCCGCCTACTCGCACGAGGACACGATCCTCTGCGAGTGAGTTCGGCCGCGCCCCGGATGTCACAGACGCGGAGGCTGTCGAGTCTTATGGGCATGAGCTACCAGAGGCAGGGCCCGAGACAGGACACAAGGGGAGTCGTCGTCGGCGGCGGGCCGGCCGGCCTGGTCGCGGCCGCCCGCCTGGCCGAGGGGGGTGTCGCCACGACGCTGCTCGAGGCGAGCGCCGCGCTCGGCGGCCGCGCCGCCTCCGAGCGCCGTGACGGCTTCGACCTCAACCAGGGCCCCCACGCTCTCTATACAGGGGGCGCGGGGATGCGGGAGCTGCGCACGCTCGGGATCGACCCGCCGCGCTGGAACCCGACCTCGCTGCGGCGCTCCTTCTTCGTCCGCGGCGGGCGGGCTCGGCGTCTGCCGGGCGGCACCGCTGCGCTGACCCGATGGCTCGCCGGCCTCGCCCGCGCGAGGCCGGAGGGGCTGAGCGACGTCCCGGCCGGCGAATGGCTGCGGCGCGAGCTGCCCACGCCCGCGGCGCGGGCGAGCGCCGCGGCCCTGGTGCGGGTGGCGACCTTCGTCGCCGACCACGAGGCGCTCAGCGCCGACGTCGCCGCCGGCCAGCTGCGGCTCGCCCTCTTCCCCGGCGTCCGCTACCTGAAGGGCGGCTGGGGCGTGCTGGTCGACCTCCTCGCCGCCCGCGCCGAGCGCGCGGGCGCCACCCTGCGCCGGCGCGCCGGAGTGCGGGCGCTGCGGCGCGCCGGCCACGGCTGGTCGGTGGAGCTGGACGGGGAGGCGCTGCAGGCCGATCTCCTCGTCGTCGCCGCCGGCGGCCCCGACGCCTTCGCCAAGCTGCTCGGCGACGCGGCGCCGCCGGTGCCGGGGCCGCCGGCCGAGGTGAGCGTGCTCGACCTCGGCCTGGAGCGCCTGCCGCGACGCGGGCGCACCTTCGCGCTCGGCATCGAGGACCCCACCTACCTGTCCAGGCACTCGC
Organism: uncultured Actinomycetes bacterium; assembly: GCA_963783345.1. Lineage (GTDB taxonomy): Bacteria > Actinomycetota > Thermoleophilia > Solirubrobacterales > 70-9 > VAYN01. Next base: position 690,616 of record CAWANE010000010.1, read on the forward strand.
CCCCGCGCCACCCGGGCGGCGTCCTGCTCAGCCTCGGCGGCTACGCCCGCCAGCCGCGGGCGAACCTCGAGGCGCTCGCCGACGCCGTCCAGCCGGGTTGGCGCGAGGGGGTCAGGCTGGAGCGCTTCCTGCCGCGCATGGTCCCGGTCTCCGCCATCCCCTCCCCCGCCGCCGGCGGCCTCGCCGGGCGGCCGGCGGTCGAGCGTGGAGACGGCCTCTACGTGGCCGGCGACTGGGTCGGCCCCGAAGGCTGGCTGGTCGACGCGGCGCTCGCCAGTGGCGCCGCCGCGGCGGCCGCGGCGCTGCGGGGCGCCAAAGTCCCGCATAGAGAGACCAACGCGCCCCTGCGATGAGCGAGGACGCCTTCGCCGCCTGCCGCCCGCGCCTGCTCGGCATCGCCTACGGGACGCTGGGCGAGCTGGCCGAGGCCGAGGACGTCGTCCAGGACGCCTGGCTGCGCTGGAACGGGGTCGACCGGACGGCGGTCCGCGACCCCGAGGCGCTGCTGGTGACGATCGCCACGCGGCTGGCGCTCGACCGCCTGCGCTCGGCCCGGGCTCGGCGCGAGGTCTACGTCGGACCCTGGCTGCCCGACCCGCTGCTGACGACCTTCGAGACGCCGGAGAGCGAGGCGATCGAGGCCGAGCGGCTGACCCAGGCGCTGCTCGGCGCCCTGGAGCGGCTGAACCCGGTCGAGCGGGCGGTGCTGATCCTGCGCGACGTCTTCGACCTCGAGTACGCCGAGATCGCCGACACGCTGGAGAAGTCGCCCGCCAACGTCCGCCAGATCGCGCGCCGGGCCCGCGAGCACGCCGGTGAGGAGGCCCGCGCCCGCCCGGTCAGCCTCGAGGAGCGCCAGCGCCTCGGCACCGCCTTCATGGCCGCCGCGGCCTCTGGCGACACCGGGGCGCTGCAGGCGCTGCTCGCCGCGGACGCGATCATGTACTCCGACGGCGGCGGCGTCGTGCTGGCGGCGCGCAAGCCGATCTACGGCCCCGACAAGATCGCTCGCTTCATGGTCGGCGTGCAGCGCAAGCCCGGCTTCCCCGCCGACCCGATCCTCACCCCGGTGCTCGTCAACGGCGACTTCGGGGTGCGGATGGACAGCGCCGACGCCAGCTTCATGAACATCCTCGCGCTCGAGGCCGGCGACGGCGCGATCCGCGGCGTGCGCCTCTTCACCAACCCGGAGCGGTTCCCGGTCGCCTTCCCGCGGCGCACGGCGCCGACCTGAGCCGGCGCTACTCGCGCACCTCGACCTCGCCCCAGAACGCGACGTGGTCGCGGATCCTGCGAATCCAGGGCAGGGGGCGCCGGTAGGTCCAGGCGGCGTTGCGGTCCTGCTCGCCGTCGACCTCGACCGTGTAGTAGCTGGCGATTCCCTTCCACGGGCAGAGCGTGCGCATGGCGCTGCGCTTCAGGTACCTGGAGTCGACGCTCTGCGGCGGGAAGTAGTGGTTTCCCTCGACCACCAGGGTCTCCTCGCTCTCGGCCAGGACGACTCCGGTCCAGACCGCCTTCATCCCGGCTCCTCCGACCCCATCGCCCCGTCCCGCAGGCGCTCCACCACCGAGTCGGCGAGACCGGCCGGCGCGGGGCTCGCGCCGGACAGGCCCCGCAGACCCTCGAGGGTCCGCTTCAGGGTCTCCAGCATCCGGTGGCACTTGGGGCAGACGTGGGTGTGCCGCTCGATCCGGGCGGCCCCGGCGGCGCCGACCTCGCCGTCGAGGTATGCCTCGACGTGGGTGCCCGTCCAGAAGTGGTCGTGCATGAAGGCGACTCGACCCCTCAGCCGCCCGATCACCGCTCCTCCCCCAGGTAGTCCGCGACCGCCCTGCGGACGGAGAGCCGGGCTCGGTGCAGGCGGCTCTTGAACGCGGCTTCGCCGAGGCCCAGCGCCGCCGCCGCCTCGTCGGTGCTGAGGCCCTCCACGTCACGGAGGATCAGGGCCGCGCGGTGGTCGGCCTTCAAGCCGCCGATCGCCTCGTCCAGCACCGCCTCCAGCTCGGCCCGCTCGGCGCTGGCCGCGGGGGCGCGGCTCCAGTCGGCAACCTCGGCCTCGGGCTGGCGGTCCAGCGACGCGGCCCTGACCGTCGCCGCGGTGCGAGCGACCCGCCGCTTCGCCTCGTTGATCCCGATCCGGTATAGCCAGGTGAAGAACCGCGAGTCCCCCTCGAACCGGCCGATGCCCCGCCAGGCGCGCAGGAATGCCTCCTGCGTCACCTCTTCGGCCTCCTGGCCGCTGCCGAGGAAGCGCGCCAGCACCGCGTAGAGCCCGTCCGCGTGGCGACGGACCAGGACCTCGAAGGCACGCTCGTCGCCCTGCTTCGCGCGGGCAACGAGGTCATGCTCGTCCTCGAAGGGAACCGGCGGCATCGGCCGAAGCATCGCAGGGCCGTTCGGCGACCAGGATCGCGTAGCCGAGGGTGCCGTCGGCGATCGCCTGCCGGGCCAGGCGGACGGCCTCGATTGCCTCCTCGATGCCGAGCGGCGCACCGGCCGGCGGGGCGATGCCCAGCAGGCGCGCTCCGCGCAGGCGCTCTTCGATGCCCCGGGCAAACCGGTCGGCGTCCTCGTCGCGCAGCTCGGACGCCGTCACCGAGAAGCCCGCCGCCTCGAGCAGCTGCTCGTAGCCGGCCTGCGAGAGCGCCCCGCCGACGCAGGCGACGGTCGCCAGCGCCCCGCCCAGCGGCGCCGGCAGCGCCCCGCCCTCGACCACGACGTCGGAGAGCGCGAACCGGCCGCCGGGACGCAGCACGCGGCGAACCTCGGCGACGGCACGCCGCTGTTCGGGAAACGTGCACAGCGAGCACTCGCAGAGCACCGCGTCGAAGGATTCGTCCTGCGCCGGCAGCGCCCCGGCGTCGCCGCGCACGAAGCGGGCCCGCTCCCCCAGCCCGGCCGCGGCGGCCGCATCGCCAGCCGCCCGCACCGCCTCCTCCCCGTACTCGACGCCAACCGCCTCCGCCTCCAACTCGCGCGCCGCCAGGATCGCCGAGGCGCCCGAGCCGCTGGCCACGTCCAGCAGGCGCTCGCCGGGCCGCAGGCCGGCCAGCTCCAGCGCCCGCCGCGTGGTCGCCGCCCCGCCGGGGTGCAGCACCTCGCCGAGCAGCCAGCGCACGGCCGGGTCGGCGTAGGCGGTCGCGCAGCACGCCTTCAGCTCCTCGTCGGCCAGCTCGGCGCCGAGGGCGAGCGAGGCGAGCCCAGAGGGCTCGGCGGGCCCACTCACGGTCGGGCCCCTGCGGCGGCGCCCGCGGCCTCCAGCCGGACCTGCTCGCGGTAGCCGACCGAGTTGTAGGCGCAGAAGGGGATCAGGCGGCCGTCCGGGACGATCTCCGCGACGCAGCACTTGCGCAGCTTGCCGAGGTCGAGCGTGAAGGGGTCCTGGAAATCCTGGACGACGATCATGAAGCCGCGCGCCGCCACCTCGCGCAGCTCCGGCGGCATCGCCGTTGCGCAGGCGATGCAGTCGAGGCGAGCTTCCACCGGCCGGCTGCCACCGGCCGCCTTCGCCGACCAGAGTCCCTCCAACGCCTCACGCACGTCGAGGTCGGGGACGGCGCGGTTGGTCACGTAGTCGAGGTATTGCTCGACGTCGACGAGCCGGGGAAGCGGGATCAGATCCTCCCCGTCGTAGAGCGCGAAGGTGGCCGAGCGGCAGGTCGGGGAGCAGCAGGGGACGGGGACGAAGTCCTCGGCACGGAACCAGTCCGGGAGCTGGGCGGCGACCGCCTCGATCACGTCTGAGTTGGTCAGCTTCTCGAGCGGGTCGGAATCGGCGCGAAAGCGGCCCGAGTGGGTGACCGGCTGGAAGAAGACCCCAGTCACCGCCGGGTGCTCGACGCCGAAGCGGACGATCGCGCCGACCTCGTGCTCGTTCAGCCCCCGCTCCACCGCAGCCGCCAGCGAGACGCTGACGCCCGCCTCGGCGCAGCGGTCGAGCGCCCGCAGCTTCTCCTCCGTCAGCACCCTGCCGCGAATCGCCCGCTGGGTCACCTCCTCGAAGCCGTCGAACTGGAGGTAGACGTGGACGCCGATCTCCGCCAGCGCCGGGGCGAAACGCGGGTCGCGGGCGAGCCGAATGCCGTTGGTGTTGAGCATCACCAGCGGGATGCCGCGGTCCTTCGCCGCCCGCAGGATCTCGAGGATCCGGGGGTGGATCGACGGCTCTCCGCCGGAGATCTGGACCGACTCGGGCTCGCCCTCGGCGCGGACGAAGGCGTCGAGCATCGACTCGACCTGCTCGAGGCCGAGCGAGAAGCCGTGCTCCTGGCGGCCCGTCCCGGAGTCGGCGAAGCAGATCGGGCAGTCGAGGTTGCAGGCGGTGTTGACCTCGATGATCCCGAGGCAGGTGTGCTGGGCGTGCTCCGGGCAGATGCCGCAGTCGTGGGGGCAGCCCTCGACGCTCTCGGTCTGGCGCTCGCGCGGCTCCTCGCCGGGCTTGTCGAAGCGCTGGATCTCCGCGTAGCGCTCGGCATCCCCGTAGACCACCGCCTCGAAGAGGCCGTGCTCGGGGCAGGTTCGGGAAAGCAGGACCCGGCCGTCGCGCTCCAGCAGCTGGGCGTCGAGGACCCGCCGGCAGCGGGGGCAGATCGAGTGGGTGGCGCCGAGCACGGTCATTTCCTCGCTTTGACCCCGTCTTTTCCGATTCGGTTCATCTGCGATGGTCCGGGTGGGCAATCGATGCGAGCGCAACCGAGATGACCGGATACTGGATCGCGCTGGGCGCACTCGTCCTCCTCTTCGTCGCGATGACCGCCGGCGGCTTCCTGGCGCTGGCGATGGGTCGCCTCCATCTCGACCTCGGCTGGGGCCGCAGCCGGCATCCGCTGGGGCCGTTGCGGTACGAGATCGAGGCGCCCCGCGAGCTCGTCTACGAGATCCTCAGCGCGCCGTACCTGGGGCGGGCCCGCAGTGAGTCGATCGAGGTGCTCGCCGGCGGCGGCTCGCTCGTCGTCGCCGCCCACCTGACCAAGGTCCACTTCTACGAGGCCCGCACCGTCGAGGCGATCGAGCTCGAGCCGCCCTCGAAGATGGGCTTCCGGCACCTCACCGGCCCGGTGCCCGAAGCGGTCGAGGAGTTCCGGCTCGAGGCGGACGGCGAGACGACCGTCCTGGCTTACGACGGCGAGCTCGGCATCGACTTCTTCTGGCTCGGCCGCGTCGCGGCGCGCCGCTGGGTGCTGCCGCAGTGGAACCGGGCGGTCTCCGAGCACCTCGACGAGGTCAGGCGGATCGCCGAGCAGCGCGCCGATCGGGCGCGGGCGCGATCGAGCCCGCCCGGATCGTCTGGGTGACGAAGGCCTTCACAGCGTCGTCAGCCCGATCCCGGTCAGCGCCAGCGCAACGAACAGGAGGCGGCGGTCGCTGCTCAGCGCCGCCAGCGGCAGCAGCCAGGCCACGTACCAGGGGACCAGGAACTGGGTGGTGACCAACAGCGCGGCGGTCGCCCAGCCGGCCCCGGTGATCCAGTCGAGCCTGCCGGTCGACACCCGCCACAGCAACCAGGCGACGATCGCCGCGAAGGCCGCCGTGAGGACGGCGCCGGCGGGCCCGACGATCGCGCCGAGGCCGAGCGCCGTCGCGAGGAAGCCGAAGATGCTGTGCGCGCCGCCCTGGCTCTGGATGCCCTGCAGCGTGCCGAAGACGTGCAGCGGCCCGGTGCCGAACAGCGCGTAGCCGAGCGCCGCGATCGCCACCGCCCCCGCGCCGAAGCCGATCAGGAGCCGGCGACCGGCGGCCCCACCCCCGGCCGAGCCATGCCGCCCCGCGAGCGCGAAGGGCAGGACCAGCCCCGCCGTCAGCTTCACGGCGGCGGCGAGCACGATCAGCACCCCGCTGCTGCGCTCGCGCTGCAGGAGCAGCACGTAGAGCCCGGCGGCGAGGATCGCGAGCATCATCAAATCGTTGTGCCCGCCGCCGACGCCGAAGAAGACGATCACCGGGTTGAGGCCGACCAGGGCCACCGCCTTGACCGAGTCGAGGCCGCGCAGGCGGGCGGCGCGCCAGATCACCGCGATCAGCACCAGGCTCGAGAGCGCCGCGACCGCCTTGTAGGCGAGCGCGTTGGCCGCGATGTCGAAGGGGACGAGCAGGTAGCTGAGGGCGGTGAACAGGGGGCCGTAGACGGTGGGCGTGCTGATCCACTGCGCTCCGATCAGCGGGTGCAGGGCCACGAGCGGCAGCGCGCTCGGCCCCTGCAGGTAGGGGTTCGCGTCGTGCAGTACGCCCATGCGCCCGTAGGCCACGTAGCTGAAGACATCGCTTGAGAACAGCGGCGGCGCGAGCAGCACGAGCGCGTGCAGGGCGACGATGCTGGCAAGGACCGCGCGGGCGGAGAGCCGGTGGACCGCCCGCATCGCCACCACATAGGAGACGAACATCAGGACGAAGGCGACGACCAGGGCGGCGAGCCCGAGCCGCAGCCCGATGCCGTCGAGCGGGCCCGCCAGCCAGTCGGGTATCGGCCGCAGCGAGGTGGGCAGCAGCAGTTCGCTCCGGGTCGCCGAGACGGAGACGACCAGGCCGGTGAGGAGCAGGCCCGCCACGCCCAGCCGGCCGCCCAGCGCCGAGGGAGGGCCGAGCAGCGGGAATCCCGGCCCGGCAGGCTCGGGGACCTGCCCGCCAGGCCCGGCCATGCGCCGCTCGATCTCGCTCATCTGGTCGTCCTGTTCGGGGGTGTCGTGGTTGCGGGTCCTGCGGGTGCGCCGCGGGACGAGCCGGAGGGATTTAAGTCGATGAACGACCTCGGCGGCGAAACCGGCTCGCCGTCGCGGCCGCGACGGCCCGTCCCAGAGCCGCCCAGCACAGGTCATGCGCAAGGCGCCACAGCGGCGCCAATCCACGGTGGATTGGGTCCGACTGGTAGAACCACCCGATGCCCAACATCTACGCGCCCGATTTCGATGAGCCGCGCGAGCACGACGGCTTTCGTGCCCGGCGCGCTCGCCTCGGCCACCAGCTCCTGACCGAGCGGATCGGAGTCAGCCTCTGGGAGATTCCTCCAGGCGAGAAGGCCTACCCCTATCACTTCCACCTGGCCGAGGAAGAGGTCCTGGTGGTGCTGGACGGCTCGCCCACGCTCCGCACTCCTGCCGGCACCCGGCTCCTCGACCGAGGTGAGGTCGTCCGCTTCCCACTCGGCGAGGATGGCGCTCACCAGCTCGCCAACGAAGGAACCGAGCTCGTGCGCCTGCTCGCCGTGAGCACCCACGGGGCTCCGGACATCGTGATCTACCCCGACTCGAACAAGCTCAGCGCCGCCGACCGCAAGCCCGATTCGGATGGGCGCAAGCACTACTTTCGCATCGACGACGAGGTCGACTACTGGGAGGGCGAGTAGGTCGCCGACGCCCAGTTCTGCCTGTGAATCGCCCCAACCCGGACGGTATTTGAACCACGAAAGACCGCTGGCGGACGCGACGGGAGCGCAATTCGGAATTCGCTCGCGCCGTCAAGGGGCGCCGGCCGGGCGCCGCGCTCAACCGAGGCAGACGGCACCAGCCGCTAGCCGCAGTCGACGCTCTTGGCCCGCCCCGGCGGATGCCCGAAGGCAGAACGCCAGAACCAGAGCCCGTACATGGCCGGCGAGACCCGGCACCGGCGCCGCTCAGGCGGACGAAGGCCCGGCCAGGGCGAACGGGCTTCCCTCCGAGTCGCGGCAGATCGCCCACCGCTCACCGGGATGGACGATCGAGCCATCCAGCTCCCGGACGCGCTCGACCGCCGCGGCCAGGTCGTCGACCTCGAAGTAGGGAAGCGAGCCCGTGTCCCCGGGCCCGATGCCGCGCTTGTGAACGCCGATCCGCAGACCGTCCTCCTCGGCCTCCCAGCCCTCCCCTGCCCCGTCCGGGCGCGGCGCGAGCTCGACCGCGAGCAGGCCGCGCCAGAAGCGCAGGGCGCGCTCGGGGTCGTCCGCGGGGAACTCGATCAGGGCCGCCGGCATCGGTCCAGGTTACCCAGTGGATGCGCCTCCGGCAGCTCGCCGGTCCGGCCCGGGTCGGCGCCCGCGCGAGCCGGTCGCCAGGCCGGTCGCCGCGATCGAGGTCAGGCCGAGCGCCGCCGAGCCCGAGCTCGACCCCGAGGACCAGCGTCGCCCGACCGAACTGGATCTCGCCTGGCGCTAAGCCCGCTCGGCGGGCGGAGGAGCGGCGGACTCCTCCTCGAACAGCTGGCGGCGGTAGAGCTCGGTGCCGGCGGCGAAGAGCAGAGCGAAGATCAGGACTCCGAGCGGCTTGTGGAACGCGCCCACGGGCGCCCAGACGATCAGCGCCAGGAAGATCAGCGCCGCGACGCCCCACAAGCCGGCCGGGCTCTGCCGCGCGTAGGGGGCGACGAAGCGCCTGATCGCCACGGCCGGCCTCGTCGGGCCGGCGAGCAGCGCGGCGATCACGACGAGCAGGCCGAAGACGATCGTCGAGGTCGCGATCGTGACCAGCATCGACGTGCCGATGCTCCACACGGCTTCGACCGCGGGTTCGGCCGCGGAGGTCTTGCTCAACCCGCTGACCACGTAGGTGCCGGCGAACCCGCGCAGCCCGAGCGAGAGCAGTCCGGCGATCGTCAGGGCGAACCCGACGGAGCGCACGGCTTCGCGCCGACGCGGGCCGGCGAGGAAGACCGCGAGCGCGAAGCAGAGCAGCGCCGCGAGCGTCAGGACGATGGGCAGCTCGCGCAGCAGCTTGGCGATGTCCTGCGCGAGCGAAAGTTCGCCTGACTTGAGGATCGTGATTTCGCCGGCTTCCGGCGGCAGCTTCGAGACCAGCCCTTCGCCCACGCCCGAGCCTTCGCCGAGCTCGGCCAGCACCGGCCCGAGCTGCAGCTTCACTTCGCCGTTCTTGGTCGAGACCGCCGATCCGCCGCCGTTGAGGACCTCCAGCAGGGATTCGTGCGCTTTCCGGTTGGCCGCTTCCCAGAGCTGCTCGAACCGAGGCGTGGCGAAGAGCCGCTCGGCGACTTGCGGGGCCAGCTGCTGCAGCCCGCTGGCGGCCGCGGTCGCGAGCGGCGCGAGGCGCGGGGGCAGCGATTCGCGCAGTTCTTCGGCGACATCGGCGTTGGCGAACAGCTCGTTCGCGAGGTAGTCGGAGAGCTGGGCACGCACCTCTTCGTTCTCAATCAGGCGAGTGCTCGTGTCGACCCAGTTGTTGGTGTTCAGCGCCTGGCGGTTGACCCAGATCGAGAAGATCGCGGCGAAGGTGAGGATCGTGCCGAGGATGCTGAGCGCGAGCACCCAACGGGGATGACCTTGGCGAGACGGCGTGTTCCTCCTACGGGGCACGCGGGAAAGGTAGTGCTCGCGGCGGACCCCATTCGCCCGCTCGGAGCCACGGCCCCGGAGGCCGCGAGAGGCCGGCCGAAGGACGTGACGCCTGACGGCCGGAACCGCTCACCGTCCGCGGCGGCTCAGCCCCGCGCGCGGGGCCTCAGGAGCGCGGCGATCAGGGCCACGACCGTGAACACCTCGACCCTCCCGGCGATCATCAGGAATGGCAGGAACGCGCGGCCGAAGGTCGAGACAGCCTCGTAGTTGTCGGTCGCGCCAACGGCGCCTATCCCGGGGCCGACCACGTTGAGGGTGGCCGCCGTCGAGGCGATCGCGCTCAGCGGATCGAGACCCGAGGCAGCCATGGCCAGCGAGCCGACCACGTAGACGAGCGCGTAGACGAGGAAGAAGCCGAGGACGGCGCGGCGGACGTCCTCGCTGTAGACGTGGCCGCCGAAGCGCAGAACCTTGACGGCGGTCGGATGGAGCTGGCGATCGAGCTCCTGGCGCGCCGCCCTGCCCAGCAGGACGACCCGGATGACCTTCATGCCGCCCACGGTGGACCCGGCGCAGGCTCCGATCGACATCAGGACCAGGATCGCGATCCGCGCGAACGAGTTCCAGGTGTCGAAGTCCACGGTCACGAATCCGGTCGTGGTGATCACGCTGGTGACGCTGAACGCCGCGTCGCGAATCGAGGTCGCGCCTCCCGCCACGTCGCCCGCGAGCCAAATACTGAGGGCGACGACCGTGATCGCCGCAAGCAGGATCGCCAGGAAGGCGAGGACCTCGGCCGCCTGTGGCATCACCGACTTTCCCCTCACGGCGCGCCAGTAGAAGGCGAAGTTGACCCCCGACAGGACCATGAACGCAATCGCGACGAGTTCGATCGGCAGCGAGTGGAACGCTCCGATCGAGGCCGTACGCGTCGAGAACCCGCCGGTCGAGATCGTCGTCATCGAGTGGTTGACGGCGTCGAACAGGCTCATGCCGGCGATCGCGTAGGCGAGCACCGCGGCAGCGGACAGTCCCGCGTAGATGGCGGCGATGATCTTCGCGGTGTCGACGATGCGAGGCGTGAGGCGCTCCGCGGTCACCCCGGACGTCTCGGCATAGAAGGCCCGTTGCACTCCCGGCCCGGTGACGGGTGCGATCGCGACCACGAGGACGACGATCCCGACGCCGCCGAGCCACTGCATGATGCTGCGCCACAGCAGCACCGCGCTCGGCTGCGCGCCGACGTCCCGGATCAGCGTCGCGCCGGTGGTGGTGAATCCGCTCGCCCCCTCGAAGAACGCGTCGAGGGGCGAGGAGAACGTCCCGCTGGCAAGCAGCGGCACCGCCCCGGCAATCGAGGCGGCGACCCACGCGAGGGTCACCGCGAGCAGCCCGACGACCGGCCGAACAGTGAGCCCGCGCGGGGGAGCAGATGCCGGTCCGAGCACGATCGCGAAGCCGAGCGCCACCGCCCCGAGCCCCGGCAGCCCGAACGCCAAAGCGGCCTCCCCGTCGGCAATCCCCACCACGGCGCAGACGAGCATTCCGGCGCCGCACGCGATCAACGTGCCGCCGAGAGTCAGCCCGACGAGCGTGGCTCCGGGCCCCGGCCGCAGGCCCCTCATTCGCGCGGTGCGAACGCGGCCTCGACGCCGCTCAGCTCACCGGCGGGGCCGAGCATCAGCACCCGGTCCCCGGTCCGGATCTCGACGCCCTGGGGTGGCACCATGGCCTGCTCGCCGCGCAGGACCGCGCCGACCCGCCACCCCTTCAACAGGCCCTTCGTCTCTCCGACCGCCCTGCCGACGATTGGCGCGTCGGACTGCGCCTCGATCTCGAGCACCTCGAACCCCGTCCGCAGCAGGTGGATCGCCCGCACCGTGCGGGTGTGGACGAATCGCAGGATCGCCTCGGCCGTGATCATCCGGGGCGAGTAGGAGGCGTCGATGGCGAGCGCATCGACCAGCGGCGTGAACTCCTCGCGCGACACGACCGAGACACAGAGGTCGACGCCGAGGCGTTTCGCGTTCAGCGCGGCGAGCAGATTCGCCCTGTCGTCTCCGGCGCACGAGACGAAGGCCTCCGCGTCGTCGACGCCCGCGGACTCCAGCGATTCGCGGCTCACCCCCTCGTCATTCAGGACGGTGACGCGTGGGAGCCGCTCGGCCAGGAAGCGAGCCCGCGCTCCGTCGCGCTCGAGCAGGGTGACGCGCACGTGGGTGGGCTGCAGCAGCTCTGCCAGCCGCAGGCCGATTCCGCCGCCGCCGAACAGCACGCAGTTACGAACCCTGTGCACAGGGCCCGCAAAGTGCGCGACTGCGGCCTGGGCTTGCTCCCTCGGCGCCACGACGAGCAGGTGGTCCCCCGGTTCCGGAACGATGTCTGGACGGATCAGTCGCGCCACGCCGTTGCGCGAGATGCCGACGATGTATGCGGGGTGGGGACGCTCGCGTGCTGCCAGCTCGACACCGACGAGCGGCGAGGACTCGGTGACGATCACCTCGGCGACCGCCAGGCGCCCGTCGCCGAAGTACTCGACCGAGACCGCCCCGGGAAAGAGGATCGCCTCGGCGATGGCGCTCGCGGTGGCCCGGTCGGGATCGATGAGGAAGTCGATCCCGAGCACGTCGTGCGCGAACGCCTCGTCCCCGCCGAAGAACTCGGGGTCCCTGACCCTGGCCACGGTCGTGCGCGCACCGAGCTGCCGGGCTCCGAGGGCGGCGATCAGGTTGACCTCGTCGACCTCGGTCACGGCGGCCAGCAGGTCGGCCGATTCGACCCCGACCTCGCGCAGCAGATTCGGGCTCGCTCCGTTGCCCTCGACGACCAGCGCGTCGACCTCCCCCCGGACGCTCTCGCAGCGTGCCGGGCGGTTGTCCACCACGGTGACGTCGTGGCCTTCGGCGCTGAGCGTCCGCGCCACGTTGATTCCGACGTCTCCGACGCCGATCACGATCGCTTTCATCGCCGGCCGCCCTGTCTCTCGCCCACACCGCCATTTTGGACCACCACCTCGACTCCTTGAAGACGTAGATATCCGAAACGAGGAATGAAACGAAGGCAGCGATCGGGATCGGTCAGATGGGACGGTGGCCCAGGTGGGACCCGGAGACGCACCGTCACTTGTTCGTCCCACCCCGCCGCGGTGGCAGGGGGAAGAAGGCGCTGGTGCGCGCTATGTAGTCCGCGTAGCCTGCGCGTCGCTTGGTCAACGAGCGCTCGAGCAGGGCGGCGCCGCTGACGCGGATCAGCAGGACGGACATCACCAGCGGCCCCAGGACGGTCCACCAGGCACTCCCGGTTGCAAGCGCGACGAGCCAGATCCCCCACCAGACGCAGAAGTCCCCGAAGTAGTTGGGGTGGCGCGTGTAGCGCCAGAGCCCGCGGTCCATCACCTTTCCCCGGTTCGCCGGGTCGGCCTTGAAGCGAGCCAGCTGCCGGTCGCCGGTGGCCTCGAATGCGAGCCCCACGGCCCAGACCGCGGCTCCCACCCAGTCGAGCGCGCCAAGTCCGGACGGCGAGGGATCGTTCATCGCCACCTGCACGGGAAGCGCGACGATCCACAACAGCACACCCTGCAGCCAGAAGACGACCACCAGGCTCCGCAGCGGCCAGCGCGCCCCGTGGCGGCGACGCATCGCCGCGTATCTGTGGTCCTCTCCGTTGCCGAGGTTGCGGCGGGCAAGGTACACGGTGAGGCGCAGGCCCCATACCGTCACCAGCAAGGCAAGGAGCAGGCGGCGATCAGGGCTGCCGTCGCCGAGCAGGTAGGCGGCCCAGGCCACGATCACGAAGCCGCTGCCCCAGAAGACGTCGACGATCGAGGTGTCCTTCAGCCCGACGCTCACTGCCCACAGCGCCGTGACGAGAGCGAGCACCAGCCCCGCCTCGACCGCGAGCAAGCCGGCGGTGCTCAAGACTCCCCCTGCCCGGGCTCGGAGGCGAAGCGGTCCTCGAGCCAGTCGTCGACGTCCTGCCAGAGGTCATAGAGCCAGATCGCGCGCGCGGAGTTCGTCGGGGGGGCGTCGGCGCGGGGCACGCGCGTGATCCGCACGCGGACGAGGAGGTCGACGAGACCGCCGCGCCAGATGTCCGACACCCGCCGCAGGCCGTCGAAGCCGTGGTGGGCGACGACGAGGACGTCGGCATCCGGTGCACCATCCAGCAGCGCCCCGACGCCGCCCAGGCGCGGCGGCAACAGGTGGCGCAGGCGCTCCGCCCTTTCGGCCAGAGCGGAGTCGCGCTCACCGATCCGCGCGATCGCGCGGCTGCGGCGCTCAGGCGTGAAGCGGGTCCCCTCGGGGTAGATCAGCACCCCCTCGTCACGCTCCAGGCCCTGCGCCAGCGAGCGCACCCGCTCCAGCTCCAACGCCTCGCCCGTGCCGCGGCGGACGAAGTAGTTGGGCAGGCGCCGGCCGGCGACGTCGAGACAGGGATCGGCGAGCAGCTCGCGTTTGAGCACGTATCGCAGCCGGATTCCGTGCGGGCGGGTGACGAGAGCTGCGGGCAGGAGATTGTCGACGACGCTCGCGTGCCGGATCAGCACGATCACCGGCCCGGGCGCGATCGCGTCGTCACCGGCGACCTCTACGCGAAGGCCGAACAGAGCACGGACCGCCCCGAACAGGACACCGACCCATTGCTGCTGAAGGGAGAAGGTCGTCTCCTGCAGGAAGGCCCGACGCCGGCCGCCCAGGCTCAGGGCCCATACCGCCGCCATCGCGGTGAGCCCGGCGACCTCGGCGGCGAGGTAGACCCAGAGGAACGCGGTCAGCCGCATCGCCGTCGGCGGCACCTCGAAAGCGAGCCGGCGGACGAGGTCGACGGCCAAGGCGACGACGAGCAGCAGCGGGAAGAGTACCGTGACCAAGAGCAGGCCAAGGACCAGCGGCGGAATCGTACGCAGCCGCCGCATTACCGTCTCGGATCGGGCCTCCTCGACCCCACCCCGCTGCATCAGGCCATTCTGTCACCACGGAATGCGGGTTGGCGGTCTATCGGCCTAACCGGACGGTATTTGAACCGCATCACGCGGCTGATCGTGACTCTGGCTCCTCGTCGTCCTCGCGAACCCTGAAGCCGACCGGTCGCTTCGGCGGCGAGGGCGGAGCGATCAGCTGACGAAGAGCTCCGAATACCTGCTGGAGCTGCTCATCGTGCTCGCCCATTCCGCGTTCGATTCGCTCCAACCTCGTCTCGATCGCCGCGTGGGAGTTGGCAACTCGGCGCAGCTCGACAAACGCCCGCATGATCTCGATGTTGACGGCGATGGCCGTCTTGCTTCGCAAGACGGAGGAGAGCATGGCCACGCCCTGCTCCGTAAAGACGTAGGGCGCGTAGCGGCGGCCGCCGCGACCGGTGTTTGAGGTCGCAATCTGCGACCTCAAAGCCGCGGCCTCGTCTTTGACGAGCTGGAACATGAAGTCGTCAGGGAAGCGGTCAAGGTTCCGCTTCACCTGCTCGACCAGTCGCTTCGTTTCGACGCCATAGAGATCAGCCAGGTCCTCATCGAGCATCACCTGGCGCCCACGAATGACATAGATCCGCTCCTCGATCGCGGGCAATCCGATCACCTGGAGCGCGGTGTCTTGCGGGTCACGATCTGCCATCCCCAAGAGGATGGCAAATGGGCCGGAACTTATTGTCTGAGATCGCCTTGACCGGACGGTATTTGAACCGCGTCAGGCGGTTGGCCGACCGCCCGACTACTCGTCGCCCTCGCGGATCCTGAAGCCCACGGGTCGCTTCGCCCGGGGCGGCGGCGCGATTAGCTGCCTCAGCGCCTCAAAGATCTGACGTAGCTGCTCATCGTGCTCGCTCAGGCGCGCGCCAATATCCAGTTCCATCTGATCAAGTCGCTGTTGAAGCTCTTGGAACGAGCCTGCGGCGCGCCGCAGCTCGACGAACGCCCGCATGATCTCGATGTTCACGGCGATGGCTCGGTCGCTGCGGAGCACCCCCGAGAGCATCGCGATCCCTTGCTCGGTGAAGACCAGAGGACGCTTGCGACGACCGCCGTGCCCGCCACTTGACATCACAAATTGTGATTTCAAGTGGCCGAACTCCTCGGTCGACAGCTGGAACATGAAGTCCGCCGGGAAGCGCTTTTCGTTGCGCCGAACCTGCTGCACGAGCACTCGGGTTTCAACACCGTAGAGATCGGCGAGATCCTCGTCGAGCATCACCTGGCGGCCGCGAACGACAAGGATCCGCTTCTCGACCGCCGGCGCCGCGAGCACTCGAAGCGTTTCCTTTTCCCCTGCCGGCTCGGCCATGTCGGAAGGATGCCAGACAGGCCGGATGCTTTTGTCTTCAATCGCCCTAACCGGACGGTATTTGAACCGCTTGGTCGCCAGCTTGGCGAGCGCGACTCCGGGCCGGAGAGGATCTCGTGACCGTCGATGCGGAGCCATTCGACGTGTGTCTCGCCCGACTTGACCTCGCCGCCGTAGGGGAACGTGGCGCGCGCCCGTCCCCGAGTCATGCTCGCGCTCGCTCTTCGTGAGCCGGCTGTTGCCCACCGCCGGGCAAGCGCGGCTCCAAAGAGAACGTCTGATCGCTCGGCGAGAATGAAAAGTCGAGACCAAATCGTCCAAAACATCTACCGAGGGAGCTATGCCCTTTTGACGAAGCTGAACTACGAGAAGCTGAACAAGCTCAAACGCGGTACGACCTCGACCACCCCGGCGAGCGTTGTCGAATTCCAGCCATTTGGCATCCGGCGTTCACATGTCCCGTTTACGAAGTGGTGCCTGAAGTGCAAACGGCCCTTCGAATACGCTGGGCTGGACGAACGCGGCCCACTGATTAAGTGTTGTATGGATTGTCGCGTCGACCTTGAGCATGAGGCACGGCTGAACGGCCTCGACCCCAACCTCGCCGACGATGTGCTCGTGGTCACCATCAAGGAAATCGCGGCAACC
Organism: uncultured Actinomycetes bacterium; assembly: GCA_963783345.1. Lineage (GTDB taxonomy): Bacteria > Actinomycetota > Thermoleophilia > Solirubrobacterales > 70-9 > VAYN01. The sequence continues at coordinate 706,798 of CAWANE010000010.1, forward strand.
GAGCTGGTCATCTCCGAACAAGGGCGGCTCGCACGCCAGTCGCGGGCCGCAGGAAATCAAGCCCAGGCGGACCGCCATCGCAACCGTATGGTGTTGGCGTCCAAGTCCAAGCAGCGCCTTGTCAGGCAGCTCTCTTAGAAGTCCTTCACCCTCTATCCGACGAAGCCCCCCCTCTCTGCCAACGTCACGTGAGACGCCCATGATCAGGGAATTACTGAACCCCGAGGGCGTGAACGGAGCACCTGATGTCGTTGATGGAGAAGAACGGAGCCGCCGGCCGCGAAGCGCAGCGAGCCGAAGGCGAGCGCAGTGAAGCGGCCGGCGGGCGCGACGCGCCCGAGGCGGTCCCCGACCCCGAGCTGACCGAGCGCCCCAAGCGGCGCGCCTTCAGCGCCGAGTTCAAACTGCGGATCCTCAAGCAGGCCGACGCCTGCGAGAAGCCGGGCGAGCTGGGCGCCCTGTTGCGGCGCGAGGGCCTTTACTCCTCGCACCTCTCGACCTGGCGCCGCCAGCGCGAGCAGGGGGCGCTCGGCGCCCTGGGGCGCAAGCGCGGCCGCAAGGCGGCCGACCCGATCGAGGCCGAGAACGCCGAGCTGCGCCGCCGTGCCGAGCGCGCCGAGGCCGAGCTGGCCAAGGCGCGCAAGGTGATCGAGGTGCAGGGAAACGTCTCAGCGCTCTTGGAGGACCTACTCGGGACCGAGGGCGCGGAAGAGAGCACCGAGCGATGATCGAGGCCACGGTCGAGGAGCTGGCGCCGATCGTGGGGACGAGGCCCGCCTGCCGGGCGCTGGGGGCCTCGCCGGCGACGATCTACCGTCGCCGGCGCCCGCCGGAGCCCAAGCCGAGGCGGCCGCGGCCGAGACCCGCTCGGGCGCTGAGCGAGGCCGAGCAGGAGGCCGTCCTGGCCGAGCTGCACGGCGAGCGCTTCCTCGACGCCTCGCCCGCCGCGGCCTGGGCGACATTGCTCGACGAGGGCCGCTACCTGTGCTCGGAGCGGACCATGTACCGGCTGCTGGCGGCGAGCGGGGAGACGGGCGAGCGCCGCGACCAGCTCACCCACCCCGCCTACGCGAAACCCGAGCTGCTGGCCACCCGGCCGAACGAGGTTTGGAGTTGGGATATCTCGAAGCTGAAGGGCCCAGCGAAGTGGACCAGCTACCACCTCTACGCGATCCTCGACGTCTTCAGCCGCTACGTCGTCGGCTGGACCGTGCAGCTGCGGGAGTCGGCCGCGGTGGCCGAAGCGCTGATCGCGCAGTCCTGCGAGCAGCAGGCGATCCGCCGCGGCCGGCTCACCGTGCACGCCGACCGCGGCACCTCGATGCGCTCCAAGCCGGTCGCCTTCCTGCTCGCCGACCTCGGCGTGACGAAGACGCACAGCCGCCCCTACACCTCGACCGACAACCCCTACTCAGAGGCCCAGTTCCGCACCCTGAAGTATCGGCCCGGCTTCCCGGCGCGATTCGACTCGCTCGAGCAGGCGAGGGAGTTCTGCCGCGCCTTCTTCCGCTGGTACAACCACGAGCATCGCCACTCCGGCATCGGGTTGATGACACCGGCGACCGTCCACCACGGCCGCGCCAAGCAGGCCCACGCTGCCCGCCAGGCGGTTCTCACCGCTGCCTACGCGGCCAACCCCGAGCGCTTCGTGCGAAAGGCGCCGCAGCCGCCCACGCTGCCGTCGGCAGCGTGGATCAACCGGCCCGACACCGAGGAGGTTGCTCACTAAATTCGGACGACGGGTGTCTCATTTTCGTTGACAGGTACCGCCCGGAACTGACCCTCTGGAAGCGCTTGGTGGTGTACTCGTCGGTCTTGATACGGCGCCATATCGAGTCGTAGTGAACTCGCTCGTCCTCCACTCGCCCTCCCCGTTTTAGCCACGCGATTCACGCAACGGTATCGCTTCGTTCCCATAGATCGTCTGGGTCGCATGCGAATCCCTCAGCGGCTCGCTTTCGCCGCCGCGTCGAGCTAACGTGCTCGCGCCAATCAAATATGCGCCCCGGCGGCGTTGGCGCGCCCCGGGGCATGGCACCGAAGACAGAACCTTCGATGCAAGCGAGAAAGTACTCGCCGAAGTCCTTCTGCGGGAGGGCGCATCCACGGCGGCTCTTCGGTGCCCTACCGAAAGGAGGGCACCATGCCCAAGGCGACGATGAGGATCGTCCAAGCGCAGCGCGACGCGATCTACGAGCAGGTCCGCAATCACCTGGGGGCGATCGGGGATCTGTGGACCGCTCTGGAGACCGACAGGGACTACGCCACCGCCGAGCGGCTGGCGATCGAGTTCTCAGAAGAGTTCCGGCTGATGGCGGACCTCGGCTGGGACCCGGGGACCGAGCGGGAGATCTTCGAGCTGACGATGCCGGTCCACGACCTGATCGAAGCGATCACCCGCCTGCGCGAGGAAGCGTGCGCAGGGATCGCCGGCAACCCGGGCGAGCGCAGCGCCGAGGAAGAGGACGCGAGCAACGCCCGCGCCTTCAAAGCGGCGCGGGTGGCCTGCGACCAGATCCTCATGGTCGCCGCCGGGGTCGAGGCGCGTGGGGCCAATGGCTGCCGCGCATAAGCGCCGCCTGCGCCCCGGCGAGCTTGACGGGATCGTCCTCTCCTACCTCTGCAAGCACGCCGCGCAGGGGCCGCTCACCGCGACGGCGATCGGCAAGGGCACCGGGCGCTCGCCCGGCGCCGTCGCCAACTGCCTCAAGCGCCTCACCGAGGCAAAGAAGGTGCGGCTGGCAAGGAAGGCTCCCCGCGCCTACCTCCCCCGGGAGGCCAGGGCACGGTGAGGAGGAACCCAGGCCGGGGAGGGGTGACCCTCCCCGGCCTGCCCGCTCCCGCGATCGCAAATCCGCGTTTGCGCGTTTGTGGACGGCGGCACGCCGGGCCACTACCAAGGGGGCATGGAGCCGATCTCAACGTCCCGCCAAGGCCGCACCCCGAGTTCCGTTGGCGCTCCCCTGTTCGCTCCCCCGTCGGTTCCCCCGTCCGCTCCTCTCGAACCAGATGCGCAGGGCGCTCTTTGCCCGCCACAGCGCCGTTTGCGGGCTTCGCGCTTTGCCGACATATCTACGTCGCAACGGGTTCGGTGCAAATGGTCCCTGCGTCCTCGCTACCTGAGTCTTCATCGGACCGATGCGCCCTTCGCTCCCGGCGCCCCCGCTATCGCCTCCGCGCCGGCTCCACAGCGCTTCTGCGACCGGCCGGCGGCAGGCCGCCGGCTCGCCCAGGGGGCGTCTGCGTAGTGGCCGGTCTTCGCCCAAGCCAGCCTCAGCGCCGACGTGCGCGCGGCTGTGCCCGCTCGGCGCGGGTGGTGGGCGTGGACCGCCGCGAGCTTGACACCGACCGCCTCGTCGCCGCGCTGCTGGCGCTGGCGGCCGATCCGGCCTGCGAGGCGCCACGACGCCGCCGTACGAAAGGACGGCGGCGATGAAGCGGGCGGCGATCTACCTGCGGGTCTCGACCGCCGCCCAGGCGACCAGGGGCCGCGAGCCTGAGGGCTACTCGATCCCCGCCCAGCGCGATGCCTGCCAGGCGAAGGCGGCCGAGCTTGACGCCGAAGTGGTCGCCGAGTACGTCGACCGGGGCGAGTCGGCGAAGACCGCCGACCGGCCGGAACTGAAGGCGCTGCTGGCCCGGCTGGAGGAGAAACGGGATCTCGACGTCGTGATCGTCCACAAGGTCGATCGCCTCGCCCGCAACCGCTATGACGACGCGACGATCACCTACGCCTTGCACGAAGCTGGGGTCGAGCTTGTCTCGGTGACCGAGAACATCGACCGCACCCCGGTCGGGCGCTTCATGCACGCGATCGTCGCCGCCAACGCGGAGTTCTACTCGGCCAACCTGGCGGCCGAGGCGATGAAGGGGCTGGTGCAGAAGGCGAAGTCAGGCGGCACGCCGACCCGGGCGCCGATCGGCTACCTGAACGTGCGCAAGGTGATCGAGGGGCGGGAAATCAGAACGGTCGAAGTCGATCCCGAGCGCGCCCCGCACGTGCGCTGGGCCTTCGCCGCCTACGGCTCGGGCGCCTTCACGCTCGACACGCTCTTGGCGGCGCTGACCGAGCGTGGCCTGCGCACGCGGCCGACCCCGAAGCGGGCCGCGATGCCCCTCTCTCGATCGCAGCTGGCGGTGATCCTCCAGAACCCCTACTACGTCGGCGTAGTCCGCTACGCGGGGGTCGAATACGAGGGCCGCCATGAGCACCTGATCGACGAGGCGAGTTTCGAGAAAGCCAAGGCCGTCCTCGCCGCCCACAATCACGCCGCCGAGAAGGATCGAAAGCACCACCACTACCTGAAGGGCTCCCTCTACTGCGGGCGCTGCGGCTCGCGGATGAGCCTGATCCAGGCCAAGGGCAACGGCGGGCGCTACCCCTACTTCTTCTGCATCGGGCGGATGAAGGGGACGGGCTGCAAGCAGCCCTACGTGCCGGTCGACCTGATCGAGACCGCCGTGGAGGACGCCTACGCCAAGGTGGCGATCCCCCGCGAGCAGGCCGACCTCGTACGCGAGAAGCTCGGCGTGGCCTTGGCCGGGATGCGCGAGCAGACAGAAGCCGAGGCAGCCCGCCAGCGGCGCCGCCTCGCCAGGCTGACCGAGGAGCGCGAGAAGCTGCTGCACGCCTACTACGCGGGCGCGGTGCCGCTCGACCTGCTGCGCTCAGAGCAGGACCGGCTCACCGCCGAGACCGGCCAGGCCGAGCGCCAATTGGAGGTGGCCACGGCGTCCTTCGGCGAGATCGAGGAGACCCTGGGACGCGCGCTTGACCTGCTCGCCGACTGCCGGGCTGCCTACCTGGCCGCGCCCGGGCACCTGCGCCGCCAGTGGAACCAGGCGCTATTCGAGCGGCTTCTCGTCCACGACGATCGGATCGCTGACACCGAGGTCGCCGAGCCCTTTGCCACGCTCGCCGACCCGGGGCTTCCGAAGCGGCTGGATGGCGAATCCGTCACCGGAACCGGCCTTTCTTCTGGCGGCGGTTCAAATGAGGAGCTTCTAATCGGGGAGACAGGATTTGAACCTGCGACCGCTCGGCCCCCAGCCGAGTGCGCTACCAGACTGCGCCACTCCCCGTGGGGTCTCTGCATTCTGACGGATCGCGAGCGGGATGTCTTGGCTGCTCGCTCGACGGGGCGTTTCGAAGGTCGATGCGAACGTCCGTTCGTATCGATAGGTTCCCGGCCATGAGGCGATGCTGCCGCTGCAAGGAATCGAAATCGGAGGCCGACTTTGCCTGGCGCCGCAAGAAGCTGGGCCAGTTGGACACGTACTGCCGCCCATGCCGGGCGGCCTACAAGCAGGAGCACTACCGCGCCAATCGGCAGCGATACATCGATCAGGCGGGGCGGCGAACGCGCCGACTCGCGGCCGAGCGTATGGAATGGGTTGTCGCCTACCTCCGAGACCACCCGTGCGTCGACCGCGGCGAGGGCGATTCGCTGGTCCTCGAGTTCGACCACCTGAGGGAAAAGGAGTTCAACATTGCCAAGGGACTGCGGGACCGGCCGTGGCAGTCCGTGCTCGACGAGATTGCAAAGTGCGCCGTGGTTTGTGCAAACTGTCATCGACGCCGCACCGCTCGCCGGGGCGGCTTCACTCGCGCGGCGGTAGCTCAACGGTAGAGCCTCGCCCTTCCAAGGCGATGACGCGGGTTCAAGTCCCGTCCGCCGCTTCTTCTTTTTCCGCTCTGGAATGCCGATCAGAGAGACATGCGGATGCCAACTCGGCGACCGAAGGGACCCTCCCCCTCCCGCCGGCTCGCCGCGGCGCTGCTCGCAGTCGCCGCCCTCGTCCTCGCGCTCGCCGGCTGCGGCGGCTCGGAAAGCGAAGGGAGCGGGCCGACGTCGAAGGCGACCGGGTCCGTCGCCTGGCCGCTGTTCGGGCGGATCCCGGAGCGGACGCACTACCTGCCCGCCGAGAAGCGGGTCCTCGACCCGCCGCTGAAGGAAGCCTGGAGCATCGACACGCACGGGCTGATCGAGTTCCCGCCGGCGGTGGCCAACGGGATCGCCTTCGTGATCAACAAGTTCGGCAACGGCAAAGCGATCCGGCTGAAGGACCGCAAGGTGCTCTGGGAACTGAAAATGGACCCGCGCAACCACGGCAAGCCGACCTTCGTCACCGCGCCCGTCTACTACCGCGGCCGCGTCTACGGCGCCTTCCTCGACGGCAACCTGGCGGCCGGGAACGCCGAGACCGGCAGGAGGGAATGGGTGCGGCAGCTGCACGCCCACCTGGAATCGTCCCCGGTGACGGCGAACGGGACGCTCTACCTCGGCACCGACACGAGCGACGTCGTCGCGGTGCGCGCCTCCGACGGCATGGTGGCGTGGAGGTTCAACTCGCCGGCCGCGATCAAAGCCAGCCCCAGCTACCACGACGGCAACCTCTACGTCGCCGATTACGAGAGCTCCGTCTTCTCCCTGGAAGCCGCCACCGGCAGGCCGCTGTGGCGGACCAACACCAGCCGGGTGCCCCCGTATGGCGAGGGCGGCTTCTTCTCCTCCCCGGCGATCGCCTTCGGCCGCGTCTACGCCGCCCGCGACGACGGCACCGTCTACGCCTTCGACCGGAAGACCGGCAAGGTCGATTGGACCTTCGACACCGGCGGCGCCGTCTACGGCTCTCCCGCCGTCGCCCGCGTCCCCGGCACCCCGCCGACCGTCTACATCGGCTCCGAAGACGGCCGCTTCTTCGCCCTCGACGCCCGCACCGGCAAGCCGCGCTGGCACTACGACGTCGGCGGCCCGGTCCCCGGCACCGCCACCGTGATCGGCCACACCGTCTACACCTCGAGCTTCCAGACCCAGAAGACCGTCGGCCTCGACGTCCACACGCACAAGCCGACCTTCCGGCTCGACCAGGCCGGCTACACGCCGGTCGTCTCCGACGGCAAGCGCCTCTACCTGATCGGCTACTTCGACCTGATCGGGCTGCAGCCGACCAAGCCGTAGGCCAGCGGCCGGCTCAGCCGTCCGGGGGATCCACCGCGCAGGCCGGCGCGCCGGGCGTGCGGGTGACGAAGTGGACCCCCAGCGGTCCCTCCAACGAGAAGCTGTCGGAGCCGCCGGGGGCGACGTCGATCAGGAACTCGGGCCGTCCCCAGCGCTCGTACTGGTCGGCGTCGATCAGGAACGGGGCGCCGCCGATCTCGCCCAGCTCGACGTCGTTGGGGCCGGGAGGCAGCTCGTCAGCCATCAGGCACATCGCGGCGCTGCCGTCGCAACAGCCGCCGGACTGGTGGACGACGACCGAGCCGTGCTTCTCGCGAAGCCGCTCGATCGTCTCCACCGCAGCGGGGGTCGCCTGGACAGAAGGCATCTCGATCCTCGTGGCGGCAGGCCCCGGAGCTCCTAGAAGAAGCCCATCGCCTTCTTGTCGTAGCTGACCAGCAGGCACTTGGTCTGCGAGTAGTGGTCCAGCATCATCCGGTGGTTCTCGCGCCCGACCCCGGAGATCTTGTAGCCGCCGAAGGCCGCGTGGGCCGGGTACTGGTGGTAGCAGTTGGTCCACACCCTGCCGGCCTTGATCCCGCGACCCATGCGGAAAGCGCGATTGCCGTCACGCGTCCAGACGCCGGCGCCGAGCCCGTAGAGGGTGTCGTTGGCGATCGCCAGCGCGTCGGCCTCGTCCTTGAAGGTGGTCACCGAGACCACCGGGCCGAAGATCTCCTCCTGGAAGACCCGCATGTCGTTGGTCCCCTTGAGCACGGTCGGCTCGTAGTAGTAGCCGCCCTCGAGGTCACCGTCGACCTCGGCCGGGTGGCCGCCGATCAGCACCTCGGCGCCCTCGTCTTCGCCGATCTTCACGTAGCCCTCGACCTTCTCCAGCTGCGCGGCGGAGACCTGCGGCCCCATCATCGTCGCCGGGTCGAGCGGGTTGCCTTGGACGATCGCCTCGATCCGCGGCAGCACCCGCTCCATGAACTCGTCGTAGATCGACTCGTGGACCAGGGCGCGCGAGGGGCAGGTGCAGACCTCGCCCTTGTTGAAGGCGTAGAGGACGAAGCCCTCGATCGCCTTGTCGAGGAACTCGTCGTCGGCAGCCATCACGTCCTCGAAGAAGACGTTCGGCGACTTGCCGCCGAGCTCGGTGGTCGAGGGGATGATGTTCTGGGCCGCGTACTGCATGATCAGCCGCCCGGTCACGGTCTCGCCGGTGAAGGCGATCTTGGCGATCCGCTTGTTGGTCGCCAGCGCCCGGCCGATCTCGGCGCCGGGGCCGTTGACGACGTTGATCACGCCCGCCGGGACGACGTCCTGGAGGACCTCCATCAGCTTCATGATCGACCACGGGGTCGGGCTCGCCGGCTTGACCACCGTGCAGTTGCCGGCGGCCAGTGCCGGGGCGAACTTCCAGGCCGCCATCAGCAGCGGGAAGTTGAAGGGGATGATCTGGCCGACCACGCCGAGCGGCTCTTGGAAATGGTAGGCGTAGGTCTGGTCGTCGATCTCGGAGATCCGGCCCTCCTCGGAGCGCGCGGCGCCGGCGAAGTAGCGCAGGTGGTCGACGACGAGCGGGATGTCGGCGGCGAGCGTCTCGCGCACCGGCTTGCCGTTGTCCCAGCTCTCGGCGATCGCCAGCGGCTGCAGGTTCTCCTCGACCGCGTCGGCCATCGCGTTCAGCACCGCGGCGCGCTCGGCCGGGGAGGCCGCGCCCCACTCGTCCTTGGCGGCGTGGGCGGCGTCGAGCGCCAGCTCGATGTCGTCGGCGGTCGAGTCGGACACCTCGCAGATGGGCCGGCCGTTGGCCGGGGCCAGGTTCTCGCGGTACTTGCCGTCGGTGGGAGCGGTGAACTTGCCGCCGATGAAGTTGTCGTAGCGCGGCTTCAGCTCGACCGGGCTGTCCGCCTCGCCGGGAGCCGCAAACGCCTGCTGTTTCTCTACGGTCGCCATCTCAGATCTCCTCGCAATCGATTTCGTCCACGCTGCGCCTCCCCCGCTTCGCGTCTGACCCCCAGTCGACCACCGCGCCGGCCAGCCGCCATCCGTGGAGAGGCACAGCCGTTGCTGCGGCTATCCCCTAGAGCGCCGAGGGGTAGGTCTCGGGCGGCTCGCCGACCTCCCAGCCGCCGGTGCGCTCCAGCGGCTCGACGGCGCGGGTCTCGTCGATGTGGACGAGGGCGTCGAACTGGCCGGCGATGCGGGCCTCGAAGTAGTGGCTCATGCGCTCGGTCTCGGGCCGGTAGATGACCCCGATCGCCCGCTCCAAGCGCGCGGCGCGCAGCGCCTCCACCCCGCCCCCGTCGCTCAGGTCGACGAGGAGGCGCGGCTCGGCGGCCTCGTGCAGGAGCGCCTCGAAGCTCTCCGGCAGGGCCGGGCGGACGCGCTTGCGCTCGGCCGGAGCATCCCACGAAGAGGCCGCGGTGACGGTCCCGGCGTAGGTCGTGAAGCCGAGCAGGAAGGTCTCCCCCGGCCAGCGTTCGCGCGCCAACTGGCCGAGGTTGAGCTCGCCGCGACGGCCCATCTCGGTCGCCCGCGCGTCGCCGACGTGGGAGTTGTGCTCCCAGACGACGATCCGCGCCGGCTCGCCGTGGCGCGAGAGATGGTCGGAAAGGCGCTCCAGGGTCTCGGCCATGTGGCGGTCGCGCAGGTTCCAGGAGGTGCCGTGGTCGGCGAACATCGAGCGGTAGTAGCGCTCGGCGCCGGCGACGAGACGGGCGTTCTGCTCGGCGTAGAACTGCTCGTCCTCGGCGGCGAAGCCGTCACGGCGCAGGTAGCGCTCGGCGTCGCGCTGCAGCTCAGTCAGCTGCGCCACCACGCCGCGTTGGCAGGGCTCGCTGACGCCGAGGGTGACGGCGCGGCCGTAGGCCTGCTCGCCGCCGAAGTGCTCGAAGCAGGCGTAGCGCTCGCGCGCCAGCTCGGCGGCGGGCGGGTCGACCAGCTCCAGGTAGGCGATCACCTCGGCGACCGAGGTGTAGAGGCTGTAGAGGTCGAGGCCGTAGAAGCCGGCAAGGCCGGAGGCGGCACCGTCGCGCTCGTTGCGGTCGCGCAGCCAACCGACGAAGTCGAGCACCTCGGCGTTGCGCCACATCCAGGTCGGGAAGCGGCGGAAGCCGCCGAGCGCCTCCTCCGCGTCGCCGTCCTCGCCGGCTCCCTGGACATAGCGGTTGACGCGGTAGGCGTCGGGCCAGTCGGCCTCGACGGCGACGGCGCGGAACCCCTTCTCCTCGACCAGCCGCCTCGTGATCCGCGCCCGCTCGCGGTAGAACTCGTGCGTCCCGTGCGAGGCCTCGCCGAGCAGGACCAGGCGCGAGTCGCCGATCAGCCCCAGCAGACGGTCGTAGTCCCCGTCGGCGCCCGTCAGCGGCTGGAAGGCAGGGGCCGGGCCGGTCACGGCCGCGCGGCGCCGGCGCGGTCGGGCTCCGTCCCGGGTGCCGGCAGGCCGCCGTCGCCGTGGGCGCGCAGCGCCGACGTCACCTCGTCGTCGCAGACCTGGGTGAAGTCGAGGTAGCAGCCCCCCACCCCGCGCCGCAGCGCGGAGGGCTCGAGGCAGAGCACCTCATCGGCCTCGTCGCGCAGGCGCAGCGCCGCCTCCTCGGAGCAGACCGGGATGGCGAGGATCGTGTGCCGCGGCCGCAGCCGCCGCACGGCCCGCAGCGCCGCCGTGTCGGTGACCCCGGTGGCGATCCCGTCGTCGACCACAATCACCGTTCGCCCCTCGAGGTCGAGCCGCTCACGCTCGCCGCGGTAGGCGACGACCCGGCGGCGCAGCTCGACCCGCTCGCGCTCGACGATCTCCTCCAGCTCCGGCCGGCTGATGCCGAGGCCGGCGACCGCCTCGGCGTCGACGACCAGCGTGCCGTCCTCGGCGACCGCGCCGATCCCGTACTCGGGGTTGTGCGGCGCGCCGAGCTTGCGCACGACGAGGATCTCCAGCGGCGCTCCCAGCGCGGTGGCGACCTCGGTCGCCACCGGCACCCCGCCGCGGGGCAGCGCCAACACCACCGGCCGCTCGGCGGCCAGCGGCCGCAGGCGGTCCGCCAAACGCCGGCCGGCGTCGTGGCGGTCGGCGAATGGCTCGGCTATGTCGCGGCTCGCGGCGACCATCGGCTCCATTCGATCCTCGCCCCCCGCCGGTGCCGCGGCATCGGGTGCCCCCCACCTCGCGGCTGTGGGAAACCCACAATGCCCGGCGACCGGCCGTGGCTACGGTGTCCTCGATCGACTCGCTCCCGACAAGGCTGCGCGGTGCCGCGATCGCCGTCTTCTCACCCTCCCCGCTGCTGACGGTGACGGTCGAGCGCGGGCCCTCGGGGGACGAGGTGCACTTCCACGCCGGCGGCCAGGGCTTCTGGGTGGCGCGGATGGCTGCCGGGCTGGGCGCCGAGGTGATGCTCTGCGTGCCGCTCGGCGGCGAGTCGGGGGAGGTGCTGCGCTCGCTGATGGCGGTCGACGGCGTCACCGTGCTCGCCGTTCCCTGCGCCAGCGCCAACGCCTCCTACCTGCACGACCGCCGTAGCGGCGAGCGGGTGCGGATCGTCGAGACCTCCAGCCCGCCGATGCGGCGCCACGAGCTGGACGAGCTCTACGGCGTTGCCGCCACCGCCGGCCTCGAAGCCGGGACGATGCTGCTGACCGGGCCGCGCAACGACGGGGTCCTCCCCGCCGACACCTACACGCGGCTTGCCGCCGACCTGCGAGGCAACGGCCGCCGAGTCCTCGCCGACCTCACCGGCGAGCCCCTGGCGGCGGCGCTGCGCGGCGGCGTCGACCTGCTCAAGCTCAGCCTCGAGGAGCTGATCGCCGAGGGACGGGCCGAGGGCGCCGACCCGGCCCAGACCGTGCCGGCGATCCGGCGGCTGTGCGAGCAGGGCGCCCGCGGCGTCGTCATCTCCGAGGGGCCGGACCCGGCCCTGGCGCTGATCGACGGCCGCCTGCTCGAGGTCGCCGGCCCGCGCTTCGCCCCCGTCGACCCCAGTGGTGCCGGCGACTCGATGTTCGCCGCGCTCGGCGTCGGCCTGGCCGCCGGGCTGGAGACCGAGGAGGCGCTGGGCCTGGCTGCCGCTGCGGGAGCGCTCAACGTCACCAGGCACGGCCTCGGCAGCGGCCACCCGATCGAGATCGAGCGGCTCCGGGGTCGGGTGCGCGTGCGCGAGATCGAGGCGCCAGATTCGCGGTGATGCCGTACGCGGCTCTGGGGAATACCCCGATGACCACGCCCCCGGCGGCCCCCAGAATGGTCGGCGCAATGACCCGACCGAAGTCGAGACGAGGAGAGATGACCGAACCAGCCCCGTGCCCACGCTGTCACCGGCGCCACGCCATCGCCCTGGGAGCGCACCTGACTGCCTGCTCATCCGTTGACAGCCCGCCCCGGCTGGGCCGTCGCCCAAGCGAGGCAAGCGAGGCGCGCGCACGCGAGTACCTCTTCGGCCGCCACCTCCCAGCTCTCCCCCGTACCGCCATCGCCCTCGCGGCCAGCGGCGGATTCGAGGCGCGCAATGGCTGAGATGGTCGAGGCCGATCAGCAGGCCCTGCGCCGGCTCACCGAGAACGGCGGCGGCCCGGCCCTCACCCTCAGCGTCTACGTCAGCCTCGAGCGCCCGGAGGTCCGCACTCCCGAAACCCTGCGCCTCGAACTTTCCTCGCGCCTGAAGGAGGCGGAGGGACAGCTGCGCCCCGGGGTCGCGAACGACGCCGCGGCGTCGTTCGACGCCTCCCTCGCGCAGGCCCGCGAGCTGTTGGAGAGCGTGCCGCTGGACGACCACGGGCTGCGCGCCGTCGCCCTCTTCTGCGCCGAGGGGAGCGAGCCGCTCCTCTTCGGCCTGCGCCGCCCACTCGACTCGACCCTCGCCGCCGCCTTCGGCGCCCGGCCGGCGATCGAGCCGATGCTGGAGGGGCTCGAGGGCGACTCCTGGGCGGTGGCGTTGGTCAGCCGCAAGCACGCCCGCGTCTTCCGCGGCAACGACTCGGCGCTGGTCGAGATCGCCGACGTCGACGACGACGTCCACCGCCGGCACTCCCAGGGCGGCTGGGCGCAGGCGCGCTACCAGCGCGGGGTCGAGAAAGAAGCCGCCGACCACGTCGGCCGCGTCTGCGACCTGCTCTTCGCCCTGCACGAGCGGCGGCCGCTCGACCACCTGGCGATCGGCGGGCCGGAGGAGATCCGGCCGCTGGTCGAGGAGAAGCTGCACCCCTACCTGCGCGAGCGCCTCGCCGGGCGGATGAAGATCGACGTCGAGCACTCCTCCGCTGCGGACGTCCTCGAGCACATGCGCCCGCTCGGCGCGGAGCTGCGCCGGCAAGCCGAGCAGCGGGCGGTCGAACGGTTGGAGGCAGGGCTGGGGACCGGCGAACAGGCGGTGGCGGGCATGGACGAGGTCCTCGCCGCCCTCCGTGACCGCCGGGTCGAGACCCTGCTCCTCACCGCCGCCGACACCGGCGCCGAGGCGGAGCGGGCGGTCGAGGAAGCCGTCGCCCAGGCGGCCAGGGTGCTGTCCTTCGAGGGGAACGCTCTCGGGCGCTTCGGCGGCGTCGCCGCGCTGCTGCGGTTCTGAGCGCAGGCCCGGCCCCGACGTCGCCGGGGCCGGGATGATGGCGAGGTGGAACTCGCGCTGGCAATCGCCTTCTCGATCGCCTTCGCGCTGACCAACGGCTTCCACGACGCCGCCAACGCGATCGCCACCCTGGTCGCCACCCGCGGGGCGCGGCCCGGGCAGGCGGTCTCCCTCGCCGCCGTCTTCAACATGCTCGGGGCGCTGCTGGTCGGCAGCGCCGTTGCCGACACGATCGCCGGCATCGTCACGGTCCCCGCCGCCCAGGCGGTCGAGGTGATCGGCGCCGGGGTCCTCGCCGCGACCCTCTGGAACCTGTTGACCTGGTCGCGCGGGCTGCCCTCCAGCTCGGCGCACGCGCTGGTCGGCGGCCTCGCCGGCTCCGCCCTGGCCGAGGCCGGAACCGGGGCGGTCCACTGGGGCGGGCTGGACGGCATCCAGCCGGTCGGCGTCCTCGGCGTCCTGATCGCGCTCGCCGTCTCCCCCCTGGTCGGCTTCGCCTTCGGGTTCGCCTTCGTGCGGCTGAACGCGCGGGCGCTGCGCCGGGCCAGCAGCCGCGTCGAGGAGCCGATCCGCGGCGCCGAGTGGGCGATGTCGGCGGCGCTCTCCTTCGGCCACGGGGCCAACGACGCGCAGAAGTCGATGGGCGCGATCGCGGCGCTGCTGCTCGCCAGCGGCCACCTCTCCTCGCTTACCGTGCCGCTCTGGGTCAAGCTCGCCTGCGGCGCCGCGCTGACCCTCGGGACGGCGATGGGCGGCTGGCGGATCATCAGCACGATCGGCCGCCACATCTTCCGCCTGGCGCCGGTCGGCGGCTTCGCCAGCCAGAGCGCCTCCACCGCCGTGATCCTCCCCGCCTCCTACATCGGCGCCCCGATCTCGACCACCCAGGTCGTCGCCTCCTCGGTCGTCGGCGTCGGCGGCGGCCGCCGCCGCTGGCACCACGTGCGCTGGATGGTCGTGCGCTCGATCGCCTTCGCCTGGCTGCTGACCCTCCCCGCCGCGGCGGGGCTCGGAGCGATAATGCTGGTGATCTGGAGGGCGATCTGACGATGCGAAGGCGCTGGTTCCTGCCACAGGCACCCGACGTGCTCGGCATGCTCCGCCGGCAGGCGTCGCTGACGACCGAGGGGATGGAAGCGCTTGCCTCCTGGGCGAACGGCGAGCCGGAGGCGGCCGAGCGGCTGCGCGACCGCGAGCACGCCGCCGACGCGAGGAAGCGCGAGCTGCGCGAAGCCCTCACCGTCGCCTTCTCGACCCCGCTGGAGCCGGAGGACATCTTCGAGCTCTCGCGCGGGCTCGACGAAATCCTCAACAGCGCCAAGAACGTCGTCGGCGAGGCCGAAGCGATGAACACGCCGCCGGACCCGCCCACGGCGACGATGGCGGAGCAGCTGGCGGAGGGCACGCGGCGTCTCGGCGAAGGACTGGCGAGGTTCGCCGAGGACGACCGCGCCGGCGCAACCGCCCTCGCCGACCGCGCCGTCAAGGACCAGCGCCACCTCCAGCACGCCTACCGCGAGGCGATGTCGGCGCTGGTCGAGAACGAGGACCTGCGCGAGGTGACCGCCCGCCGCGAGCTCTACCGCCGCCTCGCCCGCACCAGCGACGAACTGGTGCGAGTGGCGGAGCGGGTCTGGTACTCGGTGCTGAAGGAACGCTGACGCCCGGCCGTGTCAGCCATCTGACCGGCCCGGCCGTGGACCGGCGTCCGGCCTCTGACAGGAGGGCGTCCCGACCGCCCGGCCGGCGCGCCCGGGGGCGTAGAACACAGGTTCGATGAACCTCGGCATCGCCCTCGACGTGGAAACGATCTCGGCACTGCTGGCCCCGCTGGTGCTGGGTGCCCTCTACTTCGCCCGGGTCGGCCGGCTGCGGCGCAGCGGCCGGGCCCCCTCGCGGGCACGCCAGATCAGCTTCGCCTGCGGCATCGCCCTGGTGCTGGTCGCCACGGTCGGGCCGATCGACCACCTCGCCGACGACTTCGTCTTCGGCCACATGGTCCAGCACACGATGCTGTTGGACGAGGCCTCGCTGCTGCTGGCGATCGGGCTCACCGGCCCGATCCTGGCGAGCGTCCTACGGCTACCCGGCCTGAGCCGGACGCGGGCGCTGATGCACCCCGTGGTCGCGCTCGGGCTGTGGATCGCGGTGATGTACGCGTGGCACCTGCCGGTCTTCTACCAAGCGGCCGAGGAAAACGGCTTCGTCCACTTCTGCGAGCACGCCTGCTTCCTCGCCGCCGGCACGATCATGTGGCTGGCGCTGTTCGGCCCGTTCCCGAAGCCGCGCTGGTTCAGCAACCCGGCGAAGGCGCTGTACGCCGGCGCGGTGCACTTCTCGAGCATGGCCCTGGCCAACGTCCTGATGTGGGCCGGGGTCGTCCTCTACCCCTTCTACGCCGCCAGTGAGGCCGCCCACGGGGTCGCACCCCTCGACGACCAGAGCATCGCCGGCGCGGTGCTGATGGTCCAGGGCGGCGTGGTGATGCTGGGCGTGTTCTTCTGGGCGCTGCTGCGCTGGTCGCGTGAGGAGACCGAGCGCCAGGAGCTGCTCGACTTCGCCCACGAGCGCGGGGTCGCGCTGAGCGAGGAGCGGGCGGCGCGCGCCGCCGCCTCGGGCCGGGGCCGCGAGTTGCGCCGGCGACTGGCCGCGGGCGCCGCCCTCTCCAGCCTGCTGCTGGTCCTGGTGCTCGCCGGCTGTGGCGGCGGCGGTACCGCGAGCACCGCCGCCCAGACGCTGGCGAGCGTCCCCGGCGGCGACGCGGTGCCGGCCAGGCCGGCGCCGCCGATCCAACTCACCGACTACCGCGGCCACAAGGTCGAGCTCTCGAAGCTGAAGGGCAGGCCGGTCCTGGTCGCCTTCCTCTACACCCACTGCCACGACCTCTGCCCGCTGGTCGCGGCCGACGTCCACACCGCCTACTCGATGCTGAAGCCGGGGGCGACGCGGCCGGTCTTCCTCGCGGTCTCCGTCGACCCCGCCCACGACACGCCCGCCAGCGCCGCCCGCTTCAACCGCGAACACCGCACGAACGGCGAGATCGACTGGCTGCTCGGCTCGCGGGCCGAACTGGGGCGGGCCTGGAAGGCGTGGAAGATCGTCCCCAAGCGCGCCCCCAACGACCCCGAGGTGATCGAGCACTCGGCCGAACTGTTCGGCGTCGACCGCCACGGCGACGTCCGCGTCCTCTTCCCGGTCGACGTCAAGCCGGAAGCGCTGGCCCACGGCATGGAACGCCTGGGCGAACTCTGAGCGCGGTCTCAGCGACGGGTCGAGCCGGGATCCGGGCGACGCCGGAACCGCTTGTGCAGCTCGACCGCAACGGAGACGGTGAGGGCGACGGCGAGGATCTCGGCCCAGGTCGCCAGGTCGAGCGGCTCGACCCGCAGCGCCGCCTGGGTCGGGCCGAAGTAGAGCGCCCCGACGTGCAGGGCGAGCGCCGCCGCGGTGCCGGCGAACAGGAGCGGGTTGGAGAACGGGCTCTTGGCGAACAGCGAGCGGTGTTCGGAGCGGCAGTTGCCGACGTGGACCACCTGGAAGACGACCATCGTGGTCAGCGCGATCGTGCGGGCTTCCTCCAGCGAGGTGCCGGACGCCCGCTCGACCAGAAAGAGGAACAGGGTGCCCGCCGCCATCACCGCGCCCACCAGCGCGGTCCGCTCCCACAGCAGCGGTGAGATCACGCCCTCGCGCCGCGGTCGCGGCGGCCGGCGCCGCACGTCCTCCTCGCCGGGCTCGAAGGCGAGCGCGACGTCCTCGGTGCCGTTGGTGACGAGGTTGAGCCAGAGCAGCTGGGCCGGGAGGAAGGGCAGCGGGAACCCGAACAGCAGGCTCGCCAGCACCGCCAGGACCTCGGCGGCGCCCGAGGAGACCAGGAAGAAGGTCGTGTTGCGGACGTTCTGGAAGGCGACCCTCCCCTCTTCGACCGCGGCGAAGATCGTCGCGAAGTCGTCGTCGGTGACCACCATGTCGGCGGCCTCCTTGGCGACCTCGGTGCCCGAGCGCCCCATCGCGGCGCCGATGTCGGCCGCCTTCAGCGCCGGGGCGTCGTTGACGCCGTCGCCGGTGACGGCCACCACCTCGCCGCGTGCGCGCAGCGCCTCGACGATCCGCAGCTTGCCGGTCGGCGAGATGCGCGCGTAGACCGAGACCTCCCCGACCAGGTCGACCAGCTCGCGCTCGCCGGTTGCCTCCAGGCCATCGCCGGCCAGGACCCGCGGCTCCTCGTCGCCGATCCCGAGCTGGCGCGCGATCGCCGCCGCGGTGACCGCGTGGTCGCCGGTGACCATGACGACGCGGACCCCAGCTTCCCGGCACCCGGCGATCGCCGCCTTCGCCTCCGCCCGGGGCGGGTCCATCATCCCGACCAACCCGAGCAGGGTCAGGTCCTCGAGGTGGGCGTGGAGCGATTGCCGGGAGGCGGCCTCCAGCCGCCGCGAGGCCACGGCGATCACCCGCAGCCCGGCCGCGGCCATCTCCTCGGCCTCGCGCAGCCGGGTCTCGCGGTCGAGGGCTGGCAGCCCGGCCGCCCGCTCGCACATCTCCAGGACCCGCTCGGGGGCCCCCTTGACGATCGCCAGGTCTCCGTCGCCGGCCCGGTGGAAGGTGACCGCGTAGCGCTCGCCGGGGTCGAAGGGGATCTCGCCCCAGCGCGGCAGGTCCTCCTCGAGCTCGTCGCGGGAGTCCCCCGCCTTGGCGGCGGCGACGAGCAGGGCGACCTCGGTCGGGTCGCCCCGCACCGTGAACTCCTCGTCGTCGAACCGCGCCGAGGCGTCGTTGCAGAGCGCCGCCGCAGCGAGCGCGCGGCGCAGCGCCGAGCCCTCCGGCGGGTCGAACCGCATGCCGTCGCGGCGGAACTCGCCCTCGACCCGGTAGCCGCTGCCGGTCACCTCGAAGCGCTCGCCGCCCGCGACGACGCGCTCCACGGTCATCCGATTCTCGGTCAGGGTCCCCGTCTTGTCGGAGGCGATCACCGTGCAGCTGCCGAGCGTCTCCACCGCCGGCAGCCGCCGCACGATCGCCCGGCGGGCCGCCATCCGCCGCACGCTGATCGCCAGCGCGACGGTGAGCACGATCGGCAACCCCTCGGGAATCGCCGAGACCGCCAGCGCGACGACCGCGAGGAAGAGTTCGCCCAGGTCCTCCCCGGCGAGCGCCCCCAGCACGAAGCCGACCGCGCCGACCGCCATCACGGCCAGGCCGATCACCCGCGCCAGGCGCGAGATCCGTTCCTGCAGCGGGGTCTCCACGAGGCCGATCTCGCCGAGGCTGCCGGCGATCCGCCCCAGCTCGGTCGCGGCGCCGGTGGCGACGACGATCCCGGTGCCGCGACCGAGCGTCACCGCGGAACCCATGTAGAGCATGTTCGACCGGTCGGCGACCGAGGTCTCGGCGGGGAGCGGGGCGACGGCCTTGGCGACGGTCGTCGACTCACCGGTGAGGTGGGACTCGTCGACCTCGAGCCCGGCGGTCGAGAGCACCCGGCAGTCGGCGGCCAGGCGGGAGCCCGCCTCGACCGCGAGAACGTCCCCCGGCACGATCGTCGCCACCTCGACCTCCCGCTCGCGGCCCTCCCGCAGCACCGTGGCGCGCGGGCTCGCCAGCAGCCGCAGCGCCACCATCGACCGCTCCGCCCGGTGCTCCTGGAAGTACCCGACCACGGCGTTGAGCAGAAGGACGGCTCCGATCACCGCGGCGTCGAGGTACTCAGCGAGGACAACGGTCACCAACCCCGCCGCCAGCAGGATGTAGATCAGCGGGCTGCGGAACTGGCGCACCGCGATCGCGAGGGCGCCGGCAACCCGCTCCTCCGGAAGCTCGTTCGGGCCGTACCTGCCGAGGCGCAGCTCGGCCTCCCCGGTCCCGATTCCGTGGGGGCTGGAGCCGAGCTCGTCGAGCACGCGGCCCGTCTCCGCGGCCCAGGGTTCGGCGGGGGGTGTCCGTTCTGCGTTCAACTCGGCCCACCCGATGCTAGGCGGACCTCGCCGTGCGCGACCAGCACGGCAGCCGACACGCCGAGGCGCGGCGGTGCCGGGCGGTCGCCCGGCAGCCGCCGCGCCCGCAACGGCTCAGCCGGTGATTTCGTGAACCACCGGGTAGTAGCCGTCGGCGTGGCCTGTGACCTTGGGGTGGAAACTTTCGCTGGTCGGGCTGGAGAGGCCGTTGATCCACTCCGTCGAGGACCCGCCGCCGCCATCGCAGACCGCGTGGCCGATAAACGCCGGGATCACGTTGCCGAAGTGGAAGTTCGACCCGGCGCGCGAGGCCGCTTCGCTGACCACTTCCTTCAGCAGGTCGGCCGTTTCGTTGAGCCGCGTCTCCTCGCTCGAGCTGAACCAGGTGAAGGCGTTGCAGTCTTCACCGTTGAACAGGCGCGGATAGTCGAGCACGACCACTTCGGCTTCCGGCGAGTCCGACGAGATCGTTTCGTTCACTTCGTCGAGCCGGCCCGGCAGCGTGTTTTCGATGAACGACTGCGCTTCGTTGATCGCGCCGTTGCAGTTGGACAGCCATCCCGGCAGAGCGCATTCGGTGATCACGCTGGAGAAGCCGGCGTCGTTGCCGCCGATCGTGTAGCTGACCCAGTTGGTGTCCGAGGTCAGGCTTTTCGACTGGGTGTTGATGACGTCCGAGGTTTCCGCGCCGGAGCAGGTCGCGTTGACGAACGTCCAGCTGGGGTGCGCTTCGTGCAGCAGGTACGGATACGCGTAGACCGACCGCTTGCATTCGGATTCGTAGAACGTGCGCGTTCCCGTGCCCGACGAGTACGAGTCCCCCAGCGCGACGTACTTCGTCGCCCAGGCGGGACCGGCGAACACGGCGCAGAACGCCAGCACGCCGAGAACTGCGGAGATGCGACTCCATTTCATGACCTTCTCCTCCCAAAGAGTCGACCGGGCTCCCTTCTCCCGGTCGGTTGTCGATGGTGCGCAAGCTTTACCGAATACTCAGGTTTTTCCAACCCACAGCTTGAGAGTCGCCCATTCGACTTCGACCGCACCCGGGTGGGGCGAACGTCGGCCGCGCGGCCGAGTCCCCTCGGGTCAGGGCAGGGCCGGGGTGCCCGCGACCTCGATCTCGTCGCGCGGCGGCTCGGGGCGTCGCTTGGTCGGTGCCCCGGCGTAGGCGCGGAGGACGTCGCGGTGGTCGAGCCAGCCGACCACCGCGCGGGTCTCGGGCTCGACGATCGGCAGGCCCTCCCGGTCGCCGCCGGTGAGCCAGTCGACGGCGATCGCCAGCGGTTCGTCGGGGTGCAGCTCGGGGACCTCCTCGGACAGTTCCCGGGCCGTCGTCGCGAGCTCGTCTCCCGCCCCGCGCTCGATCGAGCGCACGGTGACGACCCCGACCAGGCTGTCGTCTTCGTCCACCACGGGCAGCGCGTTGCGCTGTTCCCGCAACAGCAGCGCCGCCGCCTCCGAGGCGGGCGCACCAGCGCTGAGGGGGGTCGTCGGCGCCCCCATCGCGTCGGCGATCGTGAGGCCGGCGAGAGCACCGCTGGAGGCCGGCTGCTCGATGTCGATGCCGCGGCGACGCAGCTTCAGCGTGTAGATCGAGTCGGCGCTGATGACCCGGCTCAACGCGGTCGCGATCACCACCGCCAGCATCAGCGGCAGGATGATCGAGTAGTCGCCGGTCAGCTCGAAGACGATGATCACGGCGGTGATCGGGGCGCGGCCGGCGGCGGCGAACACCGCCGCCATCCCGACCAGGCCGTAGGCGCCGGCGTTGGCGGTCGCGTCGGGCAGCAGGGCGTGGACGCCGAGGCCGAAGGCGCTGCCCAGCATCGCGCCCATGAACAGGGAGGGAGCGAAGACGCCGCCGGAGCCCCCGATCGCCATCGTCACGCTGGTCGCGGCGATCTTGCCGACCAGCAGCGCCACCAGGAAGGCGAAGGCGTACTGGCCGCCGATCGCGTTTTCCAACACCGGGTAGCCGACCCCGTACATCTCCGGCAGGACCAGCAGGATGACGCCGAGGAGCAGGCCGCCGACGGCGGGGCGCAGCCAGGCGGGGCCGCGCCAGATGCTGTCGGCGAAGTCCTCGCAGCCGTAGAGGACGCGGATGAAGGCGACGCCGACGACCGCGGCGATGATCCCGAGGATGGCGTAGAGCGGGTACTCGACGGCGCTGTTGACGTGGAAGCCGGGCAGGGTGAGGAAGGCTTCGCCGCCGAAGGCGATGCGGCCGACCGCGGTCGCCACCACCGAGCTGAGCACGACGACGCCGAAGTTGCGGGTCCCGAAGTCCCGCAGGATCAGCTCGAGCGCGAAGAAGACGCCGGCGATCGGCGCGTTGAAGGTGGCGGCGATCCCGCCGGCGGCGCCGCAGGCGACCAGCAGCCGCATCTCCTCCCCGGCGAGCTTGGTCATCTGCCCCAGTCCCGAGCCGAGCGCCGAGCCGATCTGGACGATCGGCCCCTCGCGGCCGACCGAGCCGCCGGCGCCGATGCACAGCGCCGAGGCCAGCGACTTGACGATCGGGACGCGGCCGCGGATCCGGCCCTCCTCGGAGTGGACGGCGAGCATCACCTCGGGCACCCCGTGGCCGCGGGCCTCGGGGGCGAAGCGGTAGACCAGCGGGCCGTAGAGCAGGCCGCCGATGACCGGCACCACCAGCACGATGTACGGCCCCAGGATCGGCACGTTGGGGTTGGAGAAGTGGCCGAGCGCGCTGGGGTCGCTGTGGCCGCTGAAGGCTTCGGTGAAGGCCTGGATCAGGTAGCGGAAGCCGATCGCGCCGACCCCCGCCCCGACCCCGACCAGCAGGGCGAGCGCGACGAGCAGGCCGCCCTCGCCGCCGAGCAGCTTGGTCAGCCGGGTTCCCAGCGTTCGGGACTCGATCGCCGTTACCCGGCCGGAGGAGGTCATCCCGCCTGACACTAGGAGACGGCGGTGTTCGGCAGGCTCGCCAGGGACCCCTGGAGGGGACCTGTGTCAGAGAAGTTACAGCGCCGCCAGACGGCCTGACCGAGGCGCCCGGCTACGCTGTCAGCGTGACGACAGTCTCCGTGCTCCGGCAAGACCCCGACCTCGGCGCGGCGGTGGCCGAGTCGAGACGGGAGCTGGCGGCGCGTTCCTGCGTCGCCAACGTCCTCGACATCCCCCGCGGCGAGTGGAAGGCCGAGGAGATGACGCCGGCCGGCTCGGGCTTCGGCCTGCTGGTCCTCTCCGGCGTCCTCTGCCGGCGCGTCGTGCAGAGCGAGCGCTACGGCGCCGAGCTGATCGGGCCCGGCGACCTGATGCGGCCCTGGGACCGGATCGGCGAGTGGTCGACGATCCCGACCGAATCAAGCTGGACCGCGATCGAGCCGGCGCGGGTCGCGGTCCTCGATGCCGAGTTCACGCGCCGAGCCGCCCCCTTCCCCGAAATCGCGGTGACCCTGGTGCGCCGCGGACTGTTGCGCTCCCGCTACCTGGCGATCCTGATCGCGATCATCAACCAGCGCCGGATCGAGACCCGGCTCAACATGCTCTTCTGGCACCTCGCCGACCGCTTCGGGCAGGTCCGCGGCGAGTGGGTCCACGTGCCGGTGCCGCTGACCCACAGCCTGCTCGGCGAGCTGGTCGCCGCCCGCCGCCCCTCGGTCACCACGGCGCTCTCCAGGTTGCAGGAGCGCGGCGTCGTCGTCCGCGACCGCCAGGGCTGGCGCCTCAGCGGCCCGGCGCCTCCCGAGTTCCACGCCCTGCGCGAGGCGGGCGAGGGCGGCGGCGACGGCTCCTCCCCCCTCGTCGCCGACTAGCAGCGGCCGCGGTGCTCGCCGCGCAGAATCGAGTGCCCACGCCTAGGGTGTGTCAGAATTCAGACACACTGGCCGGGGCGACCGAGGTAACGGCCCCGCGGGCGGGTAATCGAATAGACCCCCAAAGGAAGGTTGAGATGAACGACCGCATGCCAGCGACGCCAGCTGTTCGCGCTCTGCTGAGCGCCGCCATAGCGACGGCCGCACTGCTCGTATTCGCCGCCACCGCCTCGGCGGCGCGGGATCCGATCGCCAGCGGCAACACCGACCTGCACATGAAGCACGGCTTCCTGCGGAAGCTGAGCAACAACGAAATCACCGTCTCCGGCCTCGGCTCCGGGACGGTGAGCGGCAGCAAGGTCGGCCTGATCGTAAACGCAGGGATGCTCGACCCGACCAACGTCGAAGGGCACCTCGAAAGCGGAGGCGGCTTCAAGCTGAGCCGCGGCCCGCGTGGCGTCCCGATAACCAAGCTCACCGTCAACACGGTGAAGATGGCCGTCTACGCCGAAATCGCCAAGGCGCACATGCAGCTGGGGACGCTGAGCCCGCTCACCGCCGCACGCGAAGGCTTCGGCGCCAATTTCAAGGCGGTCAAGCTGACGCTGACGGACAAGGCCGCGAAGCGGATCAGCAACCGGCTGCGTCTGCAGCAGAACCGGCAGATCGAGGGCGGCCGGGTGATCAGCAACACCTACGCGAGCGCCGATCCCGCCACCGTCACGATCCTGCCGCAAGGTTCCGCGACGCTCGCCGGGAATGTCGCCACGCTGGGCAAATTCGCCGCCAAGGGCGTCGAATTGCCGGGTGGGATCTCGGCGGTCTCGCCTGCCACCAAGCCGACCCCGGTCTCGTTCCAGTTCCCGATCGCGGGCGGCACCCTGGCGCCAGACGGCAGCGAAGGCACCGTGCGGACCACCGGCGGGGTGCAGATCCTGAAGAAAACGGCGACGCTCTCGCCGGAGATGAAGTTGCTGAACATCGCCGTCGACTTCAAGGCCAAGACGGCGACGGTTGAACTCGAAATCCTCCCGGCGCCGCCCTTCCCGGGCGCGACCGGGCGCTCCTCGATCGCCGACATCGTGCTGCCCGCGGGCTCGGTGGTCGCCAACCCGACGGCGCGGACGATCACGGTCACCGGCGCCGACGCCCGCCTGCAGGCCGTGGCGGCGTCGACCCTGAACAGCGTGTTCAACCAGCCGGCGCCCGAACCGCCGCCCGCGAGCAATTTCATCGTCGGCGATTCGCTCGGCGCGTTCTCGATGACGGTCCAGGCCGAATAGGCCAGGTCCGGGGAGTCGCGGCGCCGCCAAGTCCCGGCGGCGGCCGCGGCGCCCCGGCCGACCCGCGGCGCCGACGGGCGCTGTGGATACTCTGCCGCCGGTGACGCTGGCGAGGAGCAGTCCCTGAGGCACTGTCGAACGCGATGTCGGGCGCGGTCGGCGCTCGCCGCCGGCCTTTTCTGCGGCGCCGTCCTGGCGGCCTGCGGCTGCGGCTCGATCTCCGGCTCGGCCGGCGCCTTCACCCCAGCCCGCTCCGGCGTCCTCACCGTCGCCACCTCGGCCGTCCCCAGCGCCGGCTTCTGGGAGGGGACGAGGAAACACCCGACCGGGGGCTTCGAGTACGAGCTGGCGCGCGAACTGGCCGGCCGCTTCGGGCTCGGCTCGGTGGCGATCAGGCTCGTCCACTTCCACCGGATGGTCGCCGGACACCTCGACGGCGCCGACCTCGGCCTCAACCTGCTCACCCCGACCGACGAACGCGAAGCGCACCTCGACTTCTCGACTCCGTACATGAAGACGGCGCCGACCGTGCTGGTCCGCAGCGGCACCGCGTTGCGCGACCTCGCCGGCGCCCAGGAAATGCTCTGGGGGGCGATCCGCGCGACCACCTTCGTCGACGACATCGCCAACTCGATCGCGCCCGAACAGGCGACCAAGATCTTCGACGGCCAGCATGACCTGCTGGCGGCGCTGGGAGCCGGCCGGGTCGAAGCGGCGTTGTTCGACCTGCCGCTGGCGGTGGCGATCGCCAGCCGCTCCCGCGGCAGGCTGGAAGCGGTCGCGCAGCTGCCCGGACGCGAGGCGCTGGCAGTGGCGCTGCCGAAGGGGTCCCCCAACCGCCAGGCTGTCGACTCGGCGATCCGCGCCTTCACCGCCGACGGCACGATCGAACGCCTGCTCAGGCGGTGGGTCGGCGCCGACGCCGCCGAAGCCGAATCCGCCATCCCCCTCCTCCACACCACCCTGCATTGACCGCCGCCCTCGCCAGCCCGCCCGCCGCCGCGATCTCGATCAGCTCGCCGAGCGGCCCCGCCTGGGAGTTCCTGGTCCTGTTCCTCGTCGTCATCGTCGGCCCGCCGCTGATGAAGCGGGCCCGCGTGCCCGGGATCATCGGCCTGCTGGTCGGCGGCTACGCGATCGGCCCCTACGGGCTCGACCTGATCGGCGCCGGCAACACCACCGTCCCCGACCTCGGCCAGCTCGGCCTGCTCTACCTGATGTTCGTCGCCGGGGTCGAGCTCGACCTGGCCCTGGTGCGGGTGCACCGCCGCGCCGTCGTCACCTTCGGCGTCGTCACCTTCGCGGTGCCGATGCTGCTCGGCGTCGCGATCGGGCTGGCGCTGGGCTGGATCGTTCCGGCGGCGCTGCTGCTCGGCGCCCTGCTCTCCTCACACACGCTGCTGCTCTACCCCAGCGCCCGCGCCGCCGGGCTCGCCGCCGACCGCGGCGTGGCCAGCGCGGTCGGCGCCACCGTGCTGACCGACACCCTGGCGCTGGTCGTGCTCGCCGCCGTCGCCGGCTCGCAGGTGGCCGGCGGCTCGGGCGGCTCGATCGCAATCCAGATCGTCTTCGGCCTCGCCGCCCTCGCCGCCTTCACGCTGGTCGCGCTGCCGTGGCTGGCGCGGCTCGCCTTCCGCTACCTGGGGACGGACCGGGTCGTCCGCTACCTGCTCGCGATCGCCGCCTTCCTCGCCGCCGGCACGGTCGCCGACGCGGTCGGGATCGAGCCGATCGTCGGCGCCTTCTTCGCCGGCCTGGCGCTGAACCGGCTGGTGCCGAACGAGGGGCCGCTGATGGACCGGATCGACTTCTTCGGCAGCGCCGTCTTCATCCCCGTCTTCCTCGTCTCGGTCGGGATGCTGCTCGACCCCGGGGTGATGGTCGAACTCGAGACGCTGAAGCTGGCCGGCCTCTTCGTCCTCGCCAGCCTCGGCGGCAAGGCGCTGGCAGCTGGGATCGCCCGGCTCACCCTCGGCTACAGCCGCCCGCAGGCGACGCTGATGCTGGGACTGACGGTGCCGCAGGCGGCGGCCACGCTGGCCGCCACCGTGGTCGGCTTCAACATCGGCCTCTTCGACCAGTCGGTGGTCAACGCGGTCCTCGTCCTGATCCTCGCCTCGATCGTCGCCGGCACGGTCCTGGTCGAGCGCTCGGTGAGGAAGGTGCCGAAGCCCGAGGGGATCTCGGCGCGCCTCGGGGCGCGGGTCCTGGTCACGGTGGTCGACCCGGTCCAGGCGCGGCTGGCCTTCGCGGTCGCGGCGGCGGTGGCCGCGGCCGACACCGGGGTCGTCCGCGGCCTGCTGGCGCGGCCGCGGGTCGGCGGCGCCGACGGGGCCGGGCTGGCCGAGCTCGACGCGGCCGCGTTCGCGGCCGGGGTCGACGCCGAGTCGCGGCTGCTGGTCCACGACCGCTCGCTGGCGGAAAGCATCGTCAACGCCGCCACCGAGGCCGGCGCCTCCTTCGTCCTCGTCGGCCAGCCGGCCGACGGCGCCTCGCCGTTCGGCAGCGCCGCCGAGACCATCGCCGCGGCGCTGGCGGCGCCGGTCGGGATCCTGGTCGGCGACGCCGAGGCGATCGACGAGGTGATCGTCGTCCACGACGAGGACCAGGCCGCGGCGGCCGAGGCCGGCTCTGAATCGTTCGCCGCCGAAGTCGCCGACCGCCTCCTCCGGGCGGGTGCCGGGGCAACCGAGGCGGGAGCCCGCTTCGAGCCCGCCGACCTGCGCCCCGGCCAGCTCTGCCTGCTGCCGATCGGCCACTGGCAACTGCTGTCCCAGCGCTTCGCGCCGCCCCCGGGAGCCGCGCTGCTGATCGTCCCGGATCCGTAGGGGGCTCGGAGACCCTTTAGGAGAACTTTGCCTGGGCTTTTTCTGGCATTGGAGCCCGTCGCCTACCTTGGTTGGCAGAGAGAAGGGAGAACGCGATGAGAGCCAACGACACCACCAGGATGACGCCGCTGACGGGCCGGGCCGACCGCGCCGACGCGCGGGTGCGGACGATCGAGGAGGCGGTGCTGCTGATCCGCGGCGAGTGGCCCGCCGTCGCCGACGGCCTCTGCGAGTCGGTCAACCGCGCCGCGGGGATCTTCTTCGCGCCGGCGCGCGAGCTGGACGACGCGATCGGGCGCACCTCCGAGGAAGCGCTCCGCGTCGTCGAACGCCTCTACGGCCCCGACTCGGCCACCGCCGTCCGCACCACCGCGTCCGCGCGAACGCGATGCCGGCCCGGGCGGTCACCCTCGCGGGCCCAGGCGCCGACACGGATGCCACGGCTTCGCGAAGAGGTCGTATGACTTGCGGATCGCGCTGAAGCCGAGCGCCGGCGCGGCCCCGCAGCACTGCGCCGGCTTCTGTTCGTCCTCGTCCTCGAAGACCGCCTTGCTTTCGCCGACGAACGGGCGGTAGTGGCCGCATTCGTCGGACTGGAAGCACCCCTCGACAATCGCGAAGTCGAAGGTGCCGAGCTGCGCCTCTCGCTGGGCGACGCAGGCAGCTTTCGGCGGCCTTGAGGAACGACTGGTGTAGTCGGCGCAGATGCTGCTGTGGATCCTGCTCGCGTTCGCCACCGGCTTCGCCTTCCTGGCGAACCTGCCCGGGACCGGTGACGCCGAGGCGCGGGTGCACCGGATCCTCGCCACCCACGGCAGCGCCGAGAGCACGCTGCCCCCGCCGGCGCGGCTGGGCGAGGCGGTGGTCGCGGTCGAGGACGAGAACTTCTACTCCAACGTCGCCGTCAACATCCTCGACGGCGCCGGGCGAGCCGCCCTCGCGACCCTGCAGGCCAGCGGCGACCCCGGCGGCAGCACGATCGGCCAGCAACTCGCCAAGAACCTCTACCCGCACGGCGGCGGGCTGGGCGGGACGCTGGAAGAGATCGGCCTGGCGGTCAAGCTCTCGCTCGAATACTCGAAGCCGCAGATCCTCTCGATGTACCTGAACTCGATCTACTACGGCGGCGGCTACTGGGGCGACGTCGCCGCCGCCCGCGGCTACTTCGGCGTCTCGCCGCGGCGGCTCAGCTGGTCCCAGGCGACGATGCTCGCCGGCCTCCCCCAGGCCCCCTCCGCCTACGAACCCCGGCGCCACCCGAAGCTCGCCCGGCAGCGCCAGCTGGCCGTGATCGACCAACTGGTCGACAACCACTACGTCTCGCAGTCCGAAGGGGCCGCAATCATCGACGAACCGCTGCGGCTGCGTCGGGCTCGGCCGCCGGCTCCGCCGCGACCGGGAGCGCGATCGTCACCGTCGAGCCGGCGGCGCTGACCCGGCCTCCGTGGCGCTCGGCGGTCGCCCTGACGATCGCCAGGCCGATTCCCGAGCCCGGCCGGCCGGCCGTCTCCTCCCCGCGCCAGAAGCGCTCGAAGGCGACCTCCTCGCTGCCGGGGGCAAACCCGGGGCCCTCGTCGCTGACGCCGACCTCGGCCCAGCCGTCGCGGACCCGCAGCGAGATCTCCACCCGGCCTCCCTGCGGCCCGTGGGTGGCGGCGTTGTCGAGCAGGTTCTCGAAACTGCGCGCCAGCGCGTCGGGCTCTCCGATCACCGTCACCGCATCCTCGACGGCGACCACCACGCCGGGACGGCCCGCGGCGACCTCGGCGACCGTGCGCTCCAGCCGCACCGGCCGCTCCGGCGGCGCCGCCCCCGACTCGCGCTCGAGCACCAACAGGTCGTCGACCAGCCGCCGCAGCCGCTCGGCGTCGCGCTGGAGGTCGGCGACCAGGTCGGAGTCGGCGCCGTGGCGACCGAGGAACTCGACGTTGCCGAGCAGCGCCGTCAGCGGCGTTCGCAGCTCGTGGCTGGCGTCGGCGAGGAAGCGGCGTTCGCGCTCTCCCACTCGCTCCAGCGCGCCCAGCATCCCGTTCAGCCGCCGCGCCAGCTCGCCCAGCTCCTCCGGCGCCGCCGGTTCGACCAGCCGCCCGGAGACGTCGCCACTGCGCTCGATCGCCGTCGCCGACTCGGAGAGCTGGCGCAGCGGCCGGGTGCTGCGCCGGGTCAGCAGCGCGGCCGCAGCGCCGCCGGCGACGATCGCGATCGCGCCGCAGAGCGCCAGCAGCAGGCTCAGTTCGTGCAGCGTCTCGCCGATGTCGGCGGTGCTGGAGGCGACCAGGACGACCCCGCCGGAGGCCGGCCCGCCGACTTCGGCGATCGGCGCGGCGAAGACCCGGATCGGTTCGCCGTCAAGCTCGGCGTCGGCGAAGCCGCTGCTGCCGCCCAGGGCGGCGGCGACCTCCGGGCCCCGCGGCAGCAGCTTCGCCCCCAGCGCCAGCGAGCGGGCGACGATCGCGCGGTTGCGGTCGAGCACCTCGACGCTGAGCTGGCGGCCGGAGAGCGGCGATTCGAGCGCCCCGGGCGCGGTCAGCACCGCCGGCGCCGAGACCGCCAGCCGCGCCACTTCGGTCGCCCGCTGGCGCAGGCTGCGGTCCAGCGAGGAGTGCATCCGGCTGCTGACCACGGCGCGCGCGCCGAAGCCGAAGACGAGCACCGCCAGGGTGACGGCGGCGATCGCCGCCGCGGTCAGGCGGAAGTTGAGGCTGCGCCGCCTCACACCTCGAGCATGAACCCGACTCCCCGCACGGTCCGGATCAGCGGCGGCTCGCCGAGCTTGCGGCGCAACCGGGCGACGTAGCGGTCGACGATGTTCTCGACCGCGGCACCGCCCCAGATCCGCTCGATCGCCATCTCGCGGGTGAGGACCGAGCGCGGCTCGCGCAGCAGCAACTCAAGCAGCTCGGCCTCGCGGGCGCTGAGCTGGACCGCCCTCCCCCCGGCGCGGGCGGCGGCGCCCGTGGCCAGGTCGAGGGTGAGGTCGGCGAAGCTGAGCCGGCCGCTGCGGTCGGTGCCGCGCCGGGTCAGCGCGCGCAGCCGCGCCACCACCTCTTCGATCGCGAACGGCTTGACCACGTAGTCGTCGGCGCCGGCCGCGAGCCCGCGCACGCGGTCCTCGACGGCGTCGCGGGCGGTCAGCATCAGGACGCCGCCGGTGAGGCCCTTCGCACGCAGGCGCCGGCAGACCTCGAAGCCGTCGAGGCCGGGCATGGCTACGTCGAGCACGACCAGGTCGGGGGCCGAGCGCTCGGCCTGAGCCAGGGCGGCGCCGCCGTCGGCCGAGGAGCGGACCTCGAAGCCCTCGGCTCCCAGGCTGCGCTCGAGCATCCGCCGCACCGGCGCGTCGTCCTCGACGATCAGCACCCGCTCGGCCACGCGCTCAGTCCCCGGCGACGTCGCGACGCATGAAGACGAGCGCGGCGGCAGCCAGGGCGGGGATCCCGTAGAGGGCGCAGACCCAGAGCGCGCGGAGGATCGGCGCCCAGTCGACCGGCGTGCGCAGCAGCCCCTGCCAGGCGTTGAACTGGGTGCTGAGCAGGTAGGGGTGCAGGCCGCCGAGGCCGGGGAGGATCCCGACCAGCTGGACCAGCAGCGCGAACATCAGGGTGCCGACGATCGCCGCGGCGCTGTTGCGGAACACGGTCGAGAGCAGCAGCCCGATGCAGGCGATTGCGACGATCGGGACCAGGTAGACGAGCAGGCTGGCGCCGACCAACCCCAGCCCTTCGGTGGCGGAGATCTCGGTTCCGGAGAGGCTCTCGATCGAGTTGAAGCCGGAGACGAGGATGCCGGCGCCGAGCGAGACCGCGCCGGTGACCGCGATCGCCGCCACCGCGTAGGTCAGCGTCGCCAACGCCTTGCCGGCGAAGACCTGGTGGCGCTCGACCGAGCGGGTGAGGATCCCCTTCAGGGTGTCGTTGCGGTCCTCGGCGGCGACGATGTCGCCGGCGACCAGAGCGGTGATCAGCGGGAACATCCAGACCGAGCCGAAGAGCAGCAGGACGAGCGGGATCGCCAGGCCGGTGTCGTGCACGTAGCGGCCGAAGGCGACGTCGTTGGGGCCGCCGCCGCGGGTGGCGAGGGCGACGACGAAGATGATCGGGACCAGCGCCGCCGCGCCCAGCCCCAGGTAGGTGCGCTTCTGGGAGCGCAGCTTGCGCAGCTCCCAGCGGTAGACGGTGAGCACTCCCGGGCTCACAGCGGCGAGCCCTCCGCGCCGAGTGGCGACTTTGTCAACCCATGGTTTGCAAAGTCGCCACGCGCCAGCTCGGCGCCGGTCTCCTCGCCCTCAGTGAGGCGGAAGAAGAGGTCCTCGAGCGTGGCGTGGCGCGGGCTCAGCTCCAGGGTCAGGGCGCCGGACTCGGCCAGGGCCAGCGAGAGGGCGCCGACCGCCTCCTCGCTCGCGGCGCTGAAGGTCAGCCCCGCCGCCTCGGCCGCGCGCACCTCGGAGATCCCGGCCTGGGCGCTCGCCACCCGCAGCGCCAGGTCGTCGTCGCTGGTCCGCAGCAGGTAGCCGCTGCCGGCCTGGCGTCGCAGCTCCACCAGCGACCCCTGGTAGGCGACACGGCCGCGGCGGACGATCGCCACCCGGTTGCAGAGTTCTTCGACCTCGGTCAGCAGGTGGCTGGAGAGGAGGACGGTCATCCCCTGGGCGGAGAGGTCGCGGATCAGGTCGCGCATGTCGCGCATGCCGCCGGGGTCGAGGCCGGTCGCCGGCTCGTCGAGCAGCAGCAGGCGCGGCCGGCGCAGCAGCGCGGCGGCGATGCCGAGGCGCTGGCGCATCCCGTGCGAGTAGGCGCCGACCCGGTCCTCGGCCCGGTCGGCGAGGCCAACCGTCTCCAGCGCCTCGGGGATGCGCTCCGCCGCGCCGTCGCCGTCCAGCGCCGCGAACAGCTCGAGGTTGGTGCGGCCGTCGAGGTAGGGGTAGAAGGAGGGCGCTTCGACGAACCCGGCAACCCCGCGCAGCGCCTCGACGCTGAGCTGGGGGTCGCGGCCGAACAGCCGCACCGAGCCGGCGCTCGGCCGGATCAGGCCGAGCATCATCCTCAGCGAGGTCGTCTTGCCGGCGCCGTTGGGGCCGAGGTAGCCGAAGACGTCGCCGGCCTCGACGGTGAGGTCGACGTCGTCGACCGCGACCAGCTCGCCGTAGGCCTTGCTCAGCCCGCGGACCTCGATCGGCGCCGGCTCGGGCATCCGCTCAGAGCGCCCTCGCCGCCGCCTCCGCCGCCGCCGGCGGCACCGAGCCGATCACGAGATAGTCGACGCCGCCGCGACTGAACCGGATCGCGGTCCCGAGGGCAGTGTCGAGCTCCTCCCCTTCGACCCCGTTGATCTGGACCTTGGGCAGGCTCAGGCCGGCTTCCGAGGAGGGGCCGCCTTCTTCCCCGCCGGGCTTCGCGGCGGACTCGATCACGGCGATGCCGCCGAGGCCCTTGCCGTAGGTGGCGAGGGCGGCGGTGTGGCCGTCGACTTCGATCCCGCGCACTTCCGAGCGCGGCAGGCCGGCGAGTGATTCCGGGGCGACCAATTCGAAGTCGACCGCCTTGCGGAGGGCTTCGCCGCCGAGGAGCTCGCGCGCTTCGCCGCCCTTGCCTTCGCCTTCGGGGTTCAGGTCGACCACCTTGGCGCCCTTGGGGGGCGAGATTTCGAACACCGAGGCGGGCACCGCTTCGAAGGAGACTTCGGTCGCCTCCAGCTGCAGGACCGGCGAGCTGTTGCCGTTGGCGTAGACCGCGGCCCGCAGCGGGATCCCGTTGGCGGCGTCCCAGGCCAGCGCCACGCCGCCGAGCAGGCCGCCGTCGTGCTTGGGGCTGACTTCGAGCGTGTAGGCGGCGCGTCCGGCGACGTCGGAGGGGACGGCGCCGCTCAGGTCGGCGTGCTTCCCGGCCTTGCCGATCGCTTCTTCGATCGCTTCCAGCGAGGGCGGCCCGCCGCTGCCGCCGTCCTTGCCTTCGTGCTGGGGCAGGGTGCCCTCGTAGACGGTTTCGGTATTGCCGTCGTAGAGCTGGAAACGGTGGTCGGAGACCAGCACCTGACTGTCGCCGCCGCCGCCTTCGGACTGCAGCTCGAGCCGCAACTTGCCGCCTTCGACAGGCGAGGCCCAGACCCGGCCGCTGGCACCGGAGAGCAGCGGGTCGGTCCCTTCGAGGCTGGCGGAGTCGACCAGGTGGTTGGTGAACTTGACGCGGGCGCTGACGCCCGGCACCGAGGGCGCCGTGAGCGCGTCGTGGACCGCGTTGGCGAGCGGTTTGGGCGCGGGCTTCGGGCCGCCTCCCGACATCGCCATCGCGACGGCGGCGACGCTGATCGC
This sequence comes from uncultured Actinomycetes bacterium, assembly GCA_963783345.1. GTDB lineage: Bacteria > Actinomycetota > Thermoleophilia > Solirubrobacterales > 70-9 > VAYN01. The sequence continues at coordinate 740,462 of CAWANE010000010.1, forward strand.
GGCGACCAGGGTCAGGGCGCTGAGCGTGACGAGCCTGCGGGTCGAGATACGGCGGAGAAATCTCACTACGGCCTCCTATCGGTCAGGCGTTCCAGCTCAGGCTAGGCCGCGACTCTGAAACAACTCTGACAGTTCGAGGTCGCCGGCCCCGAAACGGCTCCAGCCGACCCCGGAGGATCGGCTGGAGATGGCCCCCCTGGAGAGAGAGCGGCTAAGCGACGGTGACGTGGCCTTTCATGAAGCCGTAGTGGGTCATCGACCAGGGATCGCAGGGAAGGGCGCAATACCATTCGTAGCTGCCCGCCTTCTGCGGCGCGTGGATGACGAAGGTCGTCTTGCTCGGCTTGTCTTCCGAGCCGGCGGCGATTTCCGCGTTGACGCCGAGGCCGGGCGAGGTGAACGAGTGCGGCATATCGTCGTAGTTGGAGACGGTCACGGTCACGCTCGCACCTGGCTTCACCGAGAAGTTCGCGGGCAGATAGGCGTCGTGCCAGTTGCCGTCGGACCCCTTCTTTCCCTTCTCGTCGTCGGACTTGACGACGAGCTTGAGGCTTTCGCTCGGCGCCGTAGACGCCGCCAGCGTGCCGGAGCCGTTGCTGGCATTGGTGTTGTCCAGCTTGAACGCAACTGCAAGCAAGGACGCCATCGAGAGTAGTACGGCGATGGTCGCGGCCAACTGGGTGAATCCGCGGTCCTGACGCTTCTCATCTGCTGACATGACGACCTCCTTTCGCTGCCACTTGGGGTTGATTTACCCCTGCAACGTATGCTCGGAGACACCGCTGTTCATCAGCCCAAGGCCGCACGGGCGGGTGCGGATTGCGCCCATCGGCTCGGCACCACACGGCGCCGTGTGGGTTATCCGACCCGCCGCCGCGGACGATCCGATCGGCTACCTGCCGACGCTCACCGTGGCGCCGGCACAGGCCGTGCCCCGGCCCGACGAAGGGTTTTCGACGGCGAAGCTCACCGGCGACGGCGTGCCCGGGTACAGCGTCGAGGAGACGGCGCCGTGCAGCGACGTCGCTCGGGTCGCATGTCGGCCGCTCGGGGCCCGGCCCGGGCAGGATCGCCCCGCGGTCACCCCGCGGTGGAGAGCCGCGGCAGCGAATCCGCCGCTCGACCAGGGAGGATGGGCGGGTGCCCGTCCCCAGGCGAACGAAGAAACGCGAGGAACCCGGCGACTACGGTTGGGTGATCTCCTTCGGCTGCAAACCCGCCGGCAAGCTGCGGCGCCTCAAAGTCGACACCGACCCGGCCTCCGACACCCGGCCGATCCAAGTCCCCTGCGTCTGCGGCGAAGTCCACCGGGTGACGGTCTCGCCCTACCGCCGGCGGCGCTCCGCCGACGAACCGTTCGACATCGAGGTCGTCTCGCTCGACGAGCTGCGCTGACCCGGCGCCGCCGCTACTCCGCCAGGTAGTCCTTGACAACCCTGCCCTGAGGCAGGGTCCAGTCGAAGGTGCCGTAGATGCCACCCACCATCGCCGTCGGCGCCATGTCCTGCAGAGGGTCGGCCGCCGAGGGCGAGTCCATGCTGACCTGGCAGCGGCCGGTCCAGATGTCGGGCGAGCCGTCGGCGGCGAGGCAGGGGACGGTCTCCGGCTCGGTCCGGATCAGCTCGCAGACGCTCGGTGGCGAGCCCTTCTCGGCACCCGGGATGTGACGCAGGGTCAGGTGCGGCGTGGCGCCGACGTCCTCCATCGTCGCCGGCCGTTCCGGGTTGATCGTCACCGTCAGCAGCCGCTTGCCGGTCGGCCGCTCGGTGGTGAACTGGATGCCCTCGCGGAACCCCGGGCCGGACCCGCCCATGTCGAAGCGGCAGTCGGCGAGCTTCTTCGGCCAGCCCCAGAGCTCGCGGCCGGCGGCCATCGGCGCGTCGGCGTCGAGATAGATGAACGGGCAGTAGAGGTAGGTCTCGCCCTCGAACTCCGCCTGGACGAGCATGATCGTCTCGTTGTAGGTGCCGAAGGTGGTGAAGGGGTAGTTGCAGACCCAGGCGATGCAGGTGACCGGGTCGGTGGCCGGCGTCACCCCCGGCGGCAGGTGGCGCGCCACCTTCTCGGTGTCGGCCTGGTAGACGCCGAGGATGACTTTCGCGCCTCGGTAGTAGTAGGGCGGGTCCGGGTACAGCGGGGCGGTGACCGGCTGATCGAAGCCGGCAAAGAAATCGTCCACGGCGGGCTCTCCTTCCCAGGGGGTCGGCTCCACCGTAAGCCGGTGGGCCCGGGGCGCGCCGGGGACTCGGCGAGCTCCCCTGTCAGATCTCCAGGCCGCGCCGCGATCGCCCGCGCGAGGCCCCACCCGTGGCGTTTAGCTTCGCGGGAACCGGCAACCCACGGCGAGGAGATGGAGATGGCGACCGACCCGCTCGGCCTGCGCCCGCTGAAGGAGATCACCCTCGGCGAGCGCGTGATCGACCCCGAGGAGATCCCCTGGGTCCCCTACACCGACAGCATCTGGGTCAAACCGCTGCGGCTGAACCGCAAGACCGGGCAGTGGGCGAACCTGACCAAGGTCGAGGGCGGCGGCCAGATCAACCGCCACTACCACGTCAACGGCGTCGTCGGCTACGTGCTCGAGGGCAGCTGGTACTACGTCGAGAAGGACTGGGTCGCCCGGCCGGGGATGCTGGTCTGGGAGCCCCCGGGCGACATCCACACGCTGATGAGCGGCGAGGAGGGCACGATCACCCTGTTCCAGCTCGAGGGCGCGCTGCTCTACGTCGACGAGGACGACAACGTGGTCGGCTTCGACGACGTGCTCAACCACACGAAGACGTACCACGATTACTGCCGGTCGCAGGGCATCGAGCCGCTCGACCTCGACTACTGAGCGCAGCGCAATGACGGGCGCCGAGCTGTTCGAGCGCGGGGCCCGCGAGCGGCCCGGTGAGCCGGCGCTGCTCTACTTCGACACCGCGATCTCCTTCGGCGAGGCCGGCGCCGCAGCGCGGGCCCTGGCGGCGGCGCTTCGCGACGAGCTCGGGGTGAGGCCGGGAGACCGTGTCGCGCTCGTGCTCCAGAACGTGCCGCAGGTGCCGATCGCCGTCCACGCGGCCTGGCTCTGCGGGGCGATCGTCACCACCGTCAACCCGATGGGCAGGGAGGCCGAAGTCCGCGGCCAACTGCTCGACTCCGGCGCCACGGTGGTCGTCTGCCTCGAGTCGCTGCACGGGACCGTGGCGGCGGCCTGCGCCGGCACCCGGGTCGAGCACGTCGTCGTCGCCTCCGAGCTGGAGATGCTCGAGTCGGTGCCGGCGGCGCTCGCCGGCCACGCGCGGGTCGAGTGCCCGGGGGCGGTCCCGTTCGCCGACCTCTGCCGGGGCGACCGGGGCGGCGCGGCGTTCGAGGCCGCCGAGGTCGACCCCGACTCCCCCGCCTTCCTCGCCTACACCTCGGGCACCACCGGGGTGCCGAAGGGCGCGATCGTCAGCCACCGCGCCGTCGCCCACAACGCCACGGTGATGACCGAGTGGTGGTCGCTCGGCCGGGGCGACGTCACGGTCGGAATGGCGCCGCTCTTCCACATCACCGGCCTGATCTGCCACCTGGCGACGGCGCAGGCGAGCCTGACGCCGCTGCTGCTGATGTACCGCTTCGACCCCGGCGAGTTCCTGCGCCTGGTCGAGCGCTGGCGCGGCACCTACTCGATCGGGCCGCTGACCGCCTACGTCGCCCTGCTCGAGCATCCCGACCTCGGCCGGCGCGACATCTCCTCGCTGACCAAGGTGGCGAGCGGCGGCGCCCCGGTCCACCCCGCCGTGGTCCACCGCTGGGAGCAGTCGACCGGCGTCTACGTCCACAACACCTACGGCCTCACCGAGACCGCCGCCCCCTCCCACCTCGTCCCCTTCGGCCAACGCGCGCCGGTCGACCCCGAGTCGGGCGCGCTCTCGATCGGGGTCCCGATCCCGCAGGCCGAGTCGCGGGTGATCGCCCTGGACGGCGAGCACGAGGCGCCGCCGGGAGAGCCCGGCGAGATCGTCACCCGCGGGCCGGCCGTCACCCCCGGTTACTGGAACCGGCCCGAGGAAAGCGCCGCCGCGCTGCGCGACGGATGGCTGCACACCGGCGACGTCGGCAAGCGCGACGCCGACGGCTGGTTCTACGTCGTCGACCGGCTCAAGGACATGATCGTCGCCTCCGGCTACAAGGTCTGGCCGCGCGACGTCGAGGACGTCCTCTACCGCCACCCCGCGGTGCGCGAGGCCGCGGTCGTCGGCCGCCCCGACCCCTACCGCGGCGAGACCGTCGTCGCCTACGTCGCCCTGCGCGAGGGGGCCGCGGCCGGCGCCGCGGAGCTGATCGCCCACTGCCGCTCGCAGATCGCCGTCTACAAGGCGCCGCACGAGGTCCACCTGGTCGAGGAGATCCCGAAGACCCCGTCCGGCAAGGCCCTGCGCCGCGAGCTGCGCGATCGCCACGGCTAGAAAGCGGCGCTCCACACGAAGCGGAGCGCCGGGAACGGGGCAGCCAGGACTCGAACCTGGAATCGCCGGTTTTGGAGACCGGTGCCTTAGCCAGAGTTGCCGCTCTAGCAAGCCAAATATGGGACCTTCGGACCCTCTAGGGAACGTAGTAGGGAACGAAACTTTCGCGACGAGGTTGGCGCGGGCTGCCCAGGGAGGATCACTAGAGGAGCCGCGACAGCTCCTGAAAACGGGCGAGAACCTGCTCGAAGCTGGGGTAGTTAGGCGTGGCGAAAAGGAGCTCGCACTGTTCGTCGTATTCGGCCTCGAGCTGAGGACGGAGGGAGTCGTCGGGGAACAGCGCGATGCTGTCGGCGAAGGAGAGGCCATCGGGTGGGCGGTAAGAGCTGGCGAAGAACTCTCGACTGTTGCGGTCGTAGTCCTCGCGGATCACCAGGTACTCAGGGGAGGCGAGCATCGCTCGGACCTCGCGCTGGCCGGCCAGCGCGTGCAGGTCGGAGTAGTGGCGGGCATCGCGGCCGAGCGGATGGCCTTCATCGCGCAGGCGGATCACCTTGCCGTGCAGGGCGAACATCTTCTCGACGAAGGTGCGGCGAAAGTGGAGCAACGACATGTCGAAGCCGCCCAGGTCCTCGGCGCCGGCGAGAGGTCCGGCACCCTGCTCGGCGAGGTACTGGCCGACGAGCGAGGTGATCGGGAGGACCTCGGCCGGGAAGCTGCCGCTCTGGATGCCGGGCTCAAAGCGCACAGCGGCGCGGATACCGGGCAGCTCGGCGAAGTGGGAGTCATAGGCGAAGAGGTCGCTGCGGCCGAGACCGCCGATCGTTCCCCCTTCGCTGCGTAGCCAGGTGAGGGCCGGATGGCGCTCGACCGCGACGGAGAGGTCCTTGAGGATCTTGTCGAGCTTGTTTTTGCCGGGTCGCGGGTCGAAGCGATCGGGGTTGACGAAGAGGTCGATGTCCTCGGAGAAGCGGGTGATCAAGTCCCAGCCCTTGGAGAGACTGGTCCCGCCCTTGAACATCACCTTGTCACCGAGCTTCTGCGCGACGATTCGCAGAATCTCGGTGACGTAGTAATCCTTCTCGACGAACTGCTCTGAGACCTCGAAATGCGCTGCGGTACGCAGCAGCGCCTGGGCGAATTCGTCGTGCTCGAAGAGGTTCACTTCGCCTGCCAGTTGGTGGCGTAGCGCAGAGAACGGAGGGGGCCGAAGTCAAAGCGGCTGAGCGGGTTGAGGCTTTGGCGCAGTCGATCGAGCTGCGCGGTCGGCGCTTCTAGCTCTTCGCCGAGCGCGCCGAGGATCGCTCGCACCCGGGGCGGTTCCTCAAGGGCCGCATCGGCCAGTCTGGCGAAGCTCTGCGGCGCCTCGAGCCATTGGCGCAGGCGACGGACGGTCTGCTCGGGCGAGAGGTCGCTGTTGCGAGCCCGCTCGCGTAGCGTCTCGAGGATCGCTCCCTCTTCGGCCGAGAGGCCGGCGCGGCTGGGCGGGCGGCCAGTGTGGACGATCGAGTTGCGCAGGGCTTTGGGCAAGGCGGGGGCCGGCGTCGCAAACTCGCCACGGGCGGGGTTTTGGGTGCTGAGGCCGAGGACGTTGGCGGCGCTGAGGCCTGCGGGGTGCAGCGCCCCGCGCACAGTCTGGGGCGCGACGGCGCTGGCAGCCGGCAAGCTGGGGCCGAAGGCGGTCGGACGGGAGCGGTAGTAGACGCCGCGGCCCACCCGCTGCAAGACGCCCTCGCCGGCCAAACGTGAAAGCGCCATCGCGACCGCCGAGGGGGGCAGGCCGTCGAAGTCGGCGTGCTTCCAGTAGCGCTCCTCCCCATCGACCACGCGCTCGCGGACGGTGGCGGCGGTGCTCCCTTTTCGAGTCGCCCGACGCTGTTTTGGCTTGTGGCGGCCGTTCGGCATGTCCCAAGGGTAGGCAGGACGGGCGTTGATGTCAAGTTTTATTGGCATAAAACTTAACGCTAAGGATCAGAAGCCGGGCGAGCGTCAGTCCTCCTGGATCGAGAAACGCGTCTCGATCGAACCGTCCTGCTCGAAGACTGCGGCAAAGGCGCGGTCTTCGATTGCCCTTCTCACCGCTCGCCGCAAGGTTTCCTGAAGTGCGACGAAGCCTCTCCCGAACTCATCCAGCGCCTGAGCCTCGGAGAGATCGACTCCGGCACCGTGGATCAGCGCCGAGCGGTCCTCGTAGAGCTCGCGACAACGCGGCTCGGTCAGCTCGATCGGCACGCTCGCAACCACGCAAGAGCAGTTGTGTCAGGATCGCCGCATGGCAGATGAATCGGTCGCGGACCGACTCCGCGGATTCGGCGTGAAGGGCATCCTCGTGCAGATGGCCGAACGTGGGCAGATTCTTGAGCTGAAGTGCGAGATGCCGCAGTGCTATCACCCCAACGGACGCGACAAGTTCGAATCGCTCGCGACGGAGCGCAGGTTGTGGGCGCCCTCGCGCGACCACTACCCGATCCTCAGTTCGGCCGGTGGAAAGCTACGTGCCGACAACGTTCGGCTGTCCCATATCGAGTGCAATCAGCGTGACCACACGCGGCGGAAGCAGATCGGGGCACTGCTTCTTGCAGGCGAATCACTGGAAGACATCGCCGACACAATGAACCGCAAGAAGACCCCCGCGTTTCACGGAACGCAACGATGGACGGCGGCCATGGTGCGCGAGGCCTACGTGTCCTAGTCGCGGTTCGACGCTGGGTTCCGCTTCGCGCGATTTGCGAGCGGGTCGCCGGACGCCGCTGACGCTCTCGCTTCGGACGAGAAGGAGGCGTCGTGCCCCTATCGCGTTGCGCTCTCGCGTGGCGTAGAGCATTGGCGTCAACCGCCCACTCGACGGGTTAGCTGCTCCGCAGCGCCGCCCGACCCTCAGCGGCGCAGCGGTTCGTCTTCGTGTAGCTGAAGCCGGTGATCTGGCCGACCTCCTGGTAGGAGTAGCCGGCGGCGATCAACCCGAGGGTGCGGCGCTCGGCCGGCTTCAGGGCAGCGAGCTTGGTCCGGGCCTCGTCGACTCGGCCGAGCAGCTGCTCGGGGCCGCTGGCGCCCGAGGGGATCGCGTCGATGATCGCCCCTGGCCCCGCTCCCCCGGGCTCGGCCTCCTGGCCGACCTGGCGGTCGTGGTGGGCGGCGCGGCGCTGGCGCCAACACTGACGCTTCAGTGTGGTCGTGAGCCAGGCCAGCGGCGGCGCCTCGCTGCGCGGATCGAAGGCGCGGATGAAGTTGGCGAAGGCCTCCTGCAGCGCTTCCTCGGCGTCGGCCTCGTTGACCGCGTTGCGGCGGGCGATCGTGAGCAGGTAGCGGTACTTGTCGGAGTAGAGCTCGGCGGCGAGCTCGCGAACCTCGGACTGACTGCTGGTCGTGGTGCACATCTGGACCTCCGTCCATCGCTGTCTTGACGGAGGCGCAAAAGGCACCGAGATAGGGCGGCAGGGAACCCGAGCCGCAGGCGAGGGCCAAAGGAGTCCCGCCAGGGACTTGCAGGGACGCCCGCCGGTGCCACCGTGGCGAAGGCAAAGACAGCTATGGGCGGAGGTCGATACGTCAGAGAGTCAGAGCCGTGCGTCGGTAGTGCTACCGATCGAAGACGCAGCTCCGCGGTACGACTTACGGGCTTGGACCCATACACGGCGGAGCCGAAAAGGTAAGGCGCCGGGAGGCAGGCTTAACAGAGTTAGTCCGGCTCGTCTGGCCGGAGTTAGGCTCTCTTCAGCGTGACGCCCGACCAGATCCCGATCACCGACCTGACCCGCCGCTACCTCAAGCTGAAGACGCAGCCTTCGGCGCTCCGCCTTGCCGAGGCCGAAGCGATGACGGCCGGTCAGCTTGCCCAGGAGTTCAACGACAGTGCTGCCGCCTTCCGAGAGCTGTCGTTCGGGCAGTGGTTCTACGACACGGACCCCGCTACACGGGACGCCGACAAGGACGAGAAGTCGAGTGCCCGGACCTACGGCTGGGCCATGGATATCGAGCGGTCCCGAACCGTCACCGTCGACGGGGGCACCGAGCTCGACTTCGCCTATCTCGATCGCGAGATCGTCCCGACCCGGACAAAGCCGGCGCTCGCTTTCGACGCCGAGGATGGCGCGTCGGTTCGGATCGATCTGATTCTCGCCAACGCCCACAGCGGCCGGCCGATCATCGGCGAGTTGAAGATCGCCAGCGACAAAGACCCCTATACGGGCCTCGTCCAAGCCCTGGCCGCCGCGGCACAAATGAACTCAGCGGGACAACGGGCGCGGCTCGACGAACACAGCGAACGCGAAGGGCTGCATCACCGGCTTCTCCGTCCGTTGGCCACGAGCGGGGACGACGGTGCGATCGACGTCTACGTCCTGCTGGCCGACTTCCCGAAGAGAGGGCGCGACCGATTTGCTCAGCTTGACTTGGCGGCTGAGCTTTCGCGTGAGCTCGAGCGAGACTCGCTGGCCGATGGCCTGGGACGGATCAGGATCCTGACGGTCAGCAAAGCCAGTGATGGCTCGGTGATTGCCTCCACGAAGCTTCCCCGACCCGGCTGAGCACCCCCCGCCAGAAAGAATCGGCGAGGTCCACGGCGTCAGCTCAGATCCCACCACTCGCCATCTGCGTGGCGCTCGACGTTCTCGAAGAGTCCCGAGAAGCGCGCGGCAGCATCAGTGTGTATCGGGACCACGTGGCTCGCGGCGATCGCGCACGCGAGTCTTTGGAGGTCCGCCACCGTCGCATGGCCCGAAGCGTGGGCGACCGAGAGTGGGATCTTGTTGGACTCGAACCAGTCTCGAGCCGAGTAATCGCAGTCGAGGTAGCCCGGCCACATCAGCCAGAGGGCGCGGGCGCCGATGAGGCAACCGGCCCGATCGAGCTCGGAACCCATCGACTGACGAAACGTCATCACCCAGTTGCTCGGGACGGCGGCAAGCTCGTCGGTGTAGATCCTCGAAGACCCGAGCGCCTCGACGCGGCTGAACTCGCGCGATCGCTTCACCCGGACCCGCTGCGCCTGCGGCACGTAGACGCGGACCCGGTCCCAATCCTTTTGCGGGATCGAGGCGAGGCCGGTGGCCGCGGCGATCGAGGCCGCATAGAGATCGAGGACAAGGCTGCGGCCTGAGCGCAGGGCGGCGCGGAAGACGGTCACCAGACGGTCGATGTTCTGCGGCGAATAGCAAGCGAGGGCCATCCCCTCGGCCTTCCCGAAGACCTCGACGCATCGTTCCTCGACCTCGCGCTCGTCGCGCGGCGCCGAGGGATCGGCCGGGCGGCTGATCGTCGTCCCCTCCAGCAGCAGCACGTCAGCCTGTGGAGGGTTCGCCAGCAGGCGCTCGACCAAGGCGCCCTTGCGGCCGTGGAGTCGCAGGTCGCCGCTGTAGAAGACCGAGTGCCCATCGGCCTCGACGAGGAAGGCATAGGCGTCGAAGGCGCTGTGGTCGACGAGGAATGGCGTGACCTCGAAGTCGCCCAGACGGAAAGCGCCACGATCGCCGAAGGTTCTCGTCTCTCGCTCGAGCCCGAGCGGCGTGAAGAAGGCGGCCTCCTTGAGGATCGCCGCCGTCGCCGCGCCTATGTAGACCGGCACCTCCGGGCCGAGCGCTTCGGCGAGGCCGTAGTGGTCGGGGTGGCCGTGGCTGACGAGGACGGCCTGTGGATGGGCGGCGACGATCGCCGGCGGTAGGGCCACGGCCTCGCCCTCTGGTTCGAGGGGCAAGCCCAGGTCGAGTGCGATCGTCGAACCTGCCTCGGATCGGAGGAGCACGCAGCTGGCGCCGATCTCGGATGCCCCGCGGGCGATGCAGGCCTTCATTGCTTCTCGCATCCTCTGTCCCGCATAGGCATCCAGCAGTCTTCGGTCACGTCAATTCTTGACCTTAACGGCGAGAAACTCACCTGCTCGCGCCCACCGCTATTGCCTCCCGCTTCCGGCATTCGCGTCCCTCGATCGCGATGCCGACGCCAACCGCATCCTCGCCGCCGTCTGCCCCGTTGGCCTTCGCTCTTGTTCTTCTTCTTTCTTCTGTTGTTTTTCTTCTTCTCTCCTATTTCTCATCTGTTTTCTGCACCTCTCAGCTCCACCTGCCTTCCACCCCCGCACCGCTTGCCTCACTTCCTTGCCAGCCTTAGCCGCCGACCCCGGTCGCTCTCATCTCTGATGATGGGCGGGCGGGGTCGGCGGCGCCGGGCTGGCTCTTTTCGCTCTGGCAAGCGGTGCGGGGGTAGAACCGGGTTCTACGGTTCTTTCTACACCCCTCAGCGATTCGCAGCTGCTCAAGAGAGAACGTCTATCGCCTGCTGGTGGTCTACGCCGCGTGGAGTCAATCCGACGTCGTCTCCGCGTCCAACACAGGAGCAACTGTGGACGTTCTGCCCTGCCCGCCCTTCAATCTGGCAGTGAAAAGTCCGCAATTTGGACACATCTTTACACCGAATAACGTCTGATGCGAATGCGAACGTTCGAGGTTCCGACGCAAATGCCCCAGGAAGACCTCGATAACAACTGCGCTCATCGAACCTATCGGTGGAAGGAGACGGACCGGACGGACTGGCTCCGTTTCCTTGAAGTTCATATGGAAGGGACTTGCTAGACGATGGCGTCGCCGCTGTTTCTTAGCTATTGCTGGGATGAGGGCATGCCGCCGCCGAAGGTGGAGGCGCTCGACCGCGAAATGAGACTGCGGGGAGTTCCCGTGTGGCGCGACGTGCGCGAGCTCGGCGCCGGCGGTCTCAACGAGGACCTTGCGGGCGATGCGATCCGGGATCTCTGCTGCGGCTGCGTCCTCTACTTCACCGAAGCCGTGCTCGACTCCTGGTTCATCAAGAGCGTTGAGCTCGCCGCAGTGCGCAGCCGGATCGAACGCGACAATGGTTTCTTCGTCACCGCAATTTTCGATGGTGTCGGCTCGGCCGAGTCCGAGATCCTGCGGCGGGAGATCGGCCTCAACCCGGCTAACTACCAAGGTCTCTTCATCGACCAGAGCGTCGACTTCGAAGCGCAAATCCGGCCCTTCTCAGCCCAGACCCTGCGTCGCTACCTGTCGATCGTCGCAGTCGACCCGACGGTCGTCGCGCTCGACACCTGGAACGAGATCCCGCTCGGCGAGCGGGCGGCGCTGCACCTAAACTGGGCCGGTAAGGACGCGGGCGCCGGCCCTCTGCCGATCGATTGGGAATTGCTGAAGGTCGCCGCGCTAGATGTTCAGGCCGTGCTTCGCGGTGTCACCGATACGCGTGTGCTCCACGCTGGAGGCAACGCCCACCTCTCGGCGGCGTTCCTACTCGGTTACACCTTCCGCGAGCCTACCGGCTGGACGATTGAGGCCCGCCACGCCCGCGCCCCGGTCGGGATCGCGAGCGTCGAGGCGGATTCGCAGGGCTGGGGGCTCAACCTACTCCCAGCCCAAAACGATTCGTGTGAGCTGGTGGTGAAGCTCTGTGCCAGCGCGGAGTGCGGGCACGCCGTTCACCGCCATCGCACGGGTGAGGACGACGCGAGGGCCGAGCTCGGCGTCTTTCCCCCGAACGGCAAGCCTGAACGCACGAGCCTTGAGGGCACTGAGATCAACCCGCTGGCAGCGGCCGTCGTTGCCGCGATCCGTGAGGCGCGCGAGCGCTACGGCGTCACTAGGACCGAGCTCTACCTTGCATGCCCTTGGACCCTGGGAATGGCCCTCGGCTGGAATTTCGCCAGCACCGGCGCGGTCACCGTACACGAGGCGACCGCGGCCAAGGACACGTACCACCCCAACCCACTGCGACTTCCGTAAGGAGCCGAGATGTCACTGAGCGACGCTTTCCTCACCCTGCAGGCCAACGTCAATGCCGATCCTCTGCAAGTCGAAGAGGCCCGCCAGCGCCGAGAAATGTTCCAGTACGCATTCGGGGGCGAGCCTGACGCGGTGACCTGTGTGCCGAGCGGCTCGCTCGCCCGCGGCAGCCAGATCGAACCGATCAACGATGTCGATCTCCTCTGGGTCTACGACCCCGAGCAGCACGCCGAATGGGGTCAGCCCGGCGCTTCGGCAGAGGCGGCCCTCGAATATACGCGCGAGCAGGTCAAGCGGCTGCTCGGCTCTGAACAGGCCCTGATCGACCTCTTTGGTGAAGCCGGTCGGTACATGAAGTGGGTCCGCCACACCCGCCTTCAGCACCATGCCGTCAAGTGCTTCCTCGACGAGCCGGGCGAGGACGGCGCCTTCACCGTCGACGTCGTTCCCGCCCTTGCCCGGCAGCCGAATGGCTTCCTTATCCCGCAGACCAGCAGCGAAGATTGGATCGCGACCGACCCTGTCTACCTAATCGAACGAGTGCTGGAACGCCACGGCGGCTACGGTGAGGGGCAGTTCGTGCAGCTGGTCCGCGTGCTCAAGTGCTGGTGCAAGGACAACGGCAACGTGATCAAGGGGCTGGCGACCGAGGTGCTCGCCCTCTCTCACCTCTATGACGACGAGCGTCCACAGGCGCTGGCGCGCTTTTTTCAGGGGGCGCTCGAGGCGATCCACGAGCCGATCAAAGACCCGGCCGGTCTCTGCGGCGAGGTGCAGCCGAAACTGGACCGCGCAAAGGCCGAGGCGCTGCTCGAGCAGGGCTCGGACCTCTCCTGGCGGGCAATCACGGCAGCCGGCCGCGGCGAGGAACGCCAAGCCCAGTGCCTCTGGCACGAGCTGCTCGGCGACGTCTTCCCCGAACCGATAGGGGGCTGCGGCGAGAGTTCGCCCGGCAGGCGCAAACGCGGCGCCGTCGTGGTGCCGCCGCCGCGTCGCGTGCAGAGCGTGGAAGAGGGCTGAGTGGACCGTGAGTCGATCAGCTGGCTGCAGGCAGAGCCGGGGCGGGTCGTAGCTGAGCGGGAGGCGATGGCCGACCGGGCGCCGCAGATGAAGTGGCACGGCCCGGGAGAGAACGGGTTTCAGTCGGGTGGCTTCGAGGGCGAGGGGCCGGAGTGGCCGATCGACCGCACCCAGCCCGAGAAGCTGCATAAGTTGACCGATGGTAAACGCCTGAGGCTGCGAGTCGAGTTACCGCAGGGGTTCCCGGCCCAGCCGCCGCGGCTGGTGCCGCTCGACCCCGAACCCGAAATCGAGGAGCGCCTCAACGAGGCCGTCCACGTCAATAGCGACGGCTCGCTGTGCATGATCCGTCACCCCAGCCAATGGCAGACCGCCGATCTCGCGGTCGACCTGGTCGAAAAGGCCTCGGCGTGGTTCATCGAGTACTTGGCAGTCCATAAGGGCCTGATCACCGAGATGAGCAGTTCGGGGTTGTTCGTCTCGATGGACCTGGATCAGCGCATCGAAGAACTGTGAAGCGCGACCTCATCCTGATGCCGGCGGAAGCGGCTCGCCTGATCTCAGCAAGCGGCGTCGACTGGGGGCACCTCGGGCTGGCCCACAACTCCGTCGACCACGTCTACAACGTCCTCACCTGGAACAAGAAGGAAGGGCCGTCTTCGCGGCTCAAAGAAGGATGGCGGGGCCACGAGTCCCTGCGCTGGGTGAAGGGAATCGGCGGTCAGTGCCTCTGGCACCGAGGCACTGAGGCGCTCCACGACCGCGCCGCGTTGGACGCCAGCCGGAATCAACCGACCCCAGTGGAGTTCATGCGCGAGCAAGTAGAGGGCAACTGGCTGACCTTCAAATCCGCAGTCGCGGTTGTGACGTTCTGCGAGCGCGAAGGTCGGATTGAGTGGGCGGCCTGGCTGCGCGAAGGGGAAGAGACGTTCTGGCCGATCGACCTCGACATCTATGAGCCCGAGGCCGACCTGCTCGCACCCCTTGACGTTGCCTGGCCGCGGCAGGCAATCGCCGAGAAACTCGTCACCGTGATCGGGCTCGGCAGCATCGGAGGCGCGGCCGCAGAAGCCCTGGCCTCCTACGGCCTGCGTAACTTCGCCTTCGTCGACCCCGACCGCCTGGAAGGCCACAACTTCGCCCGCCATCGCGCCATGCGCGATGTCCACGGCAAGTACAAGGTTGACGCGGTCGCCGACCGCCTACAGGACCGCGACCCCAAGGTCGCAGTCGAGCGGATCGTCGCCCACGTCGGTTACGACGCTAACCAGATTAGGCCACTGCTCGCCGAGAGTGAGATCGTCGCTTGCTTCACGGACGGCCCAGAATCGCGCCGGATCACCGCCCACCTCTCCTTCGTTGCCCGCCGCCCGGTGGTGCTCGGATGCGTCCTCAGCTTCGGTGCTTACGGAGAGGTCCTGCGGCTGCTCCCGGGGAAGACCGGCTGCCTGGAGTGCAACCGCCGGGCGCTCGCCGACAGCCTCAATCTGGAGTTCAACCTCGAGGCGAACTCATTCGAAGAGCGGATCAGCGGCCGCGGTCAGGGTGAGCACATCGGCGTCTCGCGCCGGCTCGGGCATTACGCCTTCGACCCCGCGGTGATCAATACCACCGCTGTCAGCGGCGACCTTCATCTGGTCGGAGCGCTGGCGGCGAAGGTAGTCGTGGCTACGCTCCTGACGAAAGCGGGCTATCGCGAGCAGCGGCTCGCGGGCAATCATGCGCTACTCGGACTGCGCCCCCCGGTCGACCCAGCGCCGGTCCCCTTCGACCGGGTGGACCGCGTCGCCGCAATCGCCTGGCTGCCGACCGCGGCGCCCGACTGGGAGTGCCCCACGTGCGGCCCCGATAGGACTCAGTGACCGTCTTCGTTCCGCGCCACGTGGAGCAGATGATCCGCCGTGAGGCGGCGCGCTCGGCAGACGGGACGGAGACGGGCGGCGTCCTTCTCGGCTTCGAGGACCCCGACGGAGTTCACCACTGGGTCACCCAGGCGGGCGGCCCCGGCCCGAACGCGGTTCGTTCAGCGGTCAGGTTCGTACGTGACCTCGACCATGCCAGGGCTCTTGCGGCAGCTGCCTACGAGGTGGACGGCTCGCTCTGGATCGGCGATTGGCACACCCACCCGGGGGGCCCGGCAATGCTGAGTTCCATTGACCTCAATAGCTACCGCAATGTCCTCGCCAGCTCCGACATGGACAGTTTCCTAGCGATCTTGCTGTTGCCGGGAACCGAGGGATGGACAGAGCCATGGGTAGCCGGGTGGAAAGTCACGCCTGAAGAAGTGCGGTCAGTTGAGCTCGTGGATCTCCTGATCGCCTAAAGCGGAAGCGTTCGCATGGTCGCGATCCGGGCGCAGCTCACGGGCGGTACTGCGTTGGTGAATGCAAACTCAACAGCATCCGAGGGCGGGCCTTCAGCCTCCTCGGTGGGCACATGAGAAGGCGCCCGTGACGACGTTAGATCGTGCGCTCTAGGGAACGGCTAGGGAACGAAAGGGATCAAAAAGGGGCTTATATTGGCCCGAATTGTCCTGAGTTGACCTACCGTGGGGGATCGCGCAAAAGGCACGCAATCCCGCTCCCAGAGCTGGACTGCCACTCCTCAAGCCAACTCCGAGCGACGGGGCAGCCAGGACTCGAACCTGGAATCGCCGGTTTTGGAGACCGGTGCCTTAGCCAGTTGGGCCACTGCCCCTCGGGCCGGATCGTAACCGAGCGCAGCGCTCGACACGGAGTGCGGGCGGAGGGATTTGAACCCCCACGGGCCGAAGCCCACCAGGACCTAAACCTGGCGCGTCTGCCGAATTCCGCCACGCCCGCGTGGCCGCCCCCGAGAGGGGCTTAACACGCGACCAATGCCGAATGGTCGCCGACAGATTCTATGATCGACGGCATGGCGGTCGGAGAGGTGAGGCCCGGCTACGAGTTGTGGCGGCCAAATCGGGAGAAGGCGGGGTCGGTCACGACCAAGTTCCTGATCGTGCTGCTGATGCTGGCGACCTCGGTGCTGGCGGCGCTGGTGACCGTCGGCGGCTGGTCGATCCTCAAGGGCGGCGGCGGCATGGGCCTCATCTGCGCGATCTACTCCCTCCTCTACGCCTTCTTCGCCTTCCTCGTCGCCCGCTGGAGCCGCGGCATCCTGCCGGTCGTGGCGGCGCTCTCGATGATCCTGGCGATCTTCTGCGCGATCGGCGCCGAAAGCTGGTTCGAACGCGACAAGGCGGGCTTCGGCGAAGCCCTCCTCCCCTCCTCGGTGCTGGGCACGCTCGTCGTCGTGCTCGGCCTCCTGCAGATCGCCCTCATCGCCTTCGCCCTCTACGGCTTCAACCAGGAGTGGCACGTCGAGGAGGAGCGCCCGATCGGCTCTGGCGAGGACTACGGCGCCGGCGCCTCCCCGGGCGACGGCTCACCGCAGCCGGCGTAAGACGCGCAGTTCGCCGCGACTCCGTGCCAACTCTGTGCCGGAACTGAAAATCCCCGGCCCGGGAGGGCTATTTCGGCGGTTTGCGGCCGGGGCGCGGCGTAGCTTCGGGGCTTAGAATGCGTCGACCTGCGGCGGTGTCCAAATTGGCAAAGGAAGCGGCCTCAAACGCCGCCGCCCGCAAGGGCTTGTGGGTTCGAGTCCCACCCGCCGCATCGGCGCCATGAAGCCGGAATGGCAGGTCAAGCGTGCCTTGGAGCTGGCCGACTCCGGGATGAACAACTGCCAGATCTCACGAGAGGTCGGCGTCAACCGGCGTACCGTCAGCGACTGGGTGAGGGGCCGGACGCGGATCCAGCGGCCGGCGGATACCCACGTCAACTCTCGCCTCCGATCGGAGGACGACCTGCCTCCGCTGTCCTGACTCCCGCGAGTTCATGCCGGGCATGACCGCGTATGCCTACACCTACCTGCTCGGCCTCTACCTCGGCGATGGCATGCTGTCGGCGCACCCCCGCAGGGTGTACCGGCTGCGTGTCTTCCTCGATCGAGCGCATCCAGTCATCGTCGCCGAGTGCGCGGCGGCGATGAGCCTGGTCCTGCCGGCCAGCAAAGTGGGGGTGCTCCGGCGCAGAGACGCACGCATGGAAGAGGTCTATTCCTACTCCACCCACTGGCCGCATCTCTTCCCGCAGCATGGGCCCGGGGTCAAGCACGAGCGCAGGATCGCGCTGGAGCCGTGGCAGGAGCGGGTCGTCGAGCGCTATCCGGGGCGGCTCCTGCGCGGTCTGCGACCGGCTCGGGATCGCCTGGCGCCAGGACGGGCCGCGGAACGTCTCGGTGGCGCGACGCGAGGCGGTGACGGAGATGGATAAGCACGTCGGGCCGAAGCGCTGAGCCGCGAACTAGACTGGCCGCCGTGAACGCACCGGGGGTGGAGATGCTTTGGGAGCCGACCCCCGCGCAGGTCGAGCGCTCGCGGATGACCGAGTTCATGCGCTGGCTGGAGTCAGAGCGCGGCCTCGCCTTCGATGACTACGGCCAGCTGTGGCAGTGGTCGGTCGACGACCTCGACGCCTTCTGGCGGGCGATCTGGGACTTCTTCGAGGTCCAGGCCGACGGCGACCCCGACCCCGTCCTGGCCTCGCGCGAGATGCCCGGCGCGACCTGGTTCCCCAACACCTCGCTCAACTACGCCGAGCACGTCTTCGCCGACAAGGACGACGCCGCGGCGGCGATCCTCCACGCCTCCGAGCTGCGCGAGCTGGGCGAGCTCTCCTGGGGGGAGCTGCGCTCCCAGGTCGCCGCGGTGGCCGCCGCCCTGCGCGAGCACGGCGTGGAGCGGGGCGACCGCGTCGTCGCCTACATCCCCAACGTTCCCGAGGCGATCGTCGCCTTCCTCGCCACTGCCTCGGTCGGCGCCGTGTGGTCCTCCTGCTCGCCCGACTTCGGCGCCGGCAGCGTGATCGACCGCTTCGCCCAGATCGGGCCCAAGGTGCTCTTCTGCGTCGACGGCTACCGCTACGGCGGCAAGGACTTCGACCGCACCGAGACGGTCGCCGCCCTGCAGGAGGCGATGCCCAGCCTGCGCGCCACGGTCGTCGTCCCCTACCTGAACCCCGACCCCGACCTGCAGGCGCTCCGCGGCGCGACGCGCTGGGATGAGCTGCTGGCCGCCCACGCCGACGCCGAGCTCACCTTCGAGCGCGTCCCCTTCGCCCACCCGCTCTGGGTCCTCTACTCCTCCGGCACCACCGGGCTGCCGAAGGCAATCGTCCAGAGCCAGGGCGGCATCCTGCTCGAGCACCTGAAGAAGCTCAACCTCCACGTCGACGCCCAACCGGGCGATCGCCTCTTCTGGTTCACCACCACCGGCTGGATGATGTGGAACTTCCTCGTCTCCGGCCTGCTCACCGAGGCAGCGATCGTCCTCTACGACGGCAACCCGGGCCACCCCGACCTCGACTGCCTCTGGGACCTCGCCGAGCGCGCCGGCGTCACCACCTTCGGCACCTCCGCCGCCTACATCGCCGCCTGCATGAAGGCCGGCGTCGAGCCCGGCGCCGGCCGCGACCTGCAGCGCCTGCGCGCGGTCGGCTCGACCGGCTCCCCGCTCGCCCCCGAGGGCTTCGACTGGATCTACGAGCACCTCGGCGCCGAGACCTGGCTGTTCTCGACCTCCGGCGGCACCGACCTCTGCACCGCCTTCGTCGGCGGTGTGCCGATCCTCCCCGTCTACCGCGGCGAGCTGCAGGCGCGGGCGCTCGGCGCGGCGGTCGCGGCCTGGGACGAAGACCGGCGCCCACTGATCGGAGAGGTCGGCGAGCTGGTCGTGACCAAGCCGATGCCCTCGATGCCGATCTACTTCTGGGGCGACTCCGACGGCGTCCGCTACCGCGACAGCTACTTCGAGATGTTCCCCGGCACCTGGCGCCACGGCGACTGGCTCGAGATCACCGAGCGCGGCACGGCGATCATCCACGGCCGCTCGGACTCGACGATCAACCGCGGCGGCATCCGCATGGGCACCGCCGAGATCTACCGCGCCGTGCTCTCGATCTCGGAGATCGTCGATGCCCTCGTTGTCGACCTGCCGAGGCCCGGCACCGACGGCTGGATGCCCCTCTTCGTCGTCCTCCGCGAGGGGGCCGAGCTGACGCCGCAGATGCCGAAGGAGATCGCCCGCCGGGTCCGCGAACGCTGCTCGCCGCGCCACGTCCCCGATCGGGTCTTCCAGATCCAGGAGGTGCCGCGGACGCTCTCCGGCAAGGTGCTGGAGGTGCCGGTGAAGCGGATCCTGATGGGGACGGACCCCGAGAAGGCGGTCAGCCGCGAATCGCTCGCCAACCCGAAGGCACTCGACTACTTCGTCGAGATGGCGGCGGGCCTGGCAACCGCCGAGTCCGCCTGAGCCCGGCCCGCCGCCTGGGCGGCGGACTTCAGCCGCGGTGCCAGTCGACCGGGCCGGCGCGCAGCACATGGGCGCCGAGCGGCCGGCCCAGCACCTCCTGGGCGGCGCGCGAGGCCTCGATCAGGCGCGGCAGCTCGACTCCGGTCGCGACCCCCATCTCATGCAGCATCGAGACCACGTCCTCGGTCGAGACGTTGCCGGTCGACCCCGGCGGCACCGGGCACCCCCCCAGCTCGCCGAAGCTCGACTCGAAGGACTCGACCCCCTCTTCCAGCGCCGCCACCACGTTGGCCAGCCCCTGGCCGCGGGTGTTGTGGAAGTGGGCGGTCAGCTCGACCTCGCGCAGGCGCTCGCGGGCGGCGGCGAAGAGCTCGTGGACCTGGCGCGGGTTGGCCATCCCGGTCGTGTCGCCGAAGCCGACCTCCTGACAGCCGGCGGCGGCGAGCCGCTCAGCGATCTCGAAGACGCGCTCCGGCGCCACCTCGCCCTCGTAGGGACAGCCGAAGGAGGTGGCGATCACGCCCTCGCAGCGCAGCCCCGCCTCGCGGGCGCCCTCCAGGGTCAGCTCCAGCCCGTTCAGCGACTCCTCGACCGAGCGGTTGACGTTGTGCCGGTTGTGAGTCTCGGAAGCGGAGAGGAAGACACTGACCTCGTCGAAGCGGTCGCGCAGCTCCAGCGCCCGCTCCAGCCCGCGCGGGTTGGGGATCAGGACCGAGAAGGAGACGCCGTCGCGGCGCTGGACCGCGGTCAGCACCTCGGCCGCGTCGGAGAGCTGCGGGATCACCTCGGCGCGCACGAACGAGGTGACCTCGATCCGCTTCAGCCCACTGGCCGAGAGCAGGTCGATCAGCCTCACCTTCTCGGCCGTGGCGATCGTCTCCGGCTCGTTCTGGAAGCCGTCACGGGGGCCGACCTCGCGGATCCGCACGCTGGCGGGAAGCTCGTTCACGCCCGAAGCTTATGCCGGGCCTGCTGCCGGTGCCGGCAGCAGGCGCGCGGTCGCAGCAAGGGTCGCACGCACGTGGTCCGGTTCGTAGCGGACCTGCTCGTGGGTGAACCGCAGATTCGCGAAGCCGGCGGCGGTGTGCGCCTGGTCCCGCACTCGATCCCGCGCCTGCTCGGCCGGCGTACGGTGAAAGCGCAAGCCGTCGGTCTCGACCACGAACCCCAGCTCGGGCCAGAAGAAGTCCACTTCGAACCCGTTGACCCAGCGGCCGGTGAAGGGCACCGGCAGCCCGGCCTCGCGGGCGAGCGGCAGGAACCGACGTTCGAGCTCCTCACGGGTGAGGCGGAAGGTGCGGCGGTCGAGGATCCAGCGAAGCCGCGCGACGCCGGGTTCCCCCGCGCGGCCGTCGAGCGCGCGCCGCAACTCCGGTGGGTGGGCGAGGTCGTATTTGTCGGCCTCGTTGATCGCCCGCTCGACCCCCGGCCGGCCGAGCCGCAGCGAGATGTCGATCAGCGTCTGAACCGGGCTCGTCACCGGGATGCCGTCGAAGCTGCCCGTGTCCTCGCGACGCAGCGTCGGGCGCCGGTGGATGACCAGGCCCGGGCGACGCAGATCGGAGGAGCGCGGCACCGACAGCTCGATCGCGCCCGGTCGCTCCCGGCCGACCTTCAGCAACGCCGCCGCGCTCCCGTGGCTCAGGGCGGCTCCCTCGCCGCAGGCAAGTACAGCTGCCATCCAACGGCCGTGCTCAGTCAACTCCGGGCGCCCGACGGCGTAGACGCCGGCGTGAACGGGGTGCAGCCGCCCGGAGCGGATCCGCCGTTCGATCGCCTGCCGGCTGAACCCGAGCTCAAGCAACTGCCGCCGAGAGATCGCGCCGTGCTGTCGAGCAGCGAGGCCCCAAACGCCGCCCTCCACCCGCGCTTGCTGAATCTTCCCCCGCACGAAGAGGATAAGTCAGCAAGCGCCGGAGTTCTCCCCCTGAGGAGCCGGCGGTCAGACCATGCCGAGGCCGCCGCTGACGCCGAGCGTCTCGCCGGTGACGTAGCTGGCGTCGTCGGAGGCGAGGAAGGCGACCGCGGCGGCGACCTCCTCGGGCTGGCCGAGCCGGCCGAGCTGGGTGGAGCCCCGCATCGTCTCGATCACCTTCTCGCCGATCTCGCCGAACTCCTTGGCGCCCATCAGCAGCGGCGTCTCGATCGGCCCCGGCGCGATCGCGTTGGCGGTGACGCCGTAGCGGGCGCTCTCGCGGGCGATCGCCTTGGTGAAGCCGACGATGCCCGCCTTCGCCGCCGAGTAGACGGCCGACCCCTTGGAGCCGACCCGCCCGGCCTCCGAGGAGATGTTGACGATGCGGCCGTAACCGGCCTCCTGCATCGCCGGCAGGGCCGCGTGGGTGCAGTTGAGGACGCCGACGAGGTTGATCGCCAGCACCCGCTGCCACTGCTCCGGCGTCGTGTAGACGAAGAAGCCGAACTCGTCGGTGCCGGCGTTGTTGACGAGGACGTCGAGCGTGCCGCCGGCCGCCTCGACCGCCGCCCCGGCGGCCTCCCGGTCGGCGACGTCGAGCGCGACGAAGTGGCCGGCGACCTCGCCCGCGACCCGCTCGCCTCCCTCGGCGTCGACGTCCCCGACCCAGACCTCGGCGCCCTCGGCGGCAAGCCGCGCGGCGATCGCGGCGCCGATGCCGCTCGCGCCGCCCGTCACAAGCGCCCTGCGTCCCTCCAGCCTCATCCGCGATCAGCATAGACTGCCCTCCCCCTATGACTCCCCATGAACCCATCCCCATCATCGGTGGCACCGGTGCCCTCGGCGAGGGCCTCGCCAACCGCTGGGCCGCCGCCGGCGTCCCCGTCGTGATCGGATCGCGCTCGGCCGAGCGCGCCGAGGAAGCGGCAGCGCGGGTCCGCGAGAAGGTGCCCGGCGCCGAGGTCAGCGGCCTGCAGAACGACGAGGCCGCGGCTCAGGGCCAGGTCGTCTTCCTCACCGTCCCCTTCCGCGCCCAGTCGGAGAACCTCAACAACCTGCGCGAGGCGCTGAAGCCCGGCCAGATCCTGGTCGACTGCACGGTGCCGCTGGCTGCGGCCGTGAGCGGCAAGGCGACCCGCTCGCTGGGCGTCTGGCAGGGCTCGGCGGCGCAGCAGGCGCAAGAGATGGCGCCCGACGGCGTCACCGTGGTCGCCGCCCTGCACACGGTCGGCGCCCCCACGCTCGCCGACACCGAGGCAAAGCTCGGCGAGGACGTCCTGGTCTGCGGCGACAAGAAGGCCGACAAGGCGCGGGTCGCGCGCCTGATCGAGCTGATCCCCGGCCTGCGCGCGGTCAACGCCGGACCGCTGGAGATGGCGCGCATCGTCGAGCAGCTGACGCCGCTGCTGATCTCGGTCAACATTCGCTACAAAGCCCACGCGGGCATCTGCCTCACCGGCCTGCCCGACGCCGACCACTGGGCCTAGGGGCGCGGTGCGGGTCGCCCTCCTCGCCGGTGGTACCGGCGGCGCCAAGCTGGCGGCCGGGATGCAGGAGGAGCTGGGCCACGACCTTGCCGTCATCGCCAACACCGGCGACGACGTCGAGGCGCTCGGCGTCCACGTCTCCCCCGACCCCGACCTCGTCACCTACTGGCTGAGCGGCGAAATCGACGAGGAGCGCGGCTGGGGAATCCGCGAAGACACCTCTGCCACCTTCGACCGGATGAAGCTGCTCGGGGCGCCGGAGTGGTTCAACCTCTCCGACCGCGACCTCGCCGCCTGCCTCTACCGTCGCCAGTTCCTCGAGGAGGGCGGCCGGCCGACCAACGCCCAGGCCCAGATCGCCCGCGCCCTCGGGGTCGCGGCCCGGGTGCTGCCGATGTGCGACACGCCGGTGCGCACCAAGGTGATCACCGACGCCGGACCCCGCAGCCTGCAGGAGTACATGATCCTCGACGGAGGCACCCCGCCGGTGCGGGGAGTCGAGTTGGAGGGGATCGCCGCCGCCGAGCCCACGCCCGAGGTCCTCGACGCGATCCGCGCCGCCGAGGCGATAGTCGTCGGCCCCTCCAACCCGGTGATCAGCATCGGCCCGATCCTCGCCGTCCCCGGCATGCGCGAGGCGATCGCCGCCTCGCCGGCGCCGGTGGTCGCGGTCAGCCCCTACGTCGCCGGCGCCGTCGTCAAGGGCCCGACCAACCGCTTCATGGAGGCGCTGGGACGGCCGACGACCGCGGCCGGGGTCGCATCGCTCTACGCCGGGCTGATCGACGCGATGATCGTCGACGAGGGCGACCCCGACCCGCCGCCGGTCGAGGTCCCGACCCACTCCGCGCCGATCCTGATGGAGGGGGCGGGCGGGCGGGCCCGGGTGGCGCGAATCGTCCTCGACCACACCGAGACCCTGCTGCCCCGGTGAACGCGACTGCGGTCCTGTCGGTCAAGCGGTTCGACGCCGCCAAGCAGCGCCTCGCGGCCGGGATCGACCCCGAGCGCCGCCGGCAGCTTGCCGCGGCGATGCTCGAAGACGTGCTGGAGGCGGTCGGGGAGGCGCGCTCGGTCACGGGCACGATCCTCGTCAGCTGCGAGCCGGCGGCACAGGAGATCGCCGCCAGGGCCGGCGCGGAGGTCATTCCCGACCCCGCCGGTGGCGGCCACATCGAGGCCGCACGGGCTGGGATCGCCCGGGCGGAGGCGAAGGGCGCCGAGGCGGTCGTGCTGCTGGCCGGCGACTGCCCGCTGCTCGACCCGCGCGAGCTGGAGCGGCTGCTGACCGGCCTGCCGGAGCGCTACGTCGGCATCGTCCCCGACCGCCACGGCACCGGCACCAACGCCCTCCTCCTGCGCCCACCGGGGGCGATCGTCCCCGCCTTCGGCGAGGGCAGCTGCGCCCGCCACGTCGCCCTCGCCCGTGAGGCCGGGGTCGCCTTCGGCGTCGAGGAGCTGCCCTCGCTCGGGCTCGACCTCGACACCCCCGCCGACGTCATCGCCCTCACCCGCACGCTCGCGTCCCGTCCCGGCCGGGCCCGCCGCACCGCCCGGGTCCTCGGCATATGAGCGGCGAGGTCCGGGTGCTGCCGGTCGCCGGCCTGCCCGAGGTGTCGGAGGGGATGCGGGTCGGCGAGCTGATCGCGGCGCGCGCCGAACTCGCCGACGGCGACGTCGTCGTCGTCTCGCAGAAGGTCGTCTCCAAGGCCGAGGGACAGCTGCGCAGGCTCTCCTCGGTGCTCCCGAGCGCCGAGGCGCGCCGCCTCGCCGCCGTGCTCGGCAAAGAGCCGGCGCTGGTCGAGCTGATCCTCGCCGAGAGCCGCGAGGTTCTGCGGGCCGAGCGCGGCGTCCTCATCGTCGAGACCCACCACGGCCACGTCTGCGCCAACGCCGGCATCGACGCCTCCAACCTGCCCGACGACGACACCGTCTGCTTGCTGCCGAAGGACCCGGATGCCTCGGCGCGGCGGCTCAGAGCCGAAATCACCGCCGCCATGACGAGGGAGGCGGAGACGCGAGTCGCCGGACACTCCCCGTCCGCCGAGTCGCGCCTCCGCCTCCCCCCTACGATCGCGGTGGTGATTTCCGACAGCTTCGGCCGGGCGTGGCGGTTGGGGCAGGTTGAGGTCGCGATCGGGTGCGCCGGGCTGGTGCCTGTCGACGACTGGCGCGGGCGGGTCGACGTCAGCGGCCGCGAGCTGAAGGCGACGGCGATCGCGATCGCCGACGAGGCCGCCGCCGCGGCCGACCTGGTCCGCGACAAGACCAGCGGCATCCCCGCCACCGTCATCCGCGGCCTGCAGCGCTACGTCACCGCGGAGGACGGCCCGGGCGCCCCGGCCCTCCGCCGCCCGACCAACGAGGACCTCTTCCGCTAAACCCCCGGCCGACGGGCCGACGGGCCCATAGGTCACGAAACCGCCCCGTCGGCGGCGATTTGGAGGACGGCGGCGCCCTCGAGGGTGCCGGTGCGGATCGCATCGAGAGCGCGGTCGGCCTGCTCCAGCGGAAAGGCCTCGACCTCGGTGCGGATGGGGACCTGCGGAGCGAGCTCGATGAACTCCTCGCCGTCGCGACGGGTGAGGTTGGCGACGGACCCGAGCACCCGCTCTCCCCAGAGGTCGTCGTAGGGGAAGGAGGGGATGTCGCTCATGTGGATGCCGGCGCTGATGATCCGCGCTCCCTTGGCGCTGGCCCGCAGCGCCGCCGTCATCAACGGCCCGACCGGGGCGAAGACGATCGCCCCGTCCAGCTCTTCCGGCGCCGGACCGTCCGAAGAGCCCGCCCACTCGGCCCCCAGCGAGCGCGCGAACGCCTGCGTCTCCTCGTCCCCCTCGCGGGTGAAGGCGAAGACGCGCCGCCCTTCGTGCACCGCCACCTGGCAGAGGATGTGGGCGGAGGCGCCGAAGCCGTAGAAGCCGATCCGCTCGGCGTCGCCGACCAGGCGCAGCGCCCGGTAGCCGATCAGCCCCGCGCACAGCAGTGGCGCCGCCTGCAGGTCCGGGTATCCCTCCGGGATCGGGAAGCAGAAGCGCTCGTCGGCGACCGCCAGGTCGGCGTAGCCGCCGTCGATGTCGTACCCGGTGAACTTCGCCCGGTCGCAGAGGTTCTCGCGGCCGCTGGTGCAGTACCGGCACTCGCCGCAAGTCCAGCCCAACCAGGGGACGCCGACCCGCCGGCCCGGCGCGAAGCGCTCGGCCCCCTCCCCCGCGCCGGCCACGGTGCCGACTATCTGGTGGCCCATCACCAGCGGCAGCTTCGGCTCGGTCAGGTCGCCGTCGACGATGTGCAGATCGGTGCGGCAGACACCGCACGTGCGCACGGAGAGCAACACCTGCCCGGCCCCAGGCTCCGGATCCGCCACCTCCGCCGCCAGCAACGCCTCACCGGGCCCCTCCAAAACCATCGCCCTCACACCCACATAGTGGCCTATGGGCAGCTTTCGGGAGATATGGGCCCCGAAATCGGCCCGTCGGCCGTCAGTACGTCTCTACGAGCTCGTAGAGGGTGGTGCGCTGGGCGGGTTCGCGGCCGGCGGCGCGGGCGGCGTCGATCAGCTGTTCGGGGTCGAGGCGGACGCCGTGCTGGGAGCCGGCCATGCGGGAGATGTTCTCCTCCATCAGGGTGCCGCCGAGGTCGTTGACGCCCCAGCGCAGCGCCTCCGTCGCCCCCTCGAGCCCCATCTTCACCCAGCTCGCCTGCAGGTTGGCGATCGTCTTCCCCAGCGCCAGCCGGAAGGCGGCGGTGTGCTTGAGGTTCTCGCGCATCGTGATCTCCTCGATCCCGTGGGTGCGGCCGAGCATCGTGTTGAAGGGGATGAAGCTGAGCGGGACGAACTCGGTGATGCCGCCGGTGCGCTCCTGCACCGAGCGGACGACGCGCATGTGGCGGGCCAGCTCGCGCGGCTCCTCGATGTGGCCGAACATCACGGTCGAGGTCGAGCGCAGCCCCGCCCGGTGGGAGGCTTCGATGATCTCGACCCAGCGCCCGGCCGGAAGCTTGTTGGGCGAGATGCGCTGGCGGACGCCATCGTCGAGCACCTCGGCCGCGGTCCCGGGGGTCGAGCCGAGCCCGCACTCGAGCAGGTATTCGAAGACCTCCTGCGGCTGCTTGCCGGAACGCTCGCAGGCATGGTTTATCTCCATCGGCGAGTAGGCGTGCAGGTGCAGCTGCGGCGCCACGTCCTTGGCGAGGCGCAGCCAGCGGCCGTACTCCTCCAAGGTCAAGTCGGGATGGATGCCGCCCTGCATGCAGAGCTCGGTGGCGCCGTAGGAGACGGCTTCCTCGATCCGCGCCGCGAAGTCCTCCTCGCTGACTTCGTAGGCGTCGGGCGAGCGCTTCCCCTGGCCGAAGCCGCAGAAGGCGCAGCCGACCACGCAGACGTTGGTGAAGTTGATGTTGCGGTTGACGACGAAGGTGACCCGGTCCCCCGCCAGCTCCTCCCGCAGCTCGTCGGCCGCCACCCGCATCTCCTCGATCACCTCGGGGCGGGTCTCGGCGAACAGCGCCGTCAGCTCGTCCTCGGAGAGCTCCTCCCCCTCGCGTCCCCTGGCGATCGCCCGCTCGGCGAGGCCCGGGTCCAGGACCTCTTCCGAGCGCCGCCCCGACCCCCTGCGCGGGATGAAGCTCCAGTACTTGAGCTTGATCACATCGAGGACCCCCTGCTCCATCCACTCGGGGTCCATGTACTGGGGGTAGACGCAGAGGCGCTCGGTGAGGGCGTACCCGCGCGGCGCCAGCTCCTTGCGCACCTGGTGCGGGCTCGGGAACGGCTCCTCGGGCGAGATGTGGTCGCCGTTGGCCGAGAGCCCGCCGAGGTCCGTCGCGCCGGCCTCGACCAGCTCCGGCCAGAACTCCGAGAGGTTCGGCGGCACCTGCACCCCCACGTCCGGCATCAGCCGCTTGCACTCCGCGATCAGCCGCTTGATCTCCTCGATCGAGACGGGATTCGCCCACGCGGGCGTCGAGACCTCGGCGACCTCCCGCTCCTCCCCTGTCCAGCGCTCACGAGAGGCCTGGTCGGCGATCTCGGCCACCTCGGCGCCGTAGTAGCGCGCATGGGGCACGAAGTTCTGCAGGATCACCTCCTGCAGATGGCCGTGGCGTGCGTGCACCGCGGCCAGCGCTTCGAGCGATTCGACCCGCTCCTCCTCGCTCTCGCCGATGCCGACGAGGATGCCGCTGGTGAAGGGGATCTTCAGCTCGCCGGCGGCCTCGATCGTCGCCAGGCGCCTGGCTGGGTGCTTGGTCGGCGAGCCGGCATGCACCGTCTCCATCAGCCGCTCGGAGACGCTCTCCAGCATCAGGCCCTGGGACGCCGTTACCTCGCGCAGGCGAGCCAGGTCCTCGCGGTCCAGCACCCCGATGTTCGTGTGCGGGAGCATCCCCCGCTCCAGCGCTCGCTCGCAGGCCCAGACGACGTAGGAGGTGAAGTCCTCGTGCCCCCACTCGGCCAGCCGCTCGGCGACCACGGGATTGACCTCGGGCCGCTCGCCGGTGAGGACCAGCAGCTCCTTGGTATTGCGTTTCAGCGCCTCGTCGAGCTGCCGTTCGACCTCATCGGGCGCGTGGACGTGCGCTTGATGAGTCGCGAAGGCGCAGTACTTGCAGTAGCACTGGCACGTGCGCGAGAGCGAGAGGGTGAAGTTCCGCGAAAAGGTGACCCGGCGCACCGGCGGGAATCTACCGCACGCGCCGAGCGAGCCCGGCGCGTGCGAGTGTCCCTAAATCATCCCGCTGGCGTCTCTAATTCGAGGCGGAAGCGCCTGCCGGTTTCGCGGGCGCCGTGCCCGATCCGCCCGGCTCGACGATGAACTTGAAGACGCCGACGGCGAGCAGCGAGCCGACGATTGGGCCGGCGAGGTAGGGCCAGGTGCCGCCCCAGGTGTTGCCGACCAGCGCCGCGCCGAACCAGCGCGCCGGGTTGTAGCAGGCGCCGGTCAGCGGGCCGCCGACCATGACGAGGAAGACGAAGGTGGTGCCGACCGCCAGCGGGCCCCACTCCTTGAGGCTCTTCTTCGAGAAGAGCAGCGCCAGATAGGCCAGGACGAGGACGAAGGCCCCGATCGCCTCGACCACCGAGCCGGCGAAATTGCCGCTGAGCAGGCCGCTGATCTGCCCCGCGCCGTAGTGGGTGGCGCGACCCTCGTCGAGCAGCAGCCCCTTGGTCAGGAGCGCGCCGAGCACCGCCCCGGAGAGCTGGGCCAGGATGTAGATCACCGCGTCGAGCGGGCTGATCCGCCTGATCGTCGCCGCCGCCAGGGTCACCACCGGGTTGAAGTGGCCGCCGCTGGCGATCCCGAAGATTGCGATCACGCCGAACAGCGCCAGCCCCTGGACGAGACCGACGACCGCGAAGTCGGAGCCGAACTGGGCCTGACTGCCCGTCGAGACGAACAGCGTGACGACGCTGGTGATGAAGAAGACCAGCAAAAAGGTGCCGATCAACTCAGCCAGATATGCCGAAAGACCTCGTTCCTGCACTCTCTCCTCCTCCGAATGGCGCCTGATGGGTAAGCGGCGGCAGTCTACCCATATTTGCTCAATGAAATAGGTTCCGTCGCCAGATGAGATGGGCTGTCGCGCTGCTGGCGGCCGCCCTGCTGCTCGCCGGCGCCGCCGGCTGCGGCGGGAGCGGTGCTGAACCGGGCGCGCCGAGAGGCGCGACGCTGATGCTCGATTTCACCCCCAACGCGGTCCACAGCGGGATCTACGCGGCGCGGGCACAGGGCTTCTACAGCGACGCCGGCGTCGACCTCCACGTCCAACAGCCCGGCGAATCGACCGACGCGCCGAAGCTGCTGGCGGCGGGCCGCGCCGAGTTCGCCATCCTCGACATCCACGACCTCGGGATCGCCCGCGAGCGCGGCCTCGACCTGGTCGGGCTGATGCCGATCGTGCAGCGCCCGCTGGCGGCGGTCCTCGCCCGCGTCGACGGCCCAGTCCACCGCCCCCGCGACCTCGAAGGCCACACCGTCGGCGTCACCGGCCTGCCCTCCGACGAAGCGGTGGTCGACTCCGAGGTGAGCGCCGACGGCGGCGACCCGGCCAAGGTCGACGAGGTGACGATCGGCTTCAACGCGGTCGCCTCGCTGGCCGCCGGAAAGGTCGACGCCGCAACCGGCTTCTGGAATGCCGAGGGGGTCGAGCTGCGGCGTCGCGGCGTCCCGATCCGAATTTTCAAGGTGAACCGCTACGGCGCCCCGCCCTACCCGGAGCTGGTCCTCGCCACCTCCCGCCGCACCCTGGAAGCCGACCCGCAGCTGGTCGCGTCGGTCGTCGCCGCCACCCGCCGCGGCTACGCCTTCGCCGAGCGCCATCCCAGCGTCGCGCTGAACGACCTGCTGGAAGGCGACAAATCGCTCGAACGCGCCGACCAGGCGGCCCAGCTGCGCGTCCTCCTCCCCGACCTGCACCCCCTCCCCTTCGACCCCTCCGTCCTGCGCGCCTGGGCCGCCTGGGACCTCGAACACGGCCTGCTCGAACGCCCGCTGGCGATCTCCCGCGCCTTCGACCTTCCCGGCTGACTCAGCCGGCCAGCAACCGCTCGGCCAGCTGTGGCAGCTCGCGCGCCATCCGCGAGCGCGGCACGACGAGGTCCACCCCGGCCGCCTCGGCTGCCTTCCGCGTCTCGGCGTCGACGTGCGAGTAGTAGCCGAGCACCGGCACCCCGAGCCCGGCCAGGGCCTCGGGGTCGCAGACGTCGAGGTCGGCGACGACCAGCTCGGCCCCGTCGAGCGTCGCCTCCGGCAACGAGCGGGCGAGGATCACGTGGTGTCCGGCCGCGGTCAGGGTCGCATCGACCCGGCTGGCCAGCATCAGGTCCTCGGCGAGGCTTACTACGCGAGCCACCGGTCGTCTCCGGAAACCGCCGCTAGTTGGCGCGGCGCTGGCGGAACTCTTCGCGGACGCTTTCGGGGCGGCCCCACATCTGCACGACCTCGGAGCGGCCCTCGCGCACCTCGGCGACCCGCATCTCGCCGCTGACGCCCGCCTGGTCGAGCTTCTCGAGCACCCCGCGCACGGTCTCGGCCGCGGCGGCGTGGCCGAAGCTGCGAGCGATCAACAGTCGCCAGTGCCACTCGGCGTGGGAGTAGACCTGGGCGTTGACCTGGCTCAGCGCCACCGCGGTGTCGATGTAGCGGCCCTCGTCGTCGATCCGCAGGTCGACCTCGAGGTCGGTCCAGTCGGGCGGCAGGGCGTCGAGAACGCGCTGGAAGTCGGAGGCGAAGCTCACGCGTGAAGCGTATCTGTCGGGCTCACCCGAAGAAGGCCTGGATCACGAGGAAGACGTTGAGGGCGATGATCAGCGAGGCGATGACGACGGCGACGACGGTCAGCCAGCGCGGGTTGACCAGCCCCCCCATCACATCGCGGCGGCTGGCGATCAGCAGCAGCGGCACCAGCGCGAAGGGAATCCCGAAGGAGAGGACGACCTGGCTGCCGACCAGGGCGTCGGTCGGGTTGATCCCCAGCGCCAGCACCAGCAGCGCCGGCGCCAGGGTCAGGCTGCGACGCAGGAAGAGCGGGATCCGGCGCCGGATGAACCCCTGCATCACGACCTGCCCCGCCATCGTCCCGACCGAGGAGGAGGCGAAGCCGGAGGCCAGCAGGGCGATCCCGAAGACGGTCGCGGCGCGGTTGGAGACCAGGCTCTGCAGGCCGTCGTAGGCGCCTTCGATCGTGTCGACGCCGGTCATCCCGCTGGTGTGGAAGAGCGCCGCGGCGACGATCATCATCGAGAGGTTGACCAGGCCCGCCAGCGAGAGGGCGATCACCACGTCGACCTTCTCGAAGCCGAGGATCCGCTTCTTCTCCTTCTCGTCGCGGCCGACGATCCGCCGCTGGGTCAGCGCCGAGTGCAGGTAGACCACGTGCGGCATCACCGTGGCGCCGATGATCCCGGTGGCCAGCAACAGGCTCTCGGTGCCGGCGAAGCCGGGGGCGAAGAGGTGGCTGGCGACTTCGCTCGCCTGCGGCTTGGCGTCGAACAGCTCGAAGGCGAAGGAGGCGACGACGACCCCGACCAGGGCGCTGATCCCCGCCTCCAGGCGGCGGAAGCCCATCTCCTGCAGGGCGAGGATCGCGAAGGCGCCGGCGCCGGAGATCACCCCGGCGGCGAACAGCGGGATCCCGAACAGCAGGTTGAGGCCGAGCGCGGCGCCGACCACCTCGGCGATGTCGGTCGCCATCGCCACCAGCTCCGCCTGCAGCCAGAGGCCGACCGAGGTGCGGCGCGAGAAGCGCTCGCGGCAGAGCTCGGCGAGGTTCTTGCCGGTCGCGATGCCGAGCTTCGCCGACTGCGCCTGGACCAGCATCGCGATCAGGTTGGCCGCCAGCACCACCCACAGCAGCAGGTAGCCGAACTTGGCGCCGCCGGCGACGTTGGTGGCGAAGTTGCCGGGGTCGATATAGGCGACGGCGGCGATGAAGGCCGGGCCGAGGAAGGGCCAGATCCGGCCCAGGCCGCGATTGTGGCCCTCGAGCGAGCGCCGCGCCGCGACCGCGACCGCCGCCTCTCCCGGGAGGACGTGTTCGACCGTGGCCTCGTCCGGCGGCGGCGCCGGCTTCACCCGCCGACCGCCTCGCCTGTCGGCGGCCGCAGGTCGGGGCCGGGGATCGGCGTGCCGTGCGGGTCGTGGCTCGGTTCGCCGAGCTTGGCGGCCATCAGCGACTCCAGCTCCTCGGAGATGTAGTGCTCGAGCACCTCGGCCTCCTCGTGGACGCGGTCGCTGGGCATCCCGAGCGCCTCCGCCAGGTAGGCCTCGAGCAGGCGGTGGTGGCGGATCACCTCCAGCGCCACCCGTTCCCCCGCCGCGGTCAGGCACACGCCCTTGTAGGGCTCGTAGTCGACCAGGCCGAGGTCGCCGAGCCGCTTCAGCATCGAGGTCGCGGTCGCGGGCGTGACTTCCAGCCGCTGCGCGACCTCGCCGTTGGCGACCGGCCCCTCGCGCTCGCGCGAGATCGCGTAGATCGCCTTCGCGTAATCCTCGATCGCCTGGGTGGTGGTCTCAGGTTTCGACACGTCTAAATCGGAGTTTGACACATCGAAAAGAGGACTGGCGGGCGGCCGAGCCGGCTGCTTCCTAGAATCGTCGGCGATGCCGGAGACCGCTGTCGAGCTGGACGCGCAGTACCGCCAGATGCGTGAGGAATGCGGCCTGCTCGACCGCTCCGGGCGCGGCAAGGTGGCGATCACCGGCCCCGACGCCGCCGAGTATCTGCAGGGCCAGTTGACCAACGACGTCGAGGCGCTGGAGCCGGGCGAGGGCCAATACGCCGCCCTGCTCGACCGCAAGGGCCACATGCAGGCCGACATGCGCGTGCTCAACTGCTCCGCCGTTCCTTTGCCCGGCATATCCCCGGAAACGAACAGCGCAAGCGTGGCGATCTGGCTGGACACCGAGCCGGAGGCGCGCGAGGCGACGCTGCGGCACCTGACGATGTACTCGATCGGGCGCGAGGTCGCCGTCGCCGACGTCGGCGAGGAGCAGGCGATCCTCTCCCTGATCGGCCCCCGCAGCGCCGAGGTCGCCGCCACGGCGCCGCTGCCGGAGAACGCCTGCGAAGCCGCCACGGTCGCCGGGGTCGATTGCCTGGCGGCCGGGACCCGCGACGGCGTCGACCTGATCTGCGCCGCCGCCGAGGCGGGACGGGTGCGCCAAGCGCTGCTCGGCGCCGGCGCGGTCGAGGTCTCCGCCGCGGCTGCCGAGATCCTCCGGATCGAGGCCGGCGTCCCCCGCTTCGGGGCCGAGATGGGGACCGAGACGATGCCGGCCGAGGCGGGCATCGTCGAGGCCGCGGTCAGCTTCACCAAGGGCTGTTACATCGGCCAGGAGACGGTCGCCCGGCTCCACTACAAGGGCCGCCCCAACCGCCACCTGCGCGGGCTGCGGCTGAGCGCCCCGGCGGCGCCGGGGGCGCCGCTTCGGCTCGGCGAGAAGGAGGTGGGGAGGCTCGGCAGCGCCGCCGTCTCCCCCGCCCTGGGGCCGATCGGGCTGGCGATCCTGCGCCGCGAGGCCGAGCCCGGCGCCGAGCTGGCCGTAGGTGAAGATGGCGTTACGGCTGCGGTCAGCGACCTTCCCTTCGGCTAGATTCAGCCGCGATGGCTTGTGGGAGAGCTAGAGCGGCGGCGGTCTGCGTCCTCGCGGCGGCGCTGGCGGCGGCGGGGTGCGGCACCTCGAGCCACGCCAACAAGCCGCGGCCCCAGGTCCCGACCCGGGTCAGCGTGACGATCAGCCCCCGCGGCGTGATCGTGCAGCCGCGCCGGATCGCCTTCGGGCCGGAACGGACGCAGCAGATCCCTCAGAACCAGAACCACGCGCAGCCGCCGATCAAGACCAGGGGGCCGCTCGACGTCGTCTTCGTCGTCGCCAACCAGACCGGCCGCAGCTCGGCGGTGCGCCTCCACGGCACCCGGGAAATGGAGCTCGGCACGGCCCTGGCCCACAGCCCGGAAACCTTCCAGACCGAGCTCCCGACCGGCGCCTACACGATCACCGCGGCAGGCATCGCCGCCAGCGACAGGCTCGCCGTCGGCCCCTACCGCGCCTCCTCCCAGAACGACGTCCTGCTCCCGTAGAGGCGCCGACAGGCCGATTTCCCACGACATGGGTGGGGAAATCGGCCCATCGACCGCGGTTCTCGGGGGTGCGGTCGCGTCTGGGGCGAGTGGCAGCATGGGTGGTCGTGACCGTCGTCCTCGCCATCGCCGTACTCGTTCTCGCCGCCGCGCTCGTCTACGCGCTGCTCGGCCGCCGCGAGCCCGAGCCGGCCGAGCAGCCGGACTTCGACGCCGCCGTGCGGGAGGCCGCCTCCAAGGCGGTCTCCGAGGCGCTGCCGAGCCTGCTGCAGGCCAACGACGAGGCGCGCAAGGTCGACGCGAAGACGGCCGAGGCGTCGCTCGACAGGCGCCAGGCCGAGATCAAGGCGCTGGCGGAGCGGATCGCCCGCGGCCAGGAGAAGATCGAGAAGGAGGTCCAGCGGCGCGGCGAGACCGACCTGCAGACCCGCGCCCTGATCGAGCAGGTGGGCCAGACGGTCGGCAACCTGAACAGCGAGACCGCGGGCCTGAAGAAGGCGCTGCGCCAGCCGCAGACCCGCGGTCAGTGGGGCGAGCTGCAGCTGCGCCGCTGCGTCGAGATCGCCGGGATGACCGAGCACGTCGACTTCGAGCTGCAGGAGACGCTGCACACCGAGGACGGCAGGCTGCGTCCCGATGCCCGCTTCCTGCTGCCGGAAGGGCGCAGCTTCATCGCCGACTCCAAGGTCCCGCTCGACGCCTTCCTCGACGCCCAGGAGGCCGAGGTCGAGAGCGAGCGCCGGGTGCAGCTCGAGCGCCACGCGCGCCAGGCCCGCGAGCACGTCCGCAGCCTCAGCTCGAAGGACTACCAGGGCCAGTTCAAGGCCGGTGAGATGCCCGACCTGGTGATCTGCTTCGTCCCCAACGAGCCCGCCCTGCACGCCGCCTTCGCCGCCGACCCGACCCTGTTCGACTACGCCCTGGAGCGCAACGTCCTCGTCGTCAGCCCGACCTCGCTGATCGGCCTGCTGCGGACGATGGAGCTGGGCTGGCGCCAGGAGAAGATGGTCGCCGAGGCGGAGAAGATCGCCGAGGCGGCGGGAACGCTGCACGCGCGCTTCGCCAAGTTCCTCGCCGACTTCGACAAGGTCGGCCGTGGCCTGACCACCGCCGCCGGCGCCTACGACTCGGCGGTCGGCTCGATGGAGCGGCGACTGCTGCCGCAGCTGCGCAGGGTCGAGGAGCTCGGCGTCGCCACCGGCAAGGAGATCGAGCCGCCCGAGCCGATCGAGATCACGGTCCGTGAGATCACCGCCCCGGAGCTGCGCGAGAGCGACGCCCCCGTGCTCGACTAGCTCCCCGCAGGCCGGATTCGGAATCGAACATCTAGGATTGCCCGCCAATGACCGACGATGCGGAGGAGCCGGTTTTGGCCGTTGACACGAGCGAAATTTCGAACTTGGAAGTAGAGCCCGGGACGCTGCCGGAGACGATGGCGGCGTGGGTGATCAGGCAGGAGCGCGAGGGGGAGCCGAAGGACGCCTTCCAGCTCGAGCAGATCGAGGTGCCCGAGCCGGGCGCCTTCGAGGTGGTCGTGCGGGTGATGGCGGCCGGGGTCAACTTCAACAACGTCTGGGCGGCGCTCGGCAAGCCGGTCTCCGTCTTCGGCTACGGCGACCACCCCGAGTACGGCCACCACATCGGCGGCTCCGACGCCTCCGGGATCGTCTGGAAGGTCGGCGAGGGCGTCACCCGTTGGAAGCCTGGCGACGAGGTCGTGATCCACTGCAACCAGGCCTCCTACGAGGACGTCGAGGTGCACGGGCTCGACCCGCTTGCCGCGCCGAGCCAGAAGATCTGGGGCTACGAGACGACCTGGGGCTCCTTCGCCCAGTTCACCAAGGTCCAGGCCCAGCAGCTGCTGCCCCGCCCCCAGAACCTCAGCTGGGCCGAGTCCTCCGCCTACGGGCTGACCTACTTCACCGCCTACCGGATGCTGATCGACCAGTGCAAGCTGCAGGCCGGCCAGAACGTCCTGATCTGGGGCGCGGCCGGCGGTCTCGGCGTCTTCGCCGTGCAGCTCTGCAAGGCGGCCGGGGCCAACGCGGTCGGCGTCGTCTCCTCCGACGAGAAGGGCGAGCTGGTCAAGCAGCTCGGCGCTGTCGACTACATCAACCGCCGCGAGTTCGGCGAGATGATGCGGACCAAGGAGAACCTCACCGACCCCGCCGCCGACAAGCAGCGCTTCAAGGCCTCGCGCGGCTTCGCCAAGCGGGTCAAGGAGATCCTCGGCGACGCGCCCGACATCGTCTTCGAGCACGTCGGCCAGGCGACCTTCCCGACCTCGGTCTTCGTCGTCAAGCCGTTCGGAAAGGTCGTGATCTGCGGCGCCACCTCCGGCTTCCAGCTCGACTTCGACGTGCGCTACCTGTGGATGCGCCAGAAGCAGATCATCGGCTCCCACTTCGCCAACGCCTACGAGTGCATGCGGGCGAACCAGCTGATGGCCGAGGGCAAGATCCGCCCCGTGCTCTGGCAGACGATGAACTTCGACGGCGTCCCCGACGCACACCAGCTGCTGCACGAGAACAAGCACCTCGGCAAGATCTCGATCCTGGTCGGGGCCGAGTCCGAGGACGAGGGCAAGGTCGAGCCGGGACCCGGCGCGATCCGCGCGGAGGTCGGAGCATGAGCGCAGGGCAAGAGAACACCGAAAGGGGCATTTGATGGAGGTCTGCAGGCTGGACTGGCACATCGCGCCGATGCGCGCCGATCGCTGGCTGGACCTCTGGGAACCGGTGGCGGCGAAGATGCCGGCCTACGGTGCCCGCAGCTGGTCGCTCACCCGCGCCGTCGACGACCCGCAGGCCTTCCAGCAGACCTCGGTCTGGGAGAAGCACTCGGACTTCGAACGGTTCTGGTTCTCGGCCGAGGTCGAGGCCGCCCGCGAGACGATCATCGACCTCTACGACCTGCCGCTCCTCCCCACCTGGCACACCATCGTCGTCGCCGAGTAGCGGCGGCCGGCGAGCGGCCGCAAGGCGTGGCTCGCCTCAGCCGTGCCGGTGGTGCCGGGGAAGGACCCTCCACCGGTAGGTCATCCGGTCGGAGCGCATGCCGCGGTAGGTGCTGAAGAGGCGGAGGATGTGCTTGCCAGGCTTCAGGTGCCGGTAGACGCGCGGCGAGTGGCAGCGCCGGAACCGCTGGCGGTCGAGCTTGCAGTAGAAGCGCGCGCCGGGGTTGGCAACCGAGAAGGCGAACTTCGCGAAGGCGCGGCGCGTTACCTTTGCCGGTCTCGTCTCGATTTCGGTCGCGAGCGGGGCCAGCGGCGGTTCGACCGGCGGCGGTACTTGGACGACCGGAACCGCGTCGAAGCTGGCCGTGTAGGTGGTCGCGGCACCCGGCTCCACCGGGTGCGTGCGGGCGCCGCCATCCGACCATGCGGAGAAGAGGTAGGAGGTCGACCCGAGCGTCGCCGCCGCGGATGCGCCCAGCTCGATGCTCGACCCCTGCAGGGCAAAGATCTGGAAGGGCGCGGTCTTTTCGACCGTGGCGGCCTTCAGGGACACCCCTGCCGGTTCGGAGTGGATCTGCAACGCGACGGCTTCGATCGTCGCTTCGGCTTCATCGCTGCCGCCCAGGGAGTCTTCGACCCGGACCTTGACGGTATGTGGCGATTCGTCGGCGACGGGGATCGTCTTGGACGATTCGCCGCTCGCCGCTTCGAAGCCCGAGCCGGTGTCCCATTCGTATTCGAGGCTTGCGCCGCTGGAGCCGGAGGCGTCGAATTCGACTTCCAGTTCGCCGGAGCCGTTCCAGCTCTGGGAGGGCGTGGCGAGGGAGGCGGTCGGCGACACGTATTCGGTGTAGTGGGCGGTGTAGGTGGCTGAGCTGCTGGCGGTCACCGAGTGGGTGCGCGGTTCGCCGTCAGACCAGGAGGAGTAGAGGTATTCGGTCGGCCCGAGCGTCGATTCCGCGGGCGCTTCCAGACCGATGCTCGACCCCTGCAGGGCCAGCAGCGTGAAGGGAGCCGTCTTTTCGACCGTGGCGGCCTTCAGCGGCAGGCCGCTCGGTTCGGAGGCGAGCCCCAGTGCGACCACCTGGATCGTTTCTTCGGCGACGTCGGTGGCGCTGTGAGAGTCCTTGACGCGGACCTTGACGGTCGGTTCGCCGGCCGCTTCGACCAGGAGCTTCTTGGTCGATTCCGGACTGGCCGCTTCGAAGCTGCCATCACCCTCGGGATCCCATTCGTATTCGAGGCTTTCGCCGCTGGAGCCGGAGGCGTCGAATTCGACTTCCAGTTCGCCGGAGCCGTTCCAGCTTTGAGGGCTGGCGGCGAGTTCGAGCTGGGCGGTCGGGGCGCTGTAGGTGGCCGTGTAGGTGCTCGCTTCGGTGGGGATGATCGAGTGGGTGCGCGGTTCCCCGTCCGACCAGCCGTTGAACTTGTAGGTCTTGGAGCCGGATTCGAAGGATTCCGGCGCTTCCAACGGCAGTTCGGAGCCCTGCAGGGCAAAGATCTGGAAGGGAGCCGTCTTTTCGACCGTGGCGGCCTTCAGGGAGACGCCGCCGGGGCTGGAGTGCAGCTGCAGCTCGACCGCCTGGACGGTCTTTTCGGCGACGTCGGTGGCACCGCTCGGCTCCTTGACCCGGACCTTGACGGTATGTGGCGATTCGTCGGCGACGGGGATCGTCTTGGACGATTCGCCGCTCGCCGCTTCGAAGCCCGAGCCGGTGTCCCATTCGTATTCGAGGCTTTCGCCGCTGGAGCCGGAGGCGTCGAATTCGACTTCCAGTTCGCCGGAGCCGTTCCAGCTCTGGGAGGGCGTCAGCGCCGCTTCGGGCGCCTCGTATTCGGCGGTGTAGGTGGCGTCGGCGTTGGCAGTGACGCCATGGGACCGTTCGCCGCCATCCGACCACGCCTGGAAGGCGTAGGTCGTTTCGCCAACCGCAGTGGTCGTCGGCGCGACCAGCAGCAGGTTGGACCCCTTGATCGCTTTGAACGAGAACGGGGCTTCTTCGCTGACCAACCCCGCACTCAGCCCCACCCCGCTCGGGACCGATTCGAATTCCACTTCGACGGCTTCCGGCTCCAGTTCGATCGTTTTGCTGGCCGAGAGCCCGCGCGAGTCGGTCGCGGTCAGCGTCAGGTCGATCCCCGAGGGGTAGTCGTGTTCGGGGGCGACAATCGTGCCCGAGGCCACGCCCGGGAAGGCCTGCAGCGGGTGTACGTGACACGAGGACGGGCAGTGCTTGAGGAGCGAGCTCCAGTCGAGGCTGGTCGGCAGCAGCGACCCCTCCTCGGCGTCGGAGGCGGCTCCTTCGAATTCGATGCTCTGGCCGACGTGCCACATCAGCGAGGGCGATGGCGCGATGATTTCGGGCACCGGTGGGGTGTCGCCCGGGTAGACCGTCACCTGGGCCAGGCTGGTCCCTTCGTGTTCGTCTTCGACCCGGACGGCGACGGTGTGGTTTTCGCTTTTCCCGTCATTGAAGGTCTTGGTCGCCGTGGGCCCGCCCGGGTGGAATTCGCCGTTGCCTTCGAGGTCCCATTCATAGGTCAGTTCTTCGCCGCTGTCCGGGTCGGTCGAGCCGCTGGCGTCGAATTCGACTCCCAGCGGTTCCGGCCCGTATTCGTGGTCGACGCTGAGCTGGGCCACCGGCGGCTGGTTGCCGGAGGAGTAGGAGATCCGGTGAACGGTGCCGGCGTTGGCATCGAAGCTGGGACCAAACAGGTTGACGTAGTAGAGGTCGCCTTCCGGCCCTTCCTCGAGGTCGACCGCGGTCGGGTAGAGGCCGCCGTAGGTGAGGAACGGCGTCACCGTCGAGGGGTCGGGCCGACCGTTTTCGCCGGGGAACATCACGTAGATGCACTGGCGGGCCCCGTCGGAGAAGAAGAGTGCACCTTCATAGGCCGACGGGAAGGCGCTCCCCTCGTAGAAGGTGATGCCGTTGATCACCGACCCGTACTGGGATTCGCACGGGTCATAGGGCGTCAGCGGTTCCCCGTGCTCGTAGGCGTAGAACGGCGGCGAGGTGGACCCCGGCGTCGAGTACAGCGATTCGCACACGTTCAGCCCGAGGATCTTGAAGCCCTGGGTCTCTTCCGGCCCCTCGTAACAGGGCCAGCCCGAGTTGTAGATCTGGCTCGTCGTTTCGCCCAGCGGCGGGGCGAAGCGGTCGATCTCCTCCCAGGTGCTCCAGCCGACGTTGCCGACGTAGACCTCGTGGGTCTCGGGGTCGATCGCGAAGCGGAAGGGGTTGCGGAAGCCC
The DNA here is from genome assembly GCA_963783345.1 of uncultured Actinomycetes bacterium. Classification (GTDB taxonomy): domain Bacteria; phylum Actinomycetota; class Thermoleophilia; order Solirubrobacterales; family 70-9; genus VAYN01. The sequence goes on from CAWANE010000010.1 coordinate 781,190, forward strand.
TCGGCGACGACCCGTTTTTCGTTTTCGTCGAGGCTCGAGTAGAGCGGGTTGCCGGGCAGGCCCTGGCCGGTGTCGGGATTGACGCGGATCACGGTCCCGTCGAGGTTTTCCGGGTTCTGTGCCCGCAGGGAGCCCCCTTCGGCGGTCGGGACCGTCAGCGCTTCGCCGACTTCGCCGGGCGGGTCCCCGCACTGATTCGGTTCCGGCAGTCCGTCCTGGCCGTAGTCGGGCGAGGTGTAGTTCGCCCCCTCCCCCGCGCTGGCGTAGAGGTTCCCTTCGGAGTCGAACTGGAGGTCGCCGATCGAGTGCGAGTCGTACTGCTGGCACCAGTCTTCGACCAGCACTTTTTCTTCCGGTTTCCCTTCCCCGTTCGCTTTGGCGTGGTCGCCTTCGGCCGTCAGCCGGACCAGCCGGCCGCTGACCGGGCAGTCCATCCCCTTTTTCCTCAGTTCTTCGGCCGTTTCGCTGGACCCTTCGATCGCCGGGCAGGGGTCGCCTTCGGTGCTTTCGCCCTCCCATTTCGGCGGCGGCGCTTCTTCGCCGAGCAGGTGGTTGAAGGTGTAGAGGACGTAGACGTAGGGCCGGCCTTCTTCGAATTTCGGGTCCAGCGCCATCCCGAGGATGCCGCGGTCGCCCCTGTCGTAGACCATTTCGCTGAGGTCGGCGAAGACGGTGGGTTCTTTGTCGCTGAGGCTGTCGAAGACGAGGACCTTCCCCTTGCGCTCGGCAATGAAGGCGCGTCCGTCGGGCGCGAAGCGCAGCTTGGTCGGTTCGTGCAGGCCGCTGAAGACGGTGGTGTCCTGGAAGCCGCTGGGCAGCACGGATGCGGCAGCGCCGGGCGCCGACGCGCCCAGGGCGGCGATCGCCGCGGCGGCGACCAGCGCGGCCACGACCCCCGGCCGTGGTTTGGGCCTCACGCCCGCTCGAGCGGTGCCATCGTCAACCCCGCCGCCTCCAGTTGCTGCCAATAGTGCTCAGCAGGCTCACGGGGACCCGTCCAGACGATCGCCTGCCCGCTGCTGTGGATCTGCTCCGCCATCCTGTGCCCCTGCTCGACGTTGACGCCCGGAAGCACGCGCGCCAGTGCTCGCGCCACGTGGTCGAACGTGTTGTGGTTGTCGTTGCGCACGATCACGCGCCAGTTGCCCCCCAACCCTGCTCCCGGCCCGATGTTGCGTGGTCGCTCGACGGTCGTCGTCGACATAGACCAGCATTATGCAACGCGATGAGCCGGCCGCAGGACAGTCGTTTCCCCTACCTGCCTGGAATCGATGCCCTCCGGGCACTCGCGGTCCTCGCCGTCTTCTTCTACCACGCCCATGTCAGCTGGATGCCGGGAGGCTTCCTCGGGGTCGACCTGTTCTTCGTGATCAGCGGCTATCTGATCACCTCGCTGCTGCTGCGCGAGTTCCGCGCCGGCGGCCGCGTCAAGCTCGGTCGCTTCTGGCTGCGGCGGGCGCGGCGACTGCTGCCCGCGGTCGGCGTGCTGATCGCGGTGACGATGATTCTCGGGGCGATCTTCCGCTCGAGTCAACTCGACTCGCTGCGCGGCGACGCCGTCTCCTCGCTCTTCTACTTCGCCAACTGGCACTTCATCTTCAGTCACCAGTCCTACTTCGAACAGTTCCAGAGCCCCTCGCTGTTCACCCACCTCTGGTCACTCTCGGTCGAGGAGCAGTTCTACCTCTTCTGGCCGCTGGTCTTCGCCGCCGGGATGAAGCTGTTCGGCCGGGCCCGACTGGCTCTGGGAGTCCTCGCCGGGGCACTCGGATCGGTCGCCCTGGCCTGGATCCTCTTCGACCCCGGCGGCGACGCCTCGCGCGTCTACTACGGGACCGACACCCACGCCGTCGGCCTCCTCGCCGGCGTCGCCCTGGGGCTCGTCTGGAGCCCGATCGAGCTGCGTCGCAACCGCACCTTTGGCTCCCTGGTCGGGCCGATCCTCGACCTGGTCGGCGTGCTGGCCCTGGCCTATGTCGTGCTCAGCTTCGTCCACGTCCACGACTACGACCTCGCCCTCTGGCACGGCGGCTACCTCTGGCTGGCCCTGGTCACCGCCCTGCTGCTCGCCGTGCTGGCCCACCCCGCCTCGCGGCTCGGCGCCCTGCTCGGGCGGCCGGCCGTGCTCTGGCTCGGCCTGCGCAGCTACAGCTTCTACCTCTGGCACTGGCCGGTGCTGGCGCTGACCCGCCCCGGCGTCGACGTCAACCTGCCGCGGGGGATCCTGATCCCGCTGCAGCTCGCGCTCGTCCTCGTCCTCGCCGACCTCTCCTACCGCTTCGTCGAGCTGCCCTTCCGCGGCAAGGCGAAGCTGCCCGGCCTGCCGGACGGCTGGCTGCGGGTGGCGCGGCCCGCCCTGCTCGCCACCGTGCTCGCGGTCGTCGTCTTCGTCGGCTGGAGCGGCCTCTTCGCCACTCACAACCACCAACTCGAAGCCGCTGCCTCAGCGCCGACCGCGGCCGTCGTCCACGCCAGCACCGAAGGGCCGGGTCAGGGCCCGCCTGCCGGGGACTCGGCCGAAGGGCCTCCGCCGCACGTGTCCCGGCCCACCCCGCCTGGGTCAGCCCCGACGCGGCCGCCGCGGATCATCGCCCTCGGCGACTCGGTGATGGTCGGCGCCGCCGACCGGCTCGCCGCCCGGCTCGGCCCCGGCTTCTCGATGAGCGCCGAAGTCGGGCGCCAGGCGCGCACCTTCGTCGAAATCGTCGAGCGCCTGAAGCGGGAAGGCCACCATCCCGACGCGCTGATCATCCAGATGGGCAACAACGGCCCCCTCTACAGCGACGAAATGAGGGCGATCCAGAAGGCGACGAAGAACGTCGGCGAGCTGTTCCTGGTCAACGACCATGCCCCGGTCAGCTGGGTCGAAGAGTCCAACCACGCGCTCGCCGAAGCGGCCGAAGACTGGCCGCACACGACGCTGGTCAACTGGAAGGCCGCGGCCCAGAGCGCGCCCGAAAGCTGGTTCTGGGACGGGATCCACCTGACCCCGCAGGGCGCCGGCGAGTACGCACGCCTCGTCTCCAAGGCCGTGCACGAACACGTCCGCTTCCCACCGCCGCCGGGGGTGGCGCCGGCCCGGCCGGCGCCTTAGGACCTGGCCCTGCAGACCCTCAGTAAGGGCTCGGGACCCGGACGACGACGTTGTCGACCGTGGCGGCGAGTTCGTTGGCGCCCTTGGTGGCGCCGACGGTGACCGCCGAGGCGCGGCCCTTGACCAGGCCGGCGGCTTCGTCGGTGGCTTCGACCACGGCTTCGCGGCCGAGGTAGCCGACGATCTGGACGTGGCCTTTTTCGGGGCCTTCTTCGGTGATGTTGATCGCGCGGAGCCGGAGCGTGTTGGCCATGTCCAGGCCCTGCACCCCTTCCAGTTCCTTGGCGACCGCCAGGTACTTGGCACCTTCCGGGGTCACCTTGATCAGCTGGGCCTTCGTCTGGAGCGGGAAGACCAGCAGCTGGTACTTGGCGCCGGCCCCCGCGCGCAGCTCCAGCCCCAGGTAGGCGGCATGCTGGAGCCGGGTCGGCGTGGTGCTGAGCAGGCTCTCGGTGGCCGCGATCTCGAGATCGCGGCCGACCACCGGGGTGCGCAGGGCGCAGGCCTTGGTGCTCTTGCCGACCGTGATCCGCAGAGCACCGCCGACCCCCGCCCTGGTGCAGCTGCGGCCGGTGAGCTTGATCAGCTGGCTGCGCTGGGACAGCGTTTCCATCCCGTTGCGGTAGATGCCGATCATCCCCGCGGCGCCGGCGCCGGCGCAGGCGAGGAGGCCGGCGGCCAGGCAGGCGATGAGGGTGGCTGTGAATCGCTTTCTCATACGGCGGGGCGGAACGACCCCCGGCAGCCTAAACACAGGCTCGCGCGAAAGATGCGGGCCTCTTGACCCTGAACGTCGGATTTCGGCCCGGCCCAAATAACATTGAGCCAATGAGCGACCACCGCCTTGCCGAGCGCGACCGCCCCTGGGTGATGCGCACCTACGCCGGCCACTCCGACGCCCGCCGTTCCAACGAGCTCTACCGCGGCAACCTCGCCAAGGGCCAGACCGGCCTCTCGGTCGCGTTCGACCTGCCGACCCAGACCGGCTACGACCCCGACCACGTCCTCGCCCGAGGCGAGGTCGGCAAGGTCGGCGTCTCGATCGCCAACAAAGGCGACATGCACCAGCTCTTCGACGGCATCCCGCTCGATGAGATGAACACCTCGATGACGATCAACGCCACCGCCGCCTGGCTGCTCGGCCTCTACGTCACGGTCGCCGAGGAGAACGGCGTCGCCCGCTCGGCCCTGACCGGGACGACCCAGAACGACATCATCAAGGAGTACCTCTCGCGCGGGACCTATGCCTTCCCGCCCGAGCCCTCGATGCGGCTGATCGCCGACATGGTCGCCTTCAGCGTCAACGAGGTGCCGAAGTGGAACCCCACCAACATCTGCAGCTACCACCTGCAGGAGGCAGGGGCGACGCCGGTGCAGGAGGTCGCCTACGCGCTCTCGACCGGGATCGCCGTGCTCGACGAGGTCAAGGCCCGCGGCCAGGTCGCCGAGGCGGACTTCCCCAAGGTCTTCGGCCGCATCTCCTTCTTCGTCAACGCCGGCATCCGCCTGGTCGAGGAGATCGCGAAGCTGCGGGCGATGGGCGCGCTGTGGAACCAGATCGGGCGCGAGCGCTACGGCGTCAGCGACGAGAAGATGCTGCGCTTCCGCTACGGCGTCCAGGTCAACAGCCTCGGCCTGACCGAGGCTCAGCCGGAGAACAACATCCAGCGGATCGTGCTGGAGGCGCTCGCCGTCACCCTCAGCCGCGACGCCCGTGCCCGGGCGATCCAGCTGCCGGCCTGGAACGAGGCGATGGGCCTCCCCCGACCCTGGGACCAGCAGTGGAGCCTGCGGATCCAGCAGGTGCTGGCCAACGAGACCGACCTGCTCGAGTACCCCGACATCTTCGAGGGCTCGGTGGTGATGGACGGTCTGGTCGAGGAGCTGACCGAGGGCGCCCGCGCCGAGATGGCCGTGGTCGAGGAGCACGGCGGCGCGGTCAGGGCCGTCCCCTACATGAAGGCCCGCCTGGTCGAGTCCCATCGCGAGCGGGTGGCGCGGATCGAGCGCGGCGAGCAGAAGGTGATCGGCCAGAACAGCTTCACCGAGACCGAGGACTCCCCCCTCACCGCCGGCGCCGACGGCGGCATCCTCACCCCCGATCCCGAGGTCGAGCGCGAGCGAATCGCGGCGCTGGAGGAGTGGCGGGCCGAGCGCGACCAGAGCGCGGTCGACGCCGCCCTGGCAGAGCTGGCCCGGGTCGCCGCGGAGGACAACGAGAACATCATGCCGGCGACGATCGCCGCAGCCAGGGCGGGCGCCACCACCGGCGAGTGGGCGCAGACGATGCGCGAGGTCTTCGGTGCCTACCGCGCCCCAACCGGCGTCGACGGCGCCGCGCCGGCGCCGGACCGCGAGCAGCTGGAGGAGATCCGCGCCCGCGTCGAGGAGGCCTCCGGGCTGCTCGGCCACCGGATCAAGATCCTGGTCGGCAAGCCCGGCCTCGACGGCCACTCCAACGGCGCCGAGCAGGTCGCGCTGCGCGCCCGCGACGTCGGCATGGAGGTGATCTACCAGGGCATCCGCCTGACCCCGGCGGAGATCGCCGAGTCGGCGCTGCAGGAGGACGTCGACGTGGTCGGCCTCTCGATCCTCTCCGGCTCCCATCTGGAGCTGATCCCCGAGGTCGTCCGCCTGCTGCGGGAGGAGGGCGTCGAGGTGCCGGTCGTGGTCGGCGGCATCATCCCCGTCGCCGACGCCGAGCGCCTGCGCGAGGCCGGCGTCGCCGGCGTCTACACGCCCAAGGACTTCGACGTCAACCGGATCATGAGCGAGATCGTCGAGTTGGTGAGCCGGCGCGCCGGCGCCGGCGCGGCCGCCTGACGCTCGCACCCGAAGCGACGACTTCACGCGCAATGCGCCGACGCGCCCGCCTCGCAACAATGGAGAGATGAGCGACTCGAACGGCGACCGTGGGCCCTGGCTGCGCTGCTACCGCTGCTGGTCCCAGAACCTCGAGATCCAGATCCACTACGACGCGATCCGGCGGGTGGACCCGGAGACCGGGGCGCTCGCCGACGGCATCGACGAGGTCCAGGAATCGGTCGTGCAGTGCCTCGACTGCATGCACGACCAGCCGCACCTGACCTTTCAGGACGACCACGTCGTCCCGATCGAAGACCGCTGGGAGCGGATGGTCGCCGGAACCCCCTGGGTCGCCTCCTGCACGGTCACCGTGGACCAGGACCGGGTCGAGACCTGCTCGGGGCCGGAGGCGATCGAGTTCCTCACCTACGGCGCCTTCGGCGACGCCGGCGTGCGCGAGTTCTTCACCCACGTCCGCTTCCACAAGCACGACGACGAGCAGATCGTCGTCCACCTCCTGGTCGAGCTCTACGCGCGCTCCGCCGAAGAGGCGACCGCCGTGCTCGAGGAGGCCGCCCACGGACCGCTCGAGATCACCTCGCTCGCCGAGGAGTCGCGCCCGCCGGCGCACGCCTCCGGCGAGGCGCATTAGCCGGCGGACGCCCGAAGCTCAGCTACCGGGGTTCGTGCGCGGCACCAGCACCAGCCGCTTGAACTCGGCCACCAGCACGCCGTCCTGGTTGAGAACGCGGGTGTGGACCTTGACCACGCCGCGGTCTGGCTTCGATTTCGACGGCTTGACGTCGAGCACCTCGGTCTCGCAGAAGAGGGTGTCGCCGTGGAAGACCGGGTTGGGGTGGCTCAGCTCTTCGGTCGCCAGGTTGGCGATCGCCTTGCCGGAGATGTCGGACACCGACATCCCGAGCGCCAACGAGTAAACGAGCGGCCCGACGACGACGTTGCGACCCTGCTGGGAGCCCTTGGCGTAGACGTCGTTGAGGTGCAGCGGGTGGTGGTTCATCGTGATCAGGCAGAACAGGTGGTCGTCGGCCTCGGTCACGGTCTTGGCCGGCCAGTGCTTGTAGACGGCGCCGACCTCGAACTCCTCGAGGTAGCGGCCGTAGGCATGGGCGCCGGAAGCCTCGCGCTCGGCCTGGTCGGTGGTCAGCTCGTACTTCTGGTCGTTCATCGGTATGACCCTTCTCTCTCGATTGGCGGCGCGGGATGCTATCTGGCGCCCGCGGCGGGCCGCACCGCCCCCTCAAATCCTGAATCGGCGCCTGGCCGGCGACCGATCCGGTCCGGCGGCGTTGACCGCCCGCACTTCGAACCGGTACCGGCCGCGGGCCAGATTCATGCACGCCTTCACATTCGCGCAGCGGGAGAACCGGGGCCTGGAGCCGCGGCGGCGCCCGCTCCCGACCCTGACCAGCCTGCACTGAAAGCCGCTGGTGGCGGCGGTGCCCCGGAACCTGAAGGAGGCCCTCCGCCGCCGTCGATCGATCCTCACCCGAGTCAGCTTCGTCCCGGGGCGCGAGAGGAAGACGGCCCGCACTTCCCGGTCCGCCTCGAGGTCGGCCACATGGCAGGCCCGACCGGCGGAGCTCGTGCAGCCGCTCCAGATCACCGCGGTGCTGCCTTCCGGCGCCGCTTCGAGGGTAACGCTGGCGGCCTCGTCAAAGTGGGTACTGCAGGTGGCTCCGCAATCGATCCCCGGCGGGCTGGAGACGACGGAGCCGGGGCCCGACTTCGAGACGGTCACCGAGTGGACGATCGCCGCGAACCTGGCTGTGACCGTGGCATCCGAGTACATGGCCAGATGGCACCGCCCCGTCCCGGAGCAGGCTCCCCCCGACCAGCCGGTGAATTCGAAGTGGCTGGCGGGGGTCGCGGTCAGGGTCACGCTTTCCCCGTCGGCGAAGGAGTGCGAGCAGCTCGAGCCGCAATCGATCCCCGGCGGGCTGGAGACGACGGAGCCGGGGCCCGACTTCGAGACGGTCACCGAGTGGACGATCGCCGCGAACCTGGCTGTGACCGTGGCATCCGAGTACATGGCCAGATGGCACCGCCCCGTCCCGGAGCAGGCTCCCCCCGACCAGCCGGTGAATTCGAAGTGGCTGGCGGGGGTCGCGGTCAGGGTCACGCTTTCCCCGTCGGCGAAGGAGTGCGAGCAGCTCGAGCCGCAATCGATCCCGGCGGCGTTCGAGGACACCGAACCACCGGCTTCGCCTTCGCGCTGCACCGTGAGCAGGTGGTGGGTCGTGCCGAACGCGAGGATGTGGCCGTCGCGGGTGCCGACGTACACCCGGCTTCCGCTGGCGTCGGGTCGCGCGAACTTCGTCGAGATGCCGATTTCATGGCTCCACAGCAGCATTGGTTCGCCCCCGGTGGGAACGGCGGAGTAGGCGTTGAGAGTGGAGCCGTGACAGGTGAACGCTTCCGAGCACTGGCTGACCCAGACGATCCCGGAGCCCGGCGTGGTCCCGTTGGAGGTGACGATGGGCGAGCCGGAGCCGAATTCGAGCCCGGGCGCACGGGCGTCCGAGATCAGCTCGGGCTTCCCGGCTTCGTCGGTGCCGTACTTGAGCACCTCCAGGGCACCGTTCCCCGGCGTCTCGCCCTGGGCGGGCGCGTACACGTAGCCGCCGTCGCCGGGCCACGTCGCCAGCGAACCCCAGACCCCGTTCGGGATCGAGGTCTCCCCCAGGTCAAGGTTTTTTCCTTCCGGCTTCTGCCCTTTGCCGCCGAGTTCGTCGCGGTTCAGCAGGTAGACCACGCCCGATTTGCCGACCTCGACCAGCAGGTGCGGGAATTCCGTGGTGCCGAAGTAGGGCGTGGGGAGCGCGATCGGCGCCCCCGAACCGAGGTCGAGGTCTTCTTCGTCGAGTTCTTCACTGTTGTAGGGGGCAAAGAAGTCCGTCGCCGCGGCCGTGCCTTCGGGCGAGACCTGGACGCGGACGACCGAGTCTCCGAGATGCCCTTCCGGGGGTTCATTGCCGAGTCCGTCAGGCGGCGACCACGAGTTGCCGGTGGCGAAGAGGATCTGGCCTTCTCGGTCGGAAACGAGACCGCCGCCGCCCTGCCAGATCGCCGCCCCATTGTGTGCGGTCGTCGCCCACATCGTCGTGATCTGGGCCGTCTTCGTCGAGACGCCGACGAGCCAGCCGTGGAACGGTATTTCGTCGCAGTGACTGCCGAAGCCTGCATAGACCACCCCGTTCATCAGCAGCAGGCCCGGCCTCTCAAGCTGGTGAGTGGGATCGAATTCGACTTCTTCCGGAAGGTTTTCGGCTTCTCCGGAGATCGTCACCGGGAAGCCTTTCTCCTCTTCGCCGTTGGAGAGGTCGATGGCGTGCATCTGCCACTCGGCCGGGCCTTCTCCTCCGGACGCGTAGGTCTTGGCGAAGAAGTAGGCGACGTTGGTGACCGGGTCGATCACCGGGGTGCCGGTGATGCCGACATGCGGCGCCAGGTCCGCGCATGAGAGGTGTTCGGAGTTCCACGGGGTGCCGACCTGCTTGTCCCACTCGACTTCGCCGCTCTGGGCGTTGATCCCGTAGATCCAGTTTTCCTCGGTGGCGACGAGCAGCGTGTTGCCCGAGACCAGCGGCTGCGCGTACACCTGGCCCTGCACTTCCGTCGAGAAGTTGAGGCCGAAGCCGCCGCTTTCCAGGAGCTGGGGCGTCAGCTGGGGCTCGTCCGGGTACCACGCCGTTCGCAGCGAGTCGGCGGCCGCCGTCACCGGTTTCGCGGCGGCGGCCGGCGCCGAGAGCAGCAGCGCCAGGGCCGTGGCCATCACCAGGGACGACGCGAACCCCAGCAGCGCCCGCGAACTCGGCCGGGTCCGTCTTCGTCTCGCCATCTCCCGGTGAGGGTAGAGGGATCACCGGCAGCCGTGAGAGCGGCATCTAGACTCACCGCGATGAAGATCGGGATAGTCGGCCTCGGCTACGTGGGCCTGCCGCTCGCCGTCGCCTTCGCCGAAGCCGGCCACGACGTCGTCGGGCTCGACCTCGACCGGGCCAAGGTCGAGGCGCTCGCGGCCGGGCGAAGCTACGTCGAGGACGTGTCTGACTCGGCCCTGTCGCCGCTCTCCGAGAGTCTCGAGGCGACCTCCGACTACGCCGACCTGGCGCCCTGCGAGGCGGTGGTGATCTGCGTGCCGACCCCGCTCAGCGACTCCCGCGAGCCCGACCTCGCCTACCTGGCCGACTCGGCGACCGCGCTCGCCGGCGTCCTACGCCCCGGCCAGCTGGTCGTGCTGGAGTCGACCACCTACCCCGGCACCACCCGCGAGCGCCTGCTGCCGATCCTCGAGCGCTCCGGCCTCGCCGCCGGCGGCGACTTCCACCTCGCCTTCTCGCCGGAGCGGATCGACCCCGGCCGCACCGACTTCACGATCCGCACCACGCCGAAGCTGGTCGGCGGCCTGACCCCCGCCTGCGCGGAGCGGGCGCGGACCCTCTACGAGGAGATCTGCGACCGGGTGATCGTCCTCTCCTCGCCGGAGACGGCCGAGCTCACCAAGCTGCTGGAGAACATCTTCCGCTCGGTCAACATCGCCCTCGTCAACGAGCTGGCCCAGCTCTGCGACCGGCTCGGGATCGACGTCTGGGAGGTGGTCGACGCCGCCGCGACCAAGCCCTTCGGCTTCATGCGCTTCGAGCCCGGCCCCGGCATGGGCGGCCACTGCCTCCCGGTCGACCCCTTCTACCTCGCCTACAAGGCCCGCCAACTCGACTTCTACCCGGAGTTCGTCGAGCTCGCCGGCAAGATCAACCAGGCCCAGCCGGGCTTCTGCGTGGAACGGATCGAGCGCGCCCTCAACGCCGCCGCCAAGCCGGTCAACGGCTCCCGCATCCTCGTCCTCGGCGCCAGCTACAAGGGCGGCATCGGCGACACCCGCGAATCGCCGGCGCTGAAGATCATCGGCCGCCTCCAGGACCTCGGCGGCGACGTTTCCTACCACGACCCCTTCGTTCCCGAGCTGCCCGGCCACGGCCTCGCCTCGGTCGACCTCGAGCCGGCGCTGGCAAACGCCGACCTGGCCGCGATCGTCACCGCCCATCCAGGCGTCGACTACGCCCACGTCGTCGCCACGGCGTCCCAGGTGATCGACTTCCGCGGCGTCACCCGCGGCATCGAGGCCGACAACCTGACCCGGCTCTGACGGAGCCGGCCTGGTGGACGCCGGACTCAGTGCACTTTGCGGAGCTTGGCGCGTTCCTCCTGCTTCTCGACCACCTGGACGATCAGCTTCACCACGTTGGAGTCGCCGGTGGCCTTGATGTGGCCGGTCTCGACCGCTCGGCGGTAGCTCTTCAGCGTCCCTTTCTCCGCCAGATCGTTGAACTGGGGGCGGTCGATCTCAACCAGGATCCGCTCGTCCTGGGCGAGGTCCTTGCTGATCTTCGGCCCGGGCAGCTCGACCCGGTAGAGCTGGATGTCGTGTTTGGCTTTCAGCTGCAGGCCGAAGACCAGTTTCAGTTTCGCCAGCGCCGGCACTTCCGCCTGGAACCGCTCCACAGCGGTGCGGATCAGGTCAGAGGTGGAGGCCATCCGACTAGACGCCCCTCATCTAGATCTTGTGCCTCTGCAGGAGCTTTTTGCCGATCACCATGCGCTGGATCTCCGAGGTGCCCTCGCCGATCAGCAGCAGCGGCGCGTCGCGGTAGAGGCGCTCGATCTCGTACTCCTTCGAGTAGCCGTAGCCGCCGTGGATGCGGAAGCACTCCTCGACGCACTCCTTGCCGGTCTCCGAGGCCAGCAGCTTGGCCATCCCCGCCTCGAGGTCGGAGCGCTCGCCGGCGTCCTTCATCCGGGCGGCTTTGCGGGTGACCAGTCGGGCCGCCTCGATCTTGGTCGCCATGTCGGCGAGCTTGAACTGGATCGCCTGGTGCTTGGCGATCGGCTTGCCGAAGGTCTTGCGCTCCTGGCTGTAGCGGAGCGCCAGCTCCAGCGCCCGCTGGGCGATGCCGACGCCGCGGGCGGCGACGTTGACGCGGCCGACCTCCAGCGCGTCCATCATCTGCACGAAGCCCTCGCCGACGCCGGCCTCCTCGCCGCCGAGCACGCGCTCGGGGGGGCAGCGGTAGCCGTCGTAGACGAGCTCGGTCGACTCGACGCCCTTGTAGCCCATCTTCTTGATCTTGGGCGGCACGTTGAGCCCCTTGAAGTCGCCCGTGTTCTCTTCCACCCACGGCTCCTTCTCGGTGATGAAGCAGGTCATCCCCTTGTAGGCGGGCTCCGCCTTCGGGTCGGACTTCATCAGCACGAAGACGACGCTGGAGCCGAGCCCGTTGGTGACCCACATCTTCTGGCCGTTCAGCTCCCAGTTGCCGTCCTCGCCCTTCTTCGCGGTCGACTTGATGCCCTGGACGTCGGAGCCGACCTCGGGCTCCGAGAGCGAGAAGGCGGCGCGCATCTCGCCCGTCGCCATCTTCGGCAGGAAGTAGTCCTTCTGCTCGTCGGTGCCGAACTTCATCAGCAGGTAGGAGCCGATGAAGTGGGTGTTGACGACGCCGGAGATCGAGATCCAGCCGCGCGAGAGCTCTTCGACGATCATCGCGTAGGTGGTCAGGTCGAGGCCCATGCCGCCGTACTCTTCGGGGATCGTCACCCCGAACAGGCCGAGCTCCTTCATCTGCTCGACGATCGGCTCCGGGAAAGAGTCCTCGTGGTCGTAGTGCTCGGCGTTGGGGATGATCTGCTCGTCGGCGAACTGCCGGACCATTTCGGTGATCGCCTTCTGGTCCTCGGTCTGTTCGCTGTACGACACGGTGTCTACGGCCATTGCTCCTAGCTCGTCTCGTCGGGGACGGATGCCGGCGGCGCAGATGCGGCCCCCCGGCGCTGGTCGGGCAAGGATATCGACGCGGGGTCGCGCCCGGGACCGAAGGCGCGCAGCGGTGCCGCGGCCTTCAGCAACATCTCCTCGTACTCGCGCTCGGGGTCGGAGTCGAGCACGATCGCGCCGCCGGCGCCGACCGTCGCCGTCTCGCCGTCGACGACGATCGTCCTGATCGTGACGCTGAGCTCACAGCCGCCGCCGAGGCCGAGGTAGCCGATCGCGCCCGAGTAGACGCCGCGCGCCGCACCCTCAAGCTCGTCGATGATCTCCATCGTCCGCAGCTTCGGCGCCCCGGTCATCGAGCCGGGCGGGAAGCAGGCACGCAGGCAGGCTGCGGCGCCGACCTCCTCGCGCAGGCGGCCGCACACGACCGAGACCAGCTGGTGGACCGTCTCGAAGCTCTCGACCCGCATCAGCTCCGGCACCTCGACGCTGCCGAGCTCGCAGACCCGGCCGAGGTCGTTGCGCATCAGGTCGACGATCGTCACGTTCTCCGCCCGGCTCTTGGCGTCGGTGCCCAGCTCGGCCGCCAGCCGCGCGTCCTCGGCCGGCGTCGCCCCGCGCCGCGCCGTGCCCTTGACCGGCCGCGCCTCGACCCGGCGCTCGCGATCGATGCCGAGGAAGCGCTCGGGCGAGGAGCTGAGCACGGCGACGTCGCCGAAGCGCAGGAACGACGCGTAGGGCGCCGGGTTGGCGCGCCGCAGGGAGCGGTAGAGGGAGAGCGGGTCGGGCGGCGGGTCGCCGACCAGGGTGTCGGTCAGGCAGACCTCGTATGTCTCCCCGGCGCGGAGCCGGCGCTGGCAGGACTCGACGTCGGCGAGGTAGCGGCGGCGCGAGCGGCGCGGCGCGAAGCTGGGCGGCGCCCCGGGCGCGGGGCCGGGCTCCGGCAGCGGCGGCAGCGCCGCCAGCTCCCCGGCGGTCTCCTCCAGCCAGCGGTCGGCCTCCTCCTCCCCGCCCGGCTCGCAGAGGCAGAGCAGGTAGGTGCGCCGCTCGAGCGCGTCGAAGGCGACCACCCGGTCGGCGAAGAGGAGCGCGGCGTCGGGGGTGGCCGCCGCGTGGGCGCGGTCGCCGTCGCAGTCCGCCTTCAGCTCGTAGCCGAGGTAGCCGACGAAGCCGCCGTCGAAGGCGAACGGCAGCGCCGGGCCGCGGTGGCGCGGCGCGCCGAGGCGGCGCAGCTCGGCGCCGAGGTGGTCGAAGATGGATTCACGGCGCACCTCCACCCCACCCGACCGCTCGACCCGGACCTCGCCGCGGCCGACGTCGTAGGTCACGGTGGCGCCGAGCGGCCCGCCGGCGGCGCCGACGAAGGAGAACCGGCCGCGCTCGCCGCCGCTGCTGCTGTCGAGCCAGAAGGCGGCCTCGTGGCCTGCGCAGAGGTGGGCGAAAGCGCTCTCGGCGTCGTGCAGCGCGTCGAGGCGGAGCACGCGCAGCTCGACCGTGACGGGCGCGGCGGCGGGCGCTGAGACGGGCACCAAGGCAAAATACCCCCGGCATGCCGGCAACGCTCCGCTCCGATCCCACGCTGGGGATCTTCGAGACGATGCTCGTGGCCCGGGGCCGCCCGGTCGAGCTGGACGCGCACCTGGACCGGCTCGCCGCCAGCCTGCGCCGCCTCTACGGGATCGAGCCGCCGGCGCGGGCGCGGGCGCTCACAGAGGCGCGGGCGCGGGGGGTCGAGCTGGGGCGGCTGCGGCTCACGGTCGTCCCGGGGGACGGGGTCCCGGAGCTGGAGGCGGTCGCCGCCGCGGTCCCGGAGGCGGACGTCTTCCCCTCGCGCGAGCGGGCGGCGAGCCTGCGAAGCCTCGTCGTCGAGGGCGGCCTCGGCGCCCACAAGTGGGCCGATCGCAGCCGCCTGGGGCCGGCCGGGGGGAGCGACCCCGACCTGCCCCTCCTGCTCGACCGCGACGGCGCCGTCCTCGAGGCCTCGCGGGCGAGCGTCTTCGCCGTCCTCGACGGCGTGCCGGTGACGCCACCCGCCGACGGACGCATCCTCCCCGGCATCACCCGCGAGCGGGTGCTGGCGCTGGCCGCCGAGCTCGGCCTCGCGCCGCGTGAGGCCGAGCTGCGTATCCCTGACCTGCTGGGCGCCGAGGAGGTCTTCCTGGTCGGCTCGGTCCGCGGGGTGGAGCCGGCCTGCGCGCTCGACGGGGCCGAGCTGGGCGCGGGCGAAGAGGTGGGCCGGGCGATCGCCGCCGGGCTACGGCACCGCTGGCTCGGCCGCGCCCTCGATCTCGCGTAGCCGCGCGAGCACCCTGTCGGCCTGGCGGCTGAAGCGCTCCAGCCTCTCGTCGAGCGGGTCGACCCCCGCGCCCCGGGCCCGGGGCGCCGCGAGCGGTGGCCGAGGGGCCTCGACCGGGGACTCGGGCGCCTCGGCCGGCGGACCCGGGTGCCCGGGCACCGCTCACGGCGCCCACGTCTCCCCCGGGCTCGATGCCGGTCGCCACCTCGGCGCTGCGCGCCGCCCGTTCGGCCAGGTCGGCGGCCCGGCGCGCCTGCTCGGCGGCGTCGATCGCGGCGGCGCCGACGGTCATCACCGCCGCTTCGGAGGCCTTGGCGATGGCCAGCGCCTCGTCGACTCGATGCTCCAGCTCGCTCATCAGCGGCGGCGCCGCGCCGGCGGGAAGGACCCAGTCCTCGGTGCTGTCGCGCTCACCGGCTTCCACCTCGCCCAATCTACGGCCGCCGCAGGCGGCAAACATGGGCGATCAATAGATTTCCCGGCGGCCCCACAGTTTCATTCCCGACCGAGGAGCAGCGTGAGAAACCCAAGAGACTTCTTCCACCCGCTTGCGATGGGCGCGCCGGAGCCGCTGCGCGAGATCCCCGTCCGGCCCTCGCGGATGATCCACTTCCTCGACTTCTCGAACGAGAAGATGGTCGCCAAGGCGGGCGCGATCGCCGCGAAGACCGACATCCTGCTCGGCAACCTCGAGGACGCGATCCCCTTCGACCGCAAGGAGGCGGCGCGCCAGGGCCTGATCAAGGCCGCCAAGGAGACCGACTTCGGCCAGACCTCGCTCTGGACCCGGGTCAATTCGCTGGAGAGCCCCTGGGTGCTCGACGACCTCACCACCCTGGTCACCGAGATCGGCGACCAGCTCGACGTCGTCATGGTGCCGAAGGTCGAGGGCGCCTGGGACATCCACTACGTCGACCGCCTGTTGGCGCAGCTGGAGGCGAAGGCCGGGCTCGACAGCCCGATCCTGATCCACGCGATCCTCGAGACCGCACAGGGCGTCGTCAACGTCGAGGAGATCGCCGCCGCCAGCCCGCGCATGCAGGGGATGAGCTTCGGGCCCGCCGACCTCGCCGCCTCGCGGCGGATGAAGACGACCCGGGTCGGCGGCGGCCACCCCGGCTACCGCTCGATGGAGGACCCGGCCGACCCGGAGAACCCCGAGGCCGACCGCATCACCGCCCAGCAGGACCCCTGGCACTACTCGATCGCCCGCATGGTCGACGCCTGCGCCTCGACCGGGATCCTGCCCTTCTACGGCCCCTTCGGCGACATCAAGGACACCGCCGGCTGCGAGACCCAGTTCCGCGCCGCCTTCCTGCTCGGCTGTGTCGGCGCCTGGTCGCTGCACCCGGTGCAGATCGAGATCGCCAAGAAGGTCTTCAGCCCGCCGCCCGACGAGGTCAAGTTCGCCAAGAAGGTCCTGGAGGCGATCCCCGACGGCCGCGGCGTCCACATGATCGACGGCAAGATGCAGGACGACGCCACCTGGAAGCAGTGCAAGGTGATGGTCGAGCTGGCGGAACTGCTGGCCGAGAAGGACCCTGAGCTGGCGCAGGCCTACGGGCTGTAGGCGGACCCTCCGGATCGGCGTCGTCACCCGGGAAGAAATTCTGTCGCAACCCCGGGCATGCCGTAACCTCAGACGCAGCCGCATGCTCGATGGCAGCGGCTAACGTCGCCCGGGGTCGCTGCCGATAGTGGGGGTGCCGACCGCAACCCCCGGACAAGAGCCGACTTCAAGAGTGCGTCCCTTCCCGCCGACCTCCCCGAGGCCCCGAAATGCAACCCCCACCTTCCTCCGAAATTCCCTTCGATTCCGGCTTCCCCCCGCAGTCGCAACCGCAGCGTGAAGCCGTCGTCCAGGACCGGCCCACCCTGGGGGCGATGCCGCTTGCCCGCCGCGGCGCCGGTTGGTGGCTGCTGCCGCTCGTCGACTTCCTCTCCTCTTCCGCGGCGCTCGGCCTGATCGTCGCCGTCAGCGGCGCCCACGCCTTCCCGGCGCTGCCGGTGGCGCCACTGGTCCTCGTCCTCGTCTACGGCTTCCTCGGCGTCTACGGCTCACACCCGTCGCGGGGGGCGCTGGCGCGGGAAGACGGCGCCGGCTGGCCGGCGATCCGGCTCGTCGTCGCCGGCCTGTTCGCCTGGGCGGCCTCGCTGCTGACCACGATCGCCGCCGGCGAGCAGATCGTCCTCTGGGGCGTCTTCGTCGTCCTCGACACCGCGTTCCGAGCGGTCAGCGCGCCCTACCTGCAGCGCCTCGACCGCCAGGAGCGCTGGGTCCTGGTCGGCGACGAGACGACCGCGGAGCGGCTCCGGGCCTATCGCCCACTGGCGGACTTCGCGACCGTGGTCGGCACCGTGCCGCCGGCCGAGCGGGACACCGGGTCGAAAGGGCGGGTCGCCGCGCTGGAGGTCGTCGAGCGCTACCACGCCGACCGCGTCGTCATCTCCACCCAGCACGCCGACGACGAGGGCCTGCTCGAACTGGTCCGCGCCTTCAAGTCGATCGGCGTCCCGGTCAGCCTCCTCCCCCGCCCCCTCGACCTGCTCGAGGCGCCGTCGGTCACCCCGAGCCAGGTCGGCGGCGTGCCGCTGATCGAGGTCGAGGCGCTCGCAGCCCGTGGCGCCGCCCCCTACAAGGGCCCCGATCGGCGCCAAAGCCGCCGCACCCAGGTCAGCGTCGTCGTCCCGGCGATGAACGAGGGTAGGAACATCGGGCACGTGCTCGAGCGGCTGCCCGAGGGGCTGCACGAGGTGATCCTGGTCGACGGCAACTCCACCGACGACACCGTCGAGGCGGCGCGCCGGGCCTACCCCGGGATCCGCGTCACCACCCAGAGCGGGCGCGGCAAGGGCGACGCCTTCCGCACCGGCTTCGCCGCCGTCACCGGCAATCTCGTCGTCATGCTCGACGCCGACGGCTCGGCCGACCCGGCCGAGATCCCGCGCTTCGTCGCCGCCCTGGAGGCGGGCGCCGACTTCGCCAAGGGCTCGCGCTTCCTCGAGGGCGGCGGCAGCGCCGACATCACGAAGATGCGCAGCCTCGGCAACGCCTGCCTCAGCGGCACCGCCAACCTCCTGCACGGGACCCACTTCACCGACCTCTGCTACGGCTACAACGCCTTCTGGGCCCGCTGCCTGCCGTTCATCGCGCTCGACGTGCCCGGGTTCGAGGTGGAGACGCTGATCAACCTCCGGATCGCCTCATCGGGGATGAAGATCACCGAGGTGCCGAGCTACGAGGAGGAGCGCCTCTCCGGGCAGAGCAACCTGAAGACCTTCAGGGACGGCTTCCGGGTGCTGGGGACGATCCTGCGCGAGGCACGACGGGGGCGCATCATCCACCGCAAGCGCCGCCCCTCGACCGGGCCGCGAGCGGAAGGCCGGAACGGCAGCCTCCGCCGCCTGACGCGGGGCAGATTGCATGCCCCACGCCGCGCGCGGAAAAGCCTGCAGGCGCCGTTAACTTCAGACAGATGCAATCCGGGACGGCGCGGCAGCAGCCCGACGCCGGCGCTCGCCGGGCCATCGACGCCGCCGCCCCCTCGAGACCGAGCCGGCTCGACGGCCTGCCGCTGCCCGCGATCGGCTTCGCCGCCGGCGTCGGGCTGCTGCTCTGCTCGGTCGCCGACGCGCTTTCCCGCGGAACGTCGTCGGGGCCGGCGATGGGCCTCTACTGGCTCGGCGTGCTGCTGATCGCCCTCGCCGTCTTCTTCCGCCTCACCGGTCCACGGGCCTCGACCGACCGAGCGGCTCCTGCTCGTCTGCCTCCTGGGACTCGGCGCTCTACGGCGTCAAAGTGCTCCGCGACTCGCCGATGTTCACCTTCTACGACGAGCTGATCCACGCCTTCAACGCACACCAGATCGACGTCCACAAGCACCTCTTCCACTCCAACCCGATCCTCCGAAGTCACCCCCTACTACCCGGGTCTCGAGGGCGCCACCTCGGCGCTGACGCAACTGACCGGGCTCTCGACCTACGCGGCGGGGACGATCCTCTCGCGGTCGCCCGCGTGTCCCTCTCGGCGCCCTCTTCTTCCTCTTCGCGGCGGATCAGCGGCTCGGCCCAGGTCGCCGGCCTCGGTGCCGCGCTGTATGCCTGCAACTTCAACTTCCTCTTCTACGGGGCCCAGTACTCCTACGAGTCGCTGGCGCTGCCGCTGCTGGTGGTGGTGCTGATGCTGCTCGCCGAGCGAGAAGCCGGACGCCGAGGGAGGCGCTGCGCGAGCTGGGCCGCGCCGATCGGGCTGGCGATCGCGGCGGTCGTCGTCACCCACCACCTCACCTCCTACGCGCTCGTCGTCATCTCGTCGGCCTCTCCATCGCCTTCTGGCTCGTGAAGCGCAGGACCTGGCGGCTGCCGAGCCCGTGGCCTTTCGCCGCCTTCACCGCGATTCTCGCTCTGCTCTGGCTGTTCGTCGTCGCCGACTCCACCGTCGGCTACCTCTCTCCGCCGCTGACGGGCGCGATCGAAGCGATCGCCAACACCGTTGGCGGCGAGGCGCCGCCCCGCGCCCTCTTCCAGAGCGGCAGCTCCTACATCGCCCCGAACGCCGGCGGCGCGCCCGGCTGGTCGCCCTGCTCGCCGTGCTCATGCTCACCGCCGCGCTGCCGTTCGGGCTGGTGGGCGTCTGGCGGCGCTACCGACCGGCAGCCCTTCGCGCTGGTCTTCGGCCTCGCCGCCGCGGGCTTCTTCGGGACCCTGGCGCTGCGACTGGCGCCGGCGGCCTGGGAGACCGGCAACCGGGCCAGCGAGTTCCTCTTCATCGGCCTCGCCTTACGTCATCGCCAGCGCCGGGATGCAACGCTGGCGGCCGCGCTCGAGCGCAGCTTCTCGGACGTCTGGCCCTGAGCGCGGGCTTCGGGGTCCTGCTGGTCGGCGGCGCGATCTCCGGCTGGCCCTG